>NZ_CP159832.1:830000-2443227 GCF_047730155.1 Candidatus Njordibacter sp. Uisw_002
GCCACTGAATCAATCTTCGTCTAAACACATACGTCACCAGCGCGTGTGTTTAGGCAAAAAAAACGTTGCAACGTCTTCTAGCGATCACGTTGTAACAAAGTTTAGGTAAATACACGATCATCTGTTAATCAATTTCCAGGTGATCGAATTTGTGTTTTATCGAGTGACTTATCCGAAGGCCCAAGAGATTGGGTTTATCGTAAGCTTGATTGAAAGTAGTTTGTCAGAACTACTGCGACCCTTTTGGGTTATATGGTCAAGTGAATAAGCGTGCACGGTGGATGCCTAGGCAGTCAGAGGCGATGAAGGACGTGGTAACCTGCGAAAAGTTTTGGGGAGGTGGTAAACAACCTATGATCCAGAGATATCCGAATGGGGAAACCCACCCAGTGTAAGCTGGGTACCCTATACTGAATACATAGGTATAGGGGGCGAACCGGGAGAACTGAAACATCTAAGTACCCCGAGGAAAAGAAATCAATTGAGATTCCCCAAGTAGCGGCGAGCGAACGGGGATTAGCCCTTAAGTTTATTATGTTTTAGCGGAAGCAACTGGAAAGTTGCGCCATAGTGGGTGATAGCCCCGTACGCGAAAAGGCATTTTAGATGAAAACGAGTAGGTCGGGACACGAGAAATCTTGACTGAACATGGGGGGACCATCCTCCAAGGCTAAATACTCCTGACTGACCGATAGTGAACCAGTACCGTGAGGGAAAGGCGAAAAGAACCCCTGTGAGGGGAGTGAAATAGATCCTGAAACCGTGTACGTACAAGCAGTGGGAGCGGATTTATTCCGTGACTGCGTACCTTTTGTATAATGGGTCAGCGACTTAATTTTAGTAGCAAGCTTAACCGAATAGGGGAGGCGTAGGGAAACCGAGTCTTAATAGGGCGTATAGTTGCTAGGATTAGACCCGAAACCGGGCGATCTACCCATGGCCAGGTTGAAGGTTGAGTAACATCAACTGGAGGACCGAACCCACGTATGTTGAAAAATGCGGGGATGAGCTGTGGGTCGGAGTGAAAGGCTAATCAAGCCCGGAGATAGCTGGTTCTCCTCGAAAGCTATTTAGGTAGCGCCTCGTGTCTCACCATTGGGGGTAGAGCACTGTTTCGGCTAGGGGGTCATCCCGACTTACCAACCCGATGCAAACTCCGAATACCAATGAGTGCAATCACGGGAGACACACGGCGGGTGCTAACGTCCGTCGTGGAAAGGGAAACAACCCAGACCGTCAGCTAAGGTCCCAAAGTTATAGTTAAGTGGGAAACGATGTGGGAAGGTTTAGACAGCTAGGAGGTTGGCTTAGAAGCAGCCATCCTTTAAAGAAAGCGTAATAGCTCACTAGTCGAATCGGCCTGCGCGGAAGATATAACGGGGCTCAAACTATACACCGAAGCTACGGACGCATGCTTGCATGCGTGGTAGAGGAGCGTTCTGTAGGCCGTTGAAGGGAAAGCTGAGAGGCATCCTGGAGGTATCAGAAGTGCGAATGCTGACATGAGTAACGATAAGGGGAGTGAAAAGCTCCCCCGCCGGAAGACCAAGGTTTCCTATCCAATGCTAATCAGGGTAGGGTGAGTCGGCTCCTAAGGCGAGGCTGAAGAGCGTAGTCGATGGAAAGCAGGTTAATATTCCTGCACCACTCAATATTGCGAAGGAGGGACGGAGAAGGCTAGTCCAGCACGGCGTTGGTTGTCCGTGTTTAAGCGTGTAGGCTGGGAGTTTAGGTAAATCCGGACTCCCTTAAGGCTGAGGCGTGATGACGAGGTCCATTAGGACTGAAGTGGTTGATGCCATGCTTCCAGGAAAATCTTCTAAGCATCAGATATTGAGTGACCGTACCCCAAACCGACACAGGTGGTCAGGTAGAGAATACCAAGGCGCTTGAGAGAACTCGGGTGAAGGAACTAGGCAAAATGGTACCGTAACTTCGGGAGAAGGTACGCCGCTGATGGTGATGGGACTTGCTCCCTAAGCTGTTGGCGGCCGAAGATACCAGGTGGCTGCGACTGTTTATTAAAAACACAGCACTGTGCAAACACGAAAGTGGACGTATACGGTGTGACGCCTGCCCGGTGCCGGAAGGTTAATTGATGGGGTTAGCTTCGGCGAAGCTCTTGATCGAAGCCCCGGTAAACGGCGGCCGTAACTATAACGGTCCTAAGGTAGCGAAATTCCTTGTCGGGTAAGTTCCGACCTGCACGAATGGCGTAACGACGGCCACACTGTCTCCACCCGAGACTCAGTGAAATTGAAATCGCTGTTAAGATGCAGTGTATCCGCGGCTAGACGGAAAGACCCCGTGAACCTTTACTATAGCTTCACAGTGAACTTTGAACCTATTTGTGTAGGATAGGTGGGAGGCTTTGAAGCGGTGACGCCAGTCATCGTGGAGCCAAACTTGAAATACCACCCTGGTATGTTTGAGGTTCTAACTCAGGTCCGTAATCCGGATCGAGGACACTGTGTGGTGGGTAGTTTGACTGGGGCGGTCTCCTCCCAAAGAGTAACGGAGGAGCACGAAGGTATGCTAATCATGGTCGGAAATCATGAGGTTAGTGCAATGGCATAAGCATGCTTAACTGCGAGACAGACACGTCGAGCAGATACGAAAGTAGGTCATAGTGATCCGGTGGTTCTGAATGGAAGGGCCATCGCTCAACGGATAAAAGGTACTCCGGGGATAACAGGCTGATACCGCCCAAGAGTTCACATCGACGGCGGTGTTTGGCACCTCGATGTCGGCTCATCACATCCTGGGGCTGAAGCCGGTCCCAAGGGTATGGCTGTTCGCCATTTAAAGTGGTACGCGAGCTGGGTTTAGAACGTCGTGAGACAGTTCGGTCCCTATCTGCCGTGGACGTTTGAGATTTGAGAAGAGTTGCTCCTAGTACGAGAGGACCGGAGTGAACGAACCTCTGGTGTTCCGGTTGTCACGCCAGTGGCATTGCCGGGTAGCTACGTTCGGACAGGATAACCGCTGAAAGCATCTAAGCGGGAAGCCCCCTTCAAGATGAGATCTCACAGGACTTTAAGTCCCTAAAGAGCCGTTCAAGACTAGGACGTTGATAGGTTGGGTGTGTAAGCACGGTAACGTGTTGAGCTAACCAATACTAATTGCTCGTGAGGCTTGACCATATAACGCCAAAAGCGTTGTACAAGCTAATGGAATCGTATGCAAATGCGGTGACATGAAGTACAAACAATTAAGTTTACGATAGAAGTACGACGGGTAAGCCCTCGGTAAACACATTGTGTATCACCTAAACGAAGACATATCACAAATTCAAGGATGCTGATCGAAAGATTATCATTCAACTTTTTTTGCTTGGCGACCATAGCGAGATGGAACCACCTGACCCCATTCCGAACTCAGAAGTGAAACGTTTTAGCGCCGATGGTAGTGTGGGGTTTCCCCATGTGAGAGTAGGTCATCGCCAAGCACCTCATTCAGTACTAAAAAACCCCTAGCCCAAAAAGCTAGGGGTTTTTTATTGGGCGTAAGAAAGCCTATGGAAGGCAAAAAGCCACTCGGTTGACTTTGCAGAGCGGCTTACGCAAAAATTTAGAGGTAATAACAGGTATCAGACAGTGCCAATAACTTGTACTACTGCACCTTTACCATGGTGTCCTTTACCTTCATGAATATCACGGACGATTTCGTGATTTAGATCAAGGTGTAAAGGACTGAGTTCGCTAATGAGCTGCTTACTTTGCATGGTTAATGCAGCAGTAGGTGGCCCGCCGGTTTTAAACTCAAGTTGTTTTGGCGTATAGGCTTCCAATAACAATACCCCTCCAACAGTTAGTGCAGGATATATTTTCTTATGTAGATCCAAGCGAATGTTGGGAGGTAGGTGGCAAAATATGGATACTATGCCGTCCCATTGCTGGGTACCTAGATCATAAGTTGCCAAATCTGCGTGCACGGTGTTTATTGTTACACCTTTGATTGCAGCAAGTTTTTGAGCCTTTTCTAAACCCACTAAGGAATTATCTACAGCGGTGACATCATAACCAAGGCTTGCTAAATAAACTGAATTTCTCCCTTCGCCATCAGCAAGACATAACACTTTAGATCTGGGTAATAGTGCTACATTTGCAACCAAAAAGTCATTAGCTTGCGTGCCATATATATAGTCTTTACTTGAGTATCGTTGATCCCACATCAATTATTACCCCTGAGCTAAAGCGCAATAGGCCATTTTTCCACCACTAATAAAGGTGGCATTTCTATAACCCATGTCCAGCAGCGATGAGGCAGATAACGCGCCTCTGTTGTTGGCGTTGCAATAACAAATAATAATGGCATTTAAGTCTGAAATTTGGCCTTCAACGTTCATTTCCAGCTTGCCTCGACTGATATTTATAGACCCTGCAATATGAGATTTATCGTGTTCTTCTTTGTCTCGTATATCAAGTAAAATGGCTCCATTGGCAACCAATGCATCTACCTGATTAGGTGTCACTGCCTCGACGCGAGCCATCGCTTGATCTGACATTGTTTGAAATTTTTCTGTGTACGCCATTGTTCGTTCCATATGTTTTAACTAATGCATAATATTAGTTAAAACTAATGGAAATAACAAGTGCATTAATTTATGCAATTTTACTACTTAACTCAACTGGCTATGCCACGCTGGTATACCTTTTGTGCTGCAGCAACTCCAGATCCTAAGACAATGTCATATCCTAGATCTTTCATAACCATTTCAGCCGTGGCTATGCCTGAAAGAGCCATAACGTCTGTCATGGCCCCCAAATGTCCTATGCGGAACAACTTTCCTGCCATTTCACCCAAACCACCACCAAAAGACACTCCATAAGACTCATAGGCATGCTGTGTGATCAGATTTGAATCCTTGCCTTCAGGTACCATAATGGCGGTCACGGTATCAGAATAGAGCTCTGGGCTCTGTGCGCATAACTCTAGGCCCCACGCTTTAACTGCTGCTCTTACGCCTTGCGCAATGCGATGGTGGCGCGCATTTACATTGTCCATACCTTCATCTAGCAATAACTTAACACTTGCTCTTAAGCCGTTAAATAACTGCACAGGTGGAGTGTAAGGATAGCTACCTATTTTATTGGCATTAGCCATGTCATTAAAATCGAAGAAGCAGCGCGGAAGTGTGGCTGTTTTAGTGGCTGCCATAGCTTTTGGGCTTACTCCTACAATGGCAAGACCAGTATTTAACATGAAGCCCTTTTGAGCCCCTGTTATAGCAATGTCTACTCCCCAGCCATCCATTTGAAAATCCATGCTCGCTAATGAACTTACGGCATCTACCATTAATAAAGCCTTATGATTCGAGTTATCCATCGCTTTGCGCACACCAAAAACATCACTTTTTACTGCAGTTGCTGTTTCGTTATGTGTTACTAATACGGCCTTGATTTCACCTTCTATGTCAGCTTTTAAGCGACGGGCAAACTCGTCAACCGGAGCGCCGGTGCCCCACACACATTCAACCACTTCAACATCTAGGCCAAAGCGTTGGCACAAGTCTATCCAACGCTGACTAAACATGCCGTATCGTGCAATAAGAACCTTATCTCCCGCACATAAAGTGTTGCTGATTGCGCCTTCCCAGCCGCCTGTGCCTGTAGCGCTGAAGAGTAACACTTGACCAGTTTGAGTTTTAAATACTTTTTTAAGGTCATTAAGTAGAGGGATATAATCCTGGGCAAAATCGGGTGCTCGATGATCAAAATTGCTAATGTTCATTGCAGCTTTTAAAACATCTGGCGTGTTGGATGGGCCGGGGATAAAAATAGGGTTTTGATGTTTCATGATGGGGATCCTTTCACTATTAATTAGACTCTATTTTGATGCCCTATGGTTGATTAAACAATTTTATTGAAAAAATAATCCATTATCTGTTATTTAATATAAGCTGATGAAATATAACGAAATTAATTATTTCAATTTATATGTTATATTGATAGTGGAAAATTATTTATTTTTATCTAAGATCATGGGTAATGACTTTTATATTAATTGTATTGTGTGCATATGGAGTGAATATGGTCGAAGTTAAGCGTGGTAGAGGCAGACCCAGGTCCTCAACACTGCAACCCAATGTGTCAACGGTTCAAGCCTTAGATAGGGGGGTATTGCTACTGCAAGCTTTAGCACAGCATAATGCCGCAAGTCTGAGCGATTTGGCGATGCAAGTGGGCATGCCTGCTTCTAGCGCTCATCGTTTACTGATGACACTTCAACAACATGACTTCGTAGATTTTGATGAGAATACCCAGTTGTGGCAAATAGGTATTGAAGCCTTTCGTGTAGGTAGTGCTTATTTGACGCGCACTAATTTTATTGATGCCGCGCGTCAACCCCTGCGCAGTCTAATGGAGCTTACGGGTGAGACAGCCAACCTAGCAGTAATGGACACTACAGAAGTGGTGTTTGTTGCCCAGGTAGAAACCACTAACCCGGTTCGTGCTTTTTTTAGCGCGGGCACACGAGCGCTTATGCACTCTTCTGGTATAGGCAAGGCGCTATTATCCCAAATGCCAAAAAGACAGCTTGAAACCTTATTACACACCGCAGGCCTGCCCCAATATACCTCCCAAACCTTATCAAGCCCTGCAGCACTTTATGAAAATTTAAAGGTGACTGCCCACAGAGGGTGGTCTTTTGACCAAGAAGAACGTTATGAAGGTATGAGTTGTGTGGGCGCAGCCATACGCAATGCACAAGGAAACCTTGTAGGAGGGCTCTCTGTATCTGGCCCAAGTGTAAGGTTTGACCCCTTACAAGTGGCCGATATTGGGCTTAAAGTGAAGGCAGCTGCGGACCAAGTCACGTTAACCTTAGGGGGTAAGGTTTAGCGTGTTTAGGTGCTAGCTACAGTGGTTAGCAGTGGCCAACTCTTGCTGTACTAAGGTGACCCAAAAACCAGTACCAGTCTCTAAAATGTCGTCATTAAAGTCATAATGAGGGTTGTGCAACATGCAGCCACCTACACTATCAATACCATTGCCCAAAAACACATAGCATCCATCTTTAACTCTTAACATACTAGAAAAATCTTCAGAGATGGTTTTAGGGCGACAAGCTATATCTACTTGCCCTTCACCTAACATGGCAATAGCTGCTTGGCCTGCAGCATGAGTTTCTTTTACGCTATTAATAGTGGCCCAAAATACACGCTCATAAGTATATTCATGTTCTGCGCCATGTGCAGCACAGATGCCAGATACAAGCTGACCCATACGGGCTTCAATAATATCTTGTACTTCTTCAGAAAAACTACGGCAATCACCCGTAATAGTGACTGTGCTTGGTATCACATTTACCGCGCCATCGGTGATAAATTCAGTGGCAGAAACCACAGCTTGTTGTTCTGGATTAATACTACGAGACACAATGGTTTGTAATCCTAGTAGTATTTCTGCGCCAATCACTAATGGATCAATGTGGTGATGTGGTTGTGAAGCATGTCCACCACGACCTTTGATGACAATTTTAAAATTGTCTTCACTTGCCATCACGCCACCTGAGTTCATAGACATGTGGCCCGCTTTCATGCCGGGCATGTTATGCAGGCCATATACGGCTTGCATAGGAAAACGCTCAAATAAGCCATCATCTATCATGGCTTGGGCGCCAGCGCCATGTTCTTCATCAGGTTGAAAAATAAAATACACCGTGCCATCAAACTCACCGTGCTCGGCTAGTTCTTGGGCAGCACCTAATAACATGCTGGTATGGCCGTCATGGCCACAGGCATGCATATGGCCTTCATTTAAAGATTTATGGGCAAAATCGTTAAGCTCTTGGATAGCTAAGGCGTCCATATCGGCCCTTAAGCCAATGGCCTTGGTGGATGTGCCTTTAGTTAATTGTCCAACAATGCCTATACGTCCAATCCCTTCATGCACAACAAGACCAAACTCAGTAAGCTTTTGTATCACAAAAGCTGCAGTATCAAACACATCAAACTCAGTTTCTGGGTGTTGATGAAGGTGACGACGCCATCCTTGCATTTGATCTTTTGAAGCTGTAAGTAGTGTCGTCATGAGGATATTTTTGTTGGAAAAAGATGTTGCTATGATGGCATATTTAACCGTTAGCCACTAGACCCACAGACTCGATTCCTGCGACGCCAGCGGCTAAATCATTGATTGACGTATCACCAGTTACACCAAGGGCTCCCAGAGTTTCTCCTAACGCATTTTGAATTAACACGCCACCAGGTACAGGCATTAACTTACCATCTAATGCAGCATTTGCAGTAATGGAAAAATAAGGTTGTGCTTCAGCCCTAGCCATTTGGGCGGTTCCAGAAATGCCTAACATGACAGACCCATAGGCTTTCGCTTGGGCAATAGCAAAGCGGCCTGGTGATGCACCATCTTGGCGTTCAAAAGCCTTTACATGACCTCCTGTGTCCAACACCACTACTGATAACGGATTCAAGCCAAGCGCATTACCTTCAACTATCGTGGCGTCAATAATGCGCTTTGAACAACTTAATGATAACTCAGTCATAACAGACTCCATATAATTGATTTATAAAGCGCATCATAGTTCAGTTTTTTTGTAGCTATTAGTCAGCAATCGACTAACTATGCTGTGAACCGTCGTGTTTTTTCATGCACACATTTTATTGGTCACGAATTTGGTCTAAAGTTTGATTAGGTGTCATGGCTTGTGGGTCTAGCTTTATGTGGATCAATGCTGGTTTTTTGGCTGCAATAGCGTCCGCCAATGCTTCAGAGAATTGATCACTATGAGTGACCTGAGTGGCAAACGCATTGTAGGCTTTGGCTAGGGCGCAAAAGTCTGGATTGACTAGGTCTGTGGTGCTTACACGGCTGGGAAAGTGACGCTCTTGGTGCATGCGAATGGTGCCATACATTCCATTGTCAATGACGAGCACGATCACCGCTGCATTGGCTTGCACTGCAGTGCCAAATTCTTGCATGGTCATTTGGAAGCATCCGTCGCCAGCAAAAGCCACCACAGTTTTTTGTGGAAAGGCTATTTTAGCGGCAACAGCAGCCGGTAAGCCGTAGCCCATAGAGCCACTTGTAGGCGCCAGTTGTGTGCCATATTCAGCAAACTTCCAAAAGCGGTGAATCCAGGTGGCATAATTTCCAGCACCATTGGTAATAATGGCGTCTAGGGGCAAGGTGGCTGCAAGGTGTGTGATGATGACTGGCATTTGCACATGCCCAGGGTGGGCTTTATCTGACACCCTAGACCAATGCTGGTAGTGAGTATGACATTGAGCAATGTGTTCTATACGCTGATGGGATATTTTAGCAGTTGGCGTCAATTCAGACAGGCCTTGTGATAATGCTTTGGGACTAGCGTGAATAGCTAAATCTGCTCGATATACTCGACCTAACTCCTCTGCAGAGGCATGAATATGAATGAGCTTTTGCTTGGCGTCGTGCACGCCTAATAGCTCATAGTTTTGTGAGGGTACTTCTGAAAAGCGACCACCCATTAAAATCACTAGATCGGCGTTGGCTATGGTTGATTTTAATTGAGGATTTATACCCAAACCTACATCTCCAGCATAGTGAGGATGCCCATGATTAAATAACATTTGTCGCCTGAACGAACAGGCCACAGGAAGGTTAAAGCCTTCAGCAAAAGCTTCTATCTGGGATACTGAATCTTTACACCAACGGCTACCACCCAAAATGAGAATGGGCTTTTTTGCACTTTCAATCATCGTGGCCATTTGCTGTAAATCAGCTTGGCTAGGGTAGGTTTCTAAGACGTTAAAAGGCTTGATTTTAGTGCTCACAGCCGTGCCTGATAAAGTGTCTTCTGGTAACACTAATACCACAGGGCCAGGGCGGCCACTGGTAGCGACAGACCATGCTCGACTCACCATTTCAGTGATGCGCTCTGGGGAATCAATCTCTGCAACCCATTTAGCCATGGAGCCTAAATATTGGCCATAATCGACCTCTTGAAACGCTTCTCGATGACGTAGCTTGCTGTTTATTTGACCAATAAACAAAATCATTGGGGTAGAATCTTGCTGCGCCACATGAATACCAGCGCTCGCATTGGTAGCCCCAGGGCCTCGAGTTACAAAACAAATACCAGGGGTGCCATGAAGCTTACCCCAAGCTTCAGCCATCATTGCAGCCCCACCTTCTTGACGCGCACTAGTGGCATTAATGGAACTGTCGTGCAAAGCGTCAAGTACTTCTAAATAGCTTTCTCCTGGCACACAGAATAACTGCGTTACACCAAAGGCCTCTAGAGCATCAACTACCAGCTCACCACCAGATTTAATACATTGTGTCATAAAGATTGCCTTTTAAGGTTACAAACGCTGTAACGTTTTGTAATAAGCTTTTACTGCTACCAATCGACATAGCTGTTCATCTTGAAGTTGAAGAGCTTGTGCAGTTTCATGGGTAATTATAGCCTTGTTATTATCGTCAAATGAGACTGATGCTATAGTGCAGCGAAAATTTTCTAATTGTGTATTACTGATTAAAAATAATTCAGCATTGTCTTTAGTTTGGGCAATTTTAGTGTGAAATACAGCACTATTTTTCACGGAGCTCACATGGTTTAGTTGAGATTCAACCGTGGGGCCTGCATCAAAAATATCCACATAACCCATGTCTTGAAACCCTTCTTTCTCTAATAAGCGAAGTGCTGGGCGGGTTTTTTCATGAACATGACTAATAACAGCCTGAGCCTCTGGACTAAGCAGGTTCACATAAAGTGGGTATTTTGGCATCAACTCTGCAATGAATACTTTGTTGCCTAAGCCCACTAAATAGTCTGCTTGCTTAAACTCCATGGAGAAAAAATGCGTCCCTAACCAATGCCAAAAAGGGGAGTTACCGCTAGCATCATTTACCCCACGCATTTCTGCGATAACCTTGTTACCAAATCGTTGCGCAAACTGCGCCATAAACAAAAACCGACTCTTAGATAAAAGGCGTCCGTTAGTGCCACAACGATGGGCTTCTTGTAAAAATAAGGTACACACCTCAGCAGAGCCAGTGTAATGGTTGCACAAGGTGAGCACTTCCATTTTGTTGTGAACTTCTAAAGTAGGCGAGGCATGAACTACAGTTTGCCGATGGTAGTGATAAAGTGGCGCCCGCGTGCCCACACTCGCTTCAACAGCGGTGGTGCCAATCACTTCGCCAGTGAGCGTGTCTTCAAGCACAAACAAATACCCTTCGTCATAGGGCTGGGTAACCGCTTTTGAAAAAGAGGCAACAGAACGTGCAATTTTGGCATTGAGCACATCGCGATTAATGGGTAAGGAGGTAAAGCCTACACCAGAATCCACTGCTATTTGATACAAAGCGTCTTGGTCTTGCGGACCAATGGGACGAACAACCAACATAACGGTTTAGCCATCTGTAAGGAGTAATAGCCTATTATAAAGCGAGTAACCTATTCAAAGACAAGGTTTAACTTGCACATATGCGCCGTAAATCTTCGCAAACTTGTTTGTGTCCAGCGCAAGGTAAATAATAAAGCGCACCTTGGGCAATAATGTAGCCATTAATAGATTCAATTTCTGTGGCACAACCGGCTTGAACGTCTTGTAGCATGGATGATTTATTGAGTGCTGTTTGCTGCAAAATTCGCACTGCTGTATTTAATAAACCTTGGCCCATGGGCTCTATACCAAGGCGAGACATGACGTCTTGGGTTTCTAAGCATAACTGTTGAAGGCGAGGGCGACCTTGAGGATGATTCACTAATTCACCGTTAGTGCATTGGTAAATAGCTGTTAGGGCGTTAATAACGCTGTTAATGGCGAGTTTGTGCCACATGGGCGTGCGAATGTCTGTGTGCCACACCAAATCAACACTAGGTATGCTAGCTTGTGCTGGGTTGTTCTGGCAGGTTAATAAGCTTTGAATAGGCGAGGGTATTTGTGTGCTCAGTAAGTGTTCGCTAAAGCACCCTATTAATGTGTCGCCAAAACCTGCCCGCACAACATCAAATGGCCCTTTTCGCCAGGCCCCATCGGTACTGATTGCGCAGTAGATATTTGCTTTGGGAAGCCTGCGTTGTAGAGCTTGAGCACTACCCATACCATTTTGCAACAATATAATGATGGCATCATCTGCTATAATTTTGCGCCAAGGCAGTATAGCCGCTAAGGTGTCTTGGGCTTTGCAGCAAACCAACAGATGTTTTATTTTTGTAAGATTAGAGTTGCTTGGGGTAAGGTTACTTGGGATAAAGGCCACAGGTTGAGTGTGCGTATTACATTCTTGATCCCACACATTAATGCCACCTGCGCCAGTATATTGCTCAAGCTGAACTGTGTCTTTTAATAATAAAGTAACGGGCACGCCGCGCTCTATTAAAGCGCTAGCCCAAAGGCTGCCAATGGCACCGACACCACAAATGTGCCAAGGGTAGGATGATAGATGGGTCATGGGTTACAATATTACCATTAAGAGTTATCCCGTATATTAACAAAGGAATTTACTAATGCCATCATTTGATGTGGTTTCTGAGCTTGATAGTCATGAAGTGTCTAATGCCTTAGACCAAGCCAACCGTGAAGTGACTACGCGTTTCGACTTTAAGGGCACTAATGCTCGTTTTGAACAAGGTGAAGACCTTGTCACCATGTTTGCAGATGTAGAGTTTCAGTTGCAGCAAATGTTACCTATTTTGCATGAAAAACTCATTAAACGTGGTGTAGATATCCGATGTTTAGAAGCTAAAGATCCAGAAACCACTAATATGAAAAGTCGCCAGATCATATTAATGCGCACAGGTTTGGACAAAGAATTAGCTAAAAAAGTAGTGAAGTTTTTAAAAGAGAAAAAAATTAAAGTGCAAAGCCAAGTGCAAGGCGACCAAGTGCGAGTGACAGGTAAAAAGCGTGACGACTTGCAAGAAGCCATAGCTTGCCTGCGCGAAGGTGAGTTTGATTTGCCTTTGCAGTTTAATAACTTTAGGGACTAATCCTTCATGAAGGCTGGGGCTATCTTTACCTGGCCTTCACATTTGCCTACCTAGCCAAATAACACCATGAGCTAATGAAATATGTCTAAACCTGTCAAGCTACTTAGTGTAGTAGTTGTTTGTGCTTGTGTATTGCTGGCAATAAATTTTGGTATGCGCGCATCCTTTGGCTTTTTTATGGGGCCTATCTCTAGCCACTTTGGTTATGGGCGTGAAGTTTTTGCTTTTTCCTTAGCTTTGCAAAATCTATGTTGGGGCTTGTTTGCACCTGCTGCTGGCGCTGTTGCTGATCGTTTTGGCACTACTAAAACCATCTATATAGGCTCAGTAGCTTATGCCTTGGGCTTGTATGTTACGGCAACAGCTGAAAACTATTGGGGGCTAAATATAGGTGCTGGAGTGCTAGTAGGCATGGGTATTGCTGGCACTGGTTTTGGTGTGGTTTTACCCGCTTTAGCTAGAATGGTGAGCGAAGAAAACAGAGGCTTGGCGTTAGGTTTAGGCACTGCTGCAGGTTCGGTTGGCCAGTTATTAGTGATCCCCCTTGCTCAAGAATTTATCACAGGCTACGGCTGGCAAATCACCTTAATGATATTGGCCGCAGGGTCTTTGTGTATGGTGTTGCTGTCTAGACCTTTCAAAGGTGATATAAGTCCTCCTGCAGTCAATGCTAATGCAAAAGATCAAACGATGTTGGAAGCGGTTAAAGAAGCCAGCGGACACTTGCATTACTGGTTATTGATCGCAGGGTTTTTTGTGTGTGGTTTTCAGTTAGCTTTTATTACTGTGCATATGCCTGCCTATTTGTCTGACCATGGTTTTGATACTCAAGTGGCCGTAATCAGTTTGTCACTCATAGGTTTGTTTAATATTTTTGGGTGTCTATTATTTGGCTCTTGGTCGGGTAAGTATTCTAAAAAAAATCTGCTAGGTATCATCTACTTATTTCGAGCGATAGCCATTGCTGCTTTTATGCTAGCCCCTATCACCACCACAACGGTATATTTGTTTTCTATAGTGACAGGCTTTTTGTGGCTAGCAACTGTGCCACCTACGTCTGGCCTTGTGGCGCAAATGTTTGGCTTAAAACACATGGGCACCTTGTACGGCATCGTCTTCTTAAATCACCAGCTGGGGTCTTTTTTAGGGGTCTGGATAGGCGGTTACTTGTATGACACCACAGGCAGCTATGACAATGTTTGGTGGTCAGCTGCGGCCATTGCCTTAGTGACTGCAGCTATTCATGTGGTCATAGATGAAAGGCCTGTAAAGCGCTTGAGGAACGTTAATACACCAAGCCCAGTAACGCCTTAATTACTGATCTCGTTGTATTTTCTTTTGTTGGGCCTTAGCTTCGCGACGGGCAGCAATGGTGTCTATGGCATCCGCACCCATATGGGCTTCACCGCGCTGTTTGGCTAGTTGCATCTGGTGTTGACGTTCTTTAAAACGTTCTCTTTGCTGGGGGGTATGTTGGTCAAAACAGTGTGGGCAGCTAATGCCTTCTATATACTTATCGCTGGCTTGCTCTTCTTTAGTGATGGGCAGCCTGCAAGCATGACACTGGTCGTATTGACCTTTTTCTAGCTGGTGGTTTACCGTCACCCGGTCATCAAAGACAAAACATTCACCTTGCCAAAGTGTCTGCTCTTCTGGCACTTCTTCTAAGTATTTTAAAATGCCACCTTGTAAGTGATATACCTCATCAAACCCTTGTTCCTTTAAGTAGGCTGTTGATTTTTCACAACGAATACCGCCGGTGCAAAACATGGCCACTTTTTTGTTAGCTTTAGGGTCTAAGTTGTCACTGACATACTGTGGAAATTCACGAAAATTAGTGGTGTTTGGGTTTAATGCGCCTTTAAAAGTGCCCACTTTTACTTCGTAATCATTGCGTGTGTCTACTAACACGACATCTGGGTCTGATATAAGGGCGTTCCAGTCTTGGGGCTTCACGTAAGTACCCACCACTTGCTTAGGGTCTATGCCTTCCACACCCATGGTGACGATTTCTTTTTTTAGTTTTACTTTAATACGATTAAACGGATTACTTG
This sequence comes from Candidatus Njordibacter sp. Uisw_002, assembly GCF_047730155.1. Classification (NCBI taxonomy): domain Bacteria; kingdom Pseudomonadati; phylum Pseudomonadota; class Gammaproteobacteria; order Pseudomonadales; family Candidatus Njordibacteraceae; genus Candidatus Njordibacter; species Candidatus Njordibacter sp. Uisw_002. The sequence goes on from NZ_CP159832.1 coordinate 845,000, forward strand.
TTTCAAAGGACTCTTTGGTAACAATATGGCCAAGACGGCTATCTTTTGCTAACCAAGCCATTAATGCATCAATACCTTTGCGGTTAGCGGCTACAGTGCCATTAATGCCTTCTGAGGCCAAAAGTAAAGTGCCACGGATATTGTTGTATTCCATTACTTTTAGTAAGGGTTGGCGCAGGTCTTGAAATTTTTCTAGGGTGACAAATTTATAAAGTGCACAAACAACAATTTGAGAGGGGTCTTGGGTCATGGAAAATCCTTAGCGAGCCGAAACGTAAATCCGGAGCTTTAGAAGCATTTGCATCTGTATTGCAAAAACCTCAGTTTAAGTAAAGGCGCCATTTTACTTGATAAGTAGGGTGTCTTTCAAATGTTAACAACCAAATATTAAAAGCTGGTTAGTGAATGACGGCGTTGTTTTTAGGCTGTACTAGCGCCAAGCCCGTCAACATGAAGCCAAGGGCCAGCCATATCAGAGGACCATGCCTTTCACCAAGAATGATAATACCCAAAAATACACCTGATAAGGTCACAATATAAGCCACTTGGCTAGCAAACACTGCACCTGTTCTGCCTACTAACCAAATGTAGCCGGTATAAGTGATGACGTGTAGCAGGCTATTCACCAAAATAGCCCACTCTACAGAAGTCCATGTTTGAGTTAAATCCACCCATGAGCCGGTGGCCAAAGTGATAGGGGTGCAGATGATTAAACCAATAATAGACGCCCCTTGTAGCGTGGTTAGCGCATCAATTTTTGGTGGGGTATTGTGGGCAAGGTAACTGCCTTCTACGCCATAAAAAAACGGCGCTACCAAAGCTAAGAGCATAAAAAAGCCAACACCTTGATGAGTAAAGTCTGCTTTTGGCCCAAGCACTAACATGATGGCTATGGCACCCAAACCTATACCTATCATGCGAATGCCGTTGAAACGCTCACTTTTAATCACTAAAGCAACTATTAGAGCAAACATAGGCACCGTAGCGATGCCTATGGACAACAACCCTGCGGGCAAATGCGCAGCAGCGATATAGGTGAAAGTGTTAGGCACTAGGGTGCCTATTAAAGCCACTACGGTGTAAAAACGTATATGCAACCAACTCATAGGTAAGGGCGCACGTTTGAAGCGAGCCACAAAACTAAGTAACACTGCACCTAATAACAATTGCCAAAAAATAAGGCCTAACGCCTGATGTCCAGTGGAAACCACATGTTTAGTAATAACAATGGTGCTGCCCCATACAGTGCCTAATAGTAAGAGACAGGTTAAGGAAAGGTAACGGGTCATTAAATTTGCTCAGTTAGAGATTGTTTTAAGTATCCTACTTTCCATGGTTCTTTAGTTCGGGATCAATTAAACAATATTTAATTTAGTTTTAACAGGACATTTAATTATACTACTATCTGTAGTTTTTTATGCATATACAATGCTCACATCAATAAATGTCAATGCCCAGTGAAACGCAATACTCATACTCATAAGCGTTATTTTTTTGAAAACTATTTTACGGCTGCCACTGGTAGTGTTTCATAGTAACTTTATCATTATTTAGCCGCACGCCTTCTTTTTCAAGCGCTTCACGCTGCCTTTGGAAGCCTGCTGTTGCTGGTGGAAAGGGCAGTTTACCATTGGCGGTGATGACTCTATGCCAAGGCAAGCTTGAGTCATTAGGAAGATTGCGCAAACACCAGCCCACCCATCTTGCAGCGCCTGTTTGCCCTGCAAGGGCTGCTAACTGTCCATAACTTGCTACCTTGCCATAGGGTATGGCGGCAATAGTTTGGTATAGTTGCTGGCGTGCCACTAGCTTTTGTTCTTTAGCTTGTGCGCGCGGCGTAGTATAGGTCGATGTATAAGGGGCTTTCATTTTAGTAAGATGACCACATATATATTGCACAGTTAACTTAACAAAGATTACATCATTATGCGTTTTATTTTTGCTCTATTTATTGCAGTGCCTGTGCTTGAAATGTGGGTGCTAATACAAGTGGGTCAGCAAATTGGTGCCTTATGGACCATTGCCTTAGTTTTAAGCACCGCTTTTATAGGCATTAACCTTTTGCGTCACCAAGGTTTGGCTACGCTTACCAGTGCCAATTGGCGCATTCAGGCAGGCCAACTGCCTGCCCAAGAAATATTAGAAGGCATTATGCTTGCAGTAGGTGGTGCTTTATTGCTTACTCCAGGTTTTATAACTGATACCTTTGGTTTTCTTTTACTCTTGCCTTTTAGCCGTAGGCTTTTTGCTGCTCGTTTAATGGGTCGTTTTAAAGCTTTTACTACTGCAAATGTTGCAGGAGGAGGCTTTGGCCCTAAAGGCTTTGGAGCGCGGTTTAACACCGACGAAAGTATTATAGATGGAGAGGTTGAAACCCCCCAAGATACGGTGCAACGGGATAAGATTAATTAAATGTTACTAATGTAATGTTTTTTTTGTATTTGCTATTGAAAAGTACACTTAACCCCATATCTATGAGTTCGATATCAACAATAATTCTGGCTTAGTCAGAGATACAAATAATTTAGGAGTGCAAACGTAATGAGCATCCGCCCTTTACAAGATCGTGTTGTAATTCGTCGTCAAGAAGAAGAAGCAACTAGTGCCGGTGGCATCGTACTACCTGGTAGTGCTGCAGAAAAGCCAAACCAAGGTGTAGTATTGGCAGTAGGCCCTGGTCGCGTTAGTGTTAACGGCGATTTGATCGCTATGAACGTTAAAGTCGGCGACATGGTATTGTTTGGACCATACGCAGGTAACAGTACAGCTAAGATCGACGGTGAAGAAGTGCTTATCGTTAGCGAAAGCGAAATTTTCGGCGTTCTTGAAGCATAACTTAACTCTATTTTGATACAGGATTTTTTCACATGGCAGCTAAAGAAGTAAGATTTGGTGATTCGGCTCGTAGCCGTATGGTAAACGGCGTAAACATTTTAGCCGATGCTGTAAAAGTAACCTTAGGCCCTAAAGGCCGTAACGTAGTTTTAGACAAAGCCTTTGGCTCTCCAACCATCACTAAAGATGGCGTGTCTGTAGCTAAAGAAATCGAATTGGCAGACAAATTCGAAAACATGGGCGCACAAATGGTGAAGGAAGTTGCTTCACAAGCCAACGATGTAGCTGGTGACGGCACCACTACTGCTACTGTTTTGGCTCAAGCGATCCTAAACGAAGGCCTTAAAGCTGTTGCAGCGGGCATGAACCCAATGGATCTTAAGCGCGGCATCGACAAAGCTTCTGCTGCTGTTGTAGCGCAAATCGAAGCCATGGCTACGCCTTGTGCAGACACCAACGCTATCGCTCAAGTAGGCACTATTTCTGCTAACTCTGACGCCACTGTGGGTATGATCATTGCTGAAGCGATGGAAAAAGTAGGCAAAGAAGGCGTGATCACAGTAGAAGAAGGCACTTCTCTACAAGACGAGCTAGATGTTGTAGAAGGCATGCAGTTTGACCGTGGTTACTTGTCTCCTTACTTTGTAAACAACCAAGACAACATGACTGCTGAATTGGAAACACCTTTCCTTTTGTTAGTAGATAAGAAGATTTCAAACATTCGTGACTTGCTACCTATTTTGGAAGCCGTTGCAAAATCTGGTCGTCCACTATTGATCGTGGCTGAAGATGTTGAAGGCGAAGCCTTGGCTACTTTGGTAGTAAACAACATGCGCGGCATTGTTAAAGTATGTGCTGTTAAGGCACCAGGCTTTGGCGATCGTCGTAAAGCGATGCTAGAAGATATCGCTGTATTGACTGGCGGTACTGTAATTTCTGAAGAAATTGGTTTGTCTCTAGAAACTGCTACTCTAGAGCAGCTTGGTCAAGCTAAGCGTGTGACTATGTCTAAAGAAAACACCATCATCATCGACGGTATCGGTGAAGCTGCTGCAATCGAAGGCCGTGTAAACGCTATTCGTGCACAAATTGGTGATACTTCTTCAGATTACGATCGTGAGAAGCTACAAGAGCGTGTTGCTAAGCTTGCAGGCGGCGTTGCCGTAATCAAGGTTGGTGCTGCTACTGAAGTAGAAATGAAAGAGAAGAAAGCTCGCGTAGAAGACGCATTGCACTCTACTCGTGCTGCTGTTGAAGAAGGCGTAGTACCAGGAGGCGGTGTTGCTCTAGTACGTGCTCTTCAAGGTATTCAAGACCTAGAAGGTGCTAACCCAGATCAAACTGTAGGTATTAAAGTTGCCCTTAAGGCAATGGAAGCTCCTATGCGTCAAATTGCAACTAACTCAGGTGATGAAGCCTCTGTAGTGGTAGACAAGGTTAAGTCTGGTTCTGGTAACTATGGCTACAACGCTAGCACTGGTGACTACGGCGACATGATCGAAATGGGTATCCTAGATCCAGCCAAAGTAACTCGTACTGCGCTTCAAGCTGCAGCTTCTGTAGCTGGCATGATGCTAACCACAGAATGCATGATTGCTGATGCACCTTCAGAAGAAGGCGCTGGTGGCGGTATGCCTGATATGGGCGGCATGGGCGGTGGCATGGGCGGCATGATGTAAATCATCCCCTAAGCTATTTATGCTTATTAAAAAACCGGCTCTTGTAGCCGGTTTTTTATTGGCTAAAATTAAGTGAAGCCGTTATATTAATGCCCACTAAAACGAATCTTTATAGGATATTCAAAAATGATTCAAATCACCAACTTGCGTAAACAATATGCCAGCGGTTTTGTTGCCTTAGATGACATCAATTTAACCGTAAAAAAAGGTGAGATTTTAGCCTTACTTGGCCCCAATGGCGCAGGCAAAACGACTTTAATCTCCACCATTTGTGGCATTGTTAATCCTACTTCTGGCACTGTTAGCGTAGATGGTTTTGACATTATTAAAGACTACCGTAAAACCCGCAGTTTGATTGGTTTAGTGCCTCAAGAGCTGACAACGGATGCTTTTGAAACACCGTTTAATAGCCTTACTTTTTCGCGTGGTTTATTTGGCTTGCCTAAAAATCCAGAAAAGGTTGAGCAGGTATTGAAATCTTTATCCCTTTGGGACAAAAAAGATGATCGTATTATGACCCTCTCTGGCGGTATGAAGCGTCGCTTGTTGATTGCCAAAGCATTAGTGCATGAGCCTCAGGTGTTGTTTCTAGATGAACCCACAGCAGGGGTAGATGTGGCACTTCGCCAAGACATGTGGCGTATGGTAGATGGGCTTCGTAGTGAAGGCGTTACCATTGTGTTAACTACACACTATATTGAAGAAGCCGAAGCGATTGCGGATCGCATTGGTGTGATCAATGGCGGCAAATTATTGTTAGTTGAAGATAAAGATTTGTTAATGGCTCGCATGGGTCAAAAGCAGCTTAAAATCGAATTAACACAAGCGCTTGATACCTTGCCGGCACAGCTAGCACAGCAAGGCTTTGTGGTTGCAGATGATAAGCAAAGCATTATTTACCACTATGATAAAGACGCCCCAGAAGTAGACATTGCAGCTCTATTGCAAGTGGTATCTAGTGCTGGACTGGGTTTTAAAGACATACATACTCAACAAAGTAGTTTGGAAGAAATATTTGTTGATTTAGTGGAGCGTGCAGCATGAATTTAAGAGGCATCTGGGCTATTTATACTTTTGAAATGTCGCGTACCAAACGCACTATCACACAAAGTATTGTTTCTCCTGTTCTTTCTACAGTGCTTTATTTTGTAGTGTTTGGTGGTGCGATTGGCTCACGCATAGAGTCTGTGGGCGGCATTAGTTACGGTGCGTTTATTGTGCCCGGTTTGATCATGTTATCTATCATGACACAAAGCCTTTCCAACGCGTCATTTGGTATCTATTTTCCACGTTTTTCTGGCACTATTTACGAGGTGCTTTCATCACCCATGTCCTTTTGGGAAGCGACCATGGGATACGTGGGCGCAGCAGCCACTAAGGCGATGATTATTGGCTTGATAACACTGGCTACAGCAGGGTTTTTTGTGCCTATTGAAATTGCTCACCCAGTTTGGATGCTCACCTTTCTAATACTCACCACGATTACTTTTAGTCTGTTTGGTTTTCTTATCGGTATTTGGGCTGATGGCTTTGAAAAGTTGCAGCTTATCCCGTTGCTGGTAATCACCCCTATGGTTTTTTTAGGCGGTGCTTTCTATTCTATCGATATGCTGCCAAGCGCTTGGCAAACAGTCACTCTATTTAACCCTGTAGTGTATTTGATTAGTGGCTTTCGTTGGAGCTTTTACGGCATTTCTGATGTGAGTGTGGCGGTCAGCGTAGGTATGATCATGCTGTTTATGGGCCTTTGTTTGGCACTGATTGCGTGGATATTTAAAACTGGCTATCGATTAAAGCAGTAGCTGCACCTACAGACGTAATCATCTATTTTAATGTCGTCTAAACAAGCCTAATTATATGCAATGTCATAGTTAGGCTTTTTTTTGCCTAAACTTTGGCCAATCTGTTTAAAAATATTTCTTAAACAATGTGGAATAAATTTTTTGCACTAAGCTTATTGGTACACAATAATTTAGAAACCTAGTTTATGCAAAATTTCAAACGATATAGCTGGCAGTCCTTAGCGTTTTTTTATGCCCATTGGAAAGGTGTGTTGGTACTGGCCTACTTACCTAACCTATTACCAGAGATTTATTACTTAATAGGCAGTGAGCAAAGAGACAACTGGGCATTGTCTTTGATGATATTCCCTTTCTACATTATGTTCAGTGTGGCTTTTATTTTTTATATTGATGGCCAGTCAAGATTTAGGCAAAATAGTGGACCACAGCTTCACAAGCTAGCGCTTAAATTTTTAGCACCTTACTTTTTTGTGATAATCATAGCTACTTTAGCTGTGCTTTTTTCATCATTAGCCCTCATCATTCCAGGAATATATGTGCTTGTGAAATATTCCTTTATTACCTTTAACTTACTATTAGATGAAACCGGTATCAACGGCGCATTTAGGTTGAGCTGGAAACAAACCAAAGGCTATTTTTGGTTGCTATTTAGTGCTTTTTTTATCTATGTTTTAGTGCCTGGTTTACCTGGTTTCATTGCACAAATTGTTCCACAAGAATTCAATTTTTCACAAGCTGCGAATCACTCGCAAGCAATTGAATCATCAAATATAATTTATTTGACTGTGGGCACATTGGGCTATATTTTTTACACACTATTCACATATCAAGTGTATAAAGAAGTATCAAAAAAATGGTTGGATGATACGCCCACTAAAGTGATTGATACGCCCTCTGAAATCATCCAATAAAGTGCTTGACTTGGGTGCGAGTCATTCATGTTCATACAGCCATTTCATGGTACTCTAGGCCGCTTTCACCTTGCTCGTGATTTACTAGAGTGTAATTATATTGAACAACGCTACCAACAACAAAAAAGGCATCTTTTTAATGCTCGCCGCTATGGCGGGTTTTACTATTGAAGATGCTTTTATCAAACAGCTCTCCAGCACCTTATCTATTGGCCAAATACTTATGGTCGTTGGTTTGTGTAGCTCGGTATTTTTTGCATTGCTGGCGCTTAAAAGTGGACGTAATATTTTTTCTCGTCACCTTTGGACTAAAGCAACTTTAGCGCGAATGGGTGCAGAAGCCGTGGCTGCGGTAGCGTTTATAGCCTCTTTGTCTTTGGTACCGCTATCTACCGTTGCAGCGGTGTTTCAGGTGACGCCATTAACCATTACTATGGGTGCAGCTTTATTTTTGGGTGAGCGGGTGGGGTGGCGCCGTTGGGCTGCTGTTTGTGTAGGTTTTATCGGTGTTTTATTGATCATCCGGCCAGGCTTTGGTGGGTTTAATCCATCAGTATTGTGGGTGCTAGTGGCTGTTTTGGGTGTAGCGGTTAGAGATTTGGTTACCCGCGTGATTCCGTCTAGTGTGGGCTCTTCCATTATTTCTTTTCAAGCTTTTGCATCACTTATTGTTGCTGGGGGGCTTTGTATGCTCATTAGCCCTCAAACCATTGCGCCTATTACCAGTGAAGAAATGGTCTATTTTGGTTACACCATTATTTTTAGTATTTCAGGCTATTACGCTATTGTATTAGCAATGCGGGTGGGAAATGCGTCTATTGTGGCCTCTTTTAGATACTCAAGGTTGTTGTTTTCGCTGTTAGTAGGGGTTTTTATATTTAATGAAAGCGTTGATATGCTTACTCTCATTGGCTCTGTGATCATTATCGCTACGGGCTTATATACATTTTTAAGAGAGCACAAGGCAGGCTTAGCTCATAGCAAAAATGCTGGGGTAGTCTTGTAGCAGCTACTTGTTAGCCCTTGTTACTGCTGGCTACTCGGGCATAAGTAGTTCATGCCCAACCACTTCATCCATAATGCCATAGGGCACTCTAAAGGTTTTGCCCTCTAGTTTGATCACAGCATAGTCTTTACACATTTTTATGATGGTGCAATTAATAATGTTGCCCTTGTTACTCACTCTCACAATGTTGTAGTTGTGCAGCGCTATAGCCATTTTAGAGATCCCTATAGTGTATTTAGAGTGGTAAGTTTTGCTGACATAATATCTGGAATAACACAGCTTCTACCCTGCTTAAAATCATAATACACGCCCATCCCGGTGCCTTGTGCCACTATGCAATTTTGTTGCTTGCTCCATATTTTATGTTCAAACTCTACTTTTTTTGGTCCTGTTTGTTTGGCATTACTAAATACTATGAGGGTGTCTGGGTAAGTGACAGGGGCTAGATAATCACACTGTATAGAGGCCAGTACAGGGCCTATGTTAGTGGCTTTCATGTCGTCGCTCATGCCTAGTTTTTCTAGAAGGTCTATGCGGCCATCTTCGATGTAACGTATATAAACGGTATTATTAAGGTGTTGAAAAGCATCCATTTCGCCCCACTTCACTTTAATTTCGGTACTTTGAGTGTATTGCGCTGAAAGTGCTGCTAAATCAGTCATCTTGTTTCCTAGTTAACTTCAAATCCGTGGGCGTATGGGTCCTTGGAATCTACGATAATGGTGTTATAACCTGTAACTTTGGCCCAGCCTTGTATGCTTGTCATAATGCCAGTAATTTTATTTTTGCCTAAGCCAGAACCAATGGTAGTGGTAGATTCCACCTTACCAATAAATTGGCTACCAATAATACTTTCGTGAATAAATGCCTCACCTTGTTGTAGTAAACCTTTGGCATGCAGCTGTGCCATCCGTGCGCTGGTGCCAGTGCCACAAGGGGATCGGTCTATAGCGCCACTGCCATAAAACACTGCGTTAGATGCGCTAGAATCTGGTTTTTTGGGTTTGCCTGTCCACATTACATGCCTGATGCCATTTACACTTGCATCTTCTGGGTGCACGCAAGTCGCTATTTTATTGATGGCCTCTCTTACCAGTGGGCTAAACTTAAGCACTTGGGCGGCAGAAAAATGCTCTAGGCCTGCAAAGTTTTTTTGTGGTTCGATAATAGCGTAATAGTTGCCGCCATAAGCGACATCTATGACTAATTCACCTAATTCAGGGCAGTTGATCACTAAGCCTTCATAGGCCAAATAGCTGGCTACATTAAATAGTCGCACGTCGGTTACTAAGCCATCTTCATCTTGTTGGTATTCAATTTTTATCGCCCCTGCAGGCACTTCTAAAGTCAGCTGACCTTTAACTTTTGGTGTCCATAGGCCTTCTTGTAATGCAATAGTTACGGTGCCTATAGTGCCGTGGCCACACATAGGCAAACAACCACTTGTCTCTATAAATAAGATAGCCCCATCGTGGTTTGGATTAGTAGGTTTATACAATATAGAGCCAGACATCATGGCGTGGCCACGAGGTTCAAACATTAGTGCAGTGCGAACCCAGTCGTGGTGTTGTAAAAAATCTTGGCGTTTATCGCTCATAGTATTACCCACAAGCTTTGGGCCACCTTTAGCAACTAAGCGCACAGGGTTACCGCAGGTGTGTGCGTCAATGCAATTAAATGTATGTATTGTCATAAGTTATAAGCTATGTAACGTGGGAACTGGGTATTACTGCATGGTACAATGATCCAGCTTAATTAACCTAACATTCTATACACTTTGGCTTATAAGTTACCAAGCTTAAGTAGAATAAAGAGTCCTTTGATATATGAAAATGCTCATTGATTTTTTACCCATTGTCATCTTTTTTATAGTCTATAAATTAACTGATGATTTGATTCTAGCTACTGCCGTTCTGATTCCAGCGACCATGTTACAAATGGCTTACACTTGGTTTACCACCAAAAAAGTGGAAAAAATGCAGCTTGTTACCCTAGTATTGGTAGTGGTATTAGGTGGCCTTACAGTGGCTTTGCAAGATGGTCAGTTTATTAAGTGGAAGCCTACCATTGTAAACTGGTTATTTAGTTTGGCTTTTTTGGGCAGTCAGTTTATTGGTCAAAAGCCTATCGTCCAGCGGCTGATGGGTAAAAGTGTGGAGTTGCCTAGTCAAGTGTGGCGCAAACTTAATGTGGCGTGGGTCGTATTTTTTGCCGCTATGGGAGGCATCAATTTATACGTAGCCTTTAATTACAGTGAATCCACTTGGGTTGATTTCAAACTCTTTGGTATGTTGGGCCTTACTTTTGTATTTATTATTGCTCAAGGCCTATATATGTCGCGCTTTATGCCCAAAGATATGGAAAAAGAGGACTAAAAAATGTTATTTGCTATTATTTCCCAAGATGTACAAAACAGTTTAGCGCAGCGTATGGCAGCAAGGCCTGCCCATTTAGAGCGTCTTAAAGCCCTAGATACACAGCAACGTTTAACACTAGCAGGGCCTCATCCACACACCCAAGAAGAAGGTTTTACAGGTAGTTTGGTAGTGGCTGATTTTGCTGATCTTGCCGCTGCTCAAGCATGGGCCGACCAAGATCCATACGTCGCTGCCGGTGTTTATGCTGAAGTAAAAGTTAAACCATTTAAACAAGTCTTTCCAACACAAGAGTAAACCCATGAAAAAGTTTTTTAGCGTGTTAAAGAAATCCACAGTTATAGCAATAGCTGCTCTAAGTTTAAGCTTTTCTGTGTGGGCACAAAACCCACAAATTACATTGGCAACAAGCCTTGGCGACATCGTTGTTGAGTTAGATGCAACGGCTGCACCTGTTAGCACAGACAACTTTTTACACTACGTAAATAGTGGTTATTATAACAGCACTATTTTTCATCGGGTCATTCCAGGATTTATGGTTCAAGGTGGTGGCTTTGGCGCAAATGAAAAAGACAAATCTGGCACTATCGCTCCTATTGTTAATGAAGCTGCTAATGGCTTGTCTAACCTTCGGGGCACTATTGCTATGGCTAGAACCTCTAACCCCAACAGTGCTACCGCGCAGTTTTTTATCAACCTAAAAGACAATCTATTTTTAGATAAAAGTAGCTCTAGTGATGGCTATGCAGTGTTTGGAAAAGTAGTAGAAGGCATGGATGTAATTGATCGTATCGCCAAAGTACCCACCATGAACAAAGGCGGGCATCGTGATTGGCCATCAAAAACGATTTATCTTAATTCAGCTCAAAAGCGTTAGATATCAATTAAAGGTATGAAAGCTAGCCACACCCATAAGGCCTTTTCAGACCCTCAAAGCTTAGCTGTAACCCCCAAGGTTGCAGCGGTTTTAATCGCCAAATTACAAAAAACACCTCTTCAGTTAGACCAGCGACATCAAGAGCTAGCTGCAAATTTTTTTGATTATGAAGCCTTAAAGTCGAAACCTGTCACCTCAACAATGAGCGTGTTGGATGCTAATTTTGGTGTAGGTTTAGATTTTTTAATCATTTGGAAACTTTGGCTGGAGTCTAGAGACACTGGCCACCATACTTCTTTGCTAAATTATGTAGCCGTTTGCGAGCAGCCACTTTGTTTGGCAGATGTTAAGGTGTTGCACCAAAGCTTACCCCAATTAAATGCGTTGAGTGTGCAGTTTCAGGAGCAGTACCCAGAGCTTATAAAAGGCTTCCATCAGCTTGATTTTGGCAAGGTAAAATTAACCTTAGTTTATGCAGAGCCTACCCAAGCATTAGCACAAATTTGTGGTGAGTTTGATGTCTGTCTTGATGCTATAGACCCTATAGCGGCTGCAGATGAAGTTAAAAAGAAAGCTTATATCCCTCCATGGCAGCGGCCACATTCAGGCCTTGCTCACAAGAGCAAGGTAGCCATCATAGGCGCAGGTATCTGTGGCACGGCCACTGCCTTGAGCTTATCTGAGCGTGGTTTTGATGTCACCTTGATTGAAAAGGGCCCGGAGCTTGCTAGCGGAGCTTCAGGCAACCGCCAAGGCATGCTCTACGCCAAACTGCCAGATAGTGCCACCATAGCTGGACAGTTTCACCAGCAAGGTTTGCAGCACACTATGGCGGCACTAAAACGGCATTTAAGTAGCAAGCACTGGCAAGCTTGTGGCTTAATGCAGGTAGCCACTAATGATAAACAAGCCATACAAATGCAAGCCGTGCTCAAACGCGAGTATCCATCATCTTGGTTGCAATGGTTGAGCCAAACCCAAGCTCAGCAGTTAGCCAAACAACCTGTCAGTGCAGGGGGCTTATATTTCCCCAACAGTGGATGGGTATCACCTAAGCATTGGTGTGAAGCTTTGTACACAAGAAGTGGTGCAGATCTATGGCTTAATACCACTGTGCTGAGTATGCAACAAACCGCGAAGCAGGGCTGGAAGTTAAGTTTAAGCGGGGCCTATGATGGCGAATATGAGTTTGATGCGGTAGTTATTGCCAATGCAAATAGTGCCAAAAATCTGTTGGTGCAGCAAAACCTTGCGTTAAAGGCTATTCGTGGTCAAGTAAGCTATGTAGACACACAACAAAGCCCAGCGCTTGTGGTATGTGGGCAAGGCTACGTAACCCCTAGCCAGCAAGGCATTTTATCAGTGGGGGCAAGCTATAACCTGCACACGCTTGATACGCAGTTGTCAGACAAAGACCATATTGATAATTTAGGGCGCCTAAGTGATGTATTGCCTAATCAAAAAACATTGGATGTAGGGGATGTTGTAGGCGGCTGGGTGGGCTTTCGAGCAGTAACTCCTGACTACCTACCTATGGTAGGGCAGCTAGCTGATGAGGCTGCGGTGATTGGGGCCTTTGCCAAATTACGCCAAGATGCTAATTATAAATTTATTCAAGACATGCCTTACCTACCCGGGCTATACATAAATGCAGGCCATGGCTCTAAAGGTTTTGTTAGCGCCCCTTTAAGTGCGCAAATATTAGCTTGTCAGATGGCTAACCAAAGCCTGCCTGTGGCACAATGTGTGGCTTGGGGATTAGATCCCAACCGTTTTATTATTCGCGACTTAATACGCCGCAAACGCTAACCGAGATTTATGCCGTGAACCCTACTAAGATTAAGCTTCATAAAAAAAGCAACACGTTAGAACTTAGCTATTTAGAAGCTGGAGCAACACAAGAGGTAAGCTACACCTTATCTGCTGAATACCTACGTATTTCTTCACCTAGTGCAGAAGTGCGAGGGCATAGCCCAGATCAAGCTGTGCTGCAGGTAGGAAAGAGCCGAGTTAAGCTAACGGGCGTAGAAGGTGTGGGTTATTACGCTTTAAAGCTTGAATTTGATGATGGCCATGATTCTGGCTTATACACCTGGGATTATTTGTATGATCTTAGTGTTAATCATCAAAAACATTGGGCGTATTACTTAGAACAACTAAACCAAGCCAAACAAAGCCGAGACCCACACACAAGCATTGTTCAGTTTGTTTAGTTTAAAACTTAGCTGTTAAGTTTAAGAGCGATAGCACAAGCTTCGTGAACATGGTGAATGCAGGCTTTTCTAGCAGCTTCACTGTCACGTATGGTGATCGCTTGCATGATAGTTTGCATCTCTAAAAGGCTGTGTTTCCAGCGTCCTGCTTGGTTAATAGTGCCAGCGCGTAATACCATAATACGAGCCAAAAGGCGGTTAAGGCTGGCATCAAGTTCAGCATTAGCGCTGCCTTCAAGTAATTGATCATAAAAGGCTTTAGTGCAGGCTAATATTTGCTCTACTTCAGATTGATCAAAGGCCTTTTTTAATGCATTTGTGGTGTCTTGTAGGGCGCTAATTTGTTCATCACTAGCGCGTTCACAAAATAGCTGTCCAGCCAAACCCTCCAGTGCTGCACGCAGTTCGTAAATATTTTTTACATCCTGCGTGTTAAGTACGCTCACACTTGGGCCACGTTGGCCTGCAAATTGCACCAAACCTTCTGATTCTAAATGCCTTAGGGCTTCACGCACAGACGTGCGGCTTACATCTAAAGCTTCGCACAATTCTCTTTCTACCAACCGTTGGCCTGGCTTTAATTGGGTGCTAATAATAGCATCGCGCAGTTTATCCAAAACCATCTGACGCAACGTAATAGTGTTGCGAGTGACTTTAAGGTCTGCAAGTTGGTTGGGCATAGATTAAGATTCCGCAGCCATTTCCGCTAACACTTCTTTAGCACAACGAAAGGCGTCGATAGATGCAGGCACACCGCAATAAATAGCACTTTGTAACAACACTTCTCGTATTTCTTCTTTAGTGCAGCCATTATTAAAGGCGCCACGAATGTGCAGTTTGAGCTCATGAGGGCGGTTTAAAGCAGTGATCATGCCTAAATTTACTAAGCTTCGGGTTTTGTGGGGTAGCCCATCACGGTTCCAAATGCTGTCCCAGCAATACTCTGTAACTAGCTCTTGTAACGGCCATGTGAAGTCGTCTGCTGCTGCAATGGATGCATCTACATAAGCATCGCCAAGCACTGCCTTGCGGGTTTTTAAGCCCGCTTCAAATTTTTCTGATCTATTTTTTTCAGAATGAGGTTTAGAATCTGACATAAGTGTGTCCTTGTGTAAGGTTGGGGTTAATTACAAACCACCCATTAACATATATTTGATTTCAAGGAAGTCTTCAATACCATAATGAGACCCTTCACGACCCATTCCAGACTCTTTTACGCCACCAAAAGGTGCAACTTCTGTGGAGATAATGCCTTCGTTGATACCTACCATGCCATACTCTAAGCCTTCGCCAACACGCCAAACACGGCCAATATCACGGGTGTAAAAATAAGCAGCTAAACCAAATTCGGTATCATTAGCCATAGCAATGGCTTGCGCTTCATCCTTAAATTTAAAGATAGGTGCTACTGGGCCAAAGGTTTCTTCTGTGGCCATTTTCATGTCGGTAGTGGCATTGCCTATAATTGTAGGGGTGAAGAAACTGCCGCCAAGTGTGTGGCTTTGGCCGCCACATATAAGCTTGCCACCTTTACTTAAAGCATCTTCAATGTGATCTTTTACTTTATCAATAGCGCCTTGGTTAATCATTGGCCCTTGAGTGACGCCTTCATCCATGCCGTTACCCACTTGAAGCTGAGCCACCTTCTCTGCAAACTTAGCAACAAAAGCGTCATACACACCTTCTTGCACAATAAATCGGTTCACACACACGCAGGTTTGGCCTGCATTTCGATACTTACCAGCCACAGCGCCTGCTACAGCAGAATCAAGGTCAGCATCATCAAACACGATAAACGGTGCGTTGCCACCTAGCTCCAAAGAGACCTTCTTCAAAGTAGGTGCGCATTGTTGCATCAGTAGCTTGCCTACAGGCGTAGAGCCGGTAAAGGTAAGCTTACGTACAGTAGGGTTGCTAGTAAGCTCTGCGCCAATGGGGCGAGATTGCCCTGTAATCACGTTAAATAATCCAGCTGGAATACCCGCTTCTTCTGCCAATACAGCCAGTGCAAGGGCTGAAAAAGGCGTTTCTGATGCTGGGCGCACTACAAACCCACAGCCAGCTGCTAATGCAGGGCCACACTTGCGGGTAATCATTGCCGTTGGAAAGTTCCAAGGTGTAATAGCAGCCACTACTCCAATGGGCTCTTTAGTCACCACAATGCGAGCATCGGCTTTATGGGTAGGAATAATATCACCATAAATGCGCTTGCCTTCTTCGGCAAACCAATCAATAAAACTTGCAGCGTAACCAATTTCGCCTTTAGCTTCGGCTAAGGGCTTGCCTTGTTCTAAAGTCATTATTTTACCAAGGTCATCTTGGTTGGCCATGATAAGGTCAAACCAAACACGCATGATAGCAGCGCGCTGTTTGGCTGTTTGTTTGCGCCAACTAATCATAGCCACTCTAGCTGCTTCAATGGCGCGAGCAGTTTCTACTCCAGTTAAGTCAGGTATGCTTCCAATCACTTCATCATTGGCAGGATTAGTCACTTCCATAGTGGCTTTTGAGTCGGCATCTAACCAAGTGCCATTAATATAAGCTTGTTGGCGAAAAAGTGCTGGGTTGTTCAGTTGCATGGTATGAATCCTATTATTAGTCATTGCACGGTGTTGGGTGTGCTAGTTGTACTTAATTTTATATCAAAACGTTCATAATATTAAACATTTTTAGAGTATTAGCGCATTACAAAGGGGTCGGCCATAGGCTCGCTTGAGGTATTGATCCAAACGGTTTTTAGTTGGGTGTAATCTTTTACTGCATCAATGCCACTTTCTCTACCATAGCCACTGGCTTTAAAGCCGCCAATGGCGCCCATGGGCGAAACGGCACGGTAGGTGTTCACCCAGATAATGCCAGCTTGCACGGCTTTGCTCATGCGGTGCACGCGACCATTGTCACGGGTCCAAATGCCAGTGGCTAAGCCAAATTGGCTATCGTTGGCTAAAGCTAAAGCATGGGCTTCATCTGTAAAGCGCATGATACTGGCCACAGGGCCAAATACTTCATCTTGCATGATGCTGCACTGGTTATTGTCTACTGCCAAGATAGTAGGATGGTAATACCAGCCATTACTGTGAATGTTATTAGAGGGTGAAACGCGCTTGCCACCATGCACAAGTGTTGCGCCTTGCTCCAGTGCTTGTGCAACCATACGCTCCACCAAAGCCAGTTGAGCTTGAGTAGCCATAGGGCCCATCTCAGACTTGGCATTCATAGGCTCACCAATAATAATGCGTTCAACACGTGATTTTAGGGCTGTTAAAAATTCGTCATACACGCTGTCTTGCACCAATAAACGGCTTCCAGCGACACAGCTTTGGCCACTAGCGGCAAAAATACCTGCCACTACACCATTTACAGCACTGCTAATATTAGCGTCTGCAAAGATAATGTTAGGTGACTTGCCACCAAGCTCTAGACTTATTTGGGCTAGGTTTTGCGCACTATTTTTAACCACAGCTTTAGCACCAGCGCCACCTCCAGTAAAAGCAATACGTCGCACTAGTGGGTGTTTAGTTAACGCCGCCCCAGTGTCGGCGCCAAACCCTGTCACTACGTTGACAACTCCATCTGGAAAGCCTGCTTCTTTAACTAAATGCATTAGTTCCACTATAGTGGCGCTGGCATGTTCAGAAGGTTTAAGCACCACGGTATTGCCAGCAGCTAATGCTGGAGCAAGTTTTACCGCGGTTAAATACATGGGCGAGTTCCAAGGAATAATTGCTGCCACTACGCCCAAAGGCTCGTGAGTGGTATAGGCAAACATGTCCGCTTTGTCTAAAGGTAACGTTTGGCCTTCAAGCTTGTCAGCTTGGCCTGCGTAGTAATAGAAAAATTCTGGCATGTAGCCAATTTGGCCCATTGTTTCACGAATCAGTTTGCCGTTATCGTTGGTTTCTAATTGTGCCAAGTGCTCTTTATTGGCAGCGATTAAGTCGCCTAATTTTCGTAACAATTTGCCCCTAGCTGTGGCATGTAGGTTGCGCCAGCTTGAATCTTCAAATGCATTTTGGGCGGCTTGTACCGCAGCATCTACATCTGCTTCTTGAGCGTGAGAAAAGCTAGCCCATGGCTGTGCATTGGCCGGGTTTAAGCTGTCAAAACGACCACCGTCTTTTGCATCTACCCATTGGCCGTTAATAAATAGCTGATATTGGCTAAGTGCCATAGCGTGCTCCTTTTGTTACAGCACTCACTAATAGATCATGAATGAATGCTAATAAATTGGTGTAATAGCTGATTGACTTCATGTGCATTTTCAACAGGCATCATGTGCCTAGCATTAGGTAAAATAGACACGGTTGCAAAAGGCAGTTTTGCCGCTAAGGCATAGCTCATAGCGGGAGTTGAGCCTGGATCTAGCTCGCCAGTGGTCACTAAAGTAGGGCAGCGAATGCCACTTAAGTGATCTTTCATTACATTATCACCCTCACCAAACAAGCGATAACAAAGGCGATAACTTGCACTATGATTAGCCAATACTTTAGCTTTTAACTGAGCGATGTAATGTGGGTTTTCTTGAGTATAGTTGCGGCTAAACCATCGGGCTAGGGCCTGATCTATATTAGCACTAGGGCCACTCTTATCAACTTCATTTACCCGGTTTAATATGCCTTGGCGTAAGTCTTCGCTACGATCAAATACGCTGTTCATTATGCTTAGGCTATGCAGTTTTTGGGGGTATTTAATGGCGAAAACACGGGCGACCAGACCGCCTAACGAAAAACCAACTAAAGTTATTTTTTCAAGCTGTAAATGTTCAATAAGTCTATGTAGTTGTTGGGCAAGCGTCTCAAGTGTAATGTTTGCCGGAGCATTTAGGCTTAAACCGTGGCCCATCATGTCATAGGTGATCACTTGATGGGTGCTTTTAAAGGCGTTAACTTGGCGCTCCCATAGGCTTAAATCTAAACCCACACCATGAATAAATACCAGTGTGGGGCTATCAGACTGTCTCTCACCAAAGCTTTGATAATGAGTGCCATATGGGCAGAAAAGTTTCATTAAGATTAGGCTTGTGCGTCTGCTTTTTCTGCAGCAATTTCTTCCATATCCATATAACGGTTACCGATACGTGGGTGCGCTCGGCCACCATCAGATCCACCTAACACTACAATGATCTCATCAGCTGCTGGAGCATCTTCAATGTGCATTTCTAAAGTGATGTAATGGGAGCGAAACCCAGCGTCATCTTTATGCATCATAGGCACTTGAATAGAAGTGCCAGCTGGGCCACGTTTATTGGTAAAGCTTAAAAAGCTTTTTGCATTGACTGCATCTCGGTAGTGGTTGCCAAAACGCAAGGTATGGATAATGCCAGAGGCGTGCTCGATTTCCCCATTTAGCCCAATAACAGCAGCTTTACCATAAGCTTCAATAGCATCGCCACTAGGGAAATGAGACAGTACAGCCGCTACCATTTCTTCACCTAGCTGCGAGCAACCTGCAGTGATTTGTGGGCGAAGGTTCTCTACAAACCCTTGGCCTGCCCATGGGTTTTTAATAATATAGGCCACACCCACCATTTTAATGGGAGTAGCAGCAGCTTTGCCGCCTTCAATACGAATCTCTTCTATGGAGGTAACTACTTTACGAACTTCAAAATGCATGCTTTTTCCTACTAATAATGTATTAATATTTCTTGGTTTCAAGTGATAAGGATTAACTACTTAGTTAAAGTTGGGCATCACTTGATCGATAAACAATTGGAGCGACTTTTTCTTTTGTGCATGGGGTAGGCCGTTATCACTCCAAAAACTAAATTGTGTCACACCCAAAGATTCATAGTGTTTAATACGCTTAGTGACTTCTTTTGGCGTGCCTATAAGCAGGTTTTTATGTAAATCATCCAAACCAAAGCCTGGCATTTCATTCATTTGTGCATCGGTGAGTGGTTTTACAAACCCGTTGACAGGCTCTTGATCATTTTTGAACCATGCATAAAAATACCCATACCAATCACGCAGGGCTTGCGCACCTTTGCGCCAATCTTCACCTTCTTCGTGCACCCAAGTGTGGCGCAGGGCAAGTAATTGAGGTGCTGGTTTTTCGGGGTGGTTAACACAGGCTTGTTTGAAACGCTCACAAGCCAGTTCAATGCTTTGATCACCCGCAATAAGTGGTGTGATCATTACATTGCAATCACTCTTTAAAGCATAGTCGTGAGACTCTTGTTCTCTAGCAGCGACCCACATAGGTGGAAAAGGCTTTTGGGTAACACTAGGCACAGCAGTAGAGGTAGGAAAAGAGTAATGTTCCCCATCGTGGGCGTAGTCACCGGCCCACAGTTTTTGTAATACAGGAATCATCTCCCGTAAAGGCCCGCCGCCATCTTTGGCTGCCATGTTGTCAGTCATGCGGTCAAATTCAGATTGATAGGCACCACGGGCAATACCAAAATCAAGTCGGCCATTGCTCATCATATCCACAAGCGCTGTTTCACTAGCAAGGCGAACAGGGTTCCAAAATGGCGCCACAATAGTGCCCAAACCTAAACGAATCGTTTTAGTAAGAGGTGCTAAATAAGCCATAAAATTGAGTGGGTTGGGGCAGATGGTAAATTCCATCATGTGATGCTCACCAATCCATACGGTTTCAAAACCCGCTTTTTCTGCCATAAGTGTAAGCTCTACTAGCTCATCTAATAGCTCTTTGTGGGGTTTGTTTGGATCTGAGCGCTCCATGTGGACAAACAAAGAAAATTTCATAGCAACAACTCCTCACCAATATATTCATGACCAATTGCGGTTGTATTATGGTATACCAAAATAATAGGGGCATCTTTTCACTGAATGAATATCATGTCAATATTTTTTTATAGGTAGATATTTTTAAGATAATTGTCTAAATTGGTAACCTCATTCATATAATAATTCAACTCTGAATAGGCGAATCCTATGTTCCAATCTTTTTTTCCTAGTCCCAAGTGGTTTTTTATTAGCCTCATTGTGTGGGCAAGCGTATGCATTGGTGTTTGGTATGGCTTTGGTGATCAGTTGGGCACTTTTATAGGCTTTGAGTTACCAGCAGAAGATGCCGAACCTGTGCTTGGTTTGGGGCACTTTATTAGCCCAGATTTTCTCTGGTTTTACCTCTACTATTTTGTCACCTTAATGATGTTTGGATTAACATGGGTGAAACTTCATCCGCACCAGTGGCAGTTATGGTCTATCTTTGGTAGTGCGCTCATTTTGTTTAGCACCTATTTTTCTGTGCAAGTGTCTGTAGCCATTAACACCTGGAGGCGTCCATTTTTCGATAGTATTCAAGGGGCGCTGTCAGAGCCAGGCAGTATTACTGCAGTGCAGCTGTATGATTTGATTATTATCTTTGGCCAAATCGCATTTTTGGCAGTGATTGTTTTTGTGATGACACGATTTTTTGTGAGCCATTATATTTTTCGCTGGCGCACGGCTATGAACAATTATTATGCCTCTAAGTGGCCACAGCTAAGAACAGTAGAAGGTGCAGCCCAACGAGTGCAAGAAGACACCATGCGTTTTTCTAGCATAATGGAAGGTTTGGGTGTGTCGTTAGTGGATGCGTTTATGACCTTGGTGGCTTTTTTGCCGGTGCTTTGGTCGCTATCGCAATATGTTACAGAGTTGCCTGTGGTGGGGGTTATTGCTACGCCACTTTTTTATGCGGCCATTTTTTGGTCTATATTTGGCACGATGCTCATGGCGCTTGTGGGTATAAAGTTACCAGGATTAGAGTTTAAAAACCAACGGGTAGAGGCGGCTTATCGTAAAGAGCTGGTTTATGGCGAAGATTATGAAGACCGTGCTGAGCCACAAACACTAAGTGAGCTATTTGGTAATGTACGTAAAAATTATTTTAAGCTTTATTTTCACTACATGTACTTTAACGTAGCACGTAGCTTCTATTTGCAGGCAGACAACCTGTTTGCTTACATCATACTCATCCCTACCATCGTTGCAGGTACTATTACCTTTGGTATTTTGCAGCAGATCTTGACTGCATTTGGGCAAGTGAGTAGTTCCTTCCAATACCTGATCAATGTGTGGCCAACGGTTGTGGAACTGTTATCTGTGCATAAGCGTTTGCAATCGTTTGAACAAGTGCTACATGAAAAGCCACTGGTAAAACTTGATCAACAATACATGGCAGAAGGTGAAGACACCTAGCAGCTTGCATTACTAAAGCGCTAAATGCTCAAGGACGAGCGTTTAGCGTATCCCACAGCCTTTAAGAATTATGTGCTTAATAGAGTCTGAAGCTTCTAGAAAGGCCTGTTCCGATAAATTTTTAGTATCGGTTGCTATAAGGATTTGTGGTTCGAAGTCTGCGTAATACTGGGTGCTTGCCCAGATCATAAAAATCACGTGGGCAGGGTCTACATTATCCATTTTTCCCTGTGCAATCCAACTTTCAAAAATACCCATGCGTTGCTTGAACCATAGCCGGTAATCTTGTTGCAGGTATGCGCTTAGGTGGGGCGCACCACTAATCATTTCCTTGGCAAACAAACGTGAAGCTTTAGGGTGAGTGCGAGAAAAATCCATTTTTGCATCTATATAACGGCTTAGTACATCAAATGGTTCATCATGGTCTGAAATTTCATTAAAGACTGTGTCCCATAGGTTCAGAGTATTTTCTAATACCGCACCATAAAGGCCTAGTTTGTTAGAAAAATAATAATGAATGTTGGCTTTGGGCACTTTTGCAGATTCAGCAATGCGTTGCATGGTGGCGCCACGAAACCCATGGCAGGCAAATTCTGCCTCAGCAGCTTGTAAGATTAAATCTCTACTTTGTGCTCTTATGCGGCCTGGTTTATAGGGGCCTCTAACAATGTTTGTACTCATGGGTTGTGGCCTTTTTTGCTAGCTGCTGCTGTTTTGCGATGCGTAATTTATCGCTAATGTATATTAAGCATTATATTGGGTCAAATGAAAAGTTGACTATATAGACAACTATTGAGAAGATAATACTCTAACTAATTAGAGTACAGCAAATGCGCGTGTTATTGAATCAAACAGCGACTCAAATAATTGAACCAGCTGCAGACATTACCTTATTACAATGGTTAAGAGAGTCTGCGCACTTAAGTGCCACTAAAGAGGGCTGCGCAGTAGGTGACTGTGGGGCTTGCACTGTAATAGTGGGTCGCATTCAACAAGGGGTTATTGCCTATCAAAGTGTCAATGCCTGCATTGCTTTATTAGGTAGCCTTGATGGCGCACATGTGATCACCTTAGACGGTTTACAGGCGCAACAATTACACCCAGTGCAACAAGCCTTGATAGATTGCCACGCTAGCCAATGTGGTTTTTGCACCCCGGGGTTTGTCATGTCTTTGGTCGTATGGTGGCTCAATACGAAGCCAAGTGTATTATCTAGTCCAGAAGCCTTTGCAAAGCACCGCCATGGTGTTGAGTTAGCTTTATCAGGCAACCTATGCCGCTGCACTGGTTACCAGCCTATTCTTTTAGCAGCAGACCAATTAGCACCCATGGATAGAAGTAAAGACCCTCTGTTTGAGTTAATGGGTGGGTATGACCGTTGTTTTAAACAGCTGCAAACCATGCAGGCGAAAACCGCCGACTCTTTAAGCTCCAAAGATTTTCAGACACCAGCATATCAAACACCTAGTAGCTTAGAAGAGCTTGCTTTAGCTTATGAGGCCGCACCCAATATAAGGCTTGTGGCAGGGTCTACAGATTTGGCGTTAGATATTACCCAAGGCCTTAAATCCATGGATAGCTTGATCGATGTGTCTGGTGTAGCCCAGCTCCAGCAAATACAAGTGTGTGATAACCAAATGCATATAGGTGCTGGTGTAAGCCTGAGCGAAGTAGAAGCCTTTTGTGGGCAAAGGTTGCCTGTAATGACTCATTTACTAGCTCGCTTTGCTTCACGACAAGTGCGTAATAGAGCGACCTTGGTGGGGAATATTGCTAACAGCTCACCCATTGCGGACACGCCACCACTATTGCTTGTGTTGGAAGCTAAGTTGTTGCTGCAACAAGGTATGAATCAGCGCACTATTGCATTAAAAGATTTTTATTTAGGTTATAAGCAAAATGCCTTGGCTAGTGGTGAATTTATTCATAGCCTTATTATACCTTTACCGTCAAAGGCGATGCAGGTATCTGTAGAAAAAGTAAGTAAGCGCGCCGAAGATGACATATCAGCTACTTGTGTAGCGATGAGTGTCACTTTACAGCAAGACATTATTACCCAGATTAGTATTGCCTGTGGTGGTATGGCAGCTATCCCTAAAATGGCTACCAATACCCAAGGTCAGCTTTTGGGCAAACAATTAACCCCCAAACTTTTGAGCCAAGTGCCATCGATGCTAGCCCAAGATTACCAGCCAATAGATGACATGAGAGCCAGTGCAGCCTATCGCCAACAGGTGACAGCTAATCTCATACAAGGTTTCTTACAGGAGGCTTTTGCATGAGAAAATTACCAGAACTTAACCCTAAAACAGTAACCCTTGCGCCCACTGAAAAATCACATATGTTGGGTAAAGCTACGCCCCATGAAAGTGCCAAGCTGCATCTCACTGGCAAAGCCCTTTATATCGATGACATTGCAGCGCCTCAGGGCTGCTTACACGCTTATGTGGGTATGGCTAATGTAGCGTCTGGCCTACTAAAGAGCCAAGACTTAACAAATGTCGCTAATGCTTTGGGCGTGGTGGATGTGATCACTGTAAAAGATATACCGGGCCAAACGGACATAGGCCCAGTGTTCAGTGGTGATGCGTTATTGGTGGATGAGCGTATAGACTACTTTGGCCAGCCTTTGTTTGCCGTAGCGGCAACTACACGTGATGCAGCTCGTAAAGCAGCGCGATTAGGCCAAGCAGAAATTGAATCTACAAACCCCATCTTAACCTTAGCAGATGCAAAGTTAAGCAATAAACAGGTTCGGCCCAGTCACAGCCTTATAAAAGGCGACAGTAAAGAGGCCTTAAAGCAATCTATTAACACCCTTAACATCGACCAAAAGGTAGGCGGGCAAGAGCACTTTTACCTTGAAGGACAAGTGTCTTTGGCAATTCCACAAGACAATGGCGGTGTATTGGTGCACTGCTCTAGCCAGCACCCTAGTGAAGTGCAAAAGCTGGTTGCGCAGGTGTTAAACCTGCCTATGCACAAAGTAGTGGTAGATATGCGTCGCATGGGTGGTGGGTTTGGTGGTAAAGAAACCCAAGCTGCACAATGGGCCTGCCTTGCTGCGTTGCTTGCAGTGCGCAATCAAAAGGCGGTTAAATTACGTTTAGCTCGTAGTGATGATATGGCTCTTACAGGGAAACGCCACCCTTTTGTAAACCAAGCCCAAGTGGGTTTTGATAATGCTGGACGTATTACGGCACTAGATGCACAGCTAAATGGTTTATGTGGCTGTAGCCCAGACTTATCTGATGCCATCGTCGATAGAGCGATGTTTCACACAGATAATGCCTATTACATTCCAGCAGCTACTATTACGGGCCATCGTTGGTTTCAAAATACCGTTTCAAATACAGCATTTAGAGGCTTTGGTGGGCCACAAGGCATGATGCTAGCAGAACAAATGTTGGATGATATTGCACGCAGCCTTGGCAAAGACCCTTTGTTAATACGACAGATCAATTTATATGGTGAAGATGAGCGTAATACCACCCCCTATCACCAGACGGTAACGGATGTGGATTTGCCTCGAATTATTGACGAATTAGTGGAATCTAGTGATTATTGGGGCCGCAGAGAAGCTATACGCAGCCACAATCAAGCCGCAGTTAAAACCGGTGGTCGTTATATTAAAGGCTTAGCCTTAACACCAGTAAAGTTTGGTATTTCTTTCACCGCTATGTTCCTTAATCAAGCAGGAGCATTAGTGCACATTTACACCGATGGCACAGTGCAAGTAAGCCATGGTGGCACAGAAATGGGCCAAGGTTTATATACTAAAATTGCTCAAATAGTGGCTGCGCAGCTAGGCTTGCCCTTGGCCCATATAGAAGTGACGTCCACCCGCACCGATAAAGTGCCAAACACCTCACCTACAGCGGCTTCAAGTGGTACAGACCTTAATGGCCAAGCCGCGCGCAACGCAGCATTGACCATTAAACAACGCTTAGTAGATTACCTAGTAGAAACCTACCAAGTGGATGCGCAAGATATAGAATTTAGCCAAGGTAATGTGTCTTGGCCCAAGCATCAAATATCGTTTGCACAGCTCACACAAGAAGCCTATTTAGCGCGCATTTCCATGTCTGCCACAGGCTACTATCGCACACCAAAAATTCATTATGATCGTGAACAAGCAAAAGGCAGGCCATTTTTCTATTATTCTTGTGGCGCCTCTGTAAGTGAAGTAGAAGTAGATACGTACACAGGCACTTACACTGTGTCCCAAGTGGATATATTGCATGATGTGGGTGAAAGCATTAACCCCGCCATTGATTTGGGACAAGTAGAAGGGGGCTTTATTCAGGGCATGGGTTGGCTTACTACTGAAGAGCTTGTGTGGGGCCAAGATGGCCGCCTGCAAACTAACGCGGGTGCTAGCTATAAAATCCCTGCAGTAGGTGATACACCTAAGCAGTTTAATGTGGCCTTGCTACAAAATAGCAAAAACCATGAAGCTACTATTTACCATTCTAAAGCCGTGGGAGAACCGCCATTTATGCATGGTATTTCGGTGTGGAGCGCACTGCGCGATGCTATATGGGCTTTTGGAGGCGAAAAAGCCAACCCTCAGCTTGATGCGCCAGCCACACCAGAGCGTGTGCTGTGGGCACTGCAAGAGGCCAAAGAACAGGCTGAAAAAACTACAAGAGGCGCATCATGAAAGCTTGGCTTAAAGCCCAATGGCAATGCGAGCAGCAAAACCAAAGCTATGCGCTGGTGAGCATTGTGGCTTTGCAAGGCTCATCTCCAAGAGGTGTAGGCAGTAAAATATTAGTCACTAAAAAGCAGCAGTTTGATACGATTGGTGGTGGGCACTTAGAGTATAAAGCTGTGGCCCACGCCCGTGAAATGTTAGCTGATGTGCTAATCAATAGACCAGCCAATAAAGCTGCCGCAAAAGGCTCAACCCAACTAGTTGATTACCCCCTTGGAGCTAGCTTGGGCCAATGCTGCGGTGGCAAGGTGAGCTTAATGTATGAAGTGTTTAGTGCCAACAAAATGCCAGTAGTGGTGTTTGGTGCAGGCCATGTAGGTAGGGCCTTGGTACCATTGTTAGCTCAATTACCCGTGCAAGTAACATGGGTAGATAGCCGCTATGACATGCTGCCTAAACAATTGCCAGAAGGGGTGAAGGGCGTGCATGAAGAGCACCCCCAAGACCATGTGGCAGATTGTATGCCAAACAGCTGTTATTTAATAATGACCCATCACCATGGGGTCGACTTAGCGCTCACTCAAGCGGTACTTGATAGAGATGATAGCAGCTACTTAGGCGTGATTGGCTCGGTGACTAAAGGGCGTAAGTTTGCCCAAAGGCTTGCAGTAAAAGGCTATGCGCAAACTACTATTGAACATTTGCATTGTCCCATGGGCAAAGCTGGAATAAGTGGCAAGCACCCTATGGAAGTCGCCATTGCTATAGCAGCCCAAGTGATGGAGTTATATCAAAACGCGCAAGGCGTTACCCAGCAAGCTACCAAAGTAAATATTAATATAGCAAATACATCGACAAAAGAGGCGTTACATCATGTCTGAGCGTTTGCTAAGAGGACCACTATTACACTGCCTAGGTGAACCAGACAAAGATGCTAACGCAGTGGAGTATCACGCAGATGCGTTGCTATGGGTAAAACATGGTTTAGTGCATAAAATGGGCCCTTATGAGTCTTTAGAGCATGAACTAACCCCTGAGCAATCCACTAAAATAGAAGACTGTAGCCAGTATCTTTTAGTGCCAGGGTTTGTGGATTGCCATATTCATTATCCGCAAACACAAATGATAGCAGCTCATGGCACACAGCTTTTAGATTGGTTAACCACCTATACCTTTCCAGTGGAAGCAAGTTTTAAAGACCCAGAAAAAGCGGCCGCGGTGTCTAAGGTCTTTATTAACCAACTATTACAAAATGGCACCACTACAGCCTTGGTATTTTGTTCTGTGCATAGCGACTCTGTAGATGCACTATTTAGCGAAGCACAAGCACACAACATGCGCATTATTGCGGGTAAAGTGATGATGGATCGCAACGCGCCAGATAATGTGCTGGACACTGCCCAATCTAGTTACGACCAAAGCAAGCAGCTTATCCAACGATGGCACGGGGTAGATCGTTTACAATATGCTATTACACCAAGGTTTGCGCCTACCTCAACAGATGAGCAGCTAAAAGCTGCAGGTCGCTTATTAGCCGAACATGAAGGGGTGTATATGCACACCCATTTATCTGAAAATGTAGATGAAATAGAGTGGGTGAAAGAGCTCTTTCCTAAGGCAAAAAACTATCTAGACGTCTATGACCAAGCAGGATTGCTGGGCAAGCGCAGCGTATTTGCTCACGGCATTCACTTATGTGATGAAGAGTGTGACAGGCTGGTAAAAACAGACAGCGCCATTGCCCATTGCCCTACCTCTAACTTGTTTATTGGCTCAGGGCTATTCCCTATGAAAAAGCTGCAAGATTATGGCATCAAAATAGGCATGGGTACTGATGTGGGAGGTGGCACTAGCTTTAGCATGCTGCATACCCTAGCAGATGGTTATAAAATGCAGCAATTAAAAGGCCATAACATTAGCCCAGAACAAAGCCTCTATCTTGCTACTTTAGGCGGCGCTAAAGCCCTTGATCTAGATGATAAAATTGGTAGTTTTTGTGTCGGCAAAGAAGCCGATTTTTTGTTGTTAGATCCAAACGCTACAGATTTGTTGAAATTTAGAACTAGCCACTGTAAGGGCTGGCGAGACCTATGGTTTGTATTACAAACTATAGGTGATGACAGAGTCATCGCTGAGACTAATGTGATGGGTGTGGTGAGTTAACTTGGCGCTTGTTGCACACTGGCTTAAAACGCGCTTTACAAAGCACTGCTAAGCCTAGAAACTAGGCCTGGTATTTTATGTTAGTGCTTTTTAAAGGAGCTACACCATGGCCAACCACACACGACTACTTGCCAACCAAAGCGTATCTGCAGTGAGTTTGGGCTGTATGAGCCTATCTCACGGCTACGGTGAAAAAAGTAGCGATACTCATTGCAAAACCTTTCTTCACAAAGCATTAGATCTAGGCTACACCATGCTAGATACAGCAGCAGTGTATGGTCATGGACACAACGAGACCATGCTAGGCCAATTTCTTAACGCGCGGCGTAGTGAGTTTTTTTTGGCAAGTAAATGTGGCTTTGGTCAAACACCTGACAGTAAACCCCATGTGAATGGCAGGCCTGAGTATATAAGACAAACTTGTGAAGCCAGCCTAAAACGCTTACAAACTGATCATATAGACCTGTATTATTTACACAGGCGTGACTTCACAGTGCCTATTGAAGACAGCATAGGCACCTTGGGCGACTTAGCGCGCGAAGGTAAAATAGGCGCAGTGGGGGTGTCTGAAATCAGCGCAAACGATCTGTATAAAGCCCATGCAGAGCACCCCATTAGTGCTATTCAGTCAGAATATTCTTTGTGGACACGTAATGCAGAAATAGAAGTGCTTAAAGCCAGCCAACAAATTGGTGCCGCTTATGTGGCTTTCAGCCCTTTAGGCAGGGGTTTTTTAACTAATAAATTACATGACACCACGTTGTTTAGTGAGCAAGATTTGCGCCAAAGCATGCCGCGCTTCGATGCCCACCACTACCCCAAAAACTTGTCTTTATTACCTGCTTATTTTAATTTGGCTAAACGCCAAGGTTGCACTCCTGCGCAGCTTGCATTGGCATGGGTGATTGCCCAAGGTAAAAACGTCATCGCTATTCCAGGCACCCAAAATTTAGAGCACCTAGAAGAAAATATAGGCGCCAATAACCTATTGCTAGATGATGAAGTGATGGGCCAACTAAACAAGCTGATCAATCAACACACAGTAAGTGGTGCTAGATATAGCGATAGGGCCCAAGCTAGCGTGACTACAGAACAGTTTGACTGTGAGCTACAATCTTTATGAAGCATCTGGTTTTAGTAGGCGGTGGGCACGCCCATGTGATCATGCTTGAGCAGCTCATCAATAAACCTTGTCCAAGTTTAAAAATCAGCTTGATATCACCCACTAAAAAACAGGCTTATTCTGGCATGTTGCCTGGCTGGATCAACAATACCTATGCGCTGGAAACCTGCCAGATAGATTTGCAAAATTTGTGTTCAAGGGCAGGGGTGACTTTTATTCTTGGAAAACTTGCCCATTTCAATGCGCAACAGCAGCAGCTGGTTTTGCATGATGAAAGTGCCCTTGATTACGATCTTTTGTCTCTTGCCATAGGTAGCCAGCCCAACTTGGTTGGCAATATTGCAGCGCTTAATGAGTGGGTTGCAGTAAAGCCTTTTGATGCCTTTACACAAACGTGGCAAACGTGGCAGCAGCAACTAAACCTCAAACTTCCTGCCACGCTTACCATAGCTGGTGGCGGCGCTGGTGCTGTAGAAATTGCGCTTGCTGCGCGTCACATGATGCCTTATAGAGCTAAGCTGGAACATAAGATTATTATTTATGCAGGCCCAAATGGTGTGATGAGCAGTTTTAACAGCAAGGTGCGCCATTTGATAATGCGCCAGCTAAAAAAAGCCCACATTACCTTGGTGTATGAATACATAGATTTTTCACAAGCCATGTCTGCTAACGTAGCCAAACCCAGTATGCAAAACTTCCACCTGCGTGTAAGCACTGCAAAACCAGCTCTATCTTTTGGGGACTCTGGGTTAGCTTTGGATGCTGAGGGCTTTGTACTGGTGGATGAGTTTCAGCGCAGTGTTTCTCATCCTAATGTATTTGCCGCTGGAGATATTTGCAGCAGGCCCACCACACACTTACAGCGCTCTGGAGTGCACGCTATTCGAGCAGGTAAGCAACTGGCCTATAATCTTCTAGCCACTAATAACTCAGCCACTTTGCGAGCCTATTGGCCGCGGCACAACAATTTATATTTAATATCCTGTGCAGACCAAAGTGCTATCGCCAGCTATGGCTTTAATTTGGGGCCTTTTAAGATGAATGTTGCGCTGCATGGGCGTTGGGTTTGGCGGTTGAAAAACCACATTGATATTAGCTTTATGAATCGCTTTAAAGCCAAATAGGCTTGGTATGCAGTGGTCAAAAAAAGTTGGCCACTGCATAGGAAATACTGCTATTGAAAACCTATTGGTTAGCATCCGCTATAACCATAGCCGCGGCCTTCTCCCCTATCATTACACAGGCGGCATTGGTGTTGCCGCTTATAAGGTTAGGCATGATGGATGCGTCGGCAATACGTAGATTTTTAATGCCATACACACGCAATGCTGCATCCACCACAGCCATTTCGCTTTGGCCCATGGCGCAGGTGCCTACGGGGTGATATTCCGTTTCTGCTGTGGCTTTTATGTAGTTGCATATTTGTGCATCTGACAGCACTTCATTACCTGGGGCATATTCATTGCGTATAAGCTGCGCAAAGGGGCCGCTGTTAAGTATGTCTCTGCACATATACACACTTTCACGCATGCGATCTATGTTGCCTCGAGTTTGTAAAAAACGCTGGTCAATAATGGGTGCGTCTTTAGGTTTGTCGCTAGCTAGGGTGACTTGTCCGGCATCTGTGGGGCGCAAATTGCAGGCATGAATAGTGACACCATGCTGTTTAATTTCAGGTACAGGTTTGGGGAATATCATTAAAGGGATAAAATGTAGCTGAATATCTGGTCGATTAGGGCTAAACGAAGAGCTGGCAAAAGCGCCGCTTTCAGCCGCATTGCTGCCTCCTGGGCCTGATTTGTTCCAAAAATAGCGCAAGCCTGTGGTGATAGCGCCCATACCTTTGTTGATGCCATAAAGGCTATCTGCACCTTTGGTGCGAGCCAACACTGACACGTTCAGGTGGTCTTGCAGATTTTTACCCACCCCTGGCAAATGTGCATGCATTTTAATGTTGTGCTTGGCCAGCTCGTCTGCAGGGCCTATGCCTGAAAGCATCAATAATTGAGGTGAGCCGATGGCACCTGCACTGAGGATAACTTCTTGGCTGGCAAAGGCATGGTTTACTCTATTATCTACTTGATAACTTACGCCTAGAGCTTTGCCTTCTTTTATAATAATACGCCTAACATGGGCGCCTGTGATGATTTTTAGATTAGGTCGGTCTGCAATAGGATGTAAAAAGGCAGTTGCGGCACTGCACCGTTTAGATTTTTTTTGCGCCACTTGGTAGCGACCCACCCCCGCTTGATTTTGCCCATTAAAATCATGGTTATGTGTCATGCCTGTAGCCACGGCAGAGGCTACAAATTGATCGCTTAAAGGATGAGTGTAAGATCGATCACTGATGATCAAAGGGCCATTGCTACCATGAAATCCTGGGTCTATATTGGCGCCTAGGTTTGTTTCAGATTGACGAAAAAAAGGCAACACATCATCATAGCTCCAGCCTGCATTGCCTAAAGCATGCCATGCGTCGTAATCTTCTTTTTGGCCACGTATGTGCACCATGGCATTGATCGCGCTAGAGCCGCCTAAAGTTTTGCCTCTTGGTATAGGGATTTGGCGCTGATTCATAGCCTCTTGGGGGGCCGATTGGTAGCGCCAACTGAGCTTTTTATGATCAAGCAAAAAAGCGATGCCTGCAGGCATATGGATCAATGGGTTTGTATCTTTTGGGCCTGCTTCTAGTAATAACACTTCACAATTTAGGTTTGCACTTAAACGGTTTGCTAATACGCATCCAGAGGAGCCTGCGCCGATAATAATGTAGTCGTAATAATGATCTGCCATGGTGTGCCTTATTGTTATTATTTAGAGACTAGGTGGTTACTATTTCCACACAGGGCTGGCTTGCATCGACTCAGGTATAGGGATGCCCATGCGCTGCAATATGCTTGGGGCAAGGGCAGTTTGAGCAATCACATGGTTGGTTGATGGCCCTTGAATAGGGTTGTGGGGGTTGGCAAAGTAGTAAATGGGGATGTCACGCATGATCGCTTCGGTGCCACCGTGGTGCCCGCGTGCACTTTGGCCATGGTCTGCGGTTACTATCACGTCATAGCCTTGCTCTTGCCAGCGCGGTATAAAGTCGCCTAAGGCAGCATCAATGGTATAGCAGTTTTTGTCTATTTCTATAGAGTCAAACCCATAGTGATGGCCTAAGCTGTCTAGGGTGCTGGAGTGGAATAAAAAGTAATCTGGCTGGTGGCGCTGAATAAGCAAACTCATTTGCCAAAAAAGATCGATGTCTGATGGCGTGGCTGGTTGTGCTTTGTTTTCTCCAGCCATGGTATAAAAGCGCGCATGCTGAATGGGGCGGTTTATATCGTCTACTTCCATGTCTCGTAAATGGTTGAAGGGGCTGGCCTGAAAATAGTCTGAAAAAAACGAATGTGCCACGGCTGCTGTGGTGCCACCTGCTGACTTCACGGCGCTAAAAATGTCGGCATCTTCTAGCTTGCCCTGGTGGTAGTTGCTGGTAACACCATGGTCTTGTGGGGTAAGCCCTGTATGGATGCTGGCATAACATGGGCCAGACACGGAAGGCAACACAGATTGGCCTTTCCATAGTTGTGCTTCACCAGAATCTACCCAGCCTTCTAAGTTACCCATGAGTTTGCGTGCATAGGAATAACCTAAACCGTCAAGAATGAGTAAAATTACTTTATTTTTCATAACTATATAGGTCCCATTATTAGTATTTTTAAGTTCTTGTGTTACTCTATATCATAGCTTGCAGTGTGGCATTTAGGCCCTGCGCAATGCAAGTCAATCCAACACAATAGTTACCTTTATCAGAGGCGCATATCGACCCCGTATCAGACACCAGTATTACCCAGCTGCTCATTGGTTTAGCAGGCGGGGTAGCCTTGCTTATTTGGGGCTTAAAACGGGTGCAGCAGGGTATGAAACGAGCCTTTGGTGGGCGCTTAGCCTACCTTATTCGTGACCGTTTTGCCGGCGTATGGTCGGCATTAGGTTTGGGCATGGTGCTCACGCTAATTCTTCAAAGTAGCACCGCATCTGCCTTGCTTGCTGCATCTTTAGGTATTCAAGGTGAAGCTGGATTAGCCCTTTTATTAGGCGCTGATGTAGGCACTACCATAGTAGCTCTTGTGCTTTCTTTTGACCTAAGTGCGCTAAGCCCATTACTGATAGCTATTGGCGTGTTTATGGAGTTGCGTGCCAAGGATAAGCGCCAGCACGGTATTGGCGAAGCACTTATGGGCTTGGGCCTTATGCTACTTGCCTTAGGGCTATTGCGCCAACAAGCGGTGCCGTTGCAAGGCTCACAGTTGTTTAGTGATATGTTACGCAGCCTTATAGAAGAGCCTTGGTTGGCTATGCTGTTTGCCGCTTTACTCACTTTTTTATTACATTCAAGCCTAGTTATGGTGCTGCTATTGGCAGGCCTTGTGGGGGCGGGTGTTATAGGTGTGGAGCCAGGCTTGTTGCTGATATTAGGTGTGAATATTGGTAGTGCTTTTATTCCTGTGTATTTATCTCGCAAATCTAGCAACGCTAAGCGAGTAGCGCCTTTAGGTAACTTAATATTACGTACTATCGGCGCTATGGCGTTTGCGCCATGGGTGAGTGAAGTGCATTTAGTGCTTAACTTTGTAAGTGTAGACCCTGCTTGGCAGCTGGTATTGATGCATTGTTTGTTTAATGTCACCGTTGCTGCCTTTGGTATGTTGATAGTAAGTAAGCTTGCAGGCTGGATAGACACACGCTTGCCAAGAGAAACCTTAGCGCCTTTACCTAGCCCCAAATACCTTAAAGACGTGCAAGATACTGCGCCCTCTGCTGCGCTTGCTAACGTGGTGCGAGACACTCTCACCATGGGTGAGTTGTTAGAAGACATGTTGCGTGAAGTGCACTTGGGTATGACTCAAAGATACGATGCTCTAGAGAAAAAAATACATCAAAGCGATGACATTATTGACGATTTTCACCAACAAATTAATGCGTATTTGCTAGAGTTAGGTGGCCAAGACCTCACTGAAGAAGAGCGCTATCGTTGCCAAGATTTATTATTATTTATTACCAATATAGAGCACGCTGGTGACACCTTAGAGCGCAGCATGACTTCGCTTTTGAAAAAGAAAAATAACCTGCATATAGATTTTACTGAATACGAAAATGAGGCCTTGGATGCCAGCATGAAGGCTATCTTTAAAGTGATGCCCATGTCATTTCAGGTGATGATGAGTGAAGACGTGGGCAGTGCCCGTGGCCTTATTCAAGCCAAGCATGAATTTAATACCAGCCATCAAACCTTTTTAGATGGTCAGCAACAGCGCACCATGCAAGCAGACAAAACTAATCCAATATCACACTCGTTATTTACTGACCTAATGCGTGATGTTAAGCGCCTTCATTCGCATTTCACAGCCATTGCTTATCCAGTGCTTAACCGTGAAGGTGAACTAAGATCTAGCCGCTGGCGCGGTTATAACGAAACAAGCCCAGCAGCAAGCGTGGCGCAAGATGATCATGCAGAAACTAACGTCGAGGTTAAGCCTTAATGAGCATCACCAAGCGACCCGTAGATTTTAGCCAAATAAAAGGCATCGTGTTTGATAAAGACGGCACACTATTAAATTTTCATGACACTTGGGTGCCAAGAGCTAGCGCTGCAGTGCTAAAAGTGGCTGATGGTAACCAGGCTTTAGCTCAAACCATGCTGCAAGCCACAGGCTTTGACTTAAAAACCCAGCGTGTATTGGGCGGCTCTATTTTAGCTGCAGGCAATAACCGAGATATCAGTTTGGTGTGGGCGCGGTTAGCTAATAAACCCATAGATGAAGTAGAAGCTTTGTTGAACAATATGTTTGCAGCCTCTACTCATGGCAGCAGTGTGGCTGTTGAAGGCCTTGTGCCGTGCTTAACTGCTTTATTTGATAAGGGTTTAGCATTGGGTGTGGCTACCATGGACAGTGAGGCAGGCATTCAAGCCACTCTTGGGCATTTTGGATGTTTGCATCTGTTTGACTATCTTGTAGGTTATGATTCTGGTTTTGGTAGTAAGCCGGGGCCAGGTATGGTGTTGGGCTTTTGCCAGCACACAGGTTTAAGGCCTGAACAAGTAATGGTGGTGGGTGACAATACCCATGACCTACACATGGGCCAAAGTGCTGAAGCGGGCTGCAATGTTGGCGTGCTCACAGGCACTAGTGTGCGGGCTGAGCTAGAATTTGACGCAGACCTAGTGTTAGATTCTATTGCTGATCTGCCGTGTTTATTTGTTTAAGTCCTGCTATTATCCAGCATGTTTTTTAATTCATTTTTAAGGTGTCTTTTCCATGGCTAAAACTATTATTTCAACCAACAAAGCCCCAGCGGCTATCGGTACTTATTCTCAAGCGGTTAAGGTAGGTAATACGGTTTATATTTCTGGTCAAATCCCATTAGACCCAGAGACTATGGAAGTGTGTAGCCAAGATTTTTCTGCCCAAGCGATACAAGTGTTTGAAAATCTAAAAGCGGTAGCACAAGCCAGTGGCGGTAGTTTGGCAGACGCGGTAAAGCTTAATATATCCATGACAGACTTATCTAATTTCCCCACCATCAATGAAATTATGGCCACTTATATTGCACAGCCTTACCCAGCTCGTGCTGCTGTAGGTGTTGCTGCTTTGCCTAAAGGTGTGCAGGTGGAAATTGAAGCTATTTTGCACATAGACTCTTGAAAACTAGCGCTAAACAAGGCTACGGCCAGCATCAAGTAAAGGAATTAAAAGAGCTTGAATTAATGGTTCTGTTAAAATCCTTGTGGCCCTATCTTATGATTCATAAGGCCAGAGTGATTATCGCTATGGCTTTATTGGTGAGCGCCAAAGGAGTGGCGTTGGTCATCCCTTGGGTCTTCAAACATATCGTTGATGCCCTAGATAGTGACACTCCAGAGCAATTGCTGGTTATCCCCTTAGGTTTTGTCCTGTTGTACGGTGGCATGCGCTTTGGTGCCGTATTTTTAGGAGAGCTACGTGACGCGGTGTTTAGCCGAGTCACTGAAAGTGCCATGAGTAAAGTGGGCTTAGAAGTGTTTGCGCACTTACATCAGTTGGAGCTTGATTTTCACCTAGGCCGCCAAACCGGTGGTATATCCCGGGACATAGATCGGGGCACCAACGGCATTAACTTTATGATGCGCTTTATGGTGTTTAACATTTTACCCACCATTATCGAACTCATCGTAGTGATGCTGATTTTGCTATTTGCTTTTGATGTGTGGTTTTCGGCTGTAACTTTGGTGTGTGTGGTGGTTTATGTGGTGTTTAGTATTAAGACTACAGAATGGCGCACACGCTTTGTAAAAGAAGCGAATCGTTTAGACAGCAAATCTAGCACTCGCGCTGTAGATAGCT
Organism: Candidatus Njordibacter sp. Uisw_002; assembly: GCF_047730155.1. Classification (NCBI taxonomy): domain Bacteria; kingdom Pseudomonadati; phylum Pseudomonadota; class Gammaproteobacteria; order Pseudomonadales; family Candidatus Njordibacteraceae; genus Candidatus Njordibacter; species Candidatus Njordibacter sp. Uisw_002. The sequence goes on from NZ_CP159832.1 coordinate 882,164, forward strand.
TACTCAACTTTGAAACCGTAAAGTATTTTAATAATGAGAGCTTTGAGACCAAACAATACAGTGCCAATTTAAGCGCTTGGGAACAAGCAAGAGTAGATAATCGTTTATCTTTAGCGCTACTTAACTCGGGGCAAGCGTTAATTATTGGCTTAGGAGTTACAGCTTTAATGTATCTTGCAGCTAAAGGCGTGGCCGAAGGTACCATGACCATTGGTGATTTGGTGATGGTTAACTTGTATCTACTACAGTTGTTTGTGCCACTTAATGCCTTGGGCTTTATTTACCGTGAAATTCGCAGAGCTTTGTCTGATATAGAAAACATGTTTGGTTTATTAAAGCGCCAGTCTACTGTGCAGGATAAGGCGCAAGCCACGGTATTAAAAGTTGATCATGCAGCCATCGAATTTGAAGCGGTAGATTTTGGGTATCAAAAGCAGCGTCAAATTTTAAAAAATCTTAGCTTTAGTGTGGCTCCTGGTGAAAAAGTGGCTATTGTAGGCCCTAGCGGCTCTGGCAAGTCTACCATTGGGCGTTTGTTGTTTAGATTTTACGATGTGAATGCTGGCACTATCAGGATTGATGGCCAAGATGTGAAAGACGTGCAACAACTAAGCCTAAGGCAAGCCATCGGTGTGGTACCTCAAGACACGGTGCTGTTTAACGACACTATCTGGAATAATGTGGCTTATGGCTGCACGGATGCTAGTGACGAGGATATTTGGAATGCCATAGATATGGCGTCGCTGCGCACCTTTGTAGAGTCTATACCAGAGGGTGTGCAAACCATTGTAGGTGAGCGTGGCCTTAAGGTGTCTGGTGGTGAAAAGCAGCGTATTGCTATTGCTAGGGTGTTGCTTAAAAACCCCTCTATTTTACTTTTTGATGAGGCGACCTCAGCGCTAGATTCAGAGTCTGAAAACAGTATTCTTAAAGCGTTGGCAAAAATATCATCTAATAAAACGACAATAGCTATAGCACATCGACTATCTACCATTGTTGATTCTGATCGTATTTTGGTGGTTGCTGATGGTCAGGTGGTAGAGCAAGGCAGCCACCAAGAGCTGCTTGCTCTTGATGGTCAGTATGCGTTGTTGTGGAAGATGCAGCAGTCACCTAATGATTAAAGAACACCGCTAACCTTTCACAGGCTTGCTGCAATAGGCTCAAGTGTGTGGCGTAAGATAAGCGAAAGTGCTCTGGCAGGCCAAACGCACTGCCAGGCACCAGTGCCACACCAGTGCGCTTTAATATGTTCTCAACAAGATCGATGTCATCTTCATAACCCAGTGCAGCCATGGCTGCGCTAGCGTTTATAAAGCTGTAAAAGGTGCCTTGGTTGGGTAGGGCTGCAAGCCCAGACATAGCATTAAGTTGTGCTACTACAAAATCATGCCGCAGCTTATAGGCATGCAGCATTGTGCTTAATGAGTCTTGTGGGCCATTGAGTGCTGCTTGTGCACCGGCTTGGCTGATACTGCTAGCGCATGAGCTAGATTCTGTCTGCACTTTTTTCATGGCCTCTATAATAAGCTGTGGCCCTACTGCATAACCTATACGCCATCCGGTCATGGCGTAAGCTTTAGACACCCCATTCACCAACACGCATCGATCCATTAAGTGAGGGCATACATTAAGCAGATTATATAATGGCGCCTCACCCCAATAGATGTGTTCGTAGATGTCATCACTGACCACCATCACCTTTGGATGCAAACGCAGCACTTCACCCATAGCAAACAATTCATCATAGCTATAAGCTTGGCCGCTGGGGTTGCTTGGGCTATTTAGCATGAGTAATTTGGTAGTAGGGGTAATGGCATCTGCAAGCTGTGTAGCGGTCATTTTGAAGGCTTGGGATGCGTTACAGGTAATGATGACAGGCTCGGCCCCTGCCATAGTCACCATGGCAGCATAAGACACCCAAAAAGGTGCAGGTATAATCACCTGATCACCTGCTTCTAATAAGGCGACGCTTAGGTTGTAGATGCTTTGTTTAGCCCCATTACTCACCAACACTTGGTTAGCTTGATAGTGCAGATTGTTTTCTCGCAGGTATTTGTCACAGATCGCTTGGCGCAACAATATGGTGCCAGAGACGTTAGTGTAGCGGGTTTGGCCTGCTGCCATAGCTTTGCTTGCAGCGTCGATAATGTGCCTAGGGGTGTCAAAATCTGGCTCACCCATAGCTAGGTTTATCACGTCTTTACCTTCAGCTTGCATTTGGGCAGCTAGGTTACTTATATTCACTGTAGCCGATGGCTTAAATGAGTGTATTCGTTGCGAAAGAGGCCACGTCACGAGCATAACTCCGTTATACTATTGGGTTTGCACAATAGGGTATCACGCAGACCCTAGATAATGAATCCAAATGAAGTAAATCATGAATCCTCTATTTGAATTGAAGTCAAAATTTGAGCCTGCCGGTGATCAGCCTACAGCGATTAAAAAGCTGGTAGAAGGCATTGATGCTGGCTTAGCTGCGCAAACGCTTTTGGGTGTTACTGGCTCTGGTAAAACCTATACCATCGCTCAAGTGATTAACAAAGTGCAACGGCCTACGCTGGTGATGGTGCATAACAAAACTTTGGCTGCTCAGTTATATGGCGAATTTAAGGAATTTTTTCCTAATAACTCAGTAGAATACTTTGTGTCCTACTATGACTATTATCAGCCAGAAGCCTATGTGCCAGCCTCAGATACCTTTATCGATAAAGACTCATCTGTTAATGAACACATTGAGCAAATGCGCCTGTCAGCTACTAAGGCTCTGTTAGAGCGCTCTGACACTATTATCGTGGCCACTGTGTCTGCCATTTATGGTTTGGGAGACCCTGAGCTGTACCATAAAATGGTGTTGCACCTAAACCGTGGTGACAAATGGGACCAACGTGACCTTGTTAGACGCCTAGCAGAGCTGCAGTACAAGCGTAATGATGTGGATTTCCACCGTGCTACTTATCGGGTGCGCGGTGACGTGATTGATGTATATCCAGCAGAGTCTGATGAAGAAGCCGTGCGTATAGAGCTGTTTGATGACGAAATAGAACGCCTAAGCTACTTTGACCCGCTTACTGGTAGAGTATTACGTGAAGCGCCGCGGCTTACCATCTACCCTAAAACCCACTATGTGACGCCCAGAGAAACTTTGCTTAGCGCCATTGATGAAATTGAGCTTGAGTTAAAAGATCGGTTGGAATATTTTCGGGAAAACGACAAGTTAGTAGAGGCACAGCGATTAGAACAACGCACCCGCTATGACATAGAGATGATTCGAGAGCTAGGCTTTTGTTCAGGCATAGAAAACTATTCTCATTATTTATCAGGCCGCAAACCTGGCGAGCCACCACCAACACTATTTGATTACTTGCCAGCAGATGCTTTGCTGGTGATGGATGAGTCGCATGTGAGCGTGCCGCAATTGGGAGCCATGTACAAAGGTGACCGGTCGCGTAAAGAAACGCTAGTTCAGTATGGCTTTAGACTGCCCACAGCGCTGGATAACCGGCCCATGAAGTTTGAAGAATGGGAAGACATTGCGCCGCAAAAGATTTTTGTATCTGCCACACCTAGTGTGTATGAAAATGACCATGCCGATTGCATAGTAGAGCAGGTGGTAAGGCCTACAGGCTTGATAGACCCACCTATTGAAATACGTCCAGCCACCTCGCAAGTGGACGATTTGATGTCTGAAATCAATATTCGTGCCGCTAAAGATGAGCGTGTGTTAGCCATCGTATTAACCAAGCGTATGGCGGAAGACTTAACGGATTATTTGCATGAACATGGCATTAGAGTGCGTTATTTACACTCAGACATAGACACGGTAGAGCGGGTAGAAATTGTGCGCGACCTGCGCCTTGGTGAGTTTGACGTTTTAGTAGGTATCAACCTTTTGCGAGAAGGTTTGGACATGCCAGAAGTATCTCTTGTGGCTATTTTAGATGCTGACAAGGAAGGCTTTTTACGTTCAGAGCGTTCGCTTATTCAAACCATAGGCCGCGCCGCGCGTAACTTGAACGGCAGGGCTATTTTGTACGCTGAAAAAATAACCGGCTCCATGCAGCGGGCCATGGATGAAACAGACAGGCGCCGTGAAAAGCAAATAGAGCACAACAGGGTTAATAACATCACCCCAACGGGTGTTGTTAAGTCGGTGCAAGACATTATGGAAGGTGCCTACACACCTGGTTCTGGCAAAAACAAAGGCAGTAAGTCGGGTAAAAAAGCATCTGAAGAAAACATGGACTTCACCGTGGATAGTGAGCTGCTCAACAGCAAGCAACTGTCTAAGCTGATAGGCAAAACAGAAGATGCCATGTATGAAGCGTCTAAGAACTTAAAGTTTGAACAGGCGGGTCGTTATCGCGATCAGCTGCATTTACTTAAAGTGCAGTTAATGAGCCGTTAAGCTCATTAACTGCCACTAGTAGGGTGCAGATAAAGTGAGCTGTGCTTAATGGTGTAGCGCAGAACCTGCATGTGCTTGCAGATTAACTGATCTTTATTGTAACTAGGCAAGCAATTTGCCAAGAAAGTGCTATATTTTATTAATCTTGTAAGGTAATATTTTTACAAGACACAATAGTGGCGCGGTTCTTTGATAATTATTATGGGTGCCGATAAGCCTTATAAGTGTGTTGTTAGCAATGCATCAATCAGAGCACCAAGAGCCTGTTCAAACAGCAGTGAAGGCTTTTTGTGCTCTAGCGTTGCACCTGCACACTGCTCTGGTATCGATTGTAAAAAGGGTAGGTAGGCGTTAATAGATTTCGGTAACTGGTTTTATATACAACATAGCTCTATTTTCAAAATAGAGAGCCTAAACCGCTCTTTTTTTATAACAAGGCAAGTAAGGTTTAGATAAAATTCAATGCCTTCAGATACTTAAAAATTAATGTTTGAGCAAGAAAAAAATAAGAGGGCGGCTTTCTAATAATTATTATGAGGCCAGTTGGCCTCATAAATGTACTGTTATACAGTCACAATGGCGCGTGAAAAATCATAGCCAATCACCGTAAGGGAATACTTATATGAATGAAATTATTTGCCCAAACTGCAAGAAAGCTTTCAAAATAGACGAGGCTGGCTTTGCTGATATTCTCAAGCAAGTTCGCGATCATCAATTTAAAGAAGAGCTTACAAATCGACTAACACTTGCAGATAACGAAAAAGAGAATGCGGTTAAACTCGCAGAAGCGAATATTAGAAACTCTTTACGTGAAGAAATAGCAAAAAAGGACAATCAGCTATTGGAATTTAAATCTAAAAGCGCTATCGAGCATGCTGAAATTCTTGCAAATAAAGAGAAAAAAATCGCTGAAATGGAGTCCGAAATTAGTAATGCGGAGACACAGAAAAAACTAGACTTTTCTGACGCCACAAAAAAATTAGAAAAAGAGCGAGATGATCTTGCTAATGATCTAAAAATTAAAGAGACAGAAAAAGAACTGCTTGAAAAATCAATTAATGAGCGGTTTACCAATAAGCTCATCGCAAAAGATGATGTTATAAAACTAAAAGAAGATGAAATTGAACGCCTAAGAGACTTTAAACAGAAGCTTTCAACGAAAATGGTGGGTGAAAGCTTGGAGCAGCATTGTGAGATTGAATTCAACAAACTTCGCGCAACAGCCTTTCAGAATGCTTATTTTGAAAAAGACAATGACTCGAGTGGTGGAACCAAAGGCGATTTTATTTACAGGGAAAATGATAGCGAAGGCATTGAAATCATCTCAATAATGTTTGAAATGAAAAATGAAAATGATGAAACGGGTAAGAAGAAGAAAAATGAAGACTTCTTTTCAAAACTCGAAAAAGACCGTAATGACAAAAATTGTGAATATTCAATTTTGGTTTCTCTTTTAGAGTCTGATAATGAACTCTACAACAACGGAATTGTTGATGTTTCATACAAGTTTGAAAAAATGTATGTCATTCGTCCTCAATTTTTTATACCAATCATCACTCTTCTGCGCAGTGCGGCAATGAATTCTTTGAAATATAAGAAAGAATTAGGTTTAGTGAGAAATCAAAATATTGATGTCAGTAATTTTGAAGATAAAATAACTAAGTTCAAAGAGGGATTCGAAAAAAATTATGAATCAGCTTCTGAGCATTATGAAAAAGCAATAAAAGAGATTGATAAGTCTATTGCTGCTATGGAAAAAGTAAAAAAAGAACTAACAACAAGTGGAAACCAGTTCCGTTTGGCTAATCAGAAAGCCGACGACTTAACGATTAAGAAATTGACTCATGGAAACCCCACAATGAAAGAAAAATTTAATGAAATTAACTAAAATAAATGTATAACAAGGCCATTAAGTGCGCTCCGTACGGTCGCCGGACGCTCGCAAGCTCGCGCCGTTTATGGAGGCGTTAAGTAGCAAAGGAGAAATCATGCCAGACGGAAATTCTGTAATTAATCTAGGCGATTTGGCTAAGCCAGCTACTGTCCTAATAGAGAAAGTTTGTAGTGCCGTAGGGGTCTTATATGAACCTCAAAGAATCAAAAAGAAAGCGGCAGCAGAGGCTGAAGCTGAAAAAATTAAAGCACTTGCTAATATCGAGTTAAGCGAAATTGAGCAAAGAGGCCTTGAGCGTTTAGTGCATCAGGAGGGGAGAAAGCAGGAAAATATTGAGAATATTACTGCCAAGGCTGCAAAAGAACTTCCCCCAGAAGCTAGAACCGAAGAGCTTGAAGAAGACTGGGTAGCGCACTTCTTTGATAAGTGCGATAAAGTTTCAGATGAATCGATGCAATCACTATGGTCAAGTTTATTGGCTGGAGAAGCTACTAAGCCCGGAACTTACTCTAAGCGTACAGTTGACTTTGTGGCGTCTATGGACAAAAAAGACGCCGATCTCTTTACAAAATTTTGTCAATTCACATGGGTTCTGGGTGAGCTAACTCCGTTAGTTTTTAATACTGACAATGAAATATATGAAAAAGAAGGCATCGACTTTACAGCGTTAAAACATCTAGACGCGATTGGATTAATATCATTTGAACCCACTAGTGACTACCTTAGAATGGGATATCAAAAGCAGACTGTGTTTTTTTATTACGGACAGCCAACACTCGTAGAATTTTCTAAAGAAAAAGACAATCAGATTCAGGTAGGTAAGGTTTTGTTTACACAGGCGGGAAAAGAGCTTGTAAATATATGTGGCGCCAAGCGAAATCAGGAATTTTATGAATACGCAGTTCAAGAATTATCTAAGCAAGATCTTATTCTGTCGAGTTTGCTACTTAACAAGTAGCTGCACCGGAAAAATTACTCGCTGCGCTCGCATTTTTCCGGTGAGCTAGGCGTTATGTTTACTAATTTTAAAAGGAGTGAAGTTTGAGTTTTGAAACTTGGGGTGTATTTTTCGTTTCGTACTTATTTATTACTTTAGCTCCAGGGCCAAACGTTTTATTTGTCGTGCAAAACGCTATGAAATACGGGTACAAAGAAGCTCTACTTTCAATATTTGGAAATTTATCATGCCAAGCTATTATCGTAGTTCTCGTTTCATTTGGTGCCGGTGCAATATTGGAACAATCGCCATCAGCATTTTTTATACTTAAGGTGATAGGTGGACTCTATTTGATTTACATTGGGGTTAAAGGTCTACTTAAAAATGATAGTCCAAAGTCCAATACAAAAACCTCAATAGCACGTGAAGCGTCAAACAAACTATTAATCTGCAAAACAGGATTCTTTGTTTCAGCTAGTAACCCTAAAACAGTAATATTTTTATCAGCATTCTTGCCGCAATTTATTACATCCGATTACCCAGTTGAAAGTCAGTTTTTGCTCATGTTCTTCTTAATATGCGTAATAGTTTTAGTAGTCCATTTATTATATTCATATATTGCAAAAAACATAGGCAGAAATTTAAAGAATAAGCTTATAGGCCGTGTTTTCTCCAAAATTTACAACAGTATTTTTGTTGTCTTTGGTGGTGGCATTATCTTGAGTAACCGTTAACGTATACATAACTAAAAGATGGAGGCTTGTTGCAATTATCTTATCTTTGTTGCCACTTGAGCGATATCTAAAAGCAATAAGTTAACAAAGCAAGGGAGAGTGCGTAAATGATCAAAATTAGAGAAATGTTAATATCTGATTATGAAGCAGTTATAGAATTATGGAGTAAAACTGAAAGTCTTTCATTGAAAGATGCAGATTCCAAGCAAGGCATTAATTCATACTTAGTTCGGAATAAAGGTTTAAGTTTTGTTGCGTTGTTTGATCATGAAGTTGTCGGTGCATTATTGGTGGGTACAGATGGTAGAAGAGGGTATTTACAACATTTGGCTGTGTCCAATATACACAGAGGAAAAGGGGTAGGTAAAAACCTTGTTTCAGAGTCAACAAGCGCTTTATCATCAATAGGTATCTTGAAAACACATCTGTTTGTTTTAAACGAAAATGTAAAAGCGCAGGAATTTTATGTAAAGTGTGGTTGGTTTCCAAGAGAAGAAATAAGAATGTACTCTTTTAATAGCACAACTAATGCCAATGTTTGATACTTGTACGCATCCACTTTGCTAGGCATCCACTGGCTCCTAAAATAGTTTTTTCAACTCCATGCATAAAGCGTGCAAAAACCTAAAGTTTGAGCAGGCAGGTGATTACCGTGATCGCTGTATTTACTTAAAGTGCAGCTAATGAGCCGTTAAGCTCATTAGCTGCCACTAGTAGGGTGCAAGTAAAGCTCAGCTTCAACGCTTACCGCCATGGTGGTGTTGATGAGAAGGTCTTTATACTGCTTTAAATCGTCCACCGTGTGCCTAGAGGTAGAGGTAGCGATAGAGATGGCGCCAATCACTAGCTTTGATGAGGTGAGAATAGGGGCCGCGATGCTAATAATACCGTTTTCATGCTCTTCTTTATCATAAGCAATGCCTTCACGTTTTATACTGCTTAGCTCTTCAAGTAAAGCCTGTTTGTCTGTAATAGTAGTGTTGGTAAACTGGATAAAGGTTTGCCTTTGTAGGGCGTAGTCTTGTTGTTCTGGTTGCATGTAAGCTAGCATCACTTTGCCCACCCCTGTGCAGTGAGCGGGGGCAATGCGCCCAGCTTGAGCTAGAGTTTCAAAGCGGTGCGAAGTGTGGCGCTTATCGATAAATAACACTTGTCCGTTATCAATTTGCGCCAAGTGCACGGTTTCACCCACTGCACTTGCTAATTGGTTTAAGTGAGGTGCAGCTATGGGCCCTAAAGAGGCTTGTTTCCAAGCATTATGTGCAAGGCGCACTAAGCGCATGCCTAAAGAATATTTCTGGCTTTCTGCATCATAGCTAAGCATGGCTTGGCTGGTCATAGTTTGCAGTAAGCGATAGGTTGTGGCTTTTGGAAATGGGCTTACATCAAGAATGCTATTGAAACGCAAAGACGTGCCAGAGTCTGCAATAATGTCTAGCATAAGTAAGGCTTTGCCTACTGTTCCGTCTTGTTGCGAGTGATCCATAGAGAAGTCTGCTTTTATGTGTAACCAATATTAAATTTGGAACTAGGTTTCAATTCCAAATAGTGAGACCTTATATATTAGCAGTTTGTAAATATACTGGCAATTTTTAATGGGTATAATTTACGCAGTAATGTGTTTTTTTGCTGGTGTGGCTTCATTAGAGTGACTAGGCTCATTTCGTTGCTCAAACCATTGCTGTAAAACCTGTTGTTGTTGCTCACTTAAACGCAAACCTAGCTTAGTGCGGCGCCATAATACGTCATCTGCACTCATGGCAAACTCGTGGTCAATAAGCCAGTTGACTTCTGTTTCGGTTAGATTTTCACCAAAATTATGCCCTAAGCTAGTTATGTCTTGGCTTTTGCCTAGTAATTGGAATGACTCCGTGCCGTAGGTAGTTGCTAATCGCTGAGCCCACTTTTGATCAAGATAACTATAGGTGTTACACAGTTCATCTATAAGGGCAGGCACGCCGTCCACTGCCAAGTTACCCCCTGGTAATGGCACGCCAGCTGTCCAGTTGTGGTGTTTTGCATCAAAGTCTAAAGCAGCCATAGTGGCTTCTGCTAGTTTGCGGTAGGTGGTGATCTTGCCGCCGTATATATTTAATAAAGGCGCGGTATCTGCGCCCACTAGCTCTAGTACGTAATCGCGGGTTGCAGCACTGGCCTTGCCTGCGCCATCATCAAATAAGGGCCGCACACCAGAAAAGCTCCAAACAATGTCTTTAGTGCTTACGCTTTTATCTAAATATTCATTCACAAACTCACAAATATACTGCGCTTCTTCATCGCTACACTCTGCTGATTGCGGGGCTGATGAGTGGTCTACATCGGTAGTGCCTATGAGTGTGAAATCATTTTCAAAGGGCAATAAAAAAACAATGCGGCCATCATGCCCTTGCATTATATAAGGATGCTCGTGGTCATAAATTTTAGGCACCACTATGTGGCTGCCTCGCACCAAGCGCACTTTATGCATTGTGGGTACTTTTATCTGGTCTGAAATAACGTTTTGAATCCATGGGCCAGAGGCATTAACCAATTTTTTAGCACGAAACTGCTGCTCTTTTTGTGTGTTTACATCAAGGGTAGTGATGATCCATTGGTTGTTATCGCGCTGCGCATTAATCACTTTAGTGCGGGTCATTATTTTGGCCCCACGCAGCGCTGCATCTTTGGCGTTTAGCACGACTAAGCGTGAGTCATGCACCCAACAGTCTGAATATTCAAAGCCATGGGTGTAGCTGCTTTTTAGTGTCGTTCCAGCGATATGTTGGCGCATATTAATCTGGCTAGAACCTGCCAACCATTTGCGCTTGCCTAAGTGGTCGTACAAGAACAAACCCATACGAATAAGCCATTTGGCTCGTAAGCCTTTATGATGGGGCATTATAAAACGCATAGGGTAGCTGATGTGGGGCATGGCGCTTAATAACACTTCACGCTCTTTTAGCGCTTTGCGCACTAAGCTAAATTCATAGTATTCCAGGTACCTTAGGCCACCATGAAATAATTTGCTTGAAACAGAAGAGGTGCCTTGGGCCAAGTCGCCTTGTTCGGCAAGGCAAACACTTAAGCCACGTCCGGCAGCGTCGCGAGCTATGCCGCAGCCATTTACGCCGCCACCAATAATAAATATATCTACAGCCTTTTGGTTGGCTGATGTGTCTACAGTGCACTTGTGAGTGGTCAATGCAAAGTCCCTTTATGTTTTATAAATCTGCTGTGTTATCGAATACGTAATTGGGTTTGAGCATCAAATACCATGACATCGTCCAAATCTACGGCCAAGTTGATGGTTTCTACGCCACGCTCTAGCGAGCTGCCACGCTGCTCTACAATGAGTTTCTCACCTGTAGCTGTGTGCAAGTGCACATAAGATACACCGCCTAAATGTTCAATTATATCCACTTTAAATGGATTAGGTACTTCACTTTGTACAAAGTGCTGGGGTCGAATGCCAACTACCAATTCAGTGCCTTCGGCAGGCAAAGTGGCTTTAGAAGGCACGGTGATGTTATTCAACCCGGGCACCATAAGGGCGCCATTTTCTACCACAGCATTTAAGAAGTTCATGCCAGGAGAGCCAATAAAGCCTGCAACAAATTTATTCACTGGATTGTTATATAGCTCTAAAGGTGAGCCCACTTGCTCTATTCTGCCTGCTCTAAGCACTACTATTTTGTCAGCCATAGTCATGGCTTCTACCTGATCGTGGGTCACGTATATCATGGTAGCCCCCAATTCTTTATGCAGGTGGGCAAGTTCAACCCGCATTTCTACTCTTAATTCGGCATCTAAGTTTGATAGTGGCTCGTCAAATAAGAATACTTCTGGGCCGCGCACGATGGCTCTGCCAATGGCTACACGTTGACGCTGGCCGCCAGACAAAGCTCTAGGTTTGCGGTCAAGGTAAGGGGTTAGCTGCAATATGTTGGATGCGTGATCTACTTTTTTGATGATTTCTAGCTTAGGAACCTTATTCATTTTCAGACCAAAGCTCATATTTTCACGCACAGTCATGTGAGGATACAAAGCATAGGTCTGAAATACCATGGCCACGCCACGATCGGAGGAGTCTGCTTTAGTCACATCGCGCTCACCAATTTTTATACTGCCAGATGTGGTTTCTTCCAAACCAGCAATCATGCGTAAAAGGGTAGACTTACCACAGCCTGAAGGGCCTACAAATACGCAAAAATCTCCCGCTTCAATATGTAGATCCACTCCATGGATAACACGGATGTCATCATAATTTTTAGTGGTATTGATTAAAGAAACGCTGGACATGTTAATAACCCTTTTATTTGATACGTAACTAGAGATCTAGTGAGCTTATTCTACACGTTCATGATTTCGAAAGTGCTTGACAAATAGAGGTTCTCATACTTATTATTCGATTGCAATAAGTGAAAACAGATCTCATTATCTGGAACTTAATAAAAACGGAGAACCACAATGTTGCATAATAAAAAAACTTTAGCTGCCCTATTTGCTGCAGCTTCTATGATGTCTGCAAATGCCTTTTCTGGCGAGTTAGTGATCAACACTGACACGTCTGATCCAGCCCCAAAAGCTGCTTTTGAAGCACTCATCGCTGGCTTTGAAGCTGAAAACCCTGATGTAAGTGTGACTTGGAACTTATTTGACCATGAAGGTTATAAGACTTCCATTCGTAACTTCCTTACCGCAGATGCGCCAGATTTGGCCAACTGGTATGCCGGTAACCGTATGTTGCCATACGTAAATGCAGGCTTATTTGAGCCAGTAGATGATGTGTGGGCAGCCAACGGACTAAATGATTCTTTGGCTTCTGCCGCAGCATCTATGACCATTGACGGTAAGAAGTGGGGCGTGCCTTACACTTATTACAACTGGGGTGTTTACTATCGCCAGGACATTTTTGAAGCAAATAACATTGAAGTGCCTACAGACTGGGCTGGCTTAATGGCTGCCGGTGAAACGCTGAAGGCTGCTGGTGTCACGCCAATTACCATTGGTACTAAGTACTTATGGACTGCTGGTGGTGTATTTGATTACCTAAACTTGCGCACCAACGGTTATGACTTCCACATGGCATTAACTAAGGGCGAAGTCTCTTGGACTGATGATCGTGTAAGAGCCACCATGGCCAACTGGAAAGAATTGATCGATGCAGATTTCTTTTTAGCAGATCATGCTGCTTATTCTTGGCAGGAAGCTTTAGCACCTATGATTCAAGGCAAAGCTGCCATGTATGTTATGGGTAACTTTGCTGTAGCGCCATTGCGTGATGCAGGCTTGACGGATGATCAACTAGGTTTCTTCCAGTTTCCTGTGATCGATGCAAGCATCCCTGTTGCTGAAGAAGCACCTACGGATACGATGCACATTCCTGCTAACGCAAAAAACAAGGTAGACGCGAAGCGTTTCTTGGCGTACTTGGCACGTGCTGATGTGCAAACTGAAATAAATGCTACTTTAGGTCAGTTGCCAATCAACAGTGGTTCTAGTGTGTCTGATGACAAGTTCTTACAAGCTGGTTACGAAATGTTGTCTAATACCGATGGTGGTATTGCTCAGTTCTTCGACCGTGACGCACCTGCAGAAATGGCATCAGCAGGTATGGAAGGCTTCCAAGAGTTTATGGTTAAGCCTGACCGTTTAGATGCTATCCTTGAGCGTTTAGAAAAAACCCGCAAGCGCGTTTATAAGTAAACCCGTGGCGCATGGCCAGCCCATAAACAGGGCTGGCTTTTTCTATTCTAGTAAAAATCTGTGTTAAGGATAAGTATATGAGAGACTATTGGCGCGCTAATCAGCAACGTCTGGCGCCTGTGCTGTTTCTATTGCCAGGCCTATTGATGTTTTTGGTGTATGTTGTTGTGCCTATTTTCCAATCTGTTTCTATCAGCTTTTATGCATGGGATGGTTTGGGTGACAAGGAATACGTTGGCATTGCAAACTATGTTGAGCTGATGGATGACGAAGCGTTTTATACCTCTTTAAAGAACAACGTCATTTGGTTGGTGTTGTATATGCTGGCCATACCTGCAGGTTTGTTCGTGGCCTTATTTCTTAATCAAAATGTAAGAGGGATTCGTATTTACAAATCTCTGTTCTTTTTTCCCTTTGTTATTTCTCAAGTTGTAGTGGGCCTGGTTTTTTCTTGGTTCTACGATCCAAGTTATGGTTTATTTAACAAAATATTAGAATTTTTTGGTGCCGACCCTATCGCTATATTAGCTGATGAAGATTGGGTTACTTATGGCATTATTATTGCTGGATTATGGCCCCAAACGGCCTATTGTATGATTTTATATTTAACGGGCTTAAATGCTGTAGACAGCGAGCAAATTGAAGCCGCCCGTTTAGACAACGCTAAGGGACTTAAACTCTTGTGGTACATTATCTTACCGCAGTTGCGCCCTGCCACATTTATAGCCATGGTGGTGACCATCATCGGCGCATTACGTAGTTTTGATTTAGTCTCTATTATGACCAACGGAGGCCCGTGGGGCTCTAGTCGTGTATTGGCCTTTTATATGTACGAGCAAGCTTTTTCCGAATATGGCTTTCGCATGGGTTATGGCGCTGCCATTGCTGTTGTATTATTCGCTATTATGATGATTTATATCGCGTCCTTTCTTTATAAAATGTACCGTGATGAGAGGGGCCACTAACATGTTTCCAAGACCTATTGAAAAAGCTTCTCCTCCTGCCAAAGCACTCTATAAAATCGCTTTGCCAGTGGCTCTTATTATTTGGCTTTTGCCTTTATTGGCTGTGGCCTTAACGTCTTTACGTTCTCAAGCAGACATATTAACTGGCAACTATTGGGGCTGGCCTACTTCGTTTAATATGCTTGAAAACTACACCGCTATTTTTGAAAATACGCCGATTGGCCAATACATCCTAAACTCGTTTAGGGTCACCATCCCTACAGTGATAGGCGCTGTAGGCTTATCATGTATGACAGGTTTTGCCTTGGCTGTGTATAAGTTTAAAGGCAACTTAATACTGTTCTTTTTGTTTGTGGCAGGCAATTTTGTGCCGTTTCAAATTTTGATGGTGCCAGTGCGTGATTTCACCGTTAGCTTAGGTATTTATAACACCATTAGTGGCCTTGCCTTGTTTCATATTGCGTTTCAAACTGGGTTTTGCACCTTGTTTATGCGCAACTTTATTAAAGCGTTGCCATTTGAATTAGTAGAAGCAGCTCGAGTGGAAGGGGTGAGTGAGATACGCATTTTTTGGTATGTGGTTTTGCCGTTAATGAAGCCGGCTATTGCCGCATTGTCGGTGCTTATTTTCACCTTTATATGGAATGATTATTTCTGGGCTATGGTGCTTACTCAAGGTGCGGATACACAGCCTATAACTGCGGGTCTAAACTCACTGAATGGCCAGTGGGTCTCTTCTTGGCATTTGGTTTCTGCAGGTTCTATTGTGGCGGCTATGCCACCTGTGATCATGTTCTTCTTAATGCAGCGTCACTTTATCGCGGGCCTAACGCTTGGGGCAGTTAAATAATGCAAGTTTGGCGCTTGGATGATAGTGCACAAACCATCGTTGTTGCATCCATCGATAACAGTATGGCCTTTATTGCATACTGGGGTGCGGTGCTGCCAGAGCATGAGAACTTAGCACAAGTCGTTCACGCCCAAATGCGTGATCTGACGGGGGGCATGATAGATCAGAACGCGCCCGTGTCTTTGTGTCCTGTAGAAGGCGACGCTTTTCCTGGAATGCCAGCCTTAGTGGCAAGCGATGCATCAGGCATAGACCTAATGCCGTGTTTTACCTTGCGCCAAGCCCATTTTAAAAAACAATCACTAGAGCTTATCTATGTGGATAAAGCCCTAGGCTTAACCTACAGCGCAAATATTAACAGTGCCATAGACGGTGTTTGGCAATTAACCAGTCAGCTAGATTCTGAAGTTGATATTAAGGTGCATTGGCTAGCCGCTCCCGTATTACCCAGCGCAGATAAAGCGCCACGAGTGTTAGAGTTTGGTGGCCGCTGGTGTGGCGAATTTAAACTCAGTGAGCGTAGCTTTGGGCCCAGTGCCTTGGTGCGTGAAAACCGCACAGGTCGCACTGGCCATGAACATTTTCCAGGTTTAATGACACTCGCCCAAGGGGCTAACTATTGCCAAGGCGACGTTTATGCTTGGCATTATGGCTGGTCTGGTGGCCATAAAATGGTTGCAGAGCAGTTGCCAGATGGTCGCAGACAAGTGCAGTTTGGCCACGTGCCTCACTCGCACCGCGCTTTGGCAAAAACCTTTTCCAGCGCCAACCAATATATCGCTTTTAGTGCTCATGGTATCAATGGTGTAAGTGTGCCTTTGCAAAAATACGTACGAGAGCAATTATTGCCCTCTAGCATCATGCAAAAACCTAGGCCTGTGCATTATAATTGCTGGGAAGCGATCTATTTTGATCATGATGTTGATTTACTAAAAGATTTGGCTAGCCGTGCTGCAGGTCTTGGTGCAGAGCGCTTTGTACTTGATGATGGTTGGTTTGGTAAACGTGATGATGACACCACATCTTTGGGGGACTGGGACCTTGATATACGTAAATACCCCCATGGTTTAACCCCTCTTATTGAACATGTGCAATCTTGTGGTATGGGTTTTGGTTTGTGGTTTGAGCCTGAAATGGTAAATGAAGAATCTAATTTATATAAAGCACACCCGCAGTGGGTTTTGGGCAGAGCTTCACAAACCCGTGGGCGCCAGCAGTTAGTATTAAATATAGCTTTGCCTGCAGTGCAAGAATACCTCTACACCAAAGTGAGCCATATGCTTGCCAACAACGCTATTGAATACATTAAATGGGACCATAACAGAGTGCTGCCGTTTGCTGATGTGGCACAAACTCAAGCTATTTATGGCCTGCTATCACGCTTAAGAGCAGCATTCCCCCATGTGGAAATTGAATCGTGTAGCTCTGGCGGCGCACGTATTGATTATGGCGTTTTAGAGCACACCCAAAGAGTATGGCTATCAGATAGTAACGATGCGCTTGAACGCTTGCGCATCCAGCATCAAGCGGCTACTTTTTTACCAGCCATTGTGACTGGAAGTCATGTGGGCCCAAGGCATTGTCACACAAGTGGTCGAGTGCACAGTATGAACTTTAGAGCTTGGGTGGCGGCGCAGCGCCACATGGGCATGGAAATGGACCCAAGGGAGCTTACCACCACAGAAGCAGATCAACTGCGACAGGTGGTGACTTTTTGGAAGCAACAACGAGATTGGCTGTTAAAGGCAGATATTCTGCGTTTAGACAGCCATGATGAGGCTATTTTAGCCGAGCTGCACTTGGCAGCAACAGGTGAGCAATTTGTAGTGTTTGCAGGGGTTGCTGATAGCAGCGCACAAATAAGCCCTAGGCCATTGCCGCTCACTGGATTAGATGCCAAAGCCCAGTATGAAATAGATTTAGTAAACCGTGATGAACTAGTCAGTTTGTCGCGTGGAGAGATGGCGATTAAGGTGGAAAAACTAACCCTTAGTGGCAGCTATTTAATGAACTATGGTGTCACCCTACCTTGGCAGTTTCCTAACGCCATGTGGGTATTAAAAGGAAAGCGATTATGAGTAAACCAAGACGCAGCCAAGCCTGGTATGGAGGCGCTGATAAAGACGGGTTTATACATCGTAGTTGGATGAAAAATCAGGGTTTTCCAGATCATGTATTTGATGGACGACCTATTATCGGTATTTGTAATACTTGGTCAGAACTCACTCCTTGTAACTCAGGGTTACGAGAGCTGGCAGAGGGTGTGAAACGCGGCGTATGGGAAGCAGGTGGTTTTCCAGTAGAATTTCCAGTAATGAGTTTGGGCGAAACCCAAATGAAGCCCACGGCAATGATGTTTCGTAACTTATTGGCCATGGACGTAGAAGAGTCTATTCGTGCCTATGGTATTGATGGTGTCGTGCTTTTGGGTGGCTGTGATAAAACCACACCAGGCCAGCTAATGGGCGCCGCTTCTGTAGATTTACCTACTATTGTAGTGAGCTCTGGCCCTATGCTTAACGGCAAGTGGAAAGGCAAAGACATTGGCTCTGGAACAGATGTTTGGAAATTTTCAGAATCAGTAAGGGCAGGAGATCTGAGTCTAAAAGAATTTATGGATGCCGAAACTGGCATGAGCCGCTCTAAAGGCGTGTGTATGACCATGGGCACTGCCTCCACTATGGCTTCTATTGTAGAGGCTATGGGCATGTCATTACCTACTAATGCTGCACTACCTGCAGTAGATGCAAGGCGCATGGCATTAGCCCATATGACGGGCAAACGTATTGTTGAAATGGTAGAAGAAGACCTAAAACCATCAGATGTGATGACTAAAGAAAGTTTCCAAAATGCGATTTGTGCTAATGCCGCAGTGGGTGGCTCTAGTAACGCTGTGATTCACTTACTAGCGATTGCAGGGCGAGTGGGAATAGATTTGGATTTAGATGCCTTTGAGCTAGGTGGCAGTGTGCCTTTGCTGGTTAATTGCATGCCCTCAGGTAAGTACTTAATGGAAGACTTTTGTTATGCCGGTGGTATGCCAGCGGTAATGGCAGAAATTAAGGGGTTGTTAAAGCCTGCTAACACCATTTTAGGCCGTGACATTAGCGCCTATTATGAAGGAGCTGAGTGTTATAACCGTGACGTCATTTATGCCTTTGACGAGCCGCTTAAACCTGCTGCTGGTCTGCGTGTATTGCGTGGTAATTTGGCAGTGAATGGCGCCATTATTAAACCTTCTGCAGCTACAAAAGAATTACTTGAGCATGAAGGTGAAGCCTATGTGTTTGAAACCATTGAAGAGCTAAAGGCTACTATCGACGATCCCGATTTACCGGTCACTAAAGACTCTATATTGGTGCTCAAGGGCTGTGGACCTAAAGGTTATCCCGGCATGCCAGAAGTAGGCAATATGCCTATACCTGGCAAGCTCATTACTCAGGGGGTCACCGATATGGTGCGTGTTTCTGATGCGCGTATGTCTGGTACAGCCTTTGGCACTGTAGTGCTGCACGTGAGCCCCGAAGCTCAAGCTGGTGGTACATTGGCTTTGGTTAAAACTGGTGATCGTATTCGTTTATCTGCCAGTAAAGGTGAGTTGCAACTATTGGTAGATGACACTGAACTGGCCTTGCGTCGTGCTAATTGGCAGCCTGATCCGCCGCATTATGTGCGTGGCTATGCCAAGCTTTATATTGACCATGTGATGCAGGCAGAACATGGGGCCGATTTTGACTTTTTGGTGGGTAAAGATACTCGCCCGGTCACCAGGGAGAGTCATTAATGGAACTCACAGCAACTTATCCGGATTTAATGGATAAAAGTGTTTTCATTACTGGTGGTGGAGCAGGCATAGGGGCTTTTTTGACGGAAGGTTTTCTTGCTCAAGGTGCTAAAGTAAGTTTTGTACAACGATCTAATGCGTCTGAATTTGTGGCTCAAATGAAGGCTAAATACAAAAACGCACCGCTTGCAATCACTTGTGATATTACAGACATTGATGCACTGCAGGCAGCGATGGATAAGGCGGCAGCAGCCCATGGTGTGATCAATGTTGTGGTGAACAATGCCGGTGATGATACCCGTCATAGTTTGGCACAAACTTCTGTTCAAGCATGGGACCTGTGCCAAAATATTAACCTGCGCCCGCATTTTTTTACTGCACAAAAAGCAGCCCAAGGCATGGCAGAAAGTGGTGGTAGCATTATTAATGTCTCTTCTGTTTCTTATATGATGGGCAATGCAGGTTATCCAGGCTACGTGGCTGCTAATGCAGGTATCAATGGGCTAACGCGTGCTTTAGCTCGTGAGTTAGGCCCGCAAAATATCAGGGTAAATTCTCTAATGCCAGGCTGGGTAATGACCGATAAACAATTAAAAATGTGGGCCACACCAGAAAGCATGTCACAACACTTAGAAAAACAGTGTTTAAAAACACACCTTAAACCAGAAGATATTGTAGGTGCGACTTTATTTTTGGCCTCCAGTGCCAGCCGCATGATGACAGGCCAAGCCATGGTAGTGGATGGTGGTGTAGTGGTGACTGGCTAATGCAATGGAAAAACACACAAGGTGTTTGCTGGGTGGCTGTAGATTGGGGCACTAGTAATTTACGCATTTGGTTAATGTCAAAAGACAGCCAAGTGATAGACCACAATAGCAGTGATCAGGGTATGGCAAGCTTAAATAGCGCCGCTGAATTTGAGCAAGTGCTATTTGAATGTTTAGAAACATTACTTGTTGATGGTGACACTTTACCCGTGGTTTGTTGTGGCATGGTGGGCGCCAAACAAGGCTGGCAAGATGCAGGCTATTCTACAGTGCCTCATAACCCCCTGGAGTATCAAAAACCTGTTGCTTTGCCTACCAAACATAGCCAGTTATGGGTGTGGGTGCTACCGGGATTATGCCAACAGCAGCCTGCTGATGTAATGCGCGGTGAAGAAACTCAAATAGCTGGTGTATTATGTGGGCATAAAGATTTTACAGGCGTGTTGTGTTTGCCTGGCACGCATAGTAAATGGGCACTTTCTCAGGCAGGACAAGTGGTGTCTTTTAATACTTTTATGACAGGTGAGTTGTTTGCTTTGTTGTCAAAGCAATCAGTGCTGCGCCACTCAATCATTGATGATCAGTGGAGTGATGAGGCATTTAAGCAAGGTGTGAGTGATGGTTTTAATAACCCTGCCCAATTTACTGGTGCGCTTTTTTCTGTAAGGGCAGAAGATATATTGGGTAGTGGTGCTGTTTTGTTTGGTAAGGCCCGTTTGTCGGGTTTGTTAATTGGTATGGAGCTAGCTGGCACTAAGCAATGGTGGCAGGGGCAAAAAGTGATGTTATTGGGTGACAGCCTATTACAATCACTATATAAATTAGCCATGGAGCAAATGAATATCGACGTGGCTTTAATGGACGCAACACAAATGACTTTGGCAGGTTTAACCGCTGCCTACGAGCAACAAGGATAATATAATGTCCAGAAACTTAATGGCTATTTTGCGAGGTGTGACACCAAGTGAAGTGGTAGCGCTGGGTGAACAGCTTGTGCAAGCTGGGATTCATCAAATAGAGGTGCCACTTAACTCCCCTAATGCACTAGAAAGTATCGCCAAACTACACGAAGCCTTGGGTGGGCAGGCATTTATAGGGGCAGGTACAGTGCTAAATGTGCCTGATGCTAAGGCTGTTTATGCCCATGGTGGTGAATTTATCGTTTCGCCAAACGCTAACAGTGATGTGATTAAAGCCACTAAAGACATGGGTATGATGTCTTATCCTGGTGTTCTCACACCTACTGAGTGTTTTTCAGCCCTTGATAGTGGCGCAGATGTATTGAAACTGTTTCCAGCATTTTTGTTGGGCGTGAATGGTTTTAGGGCCATTCAAGCGGTATTACCCACACATGTGCAATGCTACGCTGTGGGTGGCATCGGCAGTGATGATTTTGTAACCTGGCGCAAAGCTGGCATCGCAGGCTTTGGCTTAGCTTCCAACCTTTATTCTCCAGGTGATAACCCACAAAAAATGGCCCAAAAAGCTAAAATTTTAGTCAATGCGTGGGATAATAGTTTGTGACTCCCAATCTTTTTGTAGCTAATAATGTGTTTGATGATCGAGCTTGCCAATTGGGTGAAGGCCCCTTATGGCATCCGTTACAGCAGCGCTGGTATTGGTTTGATATTTTACAAAACAGATTATTAGCAAAAGACACACATGAGAACTCTCTCCAAGCACAGTATAGTTGGCAGTTTGATGAAATGGTGTCAGCGGCAGGATGGCTAGATGAGTACATGCTGCTCATTGCCAGTGAAACAGGGCTGTATAAGTTCGATACCCGCAGCCCAAGTTCACCTCAGGCAAGTAAGCAATTAGTTGTTGAGCTAGAAGCAAATAACCCGTTAACTAGATCAAACGATGGCCGCAGCGACCCATGGGGAGGCTTTTGGATAGGCACTATGGGTAAGCAGGCCCAGCAAGGTTTAGGGTCTATTTATCGTTATTATCAAGGGCAGCTGCGACAGCTAGTAACAGACATTACCATCAGTAACGCGATTTGTTTTGCGCCAGATAAAACCTGTGCTTATTATACTGACACGCCTAGCCAACAAATTATGCGCCAAGCTTTAGATACACAAGGCTGGCCCGTGGGTAAAGCGTGTGTATGGGTAGATTTACGAGCCCAAAACCGTAACCCAGACGGGGCAGTGGTAGATGCACATGGCAACCTATGGAATGCGCAGTGGGGGGCAAGTGAAGTGGTGTGTTATAACCTAGAAGGCCAAGCCATACTTCGGGTGGCCTTTGATGCTAAACAAATAAGCTGCCCAGCGTTTGGTGGAACCCATATGAAAGTGTTATTAGCCACCAGCGCCGCGGTAGACGCGGACATAAAAGATAAAAATGCAGGTATGACATTTACAACAGACACTGCAGTTATGGACATTACTGGTTTGGCTGAATATCGCGTGGAGTTATAGCATGAGCACTGATAAATCATCACACCAATTTGCCTTACCCATTAAACCTACACTTGGTACTTGTTATTACCCTGAGCAATGGCCAAGGGAAAAGTGGCAAGAAGATGCGCAGCAAATGGCACAACTAGGTTTAACTTGGGTGCGTATTGCTGAGTTTTCATGGGGTGTATTAGAGGCTAAACCTGGAGAACTAAAGTGGCAATGGTTAGATGATGCCATAGAAGTGTTGGGGCAAGCAGGGCTTAAGGTAGTGCTTGGCACACCCAGTGCTACACCGCCAAGGTGGATGTTGGATAAATGGCCAGACATGCTAGCTTGTGATGAAAATGGCCATGCTAGAAAATTTGGCTCACGTAGGCATTACTGCTTTAGCCATCTTGGCTATCGTGAGGAATCTGTGCGCATGGCGCAGCTTATGGCCAAACGCTATGGTAACAACCCCTACATACACGCATGGCAGGTGGATAATGAATATGGCTGCCATGACACTATCTATTCATACAGCGAAGCGGCTAAACAAGGGTTTCGCACTTGGCTGCAACAACAATTTAGAGATATTGATGCGCTCAATGAAGCTTGGGGTAATGTGTTTTGGTCGATGCAATACAATAGTTTTGAGCAAATAGAGCTGCCTAATGCCACTGTTACCGAAGCTAATCCAGCCCACTATATGGCTTATCGTCGTTTTAGCTCAGACCAGGTATGTGATTTTAACCTAGCTCAAGTGCAGGTTATTAAAGCCCACTCCAAAGCCCCTGTAAGCCATAATTTTATGGGCCGTATTACCGATTTTGACCATGGCGCGGTAGCACAAGATCTAGACTTTGTAACTTGGGATAGTTACCCACTCGGTTTTTTAGAAGATCGTGTTAATGCAACGACAGACCATCAGTGCCAATATGAGCGCCAAGGTGATCCAGATTTTCAAGCTTTTCATCATGATTTATACCGTGGTGTGGGTAATGGCCGCTGGTGGGTGATGGAGCAACAACCAGGGCCTGTCAATTGGGCGCCTTATAACCCTGCGCCTTTGCCTGGCATGGTGCGGTTGTGGAGCTGGGAGGCTATAGCTCATGGAGCTGAGGCTGTGTGTTACTTTCGCTGGCGCCAAGCACCTTTTGCTCAGGAACAAATGCACTCAGGCCTATTGCGTCCAGATTCAAGCCAAGCACCGTGTTATGAACAAGTGCGTCAGCTTGCACAAGAGATTGAGCAGTTTCCAGTGAGCAAAGGCAAGGTAGATGTGGCTTTGGTATTTGATTACCATGCTCAGTGGGCCTGGGAAATTCAACCTCATGCTGCCAATACTAGTTACTTTGATTTGGTATTTGACTGCTACAAAGCGCTACGAAAGCAGGGCTTGTCGGTAGATATTGTGCCGCCATCATCGTTGCAGTTGCAAACGTGTTGTGATCAGTATGAGCTGATCTGGGCGCCAGGGCTTATGCATATGCACAGCTTGTTAAAACAAACACTAAGCCAAGCCAAAGGTCACGTAGTGTGGGGGCCGCGTAGTGCTGCCAAAACCCAGCAGATGGCTATACCAGTGCCGCTGCCACCTAACGTTGATGCTTTGCCTGTGACTGTGTTGTCATGTGAAAGCCTGCGACCAGATAGGCCCATAGCTCTAGACAACGGTGGCTATGTGGTAAATTATCGTGAAATATTGAGTATAAATGGCAGCCTCGGTGATGTTATTGAACACAGTGAAGATGGCGAGCCGGTGTTAGTGCAGTGTGGCAAGCAATTGTATTTATCAGCCTGGCTAGACCAAAGTGCTTGGCAGCGGGTGGTGAAAAATGTGTGTGCTATGGCAAATATCACTACCCAAAAAATGCCAGAAGGGGTGCGCCGTCGTAACACTCAAACCCACAGTTTTTGGTTTAACTATGACAATAAACCTCACCAAGTGGATGCACACACCATAGAACCAGGTGGTGTGTTAATCCAATGAGCTTAAGGCCTTGTGCTAAAGCCCCAGATGGTAGTGACATTGCCTGCGTGACTATTGGTGATGATCAGCTACAAGCCACAATAATTAGTTTTGGTGCCTGTCTAAAAGATCTTCGTTTAAAAAACTTTGATTATCCACTGGTGCTTGGGTTTAAAAAAGTAGAGGACTACATTACCAATGCTGCTTATTTTGGCGCAGTAGTTGGGCGTAATGCCAACCGGATTGCAAAGGGCAAATGTGTATTAGAGGGCCATCCATTAAAGCTCACTATGGCTGAAAATGACCAACATCAACTGCATGGTGGGCCTAATGGTAGCAGCTTTCGTAATTGGAAATTAGTGTCTGCAACCGCTAATCAAGTGGTGCTGCAAGATAATCTACCTGATGGGCATATGGGCTTCCCTGGTCACTTGGCGGTGCAAGTCACCTACACTGTTGAACACAATGTGTTGGATGTGAAGATTGAAGCCACTACAGACCAAACGACCTTGTGCAACTTTGCACTACATAACTATTTTAATTTAGATAATACACTCACGTTAAAAGATCATTATTTAAGCGTAGCAGCAAACACTTATTTAGCCACTGATACGAGCGGTATTCCTCTAGGGCATGAGGCAAGTGTAGTCAATACAGACAAAGACTATCTGCAACTAAAAAGCTTAGATGGTTTAGCTCAAAAGCCGTCTTTGGATCACAATTTTTGTATCAACCACTTTTCTGGAAAGCTAAAACCTGTGGCTTTATTGCAGTCGCGCTTATCAGGAATCAGCATGCAATTGTTTAGCTGCGAAGCAGGCTTGCAAGTATATGATGCGGCCCATGTGAATGTGAATGCACAAGAAGCGCTTCACGCACGCCCCTATACTGCGCACGCAGCTTTGGCATTAGAACCGCAGGGGTGGCCTAATGCAGCTAATGAGGGCGCATTCCCAAGTGTTGTGCTGCACCCTAAGAATGTGTATTCACAACATACACGATTTGCTTTTGATATAGATGCACATTAATCGTTAAGTTTTATGCTTAAATAAGGCCCAGGTGAAGTTGATATAATGGAAGGTTAGCAATACATGCAGTTTAGCGATGAAAAGCAGTTTACAACACCTCCAAATATTTGTATCATGCGCCCCCACTGATCTGTACTATGGGTCAGGAATTTTTAGGACTATAGCTCAGTTGGTTAGAGCGCATCCTTGACATGGATGAGGTCAGCAGTTCGAATCTGCTTAGTCCTACCACATATTCAACGTTTAGTTGTATTGACTAAATGTCCAAAAACTAGGCATTAATTTATGGGTCAAGCCCCTATAATGCGAGTTTTAAGTTAAAAAAGGCTATCCTTTGCGGGCTAGCCTTTTTTATTGGTTGTAATTTAGTTGTGGCAACTAACGTAATAATTAACGCCACAGCCCATGCCGGATTGGCTTTATTGATACCACAGTTATAAACACTCAAACGCACACCTAAGGTCTTTAATTGGATTCCACAAAAAGGCAAAACTGTGCTATTTTTTATCTGATTAAATGACTAATTATTTAAAGCAGCCGGCCTCACTTTATTCTAGGTGAATGCTTAGTGTTGTTCTGCTAATAAAAATGGAGCATTGAATGAGTTCTTTCATACGTGTGTTGGCTTTATTAATGACCTTGAGCTTTAGCCTCACTGTGGTGGCTAATTCAACGAAAGGCACACAAGAAACTATCCTTCAGCACTTTCAAAGGCATGCGCCGGCAGACACCTTGTTTTACATGGATGGTCTAGGGAATCCTGAAATATCCGGTGCCGCAGAAAACTTTGGCGCTAATAATTTACAAATAGACTTGTTAGTTAATCAACTGGAAAGTATAAACTCCAAGCAATACACTGCTGAGATTGACTTCCTAGTTAGCCTACTCAAAAGTGGGCTTGAAGATAAAAGTGATGGATTATATGACTTAAGCAGTGTTTATGGCCTGCATGAAAGTATGGCCAGTGCGGTTTATTTAGATGGATTGATTCCTGTTGTCCAACTGGCAGTTAACGACTCACAGTCGCTGATCAAGTTGTTTTCTCACGCAGGCAAGCAAAGTGGGGTAAAGCATCAAGTACAAACCTGGGGCATTCATGATGTCAATTTATGGCGACTACAAACAAAACAAGACTTGGGTTTTGATTTGTGGCTAGCGTTGGCAATATCAGACAATGTCGCTAGCATTTCTATCATGCCTGATAAGCTCTCTAAGGCGCGTCGCTTGGATGTACTAGGCTTGTTACCAGAAGCCTATTCTGTGGCTGATAGCCAAAGCATGGCAAAGATAAGAGAGGCTGAAGGGTATTTAACCTACTCCACTGGATTTATTAACTTGCTTGAAATAGCCAGGGCAGTGAGCGACCCACAAAGCAGCAAAGCGGGCGAAGATTTAATTGCGCTTGTTGGTGATGAGCTTTTGTCTGACATAACCAAAGCTTGCAGACGAGACTGGTTAGACATCGCAGAGGCTGTGCCACAACTAGTGTTTGGTGTGGACAGCATGGGCCTACAAGGCGATGTGTTAGATGTAGATGCGCATCTGTTATTACAAATTACAGACGTTGGAGTAGCGCAAGCTCTTGAACAGCTTAATGGGCACCTTCCCAGCTATACATTGACAGCCCAAGATGCACTTTTTTCTGCCGCCTTAGGTTTTGATATGAGTGCTTTGGTACCAGTAATGAGTCAGCTTAGAAGCAAAATGCTTGCTGCCGACTTTAGCTGTGACGAGCTTCAGGACCTACAAAAAGAGGTCATGGCTATGGATTTGTCAGCCTTATTTATTGCGGCATCTGCTGGACAAGGCTTTAGCGGATTGGGTGCTGCCATTTATGACATAGACTTAGCTACTATTGCAGATGGAAGTGTGGTCATAGACGCCATTGTTTCAATCACCACACAATACCCCGAATTACTGTCAAGTTTAGTGCCGTTTGTGCCCCAATTATCAGGTGTGGAAATACCTTCTGATGGCTCTAGCGTGGCGTTGAATATAGCAGAGCTACCGCCAGGTATAACACCAAAATTGGCGGTAAAAGGTAAACATTTTGTCATCTTTGATGGCCCAATTAGTAAACGAGTAGCACAAGAGATGCAGTTTGAAAAAACCAATAAGCTTGGCATATATTCATCCTCTATTAACTACGAAAAACTAGGCAATATGGTTAGTCAGGGGATAGGTATCTTTGCTGGTGAGAGCGGCTTTAAAGCCCATGAGTGCGCCGATTTGCATGTTAGTATGGCTACCCTTTCCAATACAAAAGCGAATATAACCATGCAAATGGCCGCACAAAGTAAAGGTATTCGTTTTGATGTTAATAGCCGTGTAAAACTACCGGCTAATAGCCCCAGTGGTGAGCCAACAAATGCCGTCAAGCCTGGTAACTACCTGCTACAAACTCTCGCCCAGGGCTGTGAATGGATTGATGTGGGCACTGAAAGCATACACGCTGATGGTACAGGGCAATATGAAATCATCAATGAAACGCAAGAATGTGCCACTTTCCAAGCGCAATATGATTGGCAGCAACGGGGTGGGCGGCTTGTGTTCAGTGAAACTTTGTCGCAAGCAAGAGAGAGTTGTAACCAGGCTATGGATGACCAAGAATTGCTGACAAGCCAGTGTATCCTGCTAGCTTCACGTGGAAGTGGATTTGACTGTTTGTTTATAGGATCCAACGATACTGATGTTATTTATCGTTATGCATTGATTCCTTAGGCGGTGTTTTACGTTAAAATTACAGGCTATGGCTACTAGATGCTAGCTTAGGCCACATCGTAGGTTTTGAGAAAATTAAGTGATTTTATATATAGCCGAAAAACCAAGTGTAGGGCGTGCCATAGCCGATGCCTTGCCTAAGCCCCACCAAAAAGGTGACGGGTGTATTACTGTGGCCTCTGGAGATGTGGTCACTTGGTGTATTGGCCACTTGTTAGAGCAAGCAGGGCCAGAAGCTTATAACCCAGATTATAAAAAATGGGATAAAGCACATTTGCCTATTATTCCTGCGCAATGGAAGTCACAAGTAAAGCCACAAACACGTAAACAATTTAATGTGGTTAAAAAACTTATTAAGCAAGCAGATACTTTGGTCAATGCAGGGGACCCAGATCGAGTAGGTCAAATTTTAGTGGATGAAGTAATCAATTATTGTAACGTAAGCCCCGCCAAACGAGCGTCAACAAAGCGGTGTTTGATTAATGATATGAACCTTGATGCCATCAAAAAATCTCTTAACAATCTTCACAATAATATAGATTTTATTCCCCTTGCGACGTCTGCACTGGCAAGAGCTAGAGCAGACTGGCTATACGGTATTAACATGACTCGCTTATGCACGCTGCAGGGACAAAGCTCAGGTTATCAGGGTGTGCTTTCTATTGGTAGAGTGCAAACCCCTATTTTGGGTTTAGTTGTGCATCGAGACCAAGCTATCGAGAAATTTGTTTCAAAAACGTTCTATGAAGTATTTATCACTTTGCAAACGACTCAAGGTGAACAGTTCATTGCTAAATGGAAGCCTAGTAAAGCGTGCCAACCCTATGCAGATGAAGAAGGCAGAATCCTTTCCAACCAGCTAGCATCCAAAGTAGTGAATAAAGTAATGCATCAGCAAGGCGTGGTCACTGTGGTTAAACAAACCAAAAAGAAGCAAGCCCCACCATTACCCTATAACCTCTCCACACTGCAAATAGATGCGTCTAAACGTTTTAACTTATCTGCCCAGCAAACATTAGACATATGTCAGCAACTTTATGAAAAGTATAAGTTAATTACTTATCCTCGTTCTGATAGCCGTCATCTACCTCGTGGCCATCTCAATGATAAGAGCAAAGTAACCCAAGCCATTGCTAAAACCAGCCCCACTTTAGCGGACGCGGTAACACAAGCAGATTTATCAATTGTGAGTAATGCATGGAACGACTCTAAGGTAGGCGCGCACCATGGAATTATCCCTACGGCAAGATCTACAGGCAGTGCTGCACTGAGCAAGGATGCCAGCAACGTATATGAATTAATTGCTAGGCAATACCTCATTCAGTTTTATCCTCACTTTGAATTTGCTGAAAAGCAAATTGATAGTGAAGTGGCAGGAGGACTATTTATAGCAAAACAAAAAGATGTGCTGTGCCAAGGATGGAAGGCATTATTTCCAAAACCTAAGTCTTCTAAAAGTGATAATGAATTTGCTAGCAAAAACCTACCTAATGTTGCAAAAGGACATTCAGTGGATTGCATAGATGCCAGCCTTAATGAAAAACAAACCAGCCCATCAAAGCATTTTACAGACGCCACTTTACTTGGGGCAATGACTGGTATTGCTAGATATGTATCAAGTGTTGATATAAAAAAAGTACTCTCAGAAACTGACGGTTTGGGCACTGAAGCTACGCGGGCAGGGATCATTGAGCTGTTATTTAAAAGGCAGTTTTTAGCGCGTAAAGGCAAAGAAATCCATGCAACACAGGTGGGCAGACAACTGATTAATAGCCTGCCAGAGCAAATGGTCTTGCCTGATATGACGGCCCACTGGGAATCTCAGCTTGAAGCGATTAGTAAAAAAGATATTAAATATGAAGCGTTTATGCACCCCCTAACTCGAAGCCTAAGCACTTTGATTGAAGAGGTGAGTCACGTAAGCTTCTCTGGTATGCAGGGCATGGGTAAGGCATATACTAAGCGCAAAGTAAGAAGAAAAAAGGCAGCATCGGCTAATAAAATTTAACTTCATGATTGAGATCTAGCTCAGTCATGACTCACTGCTCCCCTATAAATTCGCCCTATTGGCCTTTGGCAGGTTTTTCTAGCCTACATTGACTATACCAACTAAAGCCTATCTCAGTTGATGACTTAGGTATAAATGATAATATTTCACCATGTAAGCTAGGTGCCATGAAATGTACATTACTGCAGGGCTTGGTTTAAGCTATTTTGTTACGTAATAACATGCCGAGATTGCCAGTGTGTTCTGTGCCAAAAGAGAGCCTTGCTAATTTCTAGACTTATTCCTCCATGCTGCATATTATTGGTGACTTAAGCAGATCCTTATAACAGGCAAGCACGGAAACGGCATAATGTACTTATCACAAATCCATACTTACCCGATTAAATCTACACACCCAATATCACCTCAAAGCGCCTATCTGTTCCCTACAGGGATTGCTTTAGATAGGCATTGGATGGTTATAGACGGCAATAACGCTATGGTGACTTCGCGTAAGCACCCCAAATTATTGCATGTATTAAGTCGTGTTGAAGGCGATAATTTACGCGTTACATTAAAGCGCCAAGAGTTTTTATTGCCTTTAGCTGCAAAGCCAAATACGCCAATTATGGTTAAACACTGGGCGCAAGCGCCATTGCTTGCTTGGCCACAAAGCGAGGCGTTAGATGCTGCTTTAAGTGATTATCTAGGGATGAACTGCCGTATAGTTTTTAGTGCTAGCTTATACTCAAAAAGCACCAGTGAAGCCGTATCCTTTGCAGATGCGCAGCCTGTTTTGCTGACCACTACTGCTTCTTTAGCTGCTTTGAATCAACGCTTGGATGTGCCTATTGGAATGGACCGATTTCGAAGTAACTTGGTGGTTGACAATATTATTGCAGATGTTGAAGATGGCTGGAAAAGAATACGTATCGGTGAATGTGAGCTAGAAGTTACTTACCCATGTGAGCGATGTGTACTTACCACGATTGATCCTGAGTTACTCACTAAGCACCAACAGCAAGAGCCCTTGCGAACTCTGGCAACTTATAGAAAGTTACCAGAGGGTGGCGTGGGATTTGGAGTTAACCTCATTGTAGTTCGACCTGGCGCTATCTCTATCGGAGACACTGTAGAGGTTTTGAGCTAGACGGGTGAAGCTCATGCATGATCGTGGTATTAATATGACTCCATTTAAACCTAACCATAGAGCTATCTATGCCTTATTTTGATTACATTGTTGTTGGTGCAGGCTCAGCTGGGTGTGTGGTAGCTAATAGGCTCAGTGCTGACCCAAGCGTTAGTGTGTGTTTGATTGAAGCTGGTGGCAAAGCTAAGAGCCCTTGGGTCAGTATTCCTGCTGGAATATTTGGTCTTTACGGTAATCAAAAATACGATTATAACTTTGTTAGTTTGCCACAAAAAAATCTGTCCAATAGGGTGATGAAGATTAATCGTGGCAAGGGCTTAGGAGGATCTAGTGCTATTAATAGCATGGTGTACATTAGGGGCAGTCGCAATGATTATGACACTTGGGCTGAGCTGGGATGTGAAGGTTGGGGTTATGAAGACGTGTTGCCTGTGTTCAAAAAAATGGAGTCTAATCAAATAGGCCAAAGTGCCTATTTTCATGGCTTTGATGGCGAATTGAATGTGTGTAAACAACAAGACCCAAACCCTGTTGCTAAGGTGTTTGTTGCTGCAGGAAAAGTTGCTGGATTATCAGAAAATACTGATTTTAATAGCACTACTCAACTAGGGTTAGGCATCTATAATGTTAAACAAGAACGTGGCCAGCGTGTGAGTAGTTATACGGCGTTTTTAAAGCCGGTAGAGGGTCGCCGTAACCTTACTATTATGACGCATACCCAAGCATTAGCGTTAACAATTGAAGCTGATGTAGTAACAGGTTTAACCATTGAACATAAAGGTGAGCAGCAACATTTGCATTGCAACATTGAGGTGATTCTTTGTGGAGGCACTATTTTGTCACCGAGTATTTTATTGGCTTCAGGCATTGGCGACAGGGATGAACTAAGTCTGGCGGGTATTGAGTGTAACCATCATCTACCTGGCGTTGGCAAAAACCTACAAGACCATATAGACAGCATGGTAACAGTAAGATCTGTGCCGCCTGACTCTATGGGAGTATCTTTAAAAACATTATTACCTCATGTGTTATCGGCACCGTTTAAGTACTGGTTTAGCCGTAAAGGATGGTGGACAACCAATTATGTTGAAGCGGGTGGTTTTGCTAAAACAAAGCTTGCCCTCAATGAAGATACTCAGCCAAATCCAGACCCAGACGTGCAATTTCACTTTGCTCCGCTATATCGCAGTCATAGGGGCAAAAAGTTTGAATGGGGCCATGGATATTCTTTATTCACTTGTGTCTTACGCCCTCTTAGTAGGGGGAGTGTGAAACTGGTTCATGACGGATATAAGCGCAATTTGATGATTGACTATAATTTTTTTAGTCATAAAAAAGATCAGCAAACATTGATAGAAGGTATTAAGGAAGCTAGAAAGATATTGGCTGCACCTGAATTTGATCATTTACGAGGCAAAGAAATGGCGCCCGGGGAAAGTGTTCAAACGGATGCTCAAATTCTTAATTATCTGCGTGATACTGCCACTACCGTATACCACCCAGTAGGCACGTGTAAAATGGGGATAGATGCATTAGCGGTGGTGCACCCAAAAACATTAAAAGTCATTGGTGTAGATAACTTACGCGTCATGGATGCCTCTATAATGCCCAATATTATCAGTGGTAATACCTCAGCCGCCACCATGATGATCGGCGAGCGGGGGGCTGCTATGGTGTTGGCAGAGCGGCACTAAGTTTGTTTTTTATCTTTGATAACAAATAGGCTCATGCTTTAGCTAGAAAAAGAAACAAGATCTGAAACTTTTATAAGTGCTTTAGTTCTATGATACTAAAGTGGGTAGTATTATTGGTTGTGCAAAATACTCTTTTAAAGCTAGTAAATTATTCCCTCCAATACCAACTAGTAACGTTAAACCGGTATAGATCGACATCCTCAAAGCGTAACTTTTCTACCCAATGTTCAGAGCCTGAGGATGAAGGATTAAAAAAAACACAACGATTGTATAGCGGTGAGATAGTGATTGGTTGGTTGTCTTTGTTGCCTATAAAACTGAGCTCGCCACCTTTTTTATTACTCCAGTTCTTATTTAAATACAGTAACATGCAGACCTCTCTGCCAGGTGAGTCATCTGCATGTTGTTCAACAAAGTCTGTGCTTGCTAGGCGAAAGTAATTGGTGTTTATTTCAGGCTCAGCCACATTGATATCGGTTAATTGCACGTTAAAAAGGCGTGATAAGACCGACATAAATGCATCACTACGCAAAAAGGATAAAAATTCCTCAGCAAGGTTAGGGCTTACAGCATCACGTTTCCAAACATCGCGCTGTACAAAGCGCTGCGCTGCAGTTGCGTTCTTCCATGCAGCGCTATCCACATATAAAGCAGAGTAGGTGTGTTGTTGAGTTTGCCAGTATGGGGATTGTTGCAAGATGTGCATGACATCATCAAGTTTGGCCTCATTAAATAATCCATCAATCACTATATGATTAGGGCAGGCGCTTAGTAAGGACTCTTGATATTGATCTAATTTAAGATCAGTTACTTGTTCATCATTGAGCCACATTAAATCATCCCTTTATTTAATTGCGTGCGTGATTAGTAAAAATATTTATACAAAGGCACAAACTCTAGGGCATCTACGTAATGTAATCAGCACTGTTTACCACTTATTAATTACGTGTAAAATGGCTATTGACAATATGTTAGCAACTTCCATGATAATTGGCGAATTAAGGCTGCTATGATGTTGGAAGGTCGACACAGTTTATCAAAGAGAAAGACATGGAAAAAGCTAATTCAAATCCACAAGACATTGTCATTATTGGTGCCGGTTTTGTTGGTGTCGCTACAGCAATGTGGCTACAAAAAAGTGGTCATAAAGTCACACTAATAGACCCAGAACCCTTCGAAAAAGGAGCTTATTTTGGGAATGCCTGTACTATTGCCACTTACGCTAATATCCCTGTAGGGACGCCAAGCACCATAAAAAATATCCCTAAACTATTATTTAGCCCCCAAAGTCCTTTATCGCTAAGCTGGTCTTATCTGCCAAAACTCACACCTTGGTTGTTGCGCTTTGCATGGGCCAGTAGGCCTTCTCAGGTAGCGTCTATTAGTCATCAGCTTGGTGTTTTATTGAGTCACGCACAAAGTGCACTAGCGCCTTTGATTGAAACTGCTAAAGGTGAAGATCTTGTCGCTAAAAATGGCACCTTGTATTTGTATGGTAGTGAAGCAGGTTTTATGAAGGCTAAATCAGATATCCAGCTACGCCGCCTTAGTGGAATACCTGTTACTAAGCTAACTAAAGCTGAAATTTCAGACTTAGAACCTCAGTTAAACCCTGTTTACAAGCGCGGTTTGTTTTTTGACAACGCTCAGCACCTTCTTAGCCCATTAAATTTATTGCAACGTATGGGTGCTTCAGTCATTGCTAAGGGTGGGCAAATTATTACCAACAAGGCGCTAGGCATTGAAAGGGTAGATGCGCATAAGCTTAAAGTATTACTGCAAGGCAGCAGTGTGTTGGCTGATAAGGTCGTTGTTGCCGCTGGTGCTTGGTCTAAAGATTTGGCTCGACAGGCAGGTGATCAATTGCCCTTGGATACAGAGCAAGGTTACCACTTAATGTACAACGCTCAACAGCAACTTCTTCAGCGGCCAGTGGGCTGGGCTGATGCCGGTGTTTATTTGACACCGATGAACGATGGGTTAAGAGCAGCGGGGACAGTAGAGTTGGCAGGTCTTAATAACCCAATAAATCCTCGACGTTTGGAAATCATCTCAGGTGCGGTAAATGACTTGCTGCCACAACTTAAAAATTACGACAGCCAGTGGACAGGATTTAGGCCTTCTATGCCTGATTCCAAGCCTGTCATTGGTCGCTCTAGTAAGGATGGTGGGATTTTTTACGCCTTTGGCCATGGCCACATTGGCGTAACCTTGTCAGGCATCACCGGTAAGTTGATTAGCGAGTTTATTGATAACAAGGCACCTAGTGTTGATATTAGTGCTTTTGCACCAGGGCGCTTTTAAGATGATCAAAGAGCGTGGTTTATGATGGGTAACCCAGACACTTCACCCGCTTTAATCGTCTTTTGAGCATAGGCTTTACGCGCAAATACGCGCTCTAAAAAAGGGGCAAAAAATTCTAGAGATTGATTTTCATAGTCAGGCTCAAAACAGTTCTGGTCCCAGCGCTCACAAAAATCTACTGCACTTTGATAGTAGCTGTGGCCGGCATATTGATCTCGATCATTAGGGTTCCAGCCATCTATATGATGGGCGTAATAAATCATTTGGAACGCACCATGGTGCTCAATCACCCATGTTACTTCTTCACTCACAAAGGGCCTTATTATTTCTGCTGCCATACGGTCGTGATTTTGTGGTGCCAACCCATCGCCTATGTCATGCAGTAAAGCAGCCACTATCCAGTCGTCATTGGCATTGTCACGCCATGCACGAGTGGCAGACTGTAGGCTGTGTTCTAAGCGGCTGATGGGGTAACCATCTAAACTATCTTGGCCCTGGCGTTTGAGCTCTGCCAACAATCGCTGCGCTGTTTTCCCATGAAAAGATTCTTCATGTTGATGCAGCAGCTGATAATCTTCACGTGTACCATGCTTCATTTGGGTAAAACTAACGGTGGCCATACATGCTTCCAATTTCAGAGTTTTAGCGTTTGAACGCCTAGAAAGAATGCCAGTTTCATAAAGCCATGGCAAGGCAGATGTTAGAAAGGTTGGGAAGGTTGGGAAAGCTTCATAAAAGGTGATAACGATTGAGAGGCTAAGTATGTTAAATAGATTAACCATTATCACAGAGCTGAGGTAGAATAAGTCTTAACTCAATTAAATGATTCTTACATATGGCACGCTTGCATCAAGACATTCTTAGAGAGCTTGGGATTTTGCAACAAGAGCTTCAAAACTTGGGTATCTGGAGT
The DNA here is from genome assembly GCF_047730155.1 of Candidatus Njordibacter sp. Uisw_002. Lineage (NCBI taxonomy): Bacteria > Pseudomonadati > Pseudomonadota > Gammaproteobacteria > Pseudomonadales > Candidatus Njordibacteraceae > Candidatus Njordibacter > Candidatus Njordibacter sp. Uisw_002. The sequence goes on from NZ_CP159832.1 coordinate 918,344, forward strand.
GATATAGCGCCTTCAGAAGAGGCGTTACTTAGTACAGAGGCTTTTTGTTTTGATCGTATGGGTTTAGGGCAATGGTTACAGTGGATTTTCATACCAAGGCTGAGTTACTTGGCCGAAACCCAAGCAGATTTACCACAAAAAAGTGCCATTCTGCCGATGGCAGAAGAAGCCTTTAAAGATTTAGACGATGCAGTTAAAGGCTTGTTGGGCAGCATAAGGCGCATGGATGGTTTGCTTACGGTATAGATGCTTAGTTTATACCGCAAGCTATGTCAGATAAATACGGCTACGCGGACAAGCGTTGCCCAATCCAACCGCCTACTAGCAGTGCAGGCAAAAATACCATAGCTTCAGTAGGGTTGATCATAGCGCTTAGAATGCCAGGTCCTGGGCAATAGCCACTAAGTCCCCAACCAATACCAAATAAGCTTGCGCCTAAAAGTAATCGACTATCAACACTTGTTTTGACGGCCATATAAAACCGGTCGGCAAAGAGTGGCGCTTTGCGTTTCATAATAAAGCGTGAAGACAATAGTGTAACAGCTACAGCGCCACCCATAACAAAGGCAAGGCTTGGGTCCCAGTTGCCAAATAGATCCAAAAAGTCTTGTACCTTAGTAGGGTTTACCATTTCTGAGATGACTAAGCCTGCACCAAAAATAAGACCGGATAGTAGAGCGATGATAATACGTTTCATGTGAGTCTTCCTTATCCGATGAAGTTTCGTAAAACGGTAACGGTGATAATGCCCGTAGCCATAAAAGTGATGGTAGCGGCAATCGAACGCCCAGCCATTAAGCCGATACCACAAACCCCATGTCCGCTAGTGCACCCATTGCCAATACGAGTGCCAATGCCTACGGCTAAACCAGAAATAATAAGCAAAGCGGGTGAGTAACCTTGGCGTAATTCAAATTCAACAGGCAACATTAAATAACCACCAGCAACGATGCCTACTAAAAAAGCTATGCGCCAGTTGCGCTCTGATCCACTTAGTGGGTTGAACAATAAATTGTACAAGATACCGCTGATACCAGCGATACGCCCATTAAACGCAAGTAATAACGCAGCACTAATGCCAATCAAAACGCCACCTAGAAGGGCTTGTGTTGGGAATACTTCAAGCATGATTTTAACCTCTATATTAGAATTATCTAATTATATGCACGCTTAGGAATCCTGTCAATCCAACTTTTAGATTATATGCTTATTACTTTATTAAAATGCTTTTGGGTAAAATAGAATTACACGCAAATTATGCTGCTGGGGTGTCAACAAATGGCCCATATCGTGGTATGTTTAGTATTGTAAGAATGAAGTTAATAATATGGATTTTCACTAGATGCCAAATAATGATGATATTGATGATCTGCCCAGCTTAATGCCAGATTCAGACGAGATAAAAGGGGCTGGAAAGAGCTCTGTTTCCTCCAGCCGCAATGCAGCTGATGAGCCCGTTAGTGCGTCTTCAGCTGGTGTGGGCAGAACAAATGTGAGAGAAAATCGCAGGCCAATTGCGCCGCCTCGTAAAATGAACACAAGTGGTCCTCAAGTGATTGCTAAACAAAGCTTAATATTATGGATGTTGGTTTTGGCTATGTGTGTAGGTATTTTGGGAGGTGGTTATTGGGCTTACAACAAGTTAACTGATGTGGATCTTTTATTAACGGTATCCCGAGGTGAGCTAGACCACGCTCGCAAACGAATCGGAGAGTTAGAAGCTCTGGTTGTTGCCACTGACGTAAATGCAAATAAATCAGGCACTGTGGTTCAGGCCCAAGTAAGGTTGATGGATAACCGAGCTAAAGAGCGCAATAAATTTGTAGATACAGAGATTGATAAATTGTGGGGTGTTACTTATCGTAATAATAGGCCTGCGATAGAGGAAAACCAAAAAGCCATTGAAAATAACACCACTACTCTTAAGCAGCATCAAGAAATGTTTGTCACTCAAACTGATAAAGTCGACAAGCAAAAAACACTAGCATCCCAGCAACAGCTTTTAATACAAGAAGCTGGTCAAACTAGCCAATTGGCAATGCAAAGCGTAAACGAGCAGCTGAATAAAGTACAACTACTACAAGATACTTTGTCCACTGTGTTGAAGCAGATTAAGGAGCAAGATAAGGCCCTGTCTGATCAGCACAAGGCAGATATTGCTCATGCTCAGTTAGCTGAACAGCTTGCCTTACAGCGTGTACAAGATCTATCTACGTTAAACGCCACCATTGCAAGTGTATCGAATCAATTAGAAAGCTCTAAGGCAGATGAAGGTTTAATAGAGGTCACCAATCGTATCGATAGCCTTGAAAATAATTCTAGGGTGTTAACAGCGATTGAGCAAAATGCCAGTGAAATGGATGAGCGGGTTTATCTAGTTGAGGAGTCTATAGATTCAGTAAACTCCTTTCGAAGGGATACAAATCGAAAGTTAGATCAATTACAGAATCAAATTCGTAATTTGGCCTATAGCGAGTAATTGAATAGCCAAAAGGATGGTCGCAAGGGAGCTGAACATGCAAAAACTATTGCATCCTAAAATCCAATTGGGTCATTGGCCCACTCCGTTAGAGCCTATGTTGCGCATTAATGACATGCATAAAGGGCCAGAGTTATGGGTAAAAAGAGACGATTGTACTGGCCTTGCTTTTGGTGGAAATAAAACTCGAAAACTGGAATTTTTAATTGCAGACGCACAACTAAAAGGAGCCACTATACTGCTTACAGCTGGTGGCATACAATCAAATCATGCCAGACAAACAGCGGCGGCAGCGGCTAAAGTTGGCTTAGGGTGTGAGTTATTTTTGGAGCAAGTAAAAGGTGTTTCAGAAATAGATTACAGTCATTCTGGTAATGTTTTATTGGATCAGCTACTTGGGGCTCGATTGCATTTGCTGCCAGCAGGTCAAGATTTGGATGCGGTCATGGCTTTAAGGGCTCAAACCCTAGCCGAGGCTGGACAAGTGCCATACGTGATGCCTGTAGGGGGAAGTAATGCCATTGGCTCAATGGGGTATGTTAATTGTGGTCTAGAATTGGCGAACCAATTACAAGCTCAAGATATTAGTTTTGACGCTATTGTTTTAGCTACGGGAAGTGCGGGCACACAAGCAGGATTGCTTGCGGGATTGGCATTGGCTGGTATTGATATTCCGGTATTGGGTATCACTGTAAGTCGCTCAAGTGTTGAGCAGTGTGAAAAAGTATTAGCGTTGTTGCATGAGGTCCAAGAATTATTAAAACAGCCCAAGTTGCACGAAGATCATGTCATCTGTTTTGATCAATATTATGGATCTGGCTACGGTCATCCTACACCCTCAATGATCGAAGCAGTGCGCCTTGCTGCTAGTTTGGAAGGTTTATTTCTAGACCCTGTCTACTCTGGCAAAGCTTTTGCAGGGTTGTTAGATCTGGTTAGGCACGGCTATTTTGATAGCTCCGATCGGGTTTTGTTTTTGCACACTGGCGGTACACCAGGCTTATTTGCATACAGTGAGTGTTTGAGCGAGTGTTAATCAAGTAATTAGCTGTGTTGGGCTCTCAAGGTATTTGCTTCTATTTTTAAACGTATTAATAATAATTTGCTCTAGCGCTTTAGTTACAGGCATATGTTGATGACGACGAGACTGTAACAGGGCGATTTGACGTTTGATTTTAGGCTTTTCAATTAATCTAAAAGCTAGTTCTTCGCTGTCTTTTGGGAAGGCCATCCAAGGCAATGTGGTAATGCCAGCACCGGCTTCTAGCATCGCTACCAATGACGTCATGTTGGCCACCTGTGTAGATGCGGATAAAAATGCTTGTGCAGGAGTATTTTCTACCAATGGTGTAGTGCCGTTGCGTATGAGCTTTTCTTGGCTTAGGGCCTCCCAATCAATGTCGTTAACTTGTTGCATCCATGGGTGTGTTTTTAGAGCGACAATACCCACCCTGTCAGCGCATAGGTTTGTATGGTGCAGGTCGTTCTCTGTTTGCCAGATACTACTAATAGCTAAATCAATCCGTCCATCTAATATTTTGTCCCTTAAATTATCCCCATTATCATCTTGCACTTGCAGGTGAACCAGAGGGTGCTGTGCTAAAAAATCCCTCATTATATGAGCTAACACCGTTTTGGCAATAGACGGTAGAACCCCCAGCTTGATGCTGCCAGACTGTCCTTGTGCCATGCTCATGCCATTGTGTACAGCAGTTTCATAGTGTTTATAAAGGGCTTTAGCTTCAGGTAAAAAAGCGATGCCAAAGGCGCTGAGTTCTCCATGACGCTCAGGATTAAATAAAGCTGCTCCTAACAAATTTTCAAGTTGTTTAATTGCCAAACTAACCGCGGGTTGTGATCTACATAAAATATTTGCAGCTTGGCGAAAATTTTTGCAGTGGGCTACGGTAAGAAAGGTGTTAATTTGAGCTATTTTTATATCGGGCAACATGATGCTAACCTAAGGCGTTTATAATAAAACTTATTAAATTATATATTTAATTGATTATTATTATCAAGGCAGTAGGTCTAAAATAGGCCTAACTAAACAAATTATGCCAGTTAAATCAGTGAAGGAGCGAACATGAGCCAGGTACAAAAAAACTACATCGCAGGTCAATGGGTCGATGGTGAATCAACCATTAATAACATTAACCCTTCAAATCACAGCGAAGTGGTGGGTCAGTTTACCCAAGCTTCCCCCGATCAGGTGGATCAGGCCATTGCCTCTGCCCGTGCGGCACAAGTCCAGTGGCAAGCCACAGGCCTAGAAGCTAAGCAGCGTGTATTGCAAGCGATTGGTGATGAGATGATTGCTCGTTGTGATGAGCTTGGTGAAATGCTTTCTCGCGAAGAAGGTAAGCCTCGTGCAGAGGGCCGTGGTGAAGTATATCGAGCTGGTCAGTTTTTCCAGTACTATGCAGCTGAAGTATTGCGCCAGATGGGCGAGACTGCAGACTCTGTGCGCCCTGGTGTAGAAATTGATGTGCGTCGTGAGCCTATGGGTGTTGTGACGGTGATTAGTCCTTGGAATTTTCCTACAGCAACAGCGTCTTGGAAGATTGCGCCAGCCCTTGCTTTTGGTAATGCAGTGATTTGGAAGCCAGCTAACTTAACCCCAGCTAGCGCTGTATTATTGACTGAAATTATTGCCAAGCAAGATATTCCTGCTGGCTTATTCAATCTAGTGATGGGTTCTGGTGCAAGTGTTGGTGAAAGGCTCATCAACTCTGAAGACATAGACGCGATTACTTTTACCGGTTCATTGGCTGTAGGTAAGCGTGTAGCGGTTGCAGCTGCGGGTAATCTCACCAAATTCCAGTTGGAAATGGGCAGTAAGAATGCTTTGGTTGTATTGGATGATGCCGATTTAGATAATGCAGCAGATTGTGCTGTTAACGGTGCTTTTGGTAGTTCTGGACAAAAATGTACAGCATCGTCGCGCTTAATCGTAACGGCCGGTGTGCATGATGAATTCGTTGCTAAAGTGCAAGAACGTATGGCCAAGCTTAAGGTTGGCGGTGCTCTAGAAGAAGGCGTCACTATTGGACCAGCTGTAGATGCTAAGCAATACGCGCAAAACAAAGAATACTTTAAATTAGCCCAAGATGAAGGCGCTGATTTAGTTTGTGGTGGTGAATTTGACGACAGTAAAGGTTACTTTATGACACCTGCATTGTTTATTAACACCACAAACCAAATGCGTATTAATATCGATGAGGCTTTCGCCCCGTTAGCTTGTGTAATAAAAGTAGCAGACTACGATGAAGCCTTAGCTACTTTAAACGATACTCAGTATGGTTTAACTGGCGGTATTTGTACTACGTCTCTTAAATATGCCACTCACTTTAAGCGCCATGCTAAAACAGGCTGTGTGATGATTAACCTACCTACTGCTGGCACTGATTACCATGTGCCTTTTGGTGGTCGTAAAAACTCAAGCTTTGGCTCTCGTGAACAGGGTAAATATGCGCAAGAATTCTACACTGAAGTTAAGACCACTTACATGAAAGCATAATTACTTATAACAGTGGCAGCAACACCAATGGGCAAAGGGGAAACACTATGAGCAAAATGATGATGATCGACGGCTTACAATACAGCCACTGGAGTCGTGAAGTATTTGAGCAAATGCGTGATGGCGGATTAAGTGCTGTGCATGTCACCATTGCTTACCATGAACTAAGTCGAGAAACATTGCAGAACATCGGTCAGTGGAACCGTATGTTTGAAATGCACAATGACTTAATCATGCCTGTTCATACTGCTGCAGACATTGAGGCTGCTCATGCTCAGAACAAAGTAGGCATTATTTTTGGATTTCAAAATTGCTCACCCATTGAAGATGATATTGATCTAGTGGCAATTTTCCATCAATTAGGCGTGCGTATTATGCAACTAACCTATAACAATCAAAGCCTGTTAGGTGCCGGTTGTTATGAGGCTAAAGACTCTGGTATTTCTCGTTTTGGTAAGGTGGTTATTGCTGAAATGAACCGTGTAGGCATGGTCATTGATATGTCTCATAGTGCCCAAGAAAGTACCTTGCAAGCTATAGAGATCTCACAGCGTCCTATTGTAATTAGTCATGCCAACCCAACATTTTTTGAACCGGCTAAACGTAATAAATCTAACAAGGTTTTATCAGCTCTTGCTGAGAGTGAAGGTTTGTTAGGTTTCAGTATGTATCCGTTTCATCTTAAAAATGGTCCGCAGTGTCGTTTAGATGAATTTTGCACTATGGTGGCAGAGACTGTAGATTTAATGGGTATTGACCGTGTGGGCATGGGTAGTGACTTGTGCTTAAATCAGCCGCTTTCAGTTTTGGAGTGGATGCGTAACGGCCGTTGGACAAAACAAATGGATTATGGCGAAGGCTCTGCTAATAATGCGGCTTGGCCTGAATCTTTGTCTTGGTTTAAAACCAGTGCAGATTTCCCTAATATTGTGGTTGGTTTGCAAGATAAAGGTTTTAATGACGTTGAAGTGGAAAAAATTATGGGCCGTAATTGGCTAGATTTTTGTGCTGCAGGATTTGGGCAGCGCTAACTAATTAAACCTATATTATTATGTGCGCGTTTAGGGCTACTTGAGTCTAAGGCGTGAGCTTTGAGGTGTTTATATGAGCCAGGTTATATTACGTCCAGCAGCGCAGGCAATGGACTTAGAGCGTTTAGGCTCTGGGTTTTCTAGTCGTTTAAGCTTTATGCGCACTTTAGTTAGGCATATGGTTAAAGATCAATGGGCAATTAGTTACAGTCAATTTGAACTAGATAAAGACGGCTATGGCCATGCTGTGTTCGATATAAAAATGCCCCATAGCCAGCTAAGTTTGGTCATTTTTTCTCAATACCTAGATCCCAAAGAGCGCAATGACAGGGTCATTGCAGAAAAGTGGGATCTCACCATGTCCTTGGTTGAGGGAGAGGTGGATGACTTGTGGCTAAAGCAGCTAGCAAAAAATGTGCCTTTACAAGAAGCTGGGCGTATAGATGCGCGTAGTTTGTGCCTCTCTCGTGGCAACAAAAGTGCGCGTATATTCGATACCTTATTGACACAATTACGCAGTGGTCAACAGCCTGACCCCAAGAAACTTGCAGAAGTGGGGTACCTGTATCGCACTACTGCAGTGTATGGGTCGGGTAAGTTTGGGGCCTGCGACTGGGGTAAAATTGCCCGCCAACATCCTGATTTAGCTCGGCCTTTCTCTGCTGAAATGCTAGTGTGTTACTTATTGCGCCAATTTAGCTTAGACCAGCTTCATCATATGGTGCATCAAGCGCAGTACCCAGACGCGGTAGATTTGGATATTAATCTACAGCGCTACCTTGGCATTGGTAACTCTACTGGCTTGGGGATGGCACCTTATTTAATTAATCACCCTTTATTGATGAGTCAATGGATTGGTCAGCGAGAGCAAGCCTATGCTGAGGTGTTAGCAGAACCAGTGGATCAAGCAGATGTGATGAAGTTGCAAGGCATCTTGCTTCAGGCTATGCAGCATGTGCGAGAAGTGAGCACTTTTGATGAATGGCAAAGTGCAAATAACATTCAGCTTTTAGTGGATACACAAGATTTAAGTGATTGGTTAGGCAGCGACACGTGCAAGCTAAATGATTGGCGCGTTTTGCATGACTGGGCGTTGCAAAACTACAGCCTAGAAACGCAAGAGTTGTTAGTCAGCTTGTTGCTTGAGCTTTACCCAAGCGTTGTTAACCCCAAGGAGGATCTGTTAGCGATTAACGAAAGCCTAACTTATGACCCCACCGCGTCAGCCCAGAACTTAGCTGATAGCATTCAAGAAAGCTATGATTGGGTCTTTGATTATGACTTTAATAAAGATGAAGAAAATCAAACATTTTGGTATTACTCACAAGAAAAAATAGAGCCAAGACTTGGTAAAACAGGTGTTGATGATGGCGTTGAAGTGCAAATGTTTTTAGGTATTGCTAAGGCTGTTCAGGCCTGCCACGATGACTTATTGATCGCGATGGAAACCTTGGCTGATATAAGTGTGGCGGAATTTTTGTTACAAAAGCCAATACACCTTGGCATTGTGAATCGTATTGCCACCATGTCTCAGACCCAGTATGGTGAAATTAGAGCTAACCTATTACACAAAGACGTCTTGCCTATGCATTTGTTGCGCTGCAAACTGGCTTTTTTTGGCGTGGGTAAGTTTGATCCAAAATCAGCCTTGTGGGTGCGTAATACCATGTTCCAAGGCGCGCCTGTAGTTGATGATTTAAATCATGAGTTTAACGATGATTGGTATTTCCCTATAGCGCCTATCCTTGGCGTAGAAAAAATGAGTGGCAAGGCCAATAATATCGCTCGTGAGAAACAAGTAAATGCCTAAGTTAATGTCTTTGTCAGCTAATGAGCTTAAGTTTTTAGTCAAACGAAGCGTGGAGGGTCTGGGTTTCTCGCCAGGTGACCAATTGTCGGCAGGTATAAAAGCCGCTGCGGCTTTCCAATTGGGCCTAGCTAATAGCCGATTGTTAAATAATGCGTTAGATGCGCTCAATGGGCTTGTTAGTTCGCCTTTGCTTGTATCATTCAGTAATGATGAGGTTGTATTTGATGCTCAGGGTCAGTCGGCCCTTGTACAAGTTGAGCTGGCTCTAGGTTTTGCTTTATCTAAAGCAGCGCCTAAGTTACGCATTAAACGAGTTGTGGGGGCGGCTTTTGCTGTGCCTTGCCTAATGAACTGGCTTACACAGCCTTTAAGTAATTCCATAGCTCAGCAATGTTATGCACTGTATTTTACTCATCACAGTGGGGCGCAGCGTTGCGTATTGATTGCTGCAGATGGCCAGTTATTAGGTTTGTATCAGCCCTTACAAGAGGTGGTTGGTGCTGATGAATTGCTACTATGTATGGGGCAAGCAGACATTGATGGGGTTTTGATCACTGATGGTGCTGATTTGTTAGGTTGGCGTGAGCGTTGTTTAGATCAGGGCATACATTTAGAGAGTGAGTTGTTTGCCCGTTTACAGCGCATGATGCAGTCTTCATTTGTGCCAGAAACAGAAGCGTCAAGGGCCGGTGCTGGGCCTGGCTAATTACCCATGTGGCCCTTACTTGAACAATACCCTAGCTTTGTGTTTGTCCCATAAGTGATCCAATGGCTTGTATAAGCGCAGGGCTGCGTTCATCGGCCCTAAATGCTTCCAACACTTTTACGCGCAGTTTGGGTTGAAACATAAGCTCTTGCACTAAACCATTAAACACACCTTGATCTGCAGCACATTGATGAATAAAAAGATCCATTAATGACTCTGCCACTAGGTCTTGGCTGCATTTACTTGCAATGGTAGCGAGTAGCTCAACACCGACAGTTTGCTCCTTGCTCATTATTTCTTTTAGCCACTTTTGGCGTGATAAAAAGTCTGGAGACTGACTGACAGCCCGTAAACAAGCTACTTTTTCGCCAGCATCGTTGCTGGCCTTTGCGCGTAAGATAAACTCTGTGGATAGTGTGTGGCTAAGCTTTTGATTTTCAAGCTGTGCAGCAAGAGTATCAAGCACTGGTGCAGGTAGGTGTTTGACTTTTTGTTGCCAATCATCTTGTTGACCTAAGCGCATAGCGAAGTCGGCAAAGCCTTGCAATCCTAGTTCTTGCCAGTCTTTATGCGTGGTACCTTTGCGCATGTAGCTTTGCACAGCTGGATAAAAGCTAGATGCTGTTTGCTCTAAAGTAAGGCTTGCTTGGGCATGGAAGGCCGCCATACGAGCCTGATCTGGGGTAAAGGCAAGGTTACTGTGTTTTAGTTGTTCAGCCCACTCACCAGATGTTTTTTTGTCTAGCATGTTAGTACCAATGGTTTCTAACAGCTGATTAAGAAACTCATCACGTGCTGCTTGAATTAATAAACCACGTTCATCCAGTGGTAGTTTTAAAAACCAAATGGTTGGAGTGGTGAGTTTTTCTTCTGGCGTCTTTGGTGACCAAGATAGAATGCCCACCCAGGCATGTCGTAACCAAGGAAGAGGATAGGCTTTGCGTCCTTCTTCGAAGGCTTTAAAATCCGTTGAAGATAGTTTGCCAAGGCGACAGCCCATGTCATATATGCGATATTGACCTTGTAGTTGTTGCAAAAGATCACTTAAAGTTTCTACAGGTTGCATTTGGTCTGCTCGTGGGCCTAGGTTAAGATGACGAATATTATATCAAGTTTTACGCAAAGAGGTGTGTTGTGGTGGCAAAAAGCTGGTGGGTTTACATGGTACAAACTCAAGGCGACCGTTTGTATACTGGCATCACCACTGATCCTGCTAGACGCTTTAAAGAACACTGTGATGGTGGTAAGTTAGGGGCGAAGTTTTTTCGTACAGATCCAGCTTCAGCTATGGTTTTTGTGGAGCCACAGCCAGATCGATCTGCAGCAAGTAAGCGCGAGTTTGCTCTGAAAAAATTAACACGTAAACAAAAAATGGAATTAATTCCAGTAAATTCTATTGTGCTTTAAACCGCTGTCCAGTAATGCCTAAACTGTCAGGTCCAAGAAGGTATTGGTAAACAGGCATGATGTCTTTGGGTAGTGGGTTTTGTGCTGGGTTTTCACCAGGGTATGCTTGTGCTCTCATGCTGGTGCGAGTTGCGCCAGGATCGATAATATTAACGCGAATTTTACTAGTATTTCCAGTTTCATCAGCCAGTATCTGAGCCATGCCCTCTGTTGCAAACTTAGATACGCTGTAGGCGCCCCAGTATGCTTTGCCTTGAGCGCCAACGCTAGAGCTTGTGAATATAATAGAGGCGTCTTTTGACACCTCTAATAAGGGCAGAAGGGCTTGCGTCATCATGAATGGGGCAGTGGCATTGACCTGCATTACAAGGTTCCATGTGCGCGATTCATAGTTAGACAATGGAGTGCGTTGACCCAATATTGATGCGTTGTGCACTAAGCCATCTAAGCCGCCAAATTCGTCTTCCACAACTTGTGCCAGGCTAATGTAGTCTTCATCGGTAGCAGAGCGTAAATCTAATGGATAAATAGCAGCTTGTGGGTATCCAGCATTTTCAATTTCATCATACACAACTTCTAGTTTTTCTATGGTGCGTCCTAGCAATATAACCGTTGCACCTAGCCTTGCACTATCTATAGCAGCTGCGCGGCCAATGCCATCGCCAGCGCCTGTAATAAGTATGACTCTATTTTTAAGAAGTTGATCTGGCGCAGTGTAATCAAACATGGAAAATGGTGTCCTAAAATGATTCAAACCTAGATTATTTTAAGGTCTAAATTGTTGATCTTTTATTGATCGGTTTGGGGTTTTGTGGCGTAGACAAGGTAATTAACATCCACATCTTTAGTATTTAGAGCATATTTTTTTGTCAATGGATTATAGGTCATGCCCGTCATTTCGCATGGATTAAGATTCGCTAGGCGCATATGTTCATGCAGTTCAGAGGGTTTAATGAATTTTTTATGTTCGTGGGTGCCCTTAGGAAGCATTTTCAATAGGTATTCAGCGCCAATAATAGCGAATAAATAGGATTTTGGATTACGGTTTATAGTTGAAAAGAAGGCTTGGCCGCCTGGCTTAAGAAGCTTTGCACAAGCCTCAACCACGGCGCTTGGATCTGGCACATGCTCTAACATTTCTAAGCAGGTGACTACATCATATAAGCCTGCTTCTTCTTCGGCTAACTGCTCGGCAGTCATTTGTCGGTAATCTACCTCCACGCCACTTTCTATGCTGTGCAGCTGCGCTACTTTAAGAGGTGCTTCTCCCATATCTATGCCTGTTACAGTGGCTCCGCGCAGGGCCATTGCTTCGGCAACAATGCCCCCACCACAGCCAATATCGGCTACTTTCTTGCCATGGAGGTGGGCGCGCTCATCAATCCAGCCTATGCGCAATGGATTAATGGCATGTAGAGGTTTGAATTCACTATGCAGGTCCCACCAGCGGGCAGCAAGAGCTTCAAATTTGGCGATTTCTTCTGGGTCTACGTTTTGATTCACGGTGGCGTTTCACACTAGTAAAAAATGGCCTTCAGTATAGCGCGTAAATCTATTTTCTGCATCTGAAAATGTACTTAAAGGCAGACTGCTAATGAAGGCTTTGCAGGTGGCAAATAAGGCACAGATCGTGCTAAAGTAGGGCATTAGCTGACGCCTGTTTTTGGCGTTGTTCATAGGGGCGCCGAAAGGTGAGCTCAAAGCGTTAACCGCATAAGGAAGATGGCATAATTATGGCTGAGATGGCTAAAGAAATATCGCCTATTAATATTGAAGATGAACTCAAGCAATCCTATTTAGATTACGCCATGAGCGTCATCGTTGGGCGAGCATTACCTGATGTGCGCGATGGCTTAAAGCCAGTGCACAGACGAGTTTTGTTCGCTATGAATGAGCTAAGTAACGATTGGAACAAACCTTACAAGAAGTCTGCCCGTGTGGTGGGTGACGTAATAGGTAAGTATCATCCGCATGGTGATACAGCTGTTTACGACACTATTGTACGTATGGCGCAACCCTTTTCTATGCGCTATACCTTAGTTGACGGTCAAGGCAACTTTGGTTCAGTAGACGGTGATTCTGCAGCAGCAATGCGTTACACAGAAATCCGTATGCAAAAAATCTCTCATGATTTATTAGCAGATTTGGAAAAAGATACGGTTGATTTTGTGCCCAACTATGACGGCACCGAAATGATTCCTGATGTACTGCCGACGCGGTTACCCAACTTGTTGGTAAACGGCTCCTCAGGCATTGCTGTAGGTATGGCTACAAATATCCCACCTCACAACATTAATGAGGTAATCAGCGGTTGTTTGGCTCTTATCGAAAATCCCGATATTGAAGTGGATGAGCTGATGCAGCACATCCCTGGCCCAGATTTCCCGACTGCTGGCATTATTAATGGCCGTGCAGGTATTGTGCAGGCATACCGCACTGGTCGTGGACGCATCTATGTGCGTGCCCGCTATCATGTAGAAGAAAACCCTAAAAATAATAAGGCTTCCATCATTGTTACGGAACTGCCTTATCAAGTTAACAAAGCTCGTCTTATTGAAAAAATTGCAGAGCTTGTTAAAGATAAAAAAATTGAAGGAATTACTGAGCTGCGTGATGAGTCTGACAAGGACGGTATGCGCATGGTTATTGAATTGCGTCGTGGCGAAGTGCCTGAAGTGCTTATTAATAACCTATATACCCAAACGCAGATGGAAAATGTTTTTGGTATTAATGTAGTCGCCCTAGTAGACGGGCAACCACGCACACTAAACCTTAAACAAATGCTCGAAGCTTTTGTGCGCCACCGTCGCGAAGTGGTTACGCGCCGTACTTTATTTGAATTACGCAAAGCCCGCGAACGTGGGCATGTACTTGAAGGCCTTATGGTGGCATTAGCCAACATTGACCCAGTAATAGAGCTTATTAAAACCTCTACTAATGCTGCAGAGGCGCGCGAAAAGTTAGTAGCGCAGCGCTGGCCAGCAGGTCGAGTGGTGTCAATGCTTGAACGTGCGGGGCCAGATGCCTGTAAGCCTGATACTTTGGGTGCTTCTTTTGGCTTACAAGGTGATGAATATCAGCTTTCTGATGGTCAAGCCCAAGCTATATTAGAGCTACGTTTGCATCGTTTAACTGGATTAGAGCAGGACAAACTGGTTGCTGAGTATCAGTTGTTGTTAGAACGTATTGAAGAGCTGCTAGATATTTTAGGCTCTGCTGAGCGTTTGATGGAAGTGATCCGTGAAGAGTTGGCACAGGTGCTAGAAGCCTATGGTGATGAGCGTCGTTCAGAAATTATTGCTTCGCGTCAAGATCTCACAGTAGCAGACTTGATTCCTGAAGAAGACATGGTGGTAACCATCTCTCATGGTGGCTATGCTAAAACTCAGCCTGTCAGTGACTACCAAGCTCAGCGCAGAGGCGGCCGTGGTAAAGCGGCTACAGGTGTTAAAGAGGATGATTTTGTAGAGCACCTTATTGTGACATCATCTCACGATACTATTTTGTGCTTTAGTAACCGCGGCAAAGTGTATTGGTTGCGAGTGTTTGAGATTCCACAAGCCAGTCGCACGGCTCGCGGTCGCCCCATTGTTAATATCTTGCCACTAGAAGAGGGCGAGCGCTTAACAACAATTCTTCCATTGCCTGAGGGCGGGTATCAAGAAGGCCACTTCATATTTATGGCCACAGCAAGTGGTACCGTGAAGAAAACCCCTCTTACTGCTTTTGCGCGTCCTCGCACCAGTGGCTTAATAGCGCTTGGTCTTGATGAGGGTGATACATTAATAGGCGCCACAGTGACTGATGGCGAGCAACAAATTATGTTGTTTGCTAGTAATGGTTTGGCTGTGCGTTTTGATGAAGATGATGTGCGTCCTATGGGCCGAACTGCTCGAGGGGTGCGTGGTATTCGTCTTGCAGAAGATGCTAGCGTCATCAGTCTTATTATGCCTCAGGCAGAAGGTCGCATACTGACCGCCAGTGAAAATGGCTTTGGCAAGCAAAGTCGAAATGAAGATTACCCTGTACGTGGTCGAGGTGGTAAAGGTGTTATCGCTATTCAAATGTCAGAACGTAATGGCGCTCTTATTGGTGCAGTTCAAGTGTTTGATGGTGATGAGGTTATTCTAATCAGCGATCAAGGTACTCTTGTGCGTACGCGTAGCAGTGAAGTATCGGTGTTGGGTCGTAACACTCAAGGTGTGACCTTAATTAAGGTGCAAGAAGGCGAAAAGTTAGTGCAGGTTGCCCGTGTTGCTGAAACGATTCCAGAAGTTGCTGACGAAGTTGAAAATTCAGATGCAAGCGTGCCTGGTGCAGAGCTAGCTGAAAACAGCTCGGAGGATGTCTCGGCTGAGGCTTCGACGACGGACACACCAGAACAGGAGTAGGCTTCTATGAGTAAGCGTCTGTTTAACTTTTGTGCTGGTCCAGCTGCGTTACCTACAGCTGTGCTGGAAAAGGCACAAGCGCAGCTTTTAGATTGGCAAGATCGTGGTCTGTCGGTGATGGAAATTAGTCATCGGCATCCTGCTTTTATGTCTATGGCGCAGGAAGCTGAGAGCAAGCTACGCCAGCTCATGGGCATACCTAGTAACTATAAAGTGCTGTTTTTACAAGGTGGTGCCACAGCCCAGTTTGCTTTGTTGCCTATGAATTTGCTTGGGTCTAAGACTCAAGCAGATTATATAGATACCGGTATTTGGTCGGCTAAAGCGATTGATGCTATGGCGCCCTTTGGCACTGCTTTGGATGCAGGCTCTAGTGCGTCTGGTGGTTACCGCACAGTACCTAGTCAAGCGCAACTTAAGCTCAATAAAAAATCGGCTTACGTGCATTATTGCCCCAATGAAACTATTGGCGGTCTGGCCTTTGATTATGTGCCTGATACAGGCCTGGTGCCTTTGGTAGCAGACATGTCCTCAACCATTCTTTCTGAGCCTATTGATGTCACTAAATTTGGTTTGATCTACGCCGGTGCTCAAAAAAATATTGGCCCAGCAGGGTTGACCTTAGTAATTGTAAGGGATGATCTTCTTGGTGACGCGTGTGCAACCACACCTAATCCATTCAACTACGCCTTACAAGCAGCCAATGATTCCATGTTAAACACGCCACCCACCTATGGTTGGTATTTAGCAGGATTAGTGTTTGATTGGTTGTTGCAGCAAGGTGGCCTTGAAGTGATGGCACAAAAAAATACTGCTAAAGCACAAATGCTTTACCAAGCAATCGATGATAGCGAGCTTTATTCCAATAATGTTCATAGTGCTAACCGCTCTAAAATGAATGTGACCTTTACATTGTCTGATCCAGCTTTGGATGGAGAGTTTTTACAGCAAGCGCAAGCTAATGGGTTACTTAATCTGAAAGGCCATCGCAGTGTAGGTGGTATGAGAGCAAGTATTTATAATGCCGTTCCACAAGAAGCCATCGATGCGTTGGTGGCCTTTATGAACGACTTTGAAACAAGACACCAGGCTTAATATTACTATGACCAAGCCCGAATTAACTCAAGAGCAAGAGCTTGGTCAATTACGTCAAGACATTGATCTAATTGACCAGCAAATCCAAAGCCTCATTAATCAACGGGCAACTTGTGCTCAGCGGGTTGCTGAAGTTAAGCAGTTGCACCAAGGCAGTCAGGACGCCGTTTTTTATCGGCCAGAACGAGAAGCCCAGGTATTGCGCAATGTTATGGAACGTAATGAAGGTCCATTGGGTGACGAAGAAATGGCTCGCTTGTTTCGTGAGTTAATGTCGGCATGTTTGGCCCACGAGCAACCTATGAAGATCGCTTTTTTGGGCCCTGAAGGCACCTTTACTCAAGCTGCGGCACTAAAGCACTTTGGCCACTCAGTCATTAGTGCGCCTTTAAGCTCTATTGATGAGGTCTTTCGTGAAGTGGAAGCCAAGCGCGCTCACTATGGTGTAGTGCCTATAGAAAACTCATCTGAAGGTATGGTCAATAATACTTTAGACAGCTTTCGTCATTCCTCGTTAGTTATTTCTGGTGAAGTAGAAATGCGTATTCACCAGAATCTGTTAGTAAAATCTGGTTCTGATCTATCTCAAATAGAATGCATATATTCTCATTCCCAATCTTTAGCGCAGTGCCGGTCGTGGCTCGATAACCATATGCCTCATGCGCAGCGATTTGCAGTCAGTAGTAACGCAGAGGCTGCTCGTAGAGTGGCGCAACAATCGGGGCAAGAGGTGGGTAAAGTGGCAGCAATTGCTGGCGTTATGGCGGCGCAACTTTATGATCTAGAAGTGAAAAACGCAAATATTGAAGATCAACCTGATAATACCACTCGATTTTTGATTATTGGGCACGCTACAGTGCCAGCTTCAGGGCAAGATAAAACCTCATTATTGGTGCTGGCTCGAAATAAACCAGGCGCCTTGTACAATATTCTAGAGCCATTCCATCGCAATAAAGTAAGCATGACCAGTATTGAATCTAGACCTTCAGGTCAGGGTGCATGGGGCTATGTGTTTTATATTGACTTTGAAGGTCATCACAGTGATACGAAAGTACAGCAAGTACTTAAAGATTTAGATCACGACTCTGTTGAAGTGCGCATATTAGGGTCATACCCTCAGGCAGTGCTTTAGTGGCTGTTAATCTCTTAACACCTGAGACATCGGCATCATTTTCTCATGGCAATGTATTAGTTTTAGGCTTAGGTCTAATTGGTGGCTCCTTAGCTGCTGCGCTGCGCCGCACCAAAAAGCATCAGCTGTGGGGCTATGATCTTGACGCCGCTAGTATGCAGCAAGCCCAAGACCAAGGTGTGATTGACCACCAAGTGTCAAATCTGGTGGCTACTATTGGCAAGATGGATGTAGTGGTGTTAGCTGTTCCTGTGAAAGCTATGGAAAATGTACTAGCACAAGTAGGGCCATATATAACGCCCAACACACTATTAACTGATGTTGGTAGTGTAAAGGGTAGTATCATTTCAGCAGCCTATGAGGTGTTTGGTATGCCGCCACCAGGGTTTGTACCAGGGCATCCCATTGCAGGGTCTGAACGCAGTGGTATTAACGCTGTGAATATTGACTTATTTGTTGATCACAAATTTATTATTACTCCATTACCCACCAGCCACCCTAGTGCAATTGAAGTGTTAGGTGATATGTGGGCAGGTGTAGGTAGTGAAATTTTACTTATGGAAGTGGAAAGGCATGATGAAGTGCTAGCCGCCACAAGTCATTTGCCGCATCTTTTGGCTTTTTCTTTGGTGGATACGTTAGCTTCAGATACTGCTAATAAAGATATTTTTCGCTACGCAGCAGGCGGGTTTAGAGACTTTACTCGTATTGCTGGTAGTGACCCAACCATGTGGCATGATGTATTTATTGCCAATCGTGACGCTTGTCTCAAAGCTTTAGATCAGTTTACTGAAGGCTTGACTAAATTAAGGGGCGCTGTTGCTAAAGGTGACAGTCAAACCATAATGGGCGTGTTAACTCGAGCGCGCAGTGCTCGACACCATTTTGAAAAAATATTGGCAAACTCTGCCTATACTGGAATTATGACAAATACAAAACATTTTAACGTTCACCCAGGCGGTCAGGTAAAAGGGTGCATTCGTGTGCCTGGTGACAAGTCTGTTTCTCATCGCTCCATTATGCTTGGCGCTTTGGCTCAAGGGACCACCCATATAAGTGGTTTTTTAGAAGGCGAAGATGCCATGGCCACGTTGCAAGCGTTTCGTGATATGGGTGTGGTCATTGAGGGGCCTGCAGAAGGTAAAGTAGTGGTGCATGGTGTAGGTCTTAACGGACTTAAACCACCACCAGGGCCGCTTTATGTTGGTAACTCAGGCACTACTATTCGTTTAATGGCAGGTCTTATGGCTGGTCAAGCGTTTGATGTGGAGCTCAGTGGAGATGTGTCATTGAATAAACGCCCCATGGAACGAGTGGCAAAGCCATTACGCTTAATGGGCGCCATAGTTGAGACGGCAGAAGGTGGTTGCCCACCTATGAAAATTAAAGGCGCCCAGCAGCTTACGGGTATTCATTATGATTTACCTATGGCAAGTGCCCAAGTGAAGTCTTGTGTCATGTTGGCTGGGTTATACGCTAAAGGCAAAACCAGTGTGACTGAACCCGCACCTACTCGTGATCACACTGAAAGGATGTTAAAGGGTTTTGGTTATGATGTTGATCGTAATGCGGATACTTGTTCTATTAACGGTCAGGGTCAGTTAGTTGCTACAGATATTGATGTGCCATCTGATATTTCTTCAGCTACTTTTTTCTTAGTTGCTGCAGCGATATGCCCAGGCTCTGATCTTGTTATTGAACATGTGGGTATGAATCCAACACGTATAGGTGTGGTTAATATACTGCGCTTAATGGGAGCAGATCTTAAGGTTCAAAATGAACGTGAAGTAGGTGGCGAACCAGTAGCAGATTTACATATAAAGTACGCACCACTTAAAGGAATCCATGTGCCTGAAGATCAGGTGCCTTTGGCCATTGACGAATTTCCAGCACTCATGGTGGCTGCATCTTGTGCAACGGGTACGACCACCATTACTGGTGCTGAAGAACTACGCGTCAAAGAAAGTGATCGTATTCGGGCCATGGTAGATGGCCTTAGCGCTATGGGAGTGACTATAGAGGGTACATCTGACGGTGCCGTTATTAAGGGTATGGGCGCAGAAAAGCGATTTACTGCCGCACAAATTGTTACTCACCATGACCACCGTATCGCAATGGCGTTTACCATTGCGGGTTTGCGCGCTGAGGCTACTATAAAAATTCTAGATTGTGCTCATGTAGCCACGTCTTTTCCTAATTTTGTAGAGCTGGCGCGTACCGTAGGTATGTCACTTGACGAGGAGTATCAGTCATGAAAACTGTTCCAATTATTACCATAGATGGACCTAGTGGCTCTGGAAAAGGTACCTTATGTAAATTGCTTGCAGACCGCTTAAGTTATCATTTATTGGACAGTGGTGCTTTATATCGTTTAGTGGCTTTGGCTGCCGAGCATCATGGTGTAAGTGCTGAAAACGAGTTGGCTGTAGCAGACATTGCAGCATGTTTAGATGTGCAATTCAAAGCCCAAGGTGATGGTGTACAAGTGGTGTTGGAAGGTGAGGATGTGAGTCTTTCTATTCGCACAGAAGCGTGTGGAATGAATGCTTCCAAAGTAGCAAGCCTCACGCTGGTGCGCAAAGCTTTACAAGAGCGCCAAAGGGCTTTTGCAGAGTTGCCAGGTCTAGTGGCAGACGGCCGTGATATGGGCACAGTTATATTTCCAGAAGCCCAAGTAAAGGTATTCTTGACTGCAAGTGCGCAAGAACGCGCCGATAGACGGTATAAACAGTTGAAAAGCAAAGGTTTGAGTGCTAGCCTGTCAAATATACTGACGGATATTCAGAAACGGGACGAGCGCGACGAAAATCGCACTGTAGCCCCTTTGAAACCCTCTCAAGATGCGTTAGTAATTGATTGTACCCATATGAGCATTTTAGATGTGGAACAAAAGATACTGACATATATTCATAGTAAGGGTATTTTTTAATACGCTTACCTTACATTAACTAACTAGAGGAATTTCGAGACGCAAGTGCTGTATTTTAGCTACTGGGTATCGTTACCTCATCGAGTATTACAATGGGCGAAAGTTTCGCAGACCTGTTTGAAGAAAGTCTCCAACAGGTAGAGATGAAAAAGGGTGCTTTGATTACAGGTGTAGTCATCGCGATTGACAGTGAAGTTGTCACCATTAACGTAGGCTTAAAGTCTGAAGGTGTCGTTTCACGCAGTGAGTTTCTAAATGCAGAAGGCGAGTTAGAAGTAGCCGTTGGTGACGATGTACTGGTTGCCCTACAAGAAATTGAAGATGGCTTAGGTGCCACCCAAGTATCTCGCGAACGTGCTCGTGAAATGGAACGCTGGCATCAGCTGGAAAAAATCCAAACTGACGATCAAACTGTTACTGGTGTGATTAGCGCACGCGTTAAAGGCGGCTTTAACGTTGAACTAGGTGGCATACGTGCCTTCCTACCTGGTTCTTTGATCGATACTCGTCCGTTACAAGATGTGTCTCACCTAGAAGGTGTGGATCTAGAATTTAAGATCATCAAGCTAGATATGCTACGTAATAATGTGGTTGTTTCTCGAAGAGCATTGATGGATGAAGCTAATAAAGCACAGCGCGCACAAGTATTATCTACCCTTGAAGAGGGTGCGGTTGTGAAAGGTTTTGTTAAAAACTTAACGGACTACGGTGCATTTATTGATCTAGGCGGCCTTGATGGTTTGCTTCATATTACTGATATTGCATGGCGTCGTATTAAGCACCCAAGCGAAATGTTAACTGCTGGTGCTGACATTGAAGTTAAAGTGTTAAAGTTTGATGCTGAAAAACAACGTGTATCTCTTGGTTTAAAGCAGCTTCAGCAAGACCCTTGGACTAGCTTTACTGACACTTACCCAACAGGTAGTCGTTTACCAGCCACTGTAACTACAGTGACAGACTACGGTTGTTTCGCACGTGTGTCAGATGGTATTGAAGGTCTTGTCCACGCCTCTGAAATGAGCTGGATGAAGCGTAACCTGCACCCATCTAAGATGGTGTCTGTCGGTGAAGAAATTGAAGTCATGATTTTAGACATTAATGGAGAAAAGCGCCGTTTGTCTTTAGGCATGAAACAATGCAGCGAAAGCCCTTGGGTTGCCTTCTCTAAGCAGTATTCAGAAGGTGATAAAGTTTCTGGTAAGCTAAACTCTAAGACGGACTTTGGCCTATTTATTGGTTTAGAAGATGGTATTGATGGCTTGGTTCATGTCTCTGATGTTGATTGGAACAAGAGTGACGAAAGCTTGTTGGAAAGCTTTCAAAAAGGTCAGCAAATTGAAGCTGTGATTTTGTCAATTGATACAGAGCGCCAACGTGTTGCTCTTGGCATTAAGCAAATGGCAGGTGATCCGTTCTCTGATTACGCAGCCGCAAATGCAAAAGGCGCTGAAGTAACAGGGGTAGTTTCAGAAGTGACTTCTGGTGGTTTGTTGGTTGATTTAGCTGAAGGCGTTCAAGGCTTCCTAAAACGTGGGGAATTGGCTCAAGGTCAAGAGCTAACAGAGTTTAAGGAAGGGCAAGAAGTCACCAGTTTTGTTGCAAACGTAGACCGTAAAGGTCGTTCTATTAGCCTAGCAATACGGGCTCAAGAAACTGCGAAGCAGCGTGTACAGATGCAAGAACTAAACACTAAGACCATCGAGTCTGAAGGGCCAACCACCATTGGTGACCTTATTAAGGAACAGCTCAAAAAATAATAAAAAGGATAAGCCATGCGTAAGTCTGAACTCATTGAAAATTTGATTGACCGTTTTGAAAGTGTACCTGTAAGAAGCGTAGAGCAGTCTGTTAAGGCCATTATTGATCATATGGCTGATGCTCTTGCAGCGGGAGATCGAATTGAAATAAGAGGCTTTGGCAGCTTTTGTTTACACTACCGAGCACCAAGAATAGGGCGTAACCCTAAAACAGGTGATTCGGTAGAGTTAGCAGCAAAGTATGTTCCTCACTTTAAACCAGGCAAAGAGCTACGCGATCAGGTAAACGATAGCCTATAATAGGCTATCGTTGATTCAAGGTTGGGCTTGCTCACCACCCTGATTAGGTAAAGCACGTGAAATTAATAAAGTCATTGTTCCTTGTTATCACCATTATGTTAGCTTTGATTATTGGTGTGCTTTTTAGTACTCGAAATAGTCAGGCTGTACCTTTAGATCTCATATTTTTTCAATTCCCTCCTGTAAGCATAGCGATTTGGTTATTGCTAAGTTTGGCAACAGGCGCAATTTTGAGTGCTTTTGTTTATGGTTTTATTACCTTTAAACTTAAGCGTCGCAATGTGCAGTTGCAGCGTCAGTTAGCTAAGCTAGATCAATCTGAGTCTAGGCTTAAGGTAACGCAATAAATATGGATATTTCTTTACTTGCTGCCTCCATTATCGCTTTAGGTATAGGGTGGTGGCTGGGGCAAAGAGAAAACCAACAAAAGCGAACCGCACGGTTAGGTTTACAAGCTGATTATTATCGCGGCCTAAATTATTTACTAAACCAGCAAACAGATGAAGCGTTAGACTTATTCATTCATGCGCTAGAAGTGAACCCACAAACTGTTGAGACGCACTTAGCCTTGGGAAGTCTATTCCGGCGCAGAGGGGAAGTTGATAAAGCCATTCACATTCATCAAAATTTATTATCAAGTAAAGATTTAGGCCAAGAGCAATTAATGCTTGCTGAGCTTGAGCTGGCGCATGATTTTATCAAAGCAGGCTTATTGGATCGTGCAGAAGAATTACTACTTGACGTTGCGCAGCAGCCTAACCAACAAAAAGCCAAAGCAATAGAGCTGCTAGTAGACGTATATCAACGTGAGCAGGATTGGCGTAAAGCCCTTGAAGCAGGGGACGTGGCTAAGGTATCTGTGAGTATTGATTTGGCCCAAAGGTTATCTCACTTTTGCTGTGAGTTGGCAGAAGAGGCACTGCAGTCAAGTCAAGAGTCAGACTGTCTAGCCTACTTAAAGCGTGCCAAACGCCATAACGCAGATAACCCAAGGGTTAGTTTTTTGCGTGCAAAATTAAGCATGCAGCAAAATAATTACCTAGATGCTAAGAGACATCTATTGGTAATGGTTCAAAAAGACTTACAATTAGTGCCAGAAATTATAGACCCTTTGTATTTATGTTTCTCTAAACTTGAGGATATAGATGGATGGAGAGCTTGGCTAAATCAAGGCATGTCACAACACCCAAGTACCAGTTTGTTGTTAGCTCAGGCGCAAGAGATAGGCCTACAAGATGATTCGAGTGCAGCGGCGTACATGACCGAAAAGCTGCGACAAAGGCCTTCTTTAAAAGGATTTAATTATCTCATTGATTTACATATGCAATGGGCATCAGAGAGTGCAAAAGATAGCTTACAAGTGCTCAAAGGGCTTACTGTTGCGCTACAAAATAGCAAACCATTATATAGGTGTAGGCAATGTGGTTTTGCTGGAAACTCTATGCACTGGCAGTGCCCTAGTTGTCACCAATGGGACACCACCAAGCCTATTTACGGATTAGAAGGAGAGTAACTTGGAGCAAGATTCGCCCATCGTTGTGGCTTTGGATTATCAATCAGCAGATCAAGCGATTGTTATGGCGCAGCAGTTAGACCCAACACGCTGTCGCTTAAAAGTGGGTAAAGAACTCTTTACTGCAGCAGGTCCGCAACTAGTTGACCAGCTTCAACAGTATGGATTTGAAATTTTTTTAGATCTTAAGTTTCACGATATACCCAACACTGTAGCTAAAGCAGTATTAGCGGCAGCTCGCATGGGAGTGTGGATGGTGAATGTACACGCCAGTGGTGGTGCAGAAATGATGCAGGTCACAAAAGCGGCACTTAGTGACAAAGGCGGTCATCAGCCATTATTAATTGCAGTAACCGTATTAACCAGCATGGACGCCGCTGGTTTAAAAGCGACAGGTATAGATCAATCCCCCGCACAAAGAGTGCTCTCATTAGCTCACTTAAGTCAGGCTTCTGGTTTTGATGGCGTGGTTTGTTCAGCCCAAGAGTCTGCGTTGCTAAAAGCCCAGTTAGGCGCTGGGTTTAAGCTGGTTACCCCAGGAATTCGTCCACATTTTGCCGCGATAGGTGATCAAAAGAGGATTATGACTCCAGCGCAAGCGATAGCAGCTGGTAGTGACTATCTGGTAATAGGTAGGCCCATTACACAAGCAGATGACCCAATGAAAGTGTTAGAGTTGATTGAAAAAGAGTTGTCCTAGCAATTTAATTATCTTGTGCTAGGCTTAAAGAGTCTCAAGGATGTTGAGACTCTATATTTTAATCAAGGAGTAGATTATGAATTTAACTCGTAAAATAGCTTTATTGTTATTATCAGCGGTCATCACTTTAGGGTCTTTTGCGCCCCTATCTTATGCCCAAAGCACAGCCCCCATTAATATTAACACAGCCACAGTTGTAGAACTTGTTGAAGCTCTTGATGGTGTGGGTGAGGTTAAAGCAGCCGCTATTGTGGCACTGCGTGAGCAGCTTGGAAGCTTTGTTAACTTGGAGCAACTGCTTGAAGTTAAAGGCATAGGCAGTGCTACCCTCTTACGCATTAGCCCTGTAATCGTGCTAGAGTAGGTTATACTTTACCGTTGGTAGGTGCAGCGGCTGCATAGGCAACTGCATCTTTTTCACCATATGCACAAGGACATCAATAATGGCCATGACATGGCAAGGTTTGTTAGCTGATCAGCGTTTTGGCAAACCCTATACGCAAGAGCACAATAAGGGACGTACCCCATTCCACAAAGATTATGATCGACTGATATTTTCCAGTGCGTTTAGGCGTATGGGACACAAAACTCAGGTGCACTCGTTGTCTCATAATGATCATGTGCATAATCGTTTAACTCATAGTTTAGAAGTCTCAAGTGTGGGTCGTAGTTTGGGTATTCAAGTAGGTCAAAGCTTACAAAACCAACCACATTGGCCAAGCTGGATTGAGCCCCATGACTTAGGTGCGATTGTACAATCTGCTTGTTTAGCACACGATATTGGCAACCCGCCATTTGGGCATTTTGGTGAGAGTTCCATTCGTCATTGGTTTGCTAGCTATGCGCAGCAAGGTGGCATGACCCAATTAAACTTGGATGAGCAATCTGACCTACTTAATTTTGAAGGCAATGCCCAAGGCTTACGTACACTTACACAATTGGAATATCATCAATTTAATGGCGGCATGCGCCTCACTTACGCGACTCTGGGCAGTTTTGTTAAATACCCGTGGTTATCCAATTCGGTGCAATGTGAACGTAAGTCTAAGTTTGGTTCTTTGCAATCAGAAAAACACATATTGGCTGACATTGCAGATCGCGTAGGGCTTATACAGCAGGGCGACTTTCAATGGTGTAGGCATCCGTTAGTGTATCTGATGGAAGCTGCCGATGATATTTGTTATGCCATCATCGACTTAGAAGACGGTGTAGAGCTAGGTATCATTGACGAACAGGATGTATTGGAGCTGTTGGCGCCTATTACGGGGCCAGCAGAGGTGCCTAAACGCACCGCAATGGTTGACGCATATTACTCCACTAGGCGCTTAGCATTGCTGCGTGGCAAGGTTATTGACTATCTTGTGCAGTCTGCAGCACAAACGTTTATGCAACATATCCCCGCATTGCTTGAGGGTAAATTAGAAGGGGACTTGATCTCCCACTGTGACCCCATCACTCAAAAAGTTATTGGCGATGCTAAAGCCTTAGCAAAAAACCGTATATTTTTAGCCCCTGAGCGTCATCGCACAGAATTAGCAGCATACTCAGTGCTAGAAAAACTGCTAGACGGTTTTGTGCCTGCAGCTCTAGCAATTGGTGAGCCATCAGATGATAAACGTTTGTCTTTTAAAGCCGAAAAGCACCTAGCTTTGATGGGTGCTCATCGGCCAGAACAAGGAGCAACGGCTTACCAGGCCTTATGTTGCACTATGGATTTTATTGGTGGTATGACTGATAACTATGCAGTCGATTTAGCGCGTCAGTTAAGTGGTGAAATGAAATAAAAAATAACTTAGGTGTTATTTTTAAAATATGACCTAAGCTTAAAAGGATAGATAACTAACGCAAGGATGCGTATGTCTGATATTCCCTTAAGTACTTCTGTATCTCTTACTAATATTGTTGCGTTAACAGACCAGCTATTAGAAGTGGCATTACTGGCCAGAGCATCTGATTTGCATTTGGAACCACAGTGCCAGAGCATGCAGTTACGCATGCGGGTTGATGGCCTGATGCAATTAATGAAATCTCCATTTGACAAATTACCAGCTTCTATAGCAGATGCCATAGTAGTGCGTATTAAGTTACTTTGTGAAATGGACATTAGTGAATCACGTAGGCCCCAAGATGGTAGCTTTCAATGGCAGCTTAACGACCAGTATGTAGACATACGTTGTAGCAGTTTGACTGGACACTGGGGTGAAAAGTTAGTACTTAGGTTGCAATGGCAACAACAAAATATTGACCTGAGTAAGCAAGGGCTCTCTTTTGAACAGATAAAAATTGTACATACTCAACTGAGTAAACCCCAAGGTCTTATCTTAGTAACGGGCCCAACTGGCAGTGGCAAAACTATGTTTTTGTATAGCTGCTTAAAAAAAATTCAAACCCCCCATCTTAATATTGTGAGCGCTGAAGACCCTGTAGAAGTGGCTCTAGGTGATGTGCATCAAGTGGCAGTGAATGAAGCTATTGATTTATCTTACAGCCAAATTTTAAGGGCCCTATTACGCCAGGATCCTGATGTCATTATGCTTGGTGAGCTGCGTGATTTTGATAGTGCAGATGTTGCACTCAAGGCGGCACAAACTGGGCACTTGCTGTTAACTTCCATGCATACCAGTAGTTTAAGTGAAGCCATTCATCGATGTCATGGATTGGGTGTGGATATGTTGGCATTGAGCTATTGCTTGAGTTTAATCATTAACCAACGCCTAGTACGTCGATTATGTAGCCAATGTAAAAGCCCCATGAGCAAGCTACAGATTGAATCTTTTGCTAGTAGGGAGTGGTTAGATGCTGCAGCTAGCTACGAATTTTGTTTTGGCGCAATTAACCCTTGCCTTCCGGTCGGGTGTGATGAGTGTCAAGGTGGCTACAACGGGCGTTTTGGCGTGTTTGATCTGTTGGTTATGGATCACTCTAAACGCGACTCAGTGGCCTGTAGGAGAGTGCAAGAGCTAGAATGCGGTGCAGGCTTGCGTCAACAAGGTTTGTGGCGTGTTATTTCAGGTGATACCAGTATTGCTGAAGTGAATCGAGTCACGTGGTGAAACTTAGGATAGTGAGTTATTGGGAGCACTTATGGCAGTGGTGGCTTTGGTATGGGTTAGACTCAAAGTCGATACACACAAGTGGTGTAAAAAAATGTACCAGCCTTGCCTTATTACGTTCAACGCTTGCCTTGGAGGGAGTTGAGGTTATTAAGGTTCAAAGGTTGTGGCCTTGGCAGCGTCATTGGCCCAAACGTATTGATCATGAGCATTTACAAGCATTGCTTGGGCAATGGGCTCAGTTGTTATCTTCTGGCTTACCTTTATTGTCCTGTATTACCTTAGTGCACTTGCAGCAAGCGTCAGGGCGGCTGCGTTATGAGCTGATTCAGATACAAAATGCATTACTTAGTGGTGTAAGTTTTTCAAATTCCCTTTCCCAAAGTAGATTGTTTCCAACCACAATAGTGCACCTAGTTGAAGCGGGGGAAGCCAGTGGTGAATTGGCTACACTGTTAGCCCAAGTGCATGAGAAGCAGGTGCAGCAGGCAAACTTAAAGCGACGTTTTAAACGGAGCTTATTTATGCCGCTCATTACTTTTTTTAGCGGTTTGATGGTGAGTTTAGTAATTATCTACTGGGTGGTGCCACAGGTAGCAAACTTATATACGTCAGGTAACTATGAGCTGCCAATGCTTACTCAATGGTTGCTGGGTCTTTCCGATATGGTGCAAGATAGCATAGGCGCCATGTTAGTTGGTTTGATATGCACTTATATTAGCTTAGTTTGGCTGTGGTCTAAGGCTAATTTACGTGTGAAATTAGAGTGGGTACTCTTGCACATTCCAGGTCTTGGCGAATTGATGCGACTGCACAGTAAAGCAGATGTGTTTTTGGTGTTATCCTTGACGTTTAACGCCGGTGTTCCTTTATTAGATTGCTTGGCCCTTGCTGCCAACAGTAGCCGATGGGAGATCATGTCTAGAGACTTAAATGCTTCTATTTTAGGGCTTCAACAAGGTCAAAAACTAAGCCAAATTTTGACTAAAATGTCTTGGTCGGCACAAACCTTACAGCTAATACGGATAGGTGAAGTTGCTGGTGACTTGGGGCTTAGTTTCACTCAATTACAGCATTATTATGAAGCTCAGGTGGTTAGTAAAAGTCAATGGTTAGAGCAACTGTTAGAGCCAGCACTGCTTATTCTGATAGCTGGGTTTGTAGGTTTGATTTTAGTTGCGCTTTATTTACCCTTATTTCAAATGGGGCAAATGATGTGACAAGGATAGAGTGCTGGTATAATGATGTGTGTTGGTTTATCAGGGTAAAAAAATGATAGTGGGTCTCACAGGTGGCATTGGTAGTGGTAAAAGTGTAGTGAGTGCTCAGTTAAAAACTCTAGGTGCTTGGGTAGTGGATTCAGATCAGATTGCCAGAGACGTAGTGGTCGCAGGAAGTCCAGCTCTGGCTGCCATTGCTAAGCATTTTGGTCACGAAATACTGCTTGAAAATGGCACGTTAAATCGAGTCTCATTACGTCAAAAAATCTTTGCTGATAAAGCTCAAAAGCAGTGGTTAGAAGCGTTATTGCACCCTCTTATAAGCTGCGCTGTTGATGCGCAATTAGCGACATCTCATGGCATCTATAGTGTCTTGGAATCACCCTTATTATTAGAAACTCTGCAATATAAAAAGACAAGTTTTGTAGTCGTGGTTGACACCAGTGAAGCCCTCCAAAGGCAACGTGCATGTCAACGAGATGCTAGTGAGGTCGATCAAATTAACGCTATTATGAATGCTCAATTGCCAAGACATGAGCGCTTGTTAAGGGCAGATTGGGTGTTGGATAATCAACACGATCTCAAGTACCTTAGTGCAAAAGTATTGCAACTACACCAACACCTTTGTCAGATGACGGAACAAACATTATGAGCCAATATCCCTGTCCCCAGTGCCAAAAAGAACTTACGTGGAGTTTACAAAATGACCATAGACCTTTTTGTAGTGAACGCTGCCAGCAAATAGATCTAGGTGCATGGGCTAGTGGCGAATACGCTATTGCAGGTGATGAGCTAGAAAATGATTTCTCAAGTGCCTTGCTTGAATCCTCTGATCAGCACGATTAATTAAATCAATTAATCTGCAACCACCGGTATGTGAGCTATATTTAAAGCGTATTAAAATAATCACAGGAAGGTGATATGTTGTACGCTATTAAAAATTGTCTAAATTTGAATAAAAAGCCCACAGGCTTGAGCAATGGTTTTTCTTTGCTTGAATTGCTGCTTGTGGTCGCCTTGATCGGCATATTAGCTGCGTTTGCGGTGCCAACCTATCAAACATATCTTCAAAAAACACGTTTTATGGAAGTGGTGCAACTAAGCCACGCCATCCGTGTTGCTCAATCTGCTTGTTTATTGCAGGTAGGGGAGAATATCAGTGCTTGCGATACCTTTGCAGAGCTTGCTATGCCCGTACCACAAGCTAGCGATAATACTCAAAGTATTAATATATTAGCAACTAATGGCACGATCACAGGGGTTGGAACCAAAGCAGCTGGAAGTTATACATTTATACTAACCCCCAATATAAATAGTGCTGGCTTATTAACCTATTCTTCGGGGGGGACTTGCATAGAGATGGGTTTTTGCAGGCCTTAAGTTAGGCCTGCGTGACTAAACCCATTAGTGATAAATTAGCGTTTATCGACAGCTTGCTTAGCTAAGTATTCGCCATAGGTACCGTGGAAATCAACCAAAGTCTGATCTTTTATCTCTAGTACTCTAGTGGCTAGTGAAGATACAAATTCACGGTCATGGCTCACAAAAATCAGTGTGCCATCATAAGCTTTTAAAGCTTTGTTCAAAGACTCAATGGCTTCCATATCTAAGTGGTTAGTGGGTTCGTCCATAATTAACACGTTAGTGTCTTGCATCATCAACTTACCAAACAATAGGCGGTTTTTTTCACCACCAGAGCATACAGCTACTTTCTTTAGATAGTCATCTGCAGTGAAAAGCAGGCGACCTAACATACTCCTTACGGTAAGGTCGTCGTGTTTAGGTGTACGCCATTGAGAGATCCAATCAAATAATGTTAAATCAGAACCAAAATCAATAGTGCTATCTTGAGGGCAGTATCCAAGCACTGCGTTTTCAGACCACTTTATAACCCCTTTATTAGCTTTGAGTTGCTCTAATAAGCAGCGTAAAAAGGTCGTTTTACCAACGCCGTTTTCACCAATGACAGCAAGTTTTGACCCAGCCTCTAAGATGATTTCACCATCATTAAACAAACTTTCGTCGTCAAACCCATGGCTAAGTTTTTCTATGACCAATGCTTGGCGATGAAGTTTTTTATGTGGGGTGAAGCCAATGTAAGGGGACACCCGACTGGATGCAATGACTTCATCTAGTTCTATTTTTTCCAATTTCTTTGCTCTAGAAGAAGCCTGTTTAGCCTTTGATGCATTGGCAGAGAAACGTGCTACAAATTGTTGTAACTCTGCACGTTCGGCACTTTTCTTAGCATTTGATGATAGTAGTTGTTCTTGTATTAAGTTAGAAGCAGCGGTATAGGCTTCGTAGTTACCGGCATACACCCGCAGCTCTCCATAGTCGATATCAGCCATATGGGTACATACAGAATTTAAGAAATAACGATCGTGAGAGATAATAATCATGGTGCTGCGGCGCTGACTCAAGACTTCTGTCAGCCAATTTATAGTAGTAATATCCAGGTTGTTGGTAGGTTCATCTAACAATAAAATATCTGGATCAGCAAATAATGCCTGAGCTAAAAGTACACGTAATTTCCAGCCTGGTGCTACTTGAGACATTAAGCCCCAATGGAAAGATTCATCGATACCTGCTTGAGTTAGAATCTCTGCAGCACGACTTTCAGCACTGTAGCCGTCCATTTCTGCAAATTCAACTTCTAACTCAGCCACCTTCATGCCATCCTCTTCACTCATTTCAAGCTGGCTATAGATAGCTTCACGGTCTTGTTTTACTTGCCATAGCTTGGCATCGCCCATGATGACAGCATCAATGACAGTAGATTCTTCAAACGCAAACTGGTCTTGGCTTAAAGTTCCTACAGTGTCATTAGGAGAGAAGGAAACGTTACCAGAAGTTGGTGTTAGCTCACCACTTAGTATTTTCATGAATGTAGACTTGCCACATCCGTTGGCACCAATGAGGCCGTAGCGATTGCCATTGCCAAATTTAGCTGAAATGTTTTCGAATAATGGCTTAGCGCCAAACTGCATGGTGATGTTTGCGGTAGTTATCAAGGGAATATACTGTTTACTGGTAGTGAAATTAGGGCGCGTAGTCTACCAGTTCTGCGCCTATCAGGCTAACATAACCAGCCTTTTAATTGAGCATCATCAACTAATGGCTCAAGTAGGTCCCAAAGTTGCGGGCAACCTGCTTTTATACGAATACCATTAACCGTTTTAACCTGTTCTTTAGTGATGCCGTGGGTGATCCAGCTGTGTCCTTGGTCATTTAAATTATGCATTAATGGTAAAGCTCGATCTAAGGCCTTGGCAAAGCGCGCATCAGCGCTATTGGCAGCTTCAAATTCGTGCCACAGTGTAATGTATTCATCTCCCATGTTGTTAGGTAGCATGCCTAAAATGCGCTTTGTGGCAGCCGCTTCTGCTTGTTCGTGGTCTTCACCTACAGCGTCATAAACAATCACGTCGCCGGTGTCAATTTCGCATAGATCGTGAATCAAAAGCATGCGTATTACGCGATTTATATCCACAGTTTGCGCGGCATAATCTTTGAGCATTAGTGCCGCTAGGGTAACTTGCCATGAATGCTCAGCGGAGTTCTCGTAACGCTCCATACCCATTGGGCGGGTCTTTCTAAGTACTGCTTTGAGCTTATCAATTTCTTTTACGAAGCCAATGATTTGAGTAAGTTCTTGCATAATAGGCCTAAGCTTGAGGTTTTTTAAAGACAAATGCATTGAGCCCAGTTTGGGTTTGTTCATCTTTTAAGTTGTTTAACATATGCTCACTGGCATAGTCGTAGGCTTGCTCCAAGGGCATATCTAACTGAGGATAAAACATTGCTTTGCCTGTTCGCACAGCAGCTTTCGCTTTTTGGCTTAACTTACGGGCCATGGCCCTTGCTGCGTATTCTAGCTCATCATCCGTAACAACCTGGTTAACTAATCCTAAGCTTACTGCTTTATCGGCAGTAATGAAATCTCCAGTTAAGAGCATTTCCATCGCGTGCTTTGGATGAATGTTGCGGCTAAGAGCGACAGCAGGAGTAGAGCAAAAGAGACCCAAGTTAATGCCAGATACTGCAAAACGAGCATTATTAGATGCAATGGCTAGATCACAACTAGCGACTAACTGACAACCTGCAGCTGTGGCAACGCCTTGCACTTGCGCAATTACTGGAATTGGGCATCGCACTATTGATTGCATCAACTGGCTACACTGTTTAAATAGTTCTTGGTAGAAGTTTTGTGTGGCATGGTTTTGCATTTCTTTAAGGTCATGCCCGGCACTAAAAGCTTTGCCTTTAGCTTTAATGATAATGCAGGTAAGAGTGTCGTTTTCATTTGCCAGAAAAATCGCCTCTTGCAGCTCCGCCATCATTTTTTGAGATAATGCATTAAAGCTGGCTGGGCGGTTAAGTGTAATCTCTAACCATTGATCGTGGTATTCTAAACTTACATAAGCTTGTTGATCTTTAAGCATAAGGCTTCTTCCTATGGTTCATCGCCTGCTATTATGGGTTAAGTTGACGGTCCACCCACAAGGCTAGTTTGTGTTGCATGCTAGGTTGTGACACCTGGTTTTCTGGCAATGGTTGAATAAGCTTATCGTGTACAAGTAGCCTATAGATATATTCTATTTTATTTGCTGCAGAGTCTGTAGCTTCAAATTGTGCAACACCACGTGTTTTGGCATAAGCGGCACCTAAGGTGATGGCTTTTTTGACAAGCTCTTTTTCATTTTTGAGTTTTTTCATCGTCCATTTATCTCTAAGAGGTTCAAATCCGAACTTTATTTATTTACTGCGTCATTCAACCACTGCATAAACTGCTGCTGTGGTAGAGCTCCACTTAATTGGTCTATGACTTTGCCATTTTTAAAGACCATTAAAGTAGGTATGCTGCGTATATTAAATTGCCCCCCAAGCGCTTGCTCTGCTTGAGTGTCTACTTTTACAAAAATAAGTTCTTTTGATTGTGTTTGAGCCGCTTGTTCAAATACGGGTGCAAAGCCAACACATGGGCCACACCAAGGCGCCCAAAAATCTACCACTACTGGTTTTTCACCTTGAATTAGTGCATTAAAATTAGTTTGAGTGCCAACAACTGGTTTGCCAGAAAATAATGTTTTTTTACAGGCTCCACAAGTAGGGTCATCTTTCACTCTTTGTGTAGGTAGACGGTTGTTTTTTTGGCAATGGGGGCATCGGCTAGTGATAGTAGTCATGGGTTACTCTTGGTTATTCGTACGTACAGTGATAAGCCGTTTGACGCACAACCTTTACTTCAAAGCTGCTGTTAGCTTCTACCTCAAATTGGTCTCCATTGGTGAAAGTGTTAAAGCTTTGTGTGCCTGGTAGCTTCACCTCAAGTTCACCGTCTATTACGGTCATTACTTCATATTGGCTAGTACCAAATGTAAATTCGCCTATGTCCATCACACCTACGGTAGTGGCGTTGGTTTTACCTTGAAAGGCGATGGATTTAACATGATCGTCGAAGTACGAATTGATCGAAAGCATAGCATGAGTCTCTTTTGTATTATTTGAGCGTATATCTTGCCCTATTTAATGTTTGAATCATAGCTCAAAAAAACACTATACATGGTGATTATTAAAGCCTTTTAGAACATTAACTGTATTGGTGCCAATCTCTTCTACAGCATACCCTCCTTCCATTATAAATAGGGTGGATAACCCCATAGTCGCAATGGTTTCACCCATGTTAGTAAAATCATCACTTTTGAGTTTAAAAAAGCTAATAGGATCGTTTTCGAAGGTATCTACGCCTAATGAGACAACCAGAGCATCTGCACCATATTCAAGGATTTTTTCCATCGCACGACAAAGAGCTAAGCGCCATATCGAGTAGGATGTGCCTCGTGGCAGAGGAATGTTAAGGTTAAAGCCTTCGCCTTTACCTTGCCCTGTTTCATCAGCAAAGCCTAAAAAATAAGGAAAAGCTACCATAGGGTCACCATGGATCGAGCAAAATAATACGTCATCGCGTTGATAAAAAATTTCTTGTGTGCCATTTCCATGATGAAAATCAACATCTAAAATTGCTACCTTTTTTGCACCATCAAAGCGCAATTTTTGTGCTGCTATAGCCGCATTGTTGATAAAGCAGTAACCACCATATTGATCGTGCGAAGCATGGTGTCCAGGAGGGCGGCAAAGAGCAAAAGCGCTTTTTTCGCCTTGATTCAATATTTCTGCTGCAGATAAAGCTACATTTGCTGACGCCCATGCGGCCTCTGCGGTACCTTCACTAATGCTAGTCTCTCCCGCTAAGCTGTAATAGCCTAGTTGGCCTTCAATATGTCTAGGAATTCGTTGACTTGTCATGGAGCGAGAGGGCCAAATATTAGGAATCGCCTCACCCTGATTACCTGCATATATCCAGCGTTGCCATACAGTGTCTAAAAAAGTTAAATAGTTGGTGTCATGTACGCTTTCTATCCAATTTCTTGGCCACTGTGACGGCGCAATAATTTCACCAAGTTGAGCATCCTTTATAGCTGACAGGATGTAATCTGCACGTTGTGGGCATTCGTAAGGTGTGACTAGTTGCCCACCTGTAAGTTCAGTTTTAGCATTGCGCAAAATATGTTCAGATGAATAAACTGTTTTCATAAAAAACTCCAGTACCGCACGTTTAGATTAGCTTAATTTAGATGCAGGTGTAGGTGAAAGGGTCCGTTGGATTAATAGAGCAATAAAACCTAGTATTAAGCCCCAAAATGCGCTGCCTATACCCCATATAACCACACCTGATGCAGTAGCAATTAAAGTGATAAGCGCTGGAATACGCTCAGCTTCTAGAGCTAGTGCTGTGTTAAGGCTGCTACTTATAGTGCCAAGCAATGCTAAGCCCGCAATAGTCACTACCACTGCCTGCGGCATACTGTTAAATAATCCAGTTAAACTTCCAGCTAATACGCCAGTAGCTATAATGAATAGTCCAGCCCAAATCGCAGATCGATATCTTTGTGTAGGATCAGTATCTACGTCTTTGCCCATACATATGGCTGCCATGATGGCCGATAAGTTAAAAGCAAAACCACCAAAAGGGGCCAGAACAAATCCAGTAATACCAGTCCATGTGATTAAAGGCGCTGCAGGTGCGTCATAGTCGTGGCTTCGAAGCACTACTATGCCAGGTACGTTTTGTGAAGCCATGGTGACAATAAATAGTGGAATTGTTACACCTATAGTTGCTGACCAAGACCATTGTGGAGTGGTCCAAATGGGGCTTGAGACATGTAAGCTAACGTCTTGCCAGATGATTAAATCTTGAGTTGCTGCTACTAAAAAACCCAGTAATAAGGTGAACATCACAGCAGTTTTTGGCCAAATAACACGGCTTACAAAAAATGCCACCATCATCAATAAAACTAAGGTTAATTGTGTTTGTAATGACAAAATCATATGTATAGCAAAGGGCATTAAAATCCCAGCCAACATTGCGGCGGCTATAGATTTGGGCAGGTAGGACATAATGCGATCAAACCACCCAGTAATACCCACTAGGATGATTAATGCTGAACATGCTACAAATGCGCCAATGGCCTCAGCAAAAGGCACCCCTGCTAAACTTGTCACTAAAATGGCTGCGCCAGGCGTAGACCATGCTGTAAGAATTGGTTGTTTATAAAACCACGATAAGCCTAGAGTAGACAAACCCATGCCGACACCTAAGGCCCAAAACCAACTGGTTACCATGGCATCATTGGCACCTGCACTATTTGCAGCTTGAAATATGATGGCCGCAGAGCTGGTGTACCCTACTAAAGGGGCAATAAAACCTGCACTGATATGGGCAGGTTTAAACCAATGATTAATGCCCATGGTTTAAGCTAGTTTTAACTCGTAATGGCGTTTTTCAAATTCTATAGTGTCACCAGCCACCATTTTACGGCTTTTGCGTGTTTCAATATCACCGTTAACTTTTACTAATCCTTCACCAATTCTTTTTTTAGCTTCGCCGCCACTGCCAACAATAGATTCAAATTTTAAGATTTTAAATAATTCAACAGGTTCAAAATTGATCGTAATAATGTGCATAAAATAGTCTTCTTTTAAAGGGTTTGGTACCAGATAGCACCCATATCATCGGTGCTGGTTTGGAGTTTGTTTTTACTTACTAAATAGTTCAGATGAGCTTGAGTTTCACCTACAGCCAAAGTCAGTACATCATCAGTTATAGGGCGGCGGAACAAATGGCTGAATAGATCCACATTGCGCTGTGGTTGTGCACATGCTGATACTATTTTAACAAGAGATTTCTCATGACCATCTATGAGCCTTTGTAAGCGTTGATGGGCACCAAAAAACACCTGTCCGTGTGACGGTAATACTAGCACATCAGCAGGAACCTTTTGTTGTAACATTGCACATGAATCAAGCCAATCTTTTAACGGGTTAGAGTGAGGTTCCGTAGGCCACACACTCACATTGGAAGAGATAGAGGGTAATAGTTGGTCGCCAGCTATGAATACATTCAGTGCGGGGCACATAAGGCACAAGTGTTCTGGGGCATGCCCACGACCAACAATGATGTGCCATTGTTGTCCAGCCATTACGACTGTTTCATTATCTTGCAGGCGTATAAAGCTATCAGGCATAGGATATATACTTTTGCCATAACCACCAAATTTAGCTTTATAAACGGCCAGCTGTTCATCACTGACACCTGCGCGTTGGTAAAAATTAATGGCTGCTTTAGGAGCTGGTTTTCCCGTGTCAGACATCAATACTCGACAAGCCATATAGTCTGTGCGGGACATCTGTAATTCTAAATCCCAAATTTCACACAACCAGCCAGCCAAGCCAACATGATCAGGGTGTAAATGAGTGACGATGAGCTGATTAACGGGTTTGTTTTTAAGATGACTATCAAATACTTGCTGCCACAGATCCTTGGTGGCTAAGGTATTGATGCCAGTATCTACGATAGTCCAACCGTCATTGTCTTCCAATAGCCATAAGTTTATGTGGTTAAGGGAAAATGGTAAGGGCATGCGCAGCCAGTATACTCCGTCGGCAACTTCCATTGGTTGACCCATGGCGGGTGCCTCACCTATAGGAAACTGTAGTGCGTTAGTTGCAGTCATGGAGTCTTGCCTGAGTTAATGGGCCTGATGTCTGAACATTATACGGAGCTATAGCAAGATTATACAAAGTTTTTTGAAAGCGATTGGTGCTGATTAAATATAGCCAGAAGGATATACTTGAGCATTGAATCACTACCTAATGGCTATTATGACCAACGAAGCTCATCCATTTTCAATATTGACACCTAGTTACATCATGGATGCGGTTGAAAGCCAAGGCTATGTGTGCGATGGACGAATTTCTGCGCTTAATAGTTATGAAAATCGTGTTTACCAAGTTGGTCTTGAAGATCAAGCAGTTCCTGTTATAGCAAAGTTTTATCGGCCCAAGAGATGGTCTAGCGCACAAATTTTAGAAGAGCATAGTTTTAGTATTGCCCTGGCAGATTATGAACTGCCTGTAGTGCCTCCATTAATTAATGCGCAGGGTTTAAGTTTGTTGCACTATGAGGATTTTCAATTTGCTTTGTTTGAAAGAAAGGGAGGACATGGCCCAGAACTTGATGATCTTGATAACCTTTATACAATGGGCAGATTGTTAGGGCGTATTCATGCTCTTGGAGCGGTAGAACCCTATCAACATAGACCATCTATAAACCCTCAAACCTTTGGTCATAATAGTGTGGCCTTTGTGAGTGAATACTTTATTCCTCCATCTTTAAAAGCGGCATACGACAGCTTAACAACTGATTTACTGGCTCTCATTGACCAAGCTTTTGCACATACTGATGGTGTGAACTACATTCGTGTGCATGGCGATTGCCACGGCGGTAACTTGTTGTGGCGCAACGATGCTCCAAATATTGTCGACTTTGATGATTCACGTATGGCGCCGGCTATTCAAGATATATGGATGTTACTTTCAGGCGATCGCGATCGACAAAGAGTGCAATTGTCTGAGATTGTGGAGGGTTATAATGAATTCTACGACTTTAAACCCAAAGAGCTGGCATTGATTGAGCCGCTGCGTACTTTACGAATGATGTATTACGCGGCATGGTTGGCAAGGCGCTGGGAGGACCCAGCCTTTCCCCATAGCTTCCCTTGGTTTAATACAGAGCGCTATTGGGGGGAACATATTTTAGAACTAAGAGAGCAGCTATCGGCCCTGAATGAGCCCATGATGGAGCTTATCTAGCTAGCCTCCAGTTATTGTGCCAGATGAATCCAATCCGCAATTACCTGGCCCCCTGCAAGTACATGGGGGTCGTTTTGTGCGTCTTCATAATCAAACTCATGATCTTGTACGTCTGTCACAGGTTCTAAATTGTGGCTTAAGCGCAATTTATTGATATGTCCTAAATACCAATCTTGTTGTTCTTGCCAGTACTTTTGGCGCTCAACAGAGTTGAGGCTAATCTGGTCTGGCCTGTTTTTTTCATGTTCTGCTACAGCTAAGATATACTGCCAATCGTTACTTTCTTTATTGCGTTTGTCTTGTTGGGCTTGTAGATATGGGGTAATTACGTCCAGTGCAAAATAAGTTTTGTGACTAACTGACTTAACTTGATCCCATTGCAGTGCATGGTCTTGGGTGCTTTCACCCACTTTTTCTGGGTTATCTAAACTAGGTAGAATAACATCAGGAACTACCCCTTTGTGCTGTGTACTCGCTCCTGACACGCGGTAAAATTTGGCTTGAGTGAATTTTATTTTCCCGCTTGAAAGATCAGAAAATGTTTGAACAGTGCCTTTACCATAGGTTTGAGTGCCTACTACTAAAGCGCGTTTGTAATCTTGCATAGCCGCTGCAAAAATTTCTGATGCTGAAGCGCTGTAACGGTTAACTAATACCACAACTGGGCCAGTGTAGGCTAAAAAAGGATTACGATCTATTTGCTTTTCTATGGTTCCATCAGCATAACGAACTTGTACTGTGGTTCCTGTTTCAATGAACAATCCCGTTAATTGATTGGCTTCTCGTAAAGAACCACCACCATTGTTACGCAAGTCAATAATAATGCCGTTTACTGCTTCTTCTTTAAGCTCTTCGACAAGGTTATAGACGTCACGAGTGGTGCTACGGTAATTGGGATCGCCACTTTGTGCAGCAGCAAAATCCATATAAAAGGTTGGTAAGGTGATGACACCAAACTTAAGAGCGCCTTGGTCAGTTTCTAATTCAATGATTGATTTTTTAGCAGCTTGATCTTCTAGTGCTACTTTATTACGGCGTATTTGAATCGTCTTTTTTGGCTGCTGCAAGTCAGCACCTGGAATGATTTGTAACGTAACTAAGGAGTCTTTAGGGCCTCTAATTTGACCCACCACGTCATCCAAGCGCCATCCCAATATATCTTGAATTTCTTCACCTTCTTGAGCGACACCAACGATATAGTCAGACGCCTTAAGCTGTCCAGCTTTATCTGCTGGGCCACCTACGACGATGCGCACGACTTTTGTATAATCATCTTCACTTTGTAATACAGCACCAATGCCCTCTAAAGATAAACTCATGTCAATGTTGAAATCTTCAAGCCCACGCGGCGAGAGATAGCTTGTATGGGGATCAATAACGGTAGTAATGCTATTAATAACACTTTGGTAAGCGTCTTTAAGTTCTACTTGTGAGACTCGTTTACGTAGGTTGGTATAACGTTTTGTGAGGCGTTTTTTGATATCTTCAGGCGTTTCCTCGTTTAGCTGGCCGTTAATAAATTCATTTTTTAACTGCCGACGCCAAAGGTCTTTGATAGACGATAGGTCGTCTAGCCTAGGCTCATCATATGGTGATGTTCGAATGCCTTCTACAAGGTCAAAATTAAACATGGCTTCATCTTGGGCCAGTGTAGCTAAGCTATAATCGATAAATGCTAGGCGTCTTTTTTGTAATAAGCTATATAGCTGTCCCATTGCATCTAAATTGCCTTTTGCTAACAAGTCATCAAGCTCAGTACTGAGGTAGCTAAAAGGTACCAGGTCTGCGGCACTAAGGTAGCTATGCTGAGGGTCTAAAGCTTTTAAATAATTGGCGTATACATCACTAGAAAATTGGTCATTAAGGGTTCTATTTTGATAGTGTTCTTTACCTAACAATTGTAAAATTTCTTGCGTTAATAATCCGTATTCTTTTGTAAACTCAATGCTGCCATTCACTACTTGTGTGTTTGCAGTCGCATATGGCAAAACCATAAGGCTCGTAGCAAGCAGTGCAGTAGATAAAGTGCGGCGTAAATACTTACCCAAAAAAACATTAAGTGGAGAGATTTTATTAGTATTAAATTTCATGTGTATCATTCTAGTCTTTTAATAGGCAGTGGAATGTAGGTCAAAAAATACTTGCAAGCTATCTTAGCTTGATTTAAGTTGATTTTTCAAACCTCTTGAGGGAATCTAGCGTAAATTAAGCAATGCTTTACGCAATCGTTACGGTTGCACGCAGAATGTGTCAAAATTCAATCTTTGCAACAATGGAATCAATGCCAATGTCACAACAAGCTTACCTTAATGGGTTAATGGGTTTCATTACTCATTCACCTACTCCATTTCATGCAGTAGCTTCAATAATAAGCAAGCTAAGTGCAGCGGGCTACAATGCTCTTGATATGGCAAGCCATTGGGATTTGGTGCCAGGTGGTTGTTATTACATCACTAAGAACGACTCAACCATAATCGCTTTCCAGTTGCCCAAGCAAGGTGCATTGCAAAGAATGCATATGATAGGTGCTCATACGGATAGTCCGTGTTTAAAGGTCAAGCCTAATCCTGAACGACAATCTAAAGGCTATCATCAACTAGGTGTGGAGGTTTACGGTGGAGCATTATTGCATCCTTGGTTTGACCGTGACCTATCTTTGGCCGGCAGGGTAGTTAGTCGTGATGTAAGTGGTCAGTTAGTAAGCCATCTAATAGACTTTAAGCGCCCTGTGGCTTGTATTCCAAGCTTAGCTATACATTTAGACCGAGAAGCTAATAAGGGCCATAGTGTTAATCCACAAACAGATTTGCCAGTGCTTTTGGGTCAAGCGCTAGGTGATGATTTTAATTTACGCGCTACACTTGCAAAGGAGCTAAGAAAAGATGGTATTGAAGTTGATGAGGTCATTGATTACGAACTAAGTTTCTATGACGTACAAGCACCTGCTTTAGTAGGGTTAAAGCAGGAGTTTTTAGCAGCTGCCAGGCTGGATAATCTATTAAGTTGTTACATGGGTTTAACTGCTATGCTTGCTGCTAATACAGATCAGGGCATGTTGTTAATTTGTAATGACCATGAAGAAGTGGGTAGCCAATCAGCAGAGGGCGCTCAGGGTGCTTTCTTAATGTCAGTGTTACAAAGAATCTATCCCAGGCCAGAATTGCTGCATCAGGTGTTAGATGCATCAACCTTTATATCTGCCGATAATGCACATGGGGTCCACCCCAATTTTCCCAGCAAGCACGATGACCAACACGGCCCAAAACTTAATCAAGGTCCTGTAATTAAGGTTAACGCAAATCAGCGTTACGCCACTAATGCGATTACCAGTGCCATGGTGAAAGAGTTAGCTGCACAGGTAGACGTACCAATTCAAACTTTTGTTGTACGCAGTGATATGGGTTGTGGTAGTACTATTGGGCCAATTACAGCAGCTCAATTGGGTGTGCGAACGCTAGATTTAGGAGTGCCCACATTTGCAATGCACTCCATTCGTGAGCTAGCAGGTAGTGCAGACCCTCATATTACTCACAAATTGTTACAGCAGTTTTTTGAGACGAACATGACCTTTTAGTGATGAGATGTTAGAGCCAATCTAAATGCCTATTTTATTGGTGCTTGATCAAAAAAGCGCGGCTATTACCTATTTCTGCTGCTTGTGCTAGTCCGCTTAGCTGCTTGTCTTCAAGCGTTCCAAACCAGCTAATAACAGCATGACACGTGCCACTTTTTAGAGCTTGGCGGGCTAAACTTAAAGTGTCATGTTGGGCATCTGGCTTTAATAAGATAATTTTATTTAGGTCAAAACCTGCAGCTATTAATTGAGCTTTAGGTAATAACTGAGGTGGTGCAACCCAAGCTAACCAGCGTTGGTCATGGCTAAGCTGAGCCATTAAAGGTAGTAATGTTTGTACATTATTCCAAGCTTCACCACGCATGATGATTTCAGTAATACTACTAAGATCTTGCGTTTGTTCGCTTTCTTCTTGAGCCCACAAATCAAGTTGATGTTCTGCCAAAATACCTTCAATGTTTGTGTTGAGCTGGTGCTGTTGTTGAAACATTTTAGTGCTCCTGAGTTAGGTTTAGTTACCGCGGCGAATCACACCTACACTCAGGCCTTCAATGCTTAAGTGTTCTTGCGTTAAGTCTACTTCGATAGGAGAAAAATCTGGATTTTCTGCTATCAGCTGTACATTATTGCCATTGCGTTGGAAACGTTTCACAGTCACTTCGTCATTAAGGCGTGCCACTACCACTTGACCATTTCTGGCTTGGTCTGTTTTGTGTACCGCTAATAAATCACCATCATAAATGCCAATATCTTTCATCGACATACCGCTTACTTTAAGTAGGTAATCTGCTTTAGGATAAAATAAGTTTTCAGGAATAGCGCAATAATCACTAATATGCTCTTGTGCAAGTAAAGGGCTACCTGCTGCAACCATACCTATGATAGGTAGACCTAAATCAACCTCATGCATATCGGGGATGCGTATACCGCGAGAAGCACCTGGAATGATTTCTATAGCGCCTTTACGGGCCAGTGCTTTGATGTGTTCTTCTGCAGCATTGGGCGACTTAAAGCCAAGTTCTTTGGCAATTTCCGCACGTGTTGGCGGATAGCCTGTGTCGATGATGTAGTTACGGATACAGTCGAGCACTTGGTCTTGTCGTGGGGTCAACTTGATCATATTACGTCCTTCTAACACTTGGGTTAATGTGCTGGTTGTTTGTACAGTTACTGTATATAATACCAGTAATATTGCTTCTGGCAAGGTTTATTTTTTTTGACCTATTTTGTATCTGATTTTGTGGCTGAAATGGTGTACTCTGATGACCGATTATTTGATGCTAACTGAGAACTTGCAACGTGTCTGATTCAGCAAATGTAAAACAAGATATTCAACAACTTTATCGTCAGTTGGTTAAGCAGCTGGAGCTAAAGCCTCGTTGGGGTCAAAAGCAAATGATCGCAACAGTTGCTAACCATTTTTTGTCAATCAAAGCAGATGTTGAGGGTAATCGTAGTGATGATAACCCAGTATGTTTGGTAGAGGCAGGCACAGGTACGGGAAAAACATTGGCATATATGGTGGCTTGTTTACCTATAGCCAAAGCACTGGATAAAAAATTAGTTATTTCTACGGCTACTATCGCCTTGCAAGAGCAGATTATACAAAAAGACCTGCCAGCGCTTAAAAAGCATGGAGGTTATGATTTTGATTTTCGTCTTGCTAAAGGTCGCCGCCGTTATCTGTGTGTATCCAGGCTGGACCAGGCATTATCTCAAAATGCCTCCATCGACCCTACCCAAGCCCTCTTTGAAGATGAGCTAGCACTCAAGCTTGATGTGCATCAGCAGGCGCTTTATAAAGACATGGTGGTGCAATTAGGTGGAAATCAGTGGGATGGTGATAGGGATGCTTGGAAAGAGCCTTTGTCTGAAGATCATTGGCGGCCGATTACTACGGATCATAAGGGCTGTACTAATCGTCGTTGTAGCCATTTTAGTCAATGCCCATTCTTCAAGGCTAGAGATGGCCTAGAACAAGCCGATTGCATTGTGACTAATCATGACTTAGTGCTTGCCGATTTAGCTTTGGGCGGAGGTGCTATTTTACCAGCACCACAGGATACGATTTATATC
This sequence comes from Candidatus Njordibacter sp. Uisw_002, assembly GCF_047730155.1. Taxonomy (NCBI): domain Bacteria; kingdom Pseudomonadati; phylum Pseudomonadota; class Gammaproteobacteria; order Pseudomonadales; family Candidatus Njordibacteraceae; genus Candidatus Njordibacter; species Candidatus Njordibacter sp. Uisw_002. Next base: position 963,249 of record NZ_CP159832.1, read on the forward strand.
TTTGATGAAGGCCATCATTTGGCTGATAAAACCCTAAAACAGTTCACTCACCAGCAAGGCATTCGTCAACTAAGTCGTTGGTATGGGCAAACAAGATCCGGTTTAAAGAAATTTTTAAAGGAATGGCAAGGCGCAGGTAAGGGTGCACAGTTATGTGTACAGATTCAAGATCATGTGCAAGGGCTTGAAACCCAACTTGTTACGTTAGAACAGTTTTTGGATCAATCCGCTTTTAGGCCTGAAGATGGTTACCAAAAACAAGAAACTTATCGCTTTTCTCAAGGTGTGGTACCTGCTGAATTAGTTCAAATTACTCATGATATGGCTGTTAGTAGTGCACGTTTGGCTAGAGACTTAGGCGCCTTGCATAGTTTGATGGATGATGTGGTCAAAGGCGATCAAAATGGTCTACCAAAAGATCAGGCTGAAAATTATCTGGCCGCTTTTGGTGTATTGCAGCAAAACTCAGAACAACAATTAAGCCTTTTTCAAGCCTATGCTAAAGTAGATAAAGAGGGAGAGGTGCCGATGGCTAGGTGGTTGCATCATTGGCAAACGCCAGAGAGAGTCGACTTAGAAATGTCAGCAAGCCCAATAATGGCGGCCGACCTTTTGCAAGAAAATTTATGGACTCGTTGTTATGGTGCCTTACTCACTTCTGCAACATTAACAGCACTAGGGCGATTTGATAGGTTAATTACTCATGCAGGTTTAAACCCGCGTAGTGCTATGTTGGCTGTAGCGAGTCCTTTTGATTTTGCCAAATCTCATATATGTGTCCCTAAAGAAGCCATAGAACCAGGCCCAGAAGCGGTATTTGTCGATGACCTTATTGTGGGTCTTAAAGCGCAACTTAATCAAGATGAAGCCAGCCTGGTATTATTCACTTCCAAACGTGTGATGCAATTGGTATTTGAAGGCATGGGGGACCTATGGCAAGACTTGATCTTGCAACAAGGAGAGTCCTCTAAGCAACGGTTGTTGGATCAACATAAACAACGTATCGATGAAGGTGACGGCAGTGTATTGTTTGGTCTAGCAAGTTTTGCAGAAGGTATTGATTTGCCGGGTAACTATTTAACGCATGTGGTGATTACTCGGTTGCCCTTTACTGTGCCAGATCGCCCAGTGCCATCAGCTTTAGCCGAATGGATAGAAAAATCTGGTGGTAATAGCTTTGCCGAGCTGTCAGTACCTGAAGCAAGTGTTAGATTGGTGCAGGCCACGGGGCGTTTATTGCGTAAAGAGGATGATCAAGGCCGTATTACTATTTTGGATAAACGTATCGTTAGCAAGCGGTATGGTCAGCAGCTATTACAATCTTTACCACCCTATGAACGAAGATTTGGTTGATGATGGATACGCACAACAAAAGCTGTTTTGTGTAATGCCATTAAACGCTCTATACTGCTTCGTTGTAATTTATCTTACTGAGGCATAAATACGTCTCAATGGAACATAATTTTGAAATCAAATGATTCAAATATCACTGACCAAGCCTGGTCATTAGACGAATTCGTCGTTGCACAAGAAGAAGGCAAAACTAGGTTTCATGATTTGGATTTACCTGATCAGGTGATGCAAGGGATTGCTGCTTTGGGATATGAGTATTGCAGCCCTATACAAGCTCTAACGCTGCCAGAATCTTTGGCCGGAAAAGACATCACTGGTAAAGCACAAACTGGCTCTGGTAAAACAGCGGCATTTTTGCTGAGCATTATCACTGACTTTTTAGATTTCCCTATCAGCGGTCCGCGTCGATTAGGCACCCCAAGAGCCCTAATTGTAGCGCCTACGCGTGAGCTAGTTATGCAAATTGCCAGTGATGCCGAAGATCTTACCCGCTTTTGTGACGTTAACGTACAGCAGCTTGTGGGCGGTATGGATTTTGAAGGCCAGCAAAAGCAATTAAAAAAGCAGCATGTAGATATTATGGTGGCCACCCCTGGCAGACTATTAGATTTTTGTCGCAGAGGGCACGTCAATCTACGAGAGGTTGAAGTAGTAGTGTTGGATGAAGCTGACCGTATGCTAAGTATGGGATTTATTCCCGATGTACGCGCTATCATTCGTCAAACACCTAAAAAAGAAGACCGTCAAACTTTATTGTTTAGCGCTACTTTTAGTGAGCAGATATTGCGTTTGGCAGAGCAGTGGACATTTGAGCCAGTGCATGTGGAAATAGAGTCTGATGAGCTTGCTTCTGCCAGCGTAGATCAACGATTTTATTCAGTAGCCCGAGCAGATAAATATAAAGTATTGCTCAATTGTTTAAAAACAATGGGTGTAGAGCGAGCCATTGTGTTTGCTAACCGACGTCATATCACTCGAGATTTAGCAGAAAAGTTACAAAAAGATGGCATTAAAAGTGCACTTTTGTCAGGCGAAGTGGCGCAAGCAAAGCGGGTGAAAACCTTGGAACGCTTCCGCAGTGGCGAAACGCCTATATTAGTTGCTACTGATGTTGCTGGTCGAGGCATCCATGTAGATGGCGTAAGTCATGTGTTTAACTATGATTTACCAGAAGAGCTTGAAGATTACGTGCATCGTATCGGGCGCACAGGGCGAGCAGGCGCTTCAGGTATATCCATCAGCTTTGCTTCTGAAGATGATGCGTTTATTATGCCTGATCTAGAGGTGATGCTGGGTAAGCGTTTAGACTGCGAACCCACGCCTAGCGAACTACTAGTGTAATAGGATTTTCATGAACCTTAAACATAGAGTAGCAGTGATTGGTGGTGGTAGTTTTGGCACCGTATTAGCTAACATCGTTGCACATAATGGTTTTCCTGTGCGTTTATGGCTGCGGGATGAAGCATTAGCTCAACAAATGCGCTTAACAAGGGTTAATTCACGTTATGTGCCGGGACTAGAGCTTCATGGAGATCTGGAAGTTGTCACTGATTTGAGTTTATGTATTAGTGATGCAGACACCGTTATTTTTTCCATACCCAGTAAAGCTTTTAGGGGTTTGTTGGAGCAATCTAAAACCTATATCAATCCAAAACAATATCTTGTTACTACGGCCAAAGGCATAGAGTCAGACAGTTTTTTATTGATGAGCCAGGTGCTTGAAAGTTGTTTTCCTGATAATTGTGTAGGTGTAATTAGTGGGCCTAATTTGGCGAAAGAAGTAGCGGCTAAACAATTAACTGGCACTGTTATTGCCAGTGATAGTGAAGGGTTACGAGAGCAAGTACAAGCGATCCTGCAATGTAGTTTTTTTCGTGTATACGCTAGCAATGATCGCTATGGCACAGAACTTGGTGGTGCACTTAAAAACATCTACGCTATTGCTGCAGGCCTAAGCGCAGCACTGGGTTTGGGCGAAAATACACGCAGTATGTTATTAACTCGCAGCTTAGCTGAAATGAGCCGTTTAGCGGTGCATATGGGAGCTAACCCTATGACTTTCCTAGGCTTATCTGGAGTAGGTGATCTCATTGTTACTTGCATGTCTCCACTGAGTAGAAACTATCGCGTAGGCTATGCGTTGGGCCAGGGTAAAGACCTAGAAGCAGCTGTGGCTGAATTAGGTGAAGTAGCTGAGGGTGTAAATACCCTTGCTATAGTAAAGAAAAAAGCGGATCAACTACAGGTGAATATGCCCTTAGTAGATGGTCTTTATGCATTGGTTTATGAAGGTGCAGATGTTTCAAGTGTGGCTCAAGCCCTCATGTCTCGGGATCAAAACTCAGATGTTGAATTTGTGCTAAAACGCAGCTAAGCCCTTGAAATGCTCGTGCATGCCCCTATCTTAATTAAAGTACGTTTAAGCTGCCTATGACCTTTTAGGTTAGCGCATATAATTTAATGGAGTAAACGCTATGCAAGCTTTTAAAAACAACCTGACCTCAGAAGAGTTTTGGCTGCGTCTAGTCTTCATGCTATTGCATTTAGTGTTGTTAGAAGTTGCAGCGTCAGTTTTAGTGTTATTAATTGTCGTTCAGTTTTTGTATCGTTTGTTTAATGAATCTAGCCATATAGCAATACTGAAATTTAGTAATAGCTTAGGGCGCTTTATTCATCATAGCTATCGATTTTTGTCTTATCAAACGCAAAGTAAGCCGTTTCCATTTAATGATTGGCCAGAAGCTGAAGGTATGCCTCACAAAGAGGATCACTCACAAGCTCCAAATGAGTAAGATGGTTGCTTATTGGTCTGGGTGACACACGTTTAAATTTAGTCTAGCGCCTCAAAGACTCAGACTTCAGTGACCCTTTTGGCACAGCGCTTTAAGTGAGCACTTATATTTCACCCATGAAGAGAAAATAATATGACAATAGCTTCTCGTATAACCGTTAACGTTCGTGTGCTAATGAGTTGTATTTTTGTTTGTTTCATATCTCAAGTAGCTCTAGCAGAGGCACCCCTAGCTTTAACAAAGCAAAGCCCATTAATCCTAAAAATACAGCGCAGTGTGCCTTACTACACACTTCCAATAAGCGCCATGCGTAAGGTTAACGGTGAAATTGGTGCTGAATACAACTTATTTTTGTCTGGAAACCTAACAAGTTACACTTGGGAAATGCTTCCTGGGTTGAGCGCCAAAATCGCCCACAACATCGCCTTAGATGAACTCAAAATACAAGATACTCAAGTGATGTATCAGTGTCATGGTCGCACATGTGGGTCTAGTAATCAGTGGGCTAATAAAGTATTTGGTGAATCGCGCTTATATGGTTTAAATACACAGCAATCATATGCAGCGCTTAAAAAAGACGCTTTAGATGGGGTTTATTATTACGCGCTCTACAGTACACAGCGTGGTAATAAAAAAGTGTATTTACATCTTGATGTAATCCAAGAAAAGTAATAGTAAAGGACAATAAACTATGCCTACTGTTGCACTTGTATTAGGTAGTGGTGGTGCTCGAGGTAACGCGCATATTGGCGTGATTCAAGTATTAGAAGAACAAGGCTTTGACATTATCAGCATCTCAGGATGTTCTATGGGAGCTGTGGTGGGCGGCATGTATGCTGCTGGAAAGTTACCTTTATTTACTGAATGGGTTACTGGCTTATCACGTTTTGACGTATTTCGTTTAGTTGACATGTCGTTATTATCCATGGGAGCCATCCGTGGCGAAAAAGCCTATACCATTTTAGAAGAATTTGTAGGTGACCAGCTGATTGAAGATTTACCAATGCCTTACACGGCAGTGGCAACAGACTTGGTAAAACAAAAAGAAGTATGGTTTCAGTCTGGCAAACTAATGGACGCAATACGAGCTAGTGTTGCCGTGCCAGGTTTGATTATGCCCGTGACACAGGATGATCGTTTTTTGGTGGATGGGGGCTTATTAAACCCAGTGCCAATAATGCCCACAGTTGCAGATCAGGCTGATCTAATTATCGCTGTCAATTTGAATATCAATGTAGATGAATCACACGCCATAACCAGACAACAGTTAGTTAGATCGCAGTTTGAAGATACCCCAGAGTTACCTCATCATAAATCCACTAAGAGTGAGCGTAGTCATTTGCAATGGAATAAAATGGAAATGCTTATCCAGTGCTTTGAAACCATGCAAGCAACTATGACGAAGTACAAAATGGCGGGTTTCGAACCAGACGTTGAGGTGCGAATAAATCGGGATGTATGTAGTTTTTTTGAACTCTATCGAGCCAAAGAAATGATAGAAATAGGCAGAACTGCAGCACTTGAAGCGTTGCAGTCTAGCCGTAAGATTTAACGTCTTTTTTTGGTACTGTTAATTAATCTTTAATAAGGGTTAAAAACTCTGCTCTGGTACGAGCGTCTTCACGTAATTTGCCAAGCAGTACTGAAGTTTTCATACTGGCGTTCTGTTTTTGCACGCCGCGCATCATCATACACATATGTTTTGCTTCAATTACAACGCCTACACCTTTAGCTTGAGTAACTTCCATAATAGTGTCGGCAATTTGTTTGGTCATGTTTTCTTGAATTTGCAAACGTCGAGCGAACATGTCAACAATACGTGCAACTTTGGATAATCCAAGCACTTTTCCTGAAGGCAGGTAAGCAACATGGCATTTGCCAATAAATGGCAATAGGTGATGCTCGCACAAAGAATATAATTCTATGTCTTTTACGATCACCATCTCCTCATTATCGGATGGAAATAGTGCACCATTAATGACTTCGTCAAGATTTTTTTCGTAGCCATTATTGAGAAATTTAAAGGCTTTAGCAGCCCTTTTAGGGGTATCCTTTAAGCCAGGGCGGTTTATGTCTTCGCCAATACTGGCAAGAATATCTTCGTATGCTTTTTCCATGGACCTTCTCATTGATAATGGTTTTACTGCATTATGAATTGATATAACAAAACACAGATTATTTTTACGCGCACAATACTTGAAGCCGTGCTTAAGGTAAAGGCTTAAGCTTCTATATTACGCTCTTTTTGTTTTCTTTTTAAGTAATACATAAAGTGCACCAGTGCCACCATCTTTTGGTAAGGCAGAGGTAAATGCCAAAACAGCATCTAATTGCTGTAACCAGTGGTTTACATGAGACTTTATTAAAGCTTGGCCTGCGCCTCTAACGCTACCGTGCTCATCTTTATAGCCAGCACCAGCTTTGCCATGGACAATGAGCAAACATCGGTCCCCCTCACTTTGCCCATGCTTCACTGCATTCCATACTGAATCCCTTGCATCATCTATTCTATAGCCATGTAGATCAAGAGTAAGGGTAGGGCGCATATGTCCATTGCTAAGCCTTCGCAAGCTACCACTGTCAAGTCCCACTCGAGAGTATGTAATACTTTGCTCTGATTCAAGCATCTCAAAGCCTTGCTCGCCAAGTGCAGCTTTTTCTCTTACTTGCTCAATAGCAGCAGCGCGTCTGGTAGCTGTACTCAAAGGATCAGGAGTTTTTGAGCCAGGTTTAGTTTGGCGCCCAGCTTTTTTTAATGGCGAAGCTTTTCCAAATGCAGTGCCAAAATCAGTACTATATTCGACGCTTTGGTCTTGTGCTTTTGAAATATCTTTTGAATCTGGCTCTGGAGGTATGCTCATGCTTTATTAACAGTAGTTTCTACTCATGCCAATATGGTATCGGGACAAGGCTTAGCTTACAATGCACACATCAAAATATTCTTATAAAAAATGTCATGACCACTACACTCTCACACGCAATTGAAACAGCTCAATCGGCACTCATTGAAGCTCAAGTCCATTTCGGGCACGGCACAGATAACGCTTGGGATGAAGCTGTTTTTTTGGTTCTTGGCGCCTGTGGTATGTCATTAGATACGCAAAAGGATGAGTTAAACAAAGTATTAACTGGCCAACAGCTAGCACAAATAGAGCAGTGGTTGGCTGCACGTATTCAGCAACGATTGCCTTTGCCTTATTTGTTAGGTGAAACTTGGTTTGCTGGCATACCTTTTAAGGTAACCCCAGGAGTTATTATTCCTCGCTCTCCAATAGCAGAATTGATTGGTAGACATTTTTCTCCTTTTATAAAAGACACCCCAAAAACAGCTTTAGACCTTTGTTGTGGCAGCGGTTGTATAGGCATAGCTATGGCTTTGCATATGGGTATTGAGCAGGTGGACATGGCTGATATAGAACCAGCGGCCATACACTTAAGTCAAAAAAATATAGACCATCATGATGTGGGTGATCAAGTACGGGTGTTTGATTCCAACTTGTTTGCTGGCTTGCCTACTAAAACTTATGATCTGATAGTGAGTAATCCACCTTATGTTGATTTGAATGACTATGAAGATATGCCAGCTGAGTTTTCACATGAACCAAAATTAGCTTTGGTTTCAGGTGATGATGGTTTGGATCTCACTGCAAAAATGTTGGTAGAAGCCTCTGACTGGCTTTCACAAGACAGCCTTATAGTTATAGAAGTGGGTAATAGCGAAGTAGCGCTGCAAGATGCCTTACCTGACGTGCCGTTTATGTGGCTTGAGTTACATGAAGGAGGAAATGGTGTTTTCTGCCTTACTGGAGCCCAGTGTAGAGAGTATCAGCCTAGGTTTAATGCATGGTATCGGTCACGTTTATAAGGTGATTGTTTGCTGCTTGGTGTACTAACCAGCTATAATTTAATTTGAAAAATTTTAGAGTGAAAATTCATGTCGGGTAATACCTTTGGTAAGTTGTTTACGGTCACTACTTTTGGTGAAAGCCATGGTCCAGCACTAGGCGCTACAATCGATGGCTGTCCAGCTGGCATTGAGCTAAGTGAAGCTGACTTACAAATTGATTTAGATCGCCGTAAGCCTGGATCTTCACGCCATACTACTCAGCGCCGTGAAGCTGATCAGGTGCGTATTTTATCAGGTATATTTGAAGGTCGAACAACAGGCACTCCTATTGGCTTGCTGATTGAAAATACAGATCAACGCTCGAAAGATTATGGCAACATAAAAGACCAATTTCGCCCTGCGCATGCTGACTATACCTACATGCACAAATATGGCTTACGAGATTATCGTGGTGGTGGTCGATCTTCAGCACGTGAAACCGCTATGCGTGTAGCAGCAGGTGCAATTGCAAAGAAATTTTTGGCAGGCCAGGGCATTGCTATTACTGGCTACTTGTCACAATTAGGCCCCATTAAGCTAGATTGTTCAGACCCTAGTATTGTCAATGACAACCCATTTTTCTGTGGCCAAGCTGATAAAGTAGAAGAGCTAGAAAAATTCATGGATGCGTTACGAAAATCTGGTGATTCTATAGGGGCTCAAGTGACTGTGGTTGCTACAGGCGTAGCAGCAGGCATTGGAGAGCCCGTATTTGATCGTTTAGATGCCGAGTTAGCACATGGTTTGATGAGTATTAATGCTGTAAAGGGTGTTGAGATAGGTGACGGTTTTGAAGTAGTTACCCAGCGTGGTACAGAACACCGTGATGAAATGACTCCTGTTGGATTTTTATCCAACCATGCAGGTGGTATTTTAGGTGGCATAAGTAGTGGACAGGATATTATTGCTCGTATCGCTCTTAAACCTACCTCCAGCCTACATATACCTGGGCAGTCCATAGACCTTCATGGAGACTCAGTAGAAGTGATTACCAAAGGCCGTCATGACCCGTGTGTTGGTATTCGTGCCACACCTATTGCTGAAGCCATGATGGCGTTAACAATAATGGACCATTTTTTACGCCAACGTGGACAAAATGGCTGCGTTACCTACGACCTTCCCACCATTAAATAACATGCCATGAAATATTTTCATTTGCGGCTAACGCGCACAGTATTAGCCATGGGGTTTATCTTCTTAAGCGGTATTTCATGGGCGGATAGTATTCGCTTTGCCACTACAACCAGCACCTATAATTCTGGTTTATTAGACTATTTAGTTCTCCAGTATGAAAAAGTTAGTGATACCCAAGTTCAAGTGATCTCTGTGGGCACAGGTAAAGCCTTAAAAATGGGTGAAAATGGGGATGTTGATATAGTCATGACACACGCTCCCTTAGCAGAAGCTCATTTTGTCGATCAAGATTTTGGAATTGAACCTTTAAGCGTGATGTATAACGACTTTGTGCTCGTAGGTCCTAAAAAAGATCCAGCAAGTGTGAGTCACGCCCAAACAGTGATTGAAGGGTTAACGCTCATTATGGAGTCAAATCAGCGTTTTATATCTCGAGGTGATGACTCAGGAACCCATAAAAAAGAATTACAATTATGGAGGCACCTTGGTCAGTCACCAGCTTTTGATGGTTATCTCGAATCGGGTCGTGGCATGGGTCATAGTTTACACATGGCATCAGAAATGAACGCCTACACTCTAACTGACCGTGGCACTTGGTTAGCCTTAAAGAATAAACTTCAATTGCGCTTAGCGCTTGATAGTGACCCAAGATTAATCAACCCATATCAGGTGATCTTAGTTAACCCTAAGCGCCATCCCCATGTAAACGTTGATTCAGCCAGAGACTTTGCTCAATGGTTGGTGAGCGGGGCAGGTCAAGAGTTGATTGGTGCATTTCGTATCAATGGTGAGGTGTTATTTATTCCTTCTGCTAATCAGCCTATTTTATGAATGATCTATGGAGTACATTTAGTGCTGCAATAGCCGCACTTTTAAGTGGAGACCCGCAGCTTTGGAGTATTGTTGGTGTGTCTTTTGGAGTTTCTGCAAGCGCCATATTGATTGCTTTATTACCTGCACTTACTTTAGGTTTTGTTTTGGCTTACTTTCGTTTTCCTGGTCGCTGGGTGATCATTAGTTTATTCAATAGCCTCTTAGCTGTGCCAACAGTAGTAGTTGGCCTAGTGCTTTATATGCTCTTGTCACGCGCAGGTCCGCTTGGAGATTTGCAGCTTTTATTTACTCGACCAGCGATGATTATTGGGCAAATACTATTGTGTTTTCCGCTATTGGTCGCTATGAGTTTAAGTGCCTTTCAAGCAGCAGATTACCGTGTATTAGAGACAGCAAAAACCTTGGGTGCAAGCCCATTGCAAGCATTTTTTACGCTATTGTTTGAAGTGAGGTTTGCGCTACTTGCAGCCCTAGTAACAGCTTTTGGGCGTATTATTGCTGAAGTGGGCAGTGCCATGATGGTGGGTGGCAACATACTCCATCACACACGTAACATCACTACTGCCATTGCCTTAGAAACGGGTAAAGGTGAATTTGTACAAGGTGTTGCGCTTGGTATTGTGCTGTTAGTGCTAGCGCTGGTGCTAAACGTGAGTTTAGGCTGGATGCAAAGTCACAGTAGAGTATTGAGACACGGAACATAATGCGCTTAGAACTAGATCATATTTATCAAAAATATGGCGAACAAGAATTGTTTGTCATCGATGAATTACAACTCATTACTACAGATGCTGTGCACCTTCATGGTCCTAATGGTGCTGGTAAATCTACCTTGATGAAGATCATGGCGGGTCTGCAAAAACCAACTTCAGGCCAAGTGAGGTGCATTCCTACTCAGGGGGAAACCTTACGTCAGCAAGCGGTGATTTACCTACATCAAAACACCTACCTATTTGATATGGACGTGCGTAGTAATGTGGAATATGGGCTGCGACTAAGGCGCGAGAAAAACCCAGAGAAAGTAGATGATGCTCTAGCATGGGCAGGTTTGGATCATCTTCAAGAGCGTCAGGCGCATTTGCTTTCTGGTGGGGAAAGGCAGCGTTTGGCATTGGCCAGAGCCTTAGTACTAGACCCAGCGTTGGTTTTACTTGATGAACCCACAAGTAACTTAGATCATGCGTCTGTGGAACGTATAGAAGTCATGTTGCAAGACTTACACCAAAAAGGCACAGGCATATTGTTGTCTTGCCACCAAGACAACGCCCTTACCAAGCTATGTAATCAGCACTGGTTGCTAGCTAAAGGCAAGCTCACAGTGCACAGCGACTAGGTAATGGTTATTAAGTTTTAGCGTTTTTTGCTAGGCCCTGAAGCCTTCTTGCCAGCGTAGCCACCTTTAGGTTTGTCAGCGGGCACGCGGAACAACAAATATAAATCTTGTAGTAATTCTGGAATTTGCTCACATAGTTGCTGGCAAAATTCTGGCTGAAGGCGCAGCTCTTCAAGCTCTGCATCTTCGTCTAATTTAGCAGCCAACATGAAGGGTAGTAAGCATTCAGCTACGTCTTCTTCTTGTTCAGAAAACCAAACATCTTCCTGGCTAAATATCAGTTCCATAAAGCCTTGAGCCCAGTATTCAAGTAAGCAGTCATCTTCTTGGTCTAGCTCTAAGGTTAGATCACAGGGAAGGTCAATGTCTTGATCAGACTCCAAACACTCGCGTAAAAAAGCATACTCTTGACGTATTAAATTGAGCATTTCTTGGCGTTCAGCTTCGTCTTCTTTTACGGGTGTTTCAGCCATTACTTGTTCCAGCCACTCATGCTCAGGCATGTGAGCTGGGCTAATAGCTAAGGCACATAGGTAGCCGTGAAGAGCAATGTAGTCTAAAGCTTCTTCTTGCACTTTGTCAGACAACAAGTATGCGTCTAACTGGTCAATTTGGCTATCGGTTAAGGGGTCGTTAGAGATGGACATGTGGCGTGACTCGATCATTAAATATTAGCTATTGTAACTCATGGAACCTATTAACAGCTAATAAACTAAAGCTGTAGCATAGCTATTGGGCTGTATTTTTAAGTGCCAAAGCTTTCGAGTAATACGGTCATTTAAGGCCTTTGTGTACACAAGTGTTCCCATGAAATTTTAGGCCTATTTTCATTTAAGCCCCAGTAAGATAAATTCATTGGCTTATTTGTCCAAGAGTAGCCAGTAAGTTCTTTATAAGGGTGACAGCTGGGCTACCTTGGAGGATAATGCGCGCCATGAGAGACACTCCCCAACAACTTTTACACAGCCTCTTTGGCTATGAGCATTTTCGTGGCCAACAACTGGATGTAATTCAGCATGTCATTGACGGGGGTGATGCATTAGTGCTGATGCCCACGGGGGGTGGAAAGTCGATCTGTTATCAGATTCCAGCAATGCTTAGGGAGGGTTTAGGGATAGTCATCTCTCCTTTGATCGCGTTAATGCAAGACCAGGTTGCGTCCATGCAGCAGCTGGGAGTGAATGCGCAGGCATTGCACTCAGGTATCGACTGGCAACTACAAAAACAAATCGAGCAACAAGCATTAAATGGCGAGTTAGACTTACTTTACATCTCTCCTGAACGTTTGATGACAGATGCTTGTATGAACTTGTTGTGGTCTTGTAAGTTGGCCTTGTTTGCTATTGACGAAGCACATTGTGTATCTCAATGGGGTCACGACTTCAGGCCAGAATACCTTCAGCTAGAGTGTTTACAGCAAAACTTCCCCCATGTGCCGCGTATGGCGCTGACTGCCACAGCAGACCGGCCTACTCAGCAAGAAATGGTGAAACGTTTAGGGTTGGGTAATGCACGTCAATACATCAGTAGCTTTGACCGTCCCAATATTCGTTACCGTATAATGCAAAAGCAAAAAGGTAAACAGCAGTTATTAGACTTCGTGCAATCACAGCATCAAGGCAATGCGGGCATAGTGTATTGTATGTCTCGCAAAAAGGTAGACGAAACCGCCCTTTGGCTAATGGAGCAGGGCATTGCAGCTTTGCCTTATCATGCAGGCCTGGGGGCAGAAAAGCGAGCCCAAAACCAACATCGTTTCCTCAATGAAGATGGTTTAATCATGGTAGCCACCATTGCTTTTGGTATGGGCATTGATAAGCCTAACGTGCGTTTTGTGGCACACCTAGACTTACCCAAAAGCATAGAGTCTTATTACCAAGAAACCGGCCGTGCTGGTCGTGATGGGCTACCTGCCGATGCGTGGATGGTATATGGACTGCAAGATGTGATGTGGCTTAGGCAGCGGCTTGAGCAAACTGATATGGACGCAGGTATAAAGCGTTCAGAGCAATCCAAACTAGACGCTATGTTAGGTCTGTGTGAAATAACACAATGTCGAAGGCAAGCCATTTTAAGCTATTTTAACGAAACTTCTTCAAGTAGCTGTGGTAATTGTGATAACTGTTTAGAACCTGTAGCAACTTTTGATGGCACAGAAGTGGCTCGTAAGGCATTATCGTGTGTTTTTCGTAGTGGTCAGCGCTATGGTGTAGCTCATTTAATAGATATTTTAATGGGTAAACCTACCGACAAAATTAAAGCTGCAGGCCATGATAAAATATCCACCTTTGCACTGGGCCAAGAGCTTGATCAAAAACAATGGCGCTCGGTATATAGACAGCTTTTAGCCTCTGGCTTAGTCTCTAGTGATCCAGAAAATTATGGTGGATTACGCCTATTACCACCTTGCAGGCCGTTACTTAAAGGTGAGGCTTCATTACAACTTCGACTTGATCGTAAGGTGTCTATTAAAGCGCCAAAAGCAGCTAAAGCAAGGCTGCAAATAGATGATGCTGATATGGATTTATGGCAATTGCTCAGGGAGCTGCGTATGGCCCTAGCTCAAGACCAAAAGGTGCCCCCCTATGTTATTTTTAGTGACTCTTCATTGCTGGAAATGCTTCACGCTAAACCACAAACGCTGCTGGAAATGAGCCATGTTCACGGTGTGGGCGAAAAGAAATTAGACCGCTACGGTGATGACTTTTTGGCGTTAATTAAGCAACACGCGTAGTTAGCTATGATAACATCATCAATCAGTCGCGCTGCTAATACTATTATTTTTAAGGAAGCCAATAATGGCCAGTTTACAAGATCAATTGCTAAAGGCCGGTTTAGCCAACGAAAAGCAATCTAAGCAAGCCACAAAGGCTAAAAAGAAACAAACTCGAGATGTGCGCAAAGGCGTTGATGTGGGTGAAACAGCCGCCCAGCGTGCACTGAGTGAAAAAAAGGCGCAAGCTATTCGTTCCAAAGAGCTCAACGCCCAGCGTGATGCACAGCATCAAGACCGCGCAGTAGTAGCCCAAGTGAAGCAAATAGTAGAGCGTTGTCGCTTAGATTTAACTGGTGGTGAAGTAAGCTATAATTTTGTTGATGGAAAAGTCATTAAAAAGCTGTATGTTGACGCTATGCAACAAGCTGCATTAAGCCGAGGATCCCTAGTTATTGTGGGTTTAGACGAGACCTATTATGTGGTTCCAGCCAATGTAGCTGTGAGCATTGAAGAGCGCTCTAGTGACACGGTAATTATACGTGCTGAATCTGCTGCAGATGCAGTGGCACCAGAAGATGACCCTTATGCAGACTTTGTTATTCCCGATGACTTGATGTGGTAACTACAGTGACTCATTCACCACCTAATGTGCAAGATGATGCCAAACGTCAACAAAAGCTACAAAAGCGCCTGCGCCGTGATGTAGGCCGTGCAATCGATGACTACGCCATGATAGAGCAGGGCGACAAAGTTATGGTGTGTGTGTCTGGGGGTAAAGACTCCTATGCCATGCTTGATATATTGATGCAATTGCAAAAAAGTGCACCGATTGATTTTGAGATATTGGCCGTTAATCTAGATCAAAAGCAACCAGGTTTTCCAGAGCACATATTGCCTAAGTACCTCACACAAGTGGGTGCAGATTTTCATATTATTGAGCATGATACTTACAGTGTAGTCAAAGCAGTGATCGAAGAAGGTAAAACTACCTGTGGTTTATGCTCGCGCATGCGCCGGGGCACTTTATATCGCTTTGCTCAAGAACGAGGCATTACCAAAATAGCCTTAGGGCACCATCGCGATGATATATTAGAAACGTTATTTTTAAACATGTTTCATGGCGGTAAACTTAAAGCGATGCCAGCTCGTTTGCTTAGTGATGATGGATTAAATACAGTGATTCGTCCCATGGCTTATGCCCGTGAACAAGATATTGCGCAATATGCTCAGCTTAAACACTACCCCATTATTCCTTGTAATTTATGCGGGTCTCAAGACAATTTACAACGCCAGCACATCAAAGGCATGCTACAAGATTGGGAAATAAACTACCCAGGACGAGTAGAGAGCATGACTAAATCACTACAAAATGTAGTACCTTCACACCTTATGGACACGAAGATACATAACTTCAAACAAACTGAACGAATGTTTGAAGGCACAGTGACTCACATGGTTAGTGATCATGCAGATGCAGATTTAGCACTACTTAATTTAGCACTTTAGTTTTTGCATGAAGGCTTAGCCTAGCCTCAAATATAACGAGATGGACTACTCATGGTTTTTGACGTAGCACAGCTAGATGCACAACAAAATTACCAGCTTTTAATTGGCGGTATCACTCCTAGACCTATTGCTTGGATTAGCACACGCTCAAAAGAGGGGGTGGATAATTTGGCGCCTTACTCCTTCTTTACTGTGGCAAGTTGCAATCCACCGGTGCTACTTTATACCCAAGTCACTCAACGAAGTGGTAATAATAAAGACACCCTGCAAAACCTTCTAGAAACTAAGGAGTGTGTGGTGAACATAGTAAATAGTGCGTTGTTAGAACAAATGAACGCCACCAGTGCTGCTCTAGGTATTAAAGAGAGCGAATTTAGCTTTGCTAATGTTGAGGCTTGCGAAAGCGCCCAAGTGTTAACTAAATCTGTGAAAAATGCTCCTGTTCGTTATGAATGTCGTTTACGAGAAGTGGTAAGGGTAAGTGACTTACCTGCCGGTGGCCAGCTGATATTACTGGATGTGACCGGTATTTACGTCGATGATGCGCTTTATAAAAATGACACTATAGACCAACAAGATATAGATTCGGTGGGAAAAATGGGTGGTAACCACTTTAGTTTAACTACGAATACTATAGAACTTACAAGGCCTTAATGAGTCACTATCAGTTAGCCCAGATCAATATTGCACTGGCGCGCGGCGCCATGGAATCTGAATTAATGAAGATCCAAATGTTCAGGTGAATATGAGTGTATGGCAAAAAGTCGACACGCTTAAGCACTTTGGTGGGTGCTACTGGGCCAAACACCTACCGCACAAGAAGGCAAAAAAAGGCTGGAATACTTGCAGCTACATGGTGCTAGTTAATATGTCTTTAGCTTTGCCAAACCTTTCGTTGCGCCTCATAATTAACCTGCGGCTAATTCTTGTATGCGATTCCACAAGGTTGTGCGTATGCCTATGCCATTTTCTTCACAGCGGCTGCGGTAGGCTTCTATGTCTGCTGTGCCCGCCACGGTTTTGCAATCTGATGGGGCAGGGCCTATAGTAATGCGCACTTCGTTCCATGCCAAATCTCGCTCTCTAGGCTGTAAAAGGCCAAGTAGCTGCCCTTGGGATGCAAGGTCAAAACGCCGCATTCCTCCTTCTAAGTTATTAAAATACACACACACGTTTTGTATATTGGCTCCTTCTTCGCCTGCGTGCTTGGCTAGGTAGTGGGTA
The DNA here is from genome assembly GCF_047730155.1 of Candidatus Njordibacter sp. Uisw_002. Lineage (NCBI taxonomy): Bacteria > Pseudomonadati > Pseudomonadota > Gammaproteobacteria > Pseudomonadales > Candidatus Njordibacteraceae > Candidatus Njordibacter > Candidatus Njordibacter sp. Uisw_002. The sequence goes on from NZ_CP159832.1 coordinate 980,027, forward strand.
ATAGCAGGCACTGCAAACGCGCCGCAGGCGGTTTTATGAATGCGAATCTCTGGGATACCAGCCTTTAAGGCATGGACAAAGGCTTCTTCCAGCTGTATTAAGGCGGGCTGACCACGGGCATCATAAATAAGGCTCTGTGCACTTTCTACTAACACCTTAGGTGCACTTAAGGAAGCATCTAGCCCTGCTAAAGAAGTTTCTAGTAAGTCACTATTGGCTAGGCCGTGTTGCATTGCAAAGGCTGCACGAAAACCAGCAGCCTTTTGGTCTAGAGCCTCAAAGCCGCGGCTGGCGACCACCTTTTCTACTGCATGGCTAAGTTGCTGGGCGCTTAAAAAGGTGGTGTCGCTCATAATGAATCCTTGGTGTGTTTTTATTATTAATGAGCGTTGATTTTGTCACTTGCGGCAGTGGCATGCAATGGGGTGGTGAGTTGTTTAGGTGGTTAAAAGATTGGGTTTCGTAGATATGTGCAGGCGGGGTCAATATGCTTTGAGCTTATACCTAGCATAGTCAGATTGAAGTGAGTATGGGATAATTATGATCTAGTAAAAGGAGTTTTATGATGATTACGCAAGCGACTCATACCAAGGTGCAAAAGTATGGCACGGGGGCCATCAATGTGGTTTTTGCCCATGGTTCTGGAATTGGTATGAATCATGAGTTTATGCAGGCAGTTGCGAGTAAGATGAGTGCAAAGGATTTCACGGTGTATTTATTTGAATTTGGCTACATGCAGCAAATGCAAACTTCAGGTATTAGGCGGCCGCCCACAGCAGTCTCTAAGCTGCAGCTAGAGTTTATAGCATTACTTGAATCTCTGGCATTGTCTGGGCCACTTATTATTGGTGGCAAGTCGCTTGGGGGGCGTGTGGCAAGTTTAATTGTAGAGCAGACTCATGCTTTAGGTTGGTTCGCCCTAGGTTATCCCTTCCACCCACAGCGTAAGCCAGAGACTTTACGAGTAGCACATTTGTTAACTAGCCAAAAGCCTGGCATTGTTTTTCAAGGTACACGAGATGCTTTGGGTAGTTATGATGAGGTTTTAAGTTATCAAATGCCAAAACACATTAATGTGCATTGGTTTGATCATTTGGATCACAGTTTAAAGCCTTTTAAAGATGCAGAATTGAGTCAAATTCAAGCTATTGAACACTCAGTTTTAGAGCTTGAAAAGTGGGCTAAGCACACGTTAATATCAACCAAATTTAGCGTGTAATAAAATTTAAAAAATGTGAGATCGCTTTTTAATGGCGGTCATTACCAGAGTATGAAAAGTGATGCACAATACCCATACCATCGACAAACTGTTAGACACCACAGGGCTTTTTTGTCCGGAGCCTGTGATGATGTTGCATAGTACTTTTAAAGACATTAAAGCAGGTGATGTGGTTAAAGTGTTGGCGACAGATCCTTCAACCAAAAGAGATATTCCTAAATTTTGTTTGTTTTTAGGCCATGAGTTGATCCAGCAGGTAGATGATGGAGCGCAGTATCAGTATGTTATTCGCAAAGGCGGTTGATGCCAATTAATGGCGGGTTATCCACTGAACTGATCGGCAGAAACTATATTCACAGACTCATGTAACTCACTATAAACTACCACAATACGCTTTTGCTGCAGCTGTACTTTTAGCTGAACCACCTTGTCCTCTAAGCTCGTTTCATAAACCCCATAGTCTGTACCGTCTCTGCTAGCAAATTCTTCTAATAAGTGGTTTAGCGTATCTGTATTGATGTTTTGCCAAGGTACTATCATGAAAAGGTCCGTTGTCAACTACGATAAATTATATGGGTGAGCAAAAATCCAACTGGCGGCGATAACGCTCAGCTTGATGAGCAACATCTTGAGCCACATTGAGTAACCAAGGTTTGGCCAAGTATGATTTGTTAGCAAAGCCGCCATGGCCCTCGTGGTAAGCTAGATAAAGGTTGTAGGTATCGTTTGGCTGTATGTTATTTAGACGCACTGATCGTGCGTTGTACCAGCCTACAAAGTCAATCGCATCATTAAAGTCAGTGCGCTGGGCGTTGGTGTAACCGGTCAATTTTTTGTACATGAGCCAAGTGCCATTAATAGCCTGCGGATAGCCGTAAGCAGAAGATAGATGTTTGCCTGGGATAATACCAAATGTTCTTTTACGAGGTGGTCTTGCTTTAGCATTAAAATCAGATTCATGGTTAATGAAAGCCATGCTAATGGATTGATCTATTTTCCACTGCTGTTCAGAAGCAATAGCGCTTGTTTGCCAGTCTTTAAATTGCGCAAAAATACCACACAAGTTGTCTGGCGTATGTGGTTTGCTAGACACGGTGCCCAGGCTGCTACATGCACTCACTAGCAGCATTAATAGAGCTGAAACAACGAGCTTAAAATTCATCACTTTGTCTTGCCCAGCATAGCTGCATCAGCCTTACCTGATCTTCAGCTTGTAATAAATCTAAGCCCATTTCATGAGATAGATCCTGTAATTCATCACGCCAGTCATGGCCAAGTAATTCACTTATGTCTAGTTGATTAGTAGATACTTCAAACGCTAATTCAATATCTAAGGCATCTACTAAATGCTCTAAGCCTTGGGCAGGTGAGAAATCTGCATGGCCCACAACATGGCTAGCATCTAGGTCAACATTCATTTCCAATAAAACATCTTTTACTGAGTGGCCTAAAGCATCTATAGTTTCATCAGAAATATGATCGCTATAGCACAGGTGAGGTGGCCAGCTGTCATCGGCAATGATTAGACTAGATTTGATGCTACCATCAGGCAAGGTCCAGGCTGCTACAATAGGGTAATAAGGAGGTTCTGAACACGTTTCAACAGCGATAAATAAAGCAAGGCTTAGGTCAGTCATAGGCATTTGTAAGAGTATTTTAAGTCATAATAACAAATGATGGCGTATGCCATGCCTCAAGGCAAGATAAGTTTACCAAATGAAGTGCTGTATTAAGCCAAAGTAGTATTTTAATATGCGCTCCAACTTGGTATAAATGTACAGCTAAACCTCTGCCCTACAAAATCAGGAACCATCCAATGAGTGACGTGAAGACATATCCAGCAGATGCATCAATTGCCCAAGCCTCTGGACTGAACCAACAAAAACGTGAAGCCATGTATCAGCAGTCTGTTGCAGATCCAGAAGAGTTCTGGCGTAAGCAGGGTGAAAGATTGGATTGGATTAAGGCGCCTACGCAAATAAAAAACACTAGATTTACTCCAAATGATGTATCTATTAAGTGGTATGCCGATGGTCAATTAAATGTTGCTGCCAACTGTTTAGACCGTCATTTGGCAGACCATGGTGATGAAATTGCTATTATTTGGGAAGGCGATGATCCAAGCGACTCTCGCCATATTAGCTATAAAGAACTGCATCAAGAAGTGTGTCAGTTTAGTAATGCTTTGTTGGCCCAAGGCGCTAAAAAAGGTGACGTAATCACCTTATACATGCCAATGATTCCTGAAGCTGCAGTGGCCATGTTAGCGTGTGCCCGTATTGGCGCAGTGCATTCTGTTATTTTTGGTGGTTTCTCCCCTGATGCTATTGCAGGGCGTGTACAAGGTGCTAAAAGTAATATTGTGATTACGGCAGACGAAGGCCTGCGTGGTGGTAAGAAGATCGGCCTAAAAGCCAACGTAGATGCTGGTTTAACTAACGTAGATTGTGTTGATACAGTCATCGTTGTTAAGCGCACAGGCGCTGACATTGCTTGGGTAGAGGGTCGTGACGTTTGGTATGGCGACATTGTAGCTACTGCCAGCACTGAGCATGAGCCACAAGTAATGGGCGCAGAAGACCCACTGTTCATTCTTTATACGTCAGGCTCTACTGGCCAACCTAAAGGCTTAGAACACACCTCTGCAGGCTATTTAGTGTGGAGTGCAATGACACACGAACTTGTGTTTGATTACAAACCAGGCGATGTGTATTGGTGTACAGCAGACGTAGGTTGGATTACGGGTCACAGTTATATAGTTTATGGACCACTTGCCAACCGTGCCACCACATTGATGTTTGAAGGGGTGCCTAATTACCCTACTAATGCGCGCTTTGGACAAGTGATTGAAAAACACAAAGTCAATCAGTTTTATACTGCACCCACAGCGATACGAGCATTAATGCAGCATGGCGACGATGTGTTGTCTGGTTCTGACGTATCAAGTATTCGTGTTTTAGGTAGTGTAGGTGAACCCATCAACCCTGAAGCGTGGCTTTGGTATAGGCGTGTGTTTAGCACAGGTAATGCGCCTGTTGTGGACACATGGTGGCAAACAGAAACAGGTGGTCACATGATCACACCGTTACCTGGGGCTGTAGATACTAAGCCAGGTTCTGCAACCTTGCCATTCTTTGGCGTACAGCCAGCCATAGTTGATAATGAAGGCCGTGAGCTAGAAGGCGCCGTTGAAGGCAATCTAGTCATTAAAGACAGCTGGCCTGGCCAAGCTCGATCTATTTGGGGCAATCATAAGCGCTTTGAAGAAACTTACTTCTCTACGTTTGCCAACTATTACTTTACAGGTGATGGCGCAAAAAGAGACGAAGATGGATATTATTGGATTACTGGTCGTGTTGATGATGTATTGAATGTTTCTGGTCATCGCATGGGCACTGCCGAAATAGAAAGTGCTTTGGTAGCCCATAAATCTGTGTGCGAATCTGCCGTTGTAGGTTACCCACACGAAATTAAGGGCCAAGGCATATATTGTTATGTTACATTACAGGACGGTATTGATAGTAGTCCTGAGTTAATGAAGGAATTAAGGCAGTGGGTAAGAACTGAAATTGGCCCAATTGCCTCACCAGATTTGATTCAGTTTGCACCTAATTTACCTAAAACACGTTCAGGAAAGATTATGCGTCGTATTCTACGTAAAATTGCTGCTAACGACTATGGCGAGTTGGGCGATACCTCTACGTTATCAGACCCAGGTGTAGTGACGGAATTGATTGAAAATCGCTGCAATAAATAACTTAACAATCTGTATATTTTTTAGGAGGTGCGTCTATGTCTAATGCTTACACCATTATCGTAGCTGATGATCATCCGTTGTTTCGGGCGGCGTTAACACAAGCTATCGGTGCGCAAGTTGATGGTGCGAAGGTATTAGAAGCGGAGCACTTAGAGCATTTAGAGCGCCAAATGCATAGTGAAATAGATTTGGTGTTATTAGACTTGCACATGCCTGGAGCAAATGGGTTTTCGGGGCTTATCTATTTACGAAACCACTTTCCAAGTGTGCCAGTAATAGTGATCTCAGGTAATGAACAAGCCATTGTAATCCACCGCGCCATGCATTTTGGTGCGGCAGGTTTTATTCCTAAATCCTCTTCAATGTCAGATATTATTGAAGCTATTACAGAGGTTCTCAACGGTGGCCAATGGGTTCCGGCAGACTTGCCCGCAGCTAACAAAGAAATGGACGCCCAGGACAGTAAGTTTGCTGGTCAGTTGGCAAGCCTCACTCCTCAGCAGTTTAAGGTTATGGTGATGCTCACTGAAGGGCTGCTTAATAAACAGATTGCCTATGAATTAAGTGTGTCAGAAGCCACTATTAAGGCCCATGTTACAGCAATATTGCGGAAATTAGGCGTATATAGCCGCACCCAGGCTGTTATCTTAGCGGGGCGTTTACGTATCGAACACCCTCAAGATGAGTCTGTTAAGTAGACTCACCAAGTCGTTTACCTAAGTAAGTCGCCTGTGGATAGTCACTCCATGTTTATCTAAGGCGACTTAATGTTGCTCTAAGTGCAGCAGGCTTTAGAGGCTTGTTCAGCAGTAATGCATCCTCATCAGAAACCACCTTTGCTACCTCTTCTGTGCGATCAGCTGTAATACAAATGGCCGGTATTTGGCATTCATAAACTTGCCTTATTCTTGCAATAGCCGCAGTGCCTGTCTGATCTTGGTCTAAGTGATAATCAGCTAAGATCACGCTAGGTTGTACATTTGCATCTGCTAGATTCTGTAAGGCCTGTGAGGTACTAAGGGCGGTAATGACAGTGCATCCCCAGCCACTAAGTACTTGTTCCATTCCTATTAGTATAGAGGCTTCATTGTCTATACATAGCACTATCATATTAGCTAAGCTTCCTCCTCCTGCGTTGTATTGAGTGTGAGTGGAGGATTTAGTGACCACCTTATCTGGGTCTCCAGTCGGTACTATGATGCCAAATAAACTACCGCTGCCTTGCCATGATTTTACTGTCAAATGGTGGCCTAGTAGTTTAGCTGTCCGATCTGCTATTGCTAAGCCTAAACCTAGGCCTTTAATGTCTTGAGTGGCAGGGTGATCTATGCGTTTAAACTCTTCAAATACTTCAGTAAGCTTTTGAGGTGCTATACCTATGCCAGTATCCCAAACTTGAATCTCGATGGCATTTTGTTTTAATCGACAACCCAGCAAGACCTTACCTTTTGGGGTGTAGCGCATGGCATTAGTTAAAAAGTTCTGCACGATACGACGTAAATGCTGTTCGTCACTGTAAACTGTTACGCTGCACGGCATATAGTCAAACTCAATGCCTTTTTGTTGACACAATAAAGACAGCTCTGCAGCCAGCTTTTGTAACATTTTATCTATTGGAAAATGGCTAAATTTGGGAGACAGGTTTCCTGCATCTAGCTTAGATATTTCTATTAAAGTGCCAATCAACTCTTCAGCCGCACCTAACGAATCATCTAAATGATGCAAAGTATCTGAGAGTTTTCCAGTGGGGTGTTGTTGTGACAAAGAAGAAGAAAATAGTCGTGCTGCATTTAGGGGTTGCATTAAGTCATGGCTGGCTGCGGCTAAAAAGCGTGTTTTACTTTGGTTCGCTTGGTCTGCTCCAATTTTTGCTTGGCTTAATTCATCATTAGCTACTACTAGAGCTTTGGTGCGGTTTTGGACGCGCTGCTCTAGGGTTTCGTTGGTTTCTTTTAAGGCTGCTTCAATACGTTTATGGTTAGTAATATCCATATAAGTGTTAACGTATCCGCCACCTAGCATGGCATTGCCTCGCACTTCAAACACAGCGCCGTCAGCTCTATAGCGCAGGTGTGTGCTGCTTTTTCCTTCCATCATAGTGCTTAGGCGCTGTTCAACTTGTTGTTCAAGCACGCCTAAACCATAGTCTCCATTTATGGCATTATGACGAATGACCTCCTCAATGGGCCTGCCGATGTTAATAAGACCTTCAGGAAAGCCAAACATTTCTTGATAGCGTTGATTCCAAACTACCAAGCGCATGTCCTTATCCACCACACTGATGCCTTGGTCTATGTGTTCAATAGTGGACTGCAGCATAGTCCGGTTAAATTGGAAAAGGGCAGAAGCTTCATCGGCAATGGATACCACGTCCCCTAAATGCATTTCTGTATCCATTAAGCTTGAAGCCACAATAATACGGGCCGAAGATGCGCCGATCACACCTGCTAAAAGGCGTTCTGCATAAGTCGCTAGTGCTTGGTCTATGGGGTCATTTAAGTTTAGGTCGCGGTTTTGCGCACGAGCAAACTGATGAAATGCTTCATGGGTTCTATTAGAACCTAAAAAGCGCTCACAGAGTGTTTGAAGATCGCTAAAGCGCGTATTTTCAAAGTTATTATCAGTATTTCCTATAGATTGGCTCAATCTTAGATCCACAAAATGATCTGCTTGAATTCGATCTTGCAAACGGGCCTGAGTGAGTCTGGATACCCATACAAATGCCACAATATTTAAACTTAGAGATAATAGGGTAGCGTGAGTTATAGGATCAAACCCTTCTAGTCCAAACATAGACGTGGGACGAAGCCAACTGAGACCAAATAATCCATCTTTGACTAAACTTAAGGTATCAAATCCAAGGCCACTAAGATTGGGGACCATAAGGGTGTAAATCCAAATAGTGAAGCCTGTGCCTAATCCAGCCAAGGCACCATAGCGATTACCCCGGCGCCAAAATACAGCGCCGATTAATGCGGGGGCAAACTGGGCCACGGCAACAAAAGCGGTTAAACCTAAAGACACCAAGCTTTTACCGTCACCAATCAATAAAAAGTAACCGTAAGCAGCTAATAGCATAGCCACAATAACTACTCGGCGCACTTTGAGTAATAACCGGCCTATGTTTTTATCTTCTGATGCTTGTAGTGGTGATAAGTGAAATATTACTGGCATCACTATGTCATTACTGATCATGGTGCTAATAGATACGGTGGCTACAATAACCATGCCTGTAGCAGCAGAGAGGCCACCTATATAGGCTAGTGTGGCTATGCTGCTTGCGCCCTGGCTTAGTGGCACCATCAAAACATAGGTGTCAGTGGCTATTTCTTGACCACTGAAAAGAAAGCTGCCAGCTGCTGCAATGGGCAACATAAAGATACAGAATATAATTAAGTAAAGTGGAAACAACCAGCGTGCAGTATGCAAATCGTTAGGGTTTGTATTTTCAACAATACCCACTTGAAATTGTCTTGGAAGGCAAAGCATGGCTAGCAATGCCAGTAGCGTTTCGGTAAGAAAACTCACTCTTAAAGGATTAAAGTTGTCTAGCTGCTGTTGCAGGCCACTTTGGCTTATATGGGCGCTTAAATCTGCAATGCCATCAAATAAACTAAAGGTTACAAATAGGCCTACAGCCACAAATGCCACCAACTTCACAATAGATTCAAACGCAATAGCCAGTACCATGCCACGATGGTGTTCACTAGTGTCTATTTGTCGAGTTCCAAATAAAATCGCAAAGGCTGCCATCAAAATAGCAACCACTAATGCAGTATTGCTAGAACCAAAGTCTGAACTTCCTCCACCAGAAATCATAATAGTAAAGCTTTGAGCTACCGCTTTTAGCTGCAGAGCAATGTAAGGAAGTATGCCAAAGGTTGCCATCACGGTAATAACGATCGCTAAGCTTCGGCTCTTACCGTACCTTGAGGCAATAAAATCCGCAATCGTAGTGAGGTTTTCTTGCTTGGCAATAAGAATGATTTTATAAACCAAACCCCAACCAAAGGTGAAAAGAAGAATTGGGCCTAAATAAATAGATAGGAAGTCCCAGCCTTGGGTTGCACGAGATACTGACCCGTAAAAAGTCCATGAAGTGCAATAGACTGCTAAGGATAAGCTATAGATGACAGGTTGGCTAAGTAACTTTGAGCCGCGTTGTGGACGATTGTCACCATAATAAGCAATGCCAAACAGCAAACCTACATAGGCTAATGAAATGAATAGAATGACCCAGATGTCTAGCATGTGATGCCTACAGTGTTAACACAGAATAAATAAACGATGACTATTTATAACACGCCAGCTGGTTTTATGCCTTAAAACTGGACTCTGATAAAATTTATTAAAATCAATTACCTATGATTTTTCTTACAATTGTTTATACTAAAGTCTAATGTTTGTTTTTATGATTTGACAGTGAACTTTTGCTTGGATCTTTACCCGACAATGTCGTTGCCCTCAATCGTTCAAGTGGTTATGATTGAATCATAAAAAATAATAAAAAAAAGGCACGTGATGAAACAAGATATTAATAAAGCAGAGCAGTATTGGCATCGTAATTTACAAATTATTTTCTCCTACCTTGTGGTTTGGTTCGTGGTCTCTTTTGGCTTTGGCATTGTTTTTGTTGAAGAGCTAAATCAATTCAATATATTTGGATTTAAGCTAGGCTATTGGTTTGCCAATCAGGGCAGTATTTTAGTTTTTTGTGCACTGACTGTGGCTTATGCAATTCGTATGGGGCGCCTGGATAGTGAGTTTGATGTACATGAATAACTGCGAACAAAACTACTAATTAATCTCTCGTTACTAACAATAGGAATTCAACATGAGCCTAGAACAGCTCACTTACATGTTTGTGGTAGGGTCTTTTTGTATCTACATCGCCATCGCTTTTTGGAGCAGGGCGTCAAGCACGCAAGAGTTTTATGTGGCAGGCGGCGGTGTAACTCCACTGGCTAATGGCATGGCAACTGCAGCTGACTGGATGTCTGCAGCTTCATTTATATCCTTGGCGGGTATTGTCTCTTTTGCAGGTTACGATGCCAGTGGATTTATTATGGGCTGGACTGGTGGTTACGTACTTTTGGCGTTACTTTTGGCACCATACCTGCGTAAATTTGGTAAATTTACAGTACCTGACTTCGTAGGAGATCGTTACTATTCAAGTGTGGCTAGAGTTGTGGCTGTTGTTTGCGTATTGTTTATTTCATTCACCTATATATCTGGACAAATGCGAGGTACTGGCATTGTATTTTCTCGCTTTTTACAAGTTGAAATAGATACTGGGGTAATGATCGGTATGGCTGTGGTCTTTGTTTATGCTGTGTTAGGGGGCATGAAAGGGATCACTTATACGCAGGTGGCCCAATACTGTGTAATGATTTTTGCTTTTACAGTGCCTGCATTATTTTTGACTTTTTCAATGACAGGTCATTTGTTACCTCAAACGGGTTTAGGGGCGACCCTAAGTAATGGCCAGCCTGTATTAGACCATTTGGATGCTTTAGTGACAGAGCTTGGTTTTGCAAGTTTTACCGAAGGCAGTAAGAGTAAGATGGATATGTTTTTCATTACCGCCTCTTTGATGTTCGGCACTGCTGGCTTACCTCATGTTATTGTGCGTTTTTTCACTGTACCCAGAGTACGCGATGCACGCATATCAGCTGCATGGGCTCTGGTATTCATATCATTACTTTATTCAACAATACCAGCGGTGGCAGCGTTTGGGCGCATCAACCTCATAGAAACTGTCAATGGTGCAGACAACACAGGCACTCCGTACGAAGAAATGCCTCAATGGTTTAAAAAGTGGGAAAATGCTGGCTTGATTGCTTGGTATGATCACAATGCTGATGGTCGTACACAGTATGCCGCAGGTGACGCCTTTACAGGCCGTCAGCATAAACCTATTTATTGGGGAGCTGCCGAAGATAAGGTTGCTAGAAATTTTTATTTTAATCAGCGCCATGTTGTCAATCCAAGTAGTGGTGAGTTTGACCCGCAAGTGCAGCCCTTTGCGAATGAAATATACGTAGATCCAGACATAATGGTGCTCGCTAACCCAGAAATTGCTGAATTGCCTGATTGGGTCATTGCCTTGATTGCAGCAGGAGCTATGGCTGCAGCATTATCAACTGCAGCTGGGTTGCTTTTGGTGATTGCGACTTCTATTTCTCACGATTTAATTAAAAAGACTATTAGACCTCAAATAACGGATAAACAAGAGCTACTAGTGGCGCGTGTGGCGGCCATGGTTGCAATTCTCATCGCTGGTTATTTGGGTATGAACCCACCAGACTATGTGGCTGCTGTGGTGGCTTTGGCCTTTGGATTAGCATGTGCGTCATTCTTTCCCGCTATTATCATGGGTATTTTTTACCAACGGATGAATAAGTATGGAGCTATAAGTGGCATGCTGGTGGGTTTGATCACTACCATATGTTACATCGCCTACTTTAAATTTATGGGCGGCGAGCAAGAAGATTGGTTGCTGGGGGTTTCTCCTGAAGGATTTGGTGCTTTAGGCATGGTGCTAAACTTTATTGTGGCCTATTTGGTGTCACACTTAACACCTGAACCACCCAAACACATACAAAATATCGTGCAAAATATCCGTGTGCCTCGAAACACAGGTTCTGCATACTATTGACCAATAAAGTCATTTTTATATCTGATAAGCGATGAAATATGAATTCTAGTAGTGGGTTTAATGCTGATGTTTTGCCGTTTAATTTATTAGATGAAGATGAGCGCACTTTGCTACAAGATAATCTTGATATTGTTTATTATCAAACTAGTGAGGTCATTATTAAAACCGGTAATGCTCCAGAGGGGATGTATATCATTCTTAAAGGTTGCGTGAGTGAGTTAGATGTTCAAAGCTCAGATGTTAATCATGGGCATACCTTTGTTCATTACACTAATGATGATTATTTTGGAGCTTGGTCGGCACTTCGTGGCAATGCCATTCATGATTTTGTAGCTGATGAAGAAACCATCTGTTATTTACTTCCTACGAAGGTTTTGCTGGACTTAATCTACCGTAATTCCACTTTTGGTGACTTTTTTAACAAAGACTTATCATTACAAAAGCAGTTATTGGCGCAAAGAGATGATTCACTAAATATGACCGAGTTTATGCTCGCTCGTATAGATAGCTCATGCATGAGAGAAGCTGCATTATTGCCTAGTGGTACTGACCTAGAAGGCGCCACTGCTTATATGAGTGAGCAACAGGTTGATTGTGTGCTCGTACAGCGTGGTAGTCGTTATGGCATGGTGACTCGCACGGATTTGTTAAATGCAATTGTATTAGACAAACTGCCTTTGACATCTGACGCCCAATCTATTGCAAACTACAGGCTTATTACTGTGGAGTCTGGTGATTACTTGTTTAACGCTCTTGTGCTGATGACAGCGAACCAAATTGATCGTGTAGTTGTAATGAAAGATTCTAAACTATATGGAATTATTGATTTAGCAGATACCTTAAGCTATTTTTCCAGCCATTCTCATGTGGTTGGATTGCGTATTGAACGTGCCACCAGCATTGAACAGCTCAAAGCTGCAGCGGGGGACATGGGTAATCTAATTCGGTCTTTATACTCTCAAGGAGTGAAGATCCGCTTTGCCATGGATCTATTAGCCGCACTTAATAACAGGTTGATGTCAAAGCTGTTCAATCTTGTGGTTCCAGAAAGCCTTTTGCCTCATGTATGTTTGGTGGTTATGGGCAGCGAAGGGCGTGGTGAGCAGGTGATCAGAATTGACCAAGACAACGGACTTATTATGCGAGATGGTCTTGATTGGCCAGAGTGCCAGCAAACCTTAGAAGCATATACCCAAGCCCTTGTTGATCTAGGTTATCCTAAGTGTCCAGGAGGGGTGATGGTTAGTAATCCATTTTGGGTGCAGCCGATCAGTGAGTGGACTCAACGCATGCGAGACTGGGTAGCTAAAGCAGATAGCGATAGTTTGTTAAATCTAGCAATCTCTATAGATGCGCATCCTGTTGCTGGTAATAAAGCCTTATTTAAGACCAGTCGCAATTGGTTGTTGAAAGAACTAAAGCAGCAAGAGCGATTTTTATCATTGTTTGCAGAGGTTGCTTTAGTGTTTGAAACTCCACTCAATTTTTTGGGAGGTATTAGAGACAGAGCTTCTGGTGTCGATGTCAAAAAAGGGGGTGTTTTTCCCATTGTGCATGGCGTACGAGTGCTTGCTATGCAATATCAAATAGCAGAAACCAACACTTACAAACGTATTGAAGCATTGGTTAAGCTGGGTGTTTTGCCGCAACGCTTAGGTAGTGAGCTAAAGGAATCTTTTTCACTGTTACAGTGGTTTCGTTTGGCGCACCAGCTTAAACAGCAAGAAAGTGGCTGCAGCCCAGAGGAGATCAATAACGATATCAATTTGAGTGATTTGGATCGTTTAGATAAGGATCTATTACGCCAGTCTTTTCAGGTGGTAAAAGACTTTAAGAAACACTTATCATTAAGGTACCGTTTAGGCATGGGGCTATAATGATAAAACGTAGATTGCGGCGCATCAAAGATGTCTGGAGGGTGCGTCAGCTTAAAAGCTCATGGATGTACCTTTTTCATCACTATCAAGGAGAAGAGCTAGTCTCTTTGGATATAGAGACTACAAGCTTAGATGTTTCTAAAGCGCAAATATTATCCATAGCAGCAGTGGTGATTAAGGGTAACCGTGTAATGAGTAGCAATAAGCTATCGGTTACTTTGGCCCCGCCTAAAGAGCTACCCAAGGCTTCAGTGAAAATCCATAAACTGCGACGTATGGATCTAAATGAAGGCTTACCTGTAGAGGAGGCATTGAAAAAAATGCTTCAATTCATAGGTAATCGTCCTATTGTTGGATACAACATCGCATATGATCTAGCCGTATTGGATAAGCACTTAAGGCCGTTATACGAATTTGGGGTGCCAAATCCTTGTGTGGATGTGATGGATTTGTACCGTAATAAGGCGCGCCTATCTGGCGGCGCTGAATATCAAATCAATTTGTCTTTTGAAGCTATAGCCAAAACACTAGACGTGCCTATACTAGGTCGCCACACAGCTTTGGGCGATGCTATTACTACAGCTATTATGTATGTACGTTTAAAATCGTCAGCTAGCCTCTTCTAAAACCTACTGCATACCACCTATGTCGTAGGTAAAAATTTGTAATTCAATGCTGATCTGTCTTCGCATCCTCTTTTGAAACCGTTACAATGGCAGGCTCTAATATAAAAGAGTTAACGCTTCGTGTCTTCTTTACCTCCTGTAAATTCACCTTTATTGAGCATCAGCGATTTAGCTTGTGAGAGAGACTCACGAGTGTTGTATCAAAGCCTTAATATTACTATTGAAGCTGGTGATTTGTGGCACATAAAAGGTCGAAATGGTGCTGGAAAAACGACTTTCTTGCGTCAGCTGGCAGGGCTTCACCCGGTAGATGAAGGTGAGATTTCATTACTAAATAACAATGCTAGAGTTATCTATATAGGCCACAAGTTAGGGCTTAAAGAGCAGCTTACAGCCGATGAAAATTTAACTTGGCTTGCGGGACTAAATGGCAGCTCAACTCAACAGCAGCGTTATATAGCGCTAGAGCGAGTGGGGCTAAGAGGTTACGAAGAAAGCGTGGTTGCGCAACTGTCTGCAGGTCAAAAGCGCAGAGTCGCTTTAGCTCGACTACATCTATGTAAAGCTGATATATGGTTGCTAGATGAGCCATTCACTTCTATTGACCAGCAAGGCATTGCGGATGAACAGGAGTGGTTAAACAAGCATACCCTTGCAGGGGGAGCGGTGCTGATGACCAGTCATCAAGACATCACCTTGGCGCAAGTTAAAGTGTTAGATTTGAGCCACTGGGCACTTCAACGTTCCACAAATGAACATGGCGATATAATATGATCAGGTTTATATTGGCGATCATCCGTCGTGACTTATTGCTGGTTGCAAGACAGCCAGCAGAAATGATTAATCCGCTGGTGTTTTTTGTGTTGGTGGTGGCGTTATTTCCTTTAGGTGTTAGTCCTGAAGCATCGCTACTATCCCAAACAGCCGCCGGTGTTATTTGGGTGGCTGCAATGTTAGCTACGCTTTTATCATTAGAGCTGTTATTTAAGCTAGATCACGACGATGGTAGCCTAGAACAGCTGTTATTGGCCCCATATCCTAGTTGGACTTTGGTGCTTGCAAAAGTTTTTGTGCATTGGCTGGTCAGTGGTTTACCTCTAATATTAATATCACCGTTGATTGCTATGATGTTATTTTTACCAAGTGAGGCTGTGCCCACACTAATGCTAAGCCTTCTTCTTGGTACACCAACCCTTAGTCTATTGGGTGCTATTGGTGCGGCACTAGTCACTGGAGTAAGAGGCGGCGGCATGCTGCTAACTTTGTTAATATTGCCCTTGTATGTGCCTGTGATTATTTTTGGTGCTTCAAGCGTAGCTGCTGCAGCACAAGGTATGCCAGTTGATGGTTATATGGCCTTGCTAGCGGCCATGTTTGTATTTGCGTTGATGATCACACCTTGGGCTGCTGGTTCAGCGCTTAAGTTATAGAATATATATTAAAAAGAGATAATATTTATGGCCCAATTTAGTTGGCATATGCCCCGTTGGTTTCATCAAATGGGTTCGCCTAAGTGGTTTTATAATTTTGGTGGCTTTCTACAACCATGGTTTGCATTGGCTGCGGTTGCATTATTAACCTGTGGCATGGTTTGGGGCTTAGCTTTTGCTCCAGCAGATTATCAACAAGGTAACAGCTTTCGTATCATGTACGTCCATGTGCCATCTGCTATTTTATCCCAGTCTATTTTTTTAAGTATGGCTATAGCAGGAGCTATTGGCCTTATTTGGAAAATGAAAATTGCTTTTATGGTAGCCAGAAGCTGTATCGCTATTGGTGCAACATTTACTCTTATTGCCCTAGTTACAGGTGCTATTTGGGGTAAACCAACGTGGGGTGCATACTGGGTTTGGGATGCAAGACTGACGTCTACTTTAGTATTATTGTTTCTCTACGCTGGGGTAATGGCGTTAAATCAAGCCATAAGTGAGCGCCAAATTGCAGGTAAAGCCACAGCTATATTAGCTATTGTTGGTACTGTCAATATTCCTATCATTAAATACTCTGTAGAATGGTGGAATACCTTGCACCAAAGCTCTAGCTTTAGTCTCACCGAAAAGCCAAGTATGCCTGCAGAAATGTACTTACCCTTACTTTTGACGGTGTTAGGAAGCTATTTTTTGTTTGGTTTGGTGGTGTTGATCCGTACCAGATCGCAAATATTGCAAACACAAAATGGCGCAAGTTGGCTTTTGCAGCATAAAGATATTTCTGGAGCAAAGTAATGTATTTTGAATCTGTAGGTGAGTTATGGCGTATGGCAGGACATGGACCTTATGTCTGGTCCTGTTATGGACTTTTCATGGTGCTTTTGGCAGTCAATGTATTGCATGCTCGAAGTGAAAGACTGAGCGCCCTAAAACAGGCTAAAGCCTTTATACGACGTAACAGAAACTAAAAGGCAAACACCTATGTTGATACACCCTAAAAGACGCAAAAAGCTACTGCTTATCCTAGGTTTACTTGCAGGCACTAGCATTATTGTAGGTCTGGTTTTGTACTCGTTGTCACAAAATATAAATCTATTTTTCTCTCCCACAGATATGGCTCAAGGAAAGGCGCCTGCAGGTCAGCGTATTAGGGCAGGGGGCATGGTTCGTGAAGGCAGTTTAGAGCGTGCCACTGACAGCCTAAAAGTACGCTTTGTTATTACCGACTTTGTAGAAGATGTGAAGGTAGATTATACGGGCATATTGCCCGACCTATTCCGTGAAGGCCAAGGTATTGTGGCGCAAGGAAAAATGAATGATGAGGGTGTGTTTTTAGCAGATGAAGTGCTAGCTAAACATGATGAAAACTACATGCCTCCAGAGGTGCTTCAAGCATTGAACGAAGCTCAAGCTGCAAGCGTAAATGCTACAAATACTAATCTTCAAACAACCACTGATTCCACGTTACAAGAGACTTCAAAATGATTCCAGAAATAGGACATGTGGCGTTAATATCATCATTATTTTTAGCCTTGAGTTTAGGTCTTTTGCCAATGTTAGGCTCATATACTGGCCAAACACGTTTGATGCTTAGTGCGAAGCCTTTGGCTGTGGGTTTGGGGGTGATGCTTCTGATTTCCTTTGCCATGCTGATGGTGGCATTCGCTCAAGACGACTTTAGTGTGAGCTATGTAGCACAAAACTCCAATACAGCTTTACCTATGCAGTATAAGATAAGCGCAGTGTGGGGAGGGCATGAAGGCTCATTACTACTTTGGGTGTTGATCTTGGGTTTGTGGACGATGGCTGTAAGTCTGTTAAGTAAAAGCTTGCCGTTAACTATGCAGGCAAGAGTTTTGTCTGTCATGGGCATGATCGGTGTTGGCTTTATTTCCTTCACCTTATTTACAAGTAATCCTTTTGCGCGTTTATTACCAGATGCAGCGCTGCAAGGAGCAGATCTTAATCCTTTGTTACAAGATTTTGGCCTTATTGTTCATCCTCCTATGTTGTATATGGGTTATGTTGGATTTTCTGTCGCTTTCTCCTTTGCTATCGCAGCTTTGTTAGACGGTCGTTATGATGCTGCTTGGGTGAGATGGTCACGTCCATGGACTAGCGTTGCTTGGGCTTTCTTAACGGCAGGTATTGCTTTGGGTAGTTGGTGGGCATACTACGAACTTGGCTGGGGTGGCTGGTGGTTTTGGGATCCTGTTGAAAATGCTTCTTTTATGCCTTGGCTAGTAGGTACGGCGTTATTGCACTCTTTGGCAGTGTCAGAAAAAAGAGGCTTGTTCAAAAACTGGACTATATTGTTAGCTATTTTGGCGTTTAGTTTAAGTTTGTTGGGCACCTTTTTAGTGCGATCAGGTGTATTAACGTCTGTGCATGCTTTTGCTTCAGATCCAGATCGTGGCTACTATGTGTTAGTGTTATTGGCCATCACTGTAGGTGGCTCTTTGTTGTTGTTTGCACTACGAGCAACCACCGTAGAAAGTCGGGTTGGATATCGTTTTTGGTCTCGAGAAACTTTCTTGTTATCTAATAATATTTTGCTGATTGTTGCTGCTTTAACTGTATTGTTAGGCACTTTGTACCCATTGTTATTGGATGCTGTAGGTGGTGGAAAAATATCTGTAGGCCCACCGTACTTTAACGCTGCATTTGTGCCTTTGATGGTGTTATTGATCATTTCCATGGGGTTAGGTTTAGGCTCAAAGTGGAAGCGAATTAATCCAAGTGAACTTTGGCAAGTGTTGCGTTCCCCAGCACTTATAGCCATCATCCTAGGGGTGTTATTTCCGTTCGTATATAAAGGCGAATTTAATCCCTCAACGGCACTAGCTGCGGCACTTTTGGTGTGGCTGTTATTGGCGTCTTGGGTAGATTTGAAAAGACGGTTACGCCATCAAACATTTTTTGCAGGCTTGAAGCAGTTGAATCCTGGTTACTACGGTATGTTATTAGCGCACGTAGGTATTGGAATCACGGCCTTAGGCATTGCCGTTGTGAGTCATTATTCTTTACAAAAAGACTTGCGAATGGATGTTGGAGACAAAGCGACTCTTGGCCAGTACGAGTTTACTTTCATGGGTGTTGAAAATGTCACGGGGCCTAACTTTACTGCGATTGAGGGCAAGGTTAAGCTTGTTAAAAATGGCGATTTTTCGGCTTATTTATTACCTCAAAAACGTACTTATACGGCTCGTGGTCAAACCATGACTGAAGCGGCTATTGATCCAGCTTTAAATCGTGATGTTTATGTCGCTATGGGTGAGCCACTGGCAAATGGAGCTTGGGCAATGCGCTTGCATATCAAGCCAATGATACGTTTGATTTGGCTTGGCGCTCTTATGATGGCTTTAGGTGGGGTATTAGCAGTATGGGATAAACGCTATAGGCGTAAAAAATCTGTCGCACAGGAAGCTTTATCATGAGCACAGCTACAAAACGGCTACTAATGATCTTACCAATGTTAATGGCCTTTGGATTAGGTTTGTTTCTATACCAAGGCATTGGTCAAGACCCCAATAAAATGGAGTCTAGTTTGATTGGCAAACCATTGCCTGAATTCAGCAGCGAAACCCTAATGTCAGCTACTACCATAGTGACACGAAAGGATATGCTCGGACAGCCTGCTTTAGTCAATGTGTGGGCTACCTGGTGTCCTACATGTCGGGCTGAGCATGAATTTTTATTGTCCATAGCAGCACAAGAAAATGTACGTATCTTCGGTGTTAATTACCATGATCAAAGAGCCGCTGCACAACAGTGGCTAACTGACTTAGGCAACCCCTATGTATTTTCAGTGTTTGACCCACAAGGTGACCTAGGTATTGATTTAGGCGTTGTTGGTGCGCCAGAAACCTATTTAATTGATGCCGATGGCATAGTTATTGATAAGGTGACGGGCGAATTAAACGAACGTACGTGGGTAGATTTGCGGACACAATATCTTAGCTTGCTGAAGGATGTAAAATGATGGTTAGAATTTTTTTAACCTTTGTGTTTTTTTGTATGGCAAGTGTAATACCTTTGGTTACACAAGCAGATATCACTTCTTATGAGTTTGAAGAGCCTGAAATGGCGCAGCGTTTTGTAGGTTTAACTACAGTTTTGCGTTGCCCAAAGTGTCAAAACCAGAACTTAGCTGACTCAGACTCTATTATTGCTAAAGATCTGCGCACTCAGATACAAACTTTGATTAATTCAGGCAATACAGATCAGCAGATTACTGAATTTATGGTGCAGCGCTATGGTGATTTTATATTGTATGATCCTCCATTTAACAAATCCACCATGGTGCTTTGGCTCACACCCATTGGAATGATTCTTATTGGTTTATTTGCTTTATGGTTTTTTGGCCGAAAAGCCCAGCCACAAAGTGCAATGTTAACGCCTGACGAGCAACAACAGCTGAATCAGCTCCTAGCCGATAATAAGCTTCAGGACAGGGATTAAAAAATGACTGAACTATGGGCAGCTATTGCTCTTTTACTGTGTTTGACAAGTGGTTTTATTTTATGGGCTTGGTTGCGTCCTCTGCCCCCTTCAGTAGTTCCTAACAATAGACACCATCTTGTAGTCGATCTTTATCGCATCAAGCAAAAAGAGCTTGATCAAGAGCTTGAGTCTGCACAGATAAGTCGGGGTGATTATGACCTGCGGTTAGCAGAAATGCAGCGTACATTATTGCTAGAAACCGCAGACACAAAAGCGGCTCCTGCTCCTTCAGGTTCATCTAGCCGAGCGGGTGGCCTATCTTTACTGTTTGTCGCATTGGTGGTGCCTGCTGCAGGCTTGCTCACATACCTTGAGCTAGGCGCTTATAATAGTTTAGAGCAAAACATCAATTTACAAACAACGCGCTCGATCACACAGTCTGCTGCGTCATTACAAGTTTTAATTGTCAATCTTGAACAAGAGTTAGAGCAAAAGCCTAATAACCCAGAAGGATGGTACTTGTTAGCCAATAGCTATATGCAAGGTGAGCAAACACTTTTGGGCATCAATGCGTTTGAGCAAGCTCTAAAATATGTACAAAGTGGCAGCCGCCAAGAGGCTGCACTTTTAGGTCAATATGCTCAAGCGTTATTCTTCCATGAGGGTGAGTTTAGTCTAAGGGTCAATGAAGCTATTGCTAGTGCTCTAGAAAAAAATCCTAATGATGTTTCTGCTTTAAGTTTATTGGGTATACAGGCCTTTGAAAGTGAAAATTATAATGCGGCGATACAGTTTTGGCAGCGTGCTTTACCAAACGCAGGTGAAGGCCAAGGTAAAGCCTCACTTCAAGCTGGAATTGATAGTGCACAACAACTTCAAAACGGTGGCAAAGAGATAGAGCTAGGTATAAGCGTGCCGATTAACGTGTCTTTGGCCAATGGATTATCCTTGCCCTCCCCATCAGCTACACTGTTTGTTTACGCAAAACAGGTTGGTCAACGTATGCCTTTATTTGCAATTAAACTTAATCCTAATAATCTTCCGCTGGAGGTGCTTTTAACCGATGCGATGGCTTTGCAACAGGGCACTAAGTTGGCAGATTATAAAACACTGCACTTAAGTGCTCATGTTGCTATGGCTGGAGTGCCTGGCCAAAAAGCAGGCGATTTATTGAGCCCAACAGTGGTTATTAATGTGGATGAAGCTAGCGCTGGGCAAGTAAATTTGACCATTGACCAAATCCTGAAGTAATCTAGGTCAGATAATAATCATAATAGAGTTTATGGATGCGCCTAAAGAGCATCAAGTTAGCTGGTTTTAAATCATTCGTTGATCCCACTAAAGTCAACTTACCAGGCAATTTATGTGCTGTAGTTGGCCCCAATGGTTGTGGAAAATCTAACATTATTGATGCTGTACGTTGGGTTATGGGAGAAAGTTCTGCCAAAAACCTACGTGGTGAAAATTCTACAGATGTTATTTTTAATGGATCCACCAGCCGCAATCCTGTGGGGCAGTCCACTGTTGAACTCATATTTGACAACCAAGACCGAACTTTAGCTGGTGAATTTGCAAGCTATAATGAAGTCTCGATTCGCCGCAAAGTCACTCGTGAAGGTCAGTCTACTTATTTTTTGAATGGTCAAAAGTGTCGCCGAAGGGATGTCACAGATTTATTTTTAGGTACGGGGTTAGGGCCTCGTAGTTATTCTATTATTGAACAAGGCACCATCTCTCGCCTAATCGAATCGCGCCCTGAAGAGCTGCGCGTCTATATAGAAGAAGCTGCTGGTATTTCACGTTATAAAGAAAGAAGGCGAGATACCTCTAACCGAATTAGCCGCACCCGTGAAAATTTATCCCGCCTGCAAGACATCACAGATGAACTTAGCAGACAGTTAGATACCCTCAAACAGCAAGCTGAGTCAGCAGAAAAATATACCCAATTAAAGCAAAGCGAACGTCAGTTTAAGTCTCAACTTGCTACTCTACAATGGCGTGAGTTAAGTCAAAAATTGGGTGCTCAAAGTATTATTATTAAAAATTTTGAAGAGCAAATTATTTTGCAACGTAGTGAACAAGACGTACGTTTTTCACAAATAGATGTGCAAAAAAATGACTTGGTGGTGCTTAATGAAAACTTTGGGCAGCTGCAGGGCGAGTTCTATAGTTTGGGTGCAAAAATTGCGCGTATAGAGCAGTCTATTGAACACAATCAAATGCAACAAAAGCGTTGGTTTGAAGATGTATCAGAAGCCACGTTGCAGCTTGGGCGTATAGACGAAGCGTACGCTACGGACAACAAAGAACTAGAGCACCTGACTCAGCAAAGCCAGCAGCTTGCTTTAAATGTTGAGCTAGCTTGTGAGCAATTACTTGAAGCTGAGCAAAATTTACAAGGTAGCCATGAAAGTCATCAACATGGACAAATGTTGTGGCAGGAAAAAAATGAAGAGCAGGGGCGGCTTAAAGGCCTTATTGATGTTGCGAAAACGGGACTAAAGCTGACACAACAACAAAGTGAGCAGGCGCATCAGGACCATCAAGAATGTTTGATGCAACTGCAAAATCTAAACTTGCCAAATGTTGAGGATGCAAAGCTTTTAAGTGAGCAAATTGACCATCAACAAGAGCAACAGCACAACTTGACTGAGCAAATATTAAGCCAAGAAGGTGCATTACAATTATCAAGGCAGCACGAACGAGATTACCAACAGCGCCTAGATGTTCAAGTGCAAGAGCTAGGTGTTTTAGCTGGTCAGATTTCATCTTTGCAGTTACTTATGTCAGAAGCTGAACAGGAGGCGGTGTTATTGCCAGCTAAATGGCAAACTGATGAGTGTGCAAAGCTCATTGATACAATGTCTGTGGAGTCTGGTTGGGAACCTGCTGTAGAGCACGTCTTACGCGACTGGTTGGGTAGTTATCTAATGCCTCAGTCAGAACATTTAAGCCAGAATGACTTGTTTGATGTAAAAGGTTTAGCACTGATTGTGCCTTTGGGCAGTCAATCGTTTACCAAGTTAGAGAATGCCTGGCCTATTTTGCTTGGAAAAATTGGCAAGCTTGATGCGCCTCTTGAGCTAAGGGGGTTGCTAGAACACGTTTATTTAGCCAATAATGAACTTGAAGCTAAAAAAATATTATCAAATCTGCCCATTTATTGTAGTGTCATTTTGCCAAGCGGATTATGGCTTGGCCATGGATGGATTCGCACGCCTCCAAGAGAAGACAGCCGCGCAGGCATTTTAGGGCGTAAACAGCAGGTTCAAACTTTGTCAGTAACGCAAAAATCATTACGTGAGTTGCAGCAAAATACACAACAAGAGTTAGCGTTAGAGCGTGAAGAAGCGCTAACGCTAGAGCAGTCTTTAAGTGAAATGCGCCAAAAATGGCGACTTACCCAAAACAGTCTTCAGCAGCAGCAACAAAAATCAGCATTATTGCAGCAGCAAAGTCAGCAGTTTTTAATGCAGCAAAAAGGCCTTCAACATCGTGTTGAGGAGCAATCCAAACGGCTTGAGCAATTAGGAAAAGAGCTGGTGTTGTTACAGGAGGAGCTGAATGAGCGCCAACTGATGCTTGAAAGTTTGCAATTAGACATGCCTGGGTTAGAAATTGAAAAAGAATCGCTAGAAGTAAGCTTAGGCCAAGCAAGATTAGAATTTAGCCATAAGCAACAACAGGTTTTTCAGATCCAAACTAAAATGAGCAGCGTGTCTGCCCAAATGCATAGTTTGGGCAGATCAACTGAGCGCATGCAAGAACAACGGGCTCAGTGGAGTGAGAAGCAAGCGCAGTTGCAGGCCAGTGAAATCAGTGCTAGAGATACTAATGAGGGCGCCCACGAAAGCCTTACAGGTCAACTTGATACAGCTCTTACCCTTAGGGTAGATGCTGAGGCAGGGATGGAGAAAAGGCGTCACGAAATTAGTCAGTTGGAGCATTTAATCAGGCAGTTGGAGCAACAACAACTTAAGCAAGAGCATGAGATTCAAAGCACTGATTCACGTTTGCAGGAACAACGTTTAATAGAGCGTGAGCTTGAAGTGAATGCAGATAATATTAAGCAAGCTATGCTGGCTGAAAATGTTCGAGTAGAAAAGTTTGCGAAAACTCTGCCTGATCAAGTTAATGCACAAGAATTAAGTTATTTATTAGAGCAGTGTCAAAACCGTATTAAGCGTCTAGGGGCAATTAACTTAGTCGCCATTGAAGAGTATAAAACGCAACAAGATCGAAAAGTATTTCTTGATCAACAACATGATGAACTTATTGAAGCCTTAGAGAGCCTAGAGCAAGCTATTGCAAAAATTGATAAAGAAACTAAGGCTAGATTTAAGAAAACGTTTGATACAGTCAACGAGCATTTAAATAATTTATTTCCAAAAGTTTTTGGTGGTGGACGCGCTTCTTTGGAGTTAACAGATGATGATATGTTAGCCACGGGCGTAACTATAATGGCTCAGCCTCCAGGTAAGAGAAATAGTAGTATTCATCTGCTATCAGGTGGAGAAAAAGCTTTAACAGCCATTGCGTTAGTGTTTTCAATTTTCCAGCTTAACCCTTCACCTTTTTGTATGCTAGATGAAGTGGATGCGCCGCTTGATGATGCCAACGTAGAGCGCTATGCAAAACTAGTAAAAGAAATGTCATCCCAGGTGCAGTTTATTTATATTAGTCATAATAAAATAGCAATGGAAATGGCAACTCAGTTACTAGGTGTCACTATGCAAGAAGCTGGTGTATCTAGGCTTGTGACAGTAGATATTGCCCAGGCCATCAATATGACAGAACAAAGCTTGGTCGTTTAATAATCAGTTAGTTGTTATTTTCATATTTATTGTATTTAATCGGCATCCCTTAAAGTAAGCGTATAAAAACAACGTCTAAAGGTTTTATATATATTATATTAGAGGTATAGTATTAACCTATTAATCTAGTTTTTTGCCACATAATCTTTTAAAGATCGATCATCTTATGACGTTAACAACATGGTTATTAGTGTTTGGAAGCTTAACAGCTGCCGCGATAGTAGTAGATGGTTTGCGACGTATGTTTGCAAACCATGCAGCGTTAAGTATCAATATAGACGAAACCTTGTGTGGCTTACCAGAAGAAGAATTCTCTAGCGAACTACCTAATGGCGGTGCTCGAATTATTTCTTCGCAAGAAACTCCCGAAGTTATCGATAGTGGCCTAGTTAGAAATACTGTCACAGTGTCTAAGAGTGTTGTTGCCTCTAATCACCTGATACATGATGACGTTGAGATTGAGCCAAAAGAACTTTCTATTGAAAACCTTCGTGATGCCCAAATCCTTGAAGAGATATACTCTCAATCCGTAGTTGATGAAAACCCAGTTGATAAAAACGTAACAGAAGAGCCAGCGTTACCCGTTCAGCTTGAAGAAGTAGTGCATGAATCGCAGTTTGAAGTAGCTGAAGAGGTAATGTCACAGCCGTTGGTATCATTAGATGAATCACCAGTAGTTCCAGGTAATGCACTAGATGCTAACGAGAGTATTGCAAAAAACCTCACTGACGTCCCTGCCTTTAGCTTTAATGAAGACAGTGCATTAACTGAAGAAATTAATTTAAATGAACAAGAGTTTGCTCTTGCCGCTTCACCATTGGACTTAGCCGATGAGGAAGCTTGTGCTTCTGCTACAATTGATCAGGCAGGCATAGACAGCGAACTTGACTTAGAAGACACAGCTCCCGCATTGGATTTTGATCCTACTCGACCAGTGCATGAGTGGGTGGAAACAAACATAATGGTTCAAAGTGATTTATTTGCGGCACAAGATCTTACTTCTTTGGCTACTGTTAAAAGTCACGCACCCCATAGTCTCGTTGAAACAAGTGATGACATTCTATTTGGTGATGCAGGTATTGAAGACTTGGTATTTGATGACGAAAACTTGGCTCTACAGAATCAAGATGAAAGTCTATCGACAAGGCTTGCTAAAGTTACTTCTATGACCTTTGGTAAAAACTTACTTCATCGTAAGCGGGTTGCAGCGAAAAAGGCTACTGATCTCGTACTAAAGCATGAGCGGGAGAAGCAAGCCGAAGTGGTTGAACAAGTGATTAGCATATTTGTTACTGCTAACCATAGCCAAGGATTTTATGGCCCTCAGTTGCTTCAATTGCTACAAGAGTGTGGTTTGGTCCATGGTGATATGAACATATTCCATCGTTTTGAAGATGGCCTACGACTTGGGAAAACTCAATTTAGCATGGCCAATATGATGGAGCCTGGTACTTTTGACTTAGCGCAAATGGACCAATTGCACACGCCAGGTGTGGTATTCTTTTTAACTTTGCCCACTGCTCAAAATAACATGCAAGCATTTGACTATATGCTTGAAACAGCCCAATGTTTAGCAAGTAATCTTGGTGGCGATATACTTGATGAGCAACGCAGCGTAATGCGTCCACAAACTATTGAACATTGTCGCCAACAAATCCGTGAATTTGAACGACGCCACATGACCCGTCGTGCACAGCTTTAACTTAATACTATTCTGAAGCCTTCAATGCAAAATCCTACTATGGCTATTATTAACGCCATTAAAGATCAACTACGTCAACATAACTATAACTATTACATATTAGATGATCCCAGTATTCCTGACGCGGAATATGATCGCCTTATGCAGCAGTTGTTAGCTATTGAGGCTGATTTCCCACAATGGATTACTACCGATTCCCCATCGCAGCGAGTAGGAGCCACTCCCTTAGAAAGCTTTGAGCAAGTCACTCATGCGGTACCTATGCTTTCTTTGGACAATGCTTTTAATGGAGAAGATCTCCAGGCGTTTGATCGTCGTGTTAGAGAACGTTTAACTAAGTCATCCAACAAAGCCATTGATGACATAGTTACATATACCTGTGAACCTAAACTTGATGGCATTGCTGTTAGCCTTACCTATGAAAAAGGTATGTTAGTTACAGCAGCTACTCGGGGTGACGGCAGTCGTGGTGAAAATATCACCCAAAATATACGTACTTTAGATTCAGTACCTTTGAGTTTACTTGGCAAAGGTTGGCCTGACATCCTAGAAGTTCGTGGTGAAGTGTATATGCCTACTGCTGGCTTTGAAGCGCTTAATAAAAAATTAGCTTCAAATGGCTTAAAAACTTATGTAAATCCACGTAATACCGCTGCTGGAAGCCTGCGGCAGCTAGATAGTAGTATTACTGCAACAAGGCCGCTAGAGCTTTGTGCCTATGGTGTTGGTTTGGTAAGCGATGATGATTCTTTGCCGGGGCAGCATTTTGATATTCTTCACCAACTGCAATCA
This sequence comes from Candidatus Njordibacter sp. Uisw_002, assembly GCF_047730155.1. Lineage (NCBI taxonomy): Bacteria > Pseudomonadati > Pseudomonadota > Gammaproteobacteria > Pseudomonadales > Candidatus Njordibacteraceae > Candidatus Njordibacter > Candidatus Njordibacter sp. Uisw_002. The sequence continues at coordinate 1,007,345 of NZ_CP159832.1, forward strand.
TGGGGTTTTAAAATTAATGATCAAATGCGTCGTGTTCAGGGTATTGAAGCTTGCTTAGACTACTACCAATTATTGGCTTCCAAGCGCGCTAGTTTGGCCTACGACATTGACGGCATTGTCTTTAAAGTGGACGAGTTAGAATTACAACAAAGTTTAGGTTTTGTTGCTCGTGCTCCTCGCTGGGCCATTGCCCATAAATTTCCAGCTCAAGAAGAGATGACGCGCCTACTTAAGGTTGATTTTCAGGTAGGGCGCACAGGTGCAGTTACGCCCGTAGCAAGGCTTGAGCCTGTGTTTGTCGGCGGGGTTACTGTAAGTAATGCGACATTGCATAACATGGATGAAATACAGCGCTTAGGTTTATGCTTGGGTGACACTGTTATTATCAGGCGTGCAGGTGATGTTATTCCCAAGGTAGTAAAGGTCGTTCAGGAGCGTCGATGTGAGTCAGCTAGCCCTATAGTAGCGCCAACAAGTTGCCCAGTCTGTGGTGGGCCTGTATTAAGAGATGATGGCGAAGCAGCTTTAAAGTGTATTAATGGTTTAAGGTGTAGCGCTCAAATTGTACAAGCCATTAAACATTTTGTATCTCGTAAAGCGATGGATATTGATGGGTTGGGTGAAAAACAGGTCCAAGCGTTAGTTGATGCAGATAAAATCAAAAATGTGGCAGACTTATACACTTTAGATCCTTTGGCCTTATCAGGCATGGCTCGCATGGGAGAAAAATCTGCCAACAATTTATTGTCAGCTTTACAAAAAAGTAAATCTACAAGTCTAGCTAAGTTTTTATTTAGTCTAGGTATTCGTGAAGTGGGTGAAGCTACTGCGCGCAGCCTAGCATTGTATTATGGTTGCCTTGCTAATATTCAGACAGCAGACATGGAAAGTTTATTAAATGTAGATGATGTTGGCCCAGTTGTAGCGCAACGTATTCTGCACTTCTTTGCTAATACTGATACCTTACTGGTGATTGAAAAATTACAAAGTGTAGGGGTATATTGGCCCGAATTCGACCCTATTGAAGAGCAAGCCAAGCAAGAAAGCTTACCCTTCAAAGAGCTTTGTTTTGTTGTGACAGGCACCATGTCCAGTGTGTCACGTGATGAGTTGAAATCTCAATTACAAGCGCTTGGAGCCAAGGTTGCATCTAGCGTATCCAAAAAAACAGACTACCTAGTGGCAGGAGAAAAAGCAGGTTCTAAACTCACAAAGGCGCAGACCCTCCAAGTGCCTGTTTTAGATGAATCTGCCGCTCTTGCAATGATTGCCAGTGGATTGCAAGTATTGGAGGAAGGCGTGTTAATGCCTAACTAATGCCGTAGGTAAAAAAGAAATAGGTGGCCTTGACGCTGAAAAACAGCGCTTTAATGACCTATCTTTAGAAACTAAGGGTGTGATTACTGGATTTATGAAAGCAAAGTTTCACACCAAAATCATCATCACTGCTGAGTGATTGGGCTAAATACGACAGCTATCTTTGCTGCCACCATTGCTGAAATAGTGATCGAAGGCTTTAGGTGTGCGTCCTCGGCCTGACCATTGGTGCTGTATGCCTTGCGCATCGGTTATGCGATACTGAGGGGCAACAGGTTTACGGGCTTTCTTTTCTTTTTTAGGTGAGTTTTGTGAGAAAAAATCTTCTGGCTTGAGGCCTGCCTCTGTAATTGCTAATAGGATAGCTTTCTTTTCAGCATCTTTTTTGGCTTTCTTTTCAAGCAGATTGGCTTCTTCTAATAATCGGGTTTCGATAAAAGTAGCCAAGAGATTGGACATATTTTTTAATTCTTTTACATTAAGGTCTTTACACGCCGCTCGAAAGCGGTTTTTATTACGTGCAATGTCATAAAACTCATTCATAATAGTTCCTTATATAGTCAATGGATTTATTAAAAAATTAATTAACCTTTTAAATAGAAGGTTAAATCTGATGTCATATAATATATTAATCTAATTTAAAAAAACATACATGCTAATAAATAAATACGATCTTCATACACATACTAAATGCTCAGACGGCAGTCTTTCGGTAACGCAGTTAATCGACTTGGCAATTGATCGTGGTGTTACTCATCTTGCAATTACAGATCATGATACAGTTAATGCTCATTTACAATTAGCTCAAATGAACGGTAGTTATAAGGAAGATGAAATCAATATTATTAAGGGTATAGAGCTATCTAGCCAATGGAATAATATGGGTATTCATATTGTAGGATTAAATATAGATATTAATTCGATTGCTATTAAAAATGCCGTAGCTCACCAAACACAATTGCGTTTGCAGCGAGTAAAAACCATAGCGAAAAAATTAACTCATCGAGGTTTTCCTGATATTACAGAAGGTGCAATGAGGCTTGCAGGAGATAGTCAGATTGGACGACCACATATTGCACAATATATGGTAGATGAGGGCATGGTATCCACAGTGGCTCAAGCTTTTACTAAGTATTTAGGTGCAGGCAAGGTGGGCGATGTTTCTAATATTTGGCCAGACTTAGAGCTGGTGGTAAAATGGATTAATGAAGCAGGTGGAGTGGCAGTGCTGGCTCACCCTAGCCGTTATAAAATGACCCGCACTAAAGGCCGTCGACTTATGGCAGATTTTTGTGATGCAGGTGGCCAAGCTATTGAAGTATGTGCTGGCAATCAAGTGCCTGGGGTAGCAGAAGAAATGGCAGCTATATGTAATGAGTTTAATTTCCATGCCTCTGTAGGTAGCGATTTTCATAACCCTGATTATAAGTGGGTTAGATTGGGTCAGTATCCGAAACTACCAAAGGCTTGCACTCCTGTGTGGGAGTTATTTTAATATGGACGCAAGGGTAGATGGTAAAGCTTATAATATCCCTATAGATCTTTATATTCCACCTCATGCTTTACAAGTTATTTTGGAAACTACCTTTGAAGGGCCGTTAGATTTATTATTATATTTAATTAGACGAAATAATCTAGATATACTTAATATTGATGTTTCTCGTATTACCAATCAATATATTGCGTACATTGAATTAATGGAATCAAATATGTTTGAGTTGGCAGGGGAGTATTTAGTTATGGCAGCGACGCTTGCAGAAATAAAAAGTCGTAGCTTACTTCCGCGTACTGAAAATATATATGATGACGAAGAAGATCCAAGGATAAGATTAATAAAACAACTGCAAGAGTATGAGCGGTTTAAAAAAGTGTCAGAGGAAATGGCTCAATTACCTCGAATGGATCGAGATAATTATCCTGTGAATATGATTATGCCTGATATTAAGCAAACGTATCCTCAGCCTGATGTAGATATGGGTGAATTATTATCAGCCTATACTCAAGTGTTAAAACGCTGTGAAATGTATGAGCATCATACAATTTCTAGAGAGACGCTTTCTACACGCGAACGCATGTCTAATTTGATGGCTGTGCTTCAGGAACATCAGTTCATGGCGTTTCAAGATTTATTTACTGTTGAAGAAGGCCGAATGGGTGTTGTAGTGACGTTTTTAGCAATGATGGAGCTGGTGAAAGAAAAGTTGATTAAGTTAGTCCAGGCCCAAGAATACGGTCCAATTCATGTGAGCTTAGGTGGGAAGAATGACTCACCAAATCAGGAGATGAATTTATGATTACTAAACTTTCCCCTGTACTTGAAGCGATCTTGTTGGCGGCAGACAAACCTCTAAGCGTAGAGCTTTTAGGTCAGGTTTTTGATGAACATGATGGTGTGGATAGTAAGCGTATTAGACTGACCTTAAAAGAGCTACAAAAAAGCTATGATGGGCGCGGGTTTGAGCTTATTGAAGTGGCTTCTGGATTTCGCTTTCAGGTACGTCAAAATTATGCCCTTTGGGTATCACGGTTATGGCAAGAAAAGCCTCAAAAATACTCTAAAGCATTACTGGAAACTCTTTCTATTATTGCTTATCAGCAACCTATTACTCGTGGTGAGATAGAGTCTATAAGAGGAGTAGGGGTGAGTTCCTCTATAATTCATACTATGATAGACCGATTATGGATTCGAAGTGTTGGACATAAAGAGGTGCCAGGCCGACCAGAGTTATTTGCCACTACGAAAACATTTTTGGATCACTTTAATTTAAAACAACTTAGTGACCTACCTGCCCTTGACGAGCTCGCTTCGTGGGATGAGGCCACTATGGCGCCAGCCAAGTTGAAAAACCCTCAGCAACAAGAAATCGAAGTCGTGACGGAGTCAATTCATTAAGTTATAATATCTTTTCATATTAACTGTATTGATGGGACTATCATGACAGATCAAGACCTCCCTCTTGGGGAAATTTCAGAGATCGTTGAAGAAAAAGCCAGCGACGAAAAACTTCAAAAAGTACTTGCCCGTGCGGGTGTAGGTTCACGCCGTGAAATGGAGCGTTGGATTGCTGCTGGACGAGTCACTATTAATAAAGAAAAAGCTCAGTTAGGCGATCGCGTTACTTGGCGGGATCACATTTCTGTAGATGGCCGTCAGGTCGACATGTTGTCACCTAATAATATTGAGCGACGTGTACTTATTTACAATAAGCCTGAAGGTGAGATTGTCACCCGTTCAGATCCAGAAAACCGTTCTACCGTATTTGACAAGCTGCCTCGCTTAAAAGGTGAGCGCTGGATTGCTGTGGGCCGATTAGATATTAATACATCGGGCTTATTACTGTTTACTACAGACGGTGAGTTGGCTAATGCCTTGATGCACCCATCTACTACTATAGAGCGTGAGTACGCTGTTCGTGTAATGGGTCACGTAACCATGGATCAGGTGAATGCGATGCACCAGGGGGTGTTGTTAGACGATGGCATGGCCCGTTTTAATGACATTCAAGAATTTGGTGGCGAAGGCATTAACCGCTGGTATCACGTGGTGATCATGGAAGGTCGTAACCGTGAGGTAAGACGTCTGTGGGAGTCTCAAGGCTTGAGAGTTAACCGTTTAAAGCGTGTGCGTTACGGTAATGTGTTCTTGCAGCCTCAACTAAGAGCAGGTATGTGGATGGAAATGCCGCAGCCAGAAATCAACGCTTTGTCACAGTTTGTTGGTATGCGACCCAAGAAAGTCAAACGCCGCTTGCCTAAAGAGCAAGAGAGCTTTGATCGCCAGCAAAAACGCCAGCGCACCCGCAGACATGTTTAATTAGGCTCAAACTTAATTTTCTTCAAACTACTGCCCTAAGCTGCTAAAGCTTAGGGCAGTTTTTTAACCAGCCTTGAGTTCTTCGTTAGCTCGGTTATGCCAACGAATGTGTAGCATGGTGGTGGTATAAAGCAAGGTGATAATAAAAGCACCTAAAATGCCGTTTACTGGCACGTACATTATTTCTATCGTGAAATAAATCAACAATACAAAACACATCCACGCCAATTGTCGTAAATGTTGCTTATACATTGCTAGTGCAAAACCTAATAGAGGAAAGCACTTAATGCCAATGATAACGATGCTTCCTACTTCCGCATAAGGATGCGACAAGGTACTAATGACAAAGTAGGCTATAAGTGCAATGTAGGCTGCTAAACTCACAGCACGTGAGTATTTACGTTTTTGTTGATACAACATTACAAAATCTCCAAAACAGCTTCAGGTGGGCGACCAATGCGAGCTTGGCCTTGGTGAATGGCAATAGGCCTTTCAATCAGTTTAGGGTAGTTAACCATGGCAGTAAGTAGCTCATACTGACTTAATTTAGTATCAGCTAATCCTTGGCTTTTATAAGCTTCTTCACCTTTACGCATTAGGCTTCGAGCATCCTCCATGCCTAAAATGCCTAGCAACTGCTCCAGCTCCTTTAAGCTTGGGCCTTGCTCTAGGTATAATCGAAGTTCAACTTCAGCGCTATGAGCTTCTAACAAAGCTAATGCGGCACGCGATTTAGAGCATCGTGGATTATGATATAAGGTGACGCTCATTGTTTAGCGGCCTAATTTCGTTTTAATAAATTCCAATGCGCCTTCTAAAGGCATGTCTTCATTAGCTTCGGCACGACGGTCGCGGTATTCTAATGTGCCACTATCTAAGCCACGATCACCAATCACCACGCGGTGAGGCAGGCCAATGAGTTCAGCATCGGCAAATTTCACTCCTGGACGCATTGCGCGGTCGTCCATAATGACATCAATACCTGCCATCTTAAGTTCATTGTAGAGTTTATCTGTTGCCGTGCGGACAGCTTCAGACTTTTCATAATTCAGTGGAATTAGGGCAATTTCAAAAGGCGCAAGGGCTAATGGCCACATGATGCCTTTGTCATCAAAATTTTGTTCAATACAGGCAGCTACGACACGAGTGATACCAATGCCATAACAACCCATTTGCATAAATTGGGCCTTACCATTCTCATTAAGCACTGTTGCATTCATCGCGCGTGAATATTTATCACCTAATTGGAAAATGTGGCCTACTTCGATACCGCGCTTGATTTCGATCTCACCATGGCCACACGGGCTTGGGTCACCTTCAACAACGTTGCGGATGTCTGCAACATCGCTATAGTCGCAGTCGCGCTGCCAGTTGACGTTAGTATGGTGATATCCCGCTTCGTTTGCTCCAGCTGTGAAGTCATTCATTACCGTAACGGCTCGGTCAGCGATTATTGATATAGTTAAGCCTACAGGCCCTATAGAACCGGGCTTAGTGCCTAATTCATCAATGATTCGTTGCTCTGGCGCCATGGTTAATGGTTCTGCAATCAGTGGGTGTTTTTCAGCTTTTATTTCATTCATGCTGTGATCGCCACGCAGCACTAGCGCTACCAAAGGTTGTTTTCCTGCTTGGTCTGCAGTGCCTAAAACGACCAATGTCTTAAGGCTTTGCTGTTTTGTTAATCCTAAAAATTCGCACACACTGTCTATAGTTTTTTGGTCGGGTGTGTGGATTTTTTCCATTAGTTTGCTTGGTGCACCGCGCTTTGCTTCAGGCAGCATCGCTTCTGCTGTTTCCACATTAGCAGCAAAGTTGCTGTTTGGGCTGTTACTAAAGGCTATATCATCTTCACCAGAACGCGCTAGTACATGAAATTCTTGTGAGGCATCGCCTCCTATACTGCCAGAATCTGCACGTACCGCACGAAAATTTAAACCTAAGCGAGTAAAAATGTTTGTATAGGCTGTGTGCATTGCATCATAGGTTTGCTGCAAAGACTCTTGGTCTAAATGAAAGGAGTAGGCATCTTTCATGATGAACTCTCGAGAACGCATTACTCCAAAGCGAGGCCTTACTTCGTCCCGAAATTTTGTTTGGATTTGATAAAAGTTCATTGGCAAGTTTTTATAACTACGAACTTCTTTTCGCACCATGTCAGTAATCACTTCTTCATGGGTGGGTCCAATACAAAAGTCACGCTGATGACGATCTTTTAAGCGTAAAAGCTCTGGGCCATACTGTTGCCAACGACCCGATTCCTGCCATAACTCAGCAGGCTGAACTGCAGGCATGAGAAGCTCTTGAGCTCCTGCGGCGTCAAGCTCTTCTCTGACGATTCGTTCAACTTTACGTATGCTGCGTAGGCCCATTGGCAGCCAAGTGTATAGCCCTGATGCTAAACGACGTATTAAGCCGGCTCGAAGCATAAGTTGATGGCTAATAACTTCTGCATCTGCAGGGGTTTCTTTTTGAGTGGCAATTAAAAACTGGCTGGCGCGCATGGGGTAGTGAGTCCAATAAAATATAAAAATATAAGACGCTATTGTATGTTGCCATGGCTGTGGGATAAATGCCTTTAACGCTTAAATTAGCAATATATAGGTAATAGTTGTATGAATGCTTAATAAAGGTGCATTTTGCTCTGCCTCTGTGGACGTGGAATAGGTTATAATTTCGTGTTTTGAGCTATTTGTCTGGAGCAGACTATGCCTATCTATGAATACCTTTGCCAAGGATGTGGTTTTGGTAAGGACGTATTGCAAAAATTAAGTGATGCGCCGCTAACAGATTGTCCTGAATGTGGCAAAGATCAGTATCGCAAGCAGATATCGTCGGCTGGTTTTCGACTTAAAGGCCAGGGTTGGTATGAAACAGACTTTAAAACTGGTGCCAAAAAGAATTTAGCAGGTGATACAAAAAGTACCCCCAGTGCTAGCGACTCAAAATAACACTTTTAACACTATTAAGATTTAGGAAGTACAATTATGCGAAGCCATTATTGCGGTGAATTAAGAGCCAGCGATGTTGATCAACAAATTACTCTATGCGGCTGGGTTCATCGGCGTCGCGACCATGGTGGTGTTATTTTCCTAGACCTGCGTGATCGAGAAGGCATCGTTCAAGTCGTATTTGATCCAGATCGTGAAGACAGTTTTGCGTTAGCTGACTCTTGTCGTAATGAATTTGTCGTTAAGGTTCATGGTATGGTTCGCGCTCGTCCTTCGGGCACCGAAAACTCAGACATGCCTACGGGCGCCGTGGAAGTTTTAGGTCGAGAGTTCGAAATTCTCAATAAATCTGAAACTCCACCTTTTCAGCTAGACGAGCATCAATCGGTGGGCGAAGATGTAAGGCTTAAATATCGTTATGTCGATCTACGTCGTCCAGAAATGGCAGCTAAGCTAAAGCTGCGCTCTAAGGTAAGCACCTTTATTCGTAATTTCTTAGATCAAAATGGCTTCTTAGACATTGAAACGCCTATTTTAACAAGAGCTACTCCAGAAGGAGCGCGTGATTACTTGGTGCCCAGTCGTACACATGAAGGTCACTTTTTTGCGTTACCTCAGTCACCACAATTGTTTAAGCAATTGTTAATGGTGGCTGGTATGGACCGTTATTATCAGATTGCCAAGTGTTTTCGTGATGAAGATTTACGTGCTGATCGCCAGCCAGAATTTACCCAGATCGATATAGAGACATCGTTCATGGATGAAGCTCAGATTATGGCGTTGACTGAAAAAATGGTTGTAGAGCTATTTAAGAGTCAGATTGACGTTGATCTAGGCGCGTTTCCTAGCATGCCTTATAGTGAAGCTATGGAAACATATGGTAGTGACAAGCCAGACCTACGTATTCCGTTACAGCTAATTACAGTAAGCGACCTTATGAAAGATGTTGATTTTAAGGTTTTTGCTGGGCCAGCTAACGACGCTAATGGGCGTGTTGCCGGACTTAAAGTGCCTAACGGTGCTAGTTTGACGCGTAAACAAATCGACATTTACACCAAGTTTGTAGGTATTTATGGTGCGCGTGGTTTAGCTTACATCAAAGTGAATAACGCTAGTGATTTGGAAGAAGGCTTGCAGTCGCCTATTGTTAAATTCTTACCTTTAGAGGTTCGTGCCGCTTTACTAGAGCGCCTAGATGCCAAAGATGGAGATTTAATATTCTTTGGTGCAGACAGTGAAAAAGTTGTAAATGAGGCTTTAGGTGCATTGCGTTGCAAGCTCGGTGAAGACCTTGAGCTTATGACTTGTGAGTGGGCACCTTTATGGGTAGTTGATTTCCCCATGTTTGAGTCCACCTCAGACGGTGGCATCACGGCTATACACCATCCATTTACAGCACCATCATGTACTCCAGAAGAGTTGCAAGCTTCGCCATTAACTGGCTTATCTCGTGCGTATGACATGGTACTTAACGGTACTGAGTTAGGTGGCGGTTCTATTCGTATTCACCAGCAAGATATGCAGACTAAAGTGTTTGAGTTGTTAAATATTGATGCTGAAGAGCAGCAAGAAAAATTTGGGTTTTTACTAGATGCCTTAAAGTTTGGCTGCCCACCACATGGTGGTTTGGCATTTGGTCTGGATCGTTTGGTAATGCTAATGACTGGATCTAGCTCTATCCGCGAGGTTATTGCCTTTCCTAAAACTCAAAGCGCAGCATGTGTAATGACTCAGGCCCCAGGTGTTGTTGCAACTAAGCAGCTACGTGAGTTAAACATTAAGTTACGTGAAAAAATAACTGCTGAATAACGATCTGTTGATTGGTGTTAGTTAACATTGGTTGGCGCAGGTAAAGTAAAAAGGCTCACCATTAAGTTGTTGGGCCTTTTTTTGGCTAGTTTATATATAGATATAAAAACTACTGTGATTTTGTACAGTATTTGCTAGTATTGGTGTGTTAATTAATTCTTAAGTAATTATTACTATATGGCACTAATTTTAGGCATCGATCCAGGGTCCCGTAAAACAGGTTACGGCATAATTAATGCTGTAGGAGCCACACGTACCTACGTTGCCAGTGGCCATATAAATATATCTGGCGATGAATTAGCAGGTCGATTAGGGCAAATTTATAAAGGTGTAGATGAAATAATCGAAACCTATATGCCTCAAGAGTTTGCTATAGAAAAAGTATTTATGGCTCGCAATGCAGACTCTGCTCTTAAACTTGGCCAAGCTCGAGGTGTGGCTATGGTGGTTGCTGTCAATCACGGATTACCGGTGTCTGAATACTCGGCACGTCAAGTTAAGCAAGCCGTAGTAGGTAATGGCGCAGCTGTAAAAAGCCAAGTGCAAGAAATGGTGGCTCGTTTGCTGAGGCTGCCCGGCTTGCCGCAAGAAGATGCTGCAGACGCGTTGGCTATTGCCATTTGCCACGCAAATACTCATGCAAGTCTGGTTCGTTTGGCGACCAGTAGAAGCCCTGCCAGCGCTAGAAAGCAAGCCTTACTCAATGAGCTTAAGGGCAGCCGACGCGGACGCATTAGGTAAAGTAACTACATTTATTAGGCGTTTTATATGATTGCACGTATTAGTGGTACTTTAATAAATAAACAGCCAGCCCAAGTAGTAGTTGATGTGCAGGGTGTGGCTTATGAAATTGAAATATCTTTTAATAGTTATTGCCAATTACCAGAAGAAGGTCAAGTTGCTATATTACATACCCACTTTGTTGTGCGTGAAGACGCCCAGCTGCTTTTTGGCTTCTGTGGATTAGAAGAAAGGAGTTTGTTTCGAGTATTGATTAAAGTGAATGGTGTGGGTCCAAAGTTGGCTTTAGCCATTTTATCGGGTATGGATGCACATTCCTTTTGTGATTGCGTCAACCGTCAGGATTCAGCTACCTTGGTTAAAATTCCTGGTGTAGGTAAGAAGACAGCGGAGAGATTAGTTTTAGAGCTTGGTGATAAGCTATCATCGTTCCAAACAAGTGATAATATAGCTGGCCAAGTAGATGCTGTTAAACCAACGTTATTTGCAGTCAGTGCTCAGTCAGAAGCTGAAAGTGCATTGTTATCCTTAGGCTATAAGCCTATGCAAGCCACTAAGGCGGTATCTGCAGCGTTTAAGTCTGCTCCTAATGGAAGTTGTCAAGATCTTATCCGTTTATCGTTAAAAGGTATGATATAGCTTGATGAAACTATGGCTAAGAGAACTTAATTGATGTTACAAAAGATGGACATAGCATGATAGAAGCAGATCGTTTTGGCTCTCTAGTAGAACCAGAGACTCAAGTAGGTGAGGACCATTTAGAGCGAGCGCTGAGACCAAAGCTGCTTAAGGAATATATTGGTCAACCTGTGGTGCAGGAGCAAATGGAGATTTATATTGCTGCTGCAAAAGGGCGTGCCGAAGCATTAGATCATACGTTAATTTATGGCCCTCCTGGGCTTGGAAAAACTACACTTGCCCACATCATTGCAAATGAAATGGGTGGGGATTTAAAAACAACATCTGGGCCTGTGCTGGAAAAAGCAGGTGATTTAGCTGCAATGCTCACCAACTTAGAAGCTGGTGACGTATTGTTTATTGATGAAATTCACAGATTAAACCCAGTGATAGAGGAAATCCTTTATCCAGCAATGGAAGACTACCAGTTGGATATCATGATAGGGGAGGGACCTGCAGCAAGATCAATAAAGTTAGATTTACCTCCTTTTACTTTGGTTGGTGCGACAACAAGAGCGGGTTCTCTAACTTCCCCTTTACGAGATCGGTTTGGTATTACCCAACGTTTAGAGTACTATTCCGTAAAAGATTTAACCACGATAGTAACTCGTTCTGCTCACTTGTCTGAAGTTAAAATAGAAGTCGATGGTGCTGTCGAGGTGGCTCGGAGATCTCGAGGCACACCACGTATAGCTAATCGTCTTTTGCGCAGAGCCAGAGATTATGCTGAAGTAAAATTTGATGGAATGATTACTGATCATGTGGCTGATAAAGCGCTAGATATGCTTAATGTTGACCATCTTGGTTTTGACCATATGGATAGATGTTTAATGCTGGCGATTATAGAGAAATTTTCAGGTGGTCCAGTGGGTATAGATAACTTAGCAGCCGCCCTCAGTGAACAAAGGGAAACCATAGAAGATGTGCTCGAACCCTATTTAATTCAACAAGGTTTTATTATGCGCACCCCCAGAGGGAGGGTAGTAACAGACCGAGCCTACGATCACTTTGGGTTTGTTTCACCCAAAAAGAGTATTCACACTAAGTGAATGCAAGTGTGTGAGGAACTTTTTAACAACGCACAGTTCAAAGCATCAGTTATTCAGTTAACTTAGTGTTTATAATGGTATATTAGTCAGTTAAATACTAGTAATGCAGTAGTATTGGGAAGGATTTCATACTACTTTTTACAATAGTATTATATTTAACATATAAAATATGTAAAGCCTGAAGGGGATTCGTCTGTGGACAATAAAATGTCAGTATTGAGTTTGATTCTAAACGCTAGTTTTTTGGTGCAAGTAGTCATGCTCTTGTTATTGATTGCTTCGGCGATGTCCTGGGTGATGATCTTTCAGCGCCGCAGAGCTTTAAGTTTTGCTCGAAATAATTTGAAAGTATTTGAAGAGCAGTTTTGGTCTGGTATTGATCTAAGCCAATTATTCCGTCAGTTAAGTGTTGAACCTAATTCTGATAATGGTGCAGAAAACATATTTCGAGCTGGTATTAAAGAATTCACCCGGTTAAGGCAACAAACTGATGCCGATGGTGATGCGGTTATGGAAGGTGTGCAGCGTGCCATGAGAGTTGCTATTTCTAAGGAAGAAGAAAAGCTTGAAGCTCATTTGTCATTTTTGGCAAGTGTAGGCTCTGTCAGCCCTTATGTAGGTTTGTTCGGGACAGTGTGGGGTATTATGAACTCTTTTCGAGGGCTTGCTAATGCTCACCAAGCAACTTTAGCTACTGTAGCGCCAGGTATATCAGAAGCCTTAATTGCTACAGCGATGGGTTTGTTTGCTGCAATACCAGCAGTTATTGCGTATAACAGGTTTTCTCATACCGTTGATTCTATCTTATCTAGTTACGAGACTTTTGCAGAAGAGTTTTCTAGTATTTTACATCGTAAAGCCCACGCATCTGAGCTATAGGTTGATCTATGAGTACTATAAGACGACCCAGAACGAAACGCCATAAGCCCAATGCTGAAATAAACGTCGTACCATATATCGATGTGATGATGGTGTTATTGGTTATATTTATGGTAACGGCCCCCCTGTTAACTCAAGGAGTGACAGTGGACTTGCCTCAAGCCAAGTCTGATCCGGTAGCCAGTGACGAGCTCTCTCAACCTTTGGTTATTTCTATTACCAAATCTGGTGATTATTATTTAGAGCTGGGAGAAAATAATAAACAACCTATAACTTTAGAACGTATAGGCATTCAGGTTGGAAAAATTTTGCAACGTGCTCCTGATACTCAAGTACTACTGCGTGGTGATAAAGCAATTGAGTATGGGCTGATAGTTAAAATCATGACTGTTTTGCAGCAGGCTGGAGCTCAAAGTGTTGGATTGGTGTCGGAAAGTCCGTGAAGCTAGATCATAGTTATATATTACCCAGTATTTTTGCATTTATCGTTCACGTAGTTGTGGCTTTAATTGTTACTTCAGAGTGGCAGGCTAGTAGCCAGATCACTCCACCAGTGCAAATAAAGCAAAGGGTCGAGGCTACTTTAATTGATATAGATTCCCTATTGGCCCAACAAAAACAGGTTGATAAGGCAGCTGACAAAAAGATAGCCGACAAGAAAGCAGCGGATAAAAAAGCAGCGGATAAAAAAGCAGCGGACAAGAAAGCAGCGGACAAGAAAGCAGCGGACAAGAAAGCAGCGGACAAGAAAGCAGCAGACAAGAAAGCAGTAGACAAGAAAGTAGCAGACAAGAAAACAGCAGATAAGAAAGCTGCTGATAAAAAAGCAGCAGACAAGAAAGCTGCTGATAAAAAAGCAGCAGATAAAAAAGCTGCTGTAAAAAAAGCAGCAGATAAGAAAGCAGCAGATAAAAAAGCTGCTGTAAAAAAAGTAGCAGATAAGAAAGCAGCAGATAAGAAAGCAGCAGATAAGAAAGCAGCAGATAAGAAAACAGCAGATAAGAAAACAGCAGATAAGAAAGCAGCAGATAAGAAAGCAGCAGATAAGAAAGCAGCAGATAAGAAAACAGCAGATAAGAAAGCAGCAGATAAGAAAACAGCAGATAAGAAAGCAGCAGATAAGAAAGCAGCAGATAAGAAAGCAGCTCAACAGCTAGAAGAGGTTCAGCAAGCTCTGGATAGCTTGTTAGACGACGAAGAGGCCCAATCGCAGGCGCTGGAGCAACAAGTGAGTAATGGTCAAGCGGTATCTTCTGCAGTGCATTATATAAGAGATGAAATATCGTTAAAGTGGGTTAGGCCTGCAAATGCGCTCACTGGAATGATAGTGGAACTTGAAATTCATCTCGTTCCTACTGGTGAAGTGGTTGATATTCAAATCAGTTACCGTGATATAAGTGCTACTGATGCGTTTGTCTTATCAGTAGTGAAAGCTGTGAAAAAAGTAGGGCGTTTTGATAAGTTAAGCCAGTTAGACTCCGTATTGTTTGACGCTAATTTTCGTAAATTCACCCTTAAGTTTAAACCAGAGGATTTGAGATTGTGATGAGAATAAATAAGGTAGTTCGATTAGCTCAAAAGAAGCCAAAGGCAATGTTGTTTTCTGTATTCTCTTCTACGATTTTTACCTTGTTGGTTTCCTTTTCCGCTTGGTCTTCAGATCTGGTGATTGAAATAACCCAGGGGGTAGATAATCCTGTTCCTATAGCTGTTGTTCCTTTTCACTGGTCTGGTAACAACGCTCTTAATGAAGATGTTGCACAAGTTATTGATGCTGATTTGGAACGCAGTGGTCAGTTTAAATCGTTAAAACGCTCGTTGATGCTCAGCTTTCCTCATCAAAAAGAAGACGTTTATTTTCGCGACTGGAGTTACTTAGCAACTGAATACCTTGTTATTGGTCAAGTTTTGGCGACATCTGCCGATAGCTATCAGGTTAATTACCAATTATTTGACGTGCAGCGCCAAGAAGTTATTTCAGTTGGTGGTTTTACTGGTGGAAAAAATGACTTGCGTGCTTTAGCTCACTCTACAAGTGATGCTGTATATGAAGCTTTAACCGGCCTTAAAGGCGCGTTTAGAACGCGTATAGCATACGTTGCCGCAGATAAAAAAGTTAACCCTAGCTACTATAAGTTATTTGTAGCTGATGCTGATGGACACAATGCAAAAGAAATCCTTAAATCTAATCAGCCAATTATGTCTCCGTCTTGGTCGCGTGATGCGAGTAAATTAGCTTATGTTTCATTTGAAACAAATCGTCCTGCTATTTATGTTCAAGACATTACTACTGGACAAAGAGAGCGTATCCAGTCTTTTAAGGGAATTAACGGAGCTCCTTCTTGGTCACCCGATGGCGAAAAGTTGGCCATCGTGCTTTCTAAAGATGGCAACGCAGAAATATATGTTTTAGATTTAGCAAGCAATAAACTCACAAGAGTCACACGCCATTACGGTATTGATACAGAGCCTTCTTGGAGTGTAGATGGAAAACACATTTTATTTACATCTGATCGCGGTGGTAAGCCACAAATATATCAAGTTACATTAGAATCTGGTTGGGTAGAGAGGCTAACTTTTGAAGGTGATTATAACGCTCGTGGCAGCTTAACTTATGATGGCAGGTTTTTAGTACTTGTAAGTCGCCACGATTCGCAGTTTAATATAGCAGTACAAGATTTACAGCGAGGCACTATGTCTTTGTTAACCCAAACTAGTTTAGATGAGTCGCCAACTGTTGCACCAAATGGCAGTATGGTTATGTATTCTACGCAAGACGGCGGACGGGATATTCTTGCAGCGGTTTCTATTGATGGTAAAGTTAAATTTAAAATCCCAGCAAATGAAGGTGTAGTTAGAGAGCCTGCTTGGTCTCCCTATTTGGATTAACGATCTACACGCTACCAAGCCTAGTTGTACGCAGGTTAATCATGTTAGAATTGCCGTACAAATTTTTTGATCGATAAATGAAATTATTGAGGAGTAAATCCATGCAAGTGGGTAATTTAAGTAAAGTCATCGCTTCCAGTGTTTTGGTAGCTTTTTTAGGCGCTTGTAGTACCACTGGTGAAACTACCGATACAACAGCTAGCACACAAGCTGCACTTGTAGCTGCAGAAGCTCAAGCATTAGCAGAAGCCCAAGCCGAAGCCCAAGCCGAAGCCGAAGCCCAAGCCGAAGCCCAAGCATTAGCCGAAGCCCAAATTTTAGCAGAGGCTACGGTTCAAGCCGAAGCTAATGCGGCAGAAGCAGCACTGCAGGCAGAAAATGATGCCACTGCTAAGGCAGCAGCTATGGCACAGCAAGAAGACGAAAAAAATGCACAAGCTCTTGCGCACATCATTTATTTTGACTTTGATCAGTCAACAATTAAAGCAGAATTTCGTGCTGCACTTAATGGCCATGCTGCATATTTAAGCCAAAACCCTTCTGCAAATATTGTCCTTGAAGGCCATGCAGACGAGCGCGGAACCCGTGAATATAATATTGCTTTAGGTGAGCGACGAGGTAATGCTGTAAGTCGCTACTTAGTGGTTCAAGGTGTTTCAGTAGATGCCATCGAGGTGGTTAGTTTTGGCGAAGAGCGCCCAGTTAACGCTGGACATGATAGTGCTTCTTGGGCTGAAAACCGACGTGTAGAAATTCGTTATATTAATTACTAAATACTTTAATTACTAAGGCTATGGCGTTAGTGAATTAGATTTTTATACGGCCTAAACACCACCCTTATGCTTTGCATAACGGTGGTTTTTGTTTTTTAAACTTGGTGTCTTTTTCGGGTCCATTTTTATGTCTCAAACTCATAATTTCCTTTTTCTATCGCTATTAATAATAGCTATTGCTGCGCCCGTTAATGCTAATAATTCTGTACCAGTTACTGATTTAGCAAATGACATAGGGGTTAGCTCTAGTGCGATTACTAAACCTTTACAACCAAAGGTAATAGAACCAGCTCCACAAGTATCGAAAACAGCTACAGCAAAGGGTAATAAAAGTGCCATTGCTAATACTCAAATGTTCGACCTTGTTGAAATTTTAAAAATTGAATTACAACAATTACGAGGACAAGTGGAGCAGCTTACTTATAGCTTAGAGCGACTCAAATTAGATCAAAAAGAACGGTACCTTGACCTAGACCGCAGAGTTATGAGTTTATCAGCTGCGTCCGTTGTGACTAATAGCACTCAACTAGCATCAACGCTGAGCCAGGCAGGCAATGATGGTAACGTCACCCCTATAGCGTCCTTTGAGGTTGCTTTGGAGCCTCCTGTAATAACTGCGCAAGCATATGACCCGGAAGCTGAAAAGGCTGATTATAAGGCCGCTTTTACTCTGATCAGAGAACGCCAATATGATGCGTCTACTGAGGCTTTACTTGCATTTATAAAAAATTATCCACAAGGTGCATTGCTTGGTAATGCTTATTACTGGTTAGGAGAGGTATACATGGTTCAAGGTGATGCGTCATTAGCTGCGATATCTTTTGAATATGTCATCAGTGAGTTTCCAGAGCATAGAAAAGTCCCAGATGCTCTATATAAAGCTGGGGTGGCGTATCAAAATTTAGGTGACATGGCTAAAGCCAATGAATTGTTAAATCGGGTTTTGCTAGAGTACACTGATTCTTCTGCAGCTCGTTTAGCCCAAGAGAGAGTCAACTAGAATGTCTAACAAATCTTCCTTGTTGATGAGCGATACAGATATTTCTGCAAGAGTATTAGTACAGGAACACCTTGCCCATGAACATTTACGAACGATGCCTGTTGTTCAAGATATAGAAGCACAAAAAGATCGGATTAAAAAACTACTTATAAAAAATGATGCAAGCTTAGTAGCACACTATTATACTGACGCGTTAGTGCAGGAGCTGGCAGAAGAAACGGGAGGTTGTGTATCTGATTCCCTAGAGATGGCACGTTTTGGTAGCCATTGTTCCGCGTCAACGTTAGTCGTTGCTGGGGTTCATTTTATGGGTGAAACGGCAAAAATTCTTAGCCCCAAAAAACGAGTTTTAGTGCCTACTTTAGAAGCCACATGTTCTCTTGATATTGGCTGTCCTGCCGATGAATTTACAGCTTTTTGTGATGCGCACCCGGATCACACTGTAGTGGTTTATGCCAATACATCAGCTGCTGTTAAGGCTCGTGCAGACTGGGTAGTTACTTCAGGCATTGCAGTGAAACTAATGGAATATTTGGCCACAGAAGGTAAACCTATAATCTGGGGGCCAGATCAACATTTAGGTCGATATATTGCTAATAAGACAGGCACTGAAATGTTACTTTGGCAAGGCTCGTGTATCGTTCATGACGAATTTAAAGTAATAGGGGTGAAAAATCTAAAACAGGTTTACCCCAATGCTGCTGTATTGGTTCATCCTGAGTCGTCTTATGCTATGGCAGAAATTGCAGATTTTGTAGGTTCGACCACGCAATTGATTAAAGCTGCACAAGAACTTCCTAATAAAGAGTTTATTGTAGCAACCGATCGTGGTATTTTTTATAAAATGCAACAAGCTGCTCCAGATAAACTCCTCATGGAAGCCCCCACAGCAGGTAATAGCGCCACGTGTCGAAGCTGCGCACATTGTCCTTGGATGGCGATGAATGACTTAGACAAAATAGAACAAGTGTTATTATTTGGGCATAATGAAATTGTAATTGATCCAATGCTACAACAGCGGGCTTTAAAACCTTTAAAGCGACTAATGGATTTTGCAGCTGTTAATTAAAATAGTCTAAGCGATAATAGGCCAGAACGATATTTGGCCTATTAATTTGGCCTATTAATAGGTGCTACGGGAAACTCTTATGAGCAGTGATATTACACTTGGTGTACGACGATGGCATCAGCTGCTAGATACACAAGGTCTACAATGCCCTCTACCTCTTTTAAAGGCTAAACGAGCGTTAAGCCAATTAGAAGTAGGCCAAACACTTAAAGTGCTAGCTACAGACGCTGGATCACAAAGAGATTTTTCAGCTTGGACTCGGTTAGCAGGTCATAACTTACATCAAAATCAATGTGTTGACGGCGTTTATCACTACCTCATTGAAAAAACAATTTAGGATGTTACATGTTTAAAGTATTTAGGGCTTGGTTGGATCATTTTTTTGCTGATGAGCAGGCATTATTGTTAGTGGTACTGTTAGCTGTAGGCTTGTCTGCGATATTGATTTTTGGGGCTACTTTAACACCAGTTTTTGCTAGCATAATCTTAGCTTACTTAATTTTTGGTTTGGTGCAGTGGCTAGAACGTTTTGGGGTTAACCATTTACCTGCTGTTTGGGGTATATATAGCTTATTTATAGCATTGCTTGTGGCATTCATTTTTGTTTTGCTGCCCTTACTTTGGAATCAAGCCTCCGACTTGCTAAGTGATTTGCCACTAATGCTTGAAAAGCTAAGGGACCTACTGATGCTTGTGCCAGAGAAATATCCTCAACTAGTCAGTGCAGTGCAAGTTAAGCAAATGTCTGATGCTGCTATGGCTGAGTTTGGTAACGCTGGACAATTGTTAGTTTCTTTTTCATTAGCCTCAATTGGACAATCGCTCACCTGGTTAGTCTACTTGGTATTGGTACCTATTTTGGTGTTTTTCTTTCTTAAAGACGCCCATATGATGGTGTCTTGGTTCACTTCGTTTTTACCTGTAAAACGTAATGTATTGAGCCATGTTTGGCTAGAAATGGACCAACAAATTGGCAATTATGTTCGAGGTAAAGTGCTTGAAATTTTGATTGTAGGTATTGTGTCTTACATCGCGTTTTTATGGCTAGGGTTGGATTATGCAGCACTATTAGCTATGGTTGTTGGCTTATCAGTGCTTATCCCGTATATAGGTGCCACGATTGTGACTATTCCAGTTGCCCTGATTGCTTATGTGCAATGGGGCGTTTCATCAGAATTTTATTCCTTAATGATCGCTTATGGCATTATCCAAGCACTTGATGGGAATGTGCTTGTACCACTACTTTTCTCAGAAGCGGTAAACTTGCACCCCGTTGCTATAATCGTAGCTGTTTTATTCTTTGGTAGTTTGTGGGGGCTTTGGGGCGTGTTTTTTGCCATTCCTTTGGCCACATTAATTAAAGCGGTTATGAACGCCTGGCCTAAGACGTTGCTAGTTGATTAAGGCAGTCTAAAACCAATTGAGCGTGTTGAGGCACTTTTACCGAGCGCCACTCTTGTATCAAGATGCCATCAGGGCTTATGAGAAAGGTACTGCGGTCAATGCCCATGTATTCTTTGCCATAAAGCTTTTTCAATTTAATGACATCAAATATGGCGCATAAAGCTTCACTTTCATCGCTAATTAATTCAAAGTTGTACGTATGTTTGGCTTTAAATTTTTCATGCTTTTTAATAGAATCTCTAGAGATTCCATACACTTTACAGTTAAGTGTTTCAAACTCGCTCAGTAAGTTGTTGAAGTCATGACCTTCCGTAGTACACCCTGGAGTATCATCTTTTGGGTAAAAATAAAGTACTAAAAATTGGCCTTTATGTTCATCTAAGTTGAATTCACTCTGGCTTGTCGCTGGGGCTTTTATTTGTGGAACAGATTGTCCAATACTAATGCTCATATGGGTAGTCTCAATTAAAAGTGTTATGATGTGATTTTTGTACCATCTTAAACAACTGGATGACATTTTGAAACAACAAGGTTTTGGATCTTCGCGAACTCTTTCGCTATTTTTAGCATCAATGATACTAGTGGGCTGCTCAGGCAAGCCTATTGTCAATAGTGGTGACGATAGTGTATTTAGAAATAAAAGTCTAGATTATGCAAAGTCTAAAGTGATTGATAGGATTCAGGTGCCACAAAATTTAAGTGGTGCTCAAATACAAAGCGATCTACTCACTATCCCTACTTCACAGGCCCTTGCAAAATCAAATGGTATCAAAGCGGCTCCACGGCCTGATTTTGTATTTGCTCAAGCGGGTAATGAATCGGCACATTTAACAGGAAGTTCTAACCTTAAGCAGATTAGCGTAGCGGGCAGCCTATCTAAGGTACAAGGGCAGGTCGCTCAGTTTTGGTCAAATCAAGCTGTTGCTATAGAGGCAGTATCGAATGTAAAAACTGTTGAAACACAATGGTTTTCTTTGTCTGACAACCTTAATTCTGATAATTTCATCAGTCGCTGGATTAGAAGCTTAACCAAAGCTGATGATGACATAGCATATGGGCGAGTGAAAATTGAGTTAAAAGAAATACCAAATAATCGGGTCCAATTGTCGTTATACTTTTTACAATTTACTCAATTGGAAATCACACAAAATAAAGTGATCGATTGGCAAGGCTCCGGTCGTACGCTAGCGAATGAGTCTGAAATCACATTTGAATTATTGCGCTACCTAAGTCACACATCTAAAGTGGCGCAAATAATGGATGAAAAATCCCAAAAGTACCAGATTCCCTTAATTGGGAAAGATCAATTTGATCAACCTTTAGTTCAATTGAATATGTCTTACAAAGACGCTTTTCCCAAGGTTCTTAACGCTATGTCTGCATTTGACGTAGGTAGTTATGATGAAGAGTTAAAAACTATCTATTTCACCCACACTAGTCATGTGCGTTCAGTTGAAAAAACTGGGTCTAAATCTAGTGGAATGCTAGGCTGGTTCAAAGACTTGCATAGTGGCAATGGTAATGCAGATAAATCACGTGGAATAAAACTAGACACATCATTGCTAGGTGGCGACGCAATTGAAGAGCCTATTAAAGACCTGACCATCTATTCTGCTAATTCGCAGCTAGCTACTACAACAAGTTTAGCTGATAAAAAGGGTTTTAAAGTTTGGATGGGTGGAAAAGTGGTCTACGTATTCGAAGATGAAGACCAGGGTAATGTGAGTGAGACGGGAGAATATACCTATGTTGGCCAGTTCCAATTGAGTTTTCAAACCACGTTGACTAGCGTTTATTTGCAAGTGCTAGATAATCAAGGACAACCTGCTGCTAAAGTGTATGCACAAGAAATTCTTTCAAAATTACAGTCAGAGATTAATAAGTAATTTTTTATAGGAACATTAAAGCATGGATGCAGTTATATTAGATGCAGCAACGTTAGGCCTTGAAGATCTAGATATTAACCCTCTAAGAGCTACTGTTGATAATTTGTACTGTTACCAGCAGACTCAGCCCATCGATACGCCTAGGCGCCTTGCAGGCGTGCAAATAGTCTTAGTTAATAAGGTTGTATTGGATGCTAGCGTGCTTTGTCAATTACCCCTTCTCAAACACATTATTGTACTTGCTACAGGGGTTGATAACGTTGACCTAAACGCAGCCAAAAAGTTGGGTATTAGTGTGCAAAACTGTCGTGCCTATGGAGTAGATTCAGTGGCGCAGCATTGTTTAATGTTGATGCTTACTTTGAGCACTCGAATGCTCAGCTATCGCCGCGCAATCAAGCATGGTGACTGGAGCAAAAGTGCGCAGTTTTGCATGTTAGATTATCCTGTTGAAAGTTTGTCTGGCAAAACCCTAGGTATTGTAGGATATGGCGATCTGGGTAAGGGTGTTGCTGATTTAGCTTTGGCATTTGGTATGAAGATATTGATTGCCCAAAGACCAGGTAATAACTTGGAGTCTGAGTTAGGTCGTATACCTTTAGACAAGATGTTGCCACAAGTAGATATTTTATCTTTGCATTGTCCTCTCACTCAAGATACAACTGATTTAATCGGTTGGTCTGAGTTGTGCGCTTTACCTAATTCGGCTTTTCTTATCAACTGCGCACGAGGTGGTGTGGTCAATGAATTAGCTTTGCTTAAAGCTTTAGATAAAGGCCAGATAGCAGGAGCAGGTATTGATGTTTTGACCCAAGAGCCACCGCCCAAAAACCATCCTTTGTTAACCGTACAAAGAGAAAATTTAATCATTACTCCCCACACCGCTTGGGCAAGTAGAAAAGCTCGACAAACTATTTTGTCTCAAGCTCAAGAAAACATAATGAGCATGAAGCTTGGTCAAAATTTGATTCGTCAACTCTAAGTGTTTGATTTTAAAAAGTGTCAATAGTTGACGGTTAAAGAAACGCCTTTTTTTCCTCATGTTCTTGTTATTTTTTCTTGACATCTATAACTCATTGAATTTTATAGTGCCTGTTGTGGACATTTTTTAAAGCACACTCAAGAGATAAATTAATTCCTTAGAATATCTGATATTTACTGATTGACATCTATAACCTATTGATTTATATAATTAAAAATAAACTTGGTTGTTTTTTGACCAGTTTGTTGACAGTGCCTGTATAGGGGGCTTTGGGGCTTTTTTCCAATATTTGTTAACAGTGTTATCCACAGGTTGTGTGCATAAAATTAGTAAGTGCTTAAACTCAATGGTTTGTTGCTGAAGTTGGCGCTAGTAAACTTTAATAATGGCTTCTTTGAGTGTTTTTTATATCTTTTTTGTTGATATAATAACGAAAATTTTGAATCATAATATAAGGAAGAAAATGAAATTTTTTAGACTAATGCTGATATTCATTGCCATGGTATCTACGAATGTTTTTGCTAATCTGCTAGCCATTGATCAAGTTAAGTTTTCTAATGCGTGGGTTAAGATGCCCATGCCTGGAATGCATATGACTGCCGGATTTGTAGACATAGAAAACCTCTCTGACAAGGACATAAAGTTAGTTGCTGTGAGGACTCCTGTTAGCAAGGTAGCAGAACTGCATACAATGGTTATGGTTGATAAGGTGATGCAAATGCGTCAAATCATTGGCGGATGGGTCATCGCTTCAGGTGATACATTGACATTAGGACCTGGTGGAAATCATGCAATGTTGATGGGTCTTGATCCTAATCTGAAAAATCAAACAGATGTGGCACTAGAGTTTTATATTGAAGGCATGGGGTGGATTTTAGTCCCTGCAGTGGTACAGGCGCCAAAATTCTAGCACCTAAGACCTAGTGTGAAAACGAGCGAAAACCAAGCTCTGTCACTATACCGTTAAGGGGCTGGTCATATGGTCCCTTAATTACTTGATCCATTTCTTGTGCAGCATATGCAATACCATACACTGATACATGTTTTGTTTTTCTAAGCAGCTCTAATGTGCGATCATAAAAACCACCACCATATCCCAGCCTAAATCCTCTGCTATCAAAAGCTAATAAAGGTGCCAGAATAATATCTGGTTCTAATATTTGTTTATCTTCTGTCGGCTCACGTGTACCAAAACCTGCATCTTTTAATGTATCACCTGGCTGCCACATTCGGAAAATAAGTGGTTTTTGGGCACCTAACATTACAGGCAGTACCGTGGTATGGCCCAAAGCATTAAAGGTGTTCAACAACGGCATGGGATCAAGTTCATCACCTAACGGCCAGTAGACAGCTATTACTTGGTGATTGTGAATAATATTTGAGTCTAACAATCGATTACAAACTTGTGTGCCCATATGTGGGTTTAAGTCAAAAGCGCATGCTCTTTGAAGCTTGGCTTGAACGCGTAATAACTGCTTTTGTTCATCTATAGATGACATTGTTGATACTCATAGTAGGGTAATTGTTGCCCGTTTTATTTATATGCTAGTACACACTAGATTTATCTTAAAGCATAGTTATTTTTCATTAATTGGGTGGTAAGATTATGTTTATATAACCAGTTAGGACGATTAGGGTATTTTATGGAGATTGAAGAGCTACTCAATATGAACCAAGCTTGGGCTAAAAAAGTAGCTCAAGAGCAGCCAGAGTTATTTACCACACTGGCTCAACAGCAAGCACCAAAATACTTGTGGATTGGTTGTTCTGATAGTCGTGTGCCAGCTAATGAAATTGTAGGCCTGTTACCCGGGGAGTTGTTTGTGCATCGAAACGTAGCTAATTTAGTTAAGCACGTTGATTTTAATTGCCAATCAGTCATCCAATATGCAGTTGATGTGTTGAAGGTTGAGCATATTATTGTGTGTGGCCATTACGGGTGTGGTGGCATTAAAGTCGCTTTAGAAAATACCAACGCAGGAATAAGCGACTATTGGCTGCGCTCCATTAAGGACATATTCATACGTCACCGCGAAGAACTTCAGAACTTGAATGATGAAGCTGCTTGTGTGGATCGTATGTGTGAAATTAACGTAGTGGAACAAGTGGCTAATCTAGCGCATAGTAAGATTGTACAAACCGCTTGGCAAAATAATCAAACCTTAGAAATACATGGTTGGATCTATGGCATTAATAATGGCGTAATAAAAGACTTAAACGTGAGTCATAAAGGCTCAAGCAATGTTGATAACATCTATCAAGTAGAGACTAGCTGAGTAGAGTTGCTGTAAGCTCCTATAATGCGCTGTGTTAGTCTTAGTTGGTTTATTGTTGGCCAAGTATCAAATCAGCAGCTTTGGCTGCTACCATCATGGTGGCGGCATTTGTATTGCCAGAGGTGATGTTGGGAAACACTGAGGCATCGGCAATACGAAGGCCATTAATGCCGTGTACTCTTAAGTCTTGATTTACAACCGTTTTTTGGACATTTTCTCCCATAGCGCAAGTGCCACACAAATGGTAAATAGAGCTACCATCAGTGCGAAAATACTCCAACATTTCAGCTGTTTTTTGTGTTTTTTGATTTGGTTTTTCTTGTTTTATGGTAACGGCTTTAAGCGAATTAGTCTGGCTAAGATTGCTGATTAATTTATATGCCTGGATCGCTTCTTGCTGATCCTTTTGGGTAGTTAGATAATTAAACTGCACCAACGGCGCATGGGTAGGGTTTGTACTTGCAATGTTGATGCTGCCTCGGCTAGTGGGTCTGCATGAGTTAACACAGATGAGATATCCAGAATAAGGTAATGGCTTAAGCTTTGCGTTTGGGTTTTGAGGAATTTCGTAAGACAAGGGATTAAAATAAACTTGTAAATTCGCCTGTGTTTCAACTTCACTTCCGCGAAAGAATCCACCAGCTTGGTTGACTGCCATAGACAAAGGCCCGCTGCGCTTAAAAGCGTATTTTAATCCCGCTTTAATTTTTCCTAACGTGGTGCCAAAGTCATCATTTAAAGTAGGCACTTTACTGCGAAAGTAAAAGCTTGCGCAAAAATGATCTTGCAGGTTTTGGCCCACAGCAATGAGAGAGCGCTTCACCGCAATATTATGTTTGCCCAAAAGCATAGGGTCGCCAATGCCTGAAAGTTGCAAAATTTTTGGATTAGCCACTGCCCCAGCACATAAGATAACTTCTTTACGGGCATTAATGTGTTGCAAATTGTTCTTATAATTCACCTCTAAGCCTAAGACTTGCTGCTCTTTAATGCATAATTTTTGTACGTGGGCGTTAGTCCACAAAATTAAGTTAGAGCGGTTTAAAGCGGGTTTTAAATAAGCGGTATAGCTGGAATCACGTCGGCCATTGCGAATGTTGGCCTCATAGATACCTGCACCCTCAAACTGTGCACCATTAAAGTCTGAGCTTTGTGGTAACCCTAGCTCCTTTGTGGCCTGTAAATACGGCTGACATATTGGATGGGCTCCCTCGTGCATTTGGGTTATGCCAATAGGGCCGTGTGCGCCATGATATTTATTTTGCCCTAAAGGATGTTGCTCTAGTTCTTTGAAGTAAGGTAATACATGCTCGTAACTCCAGTTTGGGTTTCCTGCAGCTGCCCAGTCATCAAAGTCTTGAGCTTGGCCTCGAACATAGATCATGGCATTGATCGAACCAGACCCCCCTAGACACTTTCCTCTAGGCACATAAATACTGCGATTATTTAAATTTGGCTCAGCTTGGCTGTAGTGCATATAATTATAACGTGGGTGATAATAGGTGCTACTAAACCCAGCAGGTACACTAATCCAAGGGTTAAGGAGCGTCCCACCGGCTTCTAATAACAATACAGTGTAGCGACCACACTGTGTAAGCTTGTTAGCTAACACACAGCCCGCCGAGCCTGCCCCTACAATAATGTAATCCACTTCCATAATTATCTACCCTATTGCACGCCAAACTTTAAATCCCAGCAACTGAGTCTATGTTTAATTATTTGCGTGTTCATTGTAGACTTTGCTATCCATTGATAAGTGTAAAGCTTTGCCTTTGTATGGCGAATTGGCCTTAACTACATCCATGTCTAACTCTATGCCCAAACCTGGTTTTGCATTAGGAATAATATATCCATCTTGCCAGTCAATTTTTTCTTTTACTACTTGTGCATGAAACCCATCCCAAGTGCCTATGCTTTCCTGAATTAAAAAGTTGGGTGTGGCTGTGGCTAACTGAATACTAGCAGCTGCACCAATGGGGCCATTATATAAATGGGGTGCTATTTGGCAATAATATACTTCGGCCAAAGCAGCAATCTTTTTAGCTTCTAAAATGCCACCCACGCGGCCTAGGTTCATTTGTAATATAGAAGCAGCATTGTGTTTCAAGACATCATGAAATTCATACTTGGTCGTTAAGCGTTCACCGGTAGCTATAGGAATACTAGTTTTTGATGCTACTCTTGCCATTGCTTCAGGTTGGCCAGGGGGAACAGGTTCTTCAAACCACAATGGGTCAAAGGGTTCTATACGCTGAGCCAAACGAATAGCAGAAGCTGGGGTCATTTGTCCGTGGGTTCCAAATAATAAGTCACAATTACTGCCCACAGCATCACGAATTTTACGACAAAAAGTTTCACATTTATCTAAAGCTGTTAGTGATATTTGATGTCCAGAGTAGTCACTATAAGGGCCAGCAGGGTCAAATTTTAAAGCAGTAAAGCCTCGTTCCATATTCATCAAAGCACATTCTACTGCTAAATCTGGGCAATTATAATCATATTCACC
Organism: Candidatus Njordibacter sp. Uisw_002; assembly: GCF_047730155.1. Classification (NCBI taxonomy): domain Bacteria; kingdom Pseudomonadati; phylum Pseudomonadota; class Gammaproteobacteria; order Pseudomonadales; family Candidatus Njordibacteraceae; genus Candidatus Njordibacter; species Candidatus Njordibacter sp. Uisw_002. The sequence continues at coordinate 1,035,368 of NZ_CP159832.1, forward strand.
CTTCTTGTTAGTAGGGTAGAGGTAGGTGTAGGAACGTAGCTTATCATGCACTTTTCCGCCTATTAGTTCATATACTGGCTTGCCTGCAGCTTTACCAATAATGTCCCAGCAAGCTATTTCTAAGCCACTAAACGCCCCCATCATTGTCAGATCTGGGCGTTGGGTAAAACCACTGGAATAGCACTGGCGATAAAACCGTTCAATATGATGTGGATCGTGGCCTTTTAAGTAACGATCAAAGACGTCATCTAAAGCCTTCACCATCACTTCTGGATGAAAAGTTGATGCATATACTTCCCCAACACCCTGGATGCCACAGTTTGTCTCTAAGTTGACAAAAATCCAATACATGCCACCAACGTGCGGAGGGGGTACAGCCACAATATGGCTTTGCATGGCAACTATTTTCATAATATGTCTCGTTTGGGTATTTATATAAGCGTTAAGCAGAAATATAGCTTATTTGTGGAATGTTGCGCGAGTATTTTTCACATTGATTCTGATTAACATTAAAAGATGCTATTTGAAAGTAACGTTAAGCTTTAGGTTCAGCTAAGCCCCATAACAATAAAACGTATGTAACATGTTTGGTTTACCATACACCATGGCAGCATAAGATATTTATTCACCTGATTTTTAAGTGAGTTGAACCAAGTTTTTGAACAATGTTTGGTTGGCTATAATCGTACTAAATTTGGCTCATGGTTGTAGCTCCAATGGTTTCATGGTTTTTTTCAGGTAAAAAGACCTAGTAAACCTAAGTAACTGCCTGCCTGTGTAAAAATTCAGGTTGATTCCAGCTCTCTTGTAGCATGATGTCCTCTAATGCTTCCACGGTATCCCAAAGGTCTACGTATCTTAAATAAAGTGGGGTAAAACCAAAGCGCAGGGTCTTGGGGGCTCTAAAATCCCCTATAATATTACGTGCAATCAAAGCTTGCATTATAGCGTAGCCTTGGGTGTGAGCCAGTGATACGTGACTGCCTCGTTGTTCATCATCTGTGGGAGACTCAACCCCAAACTGGGGGCAGCGTTGTTGGATTAATTGTATGAACAAGTTTCCCATAAGCTGTGATTTGACTCTTACCAAATGCATATCAACACTTAACATCAGGTTTAGTGCAACTTCTAGAGCGGCATTAGCTAACACAGGAGGGGTGCCACACATTGCTTGTTGAATACCCGCTGCGCCTTGGTAGTCATCTTCAAAATCAAAAGGTTTTGCGTGGCCTAGCCATCCAGTAAGTGGTTGCTCAAAAAGATCTTGATGTTGGGCTGCAACATACAAGAAGGCGGGCGAACCTGGGCCACCGTTAAGGTATTTATAAGTGCAACCAACAGCTAAGTCGACATTGATTTCATCCAAGTTGATTGGCATCGCACCTACTGAATGTGATAAGTCCCACATCATTAATGAGCCTTTTTTCTGTGTCATTTGAGTAACACTGGCCATGTCCCACATAGCGCCTGTTTTAAAGTGAACGTGAGTTAACAGCACTAGTGCAGTATCCTCATCAATAGCACTTAACACTTGCTCACGGGGTAGGGCAATAACTTCAACTTTGTTTCCCAGTAATTTGGCCAAGCCTTGCAGTAAATAAAGGTCGGTAGCAAAGTTACCTATTTCAGTGATCAGTTTGCTCCGGCCTGGTCGCATTTTAACGGCTGCAGCGGCTAATTTAAAAATATTGACAGACGTGGTGTCACAGACTAGTACTTGAGCTTTTTTAGACCCTATAAGTTGCGCAACTTTATCCCCTAGCTTGGTTGGCTTTTCCATCCATTGATGAGTATTCCAACTGCGAATTAAGCCATTTCCCCATTGCTGGGTTACCACCTGGCTGATGTGATTAGCAGTCGCCCTGGGTAAAACGCCAAGTGAGTTTCCATCAAGATAAACCAGACCTTCTTCTAAGCAGAACTTTTCTCTCATCGGTGCTAGCTGATCATGTTTGTCTAATTGCTCAAAATATTGGCGGGCTAACGGTGTCATGTTGATACTCGGTTAAATAGTGTTTGGGAGCAATGATTGACTTATTTTTAGAGAATCGAAAATTCTTGCTCAAATGTGTACTTTAAGTTTACCAATTTTTATGCTCATACGTACAAATCTCAATAGTTGATAGGATGCACCGTTTAGTTAATACATAGTAATGTTAGATATATTTCAAGTGGTACAAAAATATACCTCACTTTAACTGCTAACTAGCTGCGCCAAGAGAATAATTTAGGTAAAATTGTAGACTAACTTGTTTTAGAAAACTTCTATATGTCTGCTTTTTATAACGTACTTGCTACCAACGATGATTTACCTATTGCAACAGATTTACCTGTGCACAGTGGTAAAGTGCGCAGTGTTTATTGGCTAAGTGAAAAACAAAGTAAACGTTTAATCGCGGCCAAGGGATATAATGTTGCGCCAAATGCACCCTTAGCTGTGATGGTCATTAGCGATCGCATTTCTGCATTTGATTGTATTTGGCATGCAGAAGGTGGCTTACAGGGTGTGCCAGGTAAAGGTGCGGCATTAAATGCAGTAGCTAACCATTGGTTTGCTCGTTTTCGTGAGTCTGGGCTTGCAGATAGCCATATCGTTGATACACCTCACCCGTTAGTGTGGATAGTACAAAAAGCTAGGCCTGTTATGGTAGAAGCCATCGCTCGTCAGTATATTACTGGATCTATGTGGCGTTCATATGCGCTAGGTGAACGGGAGTTTTGTGGCCTTACTTTGCCAGAGGGCTTGCAGCAAGATCAATGCTTGCCAGAGCTACTTATTACTCCCTCTACTAAAGGCGTTTTAAAAGGTATACCTAATGTACCAGAAGTAGATGATGTGAATGTCACTAGAACAGACTTAGAAGCTAATTATAAAGCGTTTAATTTCACCACGCCTGCCGACATAAATCGTTATGAAAGGTTACTACGTGATGGCTTTAGTATAATTAGCCAAGACCTGGCCGCACACGACCAAATTTTCGTTGATACAAAGTTTGAATTTGGGTATGTCACAGATGCTAATGGCGTTGAACAGCTCATTTACATGGATGAAGTGGGCACCCCAGATTCATCAAGAATTTGGGACGGACAAGCGTTAAGGGCTGGCAAGGTAGTTGAGAATTCTAAAGAAGGGTTTAGGCAGTTTTTATTGAATCATTTTGATGATCCAGATATTTTGCTAAATAAACAGCGCATGCACGAACGAACAGCATTAGCTAAGAACAATGCGTTGCCGTTAGAAGCGCTACTAAATATTTCAAATACCTATGTAGGTATTGCAGAAAAAATTACAGGCCGCAAACTCCAGGTGAGTCAGCAGCCTAAGGAAGAGATCATAGACGTATTAAATCAAGAGTATGGGTTGATCCGCTAATACACAGATGACCGACCAATTAACCCATTAAGTGCTGTAAGCTATCCAATGTGGCCTTGCTTTTTGCGCTTAGTGGCATTACGGGTAAGCGGGTTTCTTCTGTGCATAAGCCAACTAAAGAAGCCGCGTACTTCACGCCAGCTGGGCTTGGCTCATTAAACATCGCCACGTGCAGTGGAGTAAGCTCATCGTGAATACGTTTGGCTTCCTTATAATCACCATTAAGGCAGGCTGTTTGCATAGCCGAACAACGGCTAGGTGCAACGTTAGCTGTGACAGAAATACATCCATTACCGCCTACGGCATTGTAGGCCACAGCTGCTAAATCATCACCTGAAAGATAAGAAAAATCATTACCTAAAGCCATGCGCTCTAAACTGATTCGCGAAACATCTCCAGTAGCATCCTTGACTCCCACAACGTTAGGTAAAGCAGCTAATTTAGCCATAGTCTGTGGTTCAATATCAACAATTGCCCTTGGTGGAATATTATAAATAACCATAGGGATGTCTACGCCTTGAGCAATGTACTCAAAATGAGCGTAAAGCCCGTCTTGATTGGGTCGGTTGTAATAACCAGCTACGCATAATATCGCGTCTGCGCCTAATTCTTTAGCGTGGCGAGCATAAGCTAAAGCTTCAACTGGGTTGTTAGAGCCTGCGCCTGCAATAACTGGCACACGTCCATTATTTTCTTCAACAACAATCTCTACAACTCGTTTGTGCTCAGTTTCAGACAAAGTAGGAGATTCGCCAGTGGTACCTACAGGGACTAAACCATGAGTACCTTTATCTAGCTGCCAGTTAACGATGCGCCGCAATGCAGACTCATCTAACTTGCCATTTTTAAAAGGGGTAACTAAAGCGACGTATGAACCACTGAACATTGAGTTGTCTCCTAAGACTTTATATAGTTGATTTTAAACCTATGTTAGGGCATCAACAAGCGGCAATGGAGGTTATTTTCTATGGTATATACATTAAGATAAAAAGGTGACAAAATATTGTTAACAATCTGTCAATTAAGCTCAGGTTGCTGAAGTAACAAATGTATCAATAATAATAATTAGAGATCCAGAGATTTCTATATAAGAGAGTATAATATGTCAAAAGTAAATTCCTCCGTTTACAGTGATGCAAACGTAACTCCCCCCATGGGGCAGGCCTTAGCGCTAGGTCTGCAACATGTTCTTGCGATGTTTGCCTCTAACGTAACACCTTCAATTATTGTTGCTGGCGCGGCTGGTTTAGCCTTTGGTGGCGAACAACAGGTGTATTTAATTCAGATGGCGATGTTATTTGCAGGTATCGCAACTTTGTTCCAAACTGTGGGTATTGGCCCTGTTGGTTCTAGATTGCCCATCATGCAAGGTACAAGTTTTGCCTTTGTTGGTGTGCTTGCAGGAATTGCAGCAACGCAAGGTCTTGGAGTCGCTTTGACCTCATGTATCATTGCTGGTGTGATCCACTTTGCTTTGGGTGCGGTCATCGTTAGAATTCGCAGCTGGTTCCCTCCTTTGGTTACAGGTTTAGTTATTTTAGCAATTGGTTTGTACCTTATTCCTGTTGGCATTAAGTATGCCGCAGGTGGTGCAGCCGACTTCCAAATGTCTGCAGATAGCTTTGGATCTTTGCAGCACTGGTCTGTTGCTTTAACAGTGATCATAGTAGCTTTGGTGGTTAAATTTAAAACCTCTGGTACATTGTCAAATGCGGCAATCTTGATTGGTCTTATCGCTGGTTATGCACTTGCATACTTCATGGGCATGGTTAACTTTGGTTCAGTTGCAAAGGCAAGCTGGATTACCGGCCTACAAGTGATGCCTTTTGGCTTCGAGTTTAACTTAGGTGCTGTGATCGGAGTTACTTTGGTATCAATCGTTTCTGCAGTTGAAACTGTGGGCGATGCTTCAGCAACGACCAAAGCAGGTGCTAACCGCGAAGCAACAGATGAAGAAATATCTGGCGCAACCTACGCAGACGGTCTGGGTACGGCAGTTGCTGGTGTTTTTGGTGGTTTGCCAAACACTTCATTCAGCCAAAATGTGGGCATCGTTGGCATGACTGGCGTGATGAGTCGTCATGTTGTGACCATTGCAGGTGTGTTAATGCTTTTGTGTGGTCTGTTACCTAAAGTTGGTGCAACTATCGCTTCAATGCCTTTCCCAGTTCTTGGTGGTGGTGTAATCGTAATGTTTGGTATGGTTGCTTCAGCAGGACTTAATGTTTTGTCAGAAGTGAAAATGAACCGTCGTAACATGATTATTATTGCAATATCACTAGCGGTGGGCCTAGGTCTTAACTTAGTGCCAAATGCTGTACAACATTTGCCAGGCATATGGAAAACTCTTGCTACTTCAGCAGTTGCTCCAACTGCGTTCTTAGCAATTTTGTTAAACCAGATTTTGCCTGAAGAAGATTAATTAAGTAGCAATTCTAGATAATCTTTAACATGTAAAAAGGGCAACTAAGGTTGCCCTTTTTTGTATTTAACTATAAGTATGGAGTGCTTTGTGGGTATAAGGGACACGACAGTAACAGTGCAAACCATTGTTGATGCAATAGTTAATGATGTTATGGAGCAGCGCATTGGACCAGGTGCACGTTTAAGTGAAAAATCTCTATGTGAGCGTTTTGATATAAGAAGAATGTATGTAAGAAGAGCCTTATTAACATTAGCCAATAAAGGTATTGTAGAATTACAAGCCAATAAAGGTGCTCGTATTCGTAAACCAACATTTCAACAAGCAGTTATTTTATTTGAAACTCGAAGGTCTATTGAGTCTATAATTATTCAAAATGTTGTGCGTCAAAGAAGTGATGCGGATATTGATAAGCTCAACGCTCATATGAAGCTAGAAGAAGAGGCCTTTGTTAATAATGACCGTAATGAACTGATTCGCTTGTCTGGTGAATTTCATTTACTGATTGCTAGTTTTCAAAACAATCATTTACTGGCCGGGTTTATGCAATCTTTGGTTACAGAATCCAGTTTAATCACAGCTATGTATGGTCAGCACAGTTTTTCAAACTGTCCTCCAAGTGAGCATCGCGACTTAGTTAAGGCAATAAAAAATCAACATCCAAAGGCTGCGTTAAATTTGATGTTAGCGCATTTAAATCATATCGAAGCCGATTTGGCCATTAGTCATGGCAAGAGCTTAGAGCTTGTGGCGATAGCATTGAGTGAACAATAGGTGAAAAATGTCATTTGAATATACGTATATTGATTCTCCAGTGGGTAAACTATTACTGGCAGGTGAAAATGAAGTAATACATTATGTGAGTTTCCCAAGTGGAAAAATGCACTTTCAGCCAAAACCGGACTGGCAATATAATCCAGCCACATTATCTCAAGCTCGACAGCAAATAGCCGCTTACTTTGCAGGCCAATTAAAGCAATTTGATTTAGCGATAGCGCCAAATGGGAGTGTATTTCAAATGCAGGTGTTAGATGCATTACAACAAATTCCCTTTGGTGAAATGCGAAGTTACAAAGACATTGCACATACCATAGGCAGGCCTCAATCTATGCGAGCTGTAGGTGCTGCAAACGGGCGCAACCCAATTCCATTGATTATTCCTTGCCATCGTGTGATAGGTGCCAATGGCAGCCTCACAGGCTTTGGAGGAGGAGTAGACACAAAAGCATTTCTTCTGCGCCTAGAGGGCGCAATAAACTAGACATCTAGTCATTTATTTTCTAGCGTACTTAGTGCTGTTTTTTTAATCAATACTACTGTGTAATGCTATTGCTTATAGGCTTATTATTAGTACTATGTTTGAAGTAGGTATACACCCCAGTAAGTGTCACTAAACTTCCTACTAACTGCAATAATGTCAGAGTCTCGCCTAAAATTAAATACCCAAATATCAAAGTGTATATTGGTTGTAATAATATAAAACCGGCCAAACGCCCCATACCATGGCGGTGCACTAACCCATACCAAAAGCTGTAAGCTAAAATAGAAGAGCACAAAACCACATACATTATAGTTAGTATAGTGCTGGTGGTGAACTGTGCCAGTATTGCCACATTGTCAGCTTGCAATAAATAGGCTACAAAGCACAAAGGCGCAGTAATGATGGCAATCCAAAATTGAATGGCAAGGACTGGTAATTCCTTTAGTTTGCGAATTTGAATATTACCGATGGCCCACATAAAGGTGCTAAGAATCACAATGAACATACCCCATTGAAGGTCGCTTTCACCTGTGAGTAAGGTAGGAAGCATTGCGCCTAAAGTAGCAACGATAATAGCTAAGGTTTGTACGAGTGTAATGCGTTCATTTAGAAATAAATAACTTAGTAAAGCAGAAAAGGGCGCTGATAATAAAAAACATACGCTAGCAACCACCCCAGGAACAATGGAAAGGCCAACTGCTAAAAGATAAAAATGTCCTAAGCCCATGACTAAAGCAATAGGCAGCAATGGGCGCAACTGCGCGATCGTTATTTTCACAAAGGGCAAAAGTACTACAGCCAACAATAAAAACCGTGCTGATGTAAATAATAAAGGGTCCATGTCTGTAACGATTGCTTTCATAGCGACCATGTTGACGCCCCAAATAGCGGTCACTAAGATTGCTCCCAAAGCAGGATTACCTAACCAATCTATTTGTCTCAAACTTGTGTCCTTATTGGCAATTGCAAATTTCGCTTAGTTTACTAAGTTGTGCTGTTTATACCCAGTGGAGGATATCTTAGCATAAACAGTGTTAATCTTTAGCCACAAAAAAGCCCTGGTATACAGGGCTTTTTTTGTTTATTTTTACTTAAACTAGTTCGATTTTATCTTTATGACCAAGGGAATGGACTACTCGATACAGGGTGCAGCTTGCCTTGCTCGTAACGGCCTAAACGAAACGGTTCAAGCAAGTGATGGCTTTGGCCAGTAACAATTTCATTAGCTACCAATTTTCCCACGCCTAACATTTTGTAACCGTGATTAGAGTCTGCAATAAAGTATGCGTTGTCGTGGAATACGTCAAAAATAGGAAAAGAGTCTGGGGTAAAGCAACCAATACCGCCACTTGGCTCATCTTTAAATTTAGGCATAGTACCTTCAAAACGCTTTTGGCAATGAGCCAAAGCAGAAACCCACATATGAGCAAACTCAGCGCCAACTACAAACTCTGGAGAATCTGGGCCATATGGGTCAACAGCGACTTCGTCTGGATGTGTTTTTACTGGGAACGGCGCAGCACCACCTTGAACACCACCAAAATGGAAGTCAGGCTTGTAATAGATGCCCCACATTTCGTCAGTGACCAAGCTTCCATCAACACAAGAGTATAGGGGAGCATTAGAGTCTACATGGATAACAGGCGGCATGTTGCCATCGTTGTCTACTTGTAGTTTAGGATCGACTCCCAAAGTGCCTTCTTGTAAAGACCAATAAATCCACATTGGAATGTCTGTATGAATAATGTCGTCGGCACCTTTAATGCTAACTGTTGCAGGTAACTCCAACATTTCCCATAAGCTTTTCGCCCATGGGCCCGCACCTATGACTACATAATCACAGGCAATGTTACCTTTATCTGTTTCAACGTGAGTAACGCAGCCTTCATTGCGAGTAAAACCAGTAACAGTGACTCCACTGATAATGCGAATATTTTCGTTTTCCACCTTAGAGGCAAGACCATACATTGCTTTGGTGTTATTGGCGTAACCACCTTTGGCTTCGTGTAATACTGAGGTGATTCCTTGAGCTTGCCAATCATGAAAGATACCTTTCATGTATTTAGTACAATCTGCTTCGCCTTCAATAAAAGTAGAAGGATAGTCAATAGCTTGTTGTTGGTTGTAGATTGTAGCTACGTCAGCATGCATTGACTCAGGGCTGATTTGCATATAACCCACTGGATGGTATGAGTAGGCTTGCATGTCTGATTCCCAAACCTCTACAGAATGAGCCATTAATTCACGCATCGCTGGCTGGAAGTAGTTGTTACGAACTACACCACATGCAATGCCTGTGGCTCCTGCTGCGATGCCATTTTTATCAAGGATAATAATGTCACGTCCATCACCTTTACCACTGGCTTTAAGTTCTAAAGCCAGATGGTAAGCAGTACTTAAACCATGAATACCAGCGCCTACAATGACGTAGGGTGAAGAAGAAGGAAAGGCCATAATGGACTCCTGTTGGGTTTGTAAAATATTCAACTGTGAATAATAATGCGCTTTCATGTCTAAATAAAAACCACTCAAGACGACTTTTAACGAGACAAAACCGACAATAAGAGCTAATGTGTTAAAAAATAACTTTAGAAGCTTATGTTTTAGCAGGGTTCATGATGCAACGTTTTGGCTTTTTCTTAGTACCAGGTTTCTCTATGCTCTCGTTAGCCGCTGCTGTAGAACCACTACGCATGGCCAATGCACAATCTCAAGACACTCTTTATGAGTGGGAGTTTTTGAGTTGGGACGGTGTGCCTGTTAACGCCAGTAATCAAATGGTTACGGCTCCAACAATAACTCTGGATGAAGTAAAAACCCTTGATGTATTGTTGGTCGTAGCCGGTATCAATGTGTCTTCTTACGGTGACGATCAATTCTTTGCTTGGTTGCGTCAGGCGGCTAGGCAGGTAACCTTATTAGGTGCAACCTCTACTGGGTCTTTATTGCTGGCTAAGGCAAAGTTGCTGCGGCATAAAACTTGTACTATACATTGGGAATATGTAGATAGTTTTCGTGAACAATTTACAGATGTATGGATGAGTGGCGAGTTATACGAATTTGATGGTAATTTATTTACTTGTTCTGGTGGTTCTGCTGGTTTAGACATGATGTTGCAAATTATTGCAGACCAGCATGGCTATGAGTTGGCTTTATTGGTTGCAGAACAATATATGCATCCTCATATTCGTCCACCTCATCAAGATCAAAGAATGCGCCTGCAATCGCGTTTAAACATTAATAACCCAAGAATGATCAAAGCGATTGATTTTATGCGTCAAAACTTAGAGGCCCCATTAACATGCCAAGAGCTGGCGGACGCGTCAAACATGTCCGCACGGCAAATGGAGCGCCTATTTAAGCAACATTTACAGCTAAGCCCAGGGCAATATTATTTGCACTTACGGCTTGAAAAAACTCAGCAATTGTTGCGCCAATCTAGCTTGTCCGTGTTGCAAATTGCTACCGCTTGTGGCTTTAGCTCCACATCTTACCTTGCGCGGTGTTATCAAAAAAAGTATAGCTGTTCTCCAAGGCAAGAGCGTGCGCGTAATAGTAATCGTTAGTTATGGCTGGAGTGGTCAAAATATGCACTGTTATAGCGTGTTTTCTGTCTAGTTTTAAAACTATGGAAGCCGTATAATTAGAAGTGTTTATAACACTTTATCTTTTGTATTCATTGTTTAGGTTATCCCTTAGGAGTTTTATTTCTCATGTTTGAGTCACTGCAATCTGTGCCTGCTGATCCCATCCTCAACCTGTCAGTTTTGTACCGTAAGGATATTAACCCTAAAAAAGTTGATTTAGGTGTAGGCGTTTATAAAGATGAGGCGGGGCATACAGCCATTATGCAGGCGGTTTCTCTGGCAGAAGAACGTTTGTTGGTAGAAGAAGACACTAAAGCTTACGTAGGCATGGCGGGCTCTAAAAAGTTTTGTGATTTATTGGCTCAAGTGACATTAGGTGCAGACCATCAAGTGATCAGTGATCAACGTATTTCTGTTGCACAAACACCAGGGGGCAGTGGTGCTTTGCGTGTATTAGCTGAATTCATTAATGTAGCGAAACCTGGTTCAACTGTATGGGTAGGCAATCCAACGTGGGCTAACCACATTCCGGTCATGAAAAGTGCTGGTCTTACCATTAAAACTTACCCTTACTACAGCAAACAAACTAAGACTGTGGATTTTGATGCCATGATGGCAACACTTAAGTCAGACGCAAAAGCAGGCGATGTGGTGCTTCTTCATGGCTGTTGTCACAACCCATCTGGGGCAGACTTAACCTTAGAGCAATGGCAAGCTACTGCTGACTTGATCAATGCTAAAGGCTTATTGCCTTATGTTGATATTGCTTATCAAGGCCTTGGTGAGGGCATGGATGAAGATGCTGCAGGTCTTCGATTAATGGCTAATAGTGTGCCAGAAATGGTGATCGCAAGCTCGTGTTCAAAAAACTTTGGGCTATATCGTGAGCGCACTGGCACAGCCATTATTATTTCTGCTACATCGCAACAAGCTGTTGTTGCTCAAGGGCAAATGAACAGTGTGATTCGTGCCAATTACTCTATGCCACCGTCTCATGGTGCTTTGGCAGTGGAAACGATTCTTGCAGATCCAAAACTTAATCAAATTTGGCGCGATGAACTAAAAATCATGCGTAAACGTATCAAAGATCTACGTACTCAATTGGTGGAGGCTCTTAAAGCTGAAGGGGTAGAGCAAGACTTTAGTTTTATTGAACGTCAAAAGGGCATGTTCTCCTTTTTAGATATAAGCCCAGAGCAAGTTGAGAAACTAGTTAATGAACATAGTGTTTATTTAGTGAGTTCTAGCCGAATTAATTTAGCGGGCCTTAATCAAGCGAACATTGTTTATGTCGCTAAAGCTATCGCTGCAGTGCTGTAACGCTGATTGTTAAAACATCAATATATCACTCACGCCCCAGACACTGTAAACACTGTAGTGAAAGGGGTTTGCAGTGATCACTAAAGCATATGAAGAGTTTGGCATGCGACAAGGAAAAACCTTGTTGTTTGCTCATGCTAATGGCTTTCCACCTAGCACTTATAAAGTCTTGTTAGATGAACTTGGCAAAGATTGGAGAGTGATTGCGCCTCATTTGCGTCCGCTATGGCAAGATTTAACAGAGTTTCAAAGCCAGTCTGATGATCGCGCGGTGTGGCAACACATGGCCATGGATCTTAATGACTTTATTGAAAAGCATCAATTAGCGCCAGCTATTTATGTAGGCCATTCTATGGGTGCTAATGTAGGTGTATTGGCAGCTCAATTAAAACCCCACCTGTATCACCAGCTTATTCTTATAGAACCTGTTTTTTTAAGACAAACTATTGCTCGTATTATTCGTTTTGGCCCTGCCTTTTTGATTAATAAAGCGCCCATCGTGGCCAAGGCTTTAAATAGGCCAGATGTCTTTTTAACCCTTGCGTTGGCATACGATTTTCATCGCTCTAAAAGGGTATTTTCAGGCATAACGGATACTGTGTTGTGGCACTACATTAATGCTGCATTTGTACCATGTGATGGGGGTGTAAAGCTCCTATACAGTAAATACTGGGAAGCGTTGATGTATTCAAGTGTGCCCAATATTTGGCCCTACTTAAAGCGCAGCTGGGTGCCTATTAGTGTATTACGAGGTGAGTTTTCTAATACGGTAGATACTCTTGCTTGGAAACGCTGGAAAGCTCTAAAAAACAAACAAAATTTGCATGAAAATGTGCGCGCTATTAATTTTACAAATACGACTCACTTATTACCTTTAGAGCAGCCCTTAGAAGTGGCGGCACAAGTAACACAGTGTGTGATTAATGGCAGTATTTAAACCTAATAAACTAAGGAGTTAACATGGCTGGAGTAAGTTTACTGGCATTACTTGATGACATAGCAGTTTTATTAGACGATATCGCTGTGTTATCTAAAGTGGCCGCTAAAAAGACCGCAGGCGTGCTAGCAGATGATTTAGCGGTCAACGCTGAACAAGTCTCTGGTGTGAGGGCTCAGCGTGAGCTGCCAGTAGTTTGGGCGGTCACTAAGGGATCACTTATAAACAAATTAATTTTAGTGCCTGTGGCGCTACTTATGAGTTTGTATGCGCCTTGGTTAATAACGCCTGTGTTAATTTTGGGTGGCACTTATCTGTGTTATGAGGGTGCCGAGAAAATACATGAATGGATTGTTAAAAAACCTAAAGAGACTTCACCACTAAAAAGATTGCAGCAGCTGTCATTGTCTAAAGATGAGCTTTTGGCGTTAGAAAAAGATAAGATAAAAGGCGCTATTCGCACTGATTTTGTGCTCTCAGCAGAAATTGTAGTCATTATTTTAGGCTCTGTGGCTGATGCTAGCTTTGCCAAACAAGTGATTGTTGTGTCCAGCCTTGCTTTGTTTTTCACCATAGCTGTGTATGGTTTTGTTGCAGCTATTGTAAAGATGGATGATGTGGGGCTTTATTTAGTTGAAGAACAAAAAGCGGGCCGCAAGGGCTCTATTAGTGGGTTTTTGGGCCGCAGTTTAGTCAATTCAGCTGCGCCTTTGATGAGTGCCTTATCTGTATTTGGCACCATTGCTATGTTTTTAGTGGGCGGCGGTATATTGGTGCACGGTTGGCCTTGGCTTTATCACTTGCTTGAGAACCTTACAAACGTATGGTCTGTGTTGGCTAATATGAGTGTGGGTGTGGTGCTAGGGCTTGTTGTGTTGGGTGGTATGTCATTGATTAAAAAATTAACTTCCTTAGGCTCAGCCTAACTCTCATTAGACCAAGCGTATGCTTAGATCGTCTTCAGTGATTAAACTGTAGCTCACTTAAACGCTTATAAAGTGGTGAGGTAAGTAATAACTGTGCGTGAGTACCTTGTGCTTCAAGTTGACCTTCGTTAAAGACCATAATTCGATCAGCATGCATTACTGTGGCTAAACGATGGGCAATAATGAGAGTAGTGCGCCCTTGCATTAGTTTTTGTAACGCGGCTTGAATCTTATGCTCGCTATTAGCGTCTAACGCGCTGGTTGCTTCATCTAGTAATAAAATAGAAGGGTTTTTGAGCATGGCGCGTGCTATGGCAACACGCTGCCTTTGACCACCAGATAAGCGTACGCCTTGTTCTCCTAAGTAGCTGGCGTATCCCTGGGGCAATAACTCAATAAATTCATTCGCATAGGCATTTTTAGCAGCGCTTACAATCTGTTCATGAGAAGCGTTAGCATCACCATACCCAATATTATGGGCTACGTCGGCACTAAATAATGTGGGTTGTTGTGGAACCAAACCTAAGTGAAGCCTTAAGTCTTTGGGTGTAAGGTGTTTAATATCGTGTCCAGAGACTTCAATAGTGCCATCTTTAGGGTCGTAAAAACGCTGTAATAGCTCAAACAATGTACTTTTACCTGCACCAGATGGGCCTACAATAGCTATGGTTTCACCGGCTTTTACATTAAAAGAAATGTGTTTTAAGGCTGTTTGTTCTGGCCTAGATGGATAGCTGAAGCTCACATCATCAAAGCGTAAGCTCAAGGCTCCGTTAGCTAATGAAATAGGGTCTTTTGGAATACGGATTTCAGCTTTTTCAGCAAGTAATTCAAGTAAGCGTTCTGTTGCACCTGCCGCGCGTTGTAACTCGCCGTACACTTCAGATATGGTGGCAACAGCCATAGCCACCATTAACGCATAAAAAACAAACGCTGCTAATTCGCCAGAACTGATTTGTCCACTTGCAACATCTTGAGCACCAACCCAAATCATGCTGGATAAGCCTGTAAATACTAGCGTCATAGCCACGACGATAAGAATAGAGCGTTGTAAAATACGCTTTTTGGCAACGTTAAATGCTTTTTCTACCTCTTGTGCAAACGCTTTAGTTTCTTCTTTTTCGTGGGTAAAGCTTTGTACTACTTTAATGTTTTGTACAATTTCACCAGCATAAGTGCCTATGTCAGCGACTCTGTCTTGGCTTAAGCGAGAAAGCTTGCGTACTTTGCGACCATAAAGAATCATTGGGAATATAATCAGCGGTACGCTGCTTAATACAATTAAAGCCAATTTTGGATTAGTAATAAGCATCATTACTAAGCCACCTAAAAAAGTTAGGCTACTACGCAGTGCCATAGAAATAGAGGAGCCTATTATTGACTGTAATAACGTGGTGTCGGTTGTGAGCCTGGCATTAATTTCACCACTACGGTTAACTTCAAAGTAATAAGGATCTAAAGTAAGCAAATGGTTAAATACGGCTAAACGCACGTCGTTACTGACTCTTTCCCCAAGCCAAGACACTAAGTAAAAGCGAGTAAAGGTGCCTGCTGCCATCAAAAAGGTAATTACTGCCAACACCATCATGGCTTGATTTAATTGGCTTGGGTCTGCAGAGTTAAAGCCTTGGTCAATAAGTAGGCGAATGCCTTGTCCCAGTGCAAGTGACACTCCTGCAGTAATAATGAGAGCAAAAGCTGCACCTAGGACCATTTTTTTATAGGGAGTTATAAAAGGCAAAAGCCTCATCAGAAGTCGCAGGTCTTTTTTGTCTGGTTGCGTTGTGCTGGTTGGGTCGTTGCTGGTTTGATGGGTACTCATAATGTGCTCAAAGAAGTAAGGCTAGCTTACTATGTGTGGGCAGAGTGTTAATTTGCAATTGTATCCATTAAATACTTTGGGAGGCCTTGGTAATTGGTTAGTTAAATGAATCAACGATAGGCTATAATCATGATGAATTTCACCCACGTTAATAGAAAAATATGAACCTCTCACTGCTTAGTGTTCAGGGTAAACTCAGCCCTATCACGCTACTTAAACTAATGACGTTTGCCATGCCTTTTAGTTTTGGCGTGTGGATGGCGTTATTTAATAACTTTGCTATTGATCAAGTGGCACTCAACGGTTCTCATATTGGTGTATTGCAATCGTGGCGTGAAGTGCCTGGTTTTTTAGCGTTTGGTGCCGTTTTTTTACTGCTTTTTATTGCAGAACAGCGCTTAGCTATATGGTCTTTAATCATGTTAGGTGCGGGTACAGCGATAACAGGGTGGTTGCCTAGTTTTAATGGGTTATTAGTGACAACGATGTTGATGTCTGTTGGGTTTCACTATTATGAAACCATGAAACAATCATTGGCTCTACAGTGGTTTAGTAAGGCAGAAGCGCCAGTTCAATTAGGACGTTTAATGTCAATTGGTGCAGCGTCTTCTTTACTTGCATATGCCTGGGTGTGGGCTGCGTTGGAAGTATTTAATGTTCCAGTGGCGTGGGTTTATACATTTGGTGGCGGGGTGACTGTAGTCATTGCAGTCTTGGCTTTGATCATGTTTCCCCAATACACGTCTAAGGTGACACAAACAAAAAAATTGATTTTTCGTAAACGCTATAGTCTTTATTACGCCTTGGTATTTATGGGTGGAGGGCGACGCCAAATATTTGTTGTGTTTGCCGCACTGATGATGGTGGAGCGTTTTGGTTTTGGTGCGGATGAAGTAGCGCTGATGTTCTTAGCAAATGGGCTATTGAGTATGTGGCTAGCACCAAAAATTGGTGGGTTGGTGGCCCGCTGGGGTGAAAAACGAGCACTCACCGTAGAATACACGGGTTTGATTTTGGTGTTTTTGGCTTATAGCATTGTAGAGTGGGCACCTTTAGCGGTGGCGTTGTATATGTTAGACCATGTGCTGTTTGCTATGGCTATTGCGCAAAAAACCTATTTTCAAAAAATTGCAGACCCTGCAGATATGGCCTCTACGGCGGGCGTTTCTTTTACCATTAATCATATAGCAGCTGTTGTGCTGCCTGCGCTGATGGGGCTTTTGTGGTTAGTGTCACCATCTTGGGTATTTATATTGGGTGCGGTAATGGCTTTGATGTCGCTATTGTTAGCACGTTGGGTGCCAACTGACCCTGTTAATGGCCGAGAATGGCTAAACCCGTTTAGTTCAAAAGCTGGGTAAAG
Source organism: Candidatus Njordibacter sp. Uisw_002 (assembly GCF_047730155.1). NCBI lineage: Bacteria > Pseudomonadati > Pseudomonadota > Gammaproteobacteria > Pseudomonadales > Candidatus Njordibacteraceae > Candidatus Njordibacter > Candidatus Njordibacter sp. Uisw_002. The sequence continues at coordinate 1,052,379 of NZ_CP159832.1, forward strand.
TGCTTTAAGTTTGCATTTTAAGCACTATTATTAACTTCTTGGAGTGATCTATGACTATTACCTTTAATAAAGAAGAAAAAGTTGACCTTATTAATAGATTACAAAGTTATTGTGAAGTTGAATTAGATCGGCAGTTAGGTACTTTTGAAGCACAATTTCTACTAGATTTTATTAGTGAAACTATGGGGCCATTCTACTACAACCGTGGCATTTACGATGCTCAAGCATTGCTGCAAGAGCAATTGGAGAATGTGGGTGAGTCTATCTACCAGCTAGAAAAGATACCTCCCAAACTCAAGCGTTAGCTAGTTAAGTGCGCACTTATGTCGCTAAATAAAGAGTCGTGGATGTTAAGTGTTTTTAGATGCTTTAAAGTGTTGTTAAAGTAATCAATATTACTACCTCGGCCACCGTGAGCCTGGTCTATCATGCTGGCGCACTGAGCAGCGTCAAAATCGACATATTGTTCATGTTGCTTGTCTGCTACAAAGGTAATTGCATTGATGTCACCATCAGCAGTGGTCACTTTGCATAGATAGGGTAAATAAAACATTGTTACCATTTCTCGTAGCCACAGATGTTTGAAATCTTTTTCTTGAGTTGTTTTTGAAATATGTAAAGCCATGCCTTCACAATGACCGCCATCGCGCAGTGACAAAACTAAACCGGGACATTCTAGGGTGCCTCGGTGCACAGTAGACAGTAAATTAAAACCTCGTTGTAAACCATCAACTTTGCCTTGCCTGCTTTCTATGACGTGCATTTCAGGGTTCCATAACAAAGAACCGTAAGCAAAAATCCACAAATCTTCTGGTAAAGGAAACTCTTCTAAATAGTGATCTAACGCTTCTAAAATTTGAGACTGGGGATAAGCTGACATGTTTTTTGGGTGGATTCCTATCAATAAAAAAGCCTACATCCGTTAAGAAGTAGGCCTTATGCTGTCATATCAAAGGCGCTTTGCCAAGGCTTGATGTTGAGGAAAAATTATTTTCTTATGACATTATTTTGTGCAGCAAACTCTGACGCCTGTAATGGGCTGTTATCTTAGATGTAATTTTTAAGAGCTTTGACGTCGACAAAACCTGAGTTGACAGAGTTTTCATGATCAGACAAACAAGGGTAAATATCACCACTAGAGGCCATATAAGCGTTTACTGATAAGCGGTAAGTTTGTGTTGCTACATTATGGTCAAAATGCGCTTGTAAAAAAAGCTATGAATGTGACACTATGGGCTTCGAAAATACCACAGCGTTGAATGTTATGTCAGCAACACTAAGCCAGTTTTTTATTCGCCTTATGCCATGGTTTTTTGTATGGGTATGGAGCACCGGTTTTTTAGTGGCTAAATTAGGGAAATCCTATGCTGAGCCCTTTACACTATTAAGTTACCGCTTTGCCTTGGCTTTGGTTGTGTTGTGGGTGATCATCAAAGTTGTTAATTGCGATTGGCCATCTACTTGGCGTTTAGCTTTGCATTGTATGCTGGTGGGTTTGTTGATTCATGGGGTGTACCTGGGCGGTATTTTCCAAGCCATTTCTTTGGGTATGCCAGCTGGACTAAGTGCAATGGTGATAGGATTGCAGCCTCTTACTATGGCCTTGTTTGCTGGGTTGATGCTTGGAGAGCGAGTCACAAAGCGTCAGTGGCTAGGTTTGATCATGGGTTTAGTAGGACTATATTTAGTCTTAGGGGAGCAGTTTTCAATAAACCCAGAGACAGTTTTTGAAGGCTTTTCTGGCTGGTCGCCAGTATTGGTAGGCTCGTCGTTATTGGCTATTGCCTTTGGCACACTGTACCAAAAGAAGTATTGCCATGGGGTAGATCTACTGACCTCCATTTGGCTGCAGTATGCTGCAGCATTAGTGCTAAGTCTTAGTGTGGCCTTTGCCTTTGAAACACGTATTGTGGATTGGCAATGGCAGTTTGTTGTTAGCTTGTCTTGGCAGGTGTTAGCTTTGTCCATTGGCGCAATATTGTTGCTCATGATCATGATACGTCAAGGCGCTGCTGCAAAAGTAGGTAGTTTGTTTTATTTAGTACCACCTGTAGTAGCCATACAGGCGTGGTTTTTGTTTGGCGAAGCGTTAGGTGTTCAAGGATTGTTGGGTATTGTTTTAATTGCTGCAGGTGTAGCACAAGCCATGTGGCCAAGTCGTAACTAGTCATTTATTTTTTTGGAGTTTTTACATGACATCATTAACTGCCGCTTTAACTGGGGCTCTAGATTGTTTTCATAATGAGCAAGCGGATGCAAAGCTTGTTTATGGCCCTCAGCGTCAAGCGGTGCTAAGCCTAAAAAAAGCTGAGCATGCATTTGAAACTATTACTAGTTGGCCAAATTACCAAGCTTCTGATCTGCATCTGCTTGAAAGTATGGCGAAGGAGGCGAATATTGCGCAGATCTATTATAAGGATGAAAGTACTCGTTTTGGTCTAAAAAGCTTTAAAGCCTTAGGTGGCGCTTATGCAGTGACAAGGTTTTTACAAGAACATTTAAGCCTACTTAATGGTAAAGAACCAAGTATGTCTGATTTGTTATCAGGGCATTATAAAGAGCAATTAAAAGACGTCGTTGTAAGTTGTGCTACAGATGGCAATCATGGACGCTCTGTTGCTTGGGGTGCACAAATGTTTGGGTGTCAGTGTATTATTTATATCCATCGTGATGTATCTGTTGGTCGCCAATCAGCAATGGAGGCTTATGCTGCAAAGGTCATTCGTATTACAGGCAATTATGACGAATCGGTTAGGCAAGCTGCAGTAGATGCAAAAAAATACGATAGGGCCATCATTTCTGACACCAGTTATGAAGGCTATACAAAAGTGCCTGCCAATGTGGCTTTAGGTTATACCGTCATGTTGTCTGAAACCGTGACACAACTTAATGGGCAGATTCCTACTCATGTGTTTATACAAGCAGGAGTAGGCGGTTTAGCGGCTGCTGTATGTGGTTATTTCTGGGATTTATGGGGCGACAAAAGGCCTCGTTTTGTTGTGGTAGAGCCAGAGGCTGCCAACTGTTTGCAAGAAAGTGCAAAAGCAGGCGAGCTTCAAGTGGTTGAAGGTGATCTAGACACTTTGATGGCAGGCTTAGCGTGTGGAGAAGTTTCTCATATCGCTTGGGAAATATTGGGCAAGGGTGCAGATGACTTCATCACCTTAAGTGAAGATGCCGTGGCACCTTGTATGCGTGCTTTAGAGCAACATACGCCAAGCATTGAAGCTGGAGAATCTGCTGTAGCAGGTTTGGCAGCATGTATTGTTGGCGCACAAAATGCAAAGTGGCGCTTGGCTTTAGGTCTTGATGAACAAAGTAAAGTACTAGTGCTAGGCACAGAAGGTGCTACTGATCCCGAGCTTTATCAAGAATTAGTTTTTGGTGCATAACATATACTTTAATTGACTGGGGAAATTAATATGACGCAATACACCTTAACAGAAGCGCCGCAAAGGCAGTTTTCTTTAATTGAGTTTGAACACCGTATGGCGAGAGCGCAAGCGATGATGCGAGCTTTAAATTTGGATGGTGTATTGCTAACAACAGAAACTAATGTGCGTTATTTTTCTGGCTACTTTACGCAATTTTGGCAAAGCCCAACACGGCCTTGGTTTTTGATTTTGCCTGCCACAGGAAAACCTATTGCTGTTATCCCAACCATTGGTGTGGTGGGTATGAGTGACACATGGGTAGATGATGTCCGTGCATGGCCCTCGCCATTTCCAGAAGATGATGGAGTGAGTTTGTTGAGCCAAACTCTAGCCGAACTTCCCAAACGTTTTGGCCGTTTAGGCATGACTCTTGGGCGAGAAACACACTTGCGTATGCCTCAGCAGCAAGTGCAGTCTTTGTATGAATCTAGTGATTTTGAACTGGTTGATGTAAGCCGTGAAGTGCTACATTTGCGCAGTATAAAATCTACTGCAGAAATTAATCGAGTTGGCCACATTTGCCAAGTGACCTCTAACGCTTTTGCTGCGCTTCCCAAGTTTGCCAGTATAGGTATGACTGAACGTGATGTGGTGGCAGGTTTCAGAATGGAGCTATTGCGTCAAGGCGCAGATCATTCTCCTTTTATTGTGTCCTCTTCTGGAATGGATGGTTATGATGACATTATTATGGGCCCAACAGACAGGGTAATTGCAGAGGGTGATGTATTAATTATTGATACAGGCACGGTATGGCAAGGCTACTTTTGTGATTTTGACCGAAACTGGTGTTTTGGTGATTGTTCTTCGCAAACAAAGGCTGCTTATGAAGTGGTCTATAAAGCCACAGATGCAGGTTTTGCTGCAGCTAAGCCAGGTAACACTACTAGCGACTTGTATCGGGCTATGTGGCCTATCATGCAAGCTGGTGGTGCCCTAGGTAATGATGTTGGGCGTTTAGGCCATGGCCTAGGCTCTGACCTCACAGAATGGCCATCTAATACAGCGACCGACGAAACCTTGTTGGAAGTAGGCATGATTATGACTTTAGAACCAGGTATGGCTTACCTAAACGGTGATGGAAAAGTCAAACAAATGGTGCATGAAGAGAATATCATCATTACTGAAAATGGTGCACAGTGGCTCTCTACAAGAGCTGCGGCGCAACTACCTTTACTAGGCTAATGAGCATTTTCCACACTGGATAGTGCTTAAGCTTGCTCAAGTTAGATTTTGATAAGCTCTTTGATCCATGCGTCCACAAGAAAATTTGTCGGCGCATTTTTTTTATGGATCACGGCGTAATCGGTGGTGAAGTTAAAATGTTCAGAGCATATAGCTGTCATTTCTCTTCGTTGTACCCATTGTTCTGCATAGTGGGTGGGTAGATAACCTATAAAGCATCCTGTCATAATTAAAAAAGCGACTCCCTCTCTATCGGTTGCAGTAGAGGTGGTTTTTAAAGCCTGATAATGTGATTTGGTCGCTGGGGTTTGAGCATATGCAGGGGCCACTGCATCATGATTTTTCACCAAAGGAATGATATCTAGATGCTTTGTATTATCAAATAGTGGGTGATGGTAGCTGCAATATAATTGAGACTCTTCTTCATATAAGGGGATGTATTCTAATTCGGCAATTTTCCTTAAGCGCGGAATTGCACCTACATGTAAACGGCCATCTAATACCGCTTTTTCAATTTCGTTAGGTGCCATCATACTAATATTTATTCCAATGTCGGTTGCCTTAAGTTTTAATTGGCGCAGAGCATCAGTTATTTTCATGTGTGGCAAGGTAACAAGGTTGTCAGCAATGCCAATGTTTAGATCACCTTTGAGTTGATCATGTAACGCGTTAACTTGGGTACGAAAGCCTTCGATGGAAGCAAATAGCTGTAAAATAGCTTCATACACCCGTTGCCCAGATTCAGTGACTGAAAAGCCTGCACGGCCACGCTGACATAGGCGCAATCCTAAGCGTGTCTCTAAATCGCTCATAGCCATGCTAATGGCCGCTCGGCTAATGTTCAACTCAACCTCAGCCGCTGCAAAGCCTCCAGCTTCTACCACGGTTTTATAGATTCGCAGAAGTCGTAAGTCAATGTCAGACAACCGATTTAAACCAAGAGGATTGGGCATTTTATTTAGTTAACCATTTAGTTAAGTTAGAACAATTAACTTAGTATTTAATTGTTCTAAGTGCAAGTCTAAACTATAGTTATTATCAATTATGGAGTTTCACCATGAGTTTTGAATCGTTAAGTGGCGGTTTGAGCCGCGAGCAGCTTGAAGCCTACTGGATGCCCTACACGGCTAACCGCCAATTTAAAGACAATCCTCGTATGATTGTGTCTGCAGAGCAAAGCCACTACATTACCGCAGACGGACGTCGTATTTATGATGGGCTTTCAGGCCTTTGGTGCTGTGGATTTGGTCATAATAGGCCAGAAATAGCTGAAGCTGTGTATCAGCAAATGAAAACTATGGATTATGCTCCAGCCTTCCAGCACGGCCACCCCAAAGCCTTTGAACTGGCAGACCGGTTGGCAAAAATGACACCTGAAGGTTTGGATTATGTATTTTTTACTAACTCAGGTTCAGAGTCTGCCGATACATCATTAAAAATGGCCCGAGCCTATTGGCGCCAGTGTGGTCAGCCTAGTAAAACCAAATTGATTGGGCGCAGCAAAGGTTATCATGGGGTAAACTTTGGTGGCATTAGTGTAGGTGGTATTGGTGCAAACCGTAAAATGTTTGGCACTGGCATAGACGCTGCACATTTACCCCATACTTTGCTATCAGAGAATGCCTTTAGTAAAGGCATGCCCAAGCATGGAGCAGATCTTGCTGATCACTTATTGGAAGAAATTGCTTTACATGACGCTTCCAACATTGCAGCTGTGATTGTAGAGCCATTTGCAGGCTCGGCAGGTGTAGTAGTGCCGCCTGAAGGCTACCTTCAACGCTTGCGAAAAATTTGTGATGACCACAACATCTTGTTGATCTTTGACGAAGTCATTACTGGCTTTGGCAGAGCAGGTGCAGCCTTTGGTGCAGATGCATTTGGTGTGATCCCTGACATTATGAACTTAGCCAAAGGCATCACTAACGGTTCTATTCCAATGGGCGCTGTAGTTGCAAAAAGCGAAATATACCAAACCTTTATGGATGCTGGTGGGCCAGAGTACATGGTTGAATTCCCTCATGGCTATACCTATTCAGGGCACCCAGTAGCTTGTGCTGCAGGCTTGGCTGCTATGGATATTTTCGAGAATGATCAGTTAGCTCAAAGAGCTGCAGATCTTGCGCCTCATTTTGAAGATGCCATTCATAGCCTAAAAGGTTTGAACTATGTGAGTGATATTCGAAACTATGGTTTAGCAGGGGCTTTAACCATTGAAGCCTACCCGGGAGAGCCTGCCAGACGTCCTTATGAAATTGCGATGAAAGCATGGGATCTTGGTTTTTATGTGCGCTATGGTGGTGATACTATTCAATTGGGGCCAAACTTTGTGAGTGAAAAAGAAGACATCACTCGCCTAATTAATGCGTTAGGTGACGCTATTTTAAGTTTGGATTAATACGGGGTTAGATATTTAGCCAATGGTGCTTTACGACATGTAAGAGTACTATTGTAATCAGATAAAACAAAGTCCAAAAAGTGGACAGTGAGGAAGACAAATGCAAGTTGTAGGACATTTTATTAACGGCGCAATGGTTGCTGATACTGAACGTGTACAAGACGTATTTAACCCAGCTACTGGCGCAGTAGTGCGACAAGTCGCACTGGCAACTAAAGCCACAGTAGAAGAGGCTATCACTGCAGCACAAGCTGCCTTTCCTGCTTGGCGAAATACGCCTGCGCAAAAGCGTGCGAAAGTAATGTTCCGTTTTAAGCAGTTGCTTGAAGATAATGCGGACAAAATTTGTGCAGCGTTGACTAACGAGCATGGCAAAGTTCTGGATGATGCCCGGGGTGAGCTAATTCGTGGTATTGAAGTGGTTGAATATGCATGTGGCGCACCTACTCTATTAAAAGGCGAACACAGTAAAAATGTAGGGCCAGCCATTGATAGTTGGTCTGAGTTTCAACCTTTAGGTGTGGTTGCTGGCATTACGCCGTTTAACTTTCCTGCCATGGTGCCAATGTGGATGTTCCCTATGGCTATTGCTTGTGGCAATACATTTATACTCAAGCCTTCAGAGCGCGACCCTAGTGCGCCTTTGCTTATTGGTCAGCTGCTTAAAGAAGCTGGTTTGCCAGATGGTGTATTTAATATCGTTAATGGTGACAAGGTTGCTGTAGACACCATTCTTGAAGATTCGCGTGTGCAGGCAGTAAGCTTTGTAGGCTCAACCCCTATTGCTGAATACATTTATGCCACGGGCACTAAAAATGGTAAGCGTGTACAGGCCCTAGGTGGCGCTAAAAACCACGCTATCATTATGCCAGATGCAGACATGGATAATGCTGTAAACGCGCTTATGGGTGCCGCTTATGGCTCTTGTGGTGAGCGTTGTATGGCTATCTCTGTGGCTGTGTGTGTTGGTGATGCAGCTGCGGATGAACTTGTCGCTAAATTAAAGCCACAAGTAGAAGCTTTAAAAGTGGGCAACGGCACTGATGTTAGTAACGAGATGGGCCCATTGATTACTGCTGCAGCCCAGCAGCGTGTGCGCACTTTAGTAACACAAGGTGTCGAGCAAGGTGCTCAATTAGTAGTAGATGGCCGTGAATTGGTCGTAAAAGGCCATGAAGATGGATTCTTTGTAGGTGGTTGTTTGTTTGATCGAGTCACCCAAGATATGGTGGTTTATCAAGAAGAAATCTTCGGCCCAGTGTTGTGTGTTGTGCGTGTTGATACCATGCAAGAAGCCATGAAATTGATTGATGATCATGAGTTTGGCAATGGCACCTGCTTATTTACCCGTGATGGCGAAGCTGCACGTTATTTCTCTGATAATATCAAAGTAGGCATGGTAGGCATTAACGTGCCACTGCCTGTGCCTGTTGCTTATCATAGCTTTGGTGGTTGGAAGCGCTCTTTGTTTGGTGATTTAGGTGCTCATGGCCCTGACGCTATCCGCTTCTATACACGTCGTAAAACAGTAACTCAGCGCTGGCCTTCCAGTGGTGTACGTGACGGTAAACAGTTTGCATTTCCTTCTTAATGTAATCATTTAAGAAAATATTAAAAGCCTGGCAATTGCTGGGCTTTTTTGTGTCTATCTATAGGCATTGGGATCTAATTTATGCTTATGACTTAAACTTTGTTCTGGTTTACTTTAAAATCATACTTTAAGAACATTTATGTAAAGGTTGTTAAGTCATGGGTTTATTATCTAGTATTAAAGCATTATTTTTGCGTCCAAGTGAGCCAAGTTCTACCAGCAAAGGTACAGATGGTAAGGGATCAAAAGGCAGCCAACACCATGAACATAAAGGTTTCAGTATTGAAACCCACCCGTTAAAGGAAGGTGGTAGTTATCGAGTGCAGGGGTGGATTCGTAATGAAGGTAGAGAACATCACTTTATTCGTGCAGACCAATCTAATAGCCTAGAAGCAGGTCATGAGCTAAGTTTGTTTAAGGCTTGTCAGTGCATCGACCAATTAGGTGATAAGTTGTTTAAAACCAACTAAAAAAATGTGATTTGGCCTTTGATGAAGGTTTAGCTCAGCGAGTCCAGAGCTGTTGGCAGATAATCCTTACACTACACAAAAGCAAATTTTTGGCGGTATGGGTTTGATGATCCCTGGCAATATGTGTGTGTTATGGGCGATAGCATGGTTGTTAGAGCAGACCCACAAGGGCTAGCAGAAGACGAAGATCTAGAGCATTGGCTTAAAAAAGGAGAGCGCTTTGCAAGCGCTCTTATGCAAAAAGGGTAAAAGCTTTAGTTTTTAAGTGGTTACTTTTATTTCTAAAACAGGTTTGCCTGTAGCCACAGCAATAACCTTACCCTCTACAAATAAGTCGCCATCTAGTTCAGAAGTCACGTGTTTATTGTCATGGCGGATAGTGATCTCCACCTCACCAGCACCCGCTGATTTAGCAAGGTGATGGGCTTGTTCTTTGACAATTGATTCAGCCTGATTAAGTGCATCATCTAAGTTGGTACAGTCAAACGGTGTTGCGCCATGGAAAATACGAAAAATCCCTTGTGTGGGTTGGGTAATGATAATTTCTGAGCGTTGCACTACGCTGCCCATGACCGCACCAACAGCATTAGCTACATGGCCATACTGAGGTAAAATAAGGTCTAGGCTTAGGCTCTTTGCTGCAAGTGGATAATAGGTTGCAGCTGGTGCGCCTACAGCAACTAAGGAGTGACTTTTACCGAAGTTAATGCCAAATAAGGCATTATCATCATCTTTTTCGCCATTTTTAAGGATGAGCTTACCCATTAATCCAGCTAAATTACGTGAGCGAGCTTCATTAAGCAGGTTTTCCTGGTGTAAGCCTGCCTCTAGCAATGTTTGACAAATAGCATCATTCATTAAGGTAAATACCCTTTGGGCAGGTTCTTGTGAATTGCCTTTTTCCCATGACCCAAAACCATAAAGATGGCGCATTTGGCGAGCCCAAATTTGCGATGCAAGCTTTGCACCTTCAACACTCCAATGGCTACTATGACCTAGCACGTGGGCGGCATCTGAGGGCGTGAAACCAGAATAAATCACCATGCCTTTACGCTCTAAGCGGGCTAACGCTTTGGCTACGTCTTGGTTTTCAAAGACTAAGGTTTCCATTTCGGCAGGGCCATGCTCGAGCATTTCCCAAGCTTGATGCTCTATAGGTGTAAACTGATTGATTAGTGCTTGATTGCTCTCAAGGCGTGTTACAAAACGATTGTGTCTAGGTGTAGGGCCATCATCCAGATGAGCTTGTAAGCGCTTTAACACTTTAGGGTATTGTAGTGCCAATAAGCTTAATGGCACTACACGCCGTGGCCCTAAAGCAATACTACCACCATAAAATCTCACTTCACTGTCACCACCTAAACCGATGGAGTAAACCTTAACTGTCTCAACCATTGGCTGCCAATCACCTACTCGGGCGCCTTCGCTTGCAAGTTCTGGCTGACCATTGGTGACTATAGCAATGTCTGTAGTGGTGCCTCCCATGTCAGCGATAATAGCGTTGCGGCTGCCTGATAGTGCGCAGGCACCTATGACACTGGCTGCTGGGCCAGATAGTATGGTGGTGACTGGGTGAACAAGAGCGGTGTCTGCGTTTACAATAGAACCATCGCCTTTGACAATCATTAAAGGCGCTTGAATATTAAGTTGTTGTAAAATATCTCTTACCGCTTGAATGAGATCTTGAATGAACGGGATCATGCGAGCATTAAGTGAGGCGGTGAGTGCGCGCCGCGGTGCCCCTAGGCTTGTAGCAAGCTCATGGCCACAGGTCACAGGCATGCCAGTAAGCTGCGTTACTAACTCTTGTAACTGTACTTCGTGACTTGGGTTGCGCACACCAAACTGCGCAGAGACTGAAAAAGCGGAGACTTTGTCTTTGTTAGCTAAAATGGCGGCTTTAGCTGTGGCAATATCTAATGGTTTGACTTGTCTGCCAGAGGCATCATGACCACCTTCTAGGCGAATAATTAAATGGTCATCTAAGATCTCAGTCAAACCACTTTTTTTCACTTGGCTCTCACTTAATCCTGCCACCAAAGCACATACGGGAGCGCCATTGCCTTCTACCACTGCATTAGTAGTGAGTGTGGTGGATAGAGACACCATTTCTATATCAGCTAATAATTGCGTAGAGATTTTACCAATAGATTCGCCAATACCAATGGCTAAATTGTGCCGTGTAGTGAGGCTTTTTACAGCGACTAACACTTGGTTTTGTTCATTGATAATGACAGCATCTGTATAAGTGCCGCCAGTGTCTATGCCTAGGCGTAAGGACATGGTGTTAAGCTCTCAAAAATATAATATTGGCGGCATTTTGCCTTGAGTAAAAGCCTAACGCAAGCGTATTTTATATTCACTAAATAAAGCGGCACAGGTGGCTTTAAAAGCGGCACGATGCATGTGCACAGGAAGTTTTTATTTAGGCTTGTTTTAGAACGCTGTATAGCCTTTAATGGCGTTTAAATTGTTGACTAGTGGAATATGAAAATGAGTAAAGTAGCGTTTATTGGTTTAGGTGTAATGGGTTACCCGATGGCGGGTCATTTGGTTGCACACGGCCATAAGGTTTGTGTTTACAATCGCACTGCTGCCAAGGCTAAAGCATGGCAACATGAACATGGAGGACAGATTGCTGCCACACCTTTTGAAGCTGCCTTTGAAGCTGATTTTGTATTTATTTGTGTAGGCAACGACGATGATTTACGCAGTGTTGTGTATGGTGATGTGGGCGTGCTATCAGGCATGGCTGCTGGTGCTGTATTGATAGATCACACCACAGCCTCGGCCCAAGTGGCTCGTGAAATAGCAGTGATAGCGGCTCAACAAGGAGTGGGCTTTGTCGATGCGCCCGTTTCAGGTGGGCAAGCCGGTGCTGAAAATGGCGCCTTGGCGGTAATGTGTGGTGGCAGCGACGAAGACTATCTCACAGCCGAACCCGTTATGCTCGCCTATGCAAAAAGCACCACGCATTTGGGCCCTGTAGGTAATGGACAACTCACTAAAATGGTCAACCAAATATGTATCGCGGGCCTAGTGCAAGGGTTAGCAGAAGGTGTGGCTTTCGCTGTTAATGCAGGTCTGGATGCAAAGCAAGCACTTGAAGCGATAGGAGGGGGCGCTGCTGGATCTTGGCAAATGCATAACCGCGGCAACACCATGGTAGATGATGAATTTGATTTTGGTTTTGCGGTGGACTGGATGCGCAAAGATCTAGATATTTGTCTAACCGAAGCGCAAAATAATGGCTCACAATTACCAGTGGCTAAAATGGTAGACAACTTTTATGGGCAAGTGCAAGACCAAGGTGGCAACCGCTGGGATACATCTAGCCTGCTTCGCCTTTTACCTAGAAAAAATCAATCATAGCTACTCTTTTGGTGGGGCGTCACCTGCGTATATTAACCACTGATGAGAGAGCCAGTAATAGTTTTTTTGTCCCCATATGGGTGCCGTGCAGTTGTAACGGTTACGGCCTTTACCTAGAGCTTTGTCGGCTTGCACGGTAAAGTTCATTTTGTTTTGCCAATTGGGCATCTGTCTTTCACCGACAATAAAGCAAGACAGTTGCTGCCTCACACCCAGTTTTTGTGATTGTGTTAGGGCAACATCTAATATGGGTTGGTTTTGATCCCCTTGATCAATGCGAATGACGGGGTTTTTAAATGCAGTGTAATTAGCAGGAAAGGGCTGTGAGGCTAGTTTAGTCTTAAGCGTCTTTAAACTACTATAAGCTCCTGCAGCTGGAAATCTAGGCAGTGCTTGCCAATCAGAAAATTCAGCCACGCCTCCAGACTGTTGCCCAAAGGCAATGTAACCCTTTTCCTTTAATGCTGCTTTAAGTGGGTCATTGTATTCACCATAGGGATAAGCTAACCATTTAGGCACTTCCCCTAGCTCTTTTGTTAAACGCTGCTGCGCATAGTCGATATTTTCTAATGCTTGAGTGAGCCACTGCCCATCATAGGCTGGTTTGCGCACTAAATAATCATGGTCTTGAGTGTGGTTGGCTATGATGACACCGTGTTGTTTAAGATCTCGAAGCATATCCCAAGTCATGGTGTGACGGTTGTTTTGATCCACAGGATCAGTATTAACAAATACAGTAAAAGGGTAGTTATATTTCTTTAATAACGGGAAACCGTTGAGGTAAATATCGCGCCACGCATCATCAAAGGTAATCGCAATGGCTTTGTTTGGTAGTGGGTTACCTTGTTGCACAGATTCTATCGCCGTTGCTAGATCCATCACGGTATAGTCATTAGCCTTTAAATAAGCTAAATGGCTTTCAAACTCTTTTGCAGTAATAGAGGTCGAACGGGGCATAGTGGAGCTGACGTGATGGTATAAAAGAATGTTAAAGCTGTCAGCAGCAATGCTTTTTAAAGGCAATATAAGCCCCAGTGAAAACACGCTCAGCAATAAAAAAGCACGTAAGTTTTTGTAATTCATGGGTTATTTATCCGGAAATAAATCGCTACAAAGTTCGCCGCCAAAACCCCAATTAGATTTTGGCACATCACGAATCATCACTTGCACTGCGCTAGCCTTACCCCCTGTAATCTCACACATAGTTTTAGTGAGCCCCTCTACAATTTTCCGCTTTTGCTCGACCGAACGGCCCTCAAATAGTTCTACAGTGATTAAAGGCATAGACGATTCCATTTTATGCGTAAAGGTTAATTCAAGGAGTGCATTTTATAACCTCATTAAAGTGCTATGCAAGGCAAAAGACTTGGGCTAAAGTGACCGGCATTAGTTTCTGTAAGGATTCACAGTGCATAACAATAAAAAAAACCCGCTTATTGGCATGGGCCTAATGATGCTGGCCATGGTGTTAGTGCCTATATTAGACCTATTTGCCAAGCTTTTATCTGCAGACTATGCGGTTATTGAAATCACCTGGGCGCGGTTTGTATTTCATGGATTGTGGTTATTACCCTTACTGACCTGGAAGGGTATAGTGTGGTGGAAATTGCCACAACAACCCGTCTATCAACTTATGCGCAGTTTGATGCTGACTGCAACAACGGTGTCTTTCTTTTTTGCCATTAAAGATAACCCTATTCCTACTGCGCTCACTTTATTGTTTATTTCTCCTTTAATCGTGGCTGTAGTGGCACCATTGTGGCTAGGTGAAACCTTTGATACCTTAAGAGGCGTAGCTGTCGTGTGCGGTTTTTTAGGTGTGGTGGTAGTGCTTAGGCCCAATGCTGACGATTTTTCACCCTCTATATTATGGGCCTTAGTGGCAGGTGTGGGGTATGCGTTTTATATTATGTTTACTCGTAAGTTAAGCTCATCATCGCCACCACTTTTAACGTTGTTTTATACCGCTGTTGGCGGGGTGTTAGTTTTAACTCCGTTTGTAGGCCCAGTATGGATCACCCCAGACGTTAAGGGCCTAGTAATGATGGCGAGTATGGGGTTGTTTGCAGCGCTGGGGCACTTTTTTATCATTATGGCCTGTGAATATGCCACGGCATCGCAGCTTAGCCCCTTTAACTATTTTGAAATTGTGGCGGCCACGGTGATTAGTTATTTTGTGTTTGATTTTTTCCCAGACATTTACGTATGGGTAGGCATTGCTATTATTTGTTCAAGTGGTGCTTATGTATCATGGCGAGAATTACAGCTGAGTAAGCGCGCACGTGCTGTGGCGGATGGCCGCATTGAAATACTATAAATCTTAGTCTAGGGTAGGCTCCATATTTTCCAAATCATAAGGCGTGGCTTGATAGACGCAGTAATTGAGCCAGTTACTAAAGAATAAATAACCATGGCTGCGCCAAGACGCAATAGGTGTAGCGCTGGCATCATCGTTTGGAAAGTAGTTAATGGGCAGCATGGGGTTTAAACCTGCTGTTTGGTCCCTATGATACTCATGTGCCAAAGTTTGAGCACTGTACTCTGGGTGGCCCGTAATATAAACCTGACGCCTATCTTTGCTGGTCATTAAATAAACTCCAGACGCATCAGATTGGGCCAAAATAATAAGGTCTGTATTGGCTTTAATGAAATCTACTGGGAAATCCGCAGTGCGTGACTGGGGCGCTAAAAACTGGTCATCAAAACCTCGGGTAAGAACATCGTGCCCTTCGATAACCGTTTGGCGATATACCCCCGACAGTTTTTGGCTGCGCGTTTGTTTGGGTAAATTGTACAAAGACTTTAAGCCAGCCTGAGCTGCCCAACATAAAAATAGGGTAGAGGTCACATGGGTGCGAGACCATTGTATGATCTCATCTACCTGAGGCCAGTAGGTTACGTCTTCAAACGCTACTAGGCCTAAGGGTGCACCAGTGATGATTAAGCCATCATAGTTTTTATCTTTTATCTGCTCAAAATTACGGTAAAAACTGTTCAGGTGCTCAGAAGGTGTGTTTTTACTGGTGTGGTTATCTACCCTTAATAGCTCGATGTCTACCTGTAAGGATGAGTTGGACAATAGGCGCATGATCTGGGTTTCAGTCTCAATTTTTTTGGGCATCAAATTGAGGATGATTATTTTTTGCGGGCGAATGTCTTGATTTAACGCACGGGTTTCTGTCATAACAAAAACGTTTTCTTGTTGCAGCACGCTGGTGGCAGGTAAAGCATCTGGAATACGAATAGGCATGGGAAACTCTTAAAATAAGTGGTTAAGCAGTAATGGAAGTCATTGTATCAGAATAGCTAAGGCATACTAAAGAGTCAAAATGTCTATAAAAACCATAAATAAACTCAATAATTACACCAAATCTGTTAGAAATGTAGTTTTATGCAACTTAATGTCGTAATTAGGGTTTGAACTTGCCTCTTATTAGCGGATATACTTCTTGCTTCGCTATGGCCATTGGCTGTGAGACGATAGTCAGTGGTTTCGTGATACCTACAATAGGATTTCGGCTACTGGGTTAACCCACAATATAGTGGGTGGCCTTACCCACATCATAAATATAAAATTCCTAGAGGAATAGCTTAATGCAAAACACATTTAAAAAGACACTTCTTGCTACTGCCGCTGCAGCTTTGATCGCAGGCACTGCACATGCTGATATTAAAGTAGGTGTAATTCTTGGCTTTACTGGCCCAATCGAATCATTAACGCCTACCATGGCAGACAGTGCCGAATTGGCCTTTGCTGAAATATCTAATTCTGGCCTATTGCTAGGTGGCGAAAGCATCACTTCTGTGCGCGCTGACTCTACTTGCGTAGACTCTTCTGCTGCTACTGCTGCTGCTGAGCGTTTAGTTAACTCTGACAACGTAGTGGCTATCATGGGCGCTGACTGTTCTGGTGTAACTGGCGCTATCGCTAAAAACGTAGGCGCGCCAAATGGTGTGGCTATGGTTTCTCCTTCTGCAACGTCTCCTGGTTTAACTAACATTGAAGATAACGGTGTATTTTTCCGTACTGCACCTTCTGATGCACGTCAAGGCGTAGTATTGGCAGACATTGTTATGGCTCGTGGCATCGACACAGTCGCTGTAACTTACACTAACAACGACTATGGTAAAGGCCTAGCAGATGCATTTGCTACTGCATACCTTGCTGCTGGCGGCACCATCACTATTGAAGCTGCCCATGAAGATGGCAAAGCAGACTACTCTGCTGAAGTAGGCGCTTTGTCTGCTTCTGGTGCATCTGAGCTAGTGGTTCTTGGTTACCTTGACCAAGGCGGCCGTGGCATCATCCAGTCTTCTTTGGATTCAGGTGCATTTGACCGTTTCATCCTAGCTGACGGCATGATTGGTGCTTCTCTACTAGACGTAGATGGCGGTATTGAAGGTACCTTTGGTACATTGCCTGGTTCTGAGTCACAAGGCGCTGCAATGTTTAACGACGTTGCTGCTGCAGCTGGCCTAGAAGGCACTGCTCCTTATGCTGCACAGTCTTATGATGCTGGCGCGCTGATCGCTTTAGCCATGCAGTCTGCTGGATCTGCTGATCGTGCTGGTATTGTTGCACACCTAACTAAAGTTGCTAACGCTCCTGGCGAAATCATTCTTCCTGGTGAGCTTGCTAAAGGCTTACAGATTTTGGCAGACGGTGGTCAGATCAACTACGAAGGCGCAACCAACGTAGAATTTGATTCTAACGGTGATCCTGCTGGATCGTACCTAGAGCAAGAAGTAAAAGGTGGTGCATTCACTACTGTTAAGGTTCACTAAGCTTAGGCTTAAACCTTAAAAAAAAGCCCCGCTTGGCACATGCTAAGCGGGGTTTTTTTGTGCAAGAATTTATTTGTTTAATAATAGCTAATGTTGACTCTTCGAACTTAAAAGTATTTAATTGGGTATTGAAACGGATGTTTTAATTCACATTGAATAAATCAAAATAATAAGAGGCAAAAATGAAGCGCACACTTATCAACATTGCAATCCTAAGCACGATCTTAGGCACAGGTATGTCCCAAGCAGGTGGTATGGACCGTTCTGGTCAAGACACATCGATTATTTTTAAGGATGGTAATGTATTCGAGGTTACATCAATTTCGGTCAAGCCGAGTGTGTCTGGAACGAATATCAAAGCCGATATGTCAGGTTTCGAAGCTTCAGGTGATGTTACTCCAGATTTTAGTATGACGACAATTGGTGCCAAATTTGACGTTAACGAGCAGATCAGCGTGGCTATTATTCAAGATAATCCTTTTGGTGCCGCTGTAAGCTGGACGGCAGGTCTTCTAGATGGAACTAAAGGAAATGTTGATTCAGATGCCACTACTGCACTAGTTTCTTATGGTGTGTCTGACGCAGTGACTGTTTATGGTGGTTTAAAAAGTCAGTCGGTTACTGTGAGCGCAGCTATCCCATCAAAGAGCTATTCGTTGGTAGGTAGTGAAAGCGCTGCTACGGGTTATGTAGTTGGTGCAGCATTTGAAAAACCAGAAATTGCTTTGCGGGTAGCGCTTACAGTGCACTCAAAAATCACCCACACAATGAGTACATTAGAAAATAGTGTTGCACCAAGTACTATGGATTTTGATACCCCGCAATCGATGAACCTAGACTTTCAAACAGGAATTGCAGAAAATACCTTATTATTTGGCTCTATGCGCCGTGTTAACTGGACCCAGACCGCAGTTTCGCCAACATATTTTGCAGCAGGTAACCCTACAGCCCCAAACTTATTAGATTATGACAAAGACACAACCACTTACAAACTTGGCTTAGGTCGCAAGTTTAACGCGACTTGGTCTGGCGCAGTTACCTATGGGTTTGAAGCGGCCCAAGGTGGGGAGGGAGGTTTATTTTCGCCAACAGACGCTAGTAAAAAAATCGGCTTAGGTGTGACTTACAGTGGTGACCAATTGAGTGCTACTGTAGCAGTACAAAAAACTAACTATGGTGATACAGATGTTTATGCTTCAGGAGTTAAGGTTGGAGCAATGTCTGGTAACACTGGCTTAGTAACTGCAGTTAAAATTGGCTATAAGTTCTAATTTGTATTAATAGACTGTAAACTGCAAAGCCTGATTAAAGAAATTTAATCGGGCTTTTTAATGTCTGAAACTTATTCCCTATGACGCCTGACTCGCCACAATTACTTTCCATCATCTATCAAGATGAAGATCTGGTAGCCATTAACAAACCCAGTGGTTTATTAGTACACCGCAGCCCCATCGATAAACACGAAACCCGTTTTGCAGTGCAAGAGCTACGCAACCAAATAGGCCAGCATGTGTATCCATTGCACCGGCTCGATAAACCTACCTCGGGCGTATTGGTGTTTGCGTTTTCAAATGAGGCGGCTAGTTTTTATAGCCAACAGTTTCGTGAGCATGACATTCGTAAAACATACCTAGCCTTAGTGCGCGGCTATGGCCCACAAAAAGTGATCGTTGATCATGCCCTCACAGATGAAGCCGATGACTATGCAGGTGTAAAAGGGGGAGGCGAGGCGAAAGAGGCACTGACTCATGTAAAGTGTTTAGCACAGTATGAGATACCGCTTTTGGTAGACCGTTATGCCACTACTCGGTTGTCTTTGATGCAGTGTGAGCCTATTACGGGGCGTAAACATCAGATAAGGCGTCATTTAAAGCACCTAGGGCATCCTATAGTGGGTGACTCTCGCCATGGCAAGGGCGTGTTAAATCGTGCCTGTGAGGGCTATTTTGGAGCAGGACGTTTGTGGTTGGCTTGCACTCAAATGGTGCTCATAGCAAGAGATGGCAGTGAGGTGGTGATTAATGCCCCTTTAGCGGCAGATTTTCAGCAACTATTAACGCAGCTTAGTGACTCTAAGCAGCGCTAGAAGTGGGTGGTTTTGAGTTAACCACCCACTTCTAGCTTATACACCCAACAGCTAGCCTACACAGAGTGCAGGCGTGTCTCTTCCGGAATGATGCCCTTGGGCATAAAGCGCATGGTTAATAACAGCACTAAGCCCATAATAAATAAGCGCAAGTGCGGTGCGCTCTTAAGCAGGTGTTTGCGTAAGTCGCTGGTTTGATCCATGCCTGCGGTAATTAGGTCCATAAAGGCAATGGACAAAGGCTCGGCTTCTATCCACATAAACCAAATAAAGAAACCACCAAACACAGCACCTAAGTTATTGCCGCTGCCCCCAATAATCACCATTAGCCATACCAAAAAGGTAAAGCGCAGTGGCTGATATGAAGTGGGGGTAAACTGCCCATCTAAAGTGACTAACATAGCACCTGCAATGCCTACCACAGCACTACCTATCACAAACACTTGTAAGTGCTGGCGTACCACGTTTTTGCCCATGGCATTGGCGGCTTCTTCATTGTCGCGAATGGCTCGCATCATGCGGCCCCAAGGCGAATTTAACGCTTTCATACTTAATAGCAGCACAACCACTAACACCACACTAAAAAGGCCCGTGTAGCATAGCTTTACAAAGATACTAGAGCTTTGAATCACTAATTGATGCAATGCGTCTGCTTGCTGCGAGTCTACAAGGGCTGCTAAACGGCCACTAAACAAAGACTGCACCATATCTACAAACCAAGGTGTAGTTTGTAGCTCAAGCTCAAAAGGCACAGGGCGGTCTAAGCCAGCCACGTTTTTAACGCCACGGGCAAGCCAGTCTTCATTTTTTAACACCGCAATGATGATTTCTGAAATGCCCAAGGTGGCAATAGCAAGGTAATCAGAACGTAAACCTAAGGTGATTTTACCGATGACCCAAGCCACACCAGCAGCCATAATGCCGCCCAACACCCATGAAAAGATAATAGGCATGCCCATGCCACCTAAAAATCCATAAGTAGCAGGATTTACCCGTTCAATAGCATAAACAGCAGGGCTATAAAAATGGTTAATAACAAAGTAGGCACCAATAAATAACACCGCCAAACTTGCTCGGCGTTGCCAGCTTGGCGCCATATTACGGTAAACTAAAATGGCTAAAATGATGGTAATCACTACCAACACAAAGCTTACCGCCATGCCTTGGCCACCCACAGCCCATGCTTCTAACACTGGAGCTTCAGACACTAATACAGCCGCTAAACCGCCCAAGGCAGTAAAGCCCATCACACCTAGATTGAGTAAGCCTGCGTAGCCCCATTGAATGTTCACACCCAAAGACATAATCGCAGAAATAATACATAGGTTTAAAATAGCTAAGGCAAAAGGCCAAGATTGCCCCATGCCTACTGCTAACAGTAATAAACCCATTACTGCAAAGGCAAGTGGAGCGCGGTTTTTTTGATTAAATAGTGCTTTCATTATATTGATTGCCCCTTAAAGATACCCGTTGGGCGAATGAGCAGCACCACCACTAAAATGATGAACGATACTGCAAATTTATAATCGGTGGATAAGAACTGTAATAATCCTGTGGGTTCTAAAGACTCTGGCAATAAGTACATAAAGAACTTTTTATAGGCGTAGGTGACAATCACTTCAGAAAAAGCAATGACAAAACCACCCACTACAGCACCAATAGGGCTGCCGATACCACCCACTATAGCCGCAGCAAACATAGGCAATAACAGCATAAAGTAAGTAAAGGGTTTAAAACTCTTATCCAAACCATACAAGGTGCCAGCGGTAGTGGCTAAGGCTGCTACAATAATCCAAGTGATAAATACCACCCGGTCTGGATTAATACCCGACAGAAGGGCTAAGTCTTTATTATCTGAAAACGCACGCATGGCTTTACCGGTGCGAGTTTTTTGCAAGAAGTAAAACAACGCTGCGACACAAATAATGGTGACGGCTACGGTGAGCACTTGAGTAGACTTAAGGGCTAAACCTTCACTTAGGCCTGTGAATTCTTTAAATTCACGGGGTCTAAAAATAAATTTCGTACCATCCATAAAGCGTTGGTCACCAGGGCCTATGATAAAACGCACTATGGCGTTTGTCATAAACATTACACCTGTAGACACGATGACAAAAATTACTGGAGCACTATTTTTAGTGCGGTAAAATTTATACACAGTTTTATCAAAGGCTAGGTTTAAAGCCACCGCACCTAAAATGCCAAAGGGTAGGGCGAGTAATGCAGTAGGTAGTGGGCCAAAGCTAATGCCCATAGACTGAAAACCCCAAGTGACTAGGATAACCATCATGGTGCCAAAGGCCATCATGTCGCCATGGGCAAAGTTAGAAAAGCGCAAAATGCCATAAACCATGGTGATACCCAAAGCACCTAAAGCTAATTGGGCACCATAAGAAATAGCAGGCACAAGTACAAAGTTTGAAAATAAAACAATGGCATTTAAAACATCAACAAATTCTGGCATTACTTAACCCCCCAAAAAGGTGCGTCGCACCACAGGATTAGCCAGTAGTTCGTCACCACTGCCTGTGTGTTTATTAGTACCTGTTACTAAAACATACCCTTTGTCGGCTATATTTAAAGCTTGGGCTGCATTTTGTTCAACCATCAACACGGCGATGCCTTGTTTTTTAACTTCTAAGATACGGTCAAACAATTCATCCATCACAATAGGAGACACACCCGCTGTAGGCTCATCTAACATGAGCACGCTAGGCTGTGTCATCATGGCGCGGCCCACTGCCACTTGTTGGCGTTGACCACCGGACAGTTCGCCTGCGTTTTGGCGGCGCTTTTGTTTCAAAATAGGGAATAGTTCGTACACTTGTTCCATGGTTTCACTAAAGTTATCCGTGCGTAAAAAAGCGCCCATTTCTAGGTTCTCTTCTACAGTCATGCCGCCAAATACATTGTGAGTTTGGGGAACAAAGGCAATGCCTTGTCCCACACGATCTTGAGGCGACATATGAGTGATGTCTTTGCCACCTAGAGTCACGCTGCCTTCGCGTAGGTTAAGCATGCCAAGTAAGGCTTTCATAGCGGTGGATTTGCCTGCGCCATTAGGGCCCACAATCACGGCAATTTCACCTTTGTCTACAGACAAAGAACAGCCGTTAAGGATGTCTGCACCGCCATAGCCACCGCGTAATTGATCTGCTACTAAATAGCTCATGCGCTCACCTTTGGTTTGTTCTTCAGGCCCGTGCCTAAATAGGCTTCAATAACGGCCTCATTAGCAATGACTTCTTTGGCCGTGCCTTGAGCTAACACAGAACCTTCGGCCATGACGATCACAGGGTCACATAAGCGCCCAATAAAATCCATGTCATGTTCTATCATACAAAAGGTATAGCCTTTTTCTTGATTCAAGCGAACAATAGCCTCGCCAATTTCACGCAGTAAAGAGCGGTTCACACCAGCGCCTACTTCGTCTAGCAACACTACCTTTGCATCCACCATCATGGTGCGACCTAGCTCTAGGAGCTTCTTTTGGCCACCAGAAAGGTTACCTGCTAATTCTTGAGCGACATGGCCCAAGTTTAGAAAGTCGATCACTTCCATGGCTTTATCACGTACTTTTGCTTCTTGTTCGCGCACCAGTGACGGGCGAAACCAAGCGTCCATCAGCTTTTCGCCAGCTTGTTGTGACGGCACCATCATCAGGTTATCTAATACGGTTAAGGTGCCAAACTCATGGGCAATTTGAAAGGTGCGCAGTAAGCCTTTATGAAAAAGCTCGTAAGGGGGCACGCCAGTGACGTCTTCACCATCTAGGAATATGTGCCCAGAAGTTGGCGCTAGGTTACCTGCGATCATGTTAAATAATGTGGTTTTACCAGCCCCGTTAGGGCCTATGAGTCCGGTGATGGACCCTTTAGCTATTTCGATGGAGGCGTTATTAACGGCGTGCACGCCACCAAAACGTTTACTCACTGATTCGACTTTAATCATGGGTATCCTGTGATCTCAAGGGGACAGTTGGTTAAATTGGTTTGACCAATGTTGAGATTTTTATAGTTATCGCTTTATGTAATAAAGCTGACGCAAAGGTCAGCTTTATAGCTGGCGTAATTATACGGACTAACGATAGGCAGTAAAAGACGAGATTGCTCAAAAGAGCTTCAATTACAGAATTAACAAACTCAATGTCGCTTTCATTATACTTCAGGCAAGATTACAAGCGGTATGAGCTATCTTCAGCATCCAGAATAGCCATGAGCTCATTTAAATGCTGCTGGCCAAAATCAAACCCATAATCTTGCCATTGTTGTGCTGTTTTTTCAGCAACTTCATGAGTGACCGGATCCAGAGGCTGACCTGTGGCATAACAATCTAATAAGGTGCGACACGCTCTTTCAAAGTAGTAAATGTCATCAAAACATTGTGCGATACTGTTGGCAATCACTAACACGCCATGATTACCCATGAGCAAAATGCGCTTATCTCCCATACACTTGCTAAGGCGCTGTGCTTCGTTGCCCAAACCCATACCATCAAAGCCTGTATCAATAGCCACGCGCTGATAAAAACGCATAGCGTTTTGGTCTATGGGATATAAAGTTTTGTCTTTTAAGCAAGCTAAGGCAGTAGCATATCGAGGGTGGAGGTGCATAATGCAACGCGCATCAGCAAAATCACGGTGCAGTGCACCATGAATGGCCCAAGTCGTCGGATCTGGAGCATTAGCTTGATTCATGGTGTCAGGGTTGTTGGCGTCTAACAGCAGCAATTCACTGGCTTTAATGGTGCTAAAGTGGCGACCTTGAGGGTTACATAAAAATTGTTGACCATCATCTGACACGGCAACACTGAAATGATTGGCAATGGATTCATGCATATCCATCTTTGCAGTTAAGCGAAAACACGCTGCCAGCTCAACTTTAGCTTGTTGTATTGCAGTGAGTTTTGAGCGGCTCATGTTAATACCTGTTGTTTAGTGACTTCATGTTGGTGATAATAGGCCCAATGTTTTGTCATGTGAAGTAAATTATGAACACTGAGCAACCTCGTAACCCGCTGCACGGCGTAAAGTTAGAGCAAATTATAACAGACCTTGTGGACACTTTTGGTTGGGAAGTATTAGCTGATCAGGTCAATATAAAGTGCTTTAGGGATAACCCTAGCGTTAAATCTAGTCTTAAATTTCTACGCAAAACCCTCTGGGCTAGAGATAAAGTAGAATCGCTTTATGTTTATGCCATAGTGCGTGGCAAACCACTAAGATCTCAAGCGGATTACCAGGCACAGATTAATTCATCCCCCAAAGCCACAGTTTCCAAACCTGCAGTAAAAAAACCGACATCAACCAATAGCAATATCTGGAAAACCTCTAGTTAGCTTGCGTTAACCAGGGCTTCACCAGTTTTAATGCAGTGGCTAAGCAGGCGTTCTATATCGCTTTTTTGAGTGTCACTGTTTGCTAATATAAGGCGGATACCTGTTTTGCCCTGATATTTAGCATAATCAACAAAAGCACCCCCTTGTGCTTGCATGGTTTTGCAAATAGAGATGTTTAATGCTCGGAGCTCTTCTTCGTTTAAGGCAGCTTCTGGGCGATATTGAAACAATATATTGAGATAGGGTGAAGGCCCAATCATGTGCAATTCAGGTGATGCAGTGATCGTATTGACGCAGCTTTGCTTTATGTCTTGTAAGTGATCAATCTTGTCGGAAAAACCTTTGTTGCCAATCGCTTTCCAGCTTAACCATACTTTTAAAGAGTCGGCACGTCGGCCACATTGAATAGATTTTTGACCTAGATTATAGGCGGCATTTTCATCGCTATGGAAAAGATAATCGCCACCACCCCCACCACATGTTTGCTCCAACATACCTTGATGACGAGTTAGCACAACAGCTGCCGTAATAGGCACATTCATAAGTTTGTGAGCATCCCATGCAAAAGAATCAGCTAGTTCGCACCCCTTTAACAAATGTTTATGAGTTGGTGAAAACAATATAGGCGCTCCCCATGCACCATCAATATGCAACCAAATATTATATTTGTCGGCAATAGCTCTACATTCTGGTACTGGGTCGAAGGCTCCCAGCACGGTTGTGCCTGCTGTAAGGCCAATATAAAAAGGCTTGTGTCCTTGTTTAATGCTTAGCTCAATGGCCTCTGATAGTGCAGCAGGGCATAACCGGCCTTGATCATCTGAAGCCACAGCAATTAGATTGTCTGTGCCTATGCCCAAAACATTGACTGCTTTTTGGCCAGAGTAATGTGCTTGATCTGACACAAAGGCCACTAATTTTTGAGAGGTAGAACCTTTGGTCTTAAGCTCAGGACAAGCATGATGACGAGCCATCATCATGCCAATAAGGTTGGCTTGGCTGCCACCAGACACCATAATGCCATCACCTGTTTTAGAGTCGGTAGTAAAGCCTATTAAACGATTCCATTGGTTTATGAGTTCTTGTTCCATCAAAGTGGCTACAGGACTCATCTGGTAAGTGTGCATGTTTGCGTTGCTAAGGCTGGTTATCCAATCGCCAAATAGTGCGGGGTCATTTCGGCCGGAATAGAGTAGTTTAAAAAAATCTACCTGAGCACTGTCCGGTTGATAAGTTAAATACTGGCTTGCAGCTTGTTCTAATGCGTCTATATCTGCACCTTCAAAGCCTAAGCTAAAATCGACAACTTCTGTAAGATTTTTGGCACTTATAGGCTCGCTTACAGCTCGATCTTGGCGAAAATGTTCTGTAGCTAGATGTTGAAAAATGTTTAAATATTGTTGCATTGTTAGTCCCTTATAAAAGCAAATTTGATTGTAGGATTAAGGTGTATGTGTTATTTTTCCGCCACTACCATCTCTATTCCCTTAGCACGAATATTTAGGCGTCATTAATGGTTTCATCTACTACTCCAACAGACATCACAGAACTTCCTAACTTTGAAAAACACGGCAAAGTGTCTGTTTGGTGCTCTACTACAAGCTACGACACCATTCCAGATAGTTACTTTGAAGAAGATGATCAAGGATTAGATGCCTTTGCAAAAAATTTTTCCATCAGCGAATATGACCATGAAAACATGGAAACTAATGGTGTTGCAAGTGGTACGGCGTTAGTAAAAAGCATTATTGAAGACTGCTCTTATTCTAGTGCATATGGTGAAGGCGTTATTCATAAAATTAACAAAATGGGCCATGCACAAGTGAGCTGGATTATTTTGTTGTTTGATTTTGAATATCGCAATAAGCTCACCAAAATTCATGAAGACGACTTTTTACAATACGTCGGCTCTTTTGTCTATGATATGGACTCTACAAGCTTAGCTGAGCAAGAGCAGATAGAGGCCGCTAGAGAAGCAAAGCGCTTATTGGAAGCCCAGCTGTTGCTAGAAACACAGGCGGCGTTAGTTGAAGCTGATGCAGCTGCAGAATCTGCACCTACAATAATACCGGTAGTGCCAAAAGCTGCAACTTTGAAGGTGTCTGAAGCTGAGCCAGAAAGAATCCAACCTAAAGGGCATAACCCTTGGTTGAAATAAATCGGAAATGACTTATCAATAGTTAAGCAATAGTGTGTCTGGGTCTATAAGCTTTTTTGATGTTTTTTGTGAGCCAAAAGGTACAAAAACTCTAACAGTAAAGTGGCTCCTGCCAATGCAGTAATATCTGCATGATCATAGGCAGGATTGACTTCCACTAAGTCAAAACCTACGATGTTGACGTCTTTTAAACCACGAATAATTCTCAAGGCTTTGTCTGTAGTTAAGCCACCTACTACGGGTGTGCCAGTGCCTGGTGCGTAAGCAGGGTCTAGGCAATCAATGTCAAAGGTCAAGTAGACAGGTAGGTCTCCTACTCGTTTTATGATTGCTGCAGCAATGTCATCGGCACTGGAGTCATTAGCTTGTGCTGCATCAATCACTTCAAATTCATGATCTTGCGGCCTGTATTCTGTGCGAATACCCACTTGAATTGAATGGTCAGGGTCTATTAAACCCTGCTTAGGGGCATGGTAAAACATGCTGCCATGATCTATTTCTGTATCGTTAGGGTAGGTGTCTGTGTGGGCATCAAAATGCACAAGTGCCATTTTTCCATAATGTTTAGCGTGGGCTCTAAGTAATGGTAGGGCCACATAGTGATCGCCACCAATACTCACCATGTGAGTGCCAGAACTAATAATGTTTTGCGCATGCACCTCTATTTGCAGGTTGAGATCTTCAGGGCTACCTGGAATAAAATCTAAATCTCCATAATCTGCTACAGTAAGGTATTTGAAAGCATCAAATCCCCAAGGCCAGCGCCTTCCTTCCCAACCTACATTACTACTGGCCTGGCGCACTGCGTTAGGGCCTAGGCGAGTTCCTGCACGGCCTGTAGTTGCCAAATCAAATGGTAATCCAACAATAGCAGCATCAAAATTTTGACTCATATCGCGTGTGAGAGGTCGGGCCAAAAAGGTAAATTGGTTGGCATACATAGAGATGATAGTTGGATCACCGATCAACTTGTTTTTGGCCATGTCATTAAGTCTCGATTACATCTGTTGTGAATAATGCACAATATCGCCAATCTAAATGTATATTGCAAGATTTTGCTACCCCGATGGTAAGTTAATAATCTCAAAAATAATTAGGTGTCAGCCTTACGGTATTATTATTAATATAATAAATGATTGAATTTAATTTATTTATTTTACTAATAGATAGATAAAAACTAAACTGCCACCAGTTTGTACTGCTAAGTGAATTTTTAGTAGCTACAGTGTTATTAATTGAGTTGTGTGTAAAGAATAGGTGAATACAATGAATCCACAAAATATGCCTCGTACTATCGAAATCCCCAACGGTCAAAAAGTTGTGGCCACTTTTTCTAAGCAAGAGCTAAGTAACCGTCTTGCCAAGCTACGTGCGCACATGGCAACAGCTAATTTAGATGCTGTAGTCTTTACCTCGTATCACAACATCAACTACTTTTCAGACTTTGTATATTGTCGCTTTGGTCGTGACTATGGTTTAGTTGTTACACAAGACAACTACACTACCGTTACTGCTAATATCGATGGCGGTCAGCCATTTCGTCGTAACCAGTTAGGTGACAACGTGGTTTATACCGATTGGCAAAAAGGTAACTTTTTTGTTGCCCTTAAAAACTTGATTAAACCAGGCAGCCGCATTGGCGTAGAGTATGACCATATGCCTTTGGCAACGATGGACATTGTAAAAGCTACTTTCCCAACCTCGCAGTTTACTGATATTGGTGTGCCAACCATGCAGATGCGCATGATCAAGTCTGCTGAAGAAATTGCAGTGATCAAGCATGGCTCGCGCATTGGTGACATTGGTGGTGCAGCTATCCGTGATGCTATTGGGGTAGGTGTGCCAGAATACGAAGTGGCTTTGGCAGGCACCCAAGCGATGATCCGTGAAATTGCTAAAACCTTTCCAGATGGTGAGCTCATGGACACTTGGGTTTGGTTTCAGTCAGGTATGAACACCGATGGTGCCCACAATCCAGTCACCAGTCGTAAGATTGAAGCTGGCGATATTTTAAGCCTTAACTGCTTTCCAATGATTGCAGGTTATTACACGGCACTTGAGCGTACTTTGTTTTCTGAGCATGCCAGTGATCGTCATTTAGAGCTATGGGAAATTAACTGCAAGGTACATCGTCGTGGCTTAGAGTTGGTTAAACCTGGTGTGAAATGTAGTGATGTAGCCCATGAGCTAAATGAAATTTTTGCTGAGCACGATGTATTGGAATACCGCACGTTTGGCTATGGGCATTCTTTTGGAACCCTTAGTCATTACTACGGGCGTGAAGCCGGTCTTGAATTCCGTGAAGACGTAGACACAGTGTTGGAGCCTGGCATGGTGGTTTCTATTGAACCTATGATCATGTTGCCAGAGGGTATGGCAGGCGCTGGTGGTTATCGTGAGCATGACATTTTAGTGGTAGGTGACGAAGGCGCAGAGAACATCACTAAGTTCCCATTTGGGCCAGAGCACAACATTATTAAAGGCTAATTAGCTTTTAGCTAGAATATAAAAAGCCAGCTTACTCGATTGATCAAGCTGGCTTTTTTATGCTTGGCATATCACATGATGAAGTGAGGGTTCAGGCTATATTTTTGCAACCAAAGCACGTGCCGCAGCACCGTGCTGTTGTAACAACGGCCCCACATCTAAACCTTCAATGACACCGTATTTTACGCGCCATTTACCCGCCACCATTACGTGCTGCGCTTTATGCGCGCCGCATAATAATAAGGCTGCTAATGGATCATGACTGCCGCTAAAGCGCATCTCATCTAGTTTAAAACAAGCAATATCTGCCTGTTTCCCCACTTCCAATGAACCAATGTCACTGCGGCCTAACATTTTAGCACTACCTTTTGTTGCCCAACGATAAGCGTCAAAGTGGCTTACTTGTGCACCATACTTTAAGCGTTGTAAGTATAAAGCTTGGCGCACTTCTTGGATCATATTCGAGCCATCATTTGAGGCTGACCCATCTACTCCCAAGCCTACAGGGCATCCTGCTGCTTCTAATTCCTGCACAGGTGCCATGCCAGAGGCTAGCATCATATTTGAGGTAGGGCAGTGGCAGATACCAGTGCCGGCAGCGCCTAAACGTTTAATTTCATCATCGTTAAAGTGAATGCCATGGGCTAACCAGGTCTGTGGGCCCAACCAACCCACGCTATCAAGGTAATCCACCGTGCGTAACCCAAAGCGTTGTAGGCAAAAATTCTCTTCATCTATGGTTTCAGCTAAATGAGTGTGGAGCATTACATTGTGCTGAGCTGCAAGGGTTGCAGAATTGCGCATTAATTCAGGTGTCACTGAAAAAGGTGAGCAAGGAGCTAGAGCCACTTGCAACATACTGCCTTCTCTAGGGTCGTGATACCGTTTAATAACGCGCTCGCTGTCGGCTAAGATTGTGTCTTCTTGTTGCACTGTGCTTTGTGGTGGTAAGCCGCCATCATTCACTCCCAAACTCATGGAGCCACGGGTCATAGTCATACGAATACCAATGCTTGCTGCAGCTTCTGCTTGTATATCCATAGCTTGCGTTAGGGCTTCAGGAAACAAGTAGTGATGATCTGCAGCTGTGGTGCAACCAGATAACAGTAGCTCCGCTAAAGCCAAGCGCGTAGCTTGATATAGCATGTCAGGCTCTAATCCTGCCCATACTGGATAAAGGCTGGTAAGCCAGCCAAATAAAGGCTTGTTAAGTGCTTGGGGTAAGGCGCGTGTTAAGGTTTGGTAAAAATGGTGATGACCATTGATTAAACCAGGCAAAATGACTAACTCGCCACATTCCATCACCTCATCATAGCTAGATTTTGGCTGCTGTCCTTTGGCTACCAATTCTATTACTTTTTGTCCTTTTACTACCAACCCACCTTCGGCACTATCAGCTAAAATAGCAAGAGGGTTTTTAAGCCAAACTGAATGGCTTGATGATGGGTTAGGTAATGGATGTAGTGATGATTCGTTAGGCATAGGAGGTTGATCTTCCAAATGATTGCGCAGTATTATTTGCGTTTCAAAATATAGTATCTTCAGTATAAATGCTAGAACTACGCTGAAGTTTATTGATTGTTTTATGTTTTAACGATGCAAAATCATATCAGCAGCTTTTTCTGCGATCATAATGGTTGGGGCATTGGTGTTGCCTGATGTAATTGTTGGCATGATGGAAGCATCTACAACACGCAGACCTTGTACACCTTTAACTTTCAAATCTATACCCACTACAGCTTGATCATCTGAGCCCATCCGGCAAGTGCCTACTGGGTGGAATATAGTAGTGCCTATATCACCAGCGACCTTAGCTAAATCTGCATCTGATTGGTAATTGGTACCTGGTTTTATTTCATTGGGTTTATATTTTTTCATCACCGGTTGTTGAGCGATATGGCGAGCTAATCTAATGGCATTGCTAGCCACCTGTTTGTCATACTCGGTGCTGAGATAATTTGGATTAATACAGGGGTGAACCTTTGGGTCAGCAGAAATAATGTGGCTTGAGCCGCGGCTTTGTGGACGCAATGGAACGATGCTTGCGGTGAAAGCTGGAAAGGGGTGCAGTGGGTCACCAAACTTATCCAAAGACAAGGGTTGAACATGGAATTCTAAATCTGCAGTTTTGACGTCATCGCTTGATTTTGCAAAAATACCTAATTGGCTTGGAGCCATAGACATAGGCCCTTTGCGTGACAGTAAATATTCAAGTCCAATGCCTATTTTACCCAACGTTGTGCCGGCACGCTGGTTAAGTGTCAATATATTTTCAACTTTAAAGACCACCCGAAGCTGAAGGTGGTCCTGCAAATTTTCTCCAACTTCATTACTTTGGTGGACTACTTCGATGCCCGCTTTAAGTAAATGTTTAGGATTACCAATGCCAGATAGTTCAAGAATTTGGGGCGATCCAATAGAGCCAGCACAAAGAATCACTTCGCCATTGGTATGATATGTCATCGGGCGGCCCTTCACTAAAGCTTCTACACCACAGGCTCGCTTTTCACTAAACATCACTCGTTGTACTTGTGCATGAGTAATTATTGTTAGGTTTTTTCTATGTTTGATGGGTCGTAAAAATCCCTTTGAAGTATTCCATCGCCAACCATTCTTTTGGTTTACCTTAAAATACGAAGAGCCCTCATTATCACCTAAATTAAAGTCTTCAATTTTATCTATCCCAGCCTGCATTGCGGCATCACGGTATGCATCTAAAATATCCCAAGAAAGGCGTTGCTTGTCTACTCGCAATTCTCCACCAATACCGTGAAAATCACTGGCACCTGCATAGTAGTCTTCTGATTTTTTAAAGTAGGGCAACACGTCATCCCAACCCCAACCCAGATTTCCCATATCACGCCAGCTGTCATAATCACTGGACTGGCCTCGCATGTAGATCATACCGTTAATGGATGAACATCCACCTAAAACTCTCCCCCTAGGGTAGTTTATTTCTCGGCTATTTAGGCCCTTTTGTTTGCTTGTTTTGAAGCCCCAGTCCGTGCGTGGGTTACCCATGCAGTATAAGTATCCCACTGGAATGTGTATCCAAATGTAATTATCATTACCACCGGCTTCTAATAACAAAACTTTGTTATGCGGGTTACTAGAAAGTCGATTTGCAAGCACACAGCCTGCGGATCCACCACCTACAATAATGTAATCGAAGTTTGAGTTGTTTGTGACCATGACATTGCCTACCGTGCCTTTTGTTTGAGTTTATCAACAACTTGATGGTTTAGACAGGTGTTGAAAAAATAGCAGTCCATGGGTTCAAACGAGTAAAAAGTCGCTTGGAAAGTTTCAAATATAAAGGCACAATACGATTCTATTTAATCTATGTAGCTTAGAGTCTCTAATGCAGTTATTTGCTCATCGAGGTATCAGTGATCTAGCCCCAGAAAACACTATGGAGGCCTTTAAGTTGGCATTGCATCAGCAGTGTGATGGCATAGAACTTGATGTAAGACTGATGTCTGGCACTGTGGTAGTGATGCACGATAGCACGGTAAATCGCACGACAAATGGTGAGGGCTTTGTCAATCAATTCACTCCCCTAACATGGCAGCGCCTTGATGCAGGTGATGGCCAGCCTCCGCCAAGTCTACGACAAGTGTTAGAGCTGGTTAGGGGAGTATGTGTAGTCAATATTGAACTTAAGTCTGCGGACTTAATTCATCAAGTGGCTAACGAAATAAAGCATGCTGTAGGCCAATTAAATTTTGAATGGGCACAGTTATGTGTGTCCGCATTTGACCACCGTTTATTGGCGGAACTAAAGATGTTGTTACCCGCCCTTAATATTGCCCCCCTTATTGCCTCATGTCCTGTTTCATTGGCCTTTTTAGCTCATGATATGGGTGCTGATGCCTTGCATAGCTATACAGAAACTACTGATGCACAACTTGTTGATGACGCGCACGCTCGCGGTCTATTGGTGCGCGTTTACACTGTGAAAGAAGCTGAAGAACTGCTGCGTTTAAAACATCTGGGTATTGATGCTGCATTTGTAAATGATGTCGCTTGGGCTAGGCAAGTGCTAAATCTAAGCGACTGATTTTTTATTACTCCACCAAATCACAAGTAACAATAACACTAAAAACGGTATGCTCATTAAGTTAATGCTTTTCCAATCACTCATGCTTAAAAGCCAACCAGCAGACAATGATGCAATAGCTTGTACGCCAAATACCATCAGCTCGTTAAACCCTTGCGCACGAAATTTTTCTGCTTCTTTATAGGTAGTAATTAGCAGTGATGTGCTACTTACAAATAAGAAATTCCAACCTAGACCTAATGAAACCAAACTAATCCAATAACCTGTGACGCTTTGATTGACTTGGCTAACACCAATGCATATGGCGATAGCCAATATACCTAGTAGCATAATTTTTCTGTGGCCATATTTTGTGATCCATTTACCAACGAATAAAGAGGGTAAAAACATGCCCACTATATGCCATTGAATGACAATACTTGTATCGTCCATGCTATGGCCATTCATAACGTGCATGCTCAGTGGTGTGGCTGTCATGAGAAACACCATAAGCGCATAAGACAAGGTAGCTGCTAACACAGCTAGTATAAAATTTGGTTGCTGTGCTAATTGCCTAATAGTTCTGCCTGTCGTGTAGTCTTTAGTTGTTGATTGAAGCGTTGGGGCCTGCATCCATAACAAAATGATAGCGGGTATTAATACTAATATGGCTAAGGCTAAGTATGAGCCCACAAACGCATGTTGTGGAATCCAATTATGGGCATAATTGACTATGTTAGGCCCTAAAAATGCCCCTGCAATACCTGATAGTAAAATGGCTGATATTGCCTGTGGAGCGATTTCTATTGCCACACTCTCTGCAGCTGCAAAACGATAGTGTTGTACGAAAGCATAGCTAAGCCCCAAGCTTAGACATGAGAAGCAATAGAGCCAAAAGTGGCTTTGCCATATAGCTGTGGCGCCTAGTAAAGCTGATGCTGCGGCAAGAACTGCTGCACCAATAAAGCCCACCTTGCGGCCTTTTTTACTCATAAACATAGCTGCAGGCCAGGTGCCCATTGCCGTGCCAATAACTGAAGCTGCTACAGGTAAGGTGGCCATAGTAATGGAAGGCGCTAAAAGAGCACCAATAATGCCACCTAAGAAAAAAGTGACAGAGGCTCCAGCAAACGAAAAAGCATGAGAAACGGATAGCAACCATACATTGCGACTAAGGTTTTTGTAGAGCATATAGATGAGTTATATTGATTTGCTAAGAGGCACATGGTAACTGATCTAATGCATTGTAACTAGGTGATATTTAACTTAAATTCAGGTTCGTTTACTTGCTAGGATTAACTAGTCGTGATAGTTTTAAACGAATGTTTAAAACACTCTATGCAAGCAAAATATTACCATGACCAGTTCTACCATTGATCGGATTTTAGATGCTGCTGAAGTTGAGTTTGCAACCCATGGCTTTGTGGAAACTTCTTTAAGAACGATTACCACTAAAGCTAAAGTCAACTTAGCCGCAGTGAATTACCATTTTGGTTCCAAAAAAGGTTTAATCCAAGCAGTTACAGATCGCTTTTTGGACCCTCTCACCCAAAACCTTAAAATCCAATTGAGTGATTATGAATCAAGTTTGCCTAATGGGCGCAGTGAAGAGCAAGAATTACAACATTTGTTAAGCATTTTGGCACGCTCTTGTCAGCAAGTGGTGCAACAAAATCATCACAGCTTGGCTATATTGGCGCGGCTTATTAATACCGCGTATAGCCAATCTCAGGGGCATCTTCGTAAACACCTTACTCAACAATATGGTGCATCGTTTATGCACTTTATGAAACTACTTCGCCAACATATGCCAGCAATGACCAATGAGCAATTTTTTTGGAGATTTCACTATTTATTGGGAGTATTGGTCTTTTCAATTTCTAGCAGTGACGCTTTGTTAGCAATTTGTGAGCGAGAATATAAAACTATCCGAAATTTGGATCAAATGATGGCGGACATCATTCCCGTTATGGCTAGCGCAGCCCAAGCGCCAATTATAGGAGAGATTTAATGTACATGGTGGACCAATTGTTAGAAGTGGCGGGCATAGACTCATCAGAATCTATCTTGCTAGCTAAAATGTTTTTGTTGGTATTCGGGGTGTTGTTGTTCAATTTTTTGGTGCGTAAGTCATTTCAACGTTTGGCTGTGCAACTTCAAAAAACTCAAAATGAATGGGATGATGCTCTGCTTGATGCTGCCCAAAAGCCATTAGCTTGGGGTGTTTGGGTAATTGGTCTTGCTTGGGTTGTTGAGATTGTGAGCGACTCCTTTGATACAGATACATTAAGTTTTGTAGTTAATCTTCGCGATACATTGCTGATTATTTTGGTCTCGTGGTGTTTGGTAAGGTTGGTGAATGTGGTTGCCAACATGCTATCCAAGCCTGGTAAACACGGTGAAGCATGGGACAAAACAACAGTTGAGGCTATTGGCAAGCTGATTAAAGCGTCTATTTTTATTACTGCTATTTTATCTTTAATGCAGCACTTTGGGTTTTCTATTTCAGGCCTACTAGCCTTTGGTGGAGTGGGTGGTATTGCTATTGGTTTTGCGGCGAAAGGGCTTTTGTCTAATTTTTTTGGAGGTTTAATGATTTATTTAGATCGCCAGTTTTCTGTGGGCGATTGGATCCGTTCACCTGATCAAGAAATTGAAGGTACTGTAGAGTATATTGGTTGGCGTTTAACTCGTATCCGCACCTTTGATATGCGCCCCTTGTATGTGCCAAATGCAACCTTTACTAGTATTTCTGTGGAAAACCCTTCACGCATGTCTAACCGACGGTTCTATGAAACATTTGGCCTGCGCTATGATGATCAAGACAAAATTCAAGCAATTACTTTAGCAGTAAAAGAGATGTTATTAGCCCATCCTGCTATAGATACTGGAAAAACCTTAATGGTGAATGTGAATACGTTCAACTCCCACAGCGTAGACTTTTTTGTGTACACGTTTACCAAGACAACTAACTGGGCTGAATTTCACGAAATTAAGCAAGAGTTACTCGGTGTTATTGCCGACATCGTAGCCCAACATGGTGCAGAGTTTGCCTTCCCAACTCAAACTATTCACATGAATCATCCACAGATAGAGGGTGCTGATACACATGAGTGAGCAACATTATATATTTGGTTATGGCAGCCTAATTAGCAGTTCTAGTCGTCGTATTACAGGGATTGCTGGAGACTCATTAGCAGTGCGTGTGCATGGGTTAGAGCGCACTTGGGTAAGCTGGAAGGGCACCAAAATGCGAGCAGTTGCAGCCAGAGTTATGCCAAATGCATTGTGTAATGGGGTTTTGTTTGAGGTGCCTGAGTCCGAGTTAGAGAATTTTGACGAACGAGAAACTCATTATGTACGCACGCAGCTTAGTCATGATCAAATTGCTTATTTGCCAGGCTATGCTGCATTGGCTTTAAATAGCAAAGTATGGGTTTATTTATATGATCATGATAAACATGGCTTACAAAATGCGCCTATAGTGCAGTCTTACCTTGATGTGATTTTATTAGGTTGCCACGAGATTTCGCCACACTTTGCGCAAGAGTTTATTCAGCACACATTGAATTGGGAAAATTGGCATGATGATAGGCACCAGCCCGTTTATCCACGTGCTCAATTACACACACAAGCTATAGAGTTGGATCAACTATTGGCGCAGCAGGTGCCACAGGCTTTTCTTCAGCGCCGTTTAGCTCCGTAGGGTCTGCTAATGTAATTTCCATAGCGGGTATGGTGGTGATAATCGCATCTGTGTTTATCATGGTTTCTGCAGGCGTATATGGAATGACTTTAACTAGTAGTACTAACTTAGGGTGATCTAAATAGTGCAACTCTTTGCTGCGCATTTTACGACGCTGGACTAAGCTATAGCGTGTCTTTATTTGAGGCGCTAATGAACGATCTAATTGCAGTGACTGGCGGCTGGCCCTTTGGCTCATATCTGTTGCAAAACTTTGAAATTGATTTAAATGCAGGTCACTAAAGATGTGTAAAAAACGTCCTTTACTGAAACCTAAGCGGCCTTCAAGTTGTTGATGACCACCCCAAGAGTAGCCACTTCCTATATTAATCCAGTTGATCGCCTTGTTGCCAATTAAAATCTGGCGCCAGCTTTGATGTAATAGCACGTCATATTGATCATTATTGGTTAAGGCTTTAACTTCATTATTGAGTATACGCAGATCTAAAGGAAGGCTAATAAACTCCTCATTATCTAGTTGGAAAGGGTTACCGATATCTGCATTAAATTCAGCAAGAACTCTACTTCCAGAGGTGATAGATGCAGGCTCAGATGGAAAGGCTTCTAAACTGATATTTTGATCTATGCGCTTTGCCACAATGACTTCTATTTGATACCAAGTCTGATTTTTGTCACTGGCAGCCAAACTTAGATCTGGCAGTAACAAGGCCCAGGATATGCAGCACACATGCAGGTATTTGTTTAAAAGAAATCGTAAATTAGCCCTTAATCCCATAATTAACTCAACTGTTTAATTAAATCTTCCATACGTTGGAAGCGAGTTTCTATCTTTTCCATCGGTAAAGTAAAACGCAAATTAGTGCCGCCATCAAACCTAAAGTGCTTAGACTGGGTTTGCACTAATGTTACTAATACCATAGGGTCTATTTGGGTGTTCTTGCCAAACTCTATACGTCCACTACTCGCAGAGGCTTCAATGTGCGTGACGCCAATGGCCTTAGCCTTTAACTTTAAACGATTTTGACGGAAAAGGTTTTTTATTTGATCAGGCAGTAGGCCAAAACGATCAATCATTTCCACTTGTAGCTCTTTTAATTGTGCATTGTGCTCAGCATTGGCAATGCGCTGATACATGACTAAACGGTTATGTACATCGGGTAAATAGCTCTCAGGAATCAGGGCAGGTAAGTGCAGGTTAACTTCAGTGCCTCTGGTAAATGGTTGGTCAAGGTTTGGCGTTTCGCCTTTTTTCATGGCTTCTACGGTTTGGTTTAACATTTCCATATATAAACTAAATCCAATACCTTGCATTTGACCACTTTGCTCTTCGCCAAGTAGCTCGCCTGCACCACGTATTTCCAAATCATGACTTGCTAAGGTGAAGCCTGCACCAAGGTCTGCCGTGGCTTCGATGGCTTCTAAACGTTTGACAGCATCTTTACTTAATAATTTTGGATGTGGGGTCATTAAATAAGCATAGGCCTGGTGATGAGATCGTCCAACACGACCTCGCAATTGATGAAGCTGGGCCAAACCAAATTTATCGGCACGTTCAATAATAATTGTATTAGCCGTAGGGATATCGATACCAGTTTCTATAATGGTAGAGCAAACAAGTACGTTAGAGCGTTTGTGATAAAAGTCACTCATTACTTGTTCTAGATTACGCTCGCGCATTTGCCCATGGGCCACACTAACACGGGCCTCTGGCACTAATTCACGTAATCGTTGCGCACTATTTTCAATGGTTTTAACTTCGTTGTGTAAAAAATATACCTGCCCGCCACGCAGTAGCTCCCTTAAAATAGCTTCTTTAACAATTTTTTTATCATCTTGGCGGACAAACGTTTTAATGGATATACGCCTTGCTGGAGGCGTGGCAATAATAGACAAGTCTCTCATGCCTGCCATGGACATATTTAATGTTCTTGGAATAGGAGTGGCTGTCATAGTTAATATGTCCACTTCTGAGCGAAGCTTTTTAAACGATTCTTTTTGCTGCACACCAAAGCGGTGTTCTTCATCAATAATAAGTAAACCTAAGCGTTTGAATTTAAGTTTACCTTGTAAAATTTTGTGGGTGCCTACTAAAATATCTAATGTGCCGTCTTCAGCTTGAGCCATGGACTTGTTTTGCTGCGCTGTCGATTGGAAGCGTGACATCACACCAACATTAACTGGCCAGTTAGCAAAGCGGTCTCTTAGAGTTTCATAGTGTTGTTGTGCTAGCAGTGTAGTGGGCACTAGTAAGGCTACTTGTTTGCCTCCATTAATGGCCATAAATGCAGCGCGCATAGCTACTTCTGTTTTACCAAAACCAACATCACCACAAACCAGTCTATCCATAGGTTGGTCTGCCATCATATCACTAAGCACAGCCTTAATAGTTTGCTCTTGGTCTGGTGTTTCTTCATAAGGAAAAGCATCACAAAAGGCCTGATAACTTGCATCAGGCTTTGGAAATGCATGCCCATCACGAGCTTCGCGAAGTGCGTAAATGTGCAATAACTCTGCTGCCGTATCTTTAATTTTTTCTGCAGCTTTGCGTTTGGCCTTGGTCCATTGTTCACCACCGAGCTTATGTAATGGTGCATTTTCTCCACCAGAATAGCGTGATAAAAGCTCTATGCCAGAAACAGGTACATAAAGTGTAGCTTCGTTGGCGTAAAGCAATACTAAGAATTCAGCATCTTGACCATCTATGCTTAAACTTTGTAGCCCATGATAACGACCTACACCGTGATCTTGGTGCACTACAGCATTGCCTATACTTAGTTCAGCCAAATCATGGATAGCAGTATTAGGATTTTCAGTGGCTTTGTCTCGTCTGCGTCTTTGGAGTACTTTTTGACCAAATAACTGAGCCTCACAGACAACTAAAAGCTTGTGCTGGGGTAAATTTAATCCTTCTTCTAACGGTGCAACGCAGATTCCAAAATTAGGCCTTGTGGCAATAAAGTCCGACCAGTTTTCTATATTTTCTGGGTCGTTGGGTAATATCTTAAATAAGTCGAGTAAGGCCTCTTTTCTTCCGGCAGATTCGGCACAAACCAGTATGCACTGATCGGTGCCTTCTATTGCTGTTTGTAAGGCCGCTAGAGGGTTAGATAGTGTATTGTTAATGGCAAGTTGCGGGTTTTGTGCACCGCCTAAGTTATACGAGCCCTTGTTGGCATCAGGCTCAAGTAATGCACTGTCT
Organism: Candidatus Njordibacter sp. Uisw_002; assembly: GCF_047730155.1. Classification (NCBI taxonomy): domain Bacteria; kingdom Pseudomonadati; phylum Pseudomonadota; class Gammaproteobacteria; order Pseudomonadales; family Candidatus Njordibacteraceae; genus Candidatus Njordibacter; species Candidatus Njordibacter sp. Uisw_002. The sequence goes on from NZ_CP159832.1 coordinate 1,092,620, forward strand.
TGTATGTCGATGATTGGAAAGTTTTTTAAGCCAGAAAACATTTCATCGGTAAATAAGAATAGCTGTTTAGGCTCAAGTAATGGGCGCTCAATGTCATGACTATAATCTTCATAACGAGACTCAATATCTTGCCAAAAATGATGGGCTTGTTCTTCAATACCGCCTAGCTTAATCACAAGTGATGAGCTTGGAAGATAGTCTAGCAAAGTAGACATGGTGTTAAAAAATAATGGGATATAATACTCGATTCCAGCAGGGGCAAATCCTTGGCTTACATCTTGATACACAGGGCAAGCTTTTGGATCTAGATCGAATTGGCTGGTAAAGCTTTGTCTAAAGTGACTTATTGCGGTATCGGTTAATGGAAACTCGCGCGCTGGAAGTAGATTGAATTCAGTAATTAAAGCTGTGGTACGTTGGCTATCTGCATCGAAATACCGCAGGCTTTCAATTTCGTCATCAAATAATTCTATACGCAAAGGGGCGTGGCTACCCATAGGGTAAAGATCGATTAAGCCTCCTCTAAGGGCAAACTCACCGGCTTGTGAGACGGTTTCTGTAAGTAAGTAACCCGCTTGGTCTAAACGTTGGCGAAATTGACCTTGTGGTAAGTTTTGGCCTGTTTTTAGAGTGAAGCTGTTGCCTGCTAAGTAGTTCATTGGGGGTAGTCTGTGCAGCAGTGTAGCTACGGGCACAATAACGACGCCTTTACTTAGATTGGTGATTTGGTTGAGCGTGCTTATGCGCTCTGAAATAATGTCTGGGTGAGCAGAAAAACTGTCATAAGGCAGTATTTCCCAATCAGGCAGCATTAAACAACTATATTCCGTGCCAGTTAAGAAAAACTTCAGCTGTGCACTTAGTGTAAGTGCTGCATCGGTATCTTTCACTAAAGCTAACGCGGGCCCTTGGTGCGCTTGTGCTGCTTGTGCGATCGCCAAGGCAGAAGTAGCACCATGAGCTTGTGCCCAAAGTAACTTATTGCCAGCTTTAGAAGGGGTAGGAATAGAATGTAGTAGCACGCAAAAGTCCTAAGGCGTTGGCCGTTAAGGCAAAAATAGACGCTTCTATTGTAGTGGCTTCTGTTTTAACTTGCATTAAAACCTAGGTAAATGATCTATATAAAACTGCCGCGTGTGAGGTTTTATAAAATTTGCTATACCTTGTTATTTTTACAGCACTTTAATTGGTTTGTTAATGGGTGCATTCATACTTGCATATAATTTTAGAAAATGATTAACATTTGCCATTTTGGTTTGCCAAAGCAGGCTGCTTCTACGATAATAACTTGCCGAGTGACAAGAGAGTCATTGGCTAATCACCTAACTACAACTAAGCCGTGTAATACGGTTAACAAAGGGACTCATTGTGAGCCAAGAACAAGTGTTTTCAGATTGGAAAAAACGTGAAGCGTTAGCCGAAGCCATGATCCCCTTGATTGGTAAAGTCTATCGTGAAGATAATGTAGAAGTGTCCGTTTTTGGTCGCTCTGTTGTTAACCGTTCAGTCATTAGTATTCTTAAATCCCACCGTGCTGCACGCATGTTGGAGCACACTAGTCTGTCTGTTCATGAAACCTTTCCAGTCATTGATGTGATTCAGGGTCTGGCTCTATCTAATGTGCATGTTGATATTGGTAAATTAGCCATAGGTTTTCGTAATGATGGTGCAGGCCAGAGCTTACAAGACTATGTCTCTGCAGCTTTAAAGGGTGCAGTTAATCGTGATAGTGCAAAAACTCAAGCAGACGTCGTGCTTTATGGTTTTGGTCGCATAGGTCGTTTGCTTGCACGCTTGTTAATAGAGAAGACCGGTGGTGGTCAAAGCTTGCGTTTGCGTGCCATTGTAGTGCGCAAGGGTGGGGATAATGACCTTGCTAAGCGAGCTAGTTTATTACGACGTGATTCTGTCCACGGTACTTTTCAAGGTACAATTACGGTTGATGAAGAGCAAAACGCATTGATCGCTAACGGTAACGTGATTAAAATCATCTACGCAAGTTCGCCAGATTCAATTGATTATACCGACTACGGTATTAGTAATGCTGTGGTTATTGATAACACTGGCAAGTGGCGCGATGAAGATGGTTTGTCTCTTCATTTGCGCGCCAATGGCGTGTCCAAGGTAATGCTTACAGCCCCTGGCAAGGGTATTAAAAATATCGTCATGGGTGTTAATCAAAAAGATATAGAAAGTACAGATACCATACTGTCTGCTGCGTCTTGCACTACAAACGCGATTACACCTATCCTTAAAGCATTAAATGATAAGTATGGTGTGGACAATGGCCACGTTGAAACTGTGCATGCTTACACTAATGACCAAAATTTAATCGATAATTACCATAAAGGTGACCGTCGTGGCCGTGCAGCTGGTCTTAACATGGTGATCACTGAGACAGGTGCTGCTAAAGCGGTGTCTAAAGCACTGCCTGAGCTAGAAGGTAAGTTGACAGGTAATGCTATCCGTGTGCCCACTCCTAATGTCTCTATGGCTATTCTTAACCTTAACCTGCATTCGGAAGTAGATCGTGATGAACTCAATGACTATTTACGTCATATGGCGCTACATTCTGATTTGCAAAAGCAAATTGACTACACAGACTCGCCAGAAGCAGTGTCTAGTGACTTTGTAGGTTCTCGTGCAGCGGGTGTTATAGATGGACTGGCCACTGTGGCAACAGGTAAGAAAAATTGTGTTGTGTATGTTTGGTACGACAATGAATTTGGCTATTCTTGCCAAGTTATTCGTATGTTGCAGCATGTGACCAATACTGCACTACCTGCATTTCCTATAGAAGATTAATAAACTATCGAAGAAATGATTATCGTGTCTCCAGTAATGGTGCTTTAGGTTAAAGCATCTACGCTGAAACAGTGTAAAAATTTAAAAGGCTGCCTTAGGGTAGCCTTTTTAGTTATAAGGCTGGAAAAATTTCACGCATTTACGTATAATAAAGCCGATTTTTCAACGCGTTTTAGCTGTGCCTTATTTAGAGTACTTATAAAGCCTCTAGTGAGTGCTAAAACTAACCAATAACGTTATCAATTGGGTACGACTTATGATCAAAATCAGACGCGGTCTGGATTTGCCATTGTCTGGCGCGCCGCAGCAGAGCATTCAAGATGCTGCAGCGGTAAGCCAAGTCGCTGTGATCGGTGCTGACTATGTGGGCATGAAGCCTACGATGCTAGTCAAAGTAGGTGATTCAGTGAAGCTGGGACAAGTTTTGTTTTCCGATAAGAAGACACAGGGTGTGCATTATACTGCCCCTGCTGCTGGTGTAATTAGTGCCATTAATCGGGGTGCCCAGCGAGTTTTGCAATCGGTTGTAATAGATATCGATGCCAGTGCCGGTAGTGAGGATGCAGTTGAATTTGCAACCTGTGCTGCCAGTGATCTAGCTAGTCTAACAACTGAGCAAGTTGCACAAAATTTACAAGCTTCTGGTTTGTGGTCTGCTTTTAGAACACGTCCATTTAGTAAAGTGCCTGCTATTGACAGCAAGCCTCGTTCTATATTTGTTACAGCAATTGACACCCATCCTTTAGCAGTAGATCCTGCGCCTATTATTGCCGCTCAACAAGATGAGTTTGCACAAGGGTTACAATTACTCACCAAACTTACTGATGGCCTAGTTTTTGTGTGTGCAGCTGCAGATACAAAAGTGCCACAGGTTGATGGTGCTCAAGTACATCGCTTTGGCGGGGTACACCCTGCAGGTCTTGCCTCTACACATATACACATGTTGGATCCTGTAAGTGCCACTAAAACAGTTTGGGCTGTGGGTTATCAAGATGTAATCGCATTTGCTGAGCTATTTGCTACAGGCAAACTGCCTACACAGCGTATTGTTTCTTTAGCGGGCCCAATGGTCACTAATCCTCGTTTAGTTCGCACCCGACTGGGTGCATCCATGACTCAGTTGTTAGCTGGTGAAACTAAAGAAGGTGAATTTGACAATCGTGTGATATCTGGATCAGTGCTAGGTGGTACTTCAGCTTTTGGTCCTACGGCCTTTTTAGGGCGTTACAATAACCAAATAACGGTGCTTGAAGAAGGCAGAAAGCGTGAGTTTATGGGTTGGTTGTCCCCTGGTAGTAAAAAGCACTCTGTGTTGAATATATTCTTATCCTCTTTAGATCGTAACAAAGAAGTGTCTTTGAATACCTCAACTAATGGCTCTCAAAGAGCTATGGTGCCAGTAGGCACATTCGAACGTCTGATGCCTTTGGATATTTTGCCTACACAGCTACTTCGTAGCTTGGTAGTAGGTGACATTGTTAATGCACAAGAGCTAGGCTGCCTAGAGCTAGAGGAAGCTGATTTAGCGCTAATGACTTATACCTGCGCAGGCAAATATGAATACGGCGCTATATTGCGTGATGTGTTAACGCGCATAGAGAAGGAGTGCTAAACATGAGCTTACGCAGTATTTTAGATTCTATGGAACCCCACTTCCATAAAGGTGGCCGGTACGAAAAGTTTTATGCTTTGTATGAAGCAGCGGATACGATATTTTACACCCCAGGTTATGTCACTAAAAGTGGAGCCCATGTGCGTGACGGCATAGACCTTAAGCGTATGATGATCACAGTATGGTTGTGTACTTTTCCAGCCATATTCTTTGGTATGTACAACCTAGGCTACCAAGCAAACACCGCGATGGATGCAATGAACATTGCTCAGGCCGATGGCTGGCGTGGCAGTGTTGTTGCTACTATCGCCGGGTTTGACGCTGCCAGCATTTGGCACAACATTATATTGGGAGCAACTTATTGGTTGCCGGTATATTTAGTCGTGTTTATAGTGGGTGGTTTTTGGGAAGTCTTGTTTGCCGCTGTCCGTGGCCACGAAGTTAACGAAGGTTTCTTTGTTACATCGGTGTTATTTGCGCTGATTCTTCCACCTGATATTCCTTTATGGCAGGCTGCTTTAGGCATTACCTTCGGCATTGTTGTAGGTAAGGAAGTCTTTGGTGGTACGGGCATGAATTTCTTAAACCCAGCTCTTACAGGACGTGCTTTCTTATACTTTGCTTACCCAGCTCAAATGTCTGGTGATGCGGTATGGACTGCGGTTGATGGCTTCTCTGGTGCAACTGCACTAGGCTTAGCTAATGCGGGCGGTGTTGCGGCTTTAGCTGATGCTGGCATTACGTGGGCTGACGCATTTATTGGTAATATCCAAGGTTCTGTAGGTGAAGTGTCTACCCTAGCTATTTTTGCGGGTGGTGCTGTACTACTTTGGACACGTATAGCTGCGTGGCGCATTGTAGCAGGTGTCATGGTTGGAATGATTGCCATGAGTTCTTTGCTTAATCTAATTGGCTCTGATACCAATCCACTGTTTGCATTACCTTTCTACTGGCACTTAGTGCTTGGAGGGTTTGCGTTTGGCATGATCTTTATGGCGACAGACCCAGTCTCTTCTTCTATGACCCATACTGGAAAGTGGTACTTTGGTGCGTTGATTGGTGTAATGGCAGTGCTTATACGTGTGCTTAACCCAGCTTTCCCTGAGGGTATTATGTTGGCTATTTTGTTTGCCAACTTGTTTGCGCCTTTGATTGACTACTATGTCACCGAAGCAAATATTCAGCGGAGGGTAGCACGTAATGTCTAATTCAAAAGATTCTGTATCACGCACGATTATAGTGGCCTTGGTGCTTTGTGTTGTATGTTCTGTCATTGTGTCAGCGGCAGCCGTTATCCTAAGGGACAAGCAAAAAGCTAATGTAATCAATGAAAAGAAGATGAACATTCTTGCTGCAGCGGGCATTGAAGTCGTTAATGGTGATGTAGCTACTGCATTTGCAACCATTACCCCTAAGCTTGTTGATATGCGTACTGGTCAGTTCAGTACTGATGAAGATGTCGCCACATATGACATGCGTAAAGCAGCTAGAGACCCTTCACAAGCAAGAGCGTTAACTCCAGATGAAGACATTGCTAGTATTCGCAAGCAGTCTTTATACAGTACGGTTTACCTAGTAGAAGGTGAGCAGGGTATTGAACGTATTATCTTACCTATCCATGGTTATGGATTATGGTCTACGTTGTATGGCTTTATTGCCCTAGAAAGCGACTTTAATACAGTGGCTGGGTTAGGCTTTTATGAACATGCAGAAACCCCGGGGTTAGGTGGTGAAGTCGACAACCCTCGATGGAAGTCGGTATGGCCTGGCAAGCAAGTATACGCTCAGGGTTCTTATACACCTGAAATTGGCCTAATTAAGGGTAAAGCTAAAAAAGTTAATGTGCATGATATTGATGGTTTAGCAGGTGCTACTTTAACCAGTAATGGTGTGACCAATCTAGTTAAATTTTGGTTAGGCAAGAACGGTTTTGCACCGTTTTTAGCTAAGCTTAAAGCAGGAGATGCATAATCATGGCTAAGACAAGAGAGATTTTGTTATCACCAATCTTTACTAACAACCCCATTGCATTGCAAATTTTGGGTGTATGTTCGGCATTGGCAGTCACTAGTAGTTTGAAAGTTACACTGGTTATGTGTCTTGCACTGACTGTGGTAACCGCGTTTTCAAACTTTTTCATTGCATGTATTCGTAATCAAGTACCGGGCAGCATTCGTATCATCGTGCAGATGATTATTATTGCCTCTTTAGTGATCGTGGTAGATCAGGTACTCAAGGCCTATGCGTATGAAGTAAGCAAGCAGCTTTCGGTATTTGTTGGTTTAATTATTACCAACTGTATTGTAATGGGACGCGCAGAGGCATTTGCTATGCAAAACCCACCGATCCCTTCTTTCTTTGATGGCATCGGCAACGGTTTAGGCTACTCAGTGGTATTGCTATTTGTCGCCACTGTGCGTGAACTAATTGGTTCTGGTAGTTTATACGGTTTTGAAATACTTCCTTTGGTCACCAATGGCGGTTGGTACTACTCCAACGGTTTAATGCTACTTCCACCAAGCGCCTTCTTTGTTATCGGCGGCTTTATTTGGTTACTTCGTAATTCGAAGATTGATCAGGTAGAAGCTGTTGAATACAAACTTGCCTCGCACACTAAATAGGGTCTGAAACAATGATTGAAGATTATCTAAGCCTATTTGTTAAAGCTGTGTTCGTTGAGAACATGGCCTTGGCATTTTTCTTGGGCATGTGTACTTTCTTAGCAATATCCAAGAAAGTTAAAACCGCTATTGGCCTTGGTATTGCGGTAATTGCCGTACTTACTATTACTGTGCCGGTAAATAATTTAATTTACACCTACTTGTTAGCTGATGGGGCACTCGCATGGGCAGGATTGCCAGAAGTTAACCTAAGCTTTTTAGGGTTGATTTCTTACATTGGCGTTATCGCTGCCATTGTACAGATTATGGAAATGTTGTTAGACAAATACATGCCTGCTTTGTACAACGCCTTAGGCGTGTTCTTACCTCTTATTACTGTGAACTGCGCTATTATGGGTGCAGCACTGTTTATGGTAGAACGTGAGTATAACTTTGGTGAATCTGTAGTTTATGGCATGGGCGCAGGTGTAGGTTGGGCTTTGGCCATCGCTACTCTTGCGGGCATTCGTGAAAAGCTAAAATATTCAGATGTACCAGCCGGCTTACGTGGCCTTGGTATCACCTTTGTGACTGTAGGCTTAATGTCACTTGGTTTTATGTCTTTTTCTGGTATTCAGCTGTAAAACGCACTTCATAAGGTATTGATATATGAATAATGAAATTACTCTCGGCGTTTTAATGTTTACCGCCGTTGTTCTGTTTTTAGTTGCGGTTATTTTAGTTGCGCGGGCCAGGTTAGTTAGTTCTGGTGCGGTTACTATTTCAATCAACAATGATCCAGAAAAATCCATTACTGTGGCTGCTGGAGACAAATTACTTCAAACTTTGTCTGCTCAAGGCATCTTTTTAGCCTCAGCATGTGGTGGTGGTGGTACGTGTGCACAGTGCCGCTGTGTCATCAAAGAAGGTGGTGGCTCTATGTTAGCTACTGAAGAAAGCCACTTCACTATGCGTGAAGCAAAAGATGGATGGCGCTTATCTTGTCAGGTTGCTGTTAAGCAAGACATGGTAATTGAAGTTGAAGAAGACGTCTTTGGTGTTAAGCAATGGGAATGTACTGTTGAGTCTAACCCTAACGTTGCTACATTTATCAAAGAGCTTACTTTGCGTTTGCCGGCAGGTGAAAGTGTAGACTTTCGCGCAGGCGGCTACGTGCAACTAGAATGCCCAGCGCATACCATTGACTATAAAACTTTTGATATTGAAGAAGAATATCGTGGCGATTGGGATAAGTTTAACGTATGGCAACATAAATCGGTTGTGGATGAAACCACAGTGCGTGCCTATTCAATGGCAAACTATCCAGAAGAGCAGGGTGTCGTAAAATTTAACATTCGTATCGCTTCGCCTCCTCCAGGCAGTAGTGGTATACCTGCTGGCAAGATGTCTTCTTATGTATTTAACCTAAAGCCAGGTGACAAGATGAAAGTCTATGGTCCATTTGGAGAGTTTTTTGCCAAAGAGACTGAAGCAGAGATGGTGTTTATTGGTGGTGGTGCAGGTATGGCACCTATGCGCTCACTAATTTTTGACCAACTTAAGCGTTTGAATTCTACTCGTAAGACGTCATTTTGGTATGGTGCGCGTAGTATGCGTGAAGCTTTCTACGGTGATGAATATGATACTCTAGCAGCTGATAATGACAATTTTGAATGGCATTTAGCGCTTTCAGACCCTCAGCCAGAAGATAACTGGGATGGCCTTACTGGTTTTATTCATAACGTTTTGTTTGAAAACTACCTGAAAGACCACGAAGCTCCTGAAGATTGTGAATTTTACATGTGCGGTCCTCCAATGATGAACGCAGCAGTTGTGAAAATGTTACAAGACTTAGGTGTTGAAGACGAAAACATTATGTTGGATGATTTTGGCGGATAAGTTCTACCACTTAAAAGGAATCAGCCTAGCCATGTGGTATGCATTAATGCTTACCATGTTGCTGGGCTGTTCTGTGTCTCAAGCGCCAAAAATTGAAGCTATTACTGGCTTGTCTATGGGGACAAGTTACACAGTAAAGTGGGTGCAACGAGTAGACCAACAAAGTCAAATAAGCAGTGACATTGCTCGCGGTGTTGCTATAGAGCTTGAAAGAATTGAAGCTAGCATGTCAACTTACATGGACGCTTCGGATCTTAGTGGTTTTAATGGTGCAAGTGCTGGGCAATGGCATAGCGTTCCAGCAGAAATGGCCACATTAGTCGCACAGTCACTTGAGTTGAGTGAGCAAACCAACGGTGCGTTTGATATTACTGTGGGACCCATAGTTAACCTGTGGGGTTTTGGGCCAGACCCAATGCCTGTAAATAGTCCTTCACAAGCTGCTCTTGATGCACTAAGGCCTTTAATTGGATACCAATCTTTAAAAGTACAAATACAACCACCAGTCATGTTAAAGAGTACTGACAGTACAATTGATCTGTCGGCAATTGCCAAAGGCTATGGGGTGGATGCAGTGGCTAGGTGGCTGGATTCCAAAGGCCTGAATGACTACCTCGTAGAAGTTGGTGGAGAGCTTCGTGCTAAAGGGTTTAAACCTGATGGCATGCCTTGGCGTATTGCTATAGAAACACCATCTATTGATGCTAAGCAAATCTACCAAGTAATCAACGTGAGTAATATTGCGGTTGCAACTTCTGGAAATTACCGCAATTATTATGAATTGGATGGCGTTAGATATGCCCATACTTTAGACCCTCATACTTTAAGGCCCGTCACGCATAACTTAGCCTCTGTCACGGTGATGGATGCCAGCGCTGCTAGAGCTGATGCACTGGCTACAGCATTAATGGTAATGGGAAGTGAAAAAGGTATTATTTGGGCAACTATGCACCAAGTGCCTGCATACTTTATAATGAAACAACTCGATGGATTTGCGGCTCAATCTACCGCAAACTTCACAGATTACTTGGAGAACTAAATGCAAACTTTAATCTTGTCCTTTGTCGTGTTATTGCTCATCGTTGCTGGAATGGCAGTGGGTGTATTAATGGGCCGAAAGCCTATAGCTGGATCTTGTGGTGGTATGACCGCACTAGGTATGGATGTGGCATGCGATGTGTGTAAAGGCGACCCACAAGTGTGCGAAACAGAACAGCAAAAGAGTTTCAAAGCCGATAAAATGCTTCAAGATCAGGCAAGTGACGTTAGTTATGAGGCAAAGCGATAAGCATTTTATGCTAATAACCGCTTTGCTCACCTAGTAAAAATCAAGTACGACAGAGAAAAAACATGGCAGATTATGATTACGACTTGGTAGTAATTGGTACCGGGCCTGCGGGAGAGGCTGCAGCAATAAATGCTGCTAAATTAGGTCGTAAAGTAGCAGTGGTAGAAATGCGAGAGCAAGTAGGAGGTGGCTGCGCCCATAAAGGCACCATTCCTTCTAAAGCCCTACGCCATTCTGTGAAACAGATTGTTGAGTTTAATACTAACCCTTTGTTTCGTGTCATTGGAGAGCCTAAAAACTTTTCTTTTCCTCAAGTGCTTAAAACTGCCAGTGAAGTTATTGCCAAACAGGTAATGTTACGTACACAATTCTACGCACGCAATCGCGTAGATGTATTTTTTGGTTTTGCACGTTTTGTAGACCGTAATAATATTGAAATATTAGGTAACGAAACAAATGAAAACCTAAGGTTTGATCAAGCAGTGATCGCTACTGGTTCTAGCCCTTATGAGCCCAGCGATATAGATTTTTCACACGAACGTATTTGCACCAGTGATACTGTTCTTAACTTAAAACACACACCGCGCACCTTAATAATTTATGGTGCAGGGGTGATCGGTTGTGAATACGCTTCCATTTTTGCAGGCTTAGATGTGAAGGTTGACTTAGTGGATAACCGAGCTAACCTATTGGAGTTTCTTGATGTTGAGATTTCTGATTCCTTAAGTTACCACTTGCGCAATAACGGTGTGAGAATACGCCATAATGAAACCTATAAAAGCGTTTCAGCCAATGACACTTCAGTAACGATAGAGATGGAGTCTGGCAAGCGTCTATGTGCGGATATGCTGTTGTTTTGTAACGGCAGATCAGGCAACACTAAAGGCGTTGGCTTAGAGAATCTTGGCATAGGAACTAATAGCCGAGGCCAGTTAGAAATTGACCAGCGTTACCAAACGACTGTGGATGGCATTTATGCAGCAGGGGATGTAGTGGGTTGGCCAAGCTTAGCTTCAGCTGCCTATGACCAAGGCCGTTCAGCAGCTTCAGATTTATTAGGCCTTCCAGGTGTTCGTTTTGTAGATGATGTGCCAACAGGCATTTATACTATTCCCGAAATTAGCTCTTTAGGCAAAACTGAAGAGCAACTTACGGCTGAAAAGGTGCCTTATGAAGTAGGTCAGGCCTTCTTTAAAGATCTAGCTCGTGCACAAATTAGTGGAGAAGTAGTAGGGATGTTGAAAATATTATTCAATCGTGACACCTATGAAATATTAGGTATACATTGTTTTGGGGACCGAGCTTCAGAAATTATTCATATCGGCCAAGCGATTATGAACCAAAAAGGTGACGCCAATACGATTGAGTATTTTGTTAATAACACCTTTAACTTTCCAACCATGGCTGAAGCTTACCGTGTGGCTGCGCAGTTAGGTATCAATAGAGCTCGGCAAATTACTAACTAAGTAACGCTTATCAACCCACTGACTAAATCTGTATTATATTAGCGGGTATGTTTTCATACTAATCAGGAAGCACATGTTTCAATCGATTGCTTTGACTGTCGGTCTAAGATACACAAGGGCTCAACGACAGAATCACTTCATTTCCTTCATTTCGCTAATCTCTATGCTTGGTTTAGTGCTAGGTGTCACTGTGCTTATCCTTGTGCTGTCTGTAATGAACGGTTTTGACCAAGAATTACGCCAGCGCATTTTAGGCATGGTCCCCCATGCCACTGTACAAACTGCTGAGCCTATAATGGATTGGCAACAACCAGCAAAGCTAGCCATGCAAGTGGAAGGTGTTGTTGGGGTTGCGCCATTTGTTCATGGTCAAGGCATGTTTAATAATAGAGGCCGAGTGCAGCCAGTGTTACTCAATGGTATTGAACCTGAAGCTGAAGCTTTGGTATCTATATTGCCAAATCACATGATAAAAGGCTTGGTGTCAGACCTAAAGGCTGGAGAATTCAATATCCTTATGGGTGATCTTTTGGCACGACAACTAGGTGCGCGATTGGGTGATAAGGTGACTTTATTTTTACCTGAAGCCTCCTTAACTGTTGCCGGCATTATACCTCGTTTAAAACGCTTCACTTTAGTTGGAATATTTAAAGTGGGGGCAGAGTTGGATGCTAACCTAGCCATCATGCACATTGCTGATGCCAGTAAATTAAAGCGCTTAGGCGGAGGGGCAGAAGGTTTACGCTTAAAGTTAGATGATTTATTTACTGCACCTGATAAAGCTAAGCAAGTGGCACTGCAATTACCTGGTCAATATTGGACCAGTGACTGGACGCGTACTCATGGTAGCTTATTTCAGGCTATTCAGTTGGAGCGTCGCATGTTGGGGCTTTTGTTAATGCTAGTAGTGGCTGTTGCGGCCTTTAATATAGTGTCTACACTAGTGATGCTGGTTGTTGAGAAACAGGCTGATATCGCTATCTTGAGAACCTTAGGAGCAAGTCAAAAAGAGGTCATGGGCATCTTTATAGTACAAGGTAGTATTATTGGGTTCTTAGGTACTTTAATAGGCACTTTGATAGGTGTTTTACTTGCCCTTAATATTACTCAAATTGTTGATTGGGCTGAACAGGTTTTTGGCTTTAAAGTGCTCAGCGCTGAGGTATATTTTATTAGTTATTTCCCTTCTCAAGTCAGGTTTGAAGATGTGTTGTTTATCAGTATCGGCTCGTTTTTGTTGTGTGTAATGGCAACACTTTATCCCGCTTGGCGAGCATCTAAGGTAGAGCCGGCAGAGGTGTTACGTCATGAGTGATTGGGTACTGCAGGCTTGTGGGTTGGTGAAATCTTTTAAGGATGGGCAGCGTAAGATTGATGTTCTTAAAGCATTGGATTTGAACCTTGCAACAGGCCAAAGCATGGCTATTATTGGTAGTTCTGGTTCTGGAAAAAGTACTCTACTGCAGCTATTAGCAGGCCTAGAGCAGCCCGATGCTGGTGAAGTGTTAGTGGTAGGAGAATGCCTGTCTAACCTTACTGGTAATCAAGCAGCTACTTTGCGTAATAAGCGTTTAGGGTTTGTGTTCCAGTTTCATCATTTATTAGCAGAGTTTAGTGCGTTAGAAAACGTCATGTTGCCGCATATTATGGCCGGTAACAAACCTGCCATAGCAGAAAAAAAAGCTCAAGCAATGTTAGACCGGGTAGGTTTAGGGCATCGCACAAGCCATCGTCCAGGTACTCTTTCAGGTGGTGAACGTCAACGTGTAGCCATAGCACGTGCATTAATAAATGAGCCTGCTTGTTTACTTATGGATGAGCCTACTGGTAACTTAGATCGTCATAATGCAAAACAAATTTTGGTATTACTCAAACAACTCCAACTAGATTTGGGCACTGCATTTATTGCAGTAACCCATGACCTAGAATTAGCCAGCCAATTAGATGTGCAGTTTAAGTTGCTAGATGGAAAGTTAGTAAATTAGGGCTTTCGCTTAATCCAGTTACGTTTTACACGCCAGCTCCATATGAAGTGAACAGCGTAAAACGCCACCACTGCAAGAATAACACCACCTACAATAGATCCAGTGTAAAGTGGTTTCCACAATAAATGTAGCTGGTGAAATAACCAAGCCCTAGACCATTCAAAATCCACATCTAATCCAGGCGTTTGTAAAATCCAGCTGCCAAATTTGTAATTCGCATACAGCATAGGTGCCATAGTAATTGGGTTACTGATCCACACTAATCCAATTGACATCGATAGGTTAGCCCTCCAAGCCAAAGCTAAGCTTGCAGCCAAAACCATTTGCAGTGGCATCGGGATCATGCAGCAAAAAACGCCTACAGCGCAGCCCTTAGCTACACTTGTGCGCTTAAAACTCCACAACTGAGTATCATGCATCAAGCTATTTAGCCAGCTTAGGGATTTGTATTGGCTGAGTTTTTTGCTATCTGGGCTAATGCGTTTAAAAAACTTCCTTGGCATGGTCTAGCCTTATAAATAATGTCAGGTAAGGCGTTTTTTAGGCGCAGCTCTTATCTGCTAATTATGCGCTTATATATAAGCTAAGCCAAGGTTTAGTGAGCTCAAGGATGAGACATTTATGTATATCTATAGCCTTTTTTTGTTACTGTTTTGGTGTGTGGGTTGGGCTGAATTAGATTTTTTAAATGGGCTTTGGTTAGTTTTATTATTATTAAGTTTAATGTTGATAAATCATACTCGCCAAATAGCACTTTTTTCTCTAATTGTTTTTCTTCTAGCTAGCGCTGGCCAATATAGCCTTATAAATAAGCAATTTTCCAAATCCTGGACAGGTATTGATCTGCGTTTAAATGCTTGTATATCAAGCTTAAAGTCTACCGATCATGGTCTTAGTCTCATACTCAAAAATCCTCACATCCAAGTCCCTATAATAAAACAAGAACGAGACAACAGGCTTGCTAAACCTATTTATCAGGCACAACCAATTGGTTTACTTGGTAGGGTTAAAGTGACTGTATATCCTTTTGCCAAAGCTGCACAGCCACCTATTAATAGCTTGGGTCACGCAGGGTTTGATGGATTAATTGGTAAAAAAGCAACATTGGTTGTGCGCTTAAAAGGAGCAAACAATTACCACAACCCGCACTCTTATGATTATGTGCGTTGGAAAGCTTTAAATGGCCAAATTGCTTCAGGGTATGTTAAGCAGTGGATCGTTACTGATGGAGATTGTAGCGGGGTCAATTGGCCTGAGATTTGGATAGCCAAAGTGCGTCAGCAATTATGGCAAGATCTACAAAATTATGCTCATTCTAAGCACATAAAAAAAATGACTGTGGCGCTGTGGGGTGGGCTTGTTTTAGGTCAAAGTTCAGCATTAAACTCACAGCAATGGCAGGTTTTAGCAGCAACTGGCACTACTCATCTATTAGTTATCTCTGGCTTGCATGTGGGTTTGGTCGCCGTGTTAGTCATGCTGATAGTAAGGCTAATGCTGTTACCCTTTAATATAAAAAGCAGTCTAGGTATCCGATTGGGGGCATGGTCAGGTTTAATTGCAGCCTTATTTTTTGCATTGATTAGTGGCTTTGGTTTGCCTGCGCAGCGAGCGGTTATTATGCTTACTGGCTTAATGTGGGGGTTTATGTGGGGTTTACAGTTAAGTTTTACACAAAGACTATTTATCGCCTTTTTTGTAACTCTAGTATTGCAGCCTACAAGTGTATCAAGTTTAGGTTTTTGGTTGTCTTACACGGCTGTATTTGCGTTGGGTCTAGTATGGTATCGCGGGGCTAGTAGGGCATGGTGGTCCCGTGTGATGCATTTATTGGCAGCCCAAGGCGCTCTTTCTGTGTTATTACTGCCAGTCATTGCAATTGGTACTGGTCATGTAAGTGTGCTGGGACCTTTAGTGAACATGATTTTAGTGCCGCTGTTTAGTGCTGTGCTGATTCCTACATTATTACTTGTAAGCATCGTGCTTAGGTTTGTTGATCTCCCAAATTTTTTCTTTATTGTTATCGATATAACTTTGTCCACGTTATGGCAAGGATTAGAGTTTTTATCAGAGATTTCTTGGGCACAGATATTTGTGGGTTCGTTACCAATAGAGGGCTTTGTGTCTGTGTTAATAACAGGGTGTCTATGTCTAATAATAAGGCGCTGGCATTGGCCTATATTGTTTTTGTGGCTACCTCTGGCTGGTTTTATGATATTTGAATTAGCGCGTAATAATGCCTTGGATCATGGTGTTGACAACTCCCAGCAACGTGTCGTCATTACTGTGTTAGATGTAGGTCAAGGTTTGAGTGTCTGGGTGCGTCAAGGAAAACACAATATGGTCTATGACTTAGGGAACAGTTACAAAAGTGGCTTCAGCTTGGTAGATGCAGTAATTCTGCCTGAAATGCTAGCTCAAGGTGTTACTAAATTAGAGACACTAGTGGTGAGTCATTGGGATATGGACCACAGCGGAGGTATGGAGGAAATGCTTAAACGGCAAAATGTACAGCAATTAATACTACCCTCTGAAAGTAAAATCACCCGTGAGCCTGTTTTTACTCACCAAGATGTTGAGGTCAGTCGTTGTGTCACTAAGCCCTGGGAGAAAATGTGGCTCACTGCGTCTAATAGTCTTATGTGGCGTCAAATAGCCCTAGCAGATTATGGGCTCACAGGTAATAATGCATCATGTGTAATTCTACTAGATATACATGGGAGACAGGTTTTAATAGCTGGGGATATTGAGTCTAAAGCCGAGAGTGTGTTGTTAGCAAAGTTAGATCAATTAGATATTTCTACTCTTTCCAGTGATGTTTTAATAGCACCTCATCATGGTAGTAAAACGTCATCAACAAAGGCATTCTTGGCCCAAGTTATGCCAGCTTACGTGTTAATTTCTGCAGGTAAAAATAACCCCTATGGGCACCCTCACAAACGCAGCACCCATAACTATTGGCAGTCTGGAGCACAATGGTATAACACAGGTAGGCATGGTCAAATACGCCTAGTGTTTGAAACCAATGGGGATTATCAGGTGACACCTTATAAAAAATAGTCTCAACATATTAGTCATGGGCATGAGTCATTTATATAGGTACGATATAACTATAGGATAACTAAGAAGTAGGCACGACATATAAGTGCTTGATAGCAATCAAGTGTGGGTTATAATTATAATAATTCAGCAAAGTAAAAATGATTTCTAGGACTTATTTTAAGATGGACCAAAGGTGACGCAAAAAATACTCAACGCTTGGTACAAGGGAGCTTGGTGGTTATCCTTGTTGCTGCCCTTTGCTAGTCTATATATCTGGCTTAGGCGTGTGTATCTGAAAAGTCAGCCTAAAGCTCGCAAAAACCCACTACCTTTGTTGGTTATAGGCAATATTACTATAGGAGGCACCGGTAAGACCCCTTTAGTGGTAGCGCTCACTTTAGCTTTAAAAGATAAAGGCTTACGTTGTGCCATTATAAGTAGGGGTTATGGTGGTACTGTAGGAGTAGGCCCCCATTGTGTTACAAGCAGAGATAAGGCTCAAGTGGTTGGAGATGAGCCTTTATTGCTAAGTCGATTAACTAAAGTGCCTGTGATTGTAGGGTCGTGTCGAAAAACCAGTATTGAATGGTTAGCACAACAAGGAAAGTTCGACTTAGTCATTAGTGATGATGGTTTGCAGCATAGCGCCATTAAGGGTGATGTTCAGTGGTGTTTAGTAGATGCTACCAGAGGCCTTGGCAATGATAAGTGCATACCTGCAGGGCCGTTAAGGGAACCAGCTACTAGATTAGCTGAAGTAGACCAAGTATTTACAACAGGAGTACCTGGCCCTGTAATAATTAAACAATTACAACACTATTTAAAAGATAATACATTGTGTTATTTAGAGCCTAAGCTTGATCAATTAAGGCAAGTATGGGATGACTCACAGGTAGAGTGGCCTAAGGATAAAGCTTTGATTTATGCTGTTGCTGCTATAGGTCATCCACAGCGTTTTTTTGATGATTTGGGTGCACGTGGTTACCAAGTCGATGGCCAAGAATATGCTGATCACTACCAATTTAAAGAACATGATTTGCCGATAAAGCCACTTATTATGACAGCAAAAGATGCTATAAAATGTAAAGCGTTAGCTCAGTCTACAAAGAATCAGAAAGCTATGCCGTGGTTATATGCCACGCAAGCGTTAACTATTGCTCCTGCGCAAATTGATGCGTTGTTGCTAAAACTAGGTTTATAACCTACAGACTAAAAAATATGGAGTCCCATGGATAAGAAGTTATTAGAAGTGCTTGCGTGCCCAGTAAGCCACGGCCAACTGTTTTATCATACGCCAACGAATGAACTTTTTTGTCCTGCAAGTGGTTTAGCTTATCCGATTGATGCAGGTATTCCTGTGTTGTTAGAAGATAAAGCCAGGCCACTTACAGAAGATGAGAAGTCAGCTTAATGTCATTTTCTGTAGTCATTCCAGCAAGGTTTCAATCCAGTCGCTTACCAGGTAAGCCGCTTTTGGATCTTGGAGGAATGAGTATGCTTCAAAGGGTTTATCAACAGGCCTGTAAAAGTGGCGCATCGCAAATTTATATTGCAACAGATCATAGCGACATTCAAACGCACGCAAAGCTCTTTTGCGACCAAGTTATTATGACCAGTGAGAATCATGCCACAGGTACTGATAGGCTGCAGGAAGTGGTCACGAAGCTTGCCTTACCCGAAGATCATATTGTTGTTAACGTGCAAGGGGATGAGCCATTAATCCCTCCTACATTAATTAACCAAGTTGCACATAATTTACAGCGTTACTCTAATGCGTCCATTGCTACTTTGGCCGAGCAGATTAATGATGTAGAGCAGGTGTTTGATACTAATGCTGTGAAGCTAGTGCGCAATGGCGCTAACATGGCAATGTACTTCTCTCGTGCTCCGTTACCTTGGAATCGCAGTTGGAATGAGACTGATAGTAAATCGCTAACTAGGGATGTTTATCTACGACACATAGGCCTTTACGCCTATCGTGTGAGCTTTCTTCACCGTTATGTGACATGGCCTCAGGCAAGTTATGAGTCTCTTGAAAGTCTTGAGCAACTTAGAGCATTACACCATGGTGAGAGCATACATGTTGATTTAGCGCCACAAGGTATGCCAGGTGGCGTAGATACTCCTGACGATCTAATACGTATGCGTAAATTACTGGCATCAATGCCTATGGGAAATGGATGAAACCTCAGCTTAAGGTGAGCCTTAAACCCTATAACACCCTCAGTTTAGACGTTAAGGCTGATTACTTTATGTGTATCAATAACCTTGACGACTTACATACAGCTCGCCACTTCTGCCAAATTAACCATTGCCCATGGCTGCTCATAGGTGGTGGTAGTAATCTTGTGTTAACGCAAGATTTTGAAGGCTTAGTAATGTTAATGGCCATGGATAAGGTGTTTTGGCCATCTAACACTGCTTTCAAAAAAACTTCAGAAAAGTTCGCTTTGAGTGCGCAAGCAGGTTACGAATGGGATCGTTTAGTTGAAGAGTCTATACAAAAAGGCGCTAGTGGGTTGGAAAATCTATCACTCATTCCAGGGCAAGTAGGTGCTGCACCTATTCAGAATATAGGTGCCTATGGAGTAGAGCTTGAAAATTGCCTTAGCAGTGTTGATGTATTTGATTTTCAGACTGGGCAAACATTCAGATTAAGTACTAAGGATTGCAAGCTTGGCTATAGGGACAGTATATTTAAGTCTCATACGCACTGGATTGTGATACAAGTTAATTTAACTTTAAATTACGAGCATAATCCTCAGGTTGGCTATGGCATTATTACTGACACTATAGCCTCTGTTGCAGGGCAATCTGCAGATAACCCATCAGCGCAACAGATACGCGATGCTGTGATACATATTCGCCGCACTAAGTTACCAGACCCAAAGCAGATCCCAAATGTAGGCAGTTTTTTTAAGAATCCAGTGGTTACTAGTGAGAAAGTAGAACAGCTGATGAAAATTTGGCCAGCTCTTGTGGCTTATCCATTACCATCAATTGTGGCCACACAATCTACACAAACAGATACACGTTATCATAAATTAGCAGCAGGCTGGCTAATTGATCAATTAGGATGGAAGGGCTTTATACAAGGTGAAGTAGGGGTGCATGAACATCAAGCGCTGGTATTAGTGTGCTCAGGCTCTGCGAAGGGTAAGGACGTACTAGACTTGGCTTTGCGTATAAAAGCCGATGTGGATGCCAAATATGGTGTCAAGTTAGAAATAGAACCTCGGCTGTTTGACAACCGAGGCGAGTTTACCTATAACTTAGATTAAGCTTCTTTTGCCGCTTCTTCAGCAGCTGCCTTTTCACGACGACGTTTTTCACGAGGGTCGTTATGGGCACGCTGACCAGATGGGCGTGGAGCTACTTCACTCACTGCTGCTGGAGCGCTGACAGGCGTTGTTTCTGTGACAACGTCAGCTTTTTTCTCAGTGGTTTTTTCAAGAACAGCTTCAGAGGCCTTTTCTACTGTTGCTTCAACTTCAACTTCAACTTCAACTGCTTTAGTGGTTTTGGCTGCAACTTCCACTACCTTTTCCTCAGATTTAGCTTCAACCTCTACTTCAGCCTTTACTTCAACAGGGGTTTGGTTAGCTGATTCGCTTGGAGTTACCACAACTGATTCAACTGATTCAACTGATGTTTTAGGATTTGGTGTTGTAGCTTCAATCGAAGTTTCAGTTGTCACTTCCACTGCAACTTCGCTAACCTTAACTTCTTTGGGCTTGCGTTCACGGGGTTTGCGCTGGCGAGGCTTCTTTTCAGCAGCTTCTTTTTTGGGTGCGGCTTTTGTATCTGAAGTTGTTTCAACTACTTCATCAACTGTCACTTCAGCTACGGCTTCAACAACAGATTCAACGATTACTTCAGTAGGTGCGGTAACTTCTGTGTTTAAAGTCACATCAGTAGTTGCATCTGCCTTTACGTTTTCATCTACAGCGACTTCTACGTTTTGCTTTTGATTGCTGCGCTTACCACTACGATCGCGACGACGCTTCTGGTCACGCGTACGGTTGGAGTTAGATTCATACGCTTCCTCTGCTACTGGCGGAGCTTGTGTTGTAGCTTCTACAGCTTCAACCTTGGGTTCACGAGGTTTATTACGCGTGTCTTGGCGGCGGTTGTTATTGCGCTTTTCATCTGTATTTCGCTCACTCTTACGTTCTTCATTACGAAGTGTCGCAGGCGCTTCATTACGTGAACTGTTGCGATTATCTGTCGTGGCTTCGTTACGTTTTTCATCACGAGACTCATTGCGTCGATTACCATTGCGACCGCGACGACGATCATCGTTTTGGTTACGGTTTTGGGTATTTCGAGAGCCATTGCGTGAATCATTACGCGAGTCACTGCGTGAATCGTCGCGAGAAGAAGGCGCTTTTACAGGTGCTTTTGCTACAACTTTAACTTTAGGTTTGCCGTTAATTAGTCGGCCTAAAGCTTTAGCGATACGAGCACCTAAGCCTAGTGGATTGACAGGCTTTGTTGGAGCTGTTTTAGCTTTAATTGGCGCAACAGCTTCTGCTTTTGGAGCTTTTTTAGCGGGTTGAATGCTTTCAACTGCAGGCTTTTCCATGGCTAAAGGTGTTTTAGCATCAAATTCTTTAGCATCAAAATGATGCTGAACTAAATCGATTTCGTAGCTAGTTTCGCCTGCCTGCGCTGCTTCATGGTCATCGCGCAAACGGCTCACTTCAAAATGAGGTGTGTCCATTTGTGGGTTTGGAATGATTACTACACGCACACCCACTGTTTTTTCTACTTCTAAAATTTCAGCACGTTTTTCGTTAAGTAAATAAGTTGCCATATTTACAGGTAACACCACGCGAATTTCTGCAGAGCGATCTTTACTGGCTTCTTCGTTGATTAGACGAATGATAGATAAGGCTAGTGAGGCAACATCACGAATACTGCCTTGTCCACTACAGCGTGGGCATACGATGCCAGAGGTTTCACCCAGGGAAGGGCGTAAACGTTGACGAGACATTTCCATTAAGCCAAAGCGAGAAATACGTCCGACTTGAACGCGAGCACGGTCAAGTTTTAAACTATCACGTAGTTTGTTCTCAACAGCACGTTGATTGCGCATTGGGCCCATGTCTATAAAGTCGATAACAACCAAGCCACCCATGTCACGCAAGCGTAATTGGCGAGCAATTTCTTCTGCTGCTTCTAGGTTGGTGTTTAAGGCAGTTTCTTCTATGTCACTGCCTTTAGTTGCTCTAGCTGAGTTAATATCAATAGATACGAGTGCTTCTGTAGGATCGATAACAATGGCACCGCCAGAAGGTAGTGTCACTTCTCGCTGGAAAGCAGTCTCAATTTGAGATTCAATTTGGAAGCGATTGAACAAGGGGATTTCTTGATCATAAAACTTGATCTTGCTCTCATAACTTGGCATGACTTGCTGAACAAAAGTTAATACGTCCTGGTATACCTTAGGCTCATCAATTAATACCTCGCCAATGTCTGGACGTAAGTAGTCACGCATAGCCCGGATGATGACGTTACTTTCTTGATAAATTAAGAATGGAGCAGCTTGTTTATCAGACGCTGCAGTAATGGATTCCCATAACTGTTGCAAGTAGTCTAGATCCCACTGTATATCTTCTGCACTGCGGCCAATACCTGCTGTGCGTACAATAACGCCAGACTCAGCAGGTACATTCAATTGATTCATAACCTCACGTAGCTGAGATCTTTCCTCGCCTTCAATGCGACGCGAAATGCCTCCAGCTCTTGGGTTATTAGGCATTAATACTAAGTAGCGGCCAGCAAGGCTAATGAATGTAGTTAAGGCTGCGCCTTTGTTACCACGTTCTTCTTTATCAACCTGAACAACAATTTCTTGACCTTCTTTTACTAATTCCCGAATACTGGAGCGACCACTTTGTGAAGGGTCTTTAAAATACTCGCGGGAAATTTCTTTTAGGGGTAAAAAACCGTGTCGTTCGGAGCCATAGTCAACAAACGCAGCTTCTAAGCTAGGCTCTACACGGGTGATACGGCCACGGTAAATGTTGGCCTTTTTTTGTTCACGAGCGCCAGATTCAATATCTAGGTCGTACATACGCTGGCCATCGACCAGTGCAACGCGCAACTCTTCAGAGTGGGTTGCATTTATTAGCATTCTTTTCATGGTATTCAATTTCTTGAAGCCCATTTACCCTACGGCAATTAATATTTTTACGGGTGCACGAAGGCTTAAAGAGCCCTTTGGGTGTAGGAAACCGCTACCTTCTCGGATAAATATGCCTTGCACTGTGCAGTTCATATTATGTTAATGGTCTGTTTTATCTAACAATATCAATCATATAGGTTAACCTTTATGTTAACTCACCAGCAGCTTCGTTAAAATTTTAAAAAAGCCCTGTTTATTCTATTTAGTTGTTACTATTTTTTGTGCTTACTTCAGCACTGTAATTTTTTCAGACCGATCCATGGGTAGGGTACATCCACACCTAAACACCAAGCATAAATTAATTCGCCGTAACTGGGTAAAACGGGTGGTTTTACGTTAAATAACTGGGAATACCCCAAGTTACAGCCTATTTCATTTGGATTTTGCGGTCTCGGTGTATACATCGAGTGTTAACGGCAAAATCAACGGGTTGGATTTGTCAAACCCCACCTAAAAATTTGTTTACTGAATTGGGCCATTAAATTTCTTGCCCATTAACTGATTTATTCTCAGTTTCAGTGGTCGCTATGTTACCATTCGCGCCCTTACCTCGCAATTAATAAAGCCATTAGTTTTTCATTTATGCAACAAAAGCCAACTCCCCCCCCAGAATTAACCGCTACTGCCGTTAAATATGTCTCTATAGATGAAGATAGAGCAGGTCAACGTATCGATAACTTTCTTATGACGCACCTTAAAGGTGCGCCTAAAAGCCTAATATATCGCATTGTTAGAAAAGGTGAAGTGCGTGTCAATAAAGGTAGAATTAAGCCTGACTATAAGCTTAAAGATGGGGATATTGTCAGAGTCCCTCCCGTTAAGCTTCCCGAACCTAATGCCCCAGCAGCAGTGAGTAAAGGTTTAGAGAAACAACTACGTGACGCCATATTATATGAAAGCCCAGGGTTATTAATTATTAATAAACCACATGGTTTAGCTGTGCATGGTGGTAGTGGCATTAATTTAGGTTTAATCGAAAGCCTTAGGCAGCTATACCCTAACGAGCGCTCGCTAGAACTTGTGCATCGTTTAGATCGCGATACGTCAGGTTGCATTATGGTTGCCAAAAAACGTTCTACACTGCGAGCTATTCACGCTCAGTTAAGAGATGGAGGTATCGATAAGGTATATCAAGCATTGGTGATTGGAGGCTGGCCTAAATCATGTCAAAAAGTCGATGCGCCATTAATGAAGAATGTAATTCAGTCTGGTGAGCGTATGGTGCGAGTAGAGCAAGAAGGTAAGCGTAGTATTACACGTTACAAAGTATTGCAAAATTTAGGTCAGTTTACTTTAATAGAGGCTAAGCCAATTACGGGTAGAACACACCAAATTAGGGTTCATTGCCAACATATGGGACATCCCATTGTAGGTGATCCTAAGTATGGTGTAGATCAGGTTAACCAAGAACAGCGACAGTTAGGATTAAATCGTTTGTTTTTACACGCAGCGCAATTGCGTTTAATAGACCCCAGTACAGAAAAGAAAATAGATGTAAAAGCACCTTTAGATGTGCGCTTACAGCAAGCTATTAAGCGATTGAATTAAAACACGACTAGTGCGTCTTCTGCTGGTACAAGTGGATATGTTTCGCTATTCTCAGTCAACTTCAAAATACACAAGGTACCGTTATGTATAATACAGATTTGGATAAGAATGACGCTAATTTCCAAAGCCTATCTCCTTTATCATTACTTAAACGTGCTGCGCAGGTCTACCCATCTATAAACGCCCAAGTATATGGAGATATTCGCCGTACTTGGTTACAAACCTACCAACGCTCTTGTGCTATGGCGAATGCGCTTATTAATAGGGGTGTTGGTTTAGGGGATACAGTCTCTGTAATCTCTCATAATGGCCCAGAGTTGTTTGAGTCACACTACGGCGTACCTATGGCAGGGGCAGTATTAAATGCCATCAATACTCGATTAGATGCAGCTACTATCGGTTTTATTTTTGATCACGCTGAAACTAAAGTTGTGTTTGTCGATAAGGAGTTTTCAGAGACTGTGTCTTTGGCGCTTACCTTGTGCAACACTAAGCCTTTGGTGGTCGATATTGACGATCCAACATTCAATGGAGGTCGTCTAATAGGCGAGCTAGATTATGAACAGCTTTTATCAGAAGGTGACCAAGATTATCAATGGCAGATGCCTGATGATGAATGGCAAGCGATTAGTCTAAATTACACATCAGGCACTACAGGTAATCCAAAAGGGGTGGTGTACCACCATCGAGGTGCTTATTTAACAGCGATGAATATGGCACTCACTTGGGATATGCCAAAATATCCAATATTTATGACAGTAGTGCCTATGTTCCACTGCAATGGTTGGTGTTTTCCATGGACCACTGCATTATTAGCTGGAACTAACGTATTTATTAGGCATTTAAAGCCGGAACTAATGCTTGATTTGATTAAGCAAGAAAAGGTGACCCATTTTGGTGGTGCTCCTATTGTTCTTAATATGATCAATAATGCGGATGATAAGCATAAGCAAGGCATCAATCACCAAGTTAAAGTAATGACTGCCGGAGCTGCTCCTCCAGCAGCTGTAATAGCTGCCATGGAAGAGTTAGGTTTTGAAGTAACACACGTTTATGGCTTAACTGAAACCTATGGTGCATGTGTAATTTGTGAATGGCAGCCTCAGATATGGGGTAATTTAAGCAATTCAGAAAAAGCGGCGTTAAAGTCTCGCCAAGGTGTAAGAGGTCCAGCGCAAGAAGATCATCTAGTCATGAACACAGATACCATGCTACCTGTGCCCAAAGACGGCGAAACTATTGGTGAAATATTTTTGCGTGGTAATATGGTAATGAAAGGCTATCTTAAAAACCCGACAGCTACAGCTCAAGCATTTGAAGGTGGGTGGTTTCGTTCGGGTGATCTTGCGGTATGGCATGCTGATGGCTACATGGAAATAAAAGACCGTGCCAAGGATATTATTATTTCTGGAGGAGAAAATATTTCTTCAATAGAAATAGAGGGTGTTTTATATAGTCATCCCGCTGTGCTTGAAGCTGCTGTTGTAGCTAGGCCAGATGAAAAATGGGGTGAAACACCATGTGCATTTGTTACTTTAAAGCCTAATGTCATAGCCTCAGAAGAAGATCTGATTAGCTACTGTAGGGCTCATATGGCGCGCTTTAAAGTGCCCAAACATGTTGTATTTGGCGACTTGCCAAAAACGGCTACAGGTAAGATCCAAAAGTTTGTATTACGTAAAATGGTGCCTGCGTAAATAAAATCAGGTAAACTTTTTAAATATATAAAGATAAATTCTTTGTTAGATATTTTTTAATTATTGGAGACATGTGAACCCTATGGGTGATCTTATTGATAAAGCGCACGTTTACACTTTGACCAGAGAGTTAATGCTATCTGGTAAAAAGGTGAGTGTGGAATCTGTTGCAGAAGAAATGAATATTGAAGCGACTCAAGAATTAGCTAGTGTATTAGAACATTGGTGGATGGAACAGGAAGCCTTAATCTCTTTTCGACGAACTATGCCTGCTCAAAATAGACCAAACGTGCCAGAAACAGTTTACCAATCGGTGCAATTAATCTGGGAAAATGCACTTAAAGATGTGCGCTTAGAGCTTGAATTATCAGACAAAAAGGACGCTATGTCTGGCCCGTCTGCAGTGGCACTGGAAGATGAGTTGTATCTGTCCAAAGCTCAGCTTGAAACCTTGGAAGACTCCAATCAACGATTACGTATTCAGCTCACTGAAAGTAAACATACGGTTAAAAACCTAGAAGCTGAAAGAGCCATGCTACGAAGTAACTTGCAATCTGCAGAAACAAATGTAAGTAGCATGGGGCATAAAGTGGCAGAGTTTAAAGGTGAAATGCAGCGTGCCCAATCTAGTAGTGAGGAAGCTAAGAAGCAGTTAGATAATAGAATGAAAGAAGAGGGTGTTCGCCATCAAGAAAACATCAGTAAATTAAAAAGCAAGATGAGCTATTACAGCCACCAGCTTGATAAGCTACGAGATGAGTGGGGCAAAAAAGAAATGGCTCTAAATTCTCAGATTCAGGATTTACAAGGTGAACTAGCAAGAAGTTCAGTGACCCTTGATACCCAGTTTAGCCAAATCCGCAGCCAAGAAGACGAGCTACGTAAGTATCGTGGTGAAATAACTAGTCAATCACGTGACATGTCAAAATCGACAAGTCAGGCTCTAGCTTCCACCAATCGATTAAAGCGCTTGGAAAGTGAGCTGCAACAGCGTGAGTTTGACGTTAAAGAATTAAAAAACCGTGCCATGGTAGATAAATCCGATACCAATAGGCGAGAAACCGATTTACGCACCTTGTTGAAATCTAGAGACAGTGAGAACTTTGAAATAAATAGTAAGCTTAACGACTTGCAGCGCGCTCTTATCGCTCGTGAAGAAGAAATAAGGCGCTTAACTTCTAAATTATAGGGAAAGTCTAAGCTTTCTTATCGACCATCATCGATGCCGTGCCGTCAGCTACTAGCTTATCATTCACAAAACATTGTGTTTTAAGGCTAACGCGACCACGGCGTTGGTTTATTTCTTCAATAGTTACTGTGGCCACAACGGTATCGTTGATATACACAGGGGCTCTAAACTTTATTTGCTGTTCTAAATAAATGCAGCCTGGGCCTGGCAATTGTGTTCCAAGCACTGTTGAGATTAATCCAGCACTTAACATACCATGAGCAATACACGTTTTAAATGGTGTGGTTGCAGCGTATGCTTCATCTATGTGCACAGGATTGGTATCGCCAGTAATAGTAGCAAAGGCCTTAACGTCTTGTGCTGTGAAGGTTTTCTCATAGCTTGATGCCATACCTATAGTTAAATCTTCTAAGTAATACCCGTGTTGATGAACCACATTCTTCTCCATTTTAATTGATCTGATAAGTTCTTTATGGAACCCATGGGTCAGCATGATAGGCATTATTTCGCTTGGCTACAAATGTCAGGCTAAAATTAGCGCAAATTAATGCATGTCACCTATATAAACACCTATTCAAAAGAGCCAATGCTATGAGCGATTATCAAGCCCCTTTAGATGAAATGAATTTTGTAGTTAACCGGTTGCTTGATTTGACAAATTTTGCCCGGGCCATTGATAACGAAGATGCAAGCGAAGACCTTTTACAAGCTGTGCTAACAGAGGCAGGTAAGTTGGCAACCCAAGTTTGGGCGCCTATAAACGCCTCTGGTGATAAAGAAGGGGTAAAGTTAACTGATCAAGGTGTTAAATCTGCAAGCGGTTTTAAACAAGCCTATCAAGAATATTCACAAGGTGGTTGGGGTGGTCTGTACTTTGATGAGCAATATGGAGGGCAAGGCTTACCGTTTAGTTTTGCTATGCCAGTTGCGGAAATGACTAACGCAGCTAACATGTCTCTTGGCCTCTGCCCCATGCTTACCGCTGGCGCTATCGAAGCCATAGCAGAGCATGGTAGTGAAACCCTAAAAGACACATACCTAGAAAAAATGGTGAGTGGCCAGTGGACAGGTACTATGAACCTTACCGAGCCCCATGCAGGCACAGACTTGGCAGCCATTACATCCACAGCCACCCCAGATGGCCAGCACTACCGTATTAAAGGTCAGAAAATCTATATCACCTGGGGTGATCATGATATGACGGACAATATTATTCATTTAGTACTGGCCAAGTTGCCCGATGCTCCAGAAGGAGTGAAAGGTATTTCTTTATTTTTAGTGCCTAAATTTCTTGTCAATACAGATGGTAGCTTAGGTGCACGTAATGATGCCCATGCTATTAACACAGAACATAAACTTGGCATACATGCCAGCCCAACCTGTGTGATGAGCTATGGCGATAATGGTGGAGCTATTGGTTATCTTGTTGGTCAGCCTCACCAAGGTTTGTCTGCTATGTTCACTATGATGAACAACGAACGTTTGGTCGTGGGCTTACAAGGTGTGAGTTTGTCAGATCGAGCATATCAAGGTGCCTTGAAGTATGCCCGTGAGCGCATTCAGTGCGCTCCTCCTGG
This sequence comes from Candidatus Njordibacter sp. Uisw_002, assembly GCF_047730155.1. Taxonomy (NCBI): domain Bacteria; kingdom Pseudomonadati; phylum Pseudomonadota; class Gammaproteobacteria; order Pseudomonadales; family Candidatus Njordibacteraceae; genus Candidatus Njordibacter; species Candidatus Njordibacter sp. Uisw_002. The sequence goes on from NZ_CP159832.1 coordinate 1,121,518, forward strand.
CTCTAAGCAGCGCGGTGAGATTATTCATCACCCTGATGTGCGCAGAATGCTAATGACCATGCGTAGCATCACAGAGGCTGGTAGAGCCATCTCTTATGTTACTGCAGCTCAGATCGACTTAAGCCACAAAGCAAAAGATGAAACAGTCAGAGGTTTGGCATTAAAACGTGTCGGTTTATTAATCCCGATTGTGAAAGGTTGGTGTACTGAAGTTTCCCAAGAAATCACGTCTCTTGGCGTGCAAGTACACGGTGGTATGGGTTTTATAGAAGAAACTGGGGCTGCACAGCATCAAAGAGATGCTCGAATTCTTACTATTTATGAAGGCACTACCGGTATTCAAGCCTTAGATCTGGTGGGCAGAAAAACGCTATATGATCAAGGTGCAGCAATGGCTGATCTTGTGCAACAAATGCGTGATGATTTAGTATTACATGGAAATGCAGTTTCAACACAGCGCCAAGGTTATTTATCTGAGGCGATCGATGGGCTTGAGTCTAGTTATAAAATGTTGCTTAAAAATGCGCCAAATGACGTGATGTTTGCAGGGTCTGTAAGCTTTGATTTATTGATGCTAAGCGGTTACGTATGTGGGGCATGGCAAATGCTGCGTAGTGCTGGGTTAGTAGTGTTGGAAGAAAACGAAACTTTCAAATCTAATAAATTGGCAACAGTAGCTTATTATTTAGATCACATATTGCCTCGTTTTGAAGCTCACCGTCGTTCCATTGTTTCAGGTTGTGAAAGTGTGATGGCGATTGATGCTGAAAACTTATAAAAGTCATTAATCTTCAGGCAATAAAAAACCAGAATAAATCTGGTTTTTTATTGCTACTTTAAACCGTCAATACTAACTAAGTTCGCATTGACAACCCAAACCAATTATAAAGCTTGGTCCAACTCTGGAACAGCTTCAAATAAATCAGCAACTAAACCATAATCAGCTACCTGAAAAATAGGAGCTTCTGAATCCTTGTTGATCGCAACAATGGTTTTAGAGTCTTTCATGCCTGCTAAATGTTGAATTGCACCAGAAATACCCACAGCAATGTATAAGTCTGGAGCAATTACTTTACCTGTTTGCCCAACTTGATAGTCATTAGGTACAAAACCTGCGTCTACTGCTGCGCGTGATGCGCCTACTGCAGCGCCAAGTTTATCTGCTACGCTGTCAAGCATATGGAAATTTTCACCATTTTGCATACCACGGCCACCTGAGATGACGATAGCAGCAGAGGTAAGCTCTACACGTTCAGATACTGAAGTGGACAAGCCAATAAAGCGAGACATTTGTGTATCAGCTGCAGCGCTAATTGTTTCAATAGCTGCCGTGCCACCTGTTTCAGCAGCAGCTTCAAACTTTGTAGTACGCACGGTGATTAGTTTAATACTGTCACTTGATTGTACTTTGGCCATGGCGTTGCCGGCATAGACTGGTCGAACAAAAGTGTCAGCAGAAACAACTTCACTAATTTCAGAAATTTGACTCACATCTAATAACGCAGCGGCACGTGGCATAAAGTTTTTGCCAAAAGTAGTTGCTGCTGCTAATACATGGGTGTAGTTGCTAGTTAGAGAGACAATTAAATCGGCCATGTTCTCTGCCAATTGTCCTTCTAGGCTCGTATCATCTGCATGTAGTACGCGGCTTATTCCTACTACCTCAGAAGCAGCCGTTGCGGCTTCTGAGCAGCTGTTGCCAGCAACAAGAAGATCAATGTTGCCACCAATTTGTTGGGCAGCAGTGACAGTGTTTAAAGTAGCGCCAATTAAGCTGGCGTTATCATGTTCTGCAATAACTAAAATGCTCATAGTAACTCCTAAATAACCTTTGCTTCGTTGCGTAGTTTTTCAACTAACTCGGCAACATTTTCAACCATCACACCAGATGCACGTGCAGGTGGTTCCATCACTTCAATAGTCGTCATGCGATTAGCCGTATCTAAGCCTAAGTCTGCAATATCGATTTTTTCAAGTGGCTTACGTTTGGCTTTCATTACGTTGGGTAAAGAGGCGTAACGTGGCTCGTTTAATCGCAGGTCTGCAGTAATAACCGCCGGCATGTTCACATTAACCGTTTCCAGACCTGAGTCTACTTCACGTGTAACCTGAGCTGTGCCATCCACAATCTCTAGTTTGGAGGCAAAAGTAGCTTGAGGCCAACCTAAAAGTGCAGAAACCATTTGTCCAGTTTGGTTGCATTCGTCATCAATAGCCTGCTTGCCCACTAAAACTAAGTCTGGGCTTTCTTGGGCTACGATAGCTTTAAATATTTTAGCAATGGCTAAGGGTTCTAAAACATCTTCGGTGAGCACTAAGATTGCACGATCTGCACCTAGTGCTAGAGCATTACGAAGAGTTTCTTCAGACTTGGCTGCACCAACAGATAAAACAACCACTTCTTCTATGGTGCCTGCTTCACGTAAACGAATTGCTTCTTCTACAGCATTTTCGCAAAACGGGTTCATCGTCATTTTGGCATTGGTTAGGTCAATACCTGACTTATCTGCCTTAACGCGGGCTTTGACCTGAGGGTCTAGTACGCGTTTTACGCCAACTAAAACTTTCATGCACATGATCTCACTAAAAAATAAATGATATGTTAGTTTTTACTAACCTTATTAACAGCAGGCATTTTAAACCTACACATATAGAAGTCAACGCCGCCTCTATTAAAACTTAGCCTAAGGTTCATCCCTTAGGCTAGCGCTTCTCATTATTGCGTTTACGGACTAAGCGCGCAATTTGACGTTAGTAGGGTCAAACGGTGACTCTTCAACCACAGTAGCTTTGTACATTTCGCCCAAAATTTCAATTGCAACTTCAGTACCAATATCAGCGAAGCCAGTCTTTACCATTCCAAGGGCAAGGGACTTACCTACACGCCAGCCGTAACCACCAGAAGTTGTACGACCAATTAATTCGCCACCTTTGTAAATCGCTTCAGAACCACGTGCGTCTGCATCTGTTACACCGTGCACTTCAAACGTAGCGAAGGCATTTTCAGCACCGCGCTTCTCCCATGCAGTTAGAGCGTCTTTACCAATGAAGTCACCTTCTTTGTCTAAGCGTACAAAACGGCTTAGGGCAGATTCCATCGCCGAGTATTCGATAGACATTTCCCTTGGGATTAAGCGGTAAGATTTCTCTAGACGCATGCTGTCCATAGCCCGAATGCCAAATGGTTTGATGTCAAACTCGGCCCCTGCCTTCATGACTTCATCAAAGATATAATTTTGCATTTCAATAGGGTGGTGTAATTCGTAGCCTAGTTCACCAACAAAGTTAACGCGTAAAGCTTCAGCTGTAGCATAACCTACGTTGATTTTTTTACCGGTTAGCCACTTGAAACTTGAATTAGATAAGTCAGTATCGGTGATTTTTTGTAGCACTTCACGTGAACGTGGTCCAGCCAATACTAATACACCTGTGTTAGTTGTCACACGTTGAACATCTACGCTGCCATCTTTTGGCTTAAGCTTAAATAGATAGTCATGGTCATGTGTTTCAAAGGCTCCAGCAGACACAAGGTAATAGCTTTGTGGGCCAGTTTTGTAGACAGTGTATTCAGAACGTACACCGCCATTAAGTGTGAGCATGTGCACTAGTGAAATACGGCCAATAGTTTTAGGCATTTTATTAGCAAAAATATACTCTAACCATGCTTCAGCACCAGGGCCTTTAACAATGGCTTTAGCAAAGGCAGACATGTCTAGCAACCCCACCTTTTCGGTCACATGCTTACATTCGTTGCCTACAAAATCATGGTAGTTAGATCTACGGAACGAATTCTTTTCTACAATTGGACCGCCATCAAGTGGTTCAGAGAAGTTTTGATTCCAAAGCACCTGGTCTACATCATCAGTAGCTAACTCTTGTTCAGTTAACGCGTAATCTTTGGTGGGTAAAAACCAGTTAGGGCGTTCCCAGCCATACACACTGCCAAATACCGCACCCAGTGCTTTCATACGATCGTAGCAAGGTGTGGTCTTTAGCGGACGAGCAGCTTCACGCTCTTCGTCTGGGTAGTGAGTAGTAAATACGTTAGCGTAAGCTTCTTCGTTTTTCTCTTTCAAGTAACCACGAGTGGCATACGGGCCAAAACGACGTGGGTCTACACCCATCATGTCTACAGTAGGTTCACCGTCGATCATCCATTCAGCTAACTGCCAACCAGCGCCACCAGCAGCGGTAATGCCAAAAGAGTGACCTTCGTTGAGCCAGAAGTTCTTAAGGCCAGGAGCGGGTCCTACAATAGGGTTGCCGTCGGGTGTATAGGCAATAGCACCGTTGTAAACTTCCTTAACGCCAACCTCGGCAAAGGCAGGTACACGGTTCATACAAAATTCAATGTGAGGCATCAAACGATCTAACTCTTCGTTGAATAGCTCGTATTCACAGTCATCTGCTGGACCATCAACGTAAACGCAGGGTGCGTGTTTCTCGTATGGGCCTAATAACAAACCACCTTGTTCTTCACGTAAGTAGTAGCCACCGTCTGATTCGCGCAATACGCCCATCTCAGGCAAGCCTTGCTTTTTACGTTCTACAATCGCTGGATGCGGCTCAGTTACAATGAACTGATGCTCTACAGGAATTACAGGGATGTCTAGGCCAACCATTTCGCCCGTTTTACGAGCAAAACTGCCCGTACAAGAAACAACGTGCTCACAAGCGATATCACCTTTGTCGGTCTTAACAATCCAAGAGTTATCAACTTGCTGCTCAATAGCAGTTACCGAAGTATAGCGGTAAATTTCAGCCCCCATATCGCGGGCACCCTTACAAAGGGCTTGGGTAAGATCAGCAGGTTGGATGTAGCCATCATCTGGGTGTTGAATAGCGCCAAGTAACCCTTGTGTGTTACAAAGAGGCCATACTTCTTTCACTTGCTCAGGAGTGAGGAACTTAGTCTGTACGCCTACGGTTTTAGCAACACCGGCGTAATACTTGTATTCGTCCATGCGGTTTTCGCAGTTGGCCAAACGGATGTTGGATACCACTGAGAAACCTACACTCATGCCGGTTTCTTTTTCCAATTCATGGTAAAAATCAACTGAGTATTGGTGAAGTTTACCTACAGAGTAGCTCATATTAAAAAGCGGTAACAAACCAGCAGCATGCCATGTAGAGCCAGATGTGAGTTCTTTACGTTCGACCAAAACCACGTCGGTCCAACCTTTTTTGGCTAAATGATACAAAGTGCCTGCGCCGACAACACCGCCGCCTATAACGACAACTTTAGCAGAAGATTTCATGTGTGTTTGCTCCCGAGGAAAGGGTAAGTGACCCAATGTGCAAAATTGCCATTAGGCGGAAAATATCGAGCAGATTCTACCCATCAGTAGTGCAGCTAACTTGTCAAAAAGCGACTCACACTAACGAAGCACGAGACCTCTAATTAAGATGATTTAAATAGACTAGATAGAACAGCTAGTTTGACCGCGCTTTAACAGATATTTCTGATGATAGGTTTCTGCAAGATGATAGATTACTGCAGGCTCAATAATAGTCACGATAGGTGCTCTAAATGCGTCACTTTCGTCTAACGTTTTACGCATATCAAGAGCTAGTTGACGCTGGCTTTCATTGTTATAAAACACCACCGAACGATATTGTGTGCCAAAATCTGGACCTTGTTGGTTGGGTGTAGTGGGGTTGTGGTTTTGCCAAAATATTTCTAACAGTTGCGAGTAGGTTATGATGCTGTCATCAAAGGTGATTTGGACTACTTCAGCATGGCCTGTATCACCTTGGCATATGGCTGCATAATTAACTTGCGCAGTGTGCCCACCCATATAGCCTACAGAAGTTTGCGTAACGCCGTTTTGTGCTGCAAATAAAGATTCTACACCCCAAAAACAACCTGCACCAAATGTTGCTAACTGTTCCATTTTAAGTCCTTGATTATAGCATTAGTGAACATACCTTAACGGGGCATAGGTTTTGACGCAAGCAATTTAAGTAAGCTGTTTCTAAGCTATATTTTGGGCCTATTACCGACTGGATTATGAGTTCTAACAGGACAGTGTCGTAAGCAAATAGTAGGCTAAGCTGGATAAGCTTTTTTTGGGGCTAACGCAGGTGTAATTGGCTGTGTATAATAGCCTTTTTAAAGCGTAACAGTAGATTTCATACATGCAAGCCAAACAACGAGTGCTCACCGGCATTACCACTTCTGGAACACCTCATCTTGGTAATTACTTAGGTGCACTTAAACCCGCAGTTGCCGCAAGTCAAAAAGTGGATACCGATAGCTTTTACTTTCTTGCTGATTACCACGCGCTGATCAAATGCCAAGACCCTCAAACCTTGCATCGGTCTAGCCAAGAGATTGCGGCCATTTGGCTAGCACTAGGCCTGGACACTGACAAAGCGACCTTTTATCGTCAATCGGATATCCCAGAGATCCCCCAGCTGGCATGGTTTTTAACCTGTATGACAGCTAAAGGTATGATGAATAGATCGCATGCCTATAAAGCTTCTGTAGATGAGAATCAGCGCCAATCTAATACTGATCTTGATCAAGGTATTAACATGGGGTTGTTTAGTTACCCTATTTTAATGGCTGCTGATATTCTCATGTTTAATGCTCATCAAATTCCAGTGGGTAAAGATCAGATTCAGCATATTGAAATGTGCCGCGACATAGCCATGCGCTTTAATCATACTTACGGAGAACACTTTGTATTGCCAGAGGCGATGGTTGAAGAAGGTGACTCAAAGGTATTGTCAGGCCTTGATGGTCGTAAAATGAGCAAGAGCTACGGCAATATTATTCCATTATTCGCCCCAGCTGATGAATTAAAGAAGCTTATTTTTCAGATCACTACTAATAGCTTGCAACCTGGCCAAGTGAAAGACCCAGAAACTTGTACCTTGTTTGAAATCTATAGTGCTTTTGCTAGTGAGCAAGAAACATTAGCTATGCGCAACGCCTATGCAAACGGCATTGGCTGGGGTGATATGAAAGGTCAGTTATTTGAATACCTTAACGAATACCTCACACCTGCTCGCAAACGTTATGATGTTATTATAAAAGACCCAAGTTATATCGAAGCTGAACTACAAAAAGGAGCAACTAAGGCACGTGCTCATAGTCAACCATTTATGCAGCGCTTGCGTTCAGCTGTGGGTATCATGTCTTTTGTAGGAGGCATGGAAAGCAAACATTCTGGCTCCAAGGTAAAAAAAGAGCTGACTCAACAAGAGCAGATTAAAGCAGATGCTGGTAAAGCCAAAGCAGTGGCCATAGCCAAACAACGTGCTGAGCAAGAAATCCAAGAAGTGAGTCTAAAAGTTGATGCCTTGATGAATGGTATCAAGGAAAGTGGGGACGCAAAAACTGCTGCGATAACTGCTATGACACAGCTTAAGTTACAAATTGATAGCGCAAAAAAGAAAGCAAAAAAGACGTTGCAACTCACTCTTGAGTTACTTGAGAAGCGACTAGAGAATTAATTAAGGAGCCTTCTTTGGCCAAGCATATTGTTATAGTAGAAGATGATCAGGATCAACGAGATAACTATCAATTTGCTTTAGAGCAACGTGGTTATCAAGTGACTGCATATGCTGGTAAAGATGAAGCTGAGTCTGGTTTAAAGCTTCAGCGCCCCGATTTAGTCATCCTTGACATCATCATGCATGACAATATTGATGCCGGCTTTCAGCTGTGCGCAGCCTTATTGAAAATTCACCCAGAGCTTCCGGTGTTGTTTTTAACTGAGCGTATAGGAGAGATAGACCGAATTTTAGGTCTTAGAATGGGCGCTTGGGATTATCAACCTAAACCCGTATCACTAGACTTTCTTGCCGAAAAAGTGGCTACCTTAGTAAGGCTGGGCGATATTAGGATAGTTTCTGCAGAAACCAATGATCAAAAAGTAAAAGATATTGGTCACTTACAGTTACTTGAAGAAAGTCGCCAAGCAAAGTGGCAAGGCCAAGAAATACTAGGTCTTACCCTCACAGAGTTTCGCATGATTGAGGCTCTCACACGCAGGCCTGGTAACATACTTACCTATGACACTTTAGCCCAAGCCACCCATCAGCACTATGTGTCTAATAACACCATAAGCACACATATTCGAAACATAAAGCGTAAAATAAAATTGATAGACACTGATTTTGATGCCATAAAATCAGAATATGGCATGGGCTATCGATGGTCTGATCGCTAATGAATAACTCTAACAAACGTCTACGATTCAGATTCAACACCCAAGTGCTCGTCTTTGCTTTGGTTTTGGTAAGCATTCCTTGGTTGTCCTATCGATTTGTTGCTGAAACTCGTGTGTTTATGATCGAGGGGCAAACTCAGGCGCAAGAGCAGCTTGCTCGGGGTATTGTGACCTTGTTTCAAGGCCGAGATGATTTGTTAGCCGAGTTGCCATATTTAGATAGTCAGCAGGTGGTATTTAGCCATCCGTTAATTGGCACAGCCAAAGTAGATGGCTACACCAATGAATGGCTAGATTACCAATTGTTTGCGAAATATTTTGGTGCCGGTGAAGACAGTGAAGATGGTTATAGCTTATTGCTGGGTGAAAAGGATGACCGTATTTATGGTTTAGTACGTATTCAAGATGATAAAACAGTACTAAGGACCAAAGGCACTTCTAGGTTAGATATCAGCGACCATTTACGCCTTACCTTACCCGATAGAAATGGCAATAAAAGACGCTTAGTCATGGTTGCCACTAAACCCGGGGCTATGGAAGTCTGGTATGTTAAAGATGATTGGTCCACGGCACAATATATACGCCCGTCATCCTCATTTATTATTCAGGCGGTCATGAGGCCGTTAGTAGATGGTTATTTAGTTGAGTTTGCACTGCCGAAATATTTTTTAAATCAACGCCAAGAGTTTGGTTTAGCTGTCGCTGATGTAGACAGTGAAGACGGCACTATGCGCCATTTGAAAACTTTAGTAGGCACTGATACTACTATAGAAAGTCACTTTAACCTGTTAGCCATGCGGGCACCTGAAGCGAATAGAATTCTATCCAGTTTAAGTCGCTCTGATTCGCAAGTCGTTATTTATGATAATCACTTACAAGTGCGTGCAAGTGTTGGTCAAGTGAGCCCGGTAGCGTCTGAAAAAATCAACCCACAAGGTATTTTGGAGCGCATTCAAAGCTGGCTTAATAAAGGTTTAGATTGGTTTATTGCTATTCCGGCTTATTTAAATCCTGTACAAGCAGCAAGTGAAGAACGTGATTTACTTAATAGAGCTTTGGATAAAAAGTTTGTCAGTGGCCGCTGGCATAAAGGCCCGACCGAGCAAATACTGGCTGTTGCTGCACCCATTGTGGACCAAGAAGGTGAGCTTTTAGGTGTGGTGCTTATAAAACAATCCACAGCGCAAATATTAGGCTTACAAAGGCGAGCTATGGAAAATATTGCGCTGCTAAGCTTTTCCACTATGCTAACGATATTATTAGTACTGTTATTGTTTTCATGGCGTCAAGCGATGCGCATTAGGCGGCTAGGTAAAGAAGCCCAGCTTATTGTAGATCCTGATGGCAGGTTAAGAACTAACCGTTTATATAACGAAATTCGTGCGGGTGATGAAATAGGAGACTTAGCCCGCAGCTTTTCTGGTGTAGTCGCTAGGCTTCATGAACATCAAGAATTTATGAACACCATGCCGCGAACTTTGCGTCATGAAGTAAATAATCCGCTAAATGCAGCGATGACTTCATTAGAAAATTTACAAATGCATGGCGTTATAGAAGGCCAGCAGCGATATATTGATAGTGCCCAAAGAGGGTTGGTGAAAATTAGTGGCATTGTTGAGAAGCTAGCAGATGCAGCTAACTTGGAAGAAGCTTTACATGAGGACGAGTTAGAGCCCCTAAATTTGTTTCATCTGGTGAAAACCTACGTCCATCACCAAAACCCTGGCACCCTCGAAGACTTTGAAGATGTCGTTTTTGAGGCAGAGGATCAGGCAATATATGTTGCTGGCGTGGATTATCGGATAGAGCAATTACTGGACAAATTACTTGATAACGCTAGAGATTTTCGCACCAAAGATAGCATTATAATACTACGCTTGTATCAGCAAGAGTATGACTGTTATCTAGAAGTGGAAAACAGTGGCTCAATAATTCCAGAAGGCTTGCTTGCTGGCTTGTTCAATTCCATGGTTTCCGCTCGCACAGCAGGTGCAGGTCACGCACATTTTGGCTTGGGTCTATATGTTGTGCGCTTAATTAGCCAGTTTCACGGTGGCAGTGTATCAGCCCATAATTTAAGTCGTCCTGAAGGAGTAATGTTCAGGATAAGGCTGCCTATTTTGTTGGTGTAGACCCATGAATCAGCACACAAAAACCTCTTTTTTAGCAAAGGTAATGATACTCATAGTTAAAGGCTATCAGTACCTTTTAAGCCCTATGCTAGGCAGCAACTGCCGTTATTACCCAACTTGCTCAAGCTATACTATTGAAGCAATTAAATTACACGGGGCTTTAAAGGGTTTTGTTTTGGGTTTCTGGCGTATAGTGCGCTGTAATCCATTCTCAAAAGGGGGCTATGAGCCTGTTCCTGGTAGCTGCGAGCATAAAAAATGGTTAGCGCAAAAGGACAAATCAAACTAAAGGTTTAGTTTTTTAATCCAAACCAGCAAAAGGAAATTCGTCATCCTCTGCCTGCCATCCACCCAGTTGTTTCCATCGATTTACAATAGTGCAAAATAGCTCAGCAGTCTTTTGTGCATCATAACGAGCACTGTGAGCTTCTTCATTACTGAATCTTATATCAGCAGCAGCACATGCCTTAGCCAATACCGTTTGGCCATAAGCTAAGCCTGCCAGGGTGGCGGTATCAAAACAAGAGAAGGGATGAAAAGGGTTACGTTTTTGTTGGCAGCGGTGAACTGCGGCATTAATGAAATTTAAATCAAAGGCAGCATTATGTCCTACCAAAATAGCACGTTTACAACCACTTGCTTTTAACGCTTTGCGGATGGGTTTAAACAGTGTGTCAAGAGCTTGATGTTCACTAATAGCACCCCGTTCAGGATCTGATGGATCTATACCTGTAAACTCCAAGGCGGCAGCTTCTAAATTTGCACCTTCAAAAGGCTCTATGTGACATTCTATGGTTTCTTTGGCATAGAGTATGCCATCTTCATCCATATCAATAATCACAGCTGCAGCTTCTAGAAGGGCATCCGTATGACTGTTAAAGCCCGCGGTCTCCACGTCGATAATAATAGGCAAATAGCCCCGAAAACGATCTCTAATCACGCTACTATGCCTCCATTTTCCAGTTAAGTGTTTCACCAGCACCCAAAGGAATGATTAATTCATTGCCAAAGCTTAGGCTGGAAGGTACCTGCCAGCTGCGTCGAGTTAAGGTAATAGTTTCGCTGTTGCGAGCTAAGCCATAAAAATCGGGGCCATTTAAACTGGCAAATGCTTCCAGCTTATCCAAGGCATCAAAGGATTCAAATGCCTGAGCATAGAGTTCAATAGCTGCTGGTGAAGAGTAGCAGCCTGCGCATCCACATGCACTTTCTTTAGCGCCTTGGGCATGAGGTGCCGAGTCTGTGCCTAAAAAAAACTTCGTGTTACTTGTAGATACTGCTTGCTGCAATGCTTGCTGATGAGTATTGCGCTTAAGCACGGGTAGGCAGTATAGGTGGGTTTTAATACCACCTACGAGCATGTCGTTACGATTATATAGTAAGTGTTGGGGGGTGATGGTAGCGGCAACTAAGTCGCTTGCCCCAGTCACAAATTGAGCAGCTTCACTGGTGGTAATATGCTCAAAAACGCACTTTAATTTTGGAAAACGTTGTAATAGTGGTGCCAATTGTTGATCTATAAAGCCTTTTTCACGATCAAAAATATCTACGTGGCTGTGAGTCACCTCGCCATGCACCAGTAATGGCATGCCAAGCTCTTCAAGCTTTTCTATAGCAGGATAGATGTTTTCAATATTAGTGACTCCTGCCGCTGAATTTGTAGTGGCTCCAGCTGGATAAAGCTTCACTGCCTTAACAATGCCAGAATCAAAAGCCAATTGGATTTCTTGAGCGCTGGTGTGATCGGTTAAATACAATGTCATCAAGGGCGTTAAAGAGGTGTTTTGCGCATCCAATCGAGCTTTGTAAGCAATAGCCATGGCAGTATCGACCACAGGCGGCGATAGGTTTGGCATAATCATCGCGCGATTAAACTGTGCTGCAGTGTCTGCCACAGTGCGGGCAAGAACAGCACCGTCACGCAGGTGTAAATGCCAATCGTCAGGGCGGATTATAGTCAATGATTGCATGTGGGGTCTCTAGTTCAGTGGCTATTGGGTAGGATCAAACAATGATGATCATTTTATCAGGACTAGGGGTAATAAAATACTTAAAATCAGGTAATTTTTATACGCTAATGCTGTGCTGTTAGAAGCATCCATGTATAATTTATGAATATTATAAAGCCTTATTTTCTTACAGGAACTTCATCAACATGGCAGACATCAATAAAGTAGTATTAGCCTATTCTGGAGGCCTAGACACCTCGGTCATCGTAAAGTGGTTACAAGAAACCTATAACTGCGAGGTGGTTACCTTTACTGCTGACTTAGGCCAAGGTGAAGAAGTTGAGCCAGCCCGGGCCAAAGCGCAAGCTTTGGGTGTTAAAGAAATATATATTGAAGACTTGCGCGAAGAGTTTGTGCGTGATTTTGTATTCCCTATGTTTCGAGCTAATGCTGTGTATGAAGGCGAATACCTTCTGGGTACGTCGATCGCCCGTCCATTAATCGCAAAACGCCTTATTGAAATTGCAAATGAAACTGGCGCTGATGCTATTTCGCATGGTGCTACGGGCAAAGGTAATGATCAAGTCCGTTTTGAGCTAGGTGCATATGCGCTTAAGCCGGGTGTGGAAGTGATTGCTCCATGGCGTGAGTGGGACCTTACCTCGCGTGAAAGTTTAATGGATTACTGTGCTAAGCATGCTATACCAGTAGACTTTAAAAACAAGAAAAGCTCACCCTATTCAATGGATGCGAACTTACTGCACATTTCTTATGAAAGTGGCATGTTAGAAGATCCTTGGCACCCATCTGAAGAAGATATGTGGCGCTGGACAGTGTCTCCAGAAGCAGCACCTGATGAAGCAACCTACATTGAACTAGATTACTTAAAGGGCGATATTGTCGCTATCAATGGTCAGGCTATGAGTCCGGCAACAGTGTTAACTGAACTAAATCGCGTGGCTGGGGCTAATGGTATAGGTCGCTTAGATATCGTTGAAAACCGCTATGTAGGTATGAAGGCTCGTGGCTGCTATGAAACCCCTGGTGGCACTATAATGCTTAAGGCACATCGTGCCATTGAATCCATCACTATGGATCGTGAAGCTGCCCACCTTAAAGACGAAATCATGCCGCGCTATGCAAAGCTAGTTTACAATGGTTACTGGTGGTCAGAAGAGCGCCAAATGCTGCAAGCTTTAATTAATCGCTCTCAGGAATACGTTAACGGTACTGTAAAGCTTAAACTTTACAAAGGTAATGTAGATGTAATCGGTCGTAAATCACAAGATAGTCTCTTTGATGCGGCCATGGCCACCATGGAAGATGATGCTGGTGCTTATGATCAGCAAGATGCTGCTGGCTTTATTAAACTCAATGCATTGCGTATGCGGATTGAGGCAAGTAAGGGGCGTAACTTACTTAAGTAAGGCGTCTTTGAGTAAGGGAAAACCAAGCCATTGCTTGGTTTTTTCAATTACAGCTCAATAAAGCAAAATATCCATTATTTCTCCATTATTGATGCACTGTTTATCCATCTTATCAGTCTTTAATAGATCTTGATGATAACAGGAGCTAATCATGCAATGTTTTATACCGTTTTCTGAAGAAGTTTTAGAGCAGCACCCTGAGTTATTAGCTAGTGGGTTAGTGCCATTTCGTGAAGAATTTTTATACGACACCATGGAATTTCAAGTGTTGTCCCCAGATCAAGCAAAGAATCTGGCGCCAACCGGGTTCACACACCATGAAAAAGGCAGCCAAAAAGTTCGTGCCATATAAAATATGAACTTTTAGCTAAAGCGCAAGTCTTAGTTATACATCATGTAAAACCAGTGCCCTATACAGGTAATCGCTTCCCCTTCGGTTGGCTTGTATAGGGTATTTTTTTGGGCATTTTTTAGTGAGTTAATAATGCCCAATCATTTCTATCCAAAGGCTAGCGAGCAGGGCGCTTGCTAGGTCCGTTAGATTTGTTCCATGGATTTTGGCCATTTGCTTTAGACTCTCCAGTGGGTGCCTTGGGAGCTCTTCGTTGGTTAGATGAAGATAAAGGCGACTTAACTTGAGGCTTTCTCTTTTTAGGTGGTTCAAGCGATAGCTGCGCAGATTTTAGTTTTGGCTTTTTTGGCTTTTTGTTTTTCATTGTGCGCATATCGCGTGATGGTGGCAACTCATGCAATGGATAAAACCCTTCAATAGGTTCACGCTCAATATGCTTTTGAATAAGTAATTCAATAGACTCTAAAAATTCAATTTCATCTGCACATACCAAAGAGATCGCTTCACCTGTTTGATTGGCACGTCCAGTTCTGCCGATACGATGGACATAATCTTCACTAATGTTAGGTAGGTCGTAATTGACTACTTGTGGCAACTGCTCAATATCTAAACCACGAGCGGCAATGTCTGTAGCCACTAGAACCTTCACTTCACCTGACTTAAATTGCGCTAGCGCGCGAGTACGTGCACCTTGACTCTTGTTGCCGTGGATAGCGTCTGCACTGATGCCTCCACCAACAAGCCACTTTGCTAGTTTGTTACAGCCGTGTTTTGTGCGACAAAAAACCAATACCTGAGACCAATTCTTACTAACAATTAGCTCAAGTAGAAGCGCTGGTTTTTGTTTCTTATCAACAGGACATAACCACTGCTTTACCGAAGGTGCGGCACTGTTAGCAGGGCTAACATTGATCTCAACTGGGTTATTCATTAAGCCTTTAGCAAGAGTTCTGATTTGATCTGCAAAAGTAGCTGAGAACATTAGGTTCTGTCGGTTTTTTGGTAAAAAAGATAAGATTTTTTTTAAGTCATTAATAAAGCCCATATCTAACATACGGTCAGCTTCATCAAGGATGAGCACTTCTAAGTGATCAAAACGCACAGCCTTTTGCTGATATAAATCCAACAGGCGTCCAGGCGTTGCAACTAAAATATCTGCACCACGGCGCAGCCGCATCATCTGTGGGTTGATTTTAACACCACCAAACACTACTGCAGAAGTTAGTGGTAAATCTGTGCCATAAGTGGATACACTCTCTGCTACTTGAGCGGCCAGCTCTCTAGTAGGGGTCAGTACCAGTGCGCGCACTTGGTTGGCTTGAGCACGGTTACCTTTGGCTAATCGTTGCAACAAAGGTAACGTAAAGGCAGCAGTTTTACCTGTGCCTGTTTGAGCTGCAGCCATCACGTCTTCGCCCTTCAAAATAGCTGGAATGGCTTTCTCTTGAATTGGGCTTGGAACGGTATAACCTTTACTTTCTATAGCGGTTAATAGGCGTGGCTCAAGACCAAGTTCGGCAAATGACATGGAGTATCTCTGTAATAGAAGTATTGTGGCGCTGGAGCATACAGGTAATAGCTTAAAAACGCCATTTAAACCACTCTTTTTGGCTCTCTTGTACAATTGGATCATGGGCAAGATTCGCATATTACGGTATAATTATTCCACTCCAGATTACCTTGTATGGCCCCTAAAAATGACTAATAAACAGTTTCTGACCCAGCCTGCAGAAAAGTTTGTAAAGTTTCTTAATGTTCTTGATAGTAATGGTTTTTCTGGTGAAATGTCTCCTCATCAAGCTGATCGTTTAATAGCATCAACAGACAATAGTGTTTATCAACTATTACCTCAGGGGGTGATTTACCCAAAGCATGAAGCTGATTTAAAAGCGATATTTACCCTTGCAGCCCAAGCTGAATTTAAAGCCATCTACTTTGCGCCTCGTGGCGGCGGCACTGGCACTAACGGTCAATCCCTAACCGATGGTTTAGTGATCGACTGCTCTAGGCATTTAACCCAAATTCTTGATATCGATTTGAGCTCTGGTTGGGTAAAAGTGCAGGCGGGTGTTATTCGCGATCAACTAAATGATTACCTTCGACCCTTTGGCGTATTTTTTGCTCCTACACTATCTACAAGTAACCGAGCAACTATTGGCGGAATGGCTAATACAGACGCTTGTGGGCAAGGTTCCAGAGTCTATGGCCGCACAAGTAACCATGTACTATCATTAAACCTAGTGCTAGCTAATGGCCAGCAAGTCACCACGCAATCCCTTTCCACCGATGCTTTGAGTTTGAAAATTGCATCTGGAGGTGAAGATGCGAAAATATATCAACAAGTCAGCGAACTAGTACAACAAAAGCAGAGCCTCATTAGTGCACGTTTTCCTAAACTCAATCGCTTTATGACGGGCTACAACTTAGCTCATATACATACTGATGATGGGTTTGATTTAAGTAAGCTCATTTGTGGCTCTGAAGGCACCTTGGCATTGGTGTCAGAACTCACCTTAAAGTTGACACCGATCCCACAAGCTAAGGAATTATTAGTCCTTAGCTATAGCTCTTTTGATGACGCGCTGCGCGACGCTAATGTACTGGTGCAGCAAAATCCAGATGCCATAGAGACCATCGATGACACGATCATAAATCTTGCAAAAGAAGATGTTATTTGGCCCAAAGTATCAACGTATTTAGACAAAGAAGATGGCATGCATGTAGCCGCTATTAATCTAGTAGAATTTGGTGGAATGGATGGCGTAAAACTAGCGCAAAAAGTGGACGCAATATGCAATCAACTTACTTTAGCTCAATCTCGCTATGAGCGTATAACCAATACGAACGAAATGGCTAACTTTTGGGAATTGCGCAAAAAAGGAGTGGGTTTGTTGGGTAATCGTCCAGGCGTGAGACGACCTATCGCTTTTGTAGAAGACACTGCTGTGCCCCCAGAAAACTTGGCAGATTACATTGTGGAATTTAGGCAGTTGCTAGATGGAATGGGTGTGCCTTACGGCATGTATGGGCACGTAGACGCAGGTTGTTTGCATGTAAGGCCTGCTCTTAATATGCGTGACCCTGAGGATGCACTTAAGCTAAGGATTATCTCTGATGCGGTGCAGGCCTTAGTGCAAAAGTACCAAGGTGTCATGTGGGGTGAGCATGGCAAAGGGTTTAGAAGTGAATATACACAAGAAACTATAGGTGACGAGCTTTATCAGGACATGCGTCACATAAAAAGCTGGTTTGATCCTTATAACCAACTTAACCCTGGGAAGATATGCACTCCAATAACGTCTGAAAAAACACTGGTGAAGGTGGATGATCCGCGAACACGCGGAGCTCAAGACCGGCAAATAGGCGAGCCCATTGTTGAACAATGGTTACCTGTGGTTGCATGTAATGGTAATGGTGCGTGTTTTAACTATCAGCCAGAATCTGCAATGTGCCCATCATATAAAGCCACTAAAGACCGTGTTCAGTCACCTAAGGGTAGGGCCAGTTTACTTCGAGAATGGTTGCGTCAAGAAGCCCAAGGCGGAGCCCAAGTGCAGTTAGAACATCAAGTGTATGAGTCGATGCAAACTTGCTTAGCTTGTAAGGCCTGCACAACAGCATGCCCTATTAAGGTAGACATACCGACTTATCGTAGTCGATTTTTAGAGCAATATCATACTAAAAACAAGCGACCGTTGGGTGACTATGTGGTGGCAATGGTAGAGCAATTAGGCATGTATACCAGTAAGTTTGCTTGGCTTAGCAACACAGTGACACAGCTTGCGCCAAGTCAGTGGTTTATTAAAAAGGTATTTGGCATGGTTAATATGCCTAAAGTTCATGCCTTTGATATTAGTGCCTTAACTAATATTAAAGGGGTTGAAGCTTGGCATAACACCTCTTATAAGCAAATGTCTAAGCTAGATAAGAAGCGTCACCCTGTGATTGTTCAAGACGTATTTAGCAGCTGTTACGACCTACCTCAAATGAAAGAAATAATGTCTTGTTTGGTGAACATGGGCTTCACGCCTCTAGTTATGCCGATAATGCCGTCAGGTAAACCTTTATACGTGAAAGGCTTTTTAAAGGCATTTGATCGCCAAGCAAGTAAGGTCGTTAAGCACTTAAAGGTGGTTGAAGATCAAGGCTTTGAACTCATTGCGATTGATCCAAGTGTAGGCCTCACTTACCGTGATGAATATTGCCAACGGCTTGGTACAGCTATGGTTCCTAGCGTTTTGCTACTGCAAGAGTGGTTGATTCATCACTTGGATCAAATACAGCTGCCAAAGACAGACAATCAACTCAAATCAAAAGTTTCTTTACTTGGTCATTGCTCAGAAAATGCATTAATTACTATGAGTTTAGACCACTGGCGCACTATTTTTGCTAAATTCTCTTTAGATCTTGAGATACCCGCTGTGGGTTGCTGTGGTATGGCAGGTACCTTTGGTCACGAGGATAAACATCAAGAGATCTCAAATAAGCTTTATGAGATGAGCTGGCAGCGCGCTGCCAATGAATCCGTTAAAAGTGCTGGTACGGTATTGGCTACAGGGTATTCTTGTCGTAGCCAAATAGTACAAAAATCAGGTATACAGCCTCAGCATCCTTTAAACTATATTAATCAATTGTTTAATGAAGCTTAGGGTTAAGTGTTAGGCTGAAATCGACACTTTTTCCTTCTTCAAATTGTGGGTTAGAGCCTTTAATTTTTGTCAATAACTCAAGCTGTTCATCCTGATTATGACGCAGCTTAGCGGACAAGCTTTGGAAGTTAAACTTGCTAAGTATTTGTTGTAAGTATTTAGCTTCTAAAGAGACATCGTTAGAGTCAATGTCATTGGGGTTATATTCAATAGAGCCCGCTTTACTACTAAACATGTCCGCATCGGCTAAAACAAAGCCTTGGCTGCTTGGCGAAGTTAAGTCTAGAGTTATATTTGCTTTACCCGACATTTTTCCTGTTACTTTAAGGGCAGGGGCCTTGGCTAAAGCGACAAGGTCACTCAGCTGAAGGTCTTGCAGCTTAATAGCTAAAGTATTTAACTGCTTGGGCTGTATAGCTGCCTTAGTTGTGGACACACGTCCACCCAGCCAGCTTGCATCAAACAAATCTACGCTATAGGTCATGTCTTTTAAGCCTTGAGTTCTAAGGTTTAATGTTGGATTTCTCATTAACTTAACAGACTCATTGGCAAAGCTTAGTCTGTCGGCCTTAAATTGATGATTACTTATAAGTGTGGCGCTGCTGGGAGTTTGAGATTGTTCGTTAGCATAGACATGGTTGTAGTTAAACTCACTGATGCCTTTTAAGCCGGTGACATATATGCCTTTTTTGTGGGCATTAACATTAGAATAATTTAACGTCTGCGCGCCACTAACCTTGGTGTTGTTCCAGCGCCAATCTGCATTAAACCCCGCTAGTCCAGTGGTCACATCAACCAAAAATTGTTGCGGTAAATCAATGCTAGTGCCTAATTGGCTAAGCTTTGACATTAAGTTTGGTAAGTTCAGTTGGTCTGTTTGCATTACGAGGTGGTGATCAGCAGTGGCTTCTTGCCAGATATATTGACCATTTAGCCCACTAATGTGAGGTGCCAAGTCAGCTGTAAAATTCATGTTTAACTGCCCATCTAGCCAACTGAATTGACCTAAAGACACAGCTTGGAATTTCGGCCAATCGGTTAGGTTCACTTGGGTAGGTAGGAGCTCAAAAGTACCCTCTATTGGCCGATTACTCAATAAGCTTGAGCCTTCACCGAGGTATATTTCAAGGCCTTGGCTTGGGATAGACTCTGGCATCAAATGAACAGTAATGTCAGACCATGTCCAATATTCTTGTTCAGGAAGGTAAGCTAGCTTTATTGCATTATCACTAGTGAGGTTGAGTTTGTCACTGGCAAAAAGTTGTACACTACCTGCCTGACGTCGGCTCTCTACTTGAGTGGCAGAAAGCTTGCTGTTGGATTGAAGATTAAATTGCCACTGCTTTGGGTCAAAATCAAACGCTATGCTGCTTAAAAACTGCAGTTGGCGTAATTCTATGGGTAAATTGCTCATCCACGCATTCTTATCCTGTGGGGCGATATAGTAACCGCTTAAATCGGCAATGCCTTGCCAATGATTAAGGCTATGCACTTGAAGCTTTGTGAGCTGGCCAAATACTTGATATACAGAATGAGTATTTTCTAAAGTTGCATTAATAGTGCCGTCTAAGCGCAGACCAGTTTTAGATCCTAAAATACTTGTCTCTATAAAACGTTCAATAAACACAGGAGTGTCTGCACTAAAGGTAAGCTGTGCTTGTTCTAGAAGTAGTAATTGATATAAATCCGGATCAATTTTTGTATTATCTCCAGTGGGGGTGACGCGCACGGTGCTGCCTTCATTAAGTCGCCATTTAGAGGGGGTATTTGGGCTGAGCTGCTGTGTAAGGCTTGCGTCAACATAAAGCTCTTTTACATTAGGGTTGCTTGCTGACAGTTGCACCTGACTTTGTATCTCACCCTGTGCCTTATTTAACAAGCTAGTAAAATCCATTCGATCGGCTTTATTAATGTCTAAGGGCAGGCTAATTTTCCAATGACTATTTACTTTTCCCTGAGTAATAGCCGTTTCAGCAAGGTCTAAATCAAGTATGTGAGACAACATTTTTTGACTATAAGATAAGTTAATCGCACCTTGACCTTGCCAAATATAATCAGAACCTTTGCGTTTGATATTGGACGTAAGCTTTGCCACTGGAGCGCTACTTTGTGTGGCAAACAATTTAGCGTCTACCTGGTCATCAATGTTAAAAACGGCATCTAAATAGAGCAGTTGCTTAGAGGGTGTAGAGATTTTACTTAATATACCTAACCCATCAGGTTGATTGTCTAATTGTCCTGAAAACTTATACTGTTCACCATCAGCAGATAGATCTAGATTAAAATTTGCCACCATAAATGTAGGCCAATGGGTTAACCATTTGCTAGGTAGCAAAGCGATACTAGGCGCTAACGACAAGCTTTGTGGAGTTGCTTGTAGCTCAACTACTGTATTAGTAACGTTAAAATGAGGCCATTGATTTGCTTTAATTGTTTGCCATGTATAGCTTAGATTGACGTCATCAACAGCCATTACATAGGTGCCCGCTGACGTTGTTTGGCGAAAGCTTAGCTGCTTTAAAAGCCAGTTTTTGTGACTTGGATAACCAACCGTTAAATTTATATCTTGAAACTGATAAGGCTGAAGAAGAAGGCTTGCAACACCTGGAACCCACAAAGGGATTGCTGCATAAATAACCAGCACAAGGGCAATACAAGGAAGTAATACGTAACGAAACAATAGCCTTAGCATAGGGTGCCATCTTCAATAGGGTTAATATGAGTTGCTTATCACAATAATTTAATTATGTAAACATACCAAGTCGTATTATCAAAAGTTAATCGGAAGTCTTTTGTTTAAACTCACAAAGGTCTTCTATAGTACAAGCACCGCAGCGTGGTTTTCTTGCTACACAAACATAACGCCCGTGCAGTATCATCCAGTGATGGGCATCTAGCAAGTATTGCTTGGGCACAAAGCGTAACAGTTTCTTCTCAACCTCCACCACATTTTTGCCCGGGGCTACACGAGTGCGGTTAGACCAACGAAAAATATGTGTATCCACGGCCATAGCAATTTGCCTAAAAGCGGTGTTAAGAACGACATTGGCTGTTTTTCGGCCCACTCCAGGCAAAGCTTCCAGTGCTTCTCTTGAATCGGGTACTAGGCCATTGTGATTGGAAACCAAAAGCTGAGCGGCCTGGATGACATTATTGGCTTTACTGTTATAAAGGCCGATGGTTTTAATGTGGTTTTTTAGCCCTTCTAGGCCAAGATCAAGCATCGCTTGGGGTGTATTTGCTACTTCAAACAGTTTTTTAGTGGCTTTGTTTACGCTTACATCGGTGGATTGAGCAGAAAGTGCTACAGCCACTAACAGCTCATAATGATTGTTAAAGTTTAGTTCAGTTTCAGGGTGGGGGTTTTGCGCCTTTAGTCTGGCAAAAATCGCTTCACGCTTGTCATTGTTCATTACTTTACTCTTTGTGTAATCCGTTAAGCTATGGTGCCTGTTACCCGCACACGCTTACTACCGGCCTCAGTTAAAGGCTGGGCTTTAAGTTTTTGTGTTTTTTGATATTGATCGAAGGTGTTTTTAGCTGCAATAATTAACCCCATGCCTACAAATGCTCCAGGGGGAAGCACAGCAAATAGAAAGCCGCGGTAGTCACTGATAATAAATAGAGTCCAGTTTTTTGCCATGGGCCCAAGCAATAAGTCCATATCTGCAAACAAGGTGCCTTGGCCTAGTAATTCACGCATAGCGCCAAGCAACACAAGGACAACAGCAAACCCCAACCCCATACTTAAACCATCTAACACAGCTAAGTGAGGTGGATTTTTACGAGCATATGCATCAGCTCTACCCAAAATGGCACAATTAGTCACAATCAAGGGGATAAAAATGCCTAATATTTGATATAGCTCATAGGTTAGAGCTTGCATGGTAAGCTCTGCAATAGTCACTAAGGCTGCAATAATCATCACAAACACAGGTAAACGGATGTCATCAGCTACTTTATTACGAATAAGTGACACCAATAAATTAGACCCCACTAGCACCAGCAAGGTAGCAAAACCTAAACCTAGGGCATTCACTACACTACCAGTCACGGCTAATAATGGACAAAGACCAAGTAATTGCACTAAAGCTGGGTTGTTTTCCCAAAGCCCGTTCATAATGATTTTAGTTTGTACTGTAGACATATTATTGCTCCTGCGGTGCGTTATATAAAACGCTTTGCTGGCGTTGATGATACAACATGCCTTGATGCACAGCATTGACAACAGCCCTAGGGGTAATGGTGGCGCCAGTGAATGCATCAAATACACCACCATCTTTAGTCACTGCCCAGTCGTTTGAAGGGGTATTAGCTAGAGATTTGCCGATGAAGCTGTCTACCCAATCTGACTTTTTGTGCTCTACCTTATCACCCAAACCTGGCGTTTCTTTGTGTTCGATAGTGCGTAGTCCTTGTATTACACCATACTTATCGATGCCTAATAACAAGGAGATATCGCCACTGTAACCATCTTTTGCAATCACTGGTAATATGATGGCTTGGGTGTCGCCAGATTTAACAGCCGCATAAGCTAAAGCGTTTGGTTTAAGGTTTAGCTTGGCGTAATCCACTAGCTCTATAGGTGCAGACAGTAAACTCTGGTCATACAAATTGGCGGGCATAACAGCCGCTAAAGCACGTGCTTTTGAAGCCGCTTTGTTGGCAGCGATACTCTCACTACCAGCAATATAAGTAAGGCTAATAGCTGCAGCAGCAAGCACTGCAAATATGCCTAAACTAATTGCACCTGCGCCAATTGAGGTAATCAAGTTGTCTGGTTTTTCTGTGCTCATTATGGTCTGCCTTGGGAGCGGGGTGCTTTAGATTGATGGCCATAGGCTTTGGGTTTGGTATAAGTATCTATTAACGGCGCTGACAAATTCATCAGTAATATGGCAAAAGCAAAAGCGTCAGGATAACTTCCATAACTGCGGATAATAAATACTAAAATACCCACACCAATACCAAAGACTAATTTACCTTTGCGGCTGGTAGCACCGCTTACAGGGTCGGTTACAATAAAGAATGCTGATAACATAGTAGCGCCAGTCAATAAGTGTTGCGACGCGCTAGGGTACAGGTCGGGCTCGCCCATATGAAATAAGCCTGCACAAAAACCTAAACTTGCCAGCATGGCAACAGGGGCATGCCAGGTAAATACTTTGAACCCAAGCAATACTAAACCGCCTAACAGGTAGGCGATATTTACCCACATGCTCGCTGTGAGCCCCAAGGCTAACTGTGGATTACTACTAGCCACTTCACTTAAGGTCAGCCCTTTTGTATGACGCATAATATCCAGCGCAGTGGCGCTAGTGTAAGCATCAATACCTCCGGTGACAGATTCTAGCCAAAACCATTGCCACTGTTGTCCAAAGGTCATAGTCATTTCTGTGCCGGCCCATTGGGTCATAGCCACAGGAAATGAAATCAAGCATAAAGCATAGCCAACCATGGCAGGGTTAAAAGGGTTGCTACCTAAGCCACCATAAAGATGTTTAGCAAAAATAATGGAAAAAGAAACTGCGACTAAGGTTAGCCACCATGGACTAAATGGGGGCAGAGCTAAAGCCAGTAAAAAGGCAGTCACTAAAGCGCTGCCATCTGTAAGGTAAGGCATAATGGGTCTGCCTCGTAAATACAATATTAAGGCTTCAAAACCAAGTGCTAAGAAGCTTGCCCATACTAAGTTGATCAAGGTGCCATAGCCATAAAAGTAGCTTTGTGCAGCCAACCCCGGCAAGGTGGCCAATAATACCAAGGCCATTAAGCGTGAGGTTTGACTCAAACTATGGTGATGCGGCGAGGATAAATTAATTAAACCCATAGTTATTGTTCCTGCTCCGGTAATAGTGTGGAGGGAAGATTAGTTTGATGCTTTGCTAAAGCATTGGCGCTCGTTTTCTGACTCACTCTAGCGATGACTAATTGCGTTTCTACTTCTTGTGGATCTAGTGATGTGGCTAGAGCTTTTTCCAGCTTACGGACTAAAGCATTAGCCTTTGCTACATCGGTCAACAGTGCTTTTTCTTTTTCTGGATCTAAACCAAGTTTAGCTTCGTAAGCCTGCAACTTACCCTGAGCATCAGCTGCCTTGATTGTGAGCTCATCTACAGTAGTTTGCAGGCCTTGAGCTAATTCATGATCTTTAGCCACGGCATTGGCTAGGGCTTTATTAGTTTTGTTTAGCTTAGTGCGTGTAATCGCAGCAGCAGTTTTAAGCTCTTTGTAGATTTGTTCATGAGTTTTTGGTGCTGAATCCACCTGTTTTTTGGGTTCTTGCTCTTGTTCTTGCTTTTTGGCATTCACTCTAGCAAGAGCAGCAGCTATAGGGTCTTGCTCACTGGGATTAGCCGCTCGTTTAGCCGCTTGTGCAGCAGCGGCTGCAGTGGCTCTGTTTTTACGTTTCTCTTCTTTGGCTAGTTTTTCATCAATTAAGCGCTGTTCTCTATTTTCAAAACGTACGCGAGATAATTCAGCTATGTGTGCTTCACTGGCTAGGTCTTTTAGCCTGCCTTTGGCAAAGCGGTAATATTGCACTAACGGGATCTGGCTAGGACAAACCCATGCACAGGCGCCGCACTCAATACAATCAGATAAATTGTGGTCTTGAGCTTTTTCAAACTCTTCAGCTTTGGCAAACCAAAATAGCTGTTGAGGCAAAAGCTGCGCTGGGCAGGCCACTTCACAAAGACCACAACGTATACAAGAGTGGTGATCAGCAATGGGAGCAAGCTCTAGATCTTCAGCTGCTAAAAGGCAATTGCTGCTTTTTATCAGGGGTGTTTGAGTGTCTTGTATGGTGAAGCCCATCATAGGCCCACCCATAACCAAGCGCGAGGTTTTGCTCATATCAACCTGAGCAAAATCAAGCAGGTCGCCTGTTTGAGTACCTATAAGCACTTCATAGTTACCTGCGTTTTTTGCTGCTTTGCCTGTCACTGTAGTGATGCGGGTAATCAATGGCTGACCTAGCACCACTGCGTCATATATGGCCTTAACAGTGCCCACGTTTTGGCACACAATGCCTATATCTGCTGGAATTCCACCATGAGGAACTTGCAGGCCTGTAAGAATTTCTAGCAGTTGTTTTTCACCGCCAGAAGGGTATTTAGTAGGAATAACACACACTTCAATGGAAGCCTTGTCATTGGTATGTGAATTAAGGGCTTCATTTAGAGCAATGATTGCTTCAGGCTTATTGTCTTCAATGCCTATAAGGCATCGAGGCTGATCTAGTAACAGCTGTGCTATGCTAATGCCAGCAATTATTTGGTCAGCATACTCACGCATAAGCCTATCATCTGAAGTGATGTAAGGCTCACATTCAGCACCGTTGATCACTAGGGTGTGAATTTTCGCTTTAGACTGCAACTTAACAACACTAGGGAAACCAGCACCACCCATGCCTGTAACGCCAGCAGCTTGAATGATGTGTAATAAATCTTGTTTTGAAACTGTTTCAGGGTTGGAAACGGGGTGTAACTTAGTCCATTGATCCTTACCATCTGTGTTGATGACAATGCATTCACCAGTTAGGGCAGATTGGTGGGGCAAGGTGCGCTCTTCTATCGCATCAATAAAGCCTGAGCTTGGCGCATGGATGTTGGCGCTGATAAAACCTTGAGCACTAGCAATCAACTGGCCTTTTAAGACATATTCACCAGGGGCTACAATGGCTTTAGCTTGGTTACCTATATGTTGACTTAGCGGCAGTATTAACTGCTTTGGTAAAGGCATGGTATTGATAGGCAGTTGATTAGACTGATCTTTGTTTTGAATAGGGTGAACACCACCGTGAAAATCCCAAAGTTTAGTCATGGCTAGGCGCTCCATGGTTGTGGGGGGCAGTGCTAGTAGCAATGAGCTGTTTAGGCTGCTGCCAATGCCAGCTTAGTGGGGTGGTTTCAACAGGCAGCATATCAATACAATCCACGGGGCAAGGCTCTAAACACAAATCACAGCCTGTACATTCTGCCACAATGACTGTATGCATTTGCTTGGCTGCACCTAAAATAGCATCCACAGGGCAAGCTTGAATGCACTTAGTGCAGCCGATGCATTCATCTTCTCTGATATAAGCGATAGTACGTATGGCTTCAGTGCCATGCTCTGCATCTAGCGCAATAGCCTCTACACCTAAAAGGTCTGCAAGGGCTTTAATAGTAGTTTCTCCACCTGGCGGGCAGCGATTAATAGCTTCACCATCTGCAATAGCTTGCGCATAAGGTTTGCAGCCGGGGTGCCCACATTGACCACACTGGGTTTGTGGCAACAGGTTGTCAATTTGGTCAACGATAGGATCACCGTCCACCTTAAAGCGGATGGCAGCAAAACCTAAAATTGCACCAAAAACGATAGCAAGTAAAGCCAGTATGATGATGGCAAGGTAGAGTGTTTGCATTTAAATGGCCACCAAACCTGTAAAGCCCATAAACGCCAAAGACATAATGCCTGCGCTTATCATAGCGATGGCGGCACCTTTAAAGGGAGCAGGTACATCCGCTGCAGCAATGCGCTCACGCATAGCGGCAAATAACACCAGTACCAAAGAAAAACCAATAGCGGCACCAAAACCATACAAAATGGATTCTGTAAATCCGTTGGCCTTTTTGATATTCAAAAGAGCCACACCAAGCACTGCGCAGTTAGTGGTAATTAACGGAAGAAAAATACCCAAAACCTTATGTAATAGTGGACTGGTTTTGTGCACTACCATTTCAGTGAACTGCACTACAAACGCTATCACCAAAATAAAACTAATGGTTTGTAAAAACTCTAAGTTAAAAGGCACCAATAAATAGGTATAGGTGAGGTAGCTGCATAAGGATGCAAGCGTAAGCACAAAGGTGGTGGCTAAAGACATACCCATAGCAGTTTCTAGGCGAGAAGAAACACCCATAAATGGACATAAACCAAGGAACTGAACCAACACAAAATTATTCACTAACACAGTGCTAACTAGGATGAGTAAATAGTCTACCATTTCGTCTATAAATCCTTATAACCATAAACACAGCAACAGCCGATGAGAAAAGCTTGCGCTTGATAAAATTTGACCAAGTAAGTCGGATACAAGTGTAACTCAAAAAGCATCTTAAAACGCTATATGAGAGGCTTCAATTTAGAGGATTGTATATTCCATTTAATTATAAGTAAATGAGTTTTTATTATTTTATGTTATAAGTGTGGTGCGCTAGTATATTAGGATACAGCCCAAAAGTTCGCTTAGGAAGACATAATGTACGCCTACAACCAATTCGACCAAACCCTTGTTGATCAACGTGTGGAGCAATACCGTGATCAAACCCGGAGGTACTTGGCTGGAAAGATTCCAGAGGACGAATTTCGTATTCTACGCCTCATGAACGGGCTCTACATTCAACGCCATGCCCCCATGCTGCGTGTTGCTGTGCCTTATGGGCTGATGAAAAGTGAGCAACTACGTGCATTAGCTCAAATTTCTCGCACTTATGACAAGGGCTATGGCCACTTTACAACGCGCCAAAACATGCAGTTTAATTGGCCTACATTAGAGTCTGTACCCGATATTTTAGCAGATTTAGCCAAAGTTCAAATGCATGCCATACAAACCAGTGGGGCTTGCATACGCAACACCACCACAGACCCCTTTGCAGGCGCAACAGCAGATGAAATAGAAGACACTCGTCCATGGTGTGAAATCATCCGTCAGTGGAGCACGCTGCACCCAGAGTTTGCCTATTTGCCTCGCAAGTTTAAAATTGCTGTATCGGGCTCAGACAGTGATCGTGCAGCCTCTCAGGTGCACGACATAGGCCTGCACTTATATCGCAATGACGCTGGTCAGATGGGCTTTGAAGTGATTGTAGGCGGAGGCCTTGGGCGCACACCAGTGATTGGTAAAACCGTACGTAAATTTTTAGAGCCGCAAGAACTGCTGTCTTATTTAGATGCAGTGCTTAGGGTATATAACCTTAATGGTCGCCGTGATAATAAGTACAAGGCGCGTATCAAAATTTTAGTTAACGCTGTGGGCATTGAAGCCTTCACAAAAATGGTAGAAGAAGAATGGCAGTTTACCAAGGGTAAAGACCTACGCTTGCCACAGGCAGAAATAGAGCGAGTGAAGGGCTTTTTTAAAGCACCAGATTATTTGTCAGTAGAACATGCTCAAAGCAGTCTAGAAACAGAATTTATAGCACATCCTGCCTTTGCCACTTGGCACAAACAAAATACCCGCGACCATAAGCAACCAGGCTATCGCATAGTAGTAGTCAGCCTGAAAAACCAATTACAAGCACCTGGTGACATAAGTCACCAGCAAATGGATGGTATTGCAGCCATAGCAGATGAATTTAGTTTTGGTGAATTACGCTCAACGCATGATCAAAACTTAGTGTTAGCAGATATAGCGCAGCGAGATTTATTTAACCTTTGGTTAAAACTAACCGACCTAGGCATGGGGCGCGCTAATATAGGCACGCTTACAGACATGATCAACTGCCCAGGGTTAGATTTTTGTAGTTTAGCTAATGCAGAAACCCTAATCTTGTCTCGTCAAATTAATGAAACCTTTGATGACATGAATTATCAGTATGACCTAGGAGAAATCCAGCTCAAAATATCGGGCTGTATCAACGCGTGTGGACATCACCACGTAGGTCACATTGGAATATTAGGCGTAGAGAAGGGAGGCAAGCAAGTGTATCAATTTACCTTAGGCGGCAGCGCTTCCAATGATGCAAGCCTAGGCAAAACACTAGGCCGCTCTATAGACCAAGATCAAGTGGTGGTGGTGATAGGGCAGATACTAGACGTATATGTGCAACAGCGTGAAACCGACGAAACTTTTTTACAAACAGTGCAGCGCATAGGCTTTGCACCATTTAAGGAGCGTGTTTATGGCACTCATCAAAGATCAGCAGCTTAGCATTAGCCATGTTGCCACACCGGATATTAGGTTTGCCGATTGGCTTGATGATGATCTAATCAAAGGTGAATCAGTGTTAACTAATGGCGCAGATGATTTAACCTGCTTGTTAGCCAATGCCAGTAAGCTTGATATGATCGCCATTGAATTTGAAACCTTCGCTGATGGCCGAGGTTTCAGTATGGCACGTCTATTACGCCGAGAGGGCTACCAAGGTGAGATTCGTGCAGTAGGCGATGTAGCTATGGACCGTATTGAATTTATGCACCGCGTAGGCTTTAATGCCTTTGAGCTGCGTGATGATCAAAATGTAAATGAAGCGCTTACTAAACTGAGTGAAATGAGCGTGCACTTTCAACCTAGTGCAGATGGCAAAGGCCCGGCATACATGGCGTAATTGTTTTTTACAAAACTAAGCCCTTAATGTTATTACTGGCTTAAAAAACAGGTAATATGCAGCCCTAACTGACTTTCTGTTTTAATGGGTGCTAGCATGACGTTGGAATTTTCTTTAGCCTATTTTGTGGCTGTATTTATATTCTCTATTACCCCAGGGCCTGGGGTGTTTGCATTGATCGCCCATGCATTAAAGGAAGGTGGGCATAGCTGTTGGGGCTTAGCGCTAGGCATGACCATGAGCGACATCGCTTATTTGTTGCTGGTTATTTGGGGGCTGGCTTACATTGCTAACGAGTACCAAGTGATCTTCACGATGATTCGTTGGTGTGGTGCGGCTTATTTGTTCTATTTAGCTTGGCGGGTTTGGCATGCGCCTATTGTTGTTAACGCGCTTGATCAAGTATCTACCCCAGCTACAGCCAATAAAGCGGCAGGTTTTTTGTTAGGGTATGCGCAAGGCATGTTGATTTCGGCCACTAACCCAAAGGTGATGTTGTTCTACATCGCGTTTTTGCCCACGTTTGTAGATTTAACCTTGCTCACTACTCAAGGTGCGGTGGTCGTGGTGGGGCTTAATTTCTTTGCTTTAATGCTGGGGCTAATGTTAATCGCGTTAAGCGCCAGTAAAGCCCGCAAGTTATTTACCCAGCACCAAGCGGTGAAGCGCCTAAACCGAATTACTGCAGGCTTAATGGCTACGGCAGGGCTTTTGGTTTTAACTCGCTGATTGCTCCAAACCTGTATATAAATATTCATAAAGGCGACTAGTGGCGTCACTTTGGTTGCCACGGTCATGCTTAAATACCAGTTTCACAAAGCCTAATTGTGGGCTATCTTCTAGCTGTAAGTGGCTATGAAGGCCCGCAGGCACGGTGCTGCGAGCTAATGCGCTAATGCCCAAACCTGCTTCTATAGCGGCCTGAATGCCCAGCAAGCTAGATGAGCTATAAGCAATGCGCCAAGCGATGCCTGCAGCATTGAGCTTGCTAATGATCTGTTGTCGGTATCGGCAGCCTGTGGGGTATACCACCAACGGTATGGGTTGATTGGTAGACCAGTTGAAGTGGCCGTTAGTCACCCATACTATGGTTTCATGAAATTCATCATCTGAATTCACTTGTAGGGTTTCTTCTAAGCTTGCCGTAGCTAACACCAGATCATAATTGCCTTTTTGAAAATCATTCAATAGTGTCACGCTTAAGTCGCAATTAACTTCTAAAGCTACTTCTGGATGGGCTTGCCCGAATTGGCTGAGCAAGCGGGGCAAAAATGACACTTCAAAGTCATTAGGGATGCCAAGCCTTACTTGACCTGAGATGCGGCTTTTAGCTAAGCGCGTTACAGCGCTGTCATTAATGTCCAGCATGCGCCTAGCAAACCCTAGCAACACTTCGCCTTCTTCGGTCACTTGCAGGCCGTTATTTCTTTCAAACACCGTAATATCAAGCAGCTCTTCCAAACGCTTTACTTGCAAGCTAATAGCAGGTTGAGAGCGCCCAAGCGATGCACCAGCAAGGGTGAAACCACCTAAATCCACAATGGTGGTAAAGGTGCGTAATAGTTCGGTAGGGATATTTTTCATGAGTTGATTATATGGTTACGGGGGTATAAATCAATTACTGTTTTGCTGTGGGGTGTTTCTTTAAGGGTAAGTGGTACATAATGCGAGCATAAATAAGAGTGAGCTTTAGTCATGGCATTAAACATTAAAAACTTACCTCCCTTAAATGCATTAGTGGCTTTTGATGCGGCAGCCACAAGCGTAAGCTTCACTCAAGCGGCGGCTAAATTGTTTGTGACCCAAGGCGCCATTAGTCGCCAGATACGCGGCCTAGAAGAAAACCTAGGCATCGTGTTGTTTGATCGTAGCCAACGCAAGGTGCGCTTAACCCCCCAAGGCAGTGAATACCACAGGCATATCAGTGATGCGCTTGACCAAATTGCCAAGGTCACCTTTGCTATAAAAAACCCTATGCAAGAGACACAAATCACTATAGCGGCAAGCCATGCGGTGGCATCTTTGTGGCTTATGCCACGCATTGCAGAATATTCTAAGGCTTACCCAGACACAGATATACGCCTGCTAGTTACCGATAACGTGCTGGAAGTAGATGCTGGTGATTTTGATTGCAGTATAGGCTTTAGCCCCAAGGCACCTAGCGCTTATCAGGTAGATCGCTTGTTTTCAGAGCGTGTATTTGTGGTTTCTAGTCCAGAGTTTTTAGCCCAACACCAAGCTTTGTCTTCACAAGAGTTACTTGCCACAAGGCAGTTGGTGTTAGATAACCCAACAGTGGGCTGGTTTAACTGGTCGGATTGGTTTGAAGGCTTAGGTATGGCAAAAGTAGTGCCCCAGCACAAGGTCACCTTTAGTCATTACAACATGTTGGTGCAAGCGGCTTTGCAAGGCCAAGGTGTGGCGCTGGCGTGGGACCACTTGCTTACAGATTACCTAGCCATAGGCAGCTTGGTGAAGGTATTTGAGGATACCCTAGAGACTGATGCAGGTTTTTATTTGATGACGTCTTTAGTGGGTAGTGGCAAGCCTGCCTTGGATGAATTTCGCCAATGGCTAATCAAACTTCCTGAGCATTAACCTTCACTTTACCATGAGCTAGGCTCATGGGTTTGGTGATAAATTATCGTTTGTTCATATTACTGCTTTGAGGCATTGTGAGGCATATTTTGCCCTACGTTATTTTAAGGATTCTCCTCATGCCATCTATGAGCCTGTTTGACCGTATACCACTTGTTAGCCTAGAAAATGCCACCTTACCCATTGAAAAAGCCAGCGGTTTACCTAACGCTTTATATAATGATCCAGACGTATTCGCTTTAGAGCGTGATCATTTGTTAGGTAAAACATGGGCTGGTGTGGGTTTTAAAGGAGATTTGCCGCAGCTAGGCTACGTTAAGCCTATTACATTTATGGGGCTGCCTTTAGTTATTATTCGTGATCGTGACGACACGGTGCGTGTATTTCACAATGTGTGTAGCCACCGAGGCATGGTGTTGATCAATGAAGAAGGGCCAGTACAGGGAAGCATTCGTTGCCCTTATCATTCATGGACTTATGATTTAACAGGCCAACTTAAAGGCACGCCACATATAGGTGGGGTGGGTGTGCATAAAGTAGACAGCCTAGTATGCGAAAAACATGGCATGAAAGAAGTGGCAAGTGCCGTGTGGTTTGACATTGTATTTATAAACTTAGATGGCAAGGCAAACCCATTTGAGCAATTTATTGCGCCCATAGTAGAGCGTTGGCAGCCTTTTATGGGTGACACTGGTTATACCCGTATGCGCAGAGAAGCATCTAGCGATGGACAAGCCCAGGGTGTGTTTACCTTAAATGTGGCATGTAATTGGAAGCTAGCAGTAGAGAACTACTGTGAAAGCTATCATTTACCATGGATACACCCTAATCTGAATGTATATTCACGCATTCAAGACCATTATCACATTATGTTTGGTAATGATTTTGCAGGCCAAGGCACCATGGTGTATAACTTGGCAGATTCAGCAGGCACACGTTTACCTGTGTTTCCAGAGTGGCAACAAGAGCGCATGAAAGAGGCAGAGTATATTACTGTGTTTCCAAATGTACTTTTGGGCATTCAGGCAGACCATACCTTTGCTATAGTGCTGGAGCCTGTGCAAAATGATCAAACTGTAGAACACTTGCGATTGATGTATGTGGGTGATGAAGCCATAGCCCCTGCATATAAAGGCTGCAGGGACGCAACGCTTGCAGCTTGGAAAGAAGTTTTTGGAGAAGATGTGATGGTAGTGGAAGGCATGCAACGCGGCAGAGCCTCGCCTGGTTTTTGTGGTGGCAAATTTTCACCTGTGTTGGATAATCCTACTCATTTCTTTCACAAATGGGCGGCTAATCGCCTCATAAAAAGCACACAAAATAACGGAGTTTAAAGCCATGAATTTGCTTCAACAAGATTTGCCCCATAGCAATAATTTTATTAATGGCAAATGGGTAGATAGCCAAGAGTGTATTAATATAGAAAACCCAGCTACTGGCGAACTTATAGGCACCATCGCTCGTGCGACGCCCGCCCATGTAGATCAAGCAGTCAGTGCAGCTCGTGAATGCCACAATCAGCGTCGTATAGCAGGCATGGCGCCCTATGAGCGTATGCAATTACTCCATGCCATTGCAGGGGAGATAAGGGCTTTAGCCACACGTGGCGGTATGCTTTTGTGTTTAGAAAATGGCAAGCCATTAAGCGCTGCGCAGTGGGAATTTGAAGAAGCTGCGCGCTATTTTGAATATTATGCAGGCATGGCTGATAAGATTGAAGGGAGGTCTATTCCCCTAGGTGATGGACTGGTAGATTTCACCGAATACGAGCCTTTTGGTGTGTCTGCACAAGTTATTCCATGGAATTTCCCTGTGTCTTTAGTGGCTAGATCTTTGGCTCCTGCTTTGGCTGCGGGTAATAGTGTGGTGATCAAGTCGCCTGAGTTAACACCACTAGCAGTGGCCTTGTTAGGTGAGGCCATGGTTAAGGCTAATGTACCAAATGGAGCTGTAAATATTTTATGTGGCTATGGCCATGACACCGGTGCTGCACTGGTAGCCCATAGTGATATCGACCAAATTGTATTTACAGGATCTGTGGCAACGGGCCAAGCCATTATGCAAGCGGCAGTAGAGCATGTAGTGCCTTGTGTGATGGAACTTGGTGGTAAGTCTGCAGGTGTAGTGTTTGCAGATGCTGACCTAGACCAAGTGATCAACAGTGCAGATGTGGGTAACCTTTTTAATGCAGGGCAGGTGTGCTCTGCCATGTCTCGACTTATCGTGCATGAGAGCGTGTATGAACAAGTGAAGCAGCGTTTGGTAGCGCGTTTTTCTGCTAAACAGGTAGGTGCAGGCTTAGACGAAGCAGATGTTACCCCGATACTCACCAAAACTCAGCTAGATAAGATTACCGCCATGTGTGCGCGCTCTCAAGAGCAAGGTGCACACTGTGTGTTAGGTGGCACGCCATTGGATAAAGCAGGCTATTTTATGCCACCCACTATTATAGAAGCTGATGTTCAGGCAGACATAGCCCAGCAAGAAGTATTTGGGCCGGTGCTTGTGCTAATGAAATTTAACACCCCTAAAGAAGCATACGACATGGCTAACGGCACCGAGTTTGGTTTGGTGGCTGGCGTATTCACAAAAGACTTAAGCTTAGCGCTGCAGGCAAGTAGGCAGCTTGTGGCAGGGCAGGTGTTTGTGAACGAGTGGTTTGCTGGTGGCATAAGCACACCTTTTGGCGGCGTAGGAAAATCTGGTTTTGGACGTGAAAAAGGTCAAGAAGCTTTGTATAATTACGTGCGTACTAAAAATATTGCCATTCGTTTAACACCCTAGTAACCGTTAACTCATTGAGAATCAAACATGTCTTCTTCTGACCAGTGTGCGCCATATAAAAAATGGCTGTGTATTATTTGTGGCTTTATTTATGACGAAGCGATCGGCTGGCCACATGATGGCATAGAGCCAGGCACTCGCTGGGATGACGTGCCAAGTGATTGGCTATGCCCTGATTGTTTAGTGGGTAAAGAAGACTTTGAAATGATTGAAATGCCTGCAGCGCCTGTGCTTTCTGGCGCTAATACCACGGCAGCCGCTGCAGTGTTATCTGCTACACAAAAGCCCCAAGGCGCTATAGTCATTGTAGGCTCAGGCTATGCCGGCTACAACCTAGCAGAAGCGATGCGCAAGCTAGATAGCCAAGCAGAAATAGTAGTGCTCACTCAAGATGATGGTAAACACTACTCCAAGCCTGCATTGTCTACAGGCTTAAACATGCAACAAAGCGCCAAAGATTTAGTGGTAGAGATGCCACTAGACCGGGCCAATAGATTAAATGTTCGTATCATTACCCACTGTGTGGTGGAGCGTATAGACACCCAAGCCAAAACTTTAATCACCAACATAGGCAAGCAACCTTTTGGCCAGCTTGTATTAGCCCAAGGTGCCCATGCGATTAAGATTCCATTTGCAGGTGATGCCAGCAATGACGTGATCAGCGTGAATGACTTGCAAGACTACAGCAAATATAGAGACCTGCTAGAAGGTAAAGAGCGAGTATTACTTATTGGTAACGGCTTAATAGGCTGCGAATTTGCTAATGACCTAGCTTCAGTGGGCAAAAAAGTAAACCTAGTGGGGCTTACCTCTTGGCCTATGGATCGTTTGTTGCCAAAAGAAGTAGGCACAAAGTTACAAACATCATTGGCAGATATTGGCGTGAAATGGTGGTTAGATAACACTGTGGCATCTATTAATTACACCAATCCATCAAACTCAAGCATGGGTTATACAGTAGTGCTAAAAAGTGGCGATACGCTTGAAGTAGACGTGATAGTTTCTGCCGTAGGCTTACAAGCTCGCACACAGCTTGCCATGAATGCAGGCATTACTTGCGGCGTGGGCATTAAAACAGACTCACGCTTAATGACTAATGTACCCCATATTTATGCCCTGGGTGATTGTGTAGAGTTTAATGGCCAGCTACAGCCCTACATTGCCCCAATATATTGGGGTATTCAAGCCTTGTCTAAAACGCTAACTGGCACTTCCACCGAGGTAAGCTATCCTCAAATGACTGTAGTGGTTAAAACGCCAGTGTGCCCAATTACCTTATTGCCACCAACCTATGGGCAACAAGGCCAATGGCACGTAGAGCCAGGTGAGAAGGGCATAATTGCACGATTTAACGACAGTGATGGCACGCTGTGCGGCTTTGTATTACAAGGTGATGCGGTCGATCAACGTCAGCACCTACTAGAGCAGATGATAAGCAACTAATACAGCGTTATTCTGTTATTATGGGCGCCTCAGCTTAGGCTGGCTTAGTAAAGGCATTGTGCTAGCTTTAGCACTGCCTTCTTTGTCCCCCAATTAATACACGAGAAAGACCTTGTCACAAGATTCGCAATACGATTTCGCCACCTTAGGCCTAAATTCAGCCCTTATAGATAACCTAGCAAGCCTAGGTTATAAAGAAATGACACCTATTCAGGCCCAAGGCCTACCACCTATCCTAGCCAATAAAGATGTGATTGCTAAGGCAAAAACAGGCTCTGGAAAAACGGCTACCTTTGCACTTGGCCTACTTAATAAACTCAACGTAAAACGCTTTCGTGTACAAACCTTGGTGTTGTGCCCTACGCGTGAGCTAGCAGATCAGGTGTCTGTAGAAATCCGCAAACTAGCCCGTGGCATCCATAACATTAAAGTGCTTACATTGTGTGGTGGCATGTCTTTTGGGCCGCAAGTAGGCTCATTAGAGCATGGTGCGCATATCATTGTAGGCACCCCAGGGCGCGTGGAAGAACACCTACGTAAAGCAAATCTTAATCTAGATAACCTCACTACCTTAGTGCTTGATGAAGCCGATAGAATGCTAGACATGGGTTTTCAAGAAGCCTTAGACAATATTATCAGCTACATGCCCACACAGCGCCAAACCATGCTGTTTAGCGCCACATACCCATCTAAAATTGAAAACATTGCTAAGCGCATCATGCAATCGCCAGTGACGGTAGAAGTGCAAGACAGCCACAGCAAACAAAGCATCGTGCAAACCCTGTATCAGGTAGAAAGTGATGAATCACGCATAGAAGCAGTGCAGCTTTTATTACAAGCTCACCAGCCTGAAACTACGCTCATCTTTTGTAATACCAAAATAGAAACAGATCAAGTGGCTAATGCACTGCGTGCTGCAGGCTATGAAGCTTTGGCGCTACATGGTGATTTAGAGCAAAAGCAACGTGACCAAACTTTGGTGCGTTTTTCTAACCGTAGTGCTTCTGTACTGGTGGCCACAGATGTGGCGGCTCGTGGCCTAGACATTGAAGCGCTCGATTTGGTGATCAACTACCAAGTAGCACGTGAGCTAGAAGTGCACACCCATCGCATAGGTCGCACAGGCCGTGCAGGGGCTCAAGGCCTAGCATGCACTTTGCATACACAAAAAGAAAATCACAAAATTGGTTTACTTGAAGATTACCTAAAGCAAAAGCTTGAACGTGACGACTTACCGCCTATTAAACTTTTGCGTCAGCCTCCATTTTCACCTGCTATGGTAACCATACAAATAGGTGGTGGTAAAAAGCAAAAAGTAAGGGCTGGTGATATTGTAGGCGCGTTAACAGGTGCTGATGGTATACCCGGAACAGAAATCGGCCGCATACAAGTGGGCGATCAATGGGCCTATGTGGCGGTCACCCAAGCTTATGGAAATACAGCATTTAATAAGCTAAGCGAAGGCAAACTTAAAGGCCGTAACTTTAAAGTAAGACGTTTAAGAGGTTAGTATGAGTTTAAATTTGTTATTACGTATCAACAGCGTCTCGTGTTTGCTGTTTGGTTTGGTGATGCTGCTAAAAACCGATGCTGTAAACCTTTTGATAGGCACTGAAAAAACCATGCTGATGCATTCCATAGGCATTATTTTAGTGTGTAACGGCGTATTGCTCCTTGTGGCGTCATTGCGTAAGCAGATTCAAGCCCATGAAGTCATGTTCTTTGTATTAGGTGATTATGGCTGGACTATCTTAACTGTTGCGCTAATCAGCGCAGAAGCGGTGATTATAGACCCCGTGGGTATCAGAGTGACATTTGTCATTGCGCTATTCACTGCGATGATGGGTGCGTTGCAATTTAAACATTACAAAATTCTTAAAGGCAGTATATAACATGTCCGAATTACCTCATTGCCCAAAGTGTAGCTCACCTTACACCTACGAAGATGCCAGTCAGTATGTTTGTCCAGAGTGCGCCCATGAGTGGTCTATAGATGGCACAGACGATGACGAAGACAACAAAGTAATACGCGATAGCAACGGCAATATTTTGCAAGACGGTGATACTGTCACCGTGATCAAAGACCTTAAAGTAAAAGGCTCTTCGTTGGTGGTGAAAGTAGGCACAAAAGTGAAGGGCATACGCCTTGTGGATGGCGATCATGACATTGATTGCAAAATTCCAGGTGTGGGCGCTATGAAACTTAAATCAAAGTTTGTTAAAAAATAGTAAGCCCAGCACTTAATTTATAGCGCAGGCATTATGTAAGCATGTGCCAGCGGGCCTAAGTCTTGCTCAAGTGCGGGTACATTCTCTACGGGTATCAAAAGCGCTAGAGTGAGGCTATCTCCGTAGTCTCTTTGTTGAATCACAGCATCATGCCTTTGGCACAAATGCTCTATACGCCCCATCAAATCATAAGGGCAGGCCAAGCTAATGTGCTTTAGTTGGCGCTTTGTTTGCCTAGGGCAGGCCTCCACCACCAGTTTTACCGCATCTGTATATGCTTTTACTAGGCCACCTGTGCCAAGTTTTGTGCCACCAAAATACCGGCACACCACCACACTCACTTCCCCTATACCACAATGGCTAAGCACTTGAAGCATAGGCTTACCTGCCGTGCCAGATGGCTCTCCAGCGTCACTTAAGCCCCAAAAGGTGCTGTTATCCGGTGCGTCAGCCACCACCGCCCAGCAATGGTGACTTGCGTCTGGGTATTTTTTACGCATATCGTTTAGGTGAATATCGCATTCACCACGGCCTATGGTGTGACGTAAATTAGCAATAAAGTGACTGTTTTTTACTGCAAGGGTTAGCTCTAGGTCTTCACCTTGTAAGTTTGGAATTTGGTAGGTAATGGGCTACTCACGCTTTTGGACAAATGTCGTTACTAGGGTTATGGTTTTGATGTGCCAATATACTATAAATAGCGACGGCAGGGAGGGTTGGGTGTGGTAGGTTTTTAAGCAACCAATAATTACATACTAGCCATAGTGTAAACGATTAAAATAAAATCTTGTAATAATGGATATTTTTTGGTTATAGTTGAGTTTGTAAGCTTCCAACCAACCTTTTGTGTACTTGGGTGTTGCTAATATCAGGATGCAATAATGGACTTAAGCAAACTTCCAGAAAATCTCCCACCACCCATTGATGATGGTGCTGCGGCTCATCTTGACTTAAAAAGATTACCAAACCTCTCGTTGCTAGCAACTAATAATGAAACAGTTTGTATTAGCGATATATCAGGCCTTGTTGTGTTTTACGTTTACCCAATGACGGGGCGTCCAGACACACCCCTGCCTACAGACTGGGATGAGATTCCAGGAGCAAGAGGCTGCACGCCTCAATCTTGTAGCTTTCGAGACCATTATTCACAGCTGCAAAAATATAATGCTAGTGTCTATGGCGTAAGTGTTCAGCCTTCTAAGTATCAGCGCGAAGCAAAACAACGATTGCATCTCCCTTTTGAATTGCTAAGTGATGTGAACCTTGAGCTTAAACAGGCGTTGCAGTTGCCCACCTTTGAGGCAGAGGGGATGGAGCTCTACAAACGGATAACCTTGATCGTTTGTGATGGGGTTATCGTTAAAGTTTTTTATCCAGTATTTCCACCAAGCAATAATGCTGATGAAGTATTGAAATGGTTGCAATCAAACGCTTAAAAACCTTTTTCACGCTCACTTTTAGATACTCAATTAGGCCATTTAAAGTAAATGTCAGCGCTTCTATTTAATTACAATCAATAGATCATTGTATTCTAGCGACACACCACCCCAAGCAGGTACAATGGCCCCACATATTACCCACATGCACTTGTTTAAATGACTCAACAAAAAGGTTTTGATGGTGTCCAA
Organism: Candidatus Njordibacter sp. Uisw_002; assembly: GCF_047730155.1. Classification (NCBI taxonomy): domain Bacteria; kingdom Pseudomonadati; phylum Pseudomonadota; class Gammaproteobacteria; order Pseudomonadales; family Candidatus Njordibacteraceae; genus Candidatus Njordibacter; species Candidatus Njordibacter sp. Uisw_002. Next base: position 1,162,201 of record NZ_CP159832.1, read on the forward strand.
AGGTTATACGGCACGCACAGCTACGAAGCGATAACAAAGGCGCATATTTGCGTAGTTGGCATAGGGGGTGTGGGCACTTGGGTGGCAGAAGCTTTAGCGCGTTCTGGCGTAGGGCAGATCACGCTAATAGACATGGATGATGTAGCCGAGTCCAATATAAATCGTCAATTAGTCGCATTGTTATCTACTGTTGATCAAGCCAAAATAGACGTCATGGCACAGCGCATTAAAGATATAAACCCCCATTGTAAAGTTAACTTAATAGAAGAGTTTGTGGGTGAAAATAACTTAGAAGCATGTTTAAACCAAGGTTATGATTACGTGATAGACGCGTGTGACTCTATTAAGGCTAAAGCTATGATGGTGTCTTGGTGTAAATTGCGCAGGGTGCCCATTATTACTATTGGTGGAGCAGGTGGTCAGCGTGACCCAAGTAAAGTAAAAATTGTAGATTTAGCCATGACGCGGGTAGACCCACTGGCTGCCAAATTAAGGTCTGTGCTGCGCAGCCAGTATGGGTTTAGTAAAAACCTTAAAAGCAGGTTTCGTATAGAGTGTGTGTGTTCTACAGAGCAGCTGTATTACCCACAGCCAGATGGCAGTGTGGGCTGGGCTAAAAGTGCCAATGTAGCAGGTGCAAAGATGGACTGTAGTCGTGGCTTTGGCGCGGTAAGCTTTGTTACAGGCACTTTTGCATTCATTGCTGTTGGCCGAGTGTTGGATAAAATAGTAGCTAAGCATCTTAGACTCCAGTTAGACTCAAGTAAGGCTCCGTAGGCAACAAAAGAAATAAAAGGATTTATCATGGCGTTAAGTAATATTCATGCAGGTCAAATTGCAGGCATTATCAACACCGGTTTTACCGAGTATCGGGTGCAGTTTGAACACATTTCATCCGGTGCTAAACGCCGCTTTGAAAAAGCCCTTTGGCAAGACGTGCAAGCCAGCGGCATGCAACGTATAGACCTGTATGGACAGATGGTTGCGTTGGTGAACACACAGCTTGATGAATTTAGACTCGCTCAAAAAATTAAGCCCGAAAAAGCATCAGACTGGGAGCTTGTTAAAGCTCAGTTTGAGTTACTAATGCCACAGCGCACAGATCCTGAGCTTGCCGAAACCTTTTTTAATTCTATATTTTGCCGAGCTTTTAGACACAGCTCCCTTCGTGAACAACGTATGTTTTTATTTAGCTCTTCAGCGGCTGCACCTAAAGAGTTAGCTCAGGATATGTATAAAGAATACAACACCAGTAAGGGTGTTGTAGGCATGGTAAGCGATATATTAGATGACTATGCCTTTGACGTGCCCTATGCCAATAAACGCTTAGACGTGATTAACCTAGTGGGTATTATCAAAGAAAACACAGATTTTCGTATGGCCATGACAGACCAAACACGGGTACAAATATTAAAATCTGTATTTTATCGAAATAAAGGCGCTTATTTGGTAGGCCAGCTAGTTAATCCTTCTCACAGCCAGCCCTTTGTAATTCCCTTGTTAAATGATGAAAAACAAGGCATTTATACGGATACTTTAATCACAGATTCTGATGATGTAAGTATTATCTTCAGTTTTACACGTTCTTATTTTATGGTGGAAGCGCCAGTGCCTGCAGAGTTTGTAGGCTTTTTGCAGCATATTTTGCCGGCTAAGCCATTGGCTGAAATTTACACTAATATTGGGTTTTTCAAGCATGGTAAATCTGTATTTATGCGTGATTACCTGCAGCATATGGACAACTCCACAGACCAGTTTATTATTGCTCCAGGCATCAAAGGCATGGTGATGACGGTGTTTACTTTGCCATCACTAGACATTGTATTTAAGATTATTAAAGATAAATTTGCCCCGCCTAAAGCCATGACAAAAGCGGTGGTAAAAGAGAAGTATCACTTGGTAAAAGTGCATGACCGAGTAGGGCGTATGGCCGACACCCAAGAGTTTAAACACTTTGCGTTTGATAAAGGTCGTTTTTCACAAGAACTCATTGATGAGCTTTTGACAGTGGCACCTAGCATGATAAAAATGGTGGGCAATTACGTAGTGATAGAGCAGCTATACGTAGAGCGTCGCATGACTCCGCTTAATATCTATATAGACACCGCCAGTGATGCACAGCTGTATGATGTGATCGATGAATATGGCAATGCTATAAAACAGCTTGCAGCTGCTAATATATTTCCAGGTGACATGTTGTTTAAAAACTTTGGTGTGACAAGACACGGTCGTGTAGTGTTTTATGACTACGATGAAATTTGTTATTTAACCGAATGTAATTTTAGAAAAATACCAGAAGCCATGTATCCAGAGCAAGAGCTTGCTAGTGAGCCTTGGTATTCTGTAGGGCCTTATGATGTCTTTCCTGAAGAGTTTCATGTGTTTTTGGCAGGAAGGCCTAGAATTGCCAAAACATTTCGCCAAATTCATAGTGATATTTTTGATGCAGACTATTGGAAATCACTGCAGGCCGATATAGTAGATGGACAAGTAAAGGACGTATTTCCTTATCGTCGTAAGAAACGTTTTTTGTCTGCTTAGTTTTTCTCAGCTGCTTGTCTTAGAGCCACTTGGGCAAGGCTTTTAAGCTTGTCATCTTTGCTCATTATCATCCAGTTGCGCACCTCACCTTGGCTGCGATAACAACCTTTGCACACTAGTTCATCTTTTTTAAACTGGCATACTTTCACACAAGGCGAGGGGATAGTATGATCGATGTTTCTAACAGGGCGTGCTCTGCGGCGCATAACATTTTTTCTCACTAATATTCAGGCTCTATTATGGCCCGAGTTAGGCGCACAGGAAAGACCTGTGTGTTAGAATATATCCTCTTTTTAGGGTTTAGGAACATTCTTCATGTTAGGTAGAATTGGATTTGTCTGGGGTGCTATTGGTGTCATCTGTTTACTGATGTTTTCCGCCTTACGCCTATCTAAGATTGCTTTAGAGTTTTTACTTTATCCCACCCATATATGGCACTGGCTGATTTTAGTGCTGTGGGTAGCATTTATGGCATACTCAGAGGGCTATAAAGGCTTTCAGCGAACATTTTCTCCACGTGTAGCTGCTCGTTTATTGTGGCTAAAAAACAATCCTAAAATGTGGTTAGTCATTTTTGCACCCTTATTTGCCATGGGGTTTATCTACGCATCTAAAAAACGCACTATTATCTCTTACACTATATTAGTAATGGTGCTGGCCTTTGTAGCTATTGCCATAAACTTACCTCAGCCTTGGCGGCCACTTGTGGACGCTGGTGTAGTGGTAGGGCTGTTGTGGGGCACAACTGCCACATGGTGGTTTATATTGGCTGCTCTGCGCACTGACATCAGCACAGTAAACCCAGATCTACCAAAATCGGCTAATCAACATTCATAGAACATGTTATAGGAACTACCATGCGCGCTATTTTTTGGATGCTAGGCTCCATTGCATCATTTTGTTTAATGGCGGTAGCTGCTCGTGAGTTAGATGGCCATATTGATAAGTTTGAATTGCTCGCCATACGCAGCACGGTGGGAATCATACTTTTAGTGATTATTATGAATGTTATTAAGCGCCCTACGCTTATGTACACCAAACGCATGAACACTCATTTATTGCGTAATGTTTTTCACTTTATAGGGCAGTTTAGCTGGCTGGTAGGCATTGGTTTACTACCCCTTGCCCAAGTTTTTGCCATAGAATTTACAGTGCCTTTGTGGGTGTTAATTATGGCTTCACTGTTTCTTGGTGAAGCGATTACTAAACGGAAAGTCTTGGCTGTGGCATTAGGTCTAGCAGGTGTGGCGGTGATTTTGAAGCCGGGTATGCAAATGTTAAACACTGGCGCCATAGTGATGCTTATTGCCGCCTTGTGCTTTGCTGTGACCTTCATTGTAAGTAAATCACTTCTCACTACAGAGCACCCACTGACTGTTGTATTTTACATGACTCTTATACAATTGCCTTTAAGTGCTTTGATGGCAGGTGCCGATTGGACGATGCCACAGCCATGGATGTGGCCCTGGGTAATAGCTGTAGCTCTTACAGGATTGTCTGCCCATTATTGCTTGGCTAAGTCTTTCCAGCTGGCTGATGTGAGTGTAGTGATTAGTGTGGATTTTTTACGTTTGCCGATCATAGGCGTAATAGGCATGTGGCTTTATAATGAGCCTTTAGAAGTGACTGTGATCTTTGGTGGAGTGCTTATGCTTTTAGCCAACTTAGCTAACCAGTGGCGTATCAAGCCGCCTACGATCTTATAGAGCTTCACGCAGGCTTATACTTACGACCTGTAAAGTGCCTGCTTCAATATTGTATAGCATATTGGCACTCATATCGGCGGCCATAGCGCCCAGTGCCAGTGAAGGTGTAAACAAGGGTTTAGATGTTGTAGGAGTGGCTGCGCCTGAGCCTGAGGTTGGCTTTGGTGTGCGTGCCTGTCTTATCCAATGTAGGGCCGCATTGGTGTCATCTTCAAAATGATTCACCTCAAACCCTGCCTTAACAGCTAAACTATTAAAGCTAGCCCATGTACACAAATGGCTCTCATCTTTTTTATTCGCCCACGGGGTGGGGTAGATGATGTCTGCTTCTGTGGCATTGGGTTGCAACATAACTTCGTGCATTAGCACTTGCCCACCAGGCTTAAGCACTGCGTATAAGCCTTTGAGCAAATCGCCTTTTTGTTTAATATTCATACATGCGTGCTGGCTAATCACAAAATCAAAGGTGTGTTTTTCAAAGGGCAAATGCAAGATGTTACCCACCACAAACTGGCACTTTGGTGCTGGGTGAATGCTGGCGCTGAGCATTTTTGCGGCGTCGATGTAGCTAGTGTTAATATCTAGCCCCACCATAGAGCAGCCATGCTTAGCCCACACTAGCCTGCTGGTGCCACCTAATCCGCAGCCAATATCTAGGCCGTAGCTAATATCCAAGGTATTATCTAAGCTGTTATCTAGCCAATCAAGTAGCTTATGTGTGGCGCCAATACCCCCTAAGTGAAGCTGGTCAATGCCACAAAAATCTTCCACCTGCCATTTTTCAGGTGGAGCTTTTTTGATTAATTGGGCTAATTTTTCAAGCATTTTACTAACCTTTATAACCCAGCTAAACCAATCTAAATTTAGCTTAAAAGTTCTGGTAGATTTATAAAAAAGGCTAATGCTTCAGGGTTTGCCAGTGCATCTTTGTTTTTCACCACTTCACCATGAATCACTTTACGCACAGCCAGCTCTACTATCTTGCCACTTGTGGTGCGTGGGATAGCTTTTACCTGTATCACCTTTGCAGGCACATGGCGCGGTGTGGTATTTGCACGCACTTGTTGCTTAATGGTTTTGGTTAATGTGTCATCTAAAACCAAACCCTCGCGTAATACCACAAACAAGATCACTCGCACGTCATCATGCCAGTTTTGGCCAATCACTATGCTTTCCAAAACCTCTTCTATCACTTCTACTTGACGATAAATTTCTGCGGTGCCTATGCGCACCCCACCAGGGTTTAGCACCGCGTCAGAGCGGCCGTGAATAATCACGCCACCGTGTTGGGTAATTTCGCCATAGTCACCATGGGCCCAAACATTGTCAAACTGAGCAAAATAAGCATCGTGGTATTTTTGGCCCCCTTTATCTTGCCAGAAGTAAATAGGCATTGAAGGGAATGGGGCGGTGCACACAAGCTCGCCTTTAGTTTGGCCTACAGCTTGGCCATCTTCATCAAATATGTTCACCGCCATGCCCAAACCACGACATTGCAATTCTCCACGATACACAGGGAGAATAGGGCAGCCCAAGGCAAAGCAAGAAACAATGTCTGTACCGCCAGAAATAGAAGCCAACAACACATCTGCCTTTACATCACGGTACACATAGTCAAAACTTTCATGAGACAAAGGAGAGCCTGTAGAAAGAATGGTTTTTAAGTGTGTTAGATCATGGCTTTGGCTTGGCTTAATACCTGCTTTTTCTATCGCGGCAATATATTTAGCACTAGTGCCAAAAATGCTTACCTTTTCACGCTCGGCCATGTCCATAAGAATAGCTGGGGTTTTAAATGGCGAGCCATCATAAAGCACCACAGTGCAGCCCAATGACAGGCCACTTACCAGCCAATTCCACATCATCCAGCCACAAGTGGTGTAGTAAAAAAGCACATCATCTGGTGTCACATCTGTGTGTAATAAATGCTCTTTGTTGTGCTGTAATAATGTACCGCCTATGCCATGAACTATGCACTTTGGCACACCTGTAGTGCCAGATGAATACATAATATAAAGTGGATCATCAAAACCACAGGCTACAAATTCAATTTGCGTGGCATGAGTGTCTATAAAGTCCTTAAGGTGAATAGCTTTGTTGGGTACTGCCTCATCCAGTAGGTTTAAATCTGCACTTTGAGTGACATGATCACACACCACAATTGCTTCTATGGAAGGTACTAAAGCCGCAATACCTGCTACTTTATCTAGTGAGTTTAGAGTTTTACCATTGTAGTAATAGCCGTCTGTAGTAAACAGTATGCGTGGCTCTATCTGGCCAAAGCGGTCTAACACACCGTTGATGCCAAAATCTGGTGAGCATGAGCTCCATACTGCACCTAAGCTTGCTGTAGCGAGCATTGCTACTGTGGCGTCTATTACATTTGGCATAAAGCCTGCAATGCGATCACCAGGTTTAATGTCATACTTCTTTAAGCCGCCGACAAGCGCCGCAACTCTTTGATATAACTCGCCATAGCTAATTTCTTCACGGGCGCCGTTTTCGCCACAAAAAATGAGTGCGCAGGAGTCATCGCGGTATTTAAGTAGATTTTCTGCAAAATTTAGTTTCGCTTCTGGATACCATTTTGCACCTTGCATCTTGTTATTATTTTCAACGATCACACCGCCTTTATGGCTAGACTTTATGTCACATTGTTGCCAAATATGGTCCCAAAAAAGGTCACTATGATCAATACTCCATTGGTGTAATTTATGATAATTAGTAATATTGAGGTGGTGGGTGGCATTAACAGATTGAATGAAACGCCATAGGTTAGTCTTTTCAATACGGCTTTGGCTGGGCTGCCATAAAGGCTGAAGCATGCTGATCCTTAAAATATAAAATGAGGGTGAGTTCCCCCAACTAGATGCTTATTAAAATCAATTAATACAAGAGTTACTAGAGTAAAATCGATTAATATGAATTAAATGGAAGATATCATAGCTGATCCAGCATGTGAACCGTTGGGGCGACCTAAAAGATCACTAATACTTTGGCCAACACGGGCTAATCTATCCAGCGAAATGCCGGTATGTATGCCTAACCCATGCAGCATATACACCAAGTCTTCAGTGGCCAAATTACCGCTGGCACCTTTTGCATAAGGGCAGCCACCTAACCCAGCTACAGAGCTATCAAACGTAGTAACGCCAGCTTCAAGCATACATAATACGTTGGCTAAAGCTTGCCCATAGGTGTTGTGGCAATGGCCGGCAAGGTTTGATATGGGTATGTTGTGGCTTACAGACTCTAGCATATGTAACATGCGCGAAGGTGTGGCGGTGCCAATGGTATCGCCAAGAGACACTTCATAGCAGCCCATGTGTATTAGCTGCTGCGCAATACTAGCTACTGCGGTGGGAGCGACCTTTCCCTCATAAGGGCAATCGATCACTACAGAAACATAACCTCGCACTTTTAACCCAGCATCTAATGCCATTTGAACCACAGGTTCAAAGCGTTTAATAGATTCTGCTATAGAGCAGTTAGTGTTGCGTTGACTGAAGCTTTCGCTGGCTGCGCCAAACACTGCTACCTCATTTACACCGGCCTCTATAGCGCGCTCCAAACCTCTCATGTTGGGTGTGAGGGCGCTATAAGATACGTGCTTATGAGTAGTGATAAGCTTTAGCACTTGTGCGCTGTTGGCCATTTGAGGCACCCATTTAGGGTGTACAAAAGCCGCAGCTTCAATGTGAGTAAGCCCTGCGGCAGCTAGCTGGTCAATAAGGTTCGCTTTTACTTTAGCGTCTAGCATGCCCCCCGGTTCATTTTGTAAACCGTCTCGGGGGCCTACCTCTACTACTTTTACATGTTTGGCTAAAGGCCTTGAAGTGCTCAAACGCATGCTATATTTCCTTCTCTATAAGCTCTAATAGTTGCGAGTCAGCATCTACAAGTTCACCTACTTTAAAATAGATTTCGCCAATAACACCATCTTTTGGCGCTACAACAGTGTGCTCCATCTTCATTGCTTCCACTACCATGAGTGCGTCACCTGCTAAAACGTGTAACCCAGAAGTCACCAAACACGCAATAAGATTACCATTCATGGGCGCTTTAATATGGCCTGTATTATGATCATTGTGGGCCAAGAAATTATCAATTTTGGCAGCTTTAACGATTACCACAGCTTTACCGTGCGCAGTAAATAAGCTTAATTTGTCACCCGTTAGATTGAAGCCAGCCTTATGTTTGCCGTCTTTATAATCTAATACTAAAGAATCTGAGTTTAGTGTACCTGAAGTGTTGGTAGTGATGACACAGGGGCTATCTAGATAGAGGGCATCCAAGCTAAAGCCTGAGGATGGCATATTTAACCTTAGCCCTGTGCAATCACCATAGGTTTTTAAAGCCTGTGTGCCAAGTACTAATCCAGCCATAGCTAGGACCAGTTGTTGGTTGTGTAACGAAGACGACAGCAGCAGATCTTGGTGTTGTTCGATAATACCGGTATGTAAGTTGGCAGTGCTGAAGTCTGGTAAGGTAGCTAGGCGACGCAAAAAATCAATATTAGTGTGAATGCCGTCTAAGTGATAGTCTTGCAAGGCTTGGTCTAGTTTGGCTAAGGCTATTTCACGGCTTTCTCCCCATACGATGAGCTTAGCGATCATGGGATCATAAAAAGGGCTTATTTCATCACCTTGACATACTCCCGTGTCAATACGAATGGTTGAATCTGTTTTAGGTATGCGAAGGTATGTTATTTGGCCAGTGGAAGGTTGAAAATCTTGGCTTGGATCCTCTGCATAAATACGTGCTTCAAAAGAATGACCTTGAAAAAAGAGCTGGTTTTGAGTCAGTGGTAATGGTTCACCTGCGGCTACTTTAAGTTGCCAACACACCAGATCGATACCGCTAATCATTTCAGTAACAGGGTGCTCTACCTGCAAGCGAGTATTCATTTCCATAAAATAATACCCCCCGCTATTGTCTAATAAAAACTCTACAGTGCCTGCACCCACATACTTAATCGCTTGGGCAGCTTCTACTGCTGTGTTCCCCATTTTTTGGCGCAATTCATTAGACAAGCCAGGGGCAGGGGCTTCTTCTATGACTTTTTGGTGACGTCGTTGGGCTGAGCAGTCTCGGTCTCCAAGGTAAATACCATTGCCATGACGGTCACAAAATACTTGAACCTCTACATGACGTGGGGCTATTAGGTATTTTTCAATTAACACATCACTGTTACCAAAGCTGGCTAATCCCTCACGTCTTGCCCCTGCTAAATGAGTGAGAAAATCTTCAGCTTTATCAACCACTCGCATGCCTTTACCGCCGCCGCCAGCCACTGCTTTTATCAATAAAGGATAGCCCATGTGGTTGGCTTCAGTTAGTAATAAGGCATCGTTTTGAATATCACCATGGTAACCAGGTACCAAAGGGATGCCAGCAGCACTCATGATGACTTTTGCAGCACTTTTACTCCCCATCTGCTGGATAGCTGGAACGTCTGGGCCAATAAATACGATGTTTTTAGCTTGGCAGGCAGCCACAAAGTCAGCATTTTCAGATAAAAAACCATATCCTGGGTGGATACAATCGGCTTTGCTTTTTATGGCAATAGCCAATATTTTATCAGCGTTTAGGTAACTTTGAGTGGCCGCAGAGGGACCAATATGCCAAGCTTCATCTGCTTCTTTTACATGAAGAGAGTTTGCATCGGCATCTGAATAAACAGCGATGGTGCGCATGCCCATGGCTTTAGCAGTGCGTATTACGCGGCAGGCTATTTCTCCACGATTAGCAATTAATACAGATTTTAGCATAGTATTTACTGTTTCCATGGGGCTGTAGTTTTAGTTAAAAAAGCCTTTAATCCTGCTTGACCAGTAGTGCTTACCCTAGTTTTAGCAATGGCTTTAGTCGTGTGAGATGTTGTAGAGGCTAAGTTGTCCTTAGCGATAGGGGAGTGTTTATTTATACCTTTAAGTAACATTTTTATTTGTACCACTGCCTCTGGACTGTTATTTAATGTAGTTAAAATCCATTGTTCCTTAGCGTTGTTCAGTTCATCAGTGGGTACTACTTCATGCACTAAGCCATAGGCTAAACCTTGGCTTGCAGTAAATGCTTTGGCACTTGTCATCAGATGACGACTCCAAGAAACGCCAATCTTATTGACTACAAAGGGAGAAATTACGGCAGGAATAAGACCAATACGCACCTCACTTAAGCAAAAAGACGCATGGTCTGCACTTATCACGCTGTCACAACAAGCAACTAGTCCAACAGCTCCCCCAAATGCGGCGCCATTGACGAGCGCTAGAGTTGGTTTTGGAAATTCATCTAAGCGTTGCATTAACAGTGCTAATTGCTGAGCGTCTGCAATATTAGCAGCCTCATCGTAATCAGCCATGCGTTGCATCCAAGCCAAGTCTGCGCCAGCTGAGAAGCTTTTACCTGCACCTGTAACGATAAGGCCCCGCACGTTTTTGTCTAGAGACAATTTTTTTAACTGGGTGATAAGTAGTTGTATCAACTGCTCATCAAATGCATTGTGTTTGTCAGGCCTATTAAGGGTAAGGGTGGCTATACCAGAACTGCTCAGATGGCAGGTTACCCAGTGCTCAGGCAAAGTAGACAAAGAAGAAGGTGTCATGTGAGGCGCCTTATATTACATACGGAACACGCCAAAGCGTGTTTCTTGTGCGGGTTTGTTGAGGGCTGTAGCCAAAGCAATGCTTAATACACAGCGCGTGTCTTTAGGGTCAATGATGCCATCGTCCCATAAGCGAGCACTGGCATAATAGGGGTGTCCTTGGTGTTCGTATTGTTGCAACACAGGCTCACGCATCGCTTGCTCTTGGGCGTCGCTAAATGATTCACCTCGAGCTGCAAGCTGATCCCGTTTTACTTGAGTAAGTACCCCCGCAGCTTGTTCGCCACCCATTACAGAAATACGACTGTTAGGCCACATCCACATAAAGTTAGGCTCAAAGGCGCGGCCGCACATCCCGTAGTTACCTGCACCGTAGCTGCCACCAATAATGACTGTAAATTTAGGCACTTTAGCGCAAGCTACGGCCATCACCATTTTGGCACCGTGTTTAGCTATGCCTTGGGCTTCGTATTTTTGGCCCACCATAAAGCCTGTGATGTTTTGCAAAAATACTAAAGGAATTTGGCGCTGACAACACAGCTCTATAAAGTGAGCACCTTTTTGTGCCGATTCGGAGAATAACACCCCATTATTGGCGACGATGCCAACAGGGTAGCCATCGATGTGAGCAAAACCACACACTAATGTGGTGCCATATAAAGCCTTAAATTCGTCAAACCCAGAATCATCAACCACACGTGCTATTACATCGCGCACATCAAATGGTTTACGCAAGTCTGTGCCCACCACCCCATAAATCTGTTCACTTGGATAACGAGGTTCAGCACTTGGTTTACGCAGTAAAGGATGACCTGCAGTTTTGGGGCAATTTGCAATACACTGGCGAGCTATTAACAGCGCATGCTCATCTGATTGCGCATAATGATCAGCTACTCCTGATATACGACAGTGGGTATCTGCGCCACCCAGTTCTTCCGCACTGACTTCTTCACCTGTGGCAGCCTTTACTAGCGGGGGACCGGCTAAAAAAATCGTGCCTTGTTGTTTCACAATAATTGATTCATCTGCCATCGCTGGCACATAGGCGCCGCCAGCAGTGCAAGAGCCCATAACAACCGCAATTTGAGGAATGCCTTGAGCAGACATCGTGGCTTGGTTATAAAATATACGTCCAAAGTGTAGTTTATCTGGAAATACTTCATCTTGTTGTGGCAAGTTTGCACCACCTGAATCTACCAAATAAATGCAGGGTAGGTTATTTTGCAAAGCGATGTCTTGTGCCCGCAAGTGTTTTTTTACGGTTAATGGAAAGTAGGTGCCGCCTTTTACGGTGGCATCATTAGCGATAATCATACAATAACGACTATTAACTAAGCCCACGCCGCAAATGATGCCTGCACTAGGTACAGCTACGTCATAAACGTGGTGGGCCGCCAGTTGACCTATTTCTAAAAAGGGAGAACCTTGATCTAGTAGTGCATCTATGCGGTCGCGCGGTAACATCTTTCCACGGCTCAAATGCTTGGCTTGATATGCCTCACCGCCGCCTAATGTTAGCTTTGCAACCTGCTGCTGTAAGTCATCAACCAATAGCTGCATAGCAGCAGCCTTAGCTTTAAACTCATCACTTTGGGGGTTAATGCTGCTGGATAAAGTAGCCATGTTAGTTTGACTCGTTAAATAATTCGCGGCCAATTAACATGCGGCGAATTTCTGATGTGCCAGCACCAATTTCATAAAGTTTGGCATCACGCAATAGCCTACCAGTGGGGCATTGACTGGTGTAGCCAGTGCCTCCTAATAGTTGGATAGCATCCAGTGCCATTTTTGTGGCTAACTCAGCAGAGTATAAAATTGCGCCAGCTGAATCTTTGCGGGTGGTTTCGCCGCGGTCGCACGATTTTGCCACATTATAAACGTAAGACTTAGCAGCGTTCATTTGGGTGTACATGTCAGCAAGCTTGCCTTGTACTAGCTGAAACTCACCAATAGCTTGGCCAAACTGTTTGCGCTCATGCACGTAGGGCACTACCAAGTCCATACAGGCCTGCATAATGCCTAATGGCCCACCGGAAAGTACAACGCGCTCATAATCAAGGCCGCTCATTAGTACACGGACGCCGCCGTTTAGTTTGCCAAGAATGTTTTCTACCGGCACTTCACAATCGATAAATACTAATTCGCAAGTATTGGATCCCCTCATGCCAAGCTTGTCTAACTTTGGCGAGCGACTAAAGCCTGCATAATCTCGTTCTACAATAAATGCGGTAATGCCTTTGGCCCCTGCATTTATATCTGTTTTTGCGTAGATCACGTAGGTGTTGGCATCTGGGCCGTTGGTGATCCACATTTTGTTACCATTAAGTACGTATTTATCGCCTTTTAACTCAGCCTTAAGCTGCATGCTTACCACATCAGAGCCAGCGCCTGGCTCGCTCATAGCAAGAGCACCGATATGATCGCCACTAATTAGTTTGGGTAAATATGTAGTTTTTTGTTGGTCTGTGCCATGGCGATGAATTTGGTTTACACAAAGGTTAGAGTGCGCACCATAACTTAAGCCAATGCTTGCTGAAGCCCTGCTAATTTCTTCCATGGCTATACTGTGGGCTAGGTAACCCATACCTGCACCACCGTATTTTTCATCGCAGGTAATCCCTAACAAGCCCATGTCGCCCATTTTTTTCCATAGTTTATTAGGGAACTCGTTATCTTGATCTGTAGACTCAGCTAAAGGAGCAATTTCATTAGCAGCAAATTGATTTACGTGATTACGTAAAATGTCATTGGTTTCACCTAGGTCGAAATTAAGGCTGGTATAAGTGCTTATCATGCTTGAGTCTCCAGAGGGTTATTGCTAGACAGTGCATTAGTGCAACGCAATTGTGCTGCACTAAGTTCATCGTGTAGGGCTTTAATATCTTCCATTTGTTGTTGTAATGCTAATTTTCTAATTTTTATTTTTTCAATAAAAACAAGTAGTTGCTGATCATTGTTAGTAGATGATGAATCGTAGAGATCTAGGATTTGGCTAATTTCAGCCAGAGTAAGCCCTAGACGCTTACCTCGTAGTATGAGCTTTAACCATGTTCTGTCGTGGGTAGAATAAATTCTCTTTTGGCCTTCACGCTTTGGTGATAGCAGGCCTTGGTCTTCGTAGAAGCGTATGCTGCGAGTTGTAATAATAAACTCTTTCGACAATTCGCTAATTGTGTATTTGGTGGGTGACATGGATAATGCTCCCTAGTTATTAATATATCTGTGTTTATTTTGGTTGACGTTAACGTAAAGGTCAAGCAAAATGTTTATTCTATTTATTCGCTTTTATTGGAGCCCTAAAAATGAGTCAAGATGTCTATATCCTCGGCGGCAGCCGCACGCCAATGGGAGGCCTTGATGGCAGCCTTGCACCTCAAACCGCGTCACAACTAGGCTCAGTGGCTATTAAAGGTGCTTTAATTCGGGCAAATATAGCCCCAGAACAGATAAACGAAGTATATATGGGCTGCGTGCTGGCAGCAGGGCAAGGTCAAGCACCAGCTCGTCAAGCGGCTTTAGGAGCAGGGCTTCCAAAAAACACACCATGCACTACTGTTAATAAAATGTGTGGCTCTGGCATGCAAACCACTATTATGGGTTTTAATGCAATAAAGGCAGGCTCTGCAGACATTATGGTATGCGGTGGCATGGAGAGCATGACCAACGCCCCATATTTATTGCCTAAAGTACGCCAAGGTTTGCGTATGGGCCACGGGCAAATGTTGGATCATATGTTTCTTGATGGCTTAGAAGACGCCTATGAAGGTGGCCTGATGGGCAGCTTTGCTCAAAAGACAGCCGATGACTTTGGTTTAACCCGTGAAGCAATGGATGATTTTGCAATTCACTCGTTGTCCAAGGCTAACGCAGCGATAAAAAGTGGCTTATTAGAAAGCGAAATTGAAGCGGTAGTCATCACCAACAGAAAGGGCACCACTACCGTTGCCGTCGATGAACAGCCAGGTCAAGCTCGCATCGACAAAATCCCACAGTTACGAGCGGCCTTTAAGAAAGACGGTACGATTACTGCAGCTAATGCCAGCTCAATTTCTGATGGTGCGTCCGCATTGGTGCTTGCTAGTGCAGATTTTGTTAATCAAAACAATGTAAACCCGATGGCTCGTATATTGGGTGTGCAAAGTTTTGCCCGTGAACCTAGTGAGTTTACCATTGCGCCTATCGGTGCTATTGAAGGGTTGTTGAAGAAGCTAGATTGGCAACCTGAAGATGTAGATTTGTTTGAAATCAACGAAGCCTTTGCCATGGTTACCATGCTAGCCACTCAAGAGCTTGGATTAGATGCTAGTAAAGTGAATATCTACGGCGGTGCTTGTGCACAAGGGCATCCTATTGGATCTACGGGTTCTCGCATTATTGTTACCCTCATGACAGCACTCAAAAATAAAGGTCTAAAGCGAGGCATTGCAGCGCTGTGTATTGGTGGTGGTGAAGCTACTGCTGTGGCGATAGAGTTGGTTTAATACAGCCCATAGTTAAATAGGAATAAATATGAATTTTGACTTAAATGAAGATCAAATTGCTTATGTAGATTTAGCTGAGCAGTTTAGTGCTAAAGAGCTAGCCCCGCATGCAGCTTTGTGGGATGCAGAAGCCATTTTTCCTAAAGCTACCATTAAAAAAGCAGGAGAATTGGGTTTTTGCGGTTTATACAGTGACCCAGAAATGGGTGGGTTAGGTTTGTCTCGGCTGGACTCTGCACTCATTTTTGAACAGTTAGCTATGGGCTGCACTACAACTACAGCCATGCTTACCATACATAACATGGCCGCATGGATGGTGTCAGTCAATGCTACCTCGGCTGCTAAAGCGCACTACGGTGAAAAACTCACAAGTGGTAAGTGGCTAGCGTCTTATTGCCTCACAGAAGCTAATGCAGGTTCTGATGCGGCTTCGTTAACGACTAAGGCTGTAAAAACGGGTAATGAGTATGTGATCACCGGTAGTAAAATCTTTATTTCTGGCGCTGGCGAAACTGAGGTATTAGTTGTAATGGCCCGCACCGGAGAGCCTGGAGCAAAAGGTATTTCCGCGTTTATTGTGGATTCAGACAGTGCAGGTATTAGCTTTGGACGCAAAGAAGAGAAGATGGGATGGAATGCTCAACCCACACGAATGGTAAATTTTGATCAGGTGCGTGTACCTGCTACAAACCTACTTGGCAAAGAGGGTGATGGTTTTACTCTGGCTATGAAAGGTTTAGATGGCGGTCGTATTAACATAGCAACGGTTGGCGTGGGTACGGCACAGCAAGCTTTGAATGAGGCTTTGGCCTTTGTAAATGAAAGAAAACAGTTTGGTAAGCCGGTTGCTGCTTTTCAAGGGATTCAATTTAAGCTTGCTGACATGAATACGCATCTAGTTGCGGCACGTCAAATGGTGCGCTTAGCAGCTTTTAAATTGGATAATAAACACCCAGATGCTACCACCTATTGCGCTATGGCCAAACGTTTTGCAACAGATATTGGTTATCAGGTGTGTGATGAAGCGTTGCAGTGCTTTGGCGGCAGCGGTTACATTAAAGAATATCCTATGGAGCGGCATGTGCGAGATAGCCGTGTGCATCGTATTTTGGAAGGTACCAATGAGATAATGCGGGTGATTATCGCTAGGCGTATTTTACTTAAAGATTCACAAGCCATTTTATAACAGCTGTCTTAGCTATTTAATTACCAATGGATTCAATCATGAATAAACTAATACCTTTTGCCATTGAAGGGCACGTAGCCGTGATCACAATGACCAATCCACCAGCAAATACTTGGACCCGCCAAAGTTTAGACGCCTTGGCGCAGCTGATACAAGCATTTAATGCTGACAAAAATATCTACAGCTTAGTCATCACAGGCGATGGAGAGAAGTTTTTTAGTGCAGGTGCAGACCTTAAGTTATTTGCCGATGGTAATAAACAAACTGCAGCAGATCTGTCCACCGCATTTGGCCGAGCCTTTGAAGTATTAAGCCAATTTAGAGGCTTAAGTATTGCCGCCATAAATGGCTATGCCATGGGTGGTGGTTTGGAAGTAGCGCTGGCTTGTGATTTACGCATCGCTGAAGGTCAAGCTCAAATGGCTATGCCAGAGGCCGCTGTGGGACTATTGCCCTGTGCTGGTGGTACTCAAAATTTAGCTTGGTTGGTGGGTGAAGGCTGGGCGAAACGAATGATTCTTTGTGGTGAGCGGGTTTCTGCACAACAAGCGCTAACTATTGGTTTAGTGGAAGCTGTAGTGGAACAGGGTCAAGCCTTAGAGAAGGCCATGGAATGGGCCAGAAATTCTGAAAGACAAAGCCCTACTAGTATTGCTGCATGTAAACGCTTAATTCAAAGTGCGCGTAAAGAACCTATGTTTGCAGGGATGGGTTATGAGCGAGATGAGTTTATAAACTTGTTTAACACTAATGATCAAAAAGAAGGTGTGCAAGCATTTTTAGAAAAGCGCAAACCAAAATGGACTAATTCATAATGGTCACACAATTAAGTCAAGGGCCGCTATTGGTGCAGGCTCACGCTACAAATGCTGGTCAACAGGTGGTAGAAGTCATACTTAACGCGCCTGAGGCTCTTAACGCCTTAAATGGTGACATGGTAGACCTATTATTGCTACACGTACCTGTATGGGAAGCTGATGAAAGTGTGATTGCTATCATCATGCGAGGCTCTGGTACTAAAGCTTTTTGTGCAGGTGGCGATATACGCCAGCTATATCATGAAATGGTTAAAGGTAGCCAAGACGTTGGTGAAATATTCTTTAATCACGAATATGAAATGGATTTAATGCTACACAAACTCACTACACCATTATTGGTTTGGGGCAGTGGTTATGTGATCGGCGGTGGTATGGGTCTGTTGCAAGGAGCGGCTTTACGCATTGGCACTCACTCTAGCCGCTTAGCGATGCCAGAGGTGACTATTGGTTTGTTTCCTGACGTAGGCGCTAGCTATTTTTTACGTCAAATACCAGACAATTTAGGGCTATTTATGGGCTTGACAGGCGCTATGTTAAATGGCACAGATGCTCGTCAGGTGGGGTTATTAGACGGTTTGTTAGATGATGACCATTTCTCAAATATAATGATATCTCTTACCACTATGCCTAGGCAGTCTAATGCAGACACCCTAAGCCAGCTTACACTTTTGATTGCTGATCTGGAATCTAAGGTAAGTGAGAAAGCCCCAGAATCAAATTTAGCAGCTCATCGTAACAATATTATAACTGCGCTTAGTGAAAAGAGCCTTGCTGCAATAGTTGCTAGTTTAACGAGTCTCAAAGGCCAAGATAAGTGGTTAGATAAGGCCTTACAGACTATGGAGAATGGCTCGCCTACTAGTTTGCATTTATTCTATTATGCCTTTGGTCAAAACTTTACCAATGTTGCAGACGCATTGCTGCATGAATACATCGTAGGTGTTAACGCTGCACGTTTAGGGGAGTTTCAAGAAGGTGTAAGGGCATTACTTATAGATAAGGACCGCAATCCAACGTGGCGTTATGACACCATTGAAAATACGCCAAAGGCTTGGATAGATCAGTTTTTTGTCACCGAAAATGTAGCACAAGCCCACTTTTAACACTATTTAAAGATCTACAGGACAAGACTTATGACAAATATAGCATTTATAGGTTTGGGCAATATGGGTGGCCCTATGGCTGCCAACTTAGTAAAGGCAGGGCATCATGTAGTGGCTTATGATTTGGTGAAAGCTTCATTAGAAGAGTTTGTAAGTATTGGTGGAGTAGCGGCAAATTCTGCAGAACATGCATTGGAAAACGCTCAGGTAGTCATTAGCATGCTGCCTGCAGGCAAGCACGTAGAAAGGCTTTATTTAGGTGATGAGTTAGGCAAAGGTGGCCTTTTATCATTAATTACTAAGGGTTCCTTAGTGGTTGATTCTAGTACTATAGATGCTCAAACCTCACGTCGTGTAGGCCTTTGCGCCAAAAAGCTAGGTATAAATTTTGTAGATGCTCCTGTTTCTGGTGGTACAGCGGGCGCTAAAGCGGGCACTTTAAGCTTTATTGTTGGTGGTGAAGTAGCAGCTTTTGAAATTGCACAACCTATACTTAGTTTGATGGGAAAAAATATCTTCCATGCAGGCCCAGCTGGTGCTGGGCAAGTAGCCAAAATGTGCAATAACATGCTGTTAAGTGTTTTGATGGCAGGCACCTCAGAAGCTCTACGCATGGGCGTGGAAAACGGCTTAGACGCTAAGGTGTTATCAGATATTATGGTGAAAAGCTCCGGTCGCAATTGGGCGTTAGAAATATACAACCCAGTGCCAGGGGTGATGGAAGGCACGCCAGCAAGTAACGATTACCAAGGTGGTTTTATGGTCGATCTAATGAACAAAGATTTAGGTTTAGCCTTAGACGCCGCCCAAGCGTCAAATTCTGCTGTGCCGTTAGGAATAAAGGCTTCTGAATTATTCAAAGATCATGGCGCACAAGGCTATGGTGGGCTAGATTTTTCTAGCATTTATCAGCACTACGCCAACAAAAAGGTTTGATCATGAATGTTGAAGGAAAGGTATTTGTCATTACAGGTGGTGCACGTGGTTTAGGTTTGGCCATAGCAAAAGCCATTACTGATAAGGGAGGCATTTGTGCCTTGGTGGATCTAGACCAATCCGCGGTAGATGCTGCCGCAATCTCTTGTGGCAATAAAAGTAAGGGTTACGCCTGCAATATTACACAAGAACCTGAAGTTGAAGCCTTATTTGAGCAAGTGTTAGCAGACTTTGAAAGACTCGATGGTCTAGTGAATAACGCAGGTTTGCTTAGAGACGGCATGTTAATAAAGTTTAAAGATGGCCAAGTGCAAAGTAAAATGAGCCTTAGCCAGTGGCAGAGCGTTATCGACGTTAATCTTACAGGCACCTTTTTGTGTGGCCGTGAAGGTGCCATCAACATGGCAAAGGCGGGTAATGGAGGAGTGATTATCAACATTTCTAGCATTGCAAAGGCGGGTAACATCGGCCAAAGCAACTATGCTGCGACCAAAGCCGGGGTGGCTGCTCTTGTAACCACATGGGCAGGGGAGCTAAAACGCTTTGGTATTCGTGTTGCAGGTATTGCTCCAGGGGTTATTTCTACAGATATGACAGACTCTATGAAGCCAGAAGCGCTAGAGCGCATCGAAAAGGTAATTCCTTTAGGACGCCTAGGTGATAGAGAAGAACTCGCAAACGCAGCTATGTTTATTATTGAAAACGAATATATGAATGGCAGGCTTATTGAACTTGACGGAGGCTTACGGTTTTAATGCATTGTTAGGTTTGATCTTGTTTTTTAGATCAGGCCCAACGCTAGGTTTACTTCATGACCTTGATGATATTTTCTAGTTTAATATGCATAAATAGAGTAACGTAAAAGCCATAACTTTGACTATTACATGTGCTTATATATATCTTATAATAATACGTCTTTTATGGTATTTTAAGTACTTATACTATAGCTAAAAGTGATACGCAGCATAGCATGTGCTAATTTTATTCATGATAGGGAAATCACTGCCATTAATGGGCTCTAGGCTCGTTTCTTTTGTTGTTAGCCTTGTGCTGTGCTTATTGCTAAGCCACCGGTTGATTAAAAGAATGCAGATAAAATCCTTATCTAATTACGAACAAGAGCTAAAGTGGCTTGCGCTTGTGCTTGGCATTATTAGTACGGTAGCCATTGTGCAGGATTGGTATCCGTTTACTATGTTCATTAGCCTTCCGTTTTGTTTGATTTGGGTATATTGCGCTTGGCTTCATACCGAGCGTCAACTTAAATAAATAAACATTATTTTTGCTATTTTGTACATCTACGGAATCATTCGCTATTTGTTAACAACATAATGTTCTAACCCTTTCTTAGTCTTGATATAAAAATGTCGACATTTTATAAAAATGGCGATATATTACTTTCTTGACCAGTGATTAAACACTGGAACCTTTAATATTTGAGACTCTAATCATGGCAACTCGTACTGAATTTTCTTGGCAGGATCCATTCTTCTTAGATCAACAGCTCACCTCAGAAGAGCGAATGATTCGTGATGCTGCGCGAGATTATTGCCAAGATGGACTTGCAAGAAGGGTGCTTAAGGCGAATAGAGAAGAAATATTTGATCGCGAGATTATGACCGAGTTTGGTGCGCTTGGGTTACTAGGGGCGACCATTCCAGAGAAATACGGCTGTGCTGGCGTAAATTACGTAAGCTATGGTTTGGTGGCTAGAGAAGTGGAACGTGTAGATAGTGGTTATCGTTCGGCTATGAGTGTGCAATCATCTTTAGTAATGCATCCGATACATGCATACGGCACAGAAGAGCAGCGCATGAAATACTTGCCTAAACTTGCCACGGGTGAGTGGGTAGGCTGTTTTGGTTTAACTGAGCCTGATTCAGGTTCAGACCCTGCTAGCATGACTACCCGTGCAGTAGCTGTAGAGGGTGGTTTTTGCCTTACGGGTGCTAAAATGTGGATTACCAACTCTCCCATCGCAGATGTAATGGTGGTGTGGGCTAAGCTTGACGGTGTAATCCGTGGATTTGTACTTGAGCGTGGTATGAAAGGTTTAACTACGCCTAAGATAGAGGGTAAGTTTTCTTTACGTGCGTCGGTCACTGGCGAAATTGTCATGGACAACGTGTTTGTGCCACAAGAGAACCTGTTCCCTACAATTAAAGGCCTCGCGGGGCCATTTGGGTGCTTAAATAAGGCCCGTTATGGCATTGCTTGGGGTTCACTTGGTGCAGCAGAGTTTTGTTGGCATGCAGCCCGTCAATACACCTTAGACCGATCTCAGTTTGGTCGTCCACTGGCTGCT
The DNA here is from genome assembly GCF_047730155.1 of Candidatus Njordibacter sp. Uisw_002. Taxonomy (NCBI): domain Bacteria; kingdom Pseudomonadati; phylum Pseudomonadota; class Gammaproteobacteria; order Pseudomonadales; family Candidatus Njordibacteraceae; genus Candidatus Njordibacter; species Candidatus Njordibacter sp. Uisw_002. The sequence goes on from NZ_CP159832.1 coordinate 1,183,881, forward strand.
ACTCAGCTGATCCAAAAGAAACTTGCTGATATGCAAACCGAAATTTCTATTGGTTTACAAGGTTGCCTGCAAATGGGTCGCTTAATGGATGATGGTAACTGCCCTGTAGAGTTGATCTCGTTAATGAAGCGTAATAACTGTGGTAAGTCTTTGGATGTGGCTCGCCAGTCTCGCGATATGCATGGTGGAAACGGTGTGAGCGATGAGTTTGGTGTGATTCGCCATGTAATGAATTTAGAGGCTGTGAATACTTATGAAGGCACCCATGATGTGCACGCATTGATCTTAGGTCGTGCTCAAACTGGCATTCAAGCGTTTTATTAGGCTTTTAATATGAGTATCACTACACCTTTGCAGGGCATTAAGGTTTTAGATCTTAGTCGTATTTTGGCTGGTCCTTGGGCGGGGCAGATGTTGGCAGATTTGGGCGCTGATGTGATTAAAGTAGAGCGACCAGGAGTGGGTGATGATACTCGCACCTGGGGGCCTCCCTATATGCCGGCTGCAGTAGGTTTTGAAGCTGAAGAAGCTTATGAAGCAGCATATTTTCAGACAGCAAACCGTGGTAAGCGCTCATTATGTGTTGATATGTCTTCGTCAAGGGGCCAGCTGCTGATTAAACAGTTAGTCACTAAGGCTGATGTTTTAATTGAAAATTTTAAAGTAGGTGGGTTGGCTAAATATGGCTTAGATTTTGATAGCTTAATCGCTATTAACCCACGATTAGTCTATTGCTCTATTACTGGTTTTGGTCAATATGGACCTGATAAAGACCGTGCAGGATATGACTTTATGATTCAAGCCATGGGCGGCTTAATGAGTGTGACAGGTAGTGAAGGCGGTGAGCCTATGAAAGTGGGCGTGGCCGTAGTGGATGTTATGGCAGGCTTATACGCCTCTAACGCGATACAAGGGGCCCTTATTCACCAGTTACGCACCGGTGAAGGCCAGCATATCGATTTAGCTTTGCTTGATGTGCAGGTTGCCACATTAGCTAATCAGGCCATGAACTATATTGCCACCCATGAAAACCCCAAACGATTGGGCAATGCGCATCCAAATATAGTTCCCTATCAAGCCTTTGCCACTTTTGATGGTCATCTTATTTTGGCGGTAGGTAACGATGGTCAATTCCAACGTTTTTGTGAGGTGGCTGGTGATGTGCAGATGGCTAGTAATTCACTTTATACAAGCAATTCGCTAAGAGTTGCTAATCGTTTGACACTGGTGCCAAAAGTGGCGTTTTTACTGGAGCAACACACTACACAATGGTGGTTGGATGCACTTAATAAGGTCAGTGTGCCTTGTGGGCCTATTTGTACTCTGGATCAAGTGTTTGAGAACCCACAAATTAAAGCTCGTGGTATGAAGATATCACTTGAACACCAAAAGCTGGGTAGTGTAGAGAGCGTTGCCAACCCCATTAAGCTATCTGCTACTCCGTTGCAATACAAGCAAGCACCACCTATGTTGGGTGAGCATACTCAAGTGGTATTGAGTGATTGGCTGGCCATGGAGCATAGCGAATATAGTGATCTGCTGAGTACCAACATTATAGCCTAGCTATGCCATGCCATCTTATTTAAGTTTCTAAATCACTTACTGTGTAGCAAGGTTGATAGGCTTTGCTGCCAGGTAATTTCATACGATTTTGGGCCACAAAGCTCCTTAATAATACGTCTAGCTTATCTAGCATTTTTGTCTGGGCTTTAAGTTTATAAGGTCCGTGTAAGCGTATTTGTTCTAGGCCAAAGGTTTTCACATTACCAGCAACAATGCCGCTCATGGCTTTGCGAAGATTGCTAGCCAATGTTGCCGTAGAAAGGCTACTGTCTAAAATTAGATTGGCCATGTTGTCGTGAGTAGGAATAAACGGATGTTGGAAATCATCTTCAATGTGCAATTGCCAATTGTAGTGGTAAGCGTCACCTGTTTTTTGGCGGTGCTCAAGCACATTATTTATTTGGGCTTTACTAGCAATAGCCACAGCGCTTGGGTCTTGAATAATAATTTGATACTTAGCTTGTGCTTTTGGCCCAAGAGTAGCGCCAATAAATGCATCAATCTGATCAAAATAAGCTTTTGAACTTGTTGGCCCTGTAAAAATTAAAGGCACTTTAAGTTGGGCGTTATTTGGATGTAATAAAATGCCTAATAAATATAGAATCTCTTCTGCAGTGCCCACACCACCTGGAAATACAATAAATCCATGACCCAGCCTTACAAAAGCTTCAAGACGTTTTTCTATATCTGGCATAATGATTAATTCATTAACCATAGCGTTTGGAGATTCGGCAGCAATAATGCCAGGCTCCGTAATGCCGATATATCTGTAATCATAACAACGCTGTTTAGCATGAGCTATGTGAGCGCCTTTCATGGGGCCCTTCATGGCGCCTGGACCACAGCCTGTGCATATATCATAGCCTCTTAAACCTAATTCATAACCTACTTTTTTGGTGTAGTCGTATTCAATATCATTAATTGAGTGTCCACCCCAGCAAACGACAATATTAGGTTTACGCCTTGGGGCTAGAGCTTGGGCATGACGCAGTATTTGAAATACTAGATCAGTTAGCTGTGTGCCAGTACGCACCTTTTCGCTGTTAAGAAGGTTGTTGTTGATGTAGATGATGTCTCGTAAGACTGAATATAGATTTTCTTTAATGCCTAAGATAACCTCTCCATCCACAAAAGCACTTTTAGGTGCATTATTAAGCTGTAGTAATACGCCTCGGGTTTGTGGCACTATTTCTACATCAAAACGTTCATTGCGCTGCAGTAAGGCTTCAATATCGTCTTCTTCACTGCCGCAGTTGAGCACGGCAAGGCAGCATTGCCTAAAGAGCTCATGTAGGCCTGTAGAGGCCGATTTGTGTAGCTGGTTGATTTCATCCAAGGTAAGTATGTCTAGGCTGCCTTGGGGTGATATGAGAGCGTCTATGGTGTGCATGCTTTTCTTCACCTTGTTGTATTTACTTGTTTCTTGCTTTGAGCGCTTAGATTTAGCATAGCAGAGAAAATGCAAATATGAGGGCTTTTAAAAAAAATATTAGGGCCCATCAAGGGTCTATAGCAAACGCGAACAGGTTTACCTCATGAACGAACAATTAAATACTCCAGAATGGCAAGTCATTGGCAAGTTGGTGGCTAGCATACAAGATGAGCAGCGTCGTTCTAGGCGTTGGGGTATTTTTTTTAAAAGCCTATTTTTTATTTTTATATTCAGCATTTTGATAATGGTGTTTTTTGACAATGACGCTGATACAAAACCACTTTCACAATCACATGTGGCTGTGGTGAATGTATTTGGACCTATTATGGCGGGCGCGCCAGCAAGCACGGAACACTTACTGCCTTCTTTGGAAAATGCGTTTGCTGCACCCAATGCCAAAGCAGTAGTGCTTAACATTAATAGCCCAGGTGGCAGCCCGGTGCAAGCAGGAATCATATTTGATGAATTACAGCGCCTAAAGCAAGCTCACCCTGAAAAGCCACTCTATGCGATTATCGGTGATGTTGGTGCTTCTGGAGCTTATTATATTGCTGCTGCGGCAGATTTAATTTATGCAGACAAAGCTAGTACAGTAGGCTCTATTGGTGTGATTGGTAGTGGTTTTGGATTTGATCAGCTCATGGCTAAAGTGGGCGTTGAAAGGCGCACTTACACAGCAGGTGGTAATAAAGATTTCTTAGACCCGTTTTTACCACAAAAAGAAAATCATAAGGTTATGTTCCAACAGCTACTTGATGAAGTGCATCAGCAATTTATTTCTCAAGTAGAGTTGGGCAGGGGAGACAGGCTAGTGCCCCATAAAGATCTATATTCCGGTGCAGTATTCCATGGTGCTCGTGCTGTAGAGTTGGGATTGATAGATGGCTTAGGTAGCTTGCATAGCGTTTCAAGGGATCAAATTGGCGTGGCTCACATCGTATTTTACTCACCTGAGAAAACTCCGTTTCAAGCTGTGATTGACGAATTGGGAGTGCAGACAAAAACAGCCATTTCTTGGGGTTTGAATAAAGGCCTAATGATGCAATAAACCCTTGAAAACCGTGATATTTGCCTCATTTGACCTAAATACAAAGAAAAGTAGAAAATAAAGCAATTAATTTGGCTTTTAACGGTATTTGGCTTTGACATAAGGCGGGGACATGAATATCATATCGCGCCATGTTTGACACAGAATTACCTCGTTTTTTAGACCCGCGCAAGCTATGCGATGGGCAGCAAACCATTACTGGTCACGTTGATTTATCAACGTTAACCGGGTTTTGTAGCTACCTCCAATCTGACCAAGGTCAGGTAGATGTGCAGTTGCATTTTTCTCGTGATAACGCCCATCGGCCTATCATTAGGGGTAAGGCTGAAATAAAAGGCGTACAAATTGGATGTCAGCGTTGTTTAGATGCGATAAGCATTGATATAATAGGTGACATGAACGTGGCCATAGTGCTCAACGAAGAGCAGGCGCAGAAGCTTCCAACTGAATATGATCCATGGTTGTTGGAAGATAAAAAGCTTGATATGCGTGAGCTTATTGACCACGAAATGATATTGAACATACCCATTGTGGCCTATCATTCAGATTGTGAAGTAGCAACTGAGTTTGGCCAAGAAGAAACCGTGCAGGAAAAGCCCAATCCGTTTGAAGGATTACAAGCTTTACTGCAAAAAGATTAGTTTACCAATTAGGAGTTTTTAGTCATGGCTGTACAAAAGAACAAAGTAACCCGTTCCAGGCGTGGGCAGCGTCGTTCACACGATGCTCTAGGCACTGCTACTCTTTCAGTAGATTCTACTACTGGTGAAACTCACCGTCGTCACCATGTAACTGCCGATGGCTTTTACAAAGGACGTCAGGTAGTTAACCAAGACGCCGAGTAGTTTGTCGTCGTATTACACCTTAGCACTTGATGCTATGGGTGGGGACCTAGGTCCCGCCACTAGCCTCGAGGCAGCATTAGCTAGCCTCGAGCGCCATCCTCTCTTAACCCTTTTTTGGGTTGGTCCTGAGGCTATACTTGCACCTCTAATCGATGCAGTATCCAACGCACAGGCACCACTTTTAAAACGACTACACTTTATTGACGCACCCCAAATCGTGGAAAAAACCGATGATTTGATGGTCATCTTACGTCAAAAACAAAACTCATCGATGTATCTTGCTTTAGCCCTAGTAGCGCAAGGTAGAGCTAATGCGTGTATTAGTGGTGGTAGTTCAGCAGCGCTAATGGCCTTAAGCCGACATCTTATAAAAATGCTGCCAGGTTATGAAAGGCCTGCATTTGCAAGTCATATACCCACTCAAAAAGGCATCTGTCTAGTGCTTGATATGGGGGCTAACCTTAGCTCTACTGGCCAGCAATTATATCAATTTGGTTTGTTGGGCCAAGCCCTAGAATCCAGCTTGCAACACAAGCCTGATGTTACTTTAAGACTTTTGAACATTGCTACTGAGACTGGTACTGGGCAATCTCAGGTGCAAGAAGCTCACGTTTTACTAGAAGCAGATCCAAAGCTTAATTATTTGGGTTATATTGAGCCCCAAGAAGTGTTTGATGGGCAAGCAAGCGTTGTTGTTTGTGATGGCTATGCGGGCAATATTTTGATTAAATCAGCTGAAGGTGTCAGCAATATGTTGGCTCATGGGTTTATGGCTAGTTTAGCTAACAGCGAATTAACGCCCTCACAATCACAAACAGTCATGCAAGACTGGCAATTTCAGTTTGATCCAGATCGCTTAAATGGCGCATTTTTATTAGGTTTGCAGGGTTTGGTCGTTAAATCTCATGGCTATGCCAACGCAAGGGCTTTGCAGTTTGCTATTGAAGCAACCCAAGATTATGTTGAAATGCAGCTTGCACAAAGGCTGCAGGACGATGAATAAATTCACACTTATATTTATAGTTTACTTAAAGAGGCACTGTAATGAAGGCTGATATTGCATTTGTATTTCCTGGACAAGGCTCCCAAAGTGTTGGCATGTTGGCCGAATTAGGTGCAGTGCATCCAATAGTGATTGAAACCTTTGCAGAAGCTAGCAGTGCTTTAGGCTATGATTTATGGCATTTAGTGCAGCATGACAATGATGGGCAGTTAAACCAAACGCACATTACTCAACCTGCATTACTAGCCTCTAGTGTGGCTTTGTGGCGTTTATGGTTGCAACAAGGCGGCGTCACTCCCACGGTTTTAGCAGGGCATAGTTTAGGTGAGTATTCGGCTTTAGTTTGCGCTGGTGCCTTAGACTTTGCTGATGCTTTAAAGTTGGTAGAAGCTCGTGGTCACTTCATGCAAGCAGCAGTGCCGCCTGGAGAGGGAACTATGGCAGCTATTATTGGTCTAGATAACGCTGCTATTGCTGATGCCTGCCAACAAAGCGCTCATGGTGAAGTTGTGGCGCCTGTGAACTATAATTCACCAGGACAAGTGGTTATTGCTGGTTCTTCAGCTGCTGTTGAGCGCGCAATGATCGCTTGTAAAGATGCTGGAGCTAAACGTGCTTTACCTTTGCCTGTAAGCGTACCTTCTCATTGTGCCTTAATGCTTCCTGCCGCTGATAAACTAAGCGCTATGCTAGAGGGTATAGATATTAAAACCCCTGCAATACCTGTAGTACAAAATGTAGGCGCTACTGTAGCCACTTCTAGTGAATCTATTGCTAGTAATCTTGTTGCGCAATTACATCAACCTGTATTATGGACACAATGTATAGAGGCTATTGCAGATAGTGGTGCAAACCTTGTGATAGAATGTGGGCCAGGTAAAGTTTTAAATGGACTAACAAAACGTATTAATAAGACGTTACAATCTGCGTCTATTAATGATGCTGCGTCACTTGCAGCCACACTAGAACACTAAGACGGATTAAATTATGTTGGCAATTGATGGCAAAATAGCATTGGTGACGGGCGCTACCAGAGGTATTGGTAAGGCCATTGCTTTGCAGCTAGCTTCTCAAGGTGCAATTGTTATAGGCACTGCTACATCACTAACAGGTGCTACCGCAATTACTGATGCCCTAGCAGAAGTAGGCAACGCTGGCACTGGAATGGTACTTAACGTATCTGATGCAGATTCAGTAGCAGATACACTAAAGGCGATTGTTGAAACCTATGGCGCGCCTAGCATTTTGGTGAATAATGCAGGTATTACCCGCGACAACCTTTTAATGCGTATGAAAAACGACGAATGGGATGATGTCGTTAATACCAACATGAGCTCTATTTTTCGTATGGCCAAAGGTTGCTTGAGAGGCATGACCAAAGCGCGCTGGGGGCGAGTCATTAATATCAGCTCTGTAGTAGGCTCTATGGGCAATATGGGTCAAGCTAACTATGCAGCGGCCAAAGCCGGTGTTGAAGGGTTTAGCCGTGCAATGGCGCGTGAAGTGGCATCGCGTAATATTACGGTTAATTCTATTGCTCCAGGTTTTATTGCAACAGATATGACAGCAGCACTTGGAGAAGAGCAAAAAGACACGTTACGTACTCAAATTCCACTACAGCGCTTGGGTACTCCAGAAGATATCGCCCAATTAGTTGGCTTTTTAGCAAGTGATGCTGGAGCATACATTACCGGTGAAACAATCCATGTCAACGGTGGTATGTATATGAGCTAAACCTAAAGGTTTAGCATTTAGTCGTATTAAGTACTATTGAGTGCGTATATTATTTGTATGAGGGTTGCTTTTTTGCCTGATTTGTAGATAATAGCGTCACTCTATACTGAGTAGAAAATAGAACAAAGTTGCGGAATTCTCCGTCCACTATTTTCTAGCACATTCGTTAACACTTTTAATGTTAGCGGCGTATAAGAACCCATTAGGAAAAACTATGAGTATTGTAGATCGCGTTAAAAAAATTGTTGCTGAGCAACTTGGTGTTAAAGCAGAAGAAGTGACTAATAGTGCTTCCTTCGTTGATGACCTAGGCGCCGATTCTTTGGACACCGTAGAGCTAGTAATGGCTTTGGAAGAAGAATTTGAGACTGAGATTCCAGACGAAGAAGCTGAGAAAATCACCACTGTTCAAGCTGCAATCGATTACGTTAATGCTAACCAATAGTTAGCTTAGTTTTTGTACTTCGAATTGAAGTTAGAAAAGCCGCGCCATTTGGTGCGGCTTTTCTGCATCTGAAGCTTTAAAAAGCTGGCTTGATGACGTAAAATTGTTGTCATATAAGTATTGCTTGTGCATTAAGTGCAGGTTATTCATTTCAAGGAGAATCAAATGACTCGTAAGCGCGTTGTAGTTACTGGCATGGGCATGTTAACACCTATTGGTAACACTATGGACGAGACGTGGAGCAACATACTGGCTGCAAAAAGTGGTATGGCAAACATTACTCATTTTGATACTCAAGGTTTTGGCACTCATTTTTCAGCAGGCCTTAAAGACTTTGACCTTAGCAACTACTTGCCGCCAAAAGAAGGCAAGAAAATGGACCTGTTTATTCAGTATGGAATGGCTGCAGGCATCCAAGCTATTAAGGATGCTAATTTAGAGGTGACCGAGGAAAACGCAGACCGAATAGGCGTAGCAATTGGTTCTGGAATTGGGGGCTTACCTTTGATCGAAAAATGCCACAATGCCTTAAACAAAAGTGGCCCTCGTCGTATTTCACCATTTTTTGTTCCAGGCAGCATTATTAATATGATTTCTGGCAACTTGTCGATTATGTTTGGCTTACGTGGCCCTAATATCGCTATTACCACAGCCTGCACCACTGGCACTCACAATATTGGTGCTTCTGCACGTATGATTGCCTATGGCGATGCTGATGTGATGGTATGTGGTGGCGCAGAAATGGCGACTACTCCACTAGGCTTAGGTGGCTTTGGTGCAGCTCGCGCATTATCTACGCGTAATGATGCCCCTGAATTAGCGAGTCGCCCTTGGGATCAAGATCGCGATGGTTTTGTATTAGGCGATGGCGCTGGTGTTATGGTATTAGAAGAATACGAATCAGCCAAAGCACGCGGCGCTCGAATTTATGCAGAGCTTACAGGTTTTGGTATGAGTGGTGATGCCTTCCATATGACTTCGCCACCAGAAGATGGCCGAGGTGCTGCTGCATCAATGCGTAATGCAATGAAAGATGCGGGTTTAAACGGTGATGATATTCAATATATCAATGCTCACGGCACCTCAACTCCTGCAGGAGACATTGCTGAGTCTAATGCTGCAAAGCTAGTTTTAGGCAGTGCTTCAGAAAATGTCCGCATGAGCTCAACTAAGTCAATGATTGGACACTTACTTGGCGCTGCAGGTGCTGTGGAAGCGATTTTTTCAGTATTGGCTATTAGAGATCAGGTTGCACCTCCTACCATAAATTTAGACAATCCCTCATCAGGGTGTGACCTTAACTATGTAGCGCATCAGCCACAAGAAGCTAGGATTCAATCAGCCATGTCCAACTCATTTGGTTTTGGTGGCACCAACGGTACGTTAATTTTTACGAAGATTTAATCATCACATGAGGCTGGCACTATGGATTCAATAACCTTAGTAAATGGCCGGCCATCAGTTATGGTGGATGCTCTTGATAGAGGTCTGGCTTACGGGGATGGATTATTTGAAACCATTGCTTTAGTACAAGGCCAAGTGCAGCTTTGGCAAGCTCATAAACAGCGCTTAATAGCTGGCCTTATAAGCTTAGGCATTGTGCTTGATAAAGCTTATGCTGAAGTTTTGCTCGATACCATTGCTGTAGAATTAAAAGCTGCCTATGTATTATTTGATCGCCCTGAAGGGGTAATTAAAATCACTGTGACCAGAGGCATTGGAGGGCGTGGCTACGCAGCTCCAGCATCACCTATACTCACACGTATTATTTCTATTATGCCATGGCCCAAAGGGCGCGAGCTTCTGTCTAGTAAGGGAGTGAGTGTGGGTTTATGTCAGCACCGTTGGTCTCACAACACAGCTTTAGCGGGTATTAAACATCTCAATCGGTTAGATCAAGTGTTGGCTAGAAGTGAATGGTTTGATGAGTCTACCCATGAGGGCATTATGCTTAACCAAGATGGTGGGGTGGTGTCTGGTGCTATGAGCAATATTTTCATAGAAGTTGATGGAATGCTTATCACCCCAAAGCTTGACCAGTGCGGAATCAAAGGCACTATGGCCCAGCATATAAGTGCCATGGCTCAAACCTTTGGCATTAATGTGTTACAGCAACCTGTGTCCTTACATGAGCTGATGAAGGCTGACGCGGTATTAATGACCAATAGTATTAATGGTATTTGGCCTGTTGTAGCTTTGTCAGCTGATGTTTGCACACAATGGCCCATTTCTAAGCTTACTATTACATTACAAAAAGCCCTTGCCAAAGACTTATCCCATCAAACTCAGGTGTCCGACGTATGCTAAAGAAGGCCTGGCTCTGGGGATTTATTGTCGTGATTTTAGTGATGTCATTAATCACCTATGGCGCTTTTAGACAAGCCTATGTATGGCTGTATGATGCTATCACGATAACAGAACCTAAGTTAGTCACTATAACGTCCGGCTCAGGGGTTGGGGAGATTAGTACTCAATTATTTAAAGCAGGGGTAATATCCCATGCGGCTAGTTTTAAATATTATGCAAAGTGGCGTCAGCTAGATCGATATATAAAGGCTGGCGAATACCAGTTTAGTGGCCCCATCAATAGTGTTGAGGTCTTGGCACAATTGGTTGAAGGAAAGGTTTTAGAATATCAATTTACTGTTCCAGAAGGGCTAACATATAAAGACTTTATTGCTCGTTTAACAAGTCACCAAGCCATGCAACATAAACGTGTGCCCAATGCACAGCAATGGCTTAAAAACTTGCACAGCCGCTGGGATCACCCAGAGGGGTTATTATTTCCTTCAACCTATCGTTTTGCAAAGCATAACGTACCCGAAGATATTATAAAGCAGGCCTATTTAAAACAAATTCAAATACTGCAATCCTCTTGGGCTAATAGAGCAGAAGATTTACCTTACAAGACGCCTTATGAGGCACTTATTATGGCTTCAATTATTGAAAAAGAAACAGGCTTAGCGAGCGAGCGAGCTACCATTGCTGGTGTTTTTGTTAGACGTTTACAAAAGGGTATGAAGTTACAAACTGACCCCACTGTAATTTATGGTATGGGTGAAGACTTTAAAGGTAATATTCGTCGTACAGACTTAACCACTGATACACCATACAATACCTATGTACATAAAGGTCTGCCTCCTACTCCAATTGCACTACCGGGGCGTGCGGCAATAGAAGCTGCGTTGCATCCAGAGGAAGGCTTGAGTCTGTTTTTTGTGTCCAAAGGTGATGGTAGCCATGCATTTTCGGACACATACCCACAACACCTTAATAATGTACGCAAATACCAGCTAAACCAGTAAGAGATTTCCATGACTCCATCATTTATATCCATTGAAGGCGGCGAAGGTGCTGGAAAGTCCACAAGCATTGAGTATATCAAGGGTAAAATTGAATCCTTTGGTATTGAATGCTTGGTTACCCGTGAGCCGGGCGGCACACCCATGGCAGAAGACATAAGGCAGCTGCTTTTGCAGCATCGTGATGAAGTAGTAGACCCATATACAGAGCTTTTGTTGATGTTTGCCTCACGCCGCCAACATGTAGAAAATGTTATACGGCCTGCATTAGCTTCTGGAAAGTGGGTGATTTGTGACCGTTTTACAGATGCTTCTTTTGCCTATCAAGGGTTTGGCAGAGGTTTAGATAAAGACTTTATAACTAGCCTAAAGCATTTTGTACACGGCGATCTTAATCCTACCATGACCTTTTTGTTTGACCTTGATATTGAAATAGGCATGGCAAGGGCAGGCAAGCGTGCGAACTTTGACCGAATTGAAACCGAAGCTATGAGTTTCTTTGAACGAGTCAGGCAAGGCTACTTAACTCAAGCTAGGGCCGAACCTGATAGGTACCGCATTGTTGATGCATCACAATCTATAGAGGCCGTACAACATCAGCTGGACCTTTTTCTTACACCTTTATTGACGCTTAGAGGCTTGGCTAATGAGTGAACAGCTAAGTGCGTTGTCTTTAGGAGTGTATCCGTGGCAACAGGATCAATGGCTTCAGCTTCAAAACATGATCCAGCAGCAGCGCTTTCCTCATGCACTAATTGTGGGTGGAGTACCAGGCCTTGGCAAACTAACATTCGTCAACACACTAGTGGCTGCATTGTTATGTCAGAATAAAATTAATGACAATGCATGTGGACACTGCAAGTCTTGTCAGTTATTAGCCGCCAATAGCCATCCTGATTTTAAGCTGTTGCAGCCTGTTGAGGCAGGCAAAGCTATATTAGTAGACCAGGTACGCAATATTCAGCACTCCATGGCCACCACAGCTCAGCAAGGTGGCGCAAGAGTAGTGGTGATTAATGGCGCTAGTGATCTTAACCTGAATTCGGCAAACGCCTTACTAAAACAACTTGAGGAGCCAGGTGATAATAGTTATTTTTTACTAATACACCAGTGGCCAAAGATGGTGCTACCTACTGTGCGCAGCCGTTGCCAGTTGTTGGATATCGCCAAGCCTACGCCTAAGCAAGGGTTAAACTGGCTACAACAGCAGTTGTCTGATGATGAACTTACTATCGAAGCTACTGAAAGTTTATTGCAACTAGCCAACGGTGGCCCACTTAAAGCTATAGAGTTACACGCATCTAAAGCACAAGAGTTGCGACATCAAATGTTAGTAGAGCTCACCGCTATTTTGAGAGGTCAAAAAACCCCGATAGAGGTTGCTCAAATTTGGCAAAAAAAGCCGTTGGTACCTATGTTAAATTGGTGGGTTGAATGGCTTAACGATCTTGTTAAACTAAAAATGACAGAAGATACGAGTCACGTGTCTAATACAGACATCGTTAAACTACTTCAAGCTGTAGCTAAACGCAGTGATATTGTTGCTATTTATACCTTGCTAGAAAATATCATTAAACAACTTAACTTTATAAATCAACGTCGTAACCTTAACCCTCAATTGGTGTGTGAAGAACTATTGCACCAATGGTATTTTTTGGTAAAGTCAGGTAACTAAATACATGATTATTGATTCACATTGCCATCTCGATAAGCTTAATACGAGTCATTACCCTGATGGTTTAGACGGTCTAATCTGTGCGGCCCAAGCTGACGGCATTTCTCAGATGTTATGTATTGGAGTGGATACGGATCAGTTTGAACCCATGATGAGTCAAATTAAAGATTATGACTTTATTCATGCCTCTGCTGGGCTGCACCCTTTGAGTGTTAAAAGCTTAGATAACTTTGGTTTGTTAGAACAGCAGGCAAAGCACCCAAAAGTAGTGGCTGTTGGTGAAACTGGTCTCGACTATTTTTACGAAAAAGATAATGCAACGCTACAGAAACAATCCTTTACAGCTCATTTACAGCTTTCAAAACGTCTTCGTAAGCCCATCATTGTTCATACCAGAGATGCTAATGAAGACACTGTAATGTTGCTTAAAAGTCAATGTGATCTAAGCGTAGGCGGCGTTATACACTGCTTTACGGAAGACTGGGCCATGGCTAAGGCTTGTTTGGATTTAGGTTTCTATATATCGATCTCTGGCATCATCACCTTCAATAGCGCTAGTGCTTTAAGAGAAGTCGTTAAAAAAATCCCTATAAATCGCCTGTTAGTTGAAACAGACTCTCCCTATCTGACACCTGCGCCTCATCGAGGTAAACAAAACGAGCCTAAATATGTACGTTTGGTTGCTCAGTATGTAGCCGACCTTAAAGGAGTATCCCTAGAAGAGCTTGCTCATATCACAAGTTCAAACTTTACGGATCTATTTTTAACACCGCGCTAGGTTAAAATCATGGCGTTTATATTGCCATATTGGCGCTACATTATTTTTCAGGCTAAGCTAAATATAACTAATAGCCTTTTAAGCTTTTTATGACTATGATGTGTCCCATAGTCATAGTGCGACTAATTTAAAACTTACTGATTAATCTATCTATTCAAAGGTATGGCTATGAATTGGGGTATTGCTGCAAAACCAAGTATTCCTGCTTATTTTCCTCGAGAAAAAGAGAACCGTAAAGTACGTGAATTTAAACGTAGGGAAGAGGAAATACTTGAAACAGCATTGCAGCTTTTTCGCGTTCATGGCGAAGACAAAGTCACAGTTGAGATTATTGCTGATAATGTGGGCATTGGTAAAGGCACCATATACAAACACTTTAAGTCCAAATCTGACATCTATATTTCCCTACTCATTAATTATGAACATCAACTTGCGAGTCTGTTGGCTACAAAAGATTTTTCAGACCCTGAATCCTTGTGGCGCAGTTACTTTGAGTTTCGTATGAGTGACCCTGAACAAGCATTGTTATTTGACCGCCTAGAAGACCGGCTAGTAAAGGGCGAAGAATACGAAAAAGAAATTAGTGACGTGCACCAAGTGCGTAATGAAAACATGCAGGTACTCACCATTCTAGTGGAGAAGCGCATTGATTCTGGAAAGTTAGAAAACGTACCTGCGTATTTTCACTTATCAGCTTCTTGGGCCTTAGTTCATGGCGCGTTAGCACTGCATGACTCTGCATTTTTTAAGGAGTTTATTCAAGACCGGGAAGCTTTTTTTGAGTTTTTAATGCAAATAGGCATGCGAATGGGTAATCATGGGCAAAGTCGTCATGCTGATGTGTCTAAAAAGGTTGCTAATGAAAAACCAACTAGCAAATAAGTATCATCTTTTATGTTAGAACAACTAATAGACAATGCTCAAAAACTTCCAGACTATGACTTAGCTTCTTGGAAGCCAGTATTTCATGGCGATATGGATTTAGTTATTACTGCCAATGGTGATTGGTACCACCAAGGTACAGCGATTGATAGACCCAAAATAAAGCAACTGTTTGCACGTTTGTTACAGCGTCAAGCTAATGGTGATTATTGGATCATTACACCGGTAGAGGCGTTTCGCATTACTGTGCAAGACCTGCCTTTTATTATTGTTAGTGCCGACTACGTTGAGAAAAACGGCCTTAATTTGTGGCAATTTACTACTAATATGGGCGATGTAGTTGATCTTCACCAAGCTGATCAATTGATAGTCACTTACGATTCAGAGCAACCTCAACCTAAGCTTTTTGTTCGTAAAGGGTTGTGGGGGCGTATCAATCGACCCGTTTTTTATCAGCTTGCGTTAGCTAGCAAAGTGATTGAATCGGCTCAAGGTGACTTTGCACAGCTGACAAGTGGCGTTCATCAATATAACATTGGCCCATTGTAGTTGTTTTAATAGAACTAACCAGGAAACCGCATTATGCCAGTACATGAAATCCATCACCCTCTCATTTCACATAAGCTTGCATTGCTGCGTAAAGCCCATGTAAGCACAAAGCAATTTCGAGAATTATCTAACGAAGTGGCAAGTTTGTTAACTTATGAGGCAAGTAGGGGGCTTCCTCTAGAAGAGGTCACTATTGATGGATGGCAGGGCGAGCCGATTGCCGTACAAATGTTATCTGGTAAAAAACTTACTGTAGTACCAATCCTGCGTGCTGGGCTAGGCATGCTTGATGGTGTGATGCAGTTGTTACCCAATGCTAAGGTGAGTGTTGTAGGTTTGTATCGAAATGAAGAAACACTAGAAGCTGTGCCGTATTTTGATAAAATAATTGCGGACGTGGACGAGCGTATAGCACTTATAATTGACCCGATGCTAGCGACAGGCGGCACCTTGCTAGCAACTATAGATCTGCTTAAACAAAAAGGCTGTAAAACCATTATGGGGCTGTTTTTAGTGGCCTCACCTGAGGGCTTAGCAAGGATCGCAAAAGAGCACCCTGAGGTGAATCTGTATGTAGCTGCCATTGATGATCATCTAAATAATCAAGGGTATATCATCCCCGGGCTAGGTGATGCCGGTGACAAAATATTTGGCACCACCTAACAAGGTATTATTTGAACAATCTTTAACCTACTACTTTGGAAACGCAGCTTTGGGGTCGTAGGTTTTAAAGCTTTCTAAATATTGAGCATTAGCCTGCTCCTGCCACTTTGTATTGGGTAATACGGCAGTAATACACTTATATTTTTCACGGTATTTAGCAGTGTTTTCATTGTCTTCCATCACTACGGCTACCATACCCGCTACGACGCCTTGCTGTTGTTCAACCAGCTGCACAGCACCGTGCATGGTGCCGCCCGTTTCAACCCATTGGTCAACTAAAAGCACTCGAGTGCCCGGAGCATAGGCAGGTAACCGCATTTCCATAGATTGGGTTTGCCCAGAATAATTGGTCATGGCTGCACTGTCGGTATCCACACAAAGCTTTCCAGCCTTTCTGATGGGTAAAAAACCACAACCAATTCTAGCTGCAATTCCCGCAGCTAGAACAAAGCCCATAGCATCCAATCCCGCCACTACATCAACGTCCTTCGGGTCTATTTCTGCACACAAATCATCAAGGAGGTCATGATATGCGCGGCCATTAATATAGATGGACGTTGGGTCAAGCCAAGCAAATTTATCACCTTTTGTATTGGGTGCCATAATTGATAGGTACCAACGATCGTCTCTTGGGCCTTTGTCATAAATCATAATATTATCCTTATTTTCCAATTGTTTTTATTAGTTTTATTAATTTATTCGAATCTATATTATAAAAATCATTGTCGATATTTACTCCTGTGGCCACCATAAACAAGTCGACATGAGCGGCATATAAATGGGCATTTTCTGGTGTAATACCAGAGGCAACCCCCAGCGCCGTGTTGCCACAGCTTTCACGAAATGTATTTATCTTTTGTAGATCAGCTGCATGGCCTGTCGCAATTCCAGAAGTAACAACGACATCCATAAAACGAGCTGCTAAACGGCCACTTTTAGCATAATGTTGGGGGTTAACCTCTCTTTGTTTTTTAAATGCAGTGCCCCCAATGTATAAACCTTGCCAGCCACTTTTTTGGCGAACTAGATCAATACGTTTTGCATCTATTTGGTCATCATCTGCGCGACGCTCATCAATACATGCATCATCAGCCCAGTATCCGTCCACTGGAGTTCCTTGCGCTTGTAAAGCACCAAGAATAGGAAAGGCAAATTCACCTGTGACGGCCAAAAAGTTAACCCCGATCCAGTAATCAGGGAATTCTTGGCGGATACTTTTGATGATAGGTAACAGTTTTTCTTTTTCAAAGTCATGATTGATTAGAAAAACACCAGGACAACCGCATTTGATTGCAACAGCTACATTTCGTTTTGCTTGCGCGTGGTCTAAAACATGAATCACTGGTAATACGATTGGGTTTCTACTACCAAATTTCAAATGAAATTCACTTCGATTCATTTTATGTATTCCCATAGCTCTTTTAAACATGTGGTAAAAACTTTTATAAGCACTAAACCCATTTAGATTAGGATAAATTTTTTAGTGCTACTATCGTTGTATAGTCTACATATTAGGGTAGTTTGGACCGCCTGCGCCTTCTGGTACAACCCAAGTAATATTTTGGCTAGGGTCTTTAATGTCACAGGTTTTACAGTGGACACAATTTTGGCTATTTATTTGAAAGGTTTTTTCACCCATGTCATTTTCTAAAATCTCATAAACACCAGCAGGGCAATACCTTTGTGCGGGCTCATCCCACATACTTAAGTTTACGCCAAGGGGTAGGCTTGAATCTTTTAAGGTAAGGTGACAAGGCTGGTTTTCTTCGTGATTTGTGCCAGAAATAAACACTGATGAAAGTTTATCAAAACTTATCTTACCGTCTGGTTTAGGGTAATCAATTTTCGGCATTTTTGCAGCAGGTTTTAGCTGTGCATAATCTGGTACATTATCTTTTAAACTAACAGGCAACTTGCCACCAAATATGTTTTGGTCGATCCAGTTGAACGTGCCGCCTAACCACATGCCAAACTTGTGCATTGCCGCGCCAAAATTACGCGCCTTATATAGCTCTTCATGGAGCCATGATGCCTTAAAATGTTCACCATAAGCCACTAAATCTTGCTTGCCTTCATTACCACTAGCAATCGCATCAAATAATGTCTGCGCTGCTAACATGCCAGATTTCATTGCTGTATGGCTGCCTTTGATTTTTGCAAAATTCATGGTGCCAGCGTCACACCCAATTAACAATGCCCCAGGAAGACTCATTTTAGGCAAGGCGAATAGACCACCTTTTTCCACCGCACGGGCACCGTAAGAAACGCGTGTACCACCTTCTAGATGTTGTTTAAGGACAGGGTGATGTTTGAGGCGCTGAAATTCATCAAATGGGCTTAAGTGCGGGTTGTCGTAGCTTAAGTCGATAATAAGGCCCACTGTGACTTGGTTGTTGTCACCATGGTAAAGAAAAAAACCGCCGTTAGCCCCTTTGGTTAGCGGCCAGCCTGAGCCATGCAAGACTAGGCCAGGTTGATGTTTAGCTGGATCAATGTCCCAAAGCTCTTTGATGCCTATGCCATAGTGTTGGCTTGTGGTGTTTGCATCTAGATTGAATTTTTCAATCAGTTGCTTACCCAAATGACCACGACAACCTTCAGAAAACACGGTGTATTTAGCGTGTAATTCCATGCCCTGCATGTAGCCGTCTTTTTGCTCGCCCGTTGCACTAACACCCATGTCACCAGTAGCGATGCCCTTAACACTACCGTCTTCGTGATACAGTACTTCAGACGCTGCAAAACCTGGAAATATTTCAGCACCCAAGTTTTCTGCTTGTTCCGCCATCCAGCGGCATACATTACCTAAACTTACAATGTAGTTGCCTTCGTTATGCATGGGTTTAGGGATAGCAAAACTAGGCATTGCGATACTACCTGAAGCGCTAGTAAGAATATGCATTTCGTCTTTAACAACTGGTGCAGTCAAAGGTGCACCCATGGCTTGCCAATCTGGGAAGAGTTCGTTGAGTGCTGTAGGCTCTAAAATGGCGCCAGATAATATATGTGCGCCTACTTCAGAGCCTTTTTCTACCACACAAACACTGAGTTCTTGCTCATTTTCTTGTGCTAGTTGTAATAATTTGCATGCGGTTGCAAGGCCAGATGGACCAGCACCCACAATAACAACATCGAACTCCATTGATTCACGTTCCACTGCATATCCTCATAATTGAATTTGTTAATTTAGCCTAGCACTTTAACGTTTGTTAATATTGCCTACTGTCCATATATCGACTTATATTGGCTGTTCTTACACAGACTTTCAATCAATACTGTTCAGTATTGTGCAATAAATAGTGAAAATATCTCTTGGAGCTAAGTTTTGTTAAACTAAGGTGATAATCACCAAGTGAATAAGCGAAAACTTTCAAATGCATATAGAAATCACCAACAACGATACACAGCAACGAGTCCACGACGAATTACGCCAATTACGTTCAGGGGATCGTGTGCATTGCACTGATGTGGGGCAGTTTTTATTTTGTAAACGTTTGCTTGAACAATGGCGCTGGAGCGACGTTTTGCTTTTAATGATGGATGATCAAAAGCAGGTGTTAAAACAGTTTAAATACAAACCGCCAGCTCATGATGAAATACCAAGAGAGCGCTTACTCAAAGACCAAGAGCAAGTTGTGCATGCGTTAGAGAAGGTGTTTGCTCATTGTCAAAAGGTGGGTTTAAAAGTGGTGTCTTTTAGTGATGGGTTGGTAGTAGTGCCATTGGATCTGGCTGAAGACCCAATGGCTTTGTGCTCTGCTGTGGCTTTGGGTGTTAATGATTATGAAACTTATACCACTTTTGCAGAGCAACTAGACTAAAACTTTTAAATCTTATGCTACCTCTTCATCGAGGTCATCAAATTCGCCCACCTCGACATCCAAAGGCATGTGCATACCTTTATCAATACCCTTACGAGTTTGAGTTTTAGATTTAGCTTTTTGTAGTTGTGTTTCGATTTTTGAGCTTAGTGAGTCTATGGCACTAAACATATTGTCACCACGAGCTTTGGCAAAAATCTCGTGCCCCGTGTCTAGGTGTAAAGTGGCTTCAGCAAGGTCTTGGTTACCTTCTTTGTCCATTGTGACTTGAATATTGGTAATGTGATCGAAGTGGCTTTCATTTTTCTGCAGCTTGGCCATAATACGTTCTTTTATTGCATTGGTAGCTTTGGTGTCGTGACGAGCAGTAATGTTCATTTGCATAATCGATTCCTTATTATCGTAAGTTGGATTTAAAAATAAATAGCGGGCCCTCTGGATAAGTTAATTAAACGGGTTAAGTTAAAAGTGATATTTTGGTAATTATCAACTTTACTTGAGCTTCATAAAAGGCAATGCTTATATTTGAGCCGTGCTTTTAATAGACCACAAGTTGGTGCGGAATGAAAGTGCTTTTATAGTGTAATAGTAAATTAAATAAACTGATGTGATGATAGACCTAAAGGCGAAAAAATGTGAAGTGTGATTACGACATTGTGATTTGTGGTGGTGGAATGATTGGAGCTGCATTAGCCACACTGCTAGCGCCCCAAGGGTTTTCTATTGCATTGCTAGAGGCCGCCACTCCTACTGAATACGATCTAAGCCAAAAATTTGATTTAAGGATTTGCGCTCTAAGCCCAAAAAGTGCAGAAGTAATGCAAAGCTCAAAGGCTTGGGAAAAATTACAAAGTATGCGTCTGTGTCCCTACAAACGAATGCGGGTTTGGGAAGTTGCTGGATTTGGTGATTTAACTTTTAATGCAAATCAAGTGGGCGCATCTGAATTGGGTCATATTGTGGAAAATAGATTAGTTCAGCTAAGCCTTTGGCAGGCATTGCGTGATTATAAAAATGTTGAAGTCATTTGCCCTGCATCCCCAAGCAGGTTTACCCGTGATGTTAAAGGTACGATTATAGAGCTTGATACTGGACAACATTTGTCAGCTAGATTGGTAGTGGGCGCAGATGGTGCCCAATCTAAGGTTAGAGACGGTTTCGGTATTGGGGTGAATAGGGGGCAATATCAACAAGCTTGTCTAGTAGCCTCCGTTACTACTGAGCTTGGACAACAAGACATTACTTGGCAACGCTTCGTAAATACAGGCCCACAAGCTTTTTTGCCTATGCTTGGACAACAAGGTTCTGTGGTTTGGTACCATCAGGCAGATAAAGCGCGAGCGTTATCAAAGCTATCAAATGAAGCTTTGGCAGATGAAATCATGGGTCATTTCCCAAAAGAGTTAGGTCAAATAATGGTTACAGGAAAAGCTTCATTTGGCTTACAAAAACAACATGCTCACAGTTACTGTGAATCTGGCGTAGTGTTAGTGGGTGATGCTGCGCATGTTATTAATCCATTGGCTGGTCAAGGCGTTAATTTGGGATTTCAAGATGTTGCATGCTTGGCAAATGTTGTAATAAAAGCTGATACAGCAGGTGAAGACTGGTCAAGTCATGGGGTTCTACTCAGATATCAAAAGCAACGCAAGCTAGCTAATAGTATTATGCTGCATAGCATGGATGCGTTTCATCATGGCTTTAGCCAGACAGGTTCAAAAACTAAATGGGTACGTAATTTAGTGCTGGCCTCTGCAAAAGTTCCTTTGGTGAAAAGGCAGGTCATTAAATATGCTATGGGGCTATCGTCCGCTATTTGATGTTTGTTCTAAAGAACACTTTTCTAGCAACACGTTTCAAATTATACTCGTCTCATTAAACATACATTGTTGCCTGTATGGCAGCTTCTTGAACTTAATGCTTCTACTATCAAATTCCATTGATTGTGGTTCTTAAATCTATTTATTGGTAAAGCTATGTCCGCAGCACCACAGTCTCATACTGCATTTCGTTTTTTGCGTCAGCAAACAATAGAATCTTTAAATATCAACATTCAAGAGTATGAGCACATTGTTACTGGTGCCTCTCATATTCATTTGGCAAGTGACCAAAGTGAAAACGTATTTTTGGTTGCATTAAAAACCATGCCTCAAGATTCATCGGGCGTAGCTCATGTACTAGAACATACTGCGTTGTGTGGCAGTGAAAAGTTCCCTGTGAGAGATCCTTTTTTCATGATGATAAAGCGGTCTTTAAACACCTTTATGAATGCCTTCACCAGTAGTGACTGGACAGCGTATCCGTTTGCTAGCCAAAATAAAAAAGATTTCAATAACTTACTTGAAGTTTATTTGGACGCTGTATTTTTCGCTCGTTTAGATGCCTTAGACTTTGCCCAAGAAGGTCATCGCGTAGAGCTTATTGATGAAGATGGCAAACCAAGTTTAGTTTATAAAGGCGTAGTGTTTAATGAAATGAAAGGAGCGATGAGCTCACCTGTAAGTCAGCTATGGCAGACTTTAACTAAGTATTTGTTTCCAAGCACAACGTATCATTTTAACAGTGGTGGCGAACCGTCTGATATTCCAGATTTAACCCATGAACAGCTGTTAGCTTTTTATAAACGCCATTATCATCCCTCCAATGCAATTTTTATGACCAGTGGCGATATAAGTGCAGCCACGCATCAAGGAGCTTTTGAGAAGCATGCATTACACCGTTTTTCAGCACAAAAAATCAACCTATCTGTGGCTGACGAAAAACGTTATTACAGCCCACTAAAAGTACAAGAAAGTTACCCTGCAGCGGCTAATGATGAGCAAGCTAAAAGCCATTTAGTCATGGGGTGGTTGTTGGGCCATAGTACTGATCTAAAGCAACAAATGAGAGCTAATTTATTATCACGAGTGTTACTTGATAATAGTGCTTCACCACTGCGCAAAGAGCTAGAAACTTGTGGTTTAGGTACTGGGCCTTCTCAGCTTTGTGGCTTAGAAGACTCAAATAAAGAAATGACATTTGTTTGCGGTATAGAAGGGGCTGAAACCTCAGATGCTGATGGGTTTGAAACTTTGGTATTAAGCTGTCTGCAAAAAGTAGCAAAAGAAGGTGTACCACAAAGTGAAATTGAAGCCGCTCTGCATCAACTTGAGCTTGGACAGCGTGAAATTGGTGGTGATGGCTACCCCTTTGGTATGCAACTTATATTAAGCGCTTTACCGGCGGCTATTCATGGTGGTGATGCGTTAGCTGCACTTAACCTTGACCCTGTTCTGTTAGAGCTTGCTGCTGATATTAAAGATCGTGATTTTATACCCAACTTAATACAAACCTTACTCATTAATAATTCTCATCAAGTGCGCTTGACACTGGTGCCTGATGAAAATATGTCAAGTCGCAAAGATGCCGCAGAAAAACAACGTCTAAGTGACATGTTAGTTGCTATGAATGAACAACAGCGCCAGGTAGTTATCGATGAAACGGCCGCACTGTTAAAGCGCCAATCTCAAGAAGATGACGCTGACATTTTGCCAGAAGTCACGCGCAATGATATTCCTGCTACTCAGCTCATTGCGACTGCTACATTGTCTGATAAAGATTTAGGGTGGGCATTTTATGGAGCAGGCACTAATGGTTTGGTTTATCACCAGTTAGTCGTTGATTGGCCTCAAGTAGATGCGCAAACTTTACCTTACCTTAATTTATTGGCTCAGTTAATGACTGAACTTGGGATTGGTAAACAAGACTATTTATCAGTACAGGCGACACAAGCCGCTGTGTGTGGCAGCCTTTCTGCCTACTTATCTTATCGTGGGCAAGCCAGTAATGCTGACCAACTCAATGCTTATTTTATGCTTAGCACTAAGGGGCTAGTCAGTCAGCAAGTGGCTATCGTTGATTTGCTCAAACAAACGCTGTTATCTGTGCGTTTTGACGAGCCACAGCGTATTAAAGAGTTAGTAGGGCAGTTGCGCTCACGTCGTCAACAAAGTGTAGGTCAATCTGGCCACAGCTTTGCACTAGGTGCGGCAAGCCGCAATATGAGCGCTGGTGCAAACCTGCAGTTTAATGTGAGTGGTTTAGATGGTTTGGTTTGGTTGCAAAAACTTGATGACGGTCTCAAAGATGACGAACAATTGACAGACTTATGTCAAACGCTATCCACACTGCACACACAGTTGTGCAAACAACCTTTGCAATTGGCAAGCGTAGGTGAGCAACAACAGCAAGCTAATATACAAAATACCTTTACTACCGCGTTTGCACCTCAAGTGGGGCAGTTAAAAGGTGGTTTGAATTGGACTTATAACAAGTTCGATAGTCAGTCAAAAAAGCAACCCGCACCGCAATTGTGGACAACTAACACTCAGGTAAACTATTGCGCCAGATCTTTTCCAACGGTCTCAAGCGCTCATCCTGATGCAGCATCATTGGTTGTTCTTGGTGAAGTGTTACGCAATGGGTTTTTACATCGCGCGGTGCGCGAACAAGGTGGAGCCTACGGTGGAGGCGCAGGACAGGATAATAATAACGCCTGCTTCAGATTCTATTCCTATCGTGACCCTCGCAGTGAAGAAACATTTACAGACTTTGGTGCATCTATAGACTGGGTGCTTTCAGATCAACTGGTAAAGCAGCACCTAGAAGAGGCTGTGCTAGGGGTTATTGGCAGCTTGGATAAACCAGGTTCTCCAGCGGGTGAAGCCTTGCAAGCTTACCAAAATGAGTTGCATGGGCGCACTGCTGATATACGTCAGGCCTTTAGGTTGGCTATACTGGATGTGAGTCTTTCATCATTACAAACAGTGGCTGCACGTTATTTGCAGGGTCAGCCTTCAGATGCTGTTGTCGCGCCTGCAGAGTTAGCCGAAAATGAGTACTTTAAAGAGTTTGAAGTTTATAGCGTCTAGCAGAACTAATAATTAACTCAACCAAAAACTAACCAAATAGTCAGTTTTTGGTTGACCCAGTCTATAATATTGTTAAAATCCAAATGTGAACTAATTTTTAACGCTGGAATTTCATGCTAGATAAAAATAATAAGAAGGAACAACCTGCGTTATTGCAGGTTAAGAACATTAGTAAAAAATTTGGTGATTTTTATGCCAACGATAGCCTAAATTTGTCCATAGAAATGGGTAAAGTCCATGCGCTTTTAGGTGAAAACGGCGCAGGTAAATCTACCCTAGTTAAAATGATGTACGGTGCTTTACAACCGACCTCTGGCAGTATTTTTTGGCAAGGAAAAGAGGTTTCAATTGCAAGCCCAGCTCATGCTAGAGAGCTAGGTATAGGCATGGTGTTTCAGCACTTTTCCTTGTTTGAAGCCCTTAGCGTTTCTGAAAACATCAGTCTTGCTCTTCCTCCTGTTCTACGCAAAGGTGATTTAAGCCAGCGTATTGCTGACTTGTCACATGATTATGGCTTGCCTCTAAACCCTGCCGCACTGGTTGCTGATTTATCTGTTGGCGAAAGACAGCGCATTGAAATTGTACGATGCTTATTACAAGAGCCCAAGCTTCTTATTATGGACGAGCCTACTGCGGTTCTCACCCCACAAGAAGCTCAAGCGTTATTTGCAACCTTACGCCGCTTGGTAAAAGAGGGCTGCGCTGTGCTCTACATTTCTCATCGTTTAGAAGAAGTAAAACGCATCTGCCAAGATGCTACTATTTTGCGTCATGGCAAGTTAATTGCCGAAGTTGATCCTCAGATCGAAACTGCCGCAACTTTAGCCAAGCTTATGGTGGGTAGTAGTGTGCACGAAGTGAGTCGCATGGCCAGCAGTGGGGCAGGTGATGTTCTCTTATCGATCACGAAAATGCACCAAGCTTCATCACTACCTTTTGGGATAGATTTGGTGGATATTAACCTGCAAGTAAAAAGTGGTGAAATTCTTGCTATCGCTGGTGTTGCAGGCAATGGCCAAGGCGAATTATTTAGCGTAATCTCAGGTGAGCAGTCCAATGCAGATAAAGGTTCCATTACCTTAGTAGGACAGACATGTGATGGTTTAGGCATTAATCAACGCCGGTGTCTTGGTGCTGCTTTCGTACCTGAGGAGCGAATAGGGCATGGCGCTGTAGAGCATTTGAACTTAACAGACAATATCTTACTCTCCAGACATGCTTGTAATGATACGCCATCTTCGTTAAACCGCGGTTGGCTGGGAATCGATCGGGAGCAGTTGTCTCAATTAAATAAGGTGATTGGTATTGATTACGATGTGCGCAAATCTCAAGAAGATGTGACTGCCGCTTCGCTTTCGGGCGGTAATTTACAAAAATTTGTAGTAGGCCGAGAAATGAATCGTAAGCCTAAAATATTGGTTATAAACCAGCCTACATGGGGTGTTGACGCTGGGGCTGCTGCACTCATTCGCCAAGCAGTGATCGATTTGTCCCGCCATGGCAGTGCCATTTTAATTATCAGCCAAGACCTTGATGAAATTTTTGAGTTAGCTGACAATATTGCAGTAATGTCCAGAGGGCAATTATCTACCACTTATTCTGCTGGCGATTTATCACGCGAAGAAATTGGCTTGATGATGGCAGGATCACATGAACAAGCCACTCAAGAAACTGGAGCTTAAGATGCAATTGTTGTTAGAAAAGCGCGCTCAAGCTTCAAGCTTAATGAATTTATTTTCTCCGTTGTTAGCCATATTGCTTACAGTTGTGATGGGTGGGTTCATGTTTGCAATTATGGGAAAGCCACCTCTTAGCGCCCTTTATATTTACTTTATTGATCCCTTAACGAGTTGGTGGTCTATAGAAGAAGTGTTGGTAAAAGCTGGGCCATTGATACTTATTGGCACAGGCTTAGCCGTTTGCTTTAAAGCTAACGTATGGAACATTGGGGCAGAAGGTCAGCTTACCGCTGGCGCATTGATGGGAGCAATCATTCCAGTGTTGTGGGGCGAATGGCAGTCTCCATTAGGGCTTGTAGTGATGCTGGTTTTGGGAGCCTTAGGTGGGGCACTGTTTGGGCTCATTCCAGCTTGGCTAAAAACGCGCTTTGGTGTGAATGAAATTTTGACTAGTTTGATGCTGGTTTATATTGCCCAATTACTTTTGGATTGGGTTGTACGTGGGCCATGGAAAGATCCTGATGGTTATAACTTCCCTAAGTCAGTATCCTTTGAAGGTTGGCACCTTTTGCCAACGTGGGGTGATGGAAGAATGCACTTTGGCCTAGTAGTAGCTTTAGCGGCTGCATTAATATTATTTTGGGTCATGCGCAGAACACTTAAGGGATTTGAGATTAATGTGGTGGGCAGTGCGCCCAGAGCAGGTGCGTTTGCTGGGTTCTCACAAACTAAAATGGTTTGGTTTTGCTTTGCGGTCTCGGGTGGCCTGGCAGGGCTTGCTGGATTAATTGAAGTGGCAGGGCCAATAGGTCAATTGCAACCCCATATTTCTCCTAACTACGGTTTTACAGCAATCATAGTGGCTTTTTTGGGGCGTTTGAACCCACTTGGAGTGATTGTTGCAGGCTTGCTATTGGCTGTTAGTTATATAGGGGGTGAAGGGGTGCAAATAGAGTTAGGCATTTCAGACAAAACCACTCAAGTATTTCAGGGTATGTTGTTATTTTTCATTTTGATGTGCGATACCTTAATTTTATACCGCCTTAAATGGATTAGTGGTAAACCTATACAACACGGCAAAAGGAGTGCGTCATGAGCCCATATGAAGCCATACTACTGACTATTATTACAGCGTCCACACCTTTGTTACTAGCGGCTATTGGCGAGTTAGTGGTTGAGCGTTCAGGCGTGCTTAACCTAGGCATAGAGGGCATGATGGTGATGGGAGCAGTGTGTGGCTTTGTTGCAGCTCATGTCACAGGTTCAGCTTGGATAGGCGTGATAGCTGCAGTATTAGCAGGTATTGCCACATCGTTATTGTTTGGTTTGCTTACACAAACTTTAATTACTAACCAGGTGGCCACAGGTTTGGCGATCACCCTATTGGGCCTGGGCCTTTCAGGTCTAATTGGAAGTGGTTTTGTAGGCCTTCCAGGGGTAAAGTTGGCTAATGTATCCATACCATGGCTATCTGACTTACCTTTCGTAGGGCGCTTGGTTTTTGGCCAAGATCCGCTGGTTTATATTTCTATTTTGCTGACAGTTGGTGTGGCTTATGCTTTAAAGTACACCCGTGTAGGTTTAATTATTCGTGCCGTTGGTCAAAATCATGATTCGGCCCATGCTTTAGGCTATCGTGTAGTTGCAGTTCGATATGCCTGTATAGCTTTTGGTGGGGCTACATCTGGGCTAGCAGGTGCTTATTTATCTTTAGTGTATACGCCTCAGTGGATAGAAAATATGACGGCTGGCCGCGGCTGGATTGCTTTAGCGTTAGTGGTATTCTCTACTTGGCTACCTGCCAGATTGGCTATGGGCGCCTATTTGTTTGGTGGGGTTTGGATTTTAGGGCTTTATGCCCAAGCAATGGGGGTAGGTATTCCATCACAACTACTATCTTCACTGCCATACGTTGCAACTATTTTAGCGCTGGTTATAATTTCTACTAATCGTCGTTTATCTGTAATCAACACCCCAGCCTCTTTAGGGCAAGGGTTTGTACCTGACCGTTAGCTTAGCTGCGGTCTTTATTGCTGTAACATTTTAATAATAACCATCATTTTGATGAGGAGAAACCTTATGAAGAAGTTACTCACAGCTGCTGCCAGCATTGCGCTAGTTTCAGCACTATCTATTTCTGCAGTTGCTGCAGATAAGCTAAAAGTTGGATTCATCTATATTGGCCCACCTGGTGATCATGGCTGGACTTACCAACACGACCAAGGCCGCAAAGCTATTGATGCTCGCTTAGGTGATCAGGTAGACACTGTGTTTGTTGAAAACGTCCCTGAAGGCCCAGATGCCGAGCGCACTATCACACGTTTGGCTCGCCAAGGTGCTGGATTGATTTTCACCACTTCATTTGGCTACATGGATCCAACTTTAAACGTTGCTGCTAAATTCCCTAACGTTAAGTTTGAACACGCCACAGGTTACAAGCGCGCTGACAACTTATCAACTTACGCTGCACGTTTTTATGAAGGTCGTTATGTGATCGGACAGATTGCCGCTCAGGTTTCTAAAACTGGCGTTGCTGGCTATATAGGTTCATTCCCAATTCCTGAAGTAGTGCGTGGTATTAACGCGTTCTTGCTTGGTGCTCAAACCATTAACCCAGACTTTAAGCTTAAAGTAGTGTGGGTTAACTCTTGGTTTGACCCAGGCCGTGAAGCTGATGCTGCTAAGGTATTGATTAGCCAAGGTGCTGATATAATTACTCAACACACTGACTCTACTGCAGCAGTTCAAGTGGCAGAAGAGCAGGGTGTAAAAGCCTTTGGTCAAGCATCTGATATGGCCGCTTTTGCGCCTAACGCATTGTTAACTTCTATCATTGATAATTGGGATGACTACTACGTTGAACGTACACAAGCTGTATTAGATGGTACATGGGAAAGCATGGATACGTTTGGTGGTATGGATAGCAACATGGTTAACATGGGTCCGTTTATCAACATGCCTGCTGATGTAAAAGCAATGGCGCAAGCAACTACAGCTGCGATTACTGAGGGTAAACTTCACCCATTTGCTGGCCCAGTATATAAGCAAGATGGATCTGTAGGCGTACCAGAAGGTGAAACCTTAGGTGGTTTTGGCCTTGTAGGTATGGACTGGTATGTGCAAGGTGTAGACGACCAGCTTTAACACCGCCAATTATGTATGCAGCTAAGTTTATAGCTTAGCTTATTACTTATTAGCAGACCTAAAAAACCCGCTCTAAGCGGGTTTTTTAGGTCTATTGTTTTAGCTTTGTCACGTCAACAAACAAGCTTAGCTGTTGCCCAGGTTGTAAGTATTTGGTGAGTGATTGGTTCCACTTTTGTATGTCCTTAACAGTCACACTGAAACGGTGGGCTATGGCCGATAGATTATCACCAGAGCGAACCTTATAAGTCAATTTCTTAACTAGTTTGCGCGTTGAAGAGGCCAGTTTAGTGCCACTGTTGCGTGGCCATACACTTAGCTTATCTCCAATTTGCAAAACAGACTTAGTGCTCAGTTTATTCCAGCTAGAAATTTGCTTTACACTGACTTTATATTTCTGAGCTATCTTCCAGAGGCTATCACCACTTTTCACCTTATAATCTACTCGCGCACTAGCTTGAGTTTGATTAATCTGTTTCTGCCTATTAATCACTCGCTGAGCCGCACTTAAGGTATAGGCTTCAGCACCTTTACTAGCAACTGGAATCATCAGCGTTTTCCCAGCCCTAATCAAATTTCCATCTATATTATTTATAGTGCGTAATAAATCAACACTTACATGAAAATCGTAGGAAAGTTTTAATAGGCTATCTCCGGGGACAATCTTATACCTTTGCCATGCCACTCTTTTACTGGTGGGTAGCTCTAACAAACTAGCCTTAAAAGTATCAAGATGTGCCACTGGAATGAGCAAGTTGTGTGGGCCTTGAGGGTCGGTTGCCCATTGATTAAAGGCAGGGTTCAAACGGTATATTTCATCAGTGGTAATGTTGGCCATTTGTGCCGCTTGCGCCAAATCAATTTGGGAACCTACATTCACTGACTCAAAGTAAACTTCATTGGCGATACTATACAAGCCGTTTGTTCCTGCCTGTTCAGCAATAATGCGCGACAACGCCAAAAGCTTAGGCACATAGTTCATGGTTTCTGTGGGTAAGTCTAATGACCAAAAATCAGTGGGTTTACCCGCTTTTTTATTTCGTTTAATCGCTTTAAGCACTGTACCTTGGCCACCATTATATGAGGCAATGGCTAGCAACCAATCTCCATCAAACATTTTATGCAGCTGCGTAAGGTACAAGTGCGCGGCTTTAGTGGAGGCAACAATGTCCCGGCGACCGTCATACCACCAGTTTTGCTTTAAACCAAAGCCAAGGCCTGTGGCTGGGATAAACTGCCATGCCCCTGAGGCCCGACCTGATGAATATGCAAAAGGATCAAAGCCACTCTCTATGATAGGCAAAAGGGAGATTTCAGTAGGAAGCGATTTATCTAAGGCTTGGTGTAACATAAAGTGATAGTAACGACTGGCCCGTGTAGTAACACGATGCATATACTCTTTATGACTTTTGAACCATTTATAGTGCACATCGATTCTGGCATTATCAACATGATCCAAAGCATAATTATCTACAGTAATCTGCCAAAGGTCTAGCTCAGGTACAGGTGCTGGAATAACCTGTACCAAAGGGATTTTTTTAGCTTTTTCTTGAGCTTCTGCTAGTAACTGTGCTGCTGTATTAGTGCTAGCTTCAGTGTCAAGTTCAGACCAGCCAAGATTGTTTTCATTGGCGATTTTTTGTGCAATGGCTTGGGCTGTTATAACAGGCTTTGTCTGTGCTTCAAATTCACCAGTATCAGCTAATTCGATGTCGATTAGCGATGTTACAGGGGGCACCGCACTTTGTGCGACTGCCTTTGCTGACGCTCTAGGCACATTTTCTGCAACAATATTATCGGTCATTGGTCTTCGTGGCGTGTCTGCCAATTGAGGCTGTATAACAGCAGTTTGACATGCACTAAGAATTAATAGAGAAGCCACAAAAAATAAGGACTT
This sequence comes from Candidatus Njordibacter sp. Uisw_002, assembly GCF_047730155.1. Lineage (NCBI taxonomy): Bacteria > Pseudomonadati > Pseudomonadota > Gammaproteobacteria > Pseudomonadales > Candidatus Njordibacteraceae > Candidatus Njordibacter > Candidatus Njordibacter sp. Uisw_002. The sequence continues at coordinate 1,215,251 of NZ_CP159832.1, forward strand.
TTTTGCTGATTTGGTAAGAAGGTGTAGAACAAATTTTATCAAAATAATAGTCACAATTTAAATAGCAAAAAGGCGGTAATTTTAGCAGGCTACGCACGTAGGTCAATATAGATCATAAAGTCTTAATATAGTTCCTGAGTTTTTTTACATTTTAGGTACTAAAAGTCGTTTTTCCACTGCCTCAAAGCTGCAAACACCTCACTTGGGTGGTGTAGCTCATTAGCTTTGTATTTCTTTGCACTTGCTATTACTGCTTTATCATCAACACGTAAAAACGGGTTAATGGCGGCTTCTTGTGCAAGGGTAGTGGGCAGTGTCACTTGGCTTGAACTACGCTTGTCTTTGCATTTTTTTTGTACTAATTTTAATGCTGCATTATTCTCATCCACAGCCATGGCAAACTCTAAGTTGGCTAAACTATATTCATGAGTTGGGTAGGCTCTGGTTGTGGGTGGTAACTCCATGATTTTGCTCAAAGAATGGTGCATTTGTTTAGGTGTGCCTTCAAACACTCGGCCACATCCAGCTAAAAATAACGTATCACCACAAAAAAGAATTTCCTGTTGGTGGTTAAAGTAGGCTATGTGATCAAGCGTATGTCCTGGTATTTCCATGACATTAAAGTTCACGCCTAATATATTAACGTTACTATCTTCTTTAAGAGTGTGAGTAATGCCTTGGTATGGGCTATTTTCTGGACCATACACGGGTATGTCACTATAGTGAGCCGCCAACTCGGCTACGCCTCCAGTATGGTCCCCATGATGATGAGTGACTAATATAGCAGACAGTTTTTTTTGTATTTTTAGTGCATAACTTTTTACCACGCTTGCATCCCCAGGATCTACTACAACAAAATGATCAGATTCCTGGGTTTCGATACACCAAATGTAATTATCATCAAAAGCGTGTAAAGGGGTTATTTTAAGCGGTGAATTTTTGGTCTGCATAGTTTTGATCTTTTGTGTTGCAAGGCGTTCTTTAATAAGGGTAGCGGTGCCAGAGAAATTACGCAAGCAACACAAGTAATAATGCCTTATTATAAACTATGATTAATCAAACTCATCTGCACTCATACTCATTTGAAGAACGCCAGTTTACAGCATGGTTGAAAACAACTAAAGGCGCTGCACTTATGGCCCAAGAGCAGCAACAATTGGCTTTACTCATGCCTAAAGCCTTTGGGCACTACAGTGTCTATTTAGGACTCAATGCAAAATTGAGTTCACGCTTAACATCCCCCATAAAAACCGCCATTTCTTTAACTGCAACTAGTGAGCTAGATGGCGACGCTATAATGGATCCCCATCAGCTACCCCTAGCCACTGAAGCCATTGATCTTTTAGTGTTACAGCATGTGTTAGATATGAGCAACAACCCTCATCAAGTTCTTCGAGAAGTTGCACGTGTGATGACCTCTGGTGGCCGCCTAATAATTACAGGGTTAAACCCTTATAGTTTCTGGGGGTTATGGCGACAACTCAGGCTCAAAAAGGGAGTGCCATGGCGAGCAAACTTTTTATCACAACGCAGGCTTAAAGACTGGTTAAGACTTTTAAGTTTTGATGACTTTGATATAAAGCCTGTATATCATTACTGCCCCGATAAATGGCAAGCTAAACCCTTACTAAAATATATAATGAATCCATGTTGCACTGGTTATGTTTTACTGGCGGTTAAACAAGAAACTCGAGTGCATTTAGTCAAACCTAAATGGCGCACTCAAGTGATGAAACCAAAATTTGGGTTAGCAACAATAGCTAGGCAACCAAGTTGTAATAAACACCCTGTGGAGAGTAGTTGATTGACTAAAGATCAGATTGAATTATTTACCGATGGCGCATGCAAAGGTAATCCTGGCCCAGGAGGTTGGGGGGTGCTTATGCGTTTTAAGGGGCAAGAAAAGCGTTTATTTGGAGGCGAACCTTTGACTACCAATAATCGCATGGAGCTTATGGCTGCTATCAAAGGCTTAGAGGCATTAACCAGGCCATGTCAAGTAGACCTTACCACTGACTCACAGTACGTGCGCAAAGGTATTACTGAATGGATCGTCAATTGGCGTAAAAATAATTGGCGTACTGCTGCCAAAAAACCTGTTAAAAATAGCGATCTTTGGCTGATGTTAGATAAGGCAGTGGCGACCCATGAAGTTCAGTGGCATTGGGTTAAAGGACACAGTGGCCATGTTGAAAATGAAATAGCTGATGATTTGGCAAACTTAGGTGCCCAGCAGCATAGCCAGTAATCACCAAAGGACTATATTGTGCGATTAATTATACTTGATACAGAAACAACAGGTTTAGAGCCTAAACAAGGCCATCGTTTGATTGAAGTTGGCGCTTTAGAGATGGTCAATAGGCGTCTTACAGGGAAAAGTTTCCATGAATACGTGCAGCCAGAACGTGATGTGCCAATGGAAGCTCAGGCGGTGCATGGCATTACTGAAGAATTTCTTGCCGATAAAGCATTGTTTTCTACCATTGCTGACCAGTTTATTGAGTTCATCACTGGTGCTGAGCTAATTATTCATAATGCGCCATTTGACCTTGGTTTTTTAGACAATGAATTGGCTATTGCAGGAAAAATGATAGGAAAAAAATATCCAAAAGTTTCGGATATTTGCAAAATAACAGACTCTTTAAAGCTTGCTAGGCGCAAGCACCCCGGACAAAAGAACAATCTTGATGCGCTTTGTCGACGTTATGGAATTATCAACACTCATCGCGAATTACATGGAGCGTTGCTTGATTCTGAGATTCTAGCTGACGTGTATTTGATGATGACTGGTGGGCAAACTGATTTAATGTGGGCTGCTCAGGCAACCTCCGCTACCGGAGATGCTGTTGCCCCCGCTAGCCGTACAGTGAGCTTAGAAGGCTATGAGCTGCCAGTAGTCATGGCTACTGATGCAGAAGTTGCTGCGCATAAAACTAAACTGCAAACAGTTGCCAAGGCTTCAGGTGACAACTGTTTATGGTTGTCGAGTATGGACTAAGATAGCCCGTATTTTTTAGTTAAAAGAATAAATAGATACAAAAAAGCCGCACTATATGCGGCTTTTTTATGCTTCAACAGATGATTTAAAGTAGATAGCTAATGGCTAGGTAGCCCACAACACTCATACTAATGGTATAAGGCAATGCCATCCAAACCATTTTGCCATATGACAAACGAATTAGCGGCGCTGCAGCAGAGGTCAACAAAAACAAAAATGCTGCTTGACCATTTGGAGTAGCAACACTGGGTAAGTTGGTGCCTGTGTTGATCGCGATAGCTAGCTTGTCAAAATGAGCTCTATCTATAAGTCCAGCGTCTAGGGCGCCAGCCACTTCGTTTATATAAATGGTTGCAACAAATACGTTATCACTAATGGCTGACAATAAACCGTTCGCTACAAAAAACACTTTAGGTTGCACAGCTAAGTCCAGTGTGAGTACCCATTCTATAATAGGGTTGAACAAATGTTGTTCATGAATCACCGTAACAATAGAGAAAAACACCACAAGTAATGCCGTAAAAGGTAAGGCTTCTTCAAACGCATGACCAATTTGGCTTTCTTCAGTAATACCATTAAAAGCCGTTAGAATGATGATGATCATCAATCCAACAAGGCCAACAGCTGCCACATGGAATGCTAAAGCAAAAACAAGCATTACAGCTACAGCCACTTGCACAATAAGGCGAGCCTTATCACGTGTGGTACGCTTTACTTGCTGCGCTTTGTCATAGTCTTCTAAAACCGTACGCACAGTATGAGGCAACTTGGTGCCATAACCAAACCAGCTAAATTTTTCAGTCACGATGCAAGTTAATAAGCCGACAAATAGAACAGGCATCGTAATAGGTGCCATTTGTATAAAGAAGGTAGCAAAGTCCCATCCCGCTTTTTCTGCAATTAAAAGATTCTGAGGCTCACCTACCAACGTAGTCACACCACCCAGTGCTGTACCAACGGCTCCATGCATCATTAAACTGCGTAAAAATGCGCGAAACTGGTCTAAATCTTCACGATGCAGTTCAATGAGGTGATCGTCATTATGGTAATTATGGTCGTGAGAACCAGCGCTTGATGCGACTTTGTGATAAACCGAATAAAAACCAACGCTGACGCTGATTAACACGGCTGTTACTGTTAAAGCATCTAAGAATGCAGATAATACAGCCGCAGTGATACTGAACAGAAGTGATAATGCAGTTTTAGATTTCACACCTACAAGAAAGCGAGTGAACACAGCCAACAGCATGTCTTTCATAAAGTAGATGCCTGCCACCATGAACATAAGTAACAATATGACCTGCAAATTACTACTTACTTCGTGATAAACGCCATCTGGAGACGCAAGGCCAATAATGATCGCTTCTATCGCCAATAAACCACCTGGTTGGAGAGGATAGCACTTAAGAGCTAAAGCTAGAGTAAATATAAATTCAAAAATTAACGCCCAACCTGTAATCGTAGGTCCAGCGATAACCAACAGCAAAGGGTTAAGGATTAAAAAACCGATAATGACACGTTTGTACCAAGACGGTGAATAACCAAGAAAATTGCGCCAAAATGCCTGCGGCAAAGTAATGACTTGTTGCATATATATAAAAATCCTTTAACCAGTTAAATAGAATTCACTAAACTGAAAGAGAAGGTGGCATCAATCAGGCGCCGTAGTATACATAAATCAACACTAATTTACAATAATTGGCCTCTGCGTAATGAGTTGAGAGGCCAGCATAATGAGGGGTATGGAAGGGTGTGGGGGTATGTGAGGTATCGCAAAGGTATTAAGGTAATTACCCCATTTTGAATAACTGGCTCAAACGTGTGCCTAACATGACATCGCCTTCAGCTTGCAGGCGGCCACCCATAAAAGCTGCCATACCATCTAATTCCCCTGATACTATTTCCTTAAGCGTGTCACTATCCATAGACATGGTGATTTCTGGGTCTTCGTGGTTACCTATGCTTGTAGCACAATTAGAATTATCGATAGTAATATAAAAATCGTCATCATCTAAAATACAAAATTGAAAGGTTGCTTTTAAATCTTCTGCTTCTTCAGCGACGAATGCAGTATGCATTTGTGCCATAATCTGGGCTACAGCCATGGGATATTATCCTGCTAGTTAAGTTGTGTGTCTGATTCTATGGGTTTTTTATAATGAAATCAAACGATCGTTTGAATTGTTAATTTATTAAATGTTTAGTTATGGTTTTATGGCCCACTAGACTAGAATACAAAGCTATACTTAGTATAACCAAGAACAACATTGGAGAGTGACGTGTTAGATTTTTTGTATGAGTACGGGTTGTTTTTAGCAAAAGTGATTACTTTTTGTGTAGCTGTAATTGTAGTGGTTGGTTTTTTGGTAATGGCTGGACAAAATCGCCGGCACCAAAGTAAAGCTGGACACATAGAGGTGAGAAACCTCAATGAAGAATTTGAAGACATGACTGATACATTAGATCATGCCATGATGGATAAGTTTCAGTTTAAGCAACTTCGTAAAAGCCAAGAAAAAGCCGAAAAACTTGAAGCTAAGCAAAATAAAGCTGAAGCTAAGAAGCTGGCCAAGCAAGCCAAGGCTGAAGACGCTAAAGCGCAGGCAGAGCAAGAAATAGTGCCCAGTGCTAAAAAGCGCACCTTTGTATTAGACTTTGATGGCGATATTAAAGCCAGTGCAGTAGAGTTTTTGCGCCATGAAATAAGCGCAATCATTTCTGTTGCCAAAACTACAGATGAAGTGATTATGCGTCTTGATTCTAGTGGCGGTATGGTACACACCTATGGTTTAGCTGCATCACAACTGGGACGCTTGAATAAAGCCAACATTCCATTTACCATTTGTGTTGATCAAATTGCCGCAAGTGGCGGGTATATGATGGCGTGCATGGCTAACCACATTACTGCTGCTCCATTTGCTCTTGTAGGGTCTATAGGTGTAGTAGCAGAGGTGCCAAACGTACACAGATTACTTAAAAAACACTCAATTGATGTAGAGGTGCTTACGGCGGGTGAACACAAGCGCAGCCTTACTGTAATGGGAGAGAATACCCGTAAAGGTCGAGAAAAATTTGTTGAAGATTTACAGAAAACCCACGGGCTTTTTAAGCATTGGGTTAAGCAACAGCGACCTAATTTGGATATTGATTTGGTAGCTAATGGTGACGTTTGGTACGGCCAACAAGCAATCGATCTAGGGTTAGTAGATGAAGTGGGCACCTCAGATGAGGTGTTACAAGAAGCAGTCAAACAAAGTGATGTATTGTTGATAGAATATGTGGCTAAAAAAACCATTGGGGAAAAATTTGGTATCGCTGCTGCCACAAGCTTAAGTTTGTTGGGCAACCGTTTACTATCTATAGCCCAACGCCATTCAATAGGTCGCTAATGACTTGAGGGAAGACGTAATGCATTCTTTTTCAAAACTTTGCAAACCACTTGTGCCAAATTTTCTGGCGCCCAAAAACATACCTACACGTATCGGCCTTGTCGTACTGGCTACAGATATGGTGCTAGAAGCTGAATGGCGGGATCTGTTTGCTGGCTCATCTATTGAGGTGTTAGCAGCACGTATTGCTTGTGCAGCAGAAGTAACGCCTGAAGCTTTGTCTACTATGGCACAAGAAATTGGCCATTGTGCTAGTTTGATTTTACCAGATGTAGCCCTTGATGCTGTTGCTTATGGCTGTACTTCAGGTAGTTTAGTCATAGGGGAAAATAATGTTCATCAACTGCTTCAGCAAGGTGATACACAGCAAGTAACTAGCAACCCATTTAGCGCGGTAAAAGCTGCTTTATCCCATGTGAATGCTAAAAATATTGTTGTGCTTTCACCCTATTTAGCCTCTGTTAATGTGCCATTTTATGAAGCTTTAACTGACGCAGGGTTTAACGTAAAAGGGTGGGGAAGCCTAGACTTAACTCTAGACAGGGAAATTGGGTCAATGGATCCTGAACACTTGCCAACTTTGATTGAACAGCTGTTAGATGGGTTGGATTGTGTGCCAGATGTAGTGTTTATTTCATGTACTAACTTTAAAGCCATGGACAAGCTTGAGGCTTTAGAGCAGCGCTATGGTTGCTACTTTATGTCTAGCAACCAAGTTATGGCTTGGCACCTATTGCATCAACTTAACATAGCTATGCCACATGCTCGTGTAGGGCGCTTATTGAATGATGCATAGGATTAACGTCCCACAAATCAGCACTATAGCAAATATTATTAGGCACCTAGGAGTGGACTAATTTGCCCACGATTATAGCATTATCCGAATTCCATCAACCGCTTTTAATAGCCCAAAAAACGGGCCATCGTTTGATGTTAGTTGTGGCTATGGAAGAGGCATCAGGCTTTAGCATAGCTAAGCAGCTTACACGCTTTGCTTCTGCTTGCTTATGGGTAGACGTATTAAATACAACCACAGTGCCTGTCCCTGAGCATCATTATATTAGTACAAATCAAACTAAGCAGCACCTTGGCACCTCTAACCAGTATGTAATTTATAATGCCCACAAAGGCTTTAATGCAAGTGCTTTATCTGCCCTTAGTGGCACAGTTGTAGGTGGTGGTGCGCTCATATTATTAGTTCCTGCCATAGCTCAGTGGCACCACCTGTTTGACTCTCAGTTACAAGCGTACGGCCAGTTAAAATCAGGTGCCCATTCCTATTTTATAAAGTGGTGGCAGCAACACTGGGAACACTGTGCTGTGCATGTCCTAGAAGGCTCTGCCTATAATCACAAAAGAGATGATCATAATATTTGGCAACAATTAGATTATTATAAAGCAGCTAATTTGCTGCACCCTACACAAGATCAAAAAGCTGTTATTGATAAATTACTAAGCTCTTACCAGCAATCCATTAATACTGTATTTAATCTTAGTGCACATAGAGGTAGAGGAAAATCTGCCTGTTTAGGTTGGTTAATCAAAGCAATCAGTACTCAGAGCAAAAAAACTCAACAGGCTCCAGTAATAGTAACCGCACCAAGTAAGAAGGCACTGTCCACCTTGAGTGCAACTGCTACGCCGGCACTGGTCAATTTTTATGCATTAGATGCATTATTAACCCAACTACCTAAAGCTAGCTTGGTCATTGTAGATGAAGCGGCGTCTGTGCCAATATCACAACTGACCAAATTGATTCAACATTATGATTTGGTAGTTCTATCTTCTACCCAAGACGGCTATGAGGGCAGTGGGCAAGGTTATCGCTTAAAGCTTCCCCGCATTATCGAGTCACTGGGCCTTACAAGCGAAACTCTTACCCTAACTCAACCTATGCGCTGGCATGCTAATGACCCACTAGAGGACTTTATTCGTAGTAGTTTTTTGTGTGATGTAAGACTTCCCAATATTGAACAACAGTCATTCATAGACTCCACATCATCACTCACATATAGCCATACTTGTGGAGAGGAACTTGCTCAAGATTCCCGTTTATTAAAACAAGTGTATGCATTGCTTATGCTGGCTCACTATCAAACTACTCCACAAGATTTAAGATTATTACTGGATCACCCAAAACAAAAGCTTTATTTGTGTTATCGAGGAGGTTGCCTTGTCGCCTTAGCCTGGGTATCACAAGAAGGCGCTTTAGACGCCGATTTAACTGAGCAAATAGCCCTTGGAAAACGGCGTATACAAGGCCATTTGTTAGCACAAATATTAACTCAACAAGCAGGTTTTCCTGAGTCTTGTGAGATGCATAGCTGGCGCATTCAAAGGATTGTAGTCCTACCGCAGCTGCAGAATACGGGTGTGGGAGCTGCGTTACTTAATCACGTTTATACTTTAGCACAAGAGGCCAATATAGATTTTCTGGGAACAAGTTTTTCAGCAAGTGTGGATACCTTACGTTTTTGGCTAGCAAATCAATACATTCCAGCTTGGTTAGGCTTGCGCGCGGATGCTGCTACCGGGCTGAACAGCGTACAATTAATACGACCAATTAGCATTAATGCCCATACATTAGCAGGCAACCTAAGCCATCATTTATACGGTTACCTTAGTTTTGGTAAAGATTTTTGGTTTCGATCTATTGATAAAAAAGTGTTGCTTACCATCGCAACCAACTGTGAAAAAAACACCACACCAGCTCTTGATCAGATGCAAAAAAAACGCTTGTTAAAATTACTAGCACTGGGGCAAGCAGGATTTAGCGGGGGCTTGTATTTATTATACCAACAGCTCAAAGATCCCAAAGACAAACAAGAGGTGTTGCACGCCGCACACAATAACACCCATAAAGGTTTACAAAAATCAGTCAGGCGGTTGGCCTTGTCACAGGTAGAGCCATCATATAACCAATGATGCACAGCACATTGGTTATAAACTGCGTATACTACTTTTATTGTCCACTAGTGTAATAAACCATGAATCCAATAAAACTCACCCAATATAGCCATGGCGCCGGTTGCGGATGCAAAATATCACCTAAAGTCCTTGATAAGATGCTGCAATCTCAACTACCAAAATTTTCTCACCCAAACTTGATTGTAGGCAATGAAAGTCGTGACGATGCTGCCGTTTTTGATTTAGGTGATGGCTCTGGCATTGTTAGTACCACTGACTTTTTTATGCCTATTGTAGATGACCCATTCGACTTTGGCCGTGTCGCTGCAACTAATGCTATTAGTGATGTTTATGCTATGGGTGGACAGCCATTAATGGCTATCGCTATCTTGGGTTGGCCAGTAGATAAGCTAGCACCTGAAGTAGCCGCTATGGTGATAGATGGAGCTCGGTCTGTGTGTGCACAAGCCAACATTTGCCTTGCGGGGGGGCATAGTATTGATGCGCCAGAACCTATATTTGGATTAGCAGTTACAGGTAAGGTGGAGCTTAAATATTTACAGCGTAATGACCAAGCTCAAGCTGGTGATCGATTAATGCTTACTAAACCCCTAGGCGTTGGTATTTTAACGACCGCGGAAAAGCGAGGCATATTGCGTGTAGAAGATGTGAATCTGGCACGAGATAACATGGTAAAGCTTAATGACATAGGCGCCAAATTGGCTCCATTAAAGGGTGTTCATGCTATGACAGACGTCACAGGTTTTGGCCTCATGGGACATCTTGTGGAGGTGTGTGAGGGAAGTCAGCTTCAGGCACAAATAGACTTTGAAAGTGTACCGTTACTCACAGACCTGCAGCACTACTTAGATCAAGGCTGTGTGCCAGGTGGAAGTAGCCGAAACTTTGATAGTTATGGACATAAATTAGGGCCGTTAAGTGAAAGTCAGTTAAATATTCTGTGTGACCCACAAACAAGTGGTGGCTTATTAGTTGCTGTTGCACAAGATCAAATGCAAGCAGCTGAAGCTATTTGCCAAGCTGAGCAGCATGAGTGCATCTGGATAGGCGATCTTTCTACGCCAAAAGACACTCAAAAATATTGGGTATCGGTCGTTTAATATGGCCTCAATTAAGTCACCTTTACAGATGCCAAGTCCTTTAACAACGCTTCAGTTTGAAGCGTTGTTATTAAGTAATCGTCCTATGTTTGACGTTAGAGCGCCTATAGAATTTGACAAAGGTGCATTTCCAAACGTTGTTAACTTGCCTCTAATGCTTGATCACGAACGAGAAGAAGTAGGCACGTGTTATAAAAAACAAGGCCAAGATGCCGCTCTTGCTCTAGGCCATCAGCTAGTCAATGGCGACACTAAAGACAGTCGTGTAAAGCAATGGCATGCGTTCTCAAGTGCCCATCCTGATGCAGTGTTGTATTGTTTTCGTGGTGGAATGCGATCTAAAATTAGTCAACAGTGGCTAGCAGATACTGGCATTGTTGTGCCCTTTGTAGAGGGTGGTTATAAAGCCCTTCGCACGTTTCTTATTGAACGCTTAGATGAGCTGGTAGAAGAGCTTCCAGCTTTTGTTTTAAGCGGTCGTACAGGTACGGGTAAGACAGAAATCTTGCCACAATTTGATCGCACCATCGATTTAGAAGGCATTGCGAAGCATCGTGGATCTAGCTTTGGTAAATACATTGAAGAACAGCCTAGTCAAATTAATTTTGAAAACAATTTAGCAATTGCACTCATGCAATTAAATAAAGAAGCTAAAACCCCCATTGTTTATGAAGACGAAAGCCGCTTAGTAGGCTGCCGATTATTACCTATTAGCCTTCAAAATAAACTAAAAAGCTCACCTATTATGGTGTTACATGATAACTTTGAAGCACGTGTTGAGCGTATTTTCGGTGAATACGTTGTCAAAGCTATTGCCGCATGGGAACAAGAACTTGTAGCTCCTAATGAAGCCTTTTTAGCTTTTGGTGATAGTCTCATTCAAAGTGTGTTTCGCATTCGTAAACGTTTAGGTAGTGAGGCACACAAACACCTTGTTAAACTTCTTGATCAATCATTAGAGCTACAAACTAAACAAGGTGACCTTAGTGCTCATAAAGGTTGGATTTCCTATTTACTCACCCATTATTATGATCCAATGTATGACTACCAACTGTCTCTTAAGCAAGACCGGGTAGTGATGCAGGGCACCTCAAGTGACCTTGTCACTTGGTACAAAACCAGTCAGTGTAACACCCTCAACACACACTAAGGATTCCTTAATTATGAAATCAAGAGCCGCAGTAGCCCTAGCTAAAGGCCAACCTTTAACCATTGCAGACATTGACGTAGAAGGCCCAAAAGCCGGTGAAGTACTGGTACGTATGGTCGCTACAGGCGTGTGCCACACAGATGCATTTACTTTATCTGGAGCGGATCCTGAAGGTATCTTTCCATCTGTACTAGGCCATGAAGGCGGCGGTATCGTAGAAGAGATCGGTGAAGGTGTAACAAGCTTAACCGTAGGCGATCATGTAATTCCTCTTTACACGCCTGAATGTGGTCAATGTAAGTTTTGTTTATCTGGCAAAACTAACCTTTGCCAAGCTATCCGTGGCACCCAAGGAAAAGGGTTAATGCCTGATGGTACTAGTCGCTTATCTTTAGATGGTGAAACCTTATTTCACTACATGGGTACATCTACATTTTCTGAATACACTGTTGTGCCTGAAATTGCCTTAGCAAAAATAAACAAAGCAGCACCACTAGACAAGGTCTGTTTATTAGGCTGTGGTATTACTACAGGCATTGGTGCCGTGCTCAATACAGCTAAGGTTCAAGCCGGCGATAGCGTTGCTGTGTTTGGCTTAGGTGGTATTGGTTTGAGTGTGGTGCAGGGGGCTGTTATGGCTGGTGCTGGGCGCATCGTGGTCATAGACATTAACGAGGATAAGTTTGAAATGGCTAAAATGCTGGGTGCTACAGATTGCATTAACCCTAAAAACTATTCTGCACCTATTCAAGAAGTCATCGTAGACCTTACCGATGGTGGGGTAGATTATTCGTTTGAATGCATCGGCAATGTTGATGTAATGCGCTCGGCGCTAGAGTGTTGCCATAAAGGATGGGGAGAATCTATTGTTATTGGTGTCGCAGGAGCGGGCCAAGAAATCACTACTCGCCCATTTCAACTGGTTACTGGACGAGTCTGGCGCGGGTCTGCTTTTGGTGGAGTCAAAGGCCGCACACAATTACCAGATTACGTGGAGCGTTACATGAAAGGCGAGATAAAAATCGACCCTATGGTGACTCATACAATGGGGCTGGATGATATTAATAAAGCCTTTGACCTTATGCATAGCGGGCAAAGTATTCGTTCTGTCATTATTTTTTAGGATATACCATGTCTTTAAATGAACTTTCACAAGTTAAGGTAAGTGGCGGACGTCTATTGCGAGTGGAACATTTGTCCACGGCATGCCAGAGCCAAATGACTTTTGCATTATTTTTGCCACCTCAAGCAGGTAAGCAGCTGGGGAAAAATAAAGTGCCTGCACTTTATTGGTTATCAGGCCTTACGTGTAATGACGAGAACTTTAGCCAAAAGGCAGGTGCATTTGCTTTAGCAGCGAAGCTTGGCATGGCTATTGTGATGCCGGATACAAGCCCTCGTAGCGCTAACGTGGAAGGCGAAAATGATAGTTATGATGTAGGTACAGGTGCAGGGTTTTATGTTGATGCAACCCAAGCTCCTTGGTCTACTGCTTACAATATGTACAGCTACGTGACACAGGAACTGCCAGCGCTTATCCAAAATCACTACTGTGTAAATGAAACATCTTCAATTAGTGGCCATTCAATGGGAGGCCACGGGGCACTGATTTGCGCGCTTAAAAACCCAGAAAAATACGCTTCAGTTTCAGCATTTGCCCCCATTACCTCGCCTACACAGTGTCCTTGGGGTAAAAAAGGTTTTAGCACTTACTTGGGTGGCGATGAAAGTGTTTGGGAGCAATGGGATGCAAACCAATTAGTACAAAAAAATCATGCCTTAGGCCTAGCACCACAAGCTATGCTAATTGATCAAGGTACTAGTGACCCATTTTATAAAGACCAACTGATGCCAGAGTTATTTAATTCCACCTGTGAACGCTTGGAATATCCAATCGATTATCGGGAGCGAGAAGGTTATGACCATAGCTATTATTACATTAGTAGTTTTATCAACGAACACCTGCGTTTTCACGCTGCTCACCTTGGTTTACAGGTAGATTTATGAAACAAAAAAAACGACAAACACGTCATGGCTTTATGGCACGAGTATCAAAATTAGCTCTAGGAGATAGCGCATTACCTATACGCTTTATGTATAAAACCATACCAGAGCATAGTAACGATACCGGTTGGCGTTTGTTCACAGGGTATGAGTCTGCGGAGTTTTTAGCAGAGTTCTCAAACTTAGAGCCGTTTCCATTGGAACCTATGTGTGAAGCTGACCCTACTTTAGATGAATTGTTAGACAGTAATGCAGGGACCGTATGGGAACGCCCTCCAGAACAATCATGGCAACAAGTTCACGGCTTCGAAATTCCTGTTGAAGAAGTGCCTGTTGAAGTGAGCTAATGCAACTTAATACACATGAATATAATGCAGGCCAAAAAAATCCTCTTGTTGTACTGCACGGTTTGTTTGGTGCGCAAGATAATTGGCGTAGCCAAGCTTTAGTATGGGCGAAAGATCGTCATGTAATTACTATGGATCTGCGCAATCACGGCATGTCTGCTCATAGCCCTGTGATGGATTATGTGTCTATGTGTGCGGATGTACTAGATACTCTCGCGCTATTGAATCTAGCAAAAGTGGATTTATTGGGACATTCCATGGGTGGAAAAGTGGCTATGCAACTGGCGTTGAACTTTCCCCATAAAGTAAACAGTTTGATAATAGCTGACATAGCCCCTGTGGTTTATGAAGCACGCCACCAAAGCATATTAGACGGCCTCAACAGCTTAGACCTAAGTACTTTAACGTCTAGGAAACAAGCATTGGACTGGCTGGTTAAATACGAACCTGATGAAAGAGTCTGTCAGTTTTTACTTAAAAGCTTGTATAAAAATGAGGTAGGGCAGTTTGCTCTACGCTACAATCTAAGCGCCATTGAACAAAATTATCAGTTGATAAGTGCAGCACCTTCAGTGAATGCAAAAGCTCCAGCGATGTATGCAGGCCCCACACTAGTGCTTAAAGGTTCAAATTCGGCTTACATATTGCCTCATCATAAGGCATCGTTTGATCGGTTTTTTCCTAACGCACAGCTTAAAATAATGACTGATTGTGGCCATTGGTTGCATGCCGAAAAACCAGAGCTTTTTTGCCGATTGGTGTCACGCTTTTTAACTCAATAAATCGTGTAGTTGATGACATAGGTCTGGTAATGCGTGCTAAAATAATACAAATAATAGGTTTATATAGTTACCAATAATTGTAATTGAGTTGATCACATCATGACCCGTGCCAAAAAGAAAATGCCAGCTGTAGCCGGTGTCACATTTAACCCACACAAAAAGAAAAAAATTGTCGCTAAATCTTTTTCTCCTTCAAGTTACCAAACTCGTAAGCAAAAGGGTTTAGCCACTAAGAAGAAGCAAACATCTATATTTCAGCAACACCAAGACGAGGCTTAGTTTGATAGATTCTATAGGCAACTACATTACCATGGCACTGTCAGATCAAGGCGCAAACTTGATGGCTTTTTTGTGGTTTGTGATTGCCGCACGTGGATATCAAACCTATGCAATTGGCGCCTCTAGACGTAAAGATTCTTTGGCAGGGGTGTTGCATGCATACCGTCAAAGATGGATGGTGCGGATGATAAGCCGCGAGATGCGCATGGCAGACATAGGCGCCGTGGCTAATTTAGAGCGCTATGTGACCTTGTTTGCATCATCTAGTTTACTTATTTTGGCAGGCTTAGTGACGTTGGTAGGTTATACTGATGATATGGTACACATTGGGCGTGGTATTCCATTTTTGCCACCTCAAACGCCTCTAGAGTGGCAATTTAAGTTATTCTTTTTAACGCTGATGTTTGTGTATGCTTTTTTTAAGTTTACTTGGAGTCTTCGGCAATATGGGTTTGCGTCCGTAATGATTTCTAGCGCCCCTGTGGTATATGGGGATATCTCTGACAACAAAGATCTTATGGATCATGTGAACCGTTCTGCTAAAATGTTATCAATGGCAGCCAATAACTTTAATTTTGGGCTACGTGCATACTATTATAGTCTGGCCGTTTTAACCTGGACTATTCATCCTTTCGTGTTTATGGCTACGACCTGTGTGGTTGTGTATATTTTATATATCCGTGAGTTTAGCTCCAGTTCACTTGCCGAGCTGAAAGGCTCTAACGACTCTAAAAATCGCAAAACTTTGGTTGATTATCATCTCATTTAGCTAGATTCTATTTTTTATTAAATGTTTAGCTATAAACCATCTGTTGTAGCTTGAAATTATTCAAGACACCCCCATCATTGTCCCCGTAACCATTTACTAGCGCATAGCGCAGCCCATGATTTACGAATCATGTTTACGGAGAAACAACGCCCAATGAGCACTGATACTCAAACTGAGACTTTAGGTTTTCAAACAGAAGTTAAGCAGCTTTTACATTTGATGATTCACTCCCTGTACAGCAACAAGGAAATATTCCTACGCGAGCTTATTTCTAACGCCTCAGATGCCGCAGATAAGATGCGTTTTGCAGCTGTTTCTGATGGCAGCCTTTATGGCGATGATAGTGACCTTGCCATCCACATTACGTTCGACAAAGAAGCCAATACACTAAGCATTAGTGACAATGGAATCGGCATGAACCGTGCTGATGTAATAGACCATTTAGGCACGATTGCGAAGTCTGGCACCTCTGAATTTTTGCAAAATCTTACCGGTGACCAACAAAAAGACTCACAGCTCATTGGCCAATTCGGTGTTGGCTTTTACTCATCGTTTATCGTTGCTGATGAAGTAGAAGTAATTACCCGAAAGGCTGGATTAGACGCTTCAGAAGGTATTTTATGGCGCTCAAAAGGTGAGGGCGAATTTGACATTTCTCAAGTAGAAAAGCCAACTCGTGGCACACAAATCATCCTACACCTTAAAGCTGATGAAAAAGAATTTGCAGAAGGTTTTCGTCTACGCAGCCTAGTACGTAAGTACTCTGATCATATATCTATCCCTGTCATCATGATGAAAGAACATCATGGCGAAGATGCAGACACAAAGGAACCTGAAGAAGAAACTGTGAACTCAGCGACCGCTCTTTGGACTAAGTCTCGTTCAGAGGTAAAAGACGAAGAGTATCATGAGTTTTACAAACATGTATCCCACGACTTCCAAGACCCGCTATCATGGGCTCACAACAAAGTTGAAGGCAAGCTAGAGTACACAAGCTTATTGTATATACCAGCCAAAGCTCCGATGGATATGTACCAGCGTGAGGCTACTCGAGGCTTAAAGCTTTATGTACAACGCGTATTTATCATGGATGAAGCTGAGCAGTTTTTACCTATGTACTTGCGCTTTATTAAAGGTGTAGTAGATAGCAACGATTTATCTCTCAACGTGTCTCGTGAAATATTACAAAAAGACCCTGTCATTGATTCAATGCGTGCAGCATTAACTAAGCGTGTGCTTGATGTCCTAGCAAAGATGGCAAAAAAGCAGCCTGAACAATACGCTACATTCTGGAAAGAGTTTGGCCAGGTAATGAAAGAAGGCCCTGCTGAAGACCATAATAACAAAGAAAAGATTGCTAACTTATTGCGCTTTTCTTCTAGTATTGATGACAAGGTTGACCAAACTCACAGTTTGGCCGATTACAAAGGCCGTATGCAAGAAGGTCAGGATAAGATTTATTATGTTGTTGCAGATAATCATAATACTGCCAAGAACAGCCCCCATTTAGAAATTTTCCGAAAAAAGGGCATCGAAGTATTACTGCTTTCTGAGCGCGTTGACGAATGGCTTATGTCTCATATGATGGACTTTGACGGTACGCAATTACAAGACGTAGCTAAGGGTGCTCTAGACCTTGGTGAAGTAGAAGACGAATCTGAAAAGAAAGTACAAGAAGAAAAAGCAAAGCAATTCGAAGGTCTTGTTGAACGGGTAAAAGCCTTACTTGAAGAACAAGTAGAAAGTGTTCGTATTACTCATAGATTGACAGATTCGCCAGCATGCTTAGTTGTTGGTGAAGATGATATGGGCTTACAAATGCGCCGTATTATGGAAGCCGCGGGGCAAGCAATGCCAGCGACTAAGCCAACATTTGAGCTTAACCCAGAGCACCCACTGGTTGCTAAGCTTAATGATGAAGCTGATGAAGCGCGCTTTGGTGAACTTACCAAGGTACTGTTTGACCAAGCTCAGTTGGCTGAAGGTGGGCAGCTTGAAGATCCAGCAGCTTATGTATCACGTCTTAATAAGCTGTTATTAGAGCTAAGCGCGTAATTAAGTCACAGTATTTAAAAGCCCTCGCCTAAATTGCTAGCCGAGGGCTTTTTTGTGTCATGATATAATTTAATGACTACAGTTAACTGTGAATGGGCAGGTGTCTATTGGAGGGTATGTTGTCAAAAAATACTATCAAAATTTTCGTTAGGCCAATACATTAGCGAGCACCACACTTAGGTAATTGATCTTATAGCACTCATTAAGTTAACCTAGATCCCAAAAAACATGGACCCAGGGGGAAATAGTTCGGCTTGGCATGAGTCAATATTAGGCACAATATAATTCGTGTAATGTTTTGATTACTTTTGATGCACGCACATCTGAAAGTGAATAGTAAATGGTTTGCGATTCTCTTCGAGTTTTAACTAAACCATCTTTTCTAAGCACGGCTAAATGCTGAGATAAGGCGGACTGGCTTAAGTCTAATTGTTCATTAATGTCTGTGACAGAAAGTTCTTTACCTTCCAAGCCACATAAAATGAGCAAACGACTTTCGTTAGCAATTGCTTTGAGCATTTTAGCTGCAATTTTCGAATTCTCTTTAAGATCTGCTGCGACCTTAGTAGCTTCTTGATTAGGGGCTGACATTGCTTACCTACTCCATTTTTAACTTATTTTATTAGTTTAGAGAATAACTTCACCATAAGCCAGAAAATATAACAAATGGTAAATCTTATTTGCACTATACCTAATAAAGATTAAAAAAGGAACTAATACTTCTTGTATTATTACATTATTACAATTTAAATAAGTATAAATGACCACCAATCAAAGTGATCTAAGAGGCTAGTAATCTAGCGCTCACCAATATCCAGTTCCACAAAAATGGGGCAGTGGTCAGAAGGCTTCTCCATCCCCCGCACGTTATAATCAATATCCGCTGTTTTACAGTGGTCCATTAAACGGTCTGTTAAAAGTATTTGATCAATGCGCAAACCACGCCTAGGTTCGCGCTCAAAACCTCTGCTGCGATAATCAAACCATGAATAATCTTGATCTTGTGGGTGCAATTGACGGTAGCTATCTGTTAAACCAAACTTATACAAATCACTAAGCCACTCGCGTTCTATTGGTTGAAAGCTTGCTTTACCTGTTTTAAGCCAACGCTTGCGATTGTCATCCCCTATGCCAATATCAATATCTTGAGCTGCAATATTAACATCGCCCATCACAACTATGTGATCAGTGCTATTATATTGTGTATTCAAAAGGTTCGTTAAACCTTTATAAAAATCTCTCTTAGCAGGAAACTTGCTAACGTGTTCTATGTTTTCCCCTTGCGGAAAATAGCCATTAAATACGGTCATAGTATCTAAATTTGGTAATTGCAACACAGCACCTACAAGGCGCTTCTGCGAATCTTCAGTATCTCCTGGCAAACCTTTAATCACCTTAAGTATGGGTAGATTTGTCATCAATGCCACACCATAGTGTCCTTTTTGTCCGTGAAATATAGTTTCGTAACCCAGCCGACGTGTTTCTTCTATAGGAAATTCTACATCCTGTACCTTAGTTTCTTGTAAGCCAATTACTGCTGGTTGATATTGCTCAACAATAGCTTCTAGTTGAGGTATTCGTGCGCGTATACTATTAATATTGAAGGAAACTAAATGCATTTTTTTAACTCAGATAAGTCAATGAAAACCAACAATAAGGTTGGAAGGTTGCTAGAATTTGTATTATTGTAATGCAAATAATGAAAGGTTAGAACTCAATCATTAGATTATGTGCGTCCAACTGTAAACAATCCTTAGGAATATGTTTTTATGAAGTTTGATTTTGATGTTTTTGTTATTGGTGCAGGTTCTGGAGGGGTAAGAGCTGCCCGCATGGCAGCAGGTGAAGGGGCTAGGGTAGCTATTGCTGATGACCATGCTCTTGGAGGAACATGTGTTAATGTAGGTTGTGTGCCTAAAAAACTGTACACCTATGCGAGTCATTTTAGTCATGATTTTGAAAATGCCAAAGGTTTTGGTTGGACATTAGGTTCTGCAGATTTTGACTGGCCAACACTTGTGGCAAACAAAAAGAAAGAAATCTCTCGCCTTAATGGTATTTATGCCAATTTATTAAATAATTCAGGTGCTCAAATCATCCGCGGCTATGCCTGCTTAAAGGACGCAAATACAGTCACTGTAAATGGCATTGACTACACTGCAAAACGCATAGTAATCGCAACAGGTGGGACTCCTAACATTCCTGATGTAGATTATTCTGACTTGCTCATTAGTTCAGATGATATATTTGACCTTGTAGAGTTTCCCAAACGTCTTCTAGTTGTTGGAGCCGGTTATATCGCCCTTGAGTTTGCGTGTATTTTCCAAGGCTTGGGCTCTCAGGTGCAGGTGTCCTATCGTGGCGATTTAATTATGCGCAGTTTTGATGAGGATGTAAGGCGCTTTGTTGACCAAGAAATGTGTAAGCAAGGCATTGAAATGAACTATCAAAGTCAAGTCAATAATGTTTCACGCCAAGATGACCAAAGCTTGTTAGTCACCTTTGCAGATGGCTCCACTAAAGTCGTTGACCAAGTGCTTATGGCTATTGGTCGTAAACCTAGGCTGGCTGGTATTGGTTTGGATAAGTTAGGCATAGAGACCACAACGTCAGGCACCATTGCAGTTAATGAAAACTTTCAAACAAACATCAAAAATATTTATGCTTTGGGTGATGTTACCGGTGGTATTGAACTCACTCCAGTAGCCCTAGCTGAGGCGATGGTTTTAGTTAATCATTGGTATGGTGATGGCACAAAACGTATGGATTATGATCTGATTCCAACTGCCGTTTTCACTCAACCCAACGTAGGCACAATTGGCTTGACAGAACATCAAGCCAAAGAAAAACATAATAACATCACCATTTATCGTTCAGACTTTAAACCAATGAAGCACACCCTTAGCGGCAGTGACGAACGTAGTTTTATGAAGCTCATTGTTGACGCGTCTACTGACAAAGTAGTGGGCTTGCATATTGTAGGAGAGGGTGCGGGTGAGATGTTACAAGGCTTTGCCGTGGCTATAAAAGCTGGCGCAACTAAAGCAGACTTCGATGCCACTATCGGTATTCACCCCACTAGCGCAGAAGAATTAGTGACAATGCGCACGCCAAGTTAACCCAAAGTTTGACTACTTTAATTAAAAAAGCCCCATAAATCTTCAAAATATTTATGGGGTTTTTTTAGTAATATTTTTAATCGTGTCTTAAATGATCTTTTACCGCAATGGGAGATTTAAAATTCCATACAACTAGATAAGATGATGCAACAAAAGTAATTATTGCAGTGGCCTGTATGAGCAATGACGCAGACTCACTAATAATCATACTGGAAGCGGCTAATGTGGCAATCAATATAGAAAACTCACTAGTTTGCCCCAATCTAAAACCAACTTCCCAAGATGTTGCTTTAGATTTACAAATAGGCCTAATCAGAAATCCAAACACGACAGGCTTAATGGTTACTACTAAGATCACTAACACCGAACATTGAAGCCATATAGAGCCCATCAGCGGAAAATTAAAGCCAGCACCTATTGAGAAGAAAAATAACACTAAAAAGAAGTCTCTAATCGGTTTTAAGTTAATAGCAATATACTGACTTATGACACTAGAGGCTAAGCTTACACCTGCAATAAACGCTCCGATTTCTGCAGACAAACCTATACTGTGCGCCAGTTCAGCCAAGCCTAAGCACCAACCTAATGCCAAGAGGAATATATATTCATGAAAGCGGTCAAAGCGGGTAATTAAGGGCAATAATATCCAACGAACAAATCCTAAGGCAGTAAACATGAGTAACGGCAAGGCGGCAAGACTGATTAGTAGGTCTGTGTTTAGAGATAGCTCTAAACCATCACTTAATTGAGCACCTACAGTGGTTAACAAGGTTAATAGTATGATTGCCAATAAATCTTGTAACAACAGTAAACCTACGACTAGCTCACCTGTTTGTTTATGATGTAACACTGTTGTTGGGAGTAACTTAATGCCAATAATAGTGCTAGAAAACATGGTGGATGCACCAATAATTAAGCTGTCTACAGTGCTAAAGCCAAACAAATATCCTACCATAAACCCTAAAAGAGCAAAGGCTAATGAGCTAATAAAAGCAACCATAGAGCCTTTTTTTAACATCTGTAACAAATGACTAGGTTGCATATCTAGGCCGATAAGAAACAAAAGAAAAATAATACCAATGTGTGAAACGTCAGCTAATAAATTAGTATCTACCACCCAAGCCAGGCCAAACGGACCCAACAGTGCACCTAATACAATATAAGCTAAAAGCAATGGTTGCCTAAAATATAATGACAAAGTAGCTAGTATGGCTGCGCCTGTAAATATTAAAAAAAATGAAAAAATAACTGATTCCGTGTGCATACTTATTCCTTATTGAAGGTACTCATTTGACCAATTAAAGGGCCCTTTATGAAACGTCGCCACATCCACCAAAAACAAAAAATTGTAACAACTCGATAACCTACGTGCAGCCACCAAACAGTCATAAAACCATAGGCGGGTGACAACCAATACAACAGTGGTAAAAAAACTAACCATTGACTCGCGCTCATGAGTAGCAAAACAGTTTTTCGCTGCCCAGTTAACAATACAAATCGACCTAAAATAATGATGCATGCTTCTAACACCATAGCTGCCGCGTACCAAGGTAACGCTGCTATTGTAAGTTGCTGTAATTCACGATTGACCAGCAAAAGTTGCGCCAACCATGGTGCGGCAAAACCCACAAACAATGCTAAAACTGAGACGCTTAGCACGCCAGTATGTAAAATGAGCTTACTCCATTTTATAATGTATTCTTTATTACCATTGGCTAGGGCTGCACCTAGCAATGACAGGGCTGATTGTCCCAAACCGATAGCAGGAAGAATCAACACCAGGCCCACATTAAGTACAGAAAAAGAAGCTGCCATCACGGATGCACCAAGTAAACTTATTATCCACAAAAATACAGCCAAATGAAGTGAGAAAATGAACTGCTGAAGCATAGGGGGCCAAGTGAACCTCAACAACAATTGCCAATGATTCAAGCTAAATAAAGCACTACTGATGCTGGCATTACTAGAACTTTTTTTAAAGAGCATCAACGCTTGTAAAAACACCCCTAACCAGACAGCAATACTAGTGCCTATTCCAGCACCAACCGCTCCCATCGCAGGCAATCCACCCAAACCATAGATAAGGCCATAACTTATTGGTACGTTAGCTAAGTGAGCCAACAAGAGGATCTTGGTATATTGCCATGGTGCTCCTAGTTCACTCCAATAAATTCTAGCACCAATACTCAATGCAATTGCAGGCAAAGCCCAAAGGCGAGCTTGTGCATAATCTGCCGCAAGAGTATTGATACGATCATCCAATACAAACATATTGATCAAATCATCTGTGATATAACCACCTATGGCACCTACAGTAATAGAGATAACTACAGCGTAAGCTAAGCCTAAGAAAAATAGTCTTGGGTGAGTTTGACCATGCTTAGAGATGAGGTTATGCCAGCCAGTACCAAAGCCTGTAATAAGGGCTACTAAAATAAATACTAGATAACTTCCAATGCTTACACTAGCCAAAGCCAAACCACCTAAATGCCCTACAAGTGCCGTATCCACTAAGCTTAATAAAGACTGTGACAACATTGCGCCACTTAATGGAACTGCTATACGCCATAAATTGGGCAATGTGGGTTCACTTAAAGAGTGATGATTGGCTGCTTGATCATTATTCATGGTTTATTGCTTAACAGATACCTGATTGAAACATAGGCCTATAAAGATAGTATTATATGCTTTTTTAACTAGTCTTAAAATGAATACCCAAGTAAAACAGTAGGGTATATAATAGTGCCATAGTTGGGCGACCCAAAGTTGCTCATGTAGTTGGCAATAAAGGAAATATACAGTGGATTACATAGACATCACCCCCAGTGCTCAAGACTATCTAGCAGAGTTGCTTTCAAAGCAAGATGTAGAAGGTATCTCAGTGCGTATTTTTGTTACTGATCCAGGCACTCCAAATGCTGAAACTTGTTTGGCCTATTGTCGCCCAGACGAAGTTAAGATTACTGATGAGTTTACAGATTTAGAAAAGTTTCGAGTGTACGTAGATCCTGCCAGTGTAGATTACTTAGAAGATGCCTTTATCGACTATAGTTCTGATCGGATGGGTGGACAGCTTACGATCAAAGCCCCCAATGCTAAAATGCCACAGGTTACGTCAGATAGCCCACTGGATGCCCAAGTAAATTACTATTTATACACCGAAATCAACCCAAGCTTAGCTTCTCATGGAGGCGATGTAAGTTTGGTAGGTGTTGTAGCAGAGGAAGAAGGCAACGTGGCAGTGCTGAAATTTGGTGGCGGTTGCCAAGGGTGTAGTTCTGTTTCCTTAACGCTGCAAGAAGGCGTTGAGAAAACCTTGAAAGAACGTATCCCAGGAATCCATTCAGTTCGTGACGTTACAGATCATTCTAATACAGAAAATGCCTATATGTAGGCATTTAAGATATAGCCGTTTAAAGCTATGTTCAAACAAAAAACCAGCTATTTATGCTGGTTTTTTTGTTTTAAAGCGGAGGTTAACTTAAACGCGAGCGGTTAGGTAAAGACAGTTTCAACTGTGAAGCCAGTTCACGCATGCTAGTTTGGGTTGTATCCCAATCTATACACGCATCAGTAACAGAAACCCCATATTGTAAATCTGACAAGTTGTCAGGAATAGATTGATTACCCCAATTAATATTACTTTCAATCATCAAACCAACAATAGAATCATTGCCTTCATTAATTTGTTGTGTGATGTCTTCCATCACTAACGTTTGATTTGCTGGATCTTTACTAGAATTAGCATGGCTACAGTCGACCATAATATTGCCAGACAAGCCGTCTTTTTGAAGTGCTTGCTCACATATAGCAATATTAGCTGCATCATAATTAGGCTTACCACCGCCGCCTCTTAATACCACGTGACCATATTGATTACCGGTAGTGCGTGTAATAGACACTTGCCCATGAGGGTTGATGCCTAAGAAAGAATGTGAGGACGCCATAGATTCCAAAGCATTAAAGGCAACCGTTAAGCCGCCATCAGTACCGTTTTTAAACCCCACAGGACAAGACAATCCAGAAGACATTTCACGGTGAGTTTGCGATTCGGTAGTACGAGCTCCAATGGCTGCCCAGCTCCATAAATCAGATTGATATTGTGGTGAAATTGGATCCAGTGCTTCAGTGGCTAAGGGTAAGCCCATGGCTGATAGATCTAACATGAGCTTACGGCCAATATGTAATCCTGTTTCGATATCAAATGTACCGTCTAGGTGAGGGTCATTGATCAGGCCTTTCCAACCTACTGTAGTGCGGGGTTTTTCAAAATACACCCTCATAACAATATATAGTGTATCTTTTAATTCATCTGCTAGAAGGGCTAGACGACGACCATAATCTAACGCTGCTTCTGTGTCATGAATAGAGCAGGGACCAATCACTACAAATAAACGATGGTCTTTTCCATCCAATATATTTTTGATTGTTTGACGAGCTTGCATCACACCATCTGCGATCATACTTGTAGTTGGCAATTGGTTTTTTAAATCTTCAGGCGAGGTAAGTACCTGTTGATTCGCGATATTCAGGTCTTCGATGCGACGATCGGTCATAATGGGTCTCTATAAAATAACTAAAAGTATTAAGGGTAAAAGATTGGCTTATGGCTAGCTCTAAACGCTATAATTCAGCCGTCCTTTTTAACACAAAAAAAGGTCTACAAACAAATGAAACTCATATAAATCGAGCTTTTGAGAAAAATTATGGAAAAACTGGGTATAAATCATCACTCAGCCTTCATTATGCAGGTGTTTGCCTTGTGCGTTGGCGCATTATTGTCAATGCAGGTACATGCAGCATTGTTTAGCACTGTAAAACATCCCATGCCAGCAGATCAAGCGTTTGCTGTTACGATTGAACAAAGCAATGATAAAATAGACATAGTATGGAGCATTGCTGATAATTATTATTTATATCAAGACAAACTTGCCTTCACCACATCTAATGGTCAGCCTTTAAGTAACCTAGCATTACCTCAAGCTGTAATAAAGCAAGACCCTACATTTGGCACGACCAAAGTGTATTATAATCAGTTACATATTACTGGGACGCTGCCCAGTGCACTCACTAAAGCAACCTATCTAACCATTCATTACCAGGGATGTTGGAACGGGGGAGTTTGTTATCCTCCGCAGACTAAAACTATGGCGCTTGCAGATTTTGTAACAGTGGCATCAAGTAATTTACCAAAAGCTCAAGAAAATACAGACTGGACTAAGACTACAAGCACTAATGCAAATTGGTTCTTACAAAATCTTGAAAACACTAACCTTACTACTTTGTTAGTTATTTTTTTCTTAGCAGGGCTAGCTTTAGCCTTTACACCATGTGTGTTACCTATGGTGCCTATTTTATCAAGTATTATAGTGGGCCTTAGCCCTAAGCCTGGGCCAGGTAAAAGTTTCCTACTCTCTTTGGTGTATGTTCTAACTATGGCAGCCACATACAGTCTGGCTGGTGTCGTTGCTGGTTTGAGTGGATCAAATATTCAAATAGCCCTGCAACACCCCGCGGTAATCGGTACCACCGCAACCTTGTTTGTTTTCTTTGCCATAGCTATGTTTGGATGGGTTAATGTGCAAATGCCACAAGGTATCCAAAATAAAATCAATACAGTTAGCAACAGACAGCTTGGTGGTCAAGCCACTGGAGTTGCTGTTATGGGGGTATTATCTGCGCTCATAGTAGGCCCTTGTGTCGCTGCCCCATTAGCAGGTGCGTTATTGTTTATTGCACAAGCCGGTGATGCAACCACTGGTGGCTTGGCTTTGTTTGTCATGGGCTTAGGCATGGGTGTGCCGTTACTTTTAGTAGGCACCTCAGCCAGCAAATGGATACCTAAAACAGGTCCCTGGATGCATCGAATTAAGGTTGGTTTTGGCTTTTTAATGTTATTAATGGCGGTGTGGATGACCGATCGTGTTTGGCCTGAACTAAGCTTGATATTTGTGGCTTTAATTACCATTGTACTGGCTTTTGTTTTAGCCTTACACCATCGCTGGAACCCCACTTTAGAATCACTTTCTGCCGCTGTGATCAGCTACACACTAGCTATGTTTTTAGGCCTTTATGGCATTCTTTTAGTCGTTGGGCAATTAGCTGGCACAGGGTCACTATTAAAACCTTTAGGTGTTTTAGTTAGCCCGTATGAAGGAACTGAGGTTTCTAGTGAAGGACAACAGGGTAAACAATTTATTTTAACCAAAGTATTACCCGAAGCCGTAGCGCCGATATTAGCCCAAGCTAAGCTGGATAAGCAGCCTGTGATGTTAGATTTCTATGCAGATTGGTGTATTTCGTGCAAAGAACTGGATGCCTTTGTATTTAAAGATCAACTGGTTCAGTTGGCTTTAGCAGATTTCAAAGCGATTAAAGTAGACGTCACACTTAACACCAAACAAGCGCAGAAACTGATGCAGTCACTGCGCTTAGTAGGCCCTCCAGCATTAGTTTTTTATACAAGTAAGGGTGAGCTATTTTCAGAAACTGTGATTGGAGTGCCAGCTGTTGATGATTTGGTTGACCTTTTGCAGCAAGTAAATAGTCTATAATTATACCTATATGCTTTTTGGTTATATATGGTATTATTTAAAGATCGTTCTTTAGGACACACCACGCTTATGAAGTTACAGCAGCTAAAATACATTTGCGAAGTAGAAAAAAACAACCTTAACGTTTCAGCGACGGCCCAAAGTCTATACACGTCTCAGCCTGGTATTAGTAAGCAGATTCGCTTACTTGAAGACGAGTTAGGTGTGGAAATATTTGCTCGAAGTGGCAAACACCTCACCCATGTGACGCCCGCTGGCAAATCGATTTTAGAGTCTGCCTACGACGTGCTTTTAAAAGTAGACGGTATTAAGCGCAAAGCCCAAGAATATACTGATGAAACTAAAGGCTCCTTGTCTATTGCCACAACACACACCCAAGCACGCTATGCTTTACCTAAAGTGATCAATAATTTTATTGGTAAATATCCAGATGTTTCTTTGCATATGCAGCAGGGCACACCTAAGCAAATCTCTAGTTTAGCGTCAGATGGCGAAGTTGATTTCGCCATCGCCACAGAGGCGATTGATCAGTTTAGTGATTTATTAATGATGCCATGCTATCACTGGAATAGATGTGTGGTTGTGCCTAAAGATCATCCTTTAGCCAAAGTAGAAAAACTTACTCTTGAAGAGTTGGCTAGACACCCGATTGTGACTTATGTATTTGGTTTTACTGGGCGCTCAAAACTAGATGATGCGTTTAACAATGCCCGTTTGGAGCCGAAGGTTGTATTTACTGCAGTTGATTCTGATGTCATTAAAGCTTACGTTAGACTAGGTTTAGGTGTTGGTATTATTGCCACTATGGCTTATGAACCGGATCTTGATAGCGATTTAGTGGCTTTGGATGCAAGCCATTTGTTCGCCTATAGCACAACTAATATTGGCTTTAGAAAAGGAACGTTTTTAAGAGGGTATATGTACGATTTTATCGAAGCTTTTGCGCCTAACCTTACTAGAAGCAAAATAAATCAAGCTCAGCTGTGCCGTAACCAACAAGAACTTGATACATTATTCGAACGCAAAGACCTACCCATTAGGTGAGTTGACGTAAACTATCAAGCAGGTTGTTGACCTTATCAAAGGTTTCTTGATACTCAGCATCGCACTGTGAGTCAGCCACTAGACCACCACCAGCCCAGCAGTATATGTGACCTCCATCATCACCTTTAGCATCAGTGACTAATGTACGGATACAAATGTTTGTATCCATACGTCCATTAGTGCTGATGTAGCCAATAGAACCAGTATAAGCATTACGTCGATGAGGTTCTAGCTCTTCAATAATCTCCATAGCTCTAAGCTTAGGCGCACCGGTAATTGACCCCCCAGGAAATGCGCCTTTTAACAAAGGTAATATTTCTTCACTGGATGCAATTTCCCCAGTAACCGTGGTAACCAAGTGATGTACGTTACTATAAGTCTCAATAGCAAACAGCTTTGGCACTTTAACGGAAAAGGGCAAGCACTGCTTGCTCAAGTCGTTGCGAAGTAAATCAACAATCATAATGTTTTCAGAGCGGTCTTTAGCACTTGCAAGTAACTGTTCACAAAAAAATTGGTCTTGCTCGTGAGTAACACCCCTGGGACGAGTGCCTTTAATCGGCTTAGTTTCCACCTTACACTGATCTACTTGCAAAAAGCGTTCTGGAGATAGGCTTAATAAAGCACCTTCTTGAGTTTCCATGTATGCACTAAAAGGTGTGGGAGAAGCCATCCTAAGCTGTTTATATGCTTGCCAAGGATTGCCATTATAAGGGGCTTCAAAACGCTGAGCTAAGCAAACTTGATAACAGTCTCCAGCATGAATATAGTCAATCACACGATCAAATTTATCTGCATATTGTTTTTTTGTCATGTTGGAAACAAAGTCACTTTTTAGACTAAATCCTTTACCTTGGAAAGGTTTAATTTGCAGAATATTTTCTGTTAGGTTTTGAGTGTTTAATGCGTCAAGCTGGCTAACTAAATAACTTTTTTGCAATTCATGGTCAGTAATTATGGCCCAAGGGTAAATACCTATGCATAGGTGTTCCATAGAAATATCAGCTGAAGCTGTTGATGGTATTGATTCTATAGAACGGCCTAAGTCATAACCAAATAATCCTGCAGCACCACCAGTAAAGGGGATGCCTTGAGCTTCCACAAGTTCGCTGGTATCGGTTAATAACTCACTTAACAATACACCTATTAAATCGAAAGGGTCGACTTGGGTAGTTTTAACGGTGTTATTTTTCTCAACTTTAGTTACACCATCAGTGTGGCTTATCACCGCTAGTGGGGAAGCCATAGCAATATCATAGCGTCCAAAGTGACTGGAGGGACGACTAGAATCCAACAATAAGGGCATAGGCATGTGCCGTATGGCTTCAAAATAGTGGCAGGCGCTTTGTGTGAATGGCAAGTTAATTATATGCACTGTAGAACTCTTAAAGAGTAGTAAAGGTCTATTCTAACTCCCAAGTTGTGGCGGAACTAGGGGGTAGTCTAATAAAGGATAACAATATTAACCAATGTCCCTGTAAGTCTTTGTCAATAGCTATTATTGTCTACAATATTAGATCAATGTCTAATTTGACGAGGGTTATAAGGTGATTTATAATACTTTCTACATAAATGTGTAGACAATATGCTTATGCAAGAAGAAATAACTACCTTAGCCAAAAAAGTCTGTGATCGTATCGTAAAAGACATCATTACAGGCACCATTGCTCAAGGCCAAAAACTTAATGAACCTGAACTTGCGCGCATTCACGGCATAAGCCGTGGACCATTGCGAGAAGCGATGAGCAGACTTGAATCTATGCGTTTGATTACTCGCACACCCAATATAGGCGCAAGGGTAGTCAATCTATCTTATGAAGAATTATTAGAAATTTATCAAATAAGAGAGTCTCTGGAGGGTTTAGCTGCAAAACTTGCAGCTAAAGCGATGACAGTTGAAGAAAAGGGCAACCTAAGGTTGCTGCTTAATAGCCATCGGAAACACATTTTAGACACCCAAGGTCAGTCCTATTTCCAACAAGAAGGTGATGTTGATTTTCATTACTGCATTGTTCATGGCAGCAAAAATAAACGCCTCATCGATATGCTTGCTGGAGACTTGTATCAACTTGTTCGTATGTACCGATATCAATTTAGTTTATCTAGCAATAGGCCTCAACAAGCCCTAAAAGAACACGACCAAATCTGTAGCGCTATTGAAGAAGGGGATGAAGATTTAGCTGAGTGGCTAATGAAACGTCATATCAATAACGCCCGAAACAACATCATGCAACGCATGCAAATACAATCACCCATACAGGATGGAAATACTCAATGAGCAAAACTATTAGAATGAGCCAAGGTGCTAAGTTTCGCGCAGCCATTAGCAACAATGATCCATTGCAAATTGTTGGCACCATTAACGCTTATAGCGCAATGATGGCAGAAAAAGTGGGCCATCAAGCTATTTACCTATCTGGTGGCGGTGTAGCTAATGCCTCATACGGCTTACCAGACTTGGGAATGACAAGCCTGAACGATGTGCTGGCTGATGCTCGCCGCATCACTGCGGCTTGCGATTTACCTTTGTTGGTAGACATTGATACCGGTTGGGGTGGGGCATTTAACATTGCTCGAGCCATTAAAGGCATGGAATCAGCTGGCGTAGCAGCTGTTCATATTGAAGATCAAGTAGCGCAAAAGCGCTGTGGTCATAGGCCTAATAAAGAAATTGTATCTACTCAAGAAATGGTAGATCGCGTTAAAGCTGCAGCAGATGCTCGTATTGATGACGACTTTTTCATCATGGCCAGAACAGACGCATTTCAAAAAGATGGCTTACAAGCTGCCATAGATCGTTCTCAAGCATGTATAGAAGCTGGAGCTGATGGTATTTTTGCAGAAGCTGTTCATGAGCTGACTGATTATGAAGCTTTTGCTAAGGCTATTACGATGCCTTTGCTAGCTAACATTACAGAATTTGGTGCTACCCCTTTGTATAACAAAAGTGAATTGGCCAACGTAGGTGTAGATATGGTGCTTTACCCTTTAAGCGCCTTTAGAGCTATGAATAAAGCAGCCCTTAATGTGTATGAACACTTATTGGCTGACGGCGACCAAAAAGCGGTCATTGATACGATGCAAACTCGCATGGAACTTTATGACTTTTTAGATTATCACTCGTTTGAAGAAAAGTTAGACGAATTATTTGCCGCTGGGAAAAACCTGTAATTACATCTTGGAAAGGAGAAGAAAATGAGTACTAAAACTATATCTGGTGCCGGGCTTAGAGGTCAATCTGCAGGGTCTACCGCATTGTGTACCGTGGGTTTAACTGGCACTGGCCTAACCTACCGTGGTTACGACATTAGTGAATTAGCAGATAATGCTAGTTTTGAAGAAGTCGCCCACATGTTGCTTAAAGGCCACTTACCAAATCAAGCAGAGCTTGATGCTTATACAGCAAAACTCAAGGGCATGCGTCACTTGCCTCAAGCTCTAAAAACAGTGCTAGAACAAATACCTGCCAGTGCCCATCCGATGGACGTGATGCGCACAGGTTGCTCTATGTTAGGTAATTTAGAGACCGAGATTGATTTTTCTATGGAACAGGAAGTTACAGAGCGTTTATTAGCTCTATTTCCAGCTATTATTTGTTACTGGTACCGCTTTAGCCATGATGGCGTTCGCATTGAGACTGAGACTGATGATGACTCCCTTGGTTCTTATTTTTTACACTTATTACATGATAAGAAACCTAGTAAGCTGCATAGTAAGGTTATGAATGTGTCATTAATTTTGTATGCAGAGCACGAATTTAATGCTTCTACCTTCACCGCTAGAGTATGTGCTTCTACTTTGTCTGACATGCATTCATGTGTTACTGCAGCGATTGGAAGCTTAAGAGGTCCGTTACATGGTGGGGCAAACGAAGCTGCTATGGACATGATCGAACAGTGGAAAACACCTGATGAAGCAGAATCAGACATCATGGGCATGCTTGCTCGTAAAGATAAAATCATGGGCTTTGGCCATGCCATTTATCGTGAGTCTGATCCACGTAACGTAATCATCAAAGGTTGGTCAGAAAAACTGGCTGAATCAGTCGGTGATACTCACTTGTATCCAGTGTCTGTACGCTGTGAAGAAGTCATGTGGCGTGAAAAGAAACTTTTTTGTAATGCAGATTTTTTCCATGCCTCAACCTATAGCTTTATGGGCATTCCTACCAAGTTATTCACGCCTATTTTTGTGATGTCCCGCTTAACAGGCTGGGCAGCTCATGTAATGGAGCAGCGCACTAATAACCGCATCATTCGCCCAAGTGCTGATTATACCGGCCCTGAAACTGCCCAGTGGGTAGATATTGAGAAAAGAGATTAATAATGATCAATACCAACTACCGTAAAACCTTGCTTGATACTGGGCTAGATTATTTTGACACCCCAAGAGCCATTGATGATATTAGTAAAGGTGCCTATGCTCAATTACCCTATACCTCCAAGATCTTAGCGGAGCAGTTGGTACGTCGTTGTGATCCAACCATGTTAACTGCATCGTTAAAGCAGCTAATTGATCGTAAACAAGACTTAGACTTTCCTTGGTATCCAGCGCGTGTAGTGTGTCACGATATTTTAGGTCAAACAGCCTTAGTGGATTTAGCGGGGTTAAGAGATGCCATTGCAGACCAAGGTGGCGATCCTTCAAAAGTAAATCCGGTGGTGCCCACGCAGTTAATTGTGGATCACTCATTGTCTGTAGAGCACGGTGGTTTTGATGCTGATGCCTTTGACAAAAATAGGGCCATTGAAGACCGCCGTAATGACGATCGTTTTCACTTTATAGAATGGACTAAAACAGCATTTGAAAACGTTGATGTAATTCCTGCCGGTAATGGCATTATGCATCAGATCAACTTAGAAAAAATGTCACCTGTGATTCAAAATCGTGATGGCTTAGCCTATCCTGATACTTGTATTGGTACCGACAGCCATACGCCACATATCGATGCGTTGGGTGTGATTGCTGTAGGTGTGGGCGGACTAGAAGCAGAAAATGTAATGTTGGGCAGGGCATCTATGATGCGCCTTCCAGATATTATTGGAGTAGAACTTACAGGTAAGCGCCAGCCAGGCATTACTGCCACTGATATGGTGTTGGCACTCACTGAGTTTTTACGTCAACAAAAAGTAGTCTCTTCTTATCTTGAATTCTTTGGTGAGGGCGCTAACAGCCTTACCATAGGAGACCGGGCTACCATATCGAACATGACGCCAGAATTTGGTGCCTCTGCTGGTTTGTTCTACATAGACCAGCAAACAATCGACTATCTTAATCTGACTGGCCGCGAGCCTGAACAGGTTGCTTTGGTTGAAACCTATGCTAAAACCAATGGCTTATGGGCTGATGCTATGGTTGATGCACAGTACGGCCGAGTATTAACGTTTGACCTCTCAAGTGTAGGGCGCAATATGGCCGGTCCATCTAGCCCTCACTTACGCTTGCCTACCTCAGCTTTGTCAGAACGTGGTATTGCTAAGGCTTATGACCATGATGCAGACGATGGCTTAATGCCTGATGGAGCGGTCATAATCGCTGCTATTACCAGCTGCACCAATACGAGTAACCCTCGCAACGTCATTGCAGCCGGCCTTTTAGCGCGTAACGCCAACCGCTTAGGTTTAAAGCGTAAGCCTTGGGTTAAATCTTCCTTTGCACCAGGTTCTAAAGTAGCCAAGCTTTATTTAGAAGAAGCAGGCCTACTCACCGAAATGGAACAGCTTGGTTTTGGCATTGTAGGCTATGCCTGTACTACATGTAACGGCATGAGTGGAGCCTTGGATCCTAAAATTCAAGAAGAAGTTGTTGACCGAGACCTATATTCGACAGCCGTATTGTCAGGCAATCGCAATTTCGATGGTCGTATTCATCCTTATGTAAAACAGGCATTTTTAGCTTCCCCCCCCTTAGTCGCAGCCTATGCAATTGCAGGGTCTATGCGCTTTGACATTGAGCAAGATGTATTGGGTCAAGATCAACAAGGTAATGACGTCGTACTTAAGGATATTTGGCCTGAAGATGACGAAATTGATGCGATTGTGGCTAAATGTGTGAAACCAGAGCATTTTAAACAAATCTACATTCCTATGTTTGACCTAGGCAAAGTAGAAAAGTCGATCAGTCCATTATATGATTGGCGCCCTAATACTACTTACATTCGTCGCCCGCCTTATTGGGAAGGTGCTTTAGCAGGAGAGCGCACTTTAACAGGCATGCGTCCTTTAGCCATTTTGGGTGATAACATTACCACTGATCATTTATCACCTTCAAACGCTATCCTTGCGAACAGTGCAGCTGGTGAATATTTAACAAAAATGGGATTGCCAGAAGAAGATTTCAACTCTTATGCAACTCATAGGGGTGATCATTTAACCGCTCAACGAGCAACTTTTGCGAACCCTAAGTTGCTAAACGAGATGTGTACGGATGATGCTGGTAAAATACAACAAGGATCCTTGGCAAGATTGGAGCCAGAAGGTAATACTCTACGTATGTGGGAAGCCATTGAAACCTATATGGAACGCGCGCAACCACTGATCATTATCGCAGGTGCTGACTATGGTCAAGGTTCATCTAGAGATTGGGCTGCTAAAGGTGTGCGTTTGGCAGGTGTTGAAGTGATTGTAGCTGAAGGGTTTGAACGCATTCACCGCACTAACCTTGTTGGAATGGGCGTTTTACCGTTAGAGTTTAAAGCAGGTGATAACCGTATTAATCAAGGCTTTGATGGTACAGAAAAATTTGACGTTATTGGCACTCCCCACCCAGGTTGCGATTTAACCTTAGTGGTCAACCGCATCGATGGTAGTAGTCAAACGCTGAGTGTGACTTGTCGCCTAGACACAGCAGAAGAAGTAGGTGTTTATGCTGCTGGTGGAGTTTTACAGCGTTTTGCACAAGATTTTCTTGAATCAACAAGTGTCGCTTAGGACTTCCTATGAGTATTAAACAACAAATTAGAATTCCTGCCACTTACATGCGCGGTGGCACAAGTAAAGGGGTGTTTTTTAACCTTTTAGATTTACCTGCCACAGCCCAAGTGCCAGGACCTGCAAGAGATGCTTTGTTACTGCGTGTGATAGGCAGCCCTGATGTATACGGTAAACAAATTGATGGCATGGGCGCTGCTACCTCAAGCACTAGTAAAACCGTCATTTTAAGCCCATGTACTCAGGCAAATCATGATGTAGATTATCTATTTGGACAGGTATCTATTGATAAAGCCTTTGTAGACTGGAGTGGTAACTGCGGCAATTTGTCATCTGCAGTAGGAGCTTTTGCTATTACTAGTGGATTAGTAGACTCAAGCCGTATACCCAAAAATGGTATTGCAGTAGTGAGAATCTGGCAAGCAAACATCAAAAAAACCATTATTGCCCATATTCCTATCACTAATGGTCAAGTCCAAGAGCTTGGTGACTTTAAGCTTGATGGCGTCACCTTTGCTGCAGCTGAAATAAAACTAGAATTTATGAATCCCTCAGCAGCAGACGCAAACATGTTTCCTACAGGTAATTTGGTCGACAAACTTGAAGTGCCTAATATTGGGACCTTTGATGTGACTATGATTAACGCAGGTATTCCAACGATTTTTTTAAATGCGCAAGATTTAGGTTATACCGGTACAGAGTTACAAGTGCACATTAACTCAGATGTGAAGGCGTTAATCAAACTCGAGTGCATTCGAGCACATGGTGGCGTGCGTATGGGCTTATTTGAGCACCTTGATGATGCAAAAACCCGTCAGCACACCCCAAAAATTGCATTTGTAGCCCCACCAAAAGATTACACTTCATCCAGTGGCAGCGATGTGCCTGGTGATAAGATTGACCTATTAGTAAGGGCTATGTCCATGGGGCAGTTACATCATGCCATGATGGGCACTGCTGCCGTAGCTATTGGCACTGCGGCGGCTATTCCCAATACTTTGGTTAATATTGCAGCAGGAGGAGGGGCTCTCACAAAAGTCACCTTTGGTCACCCATCTGGCATTTTAACAGTAGGGGCTGAAGCACACCAAAGTGATGGTAAATGGCAGGCTACTAAGGCGATTATGAGCCGAAGTGCAAGAGTGTTAATGGAAGGTTGGGTAAGAGTACCCGATGCCTGAGTATCATCTTGAAGTCACTGATATATCCATTTCTGCGGCACAATTACTAACTCAACCCAGCGGTTTATCTAAACAGCAGATTAAGCAGGCCATGAAAAAGGGTGCTGTGTGGGTGAGTGAGAATGGCGCCAGCCATAGGCGGCTTAGAAGAGCTGATAAACATCTTAAACTAGGCCAAACCATACACCTGTATTACGATCTGCAAGTGCTACAGACTCAGGTAACTCCTGCAGTGCTAATTAAAGATGAAGGTGACTATAGTGTGTGGTATAAACCTTATGGCATGTTCAGCCAAGGCACTAAGTATGGCGATCACTGCACTATCAATCGTTGGGTCGAACAGAATCATCAACCTCAACGCCCTGCATTTATTGTTAATAGGCTAGACCGTGCTGCGCAAGGGTTGATGTTAATCGCTCATACAAAAGCAGCGGCAACCAGCCTTAGTCGTTTATTTGAGCAACGAAAAATAATTAAGACTTATACTGCATTGGTGTCTGGGCTATTCCCAGAAACACTGTTTCTAAACTCGCCTATTGATGGGCAAAATGCCACTAGCCATGCCAGCTTACTAACTTATGACGAAAAAGCTAAGTTATCCTTAGTTAGTGTCACCATTGAAACTGGACGCAAGCACCAAATACGTAAGCACCTTAGTGGAGCTGGCTTTGCAATTATTGGTGACCGATTATATGGCTTAAAGGATGCAAGCTTGGATGCTAACTTGTGCCTTGTATCAACTTATCTTGCGTTTACTTGCCCAATAACGTGTGTTGAAAAAAGCTATCTGCTAAAGGATAATTACTTGCCTAAGGTGGTTTAAAAAACCAATCAATAGTTTAAACGTTTACCAGCGTTATCAAATTACCGGACATACACAGCATGAAAGACTTATTACCAGAACTATGTGACCAGTTTGAAGACCAAGTGAGTGTGGTGGAGCCTATGTTTGCCAACTTTGGCGCAAAAGAGTGCTTTAGTGGCCAAATAGTCACCCTTAAATGCTACGAAGATAATTCAAAAGTACGTGAACTAGTTGCCCAAGATGGCAATGGAAAAGTTTTGGTGGTAGATGGTGGAGGTTCACTAAGGTGTGCCTTGCTTGGGGATATGTTAGCAGAAAAAGCAGCATCCAACGGTTGGCAAGGGATCATTATTTATGGCTGCATTCGCGATGTGAATGCCATTGGTGAAATTAATTTAGGGGTGCAAGCACTAGCCACACACCCTATGAAAACTAAAAAAAGAGGCTTAGGGGATATTAACTTAGAAGTACAGTTTGGTGGAGTTACCTTTGTGCCTGGGCAGTTTGTGTATGCCGACAACAATGGCGTTTTAGTTGCCCCTCATGCCTTACTACTGAACCTGCCAAGTCAGTAGCTTATTAAAGCCAATTACTCATCAGCAAAGTAAAGATAGCCTTGGTTATGCAGAATTAACAGCATCGCCTTAGCCGCATCATTTTTGACTAGTTCAGTCATCTCGTCCACTTCAAGTAACCATTGGTTTGAGATCGCTTCTACAAATGCAGTGGCCTCTGGAGGACAGGGTAGCGCGTCACCTTGAACAAATAAGGTTAAACCACCATCTCCTTGCCACGTGTGGGCTAAACGCACTCCTTCGGATACTCTTAAAACACCATAACCATCATTGATAATACTTTCTAACTCAATAAGGTCCATTGCTTCTTCAGTCATATCTAAATTAGTGTGCTTAGGCTCTGTGCTTTGCTTCCCAAACCATTGAGCAACATTTTCTGGGGTTATTTGATCTCGCATAAACGTCATCAAGCCCTCTACATCAGCTGCACTGAGTTCACCACTTTTAGCGGTAAAGCCATGATCTTGTAAACGCAGATCCGCACTAATATTCATACCGCACTCATCAGCAAATGTAGTGAGCACTTCTGCATGGGAAGGCGATCTAAAACCCACTGAATAAGTCACGCAAGCATCTGACACTGCAACACCCTTATGAGCTAAAAGTGGTGGTATATACAACATATCTCCAGGGTTTAAAACGAACTCTTCTACCATATCAAACTGGTCTAATAACGACAGCTGATCATGAGCCATTAGGGGCGAGTTTTCGCTACAAGTTTGGCCAATTTGCCATTGGCGGCGACCTTCACCTTGAATTAAAAAAACATCGTACCGATCATAATGAGCGCCCACACCAGCACCTTTTGTAGCGTAGCTAACCATGATGTCATCTAAACGCCAGCTAGGTAAAAAACGAAATTTAGCTAGAAAGTCATGCACCTGTGGCACAAAACAATCAACACCTTGTACTAATAGCGTCCAAGGAAAGTTGCGCTCTTTATTGAAATCATCTTCTGTAAGCGGCCCGTGGGTAACACACCAATCTTTTATATCACCTTTATTTTCAATTAAGCGCGACTCTACTTCAGACTCTAACGCTAATCCTGCTAACTCATCCACTTCGATAAGCGCTTCTTGAAA
This sequence comes from Candidatus Njordibacter sp. Uisw_002, assembly GCF_047730155.1. NCBI lineage: Bacteria > Pseudomonadati > Pseudomonadota > Gammaproteobacteria > Pseudomonadales > Candidatus Njordibacteraceae > Candidatus Njordibacter > Candidatus Njordibacter sp. Uisw_002. The sequence goes on from NZ_CP159832.1 coordinate 1,254,341, forward strand.
AGCAATTGCGTTACGGATACACACCGGCTTTTTTTGCCAGTAGTCCGCAATGAAAACAGCTACGCTCATATCACCTAAATCGCTCAATGGAGCCATAGTAGAGGCACTAAAACTGGTGGTATCAGTCATCAATTAAACCGCTGCTGCTTGGGTGATGGCATTGCCAATGTAATTTGCAGGCGTCAAAGTTTTAAGTTCGTCTTTAACCGCTTGAGGTAATTCTAACGTATCAATAAAGTCGGCCATAATGGCTGCATCAATCGTCTTTCCACGAGTGAGTGCTTTAAGCTTTTCGTAAGGTTCTTCAATAGCATAACGGCGCATGACTGTTTGAATCGGCTCAGCAAGCACTTCCCACGCATTATCTAGATCTTCATCTAAACGCTGTGCATTAAGCTGTAACTTACTTATACCTTTGATGCTCGACTGGTAGGCAATTAAACTATGGGCTAAGCCTACACCTAGGTTGCGCAATACTGTGGAGTCGGTAAGGTCACGTTGCCAACGAGAAACAGGTAACTTACTCGCCAAGTGTTGTAATAAAGCATTAGCAATGCCCAAATTGCCTTCTGAATTTTCAAAATCAATGGGGTTCACCTTATGGGGCATTGTTGATGAACCAATTTCTCCAGCAATCGTTTTTTGCTTAAAGAAACCCAAGGAAATATATCCCCAAATGTCACGGTCAAAATCCAACAAAATAGTGTTGAAACGAGCAATTGCGTCAAACAATTCTGCAATATAATCATGTGGTTCAATTTGCGTAGTGTAAGGATTAAAGGTTAACCCTAGGCTTTCCACAAAGACTTGAGCATTAGCCTGCCAATCAATCTCTGGATAAGCCGTATAATGTGCATTGTAGTTGCCCACAGCACCATTGATTTTGCCTAAAAACTCCATCTGATTGATCTGCTTCAACTGGCGTTCAAGACGTGCAGCAACGTTAGCCATCTCTTTACCCATGGTAGATGGAGAAGCAGTTTGGCCATGTGTACGAGACAGCATGGGCTGGCTTTGATGAGTGTGGGCTAGGTTTTTAATATGCCCTAATACCTTAGCCATTTCTGGCACTATAACTTGCTCTAAGCCATTTTTAAGCATTAAGCCATGAGACAAGTTATTGATATCTTCAGAAGTGCAGGCAAAGTGTACGTATTCGTTTATCGCATGTAGTTCTGCATTACCTACAAACTGCTCCTTAATGTAGTATTCCACCGCTTTTACATCGTGATTAGTGGTGCTTTCAATATCTTTAACGCGCTGGGCTTGAGTTTCATCAAAATTATTAATCAAACGCTCCAACAAAGCATTAGCTTCATCACTTAAAGGCGAAACTTCTCCAATTTGAGGGTGATTTGCAAGGCATTGTAACCAACGCACCTCGACCAACACTCTGTTATAAATAAGACCAAATTCACTAAAATAAGGGCGTAATGAAGCAGTTTTGCTACCGTAACGGCCGTCTACTGGAGAAAGGGCTGAGATTGATGATAAATCCATAACGGAATCCTGGTTTGGGTTAATGACTAAGTTGGTTAAGCAGAACGTCAAGTTCACGCTGCAAAGAATTTTTAAACACGATTAAGTGCCATTTACGGCCACCTAATTGGCGCCACAATGTGGTTGCTCGTATACCCGCTAAAAGGTATGCGCGTACTCGGTTGGTGTTCATAGGCTGCTGCAAGTACGTAGGGTTGCCAGTAACTTGTATACGAAAATTAAAGCTACTCAAAGTGGATGAATACGTTTCTGCCACACTTGCCAGCACGTTGGCATGGCCCAATTCATACAAATCTACCTGCCTTTGGCTATGGTTAAGTTGGGTGCTAATTTCATTGAGCATCTGCGGCTGTTTGCTCAATTTACTTTGTAAGTGGATTAGGCCAAGAACATAACGCGTAATATCTTTAATACCTGAACTTTGTTCCTGATTCATAATAGATTTAAGAGTAATTAAACCTAAACGCAAGCTGTGTATAGCTTGTTCACCACCAAAGACGTCTTCAGTACGTTCAGGATTGGCTACAAAAAGAGAAGAAAGGGCACAATGGCTTGCTTGTGTATCAGCTTGACCAGTGATTGCCACTTGATTGACTAGGGTAGCGGCCTGAATAATTCCTGCTAAGGCGAGCACACGTTGTTGGTTGAGGCTCAGTTGATTAATCAATGACTGCTCCTCCAAGACATACTTGCCCATCATAAAAAACGATAGATTGACCTGGAGTTACTGCTCTTTGTGGTTCTGCAAACACCACGTTTATATTGCCACTTGAAAGGGCCGTTATGGTGCATTGTTGATCCGCTTGACGGTAACGTATTTTGGCCATTAATAAAACTTCCCTACTTTGTGTTCCTTTAGATATGTCGGGAGACAAATCTGGACCTATTCCATCAACCCACATAAGTTGTTGGCAGGTTAGGGATGATTTAAACAAGCTTGGGTGATTCTTACCTTGGGTGACTATTAACCGATTGCGATCTAAATCTTTATCAACTACATACCAAGCTGATTCATTGTAATTAGCTAAGCCACCAATCCCCAGACCTTGACGTTGGCCAATGGTATGGTACATGAGCCCTTGGTGGTCACCGATGACATCACCGTCCACGGTTTCGATTTTGCCAGGGTGGGCAGGCAAGTAGTCTTGCAAAAAATCTTTAAATCGACGCTCACCAATAAAACAAATGCCGGTACTGTCTTTTTTTGCATGATTAGCCAACCCATGAGCTTCTGCAATCATGCGCACTTCAGGCTTTTCCATAGCACCTATAGGAAACAATGTTTGGCTTACTTCTAAAGCACCTACAGCATGCAAAAAGTAACTTTGGTCTTTATTGCCATCTAAACCTTTAACTAATTTACAGTTAATACCTTCACCAGTGCGCTGCACATAATGGCCTGTAGCAATATAGTCTGCACCCAGCACTTTGGCATAATCTAAAAAAGCTTTAAATTTAATCTCTCGATTACAAAGGATATCTGGATTAGGTGTACGACCGGCTTTATACTCCGCAAGGAAGTGCTCAAACACGTTGTCCCAGTACTCCGCAGCAAAGTTTGCAGCGTGTAAATGAATGCCTAGTTTGTCGCATACCGCCTGTGCGTCAGCTAAGTCCTGCTTAGCGGTACAATATTCAGTGCCATCGTCCTCGTCCCAGTTCTTCATGAACAGACCTTCGACGTGATACCCTTGTTGCATTAGCAGCAAAGCAGAAACAGATGAGTCGACACCGCCGGACATGCCGACAATAACGCGTGTAGAATTGGATTCACTCATAGATTTGATTCAAGCGGTAAACAGAATATAAATTAGACGTTAATTTTAACCGAAGCAGGCCTCTACGCCTAGGCTTATGGACATATTCCAGGGATTTTTAAACGCATGAAAAACAATGATCTTATCCTTGTGCAAGAAGCAGATTTTGATATCAACAAACATTATCAAACATTATTGCACATAAACCCCAGCAGCACAGGAGCAGCCGTGTTGTTTGTGGGTTTAGTTCGCGATTTAGATGATGCTAAAGTAGAAGCTATGGAGCTTGAGCATTACCCTGGTATGACAGAAAAATGTTTACAAGAAATAGTACACAAAACACATGATCGCTGGCCTATAGAAGGTATCCATGTAATACACAGGGTAGGCAGGCTACAATCTCATGAACAAATTGTGTTGGTTGGAGTGGCCTCAAGGCATCGCAGCGATGCATTTAGTGCATGTGAGTTCGTAATGGATTATTTAAAACAAGACGCACCATTTTGGAAAGCTGAAATCACAGAACATGGAAAGCAATGGGTTGATGCTAAAGAATCTGATAAGCAAGCGAATAAACGTTGGCAGCCCAGCTGAGCTTTTCTAAGTTAAGTATTTTCCAAGCGCCATTGGCCAACATCCAGGCCTTTTAGGCGCCAATTACCTATAGCCACTCTTACCAAACGCAAAGTGGGTAAGCCTACTGCTGCAGTCATGCGCCTTACTTGTCTATTTCGACCTTCACTAATACGAATTTCTAACCACTGGGTTGGTATAGAAATACGATCTCTTATGGCGGGCACACGGGGCCATAGGCTGTGGGCTTGGGCTCCCAGTAATCTCACTTTTGCAGGTTTAGTAGGGCCGTCTTTAAGTATAGGTCCAGCACGCAAGCACTTTAATTGATCTTCATTTACTGCACCTTCTACCTGCACCCAGTAAGTTTTTTCTAACTTATGCTTAGGATTAGCAATCTGATTCTGTAGTGCTCCATCGTTGGTTAATATCATCAAACCTTCTGAATCATAATCCAGTCTTCCAGCTGGATAGTAGCTTGGCATATCAATATAATCCGCTAGAGTAACCCGGCCTTCGCCATTGCTAAACTGACTTAAGACTTGAAAAGGTTTATTAAAAACTAAAATACTAGACACACAATTTCCTTTATTAGTACTGTGAATTGTTAGAATTTTGTAAAATAACTACATGATTCCTTGGGCCTACAGGGGCATTCAAGCTATAATTAAGGTTGACTACAAAACAATTGCATTAATCGTTTTGTCTACGCCACAAGGCTATTTTTTAAGCACCCGGAGAACTCATGACATATCAACACATCACAGTACCAGAGCAAGGCTCTAAAATTACTGTTAACGCAGACTTTTCTCTAAACGTACCAAACGATCCTATTATCCCTTATATTGAAGGCGATGGTATTGGTTTTGACGTTTCACCAGTAATGCTTAAAGTAGTAGATGCCGCTGTAGAGAAAGCGTTTAATGGCACCAAAAAAATTAACTGGATGGAAGTATACGCTGGTGAAAAGGCTACAGTCACCTATGATGCTGATACTTGGATGCCTGAAGAAACATTAGCTGCATTTAAAGAATACAAAGTGGGCATCAAAGGTCCTTTGACCACACCAGTGGGTGGTGGTATTCGTTCTTTGAACGTAGCCCTGCGCCAAGAACTAGACCTTTATGTTTGTCAGCGCCCAGTGCGTTGGTATACTGGCGTGCCTAGCCCAGTAATCAAGCCTGAAAATGTAGACATGGTTATTTTCCGTGAAAACTCTGAAGATATCTATGCCGGCATTGAGTGGCAAGCAGGCTCTCCAGAAGCTGAAAAAGTAATTAAGTTTTTACAAGACGAAATGGGCGTAACTAAAATTCGCTTTGACCAAATGTGTGGTATCGGCATCAAGCCTGTATCAGAAGAAGGTACAAAGCGTTTAGTTCGCAAAGCTATTCAATACACGATCGATAATAATCGTGATTCATTAACCTTGGTTCACAAGGGTAATATCATGAAGTTTACCGAAGGTGCCTTTAAAGAGTGGGGCTATGAAATTGCTCAACAGGAGTTTGGTGCTACTTTAATTGGTGAAGGCCCTTGGTGTGAAATGAAGAATCCAAACACTGGCAAAAACATTGTTATTAAAGACGTCATTGCTGATGCTATGCTGCAACAGATTCTATTACGTCCAGAAGACTATGACGTTATTGCTACACTGAACCTAAACGGTGACTACCTATCAGATGCACTAGCAGCTGAAGTAGGCGGTATTGGTATTGCACCAGGTGCGAACCTAAGTGATGATATTGCAATTTTTGAAGCCACTCACGGTACAGCACCAAAGTATGCTGGCCAAGATAAGGTAAATCCAGGTTCAATTATTCTATCTGCTGAAATGATGTTACGTCACTTAGGTTGGTTAGAGGCCGCTGACCTTATCGTTGCTGGCACTGAAGGTGCGATCAACGCTAAAACTGTAACTTATGATTTTGAGCGCCAAATGCCTGACGCTACCTTGTTGTCTTGTTCAGAATTTGGCGATGCAATTATTGCCAATATGTAATATCTGGATTGCAGCAATAAAAAAACCAGCTTAGGCTGGTTTTTTTAGCTCTGAAGAATGGTTATGTGAATTTTAATCACGTAAAAATATGGTTGAAGATAGCTGTTTAAAAAAATTTACCGGCGTTTACAGTTCTGCACTGGAAAAATGCAGACATAGGCCCAATAGTAACGTTATGATTAAAACATTAGTTAAATTTAGAACGCACTAATGCCTATTTTTATTTTACTGATCACACTAACTACAAAAGCGATAAAAACACTCTAATGAGCCAAGATAACGAAAACATACCTAATGATAATCATGACTTACAAGTTATAGAAGAAACTCGCCCTAAAGTCGCTCAGCCATCATTATATAAAGTAGTCCTGTTAAACGATGACTACACACCTATGGAATTTGTCATTGATGTGTTAGCCCGGTTCTTTAATCATGATGAAGAACAAGCCACGCAAATCATGCTGGCAGTGCATACCCAAGGTAAAGGCGTATGTGGTACCTACACAAAAGATGTTGCTGAAACCAAATCTATGCAGGTAAACCAGCATTCAAGACAACACAAGCACCCGTTACTATGTGAAGTTGAATCTGCTTCTTAAAGGAATAGACAATGTTAGACAATGATTTAGAACAAAGCTTAAACGAAGCATACAAATACGCCAACTCTAAACGACACGAGTTTATGACTGTAGAGCACTTGCTGTTGGCATTGCTTAACAATCAATCAGGTGCTGCTGTGCTTAAAGCCTGCGGGGTAACATTGGATGATTTACGCACACCACTAGAAAAATTTGTTAATGATACTACCCCTGCAGTAGACTCATCCTTTGGCGATTATGATGTGCAACCTACACTTGGCTTTCAGCGAGTGTTGCAACGGGCGGTTTTTCACGTACAGTCTTCGGGAAAAGGAGAGGTCAACGGTGCCAATGTTTTAGTCGCGATATTTAGTGAAACCGAAAGCCAGTCGGTGTTTTTGTTGGATTCATTAGATGTGGAGAGAGTAGACATAGTCAATTACCTTTCTCATGGGGTCAGCAAAACAGAAATGGATGGGTCTGAAAGATCTTTAGATGGTGAAAGTGAAGAAGCAAATGATTTAGTTAAATACACCACAGATTTAAACTCTGAAGCTAGAAATGGCAACATTGATCCACTGATAGGGCGCGGTAAGGAGCTGGAGCGGCTGGTTCAAGTGCTATCACGTAGGCGCAAAAATAACCCCTTATTAGTTGGCGATGCTGGCGTAGGAAAAACTGCCATAGCTGAAGGTTTGGCTTACCAAATTGAACAAGGTAACGTGCCACAGGTGATTGCCTCATCAACAGTCTACTCTCTTGATATGGGTGCTTTGTTAGCAGGTACAAAGTATCGTGGTGATTTTGAAAAGCGTCTAAAAGGTTTATTGTCTGATATTGAAAAAACACCCAATGCCATTCTATTTATTGATGAAATACATACCATTATCGGCGCAGGCGCGGCTTCTGGCGGTTCAATGGACGCTTCTAATTTATTAAAACCTGCACTAAGTTCTGGAAAATTGCGCTGCATTGGGTCAACCACATTTACTGAGTTTCGGGGTATTTTTGAAAAAGATCATGCTCTGGCTCGCCGCTTTCAAAAAATCGATGTTGACGAGCCTAGCGTAATAGATACCCAAGCTATTTTAAGAGGGCTTATATCGCGTTATGAGAGCCATCATCAAGTTGAATACACGCCTGCAGCTATAGATGCGGCAGCAGTTTTAGCTGATCGCTATATTACTGATAAAAAAATGCCCGACAAAGCTATCGATATAATTGATGAAGCTGGAGCCTATCAACAACTTTTTTCACCAGAAGATCGTAAGTCATTCATTGATGTGACAGAGATTGAAGCTATAGTAGCTAATATTGCTCGTATACCACCCAAAAGTATCTCTGCAACCGATCGGGAGCAACTACATTCTCTTGAGCAAAACCTTAAGCGCGTGGTCTTTGGTCAAGATACCGCCATTGATACTCTAGCAAATGCTATCAAATTATCCAGAGCAGGACTTAATGCACCTCATAAGCCTGTAGGTAGCTTTTTGTTTTCAGGGCCTACAGGCGTTGGTAAAACCGAAGTAACACAGCAACTAGCCCGAGTAATGGGAATTGAGCTTGTGCGTTTTGATATGTCCGAATACATGGAACGCCATACAGTTTCGCGATTGATTGGAGCACCTCCTGGGTATGTAGGGTTTGATCAAGGTGGATTACTTACAGAAGCGGTAACACAAACACCTCATTGCGTATTACTGCTTGATGAAATAGAAAAAGCACACCCAGAAGTATTTAATATACTACTTCAGGTGATGGATAACGGCACCTTAACTGATAACAACGGCCGAAAAACTGACTTCCGAAATGTTGTTTTAGTGATGACAACCAATGCTGGGGCTGAACAAATCAGCCGTGGCTCAATTGGCTTCACCAAGCAGGATCATAGCTCTGATGGTATGGGCGCTATTAAACGTTTATTTAGCCCAGAATTTCGTAATCGGCTTGACGATATTATCCAGTTTAATACGCTGTCAAAAGACGTTATTTTGGGAGTGGTGGACAAATTTTTGGTGGAACTACAAGTACAGCTTGAAGACAAGCAAGTGCACCTTCAAGTAAGTGATGATGCTAGGGCATGGCTTGGAGAGAAAGGGTATGACGCAGAGATGGGAGCAAGGCCCATGGCAAGACTTATCCAACAAGAACTAAAGAAGCCTATGGCGCAGTTATTACTGTTTGGAAATCTTGCAGCGGCAGGCGGTAAATTACTGGTAGGTATAAAGGATGATAAAATAACCTTAACTAGCAAGCCTAGTAAGCGTGCAGTTAAGTTATTAGATCCTGCTTAAGCTAAAGACAAAAAAAGCACCTATGGTGCTTTTTTTATTGCTTTTAATGCTAGTTAACTAACGGGCGCGATAGGTAATGCGGCCTTTAGTTAAGTCATAGGGCGTAAGCTCTACTTTAACTTTGTCACCCGTTAAAATACGGATATAGTGCTTACGCATCTTACCGGATATATGGGCGATGACCACGTGGCCATTTTCCAATTCTACACGGAACATAGTATTAGGTAAGGTATCAATAATAGTACCTTCCATTTCAATCTGGTCTTCTTTAGCCATTAAAGCCTCAAGGGTTATTACAAAAATTTATCATTTCTACATTGCGCGATATTATGCAGTAATCATGTACAAAAAGCGAGCAAAAGACCTATATAAGGTTAGAGCGGCGCTAGCGTTTGCCAATCCACACCGTCAAACACTTCTAAAGGTTGATATTCAGTTTTATAAGACATTTTTTGACACTCTTTTATCCAGTAACCAAGATAAACAAAACTCATTTTTTGAGATTTTCCCCAACGTATCTGCCAAAGCACAGCTAAACGCCCCAAGCTTCTGGCATGGTAGTCAGGATCAAAAAAGGTATAAATCGCCGATATTCCTGCAGGCAGCATATCAACTACGGCAACAGCCAATAGTTTTTTGTCTAACCTAAAACAAATAAACCGTGTATTACTAGACGATGGCGAATCACATAAAAAATCTTCAAACTGTGCCATTGAGGGTGGGTACATATCGCCATCACTGTGTCTTTGGCAGATATAACGCTCATACAAAGCGTATATTTCATCTGTAACAGAAGGCAACTCAAAACTAACCTGCAGATCATTGTTTCGCTTTAGCACACGCTTTTGACTTTTACTCTCTTTATAATTACTCAGGGGCACTCTCACAGACTTACACTCACCACAACCTTCACACCAAGGTCGGTAAATATGTTTACCACTGCGCCTAAAACCAATGTCAGTAAGCTGCATATAGATCGATTCATCTAATGCCTGTTCTGGACTTAAGAAAATTGACCTAGATTGCCTATTTTCTAAGTAGCTACAGTTATGCTCTGGTGTTGCGTGAAACACTAAGGTATTAATATCTATAGATGATGAGATAAGAAATTACTCTTTAACCAAGTTGAAAGTGCAGTAAACAAGACTATACCATTGGCTCCCACAAGCTATCCAACCCATAGGTTAGATTTTGTTCTAAATAGTTTTGAAAGTCCTCCATTTCGACCTCTTTAGCACCAAGGCTTGCCAAGTGTTGTGTATGCATTTGGCAGTCAATTAACACAAATCCCCATTGTGCTAATCTTTTCCCAAGATGGATGAAGGCTATTTTAGATGCGTTATCTACTTTACTAAACATGGATTCTCCAAAGAACAAGCGTCCAAGAGCAATGCCATACAAACCGCCTACTAATTCGCCTCCAGCCCAAACTTCAACACTATGAGCATATCCACCTTGATATAATTGCGTATATGCGTGCTGCATTTCTGGAGTAATCCAGCTGTCTTGGCTTAATTGATCGCCTCTGGGTGTCGAACCACAAGCACTCACTACACGTTCAAAAGCCTGGTCCATAGTGACAACTAATGGAGTTTTGCGGATTAACTTAAGCATGCTTTTAGACACATGAATTTCATCTGGAGCCACCACCATACGAGGGCTAGGTGCCCACCAAAGAATAGGGTCTTGTTCAGAAAACCAGGGGAAAATACCACATTGATAGGCATGCAATAGCCTTGGCACGGATAGATCACCGCCAATGGCCAGCAGACCTTGGGGGTCGTCAATCGCTTCAGATACGGGTGGAAACCAATATTCATTGGCATCTAGTTGGTATACAGGCATAGGTTTATGATGTAATGAAGTTTTCAGGTCAGTTGGGGCAAGTATATTACTCCCAAACCCTATTGCAAACGGTGCTAGTCACTTTTTTACCGTTAGATGCAATATACTCTAAGTCACGGCCACCTTAGTAGATAATTAAGCTTGGTTGAACTATCAGGATTGCGTATCATAGGTAAAGTTTGCTCAAACCAGACATATTCACAAGGAACACATTAGTGGCCACAAATAATCCACGCGCAACAATAAAACAAAGCAATAATGTCACATCAAATTGGATACAGCGATTGAGCTGGAGTGGCTATCATCTTGCTTTATTGGCTTTTAGTATTTATTTATTAGTCGTTTTGATTACTTTTGATGCCCGCGACCCTACCTCAACTCAAGCCTTTGGTGTAGCTAATATTCATAATGCCGGGGGAACCTTTGGAGCTATTTTAGCAGATTTGTGCTTTTGGGCTTTAGGCGTAGTAGCCTATCTAATCCCTATTTTACTTATACAATATGAGGTGGCTCGTTTTCTTGGTCAGTCTCACCGGGTTAAACAAGATATAGGCAATAGTGTGTGGTTTAAAATGCTCGCCCTTTGTACTTTAATCATTACATCATGTATCTATGCTTCCATCCACATTGCCAGCTCACATCTAACTTACCCACAAAGCAGTGGGGGCCTACTGGGGTTAACATTCGGTTTGCCACTTAACCAAGCCTTGGGCATGATCGGCACCAATATTCTTCTACTGACTGCACTAACCCTTGCGATTAGCCATTTTTGGCAATTACGCTGGGGAATTATCACTGAGACACTAGGTCGTCATAGCATTTATTGGTATCAATATTTGTATCAAAGTTTATTTAGTCACAGCAACACACAAGAGATTAAAGTAAAAACAGTAAAAGAAAGCTACGTGAGCCCAAGCACCAAATCACCAAAGGGCTTGAGTATAACTTCTTCTATAAAAGCAACGTGGCAATCTATTACAACTTATTTGTTCTCTAAAAAAAGTGTAGAAAATACTTCAAAAGAGCCTACATTGAAGTCCCAAGAAACCTTGTCTTCTTTGCTAACAACACAAAGCTCACAAACACCTTCGCCACCTCAAAGTGCAAGTTTTACTAGTCACTTAGATGATTTCAGTGTAGATGACGTTGCCGCTGCACTAGATGGTCAAACAACAAAAAACAAAACTACTAGGACACAAAAAACACAGGCACAGGACGCCTTTACTACACCAGTTGCTGATCCTAAACCTCATATTAGGGCCTCTTCTCCAGCGCTATCTTCTGCAGCCTCAGCCACAACTGTAGTTAGCGAAGTTGCGCAAATCAAAGAAGTGAAGATAGTACCTTTGTCTCAAACACATAAACAAGACACTGGCTCTTCACAAGCTGAGCAAGATGGTAAAGTGACCAAACATAAAAGTTTACCCCCATTAAGCTTACTGGACCCACCAACAGCTAGCCTTAACCCAGTTGTTACTGAAGAAGAGCTCACAGAATTAAGCCAGTTATTAGAAGCTAAGTTACTGGATTTTGGCGTGATTGCAGAGGTAGTTGAGGTAAACCCTGGACCAGTAATTACTCGGATTGAAATACGTCCAGCACCTGGTACTAAGGTCAGTAAGATAAGTAACCTATCTAAAGACCTAGCTCGTTCAATGGCAGTCATGAGCGTGCGTGTTGTAGAAGTGATTGCTGGGAAATCTGTTATAGGTATTGAAATTCCCAACCAGCATCGCGAGATGGTACGTATAAGTGAAGTGATTGGAAGTAAGCCATACTTATCTTCTACTAGCCCATTAACGCTCACTTTAGGTAACGATATAGCTGGCAAACCTGTGGTAGTTGACCTAGCAAAAATGCCTCATCTATTGGTTGCTGGTACAACAGGTTCTGGCAAGTCTGTTGGTGTTAATGCCATGATCATGAGCATATTACTTAAATCAACACCAGACCAAGTGCGTATGTTGTTGGTAGACCCTAAGATGCTGGAATTATCTATTTATGATGGCATTCCACATTTGTTAGCACCTGTAATTACAGACATGAAAGAAGCTGCCGGTGGTCTTCGCTGGTGTGTTGCTGAAATGGAAAGGCGCTACCGATTGATGGCCTCTCAAGGGGTAAGAAACCTTGCAGGATTCAATACAAAAGTTACTACTGGAGATCTTATTTTAGATCCTATCTGGGTACCTGACGAAGCCAATGGCGAAAACATCGATGATCGTCCATATTTGTATCCGTTACCTTATATTGTAGTTGTAGTAGATGAGTTTGCTGACATGATTATGGTAGTCGGTAAAAAGGTAGAGGAACTCATTGCTCGAATAGCTCAAAAGGCTAGGGCAGCTGGTATACACCTTATACTAGCCACCCAACGGCCCTCAGTAGACGTTATTACAGGGCTGATTAAAGCTAACGTGCCCACTCGCATTGCGTTTCAGGTGAGTTCTAAAATTGATTCTAGAACTATTCTAGACCAAGGCGGTGCAGAAAGCCTATTAGGTCATGGTGATATGTTGTATTTGCCACCTGGTAAAAGCATGCCCGAGCGTGTGCATGGAGCGTTTGTAAGTGATGATGAAGTTCATCGCGTAGTAGATGCATGGAAAAAGCAGGGCGCTCCACAATTTATCGACGCCATTGTAGAAGGCAATTACGATCAAGAAGCCGGATTTGGTTTGGCCTCTTCAGAAGGCGCTTTTGAAGAAGATAAAGACCGTTTGTACGATGAAGCTGTAGCATTTATTACAGAAACTAGAAGGGCGTCTATATCCTCTGTGCAGCGAAAATTTAAAATTGGTTATAATCGTGCAGCCCGGATGATAGAAGCGATGGAAGCTGCTGGAGTGATTACTGCACCGGCACATAATGGTAGCCGAGAAGTTTTGGCTCCACCTGCGCCTCGTGATTAAATTATATAAAGGATTCATCATGCGCTTAGCCGTATTTATAATGAGCATCACCCTGTGCAACTTGAGTCTTGCACAGACTGCTGCACAATCTCTAAGCAAGCAACTTGGTAATCAAACCAATATCGAAGCTGACTTTGTGCAATATGTATTGGATGCTAGTGGTAGCCGATTGCAAGAAACTCACGGACACATGATCTTAGCTCAACCCAATCGATTTTGGTGGCAAACACAAGATCCTTTTGCACAACTAATCGTGAGCAACGGAAAACGCCTTTGGGTCTATGATAAAGACTTAGAACAGGTCACTGTGCAAGCTTTAGATCAACGCACAACGAATACTCCCGCGTTACTACTTAGTGGTGATGGAGTAAATATAGGCGAAAAATTCACAGTGATGATGAAACGTACAGATAATGATTTAGTACTTTATAGCCTTACACCGAAAGACCCAGAGAGCTTATATCAAAAACTTAGATTAAATTTCAAAAACAACCAATTATTAGAAATGCAGCTAGAAGACTCAATGTACCAAAAAACCAGTTTAATATTTAATAATGTGGTGCTTAACCCTAAAGTAACAGACGATTTATTTGAGTTTGTGGCGCCAATAGGAGTCGATGTGTTGGAGATGGATCAACTTTGAAAAATGACTTGTTCGCACAAGAAACTTCTGGTTACCAGCCATTAGCTAGCCGCATGAGGCCGCAAACTTTGGCTCAATATGCTGGCCAGTCTCACCTATTAGGTGAAGGTAAAAGCCTAGATAAAGCATTAACTCAAGGCTTGCTTCATAGCATGATTTTGTGGGGTCCACCTGGTGTAGGTAAAACCACACTAGCTAGATTGATGAGCCAAGCTAGTGATGCACATTTTATGACCTTATCAGCTGTGATGTCTGGCGTTAAGGACATTAGATCCGCAGTTTTTGAAGCGCAGCAAGTACGTGCTCAATCTGGTCGAGACAGCGTCTTATTTGTCGATGAAGTACATCGATTTAATAAGTCTCAACAAGATGCATTTTTACCATTTATTGAAGATGGTACCTTTATTTTTGTAGGTGCCACTACAGAAAATCCAGCGTTTGAGCTTAATAACGCTTTAATGTCACGCTCTAGAGTGTATATCCTAAAGTCTTTATCAGAAGGTGAATTAGGTGGGTTGCTAGAGCAAGCGGTTACTGACTGTGATCGAGGTTTAGGCAAGCTCAACATTGATATTCAATCTCCACAGCGCAAGCTTTTACTGCAGGCAGCCAATGGTGATGCAAGGCGATTATTAAATTTATTAGAAATAGCTACGGACATTGCAGAAATACAAGATGACAGGTTAATTATAAACAATAGCGTTCTAGAGCAGGTACTACAGACTAGCCCAAAACGCTTTGATAAAGGTGGAGACATCTTTTACGATCAGATTTCAGCGTTTCATAAATCTGTGCGTGGTTCTGATCCAAGTGGGGCATTATATTGGCTGGCTCGAATGTTAGATGCAGGATGCGATCCGTTATATATTGCCAGACGTCTGCTAGCCATTGCTTCTGAAGACATTGGTAATGCCGATCCAAGGGCCTTGCAGGTTGCTGTAAATGCTTGGCAGGTATTTGAACGAATAGGGCCAGCTGAAGGTAACCGCGCCATTGCACATGCCGCTGTTTACTGTGCTTGTGCAGCTAAGAGCAACGCAGTTGATCTCGCCTTTAAAGCTGCTATGCAACTTGCAAGGGAACAGCCAGATTATGATGTACCTAATCACCTGCGTAATGCTCCAACCAATTTAGCTCAATCCATGGGTCATGGAGCAGACTATCGATATGCTCACTCAGAGCCAATGGCGTTTGCAGCTGGGGAAAGTTACATGCCACAAGAGCTAGCTGAACATGTTCTTTACTATCCAAGTGATCGAGGTATTGAAGGCAAAATATCTGAAAAGTTAGAGAAACTAGCTCAGCTGAACCAAAATAGTGATCAACAGCGTTATAAATAGCCACTTATGTAAGCTATAATAGCGCCATATAAATCGTAGGGGAGAATCTAATCGTCGGTCAGTTAGTTGCTATCGCCTGTGGAGGTGCTTTTGGCGCCATAGGCCGCTTTGGACTTCAGCACTGGTTATCAGGTATCTACAGTGGACGTTTCCCGTTGGCGATACTGCTGACCAACTCTGTCGGCTCATTACTGATAGGTTTAGCTTATGTGCTTATCGAAGAGAAGGGCATATTGCCTCCTGCCTCACGGCCATTTTTAATCATTGGCTTGTTAGGTGCGTTCACTACTTTTTCTACCTTTTCATTAGATTCCATTCGCCTTATAGAGCAAGGCGAATGGCTCATGGCGCTAGGTAACATTTTCGCAAATGTCTGTATCAGTTTAATAGGTGTGACTGTTGGCTTGTATTTTGGCCGTTTGCTATAAAAATATAATTTACCCTATACTCACTATCGTTTTACCGTAGGAATACTCCATGTTAGACCAAAAATTGGTTCGCAATACGCCGCAAGAAGTGGCTAAACAGCTGTTAAAGAAAGGCTTTGAGCTTGATGTAGACAAGTTAAATAACATGGAGGAGTCTCGTAAAAAGTTACAGATTGATACTGAAAACTTACAAAGCGAGCGTAATTCAAAATCTAAAGAAATAGGTAAACTTAAAGCTCAGGGTCAAGACACCACAGAGATTATGGCCCAAGTGAGCTCATTTGGAACCCAACTTGATGCTAAAAAAATACAGCTAAAACATGTGCAAGATGACTTAAGCGCTATGCTTATGACTATACCCAATATTCCTCATGAAAGTGTACCTTTAGGTACTACTGAAGATGATAATCAAGAGGTATTGGTTTGGGGCGATAAGCCTCAGTTTGATTTTCCAATAAAGGATCACGTTGATTTAGCTGAAGCACTTGAAGGTTTGGATTTTGGCGCAGCTATTAAGATTACTGGTGCACGTTTTATGGTGCTTAAGGGACAATTGGCACGGATGCACCGAGCCCTTATTCAATATATGTTAAATACTCATATTCATGATCATGGCTATGAAGAAGTTTATGTACCTTACTTAGTCAATGCCGAATCATTACGTGGAACTGGTCAATTACCTAAGTTTGAAGAAGATTTATTTAAAGTGCCAGGCGAGCGAGATTTGTATCTTATTCCTACCGCTGAGGTTCCCGTAACTAACCTTGTGCGTGATGAAATAGTAGATGCAAGCAAGTTACCTTTGCGCTTTACATGCCACACTCCCTGCTTTCGAAGCGAAGCGGGCAGCCACGGTAGAGACACAAGAGGCTTAGTGCGCCAGCATCAGTTTGAAAAAGTTGAAATGGTACAAATGGTTGAACCTGCTCACTCAACAGCAGCTCTAGAAGAGCTTACAGGCCATGCTGAATCTATATTGGTTGGTTTGGGTTTAGCCTACCGCAAAGTGATTCTGTGTGGTGGTGATTTAGGATTTTCGGCAACTAAAACGTACGACCTTGAAGTTTGGTTACCTGGCCAAGACAAATATCGCGAAATTTCTTCGTGCTCTAACATGGGTGATTTCCAAGCACGACGGATGCAAGCAAGGTGGCGTAACCCAGAAACAGGAAAGCCCGAATTGTTGCATACCCTGAATGGTTCGGGTTTGGCAGTAGGGCGCACATTACTTGCGATCTTAGAAAACTACCAACAGGTAGACGGCAGTATCATAGTGCCAGAGGTACTTGTACCTTACATGGGCGGTATTAAAGTACTCTCAGCAAAAGCCTAGTAAAGGCTTTAAAGGCAGTTTGTGGGCCTAGGTAGGCCTGCAATTTTGGCAGCCAGTTTTGCTGGGCTACCTGGAAATAAGGTTAACAAATGAATACTGTTACCCTTGTTCTCACTTATATTTTTCTTAACAATTTTCACCAATATACGCATGGCTGGGGATACACCTGTGTCAGCATAAAATACCCGAAGCGCATTAATCACCTCCCAATGCTCAGTTTCCAAGGTCACATCGACACTTGATGCCAACCATTTAGCGACTTCTGGGTTCCAGTCATTTAAATTCTTTAAATAGCCATCTTTATCTGTTTGTAAGTGCATATTACCAACTTATAGAAGACGAATAGCTTGAAGTTAAACGCACCATATCAGCCATATTAATTAGTGTGACTTCGCTAAAGTTATTTTGTGGTATTCCACGCTCAATGGCATGTTTAGCCATCACGTACACGCGCCTATCTTCCTTTATTATTGAGGCATTCAAAGCTTTAAACCTTTGGCTAAGTAGGACATATACACCATCATCTATAAATATGTAGGCATCATTTTGACTACCTCGCTCTACTAAGATGCTTAACGCGTCTTGTCCCATGTGTTTAGCGATAATATGAAGTATAGCCATAATTAAAACACCATGTGCTGATCATACTGACTGCAAAGTTCTGAAACCTTCGCACGAGAAATCACATTTACAGGCTGGCTTAAGTCTTCTTTTGTTAAACCAAACTGATCCAATGACTCTTGTTCTATCCACAGCTCGTTAATATCATACATCTCTAAGGCACTAATAATTTTACCAATATGCTTGTGGGTAGCAGGGCACTTGCTAGCAGGAAGAAGCTGCAACACACCTTCATTAAGAAACAAAATAGCAGGTTGTTGTTCAAAAGCAGCTAAAACTAAAGCAACATCTAAGGATTCCTTAGCGCTTCGAGACCCATATGGTGCGCAGCTAAGAATCATTAAGCATGACATAGATTACCCTCCAAAGCTCACTAAGCGATCCGATTCAACACTAGCTGACGCAAGCTGCCCAAGGCCCATTAATGTAAACTGGGGAGCCAGATTAACGGCACTAAGCTCGTAACGGCGACACTCTTGTTGGTCAACAATACCAGACTGCAAGGCTACAGCAATGCACACACCAAGCTCTAAATCATAATCTAAGCTTAACTGCTGCCAAAGCGCAGTTAGATCGAGCTCATCTTGTGGCATTACTCTTAGACTTGAAGACAGATGCACGCCTTGTTGGTAAAAAAAGACTCTAAGCACCTGATGTCCTTGCACCAAAAGCTCCTTAGTAAATTCAAAGGCTGACAGTGACTGTCCTTGTTGATGAGGACCGCAGCGTACTATAACCGTATAGGTTAACGACGGATGTGGACTATGTAAGGCAGGGGGCTTAATCAAATCAGACATATACAAAAACCCCGCCAAAAGGCGGGGCTCCGTTAATTAGTGACGTATTTATTGAAATCAATCGTCGCCACTTAGAGCACCTGTAAGGTGCAACAACATCAAAAATAAGTTGTAGATGTTAAGATACAAGCTCACAGTCATCATGACGTAATTAGTTTCGCCACCATTTACCATGCGGCTAGTATCATACAAAATAAAGCCTGAAAATACTAATACGCCCACAGCACTTATAGCGAGAGATAACGCAGGAATTGCAAAGAAGATATTTGCCAATGATGCAACAATCACAACGATCAAACCCATCATCAAAAAACCACTCATAAAGCTGAAGTCTTTTCGGGTTGAAACAGCGTACGCTGACAAACCTAAGAAGGTTATGCCTGTCATAGCCAAAGCTGTAGTGACAATGTCACCGCCGTTTGCCATCCCTAAATAGAAGTTAACGATAGGGCCTGCTGTGTAACCTAAAAATCCAGTAAAAAAGAATACCAGTGGAATAGACCAAACTGAATTTTTAAATTTGTGAAGGGCAAATAATGTACCAAATAAAACGACTATTTGCACAATGAAATTGACCGGGGCAGCGTTGCTAGAAATAGCCATCATTGCGGTCACTGCACTGAATATAAGCGTCATAGAGAGTAGGGCATAGGTATTGCGTAATACCTTGTTTGTAGCTAACGCAGATTCTCTTGAATCGCTTGAAAATTGAATTTGGTCTTGCATCGATATGCTCCTGATTTAAACAATAATCATTATTGTAGTCTAACTAGCTGAAGAAGCTAGGATATTTCTTAAAAAAAATGTAAAAAAGAGTCAATAATACAACTTATCATTACAAACAAAACCCTAATAGATCACCAAATAAGTTAAACCTACTTGGTAGAGTCTAATGAAAAAGCGTATAATTAAATTTGTTCACTTGAAATGAGTAAGTAGTTTAATGCAGACTTCCCACGCGCAGTTTAATATAGGCCAAGTAGTAGCGCACAAACACTTTGGTTTTCGCGGCGTGATATTTGATATTGATTTTGAGTACTCACTCGATGAAAAATGGTATCAAGAAGCCTGTAAAACCATGGCAAGCTTGGGCCAGCCTCCTATCGATAAAAAACAACCTTTCTACCATATATTAACAGATGGAAGCGATCACGAATCGTATGTATCTGAGCAAAACCTTTGTGCGACTCAAGACTTTGCGCCCATACGCCATGCTGGTTTAGAAGTATTATTTACCTTAAAAAATGGTCAATATATACACCGCTATAGCGTTAATTAATCTTTAAAAAGCCAGCCACTTTATAGGTTAAAATTAAGTCGCTTTACAAGCTCACGAATCAATTCTTGCTGTTCATTAGAAAGCAATGCCAGATTGAGTAATAGTTTAGCATCGTCATCATTTGCATAGAAGTATGGTATCGGTACCCGTAATACACCCGCCAAACTGCATAACATTTTATAATCTGGCACATGCTTGCCACGTTCATACTGGTTCATGCGAGCACTAGCTGAGGCTTCATCAATACCCGCTGCTATACCTAAACCGCGCTGCGAAAACTTACGTTGCATTCGTGCTTGTTTGAGTCGCTCCGACACCGGGCAAGGGATGTGCGAAGCAATGCTTGAACTGATTTTAGCCAAAATAATTTCTTTAATAGTAACGAGAATAAGTGGGTTTAGTATACCGATAGCTCTATTTATTAGCTATATTTAACTTCGCATAATGTATATTATGTTAAATTATATCATTCGAGTTGCCTTTTGTAATGCCAAGTAAATAAATACTAGTTATTCCGACACCACAACCCTATACTGTACGCACATACAGTAGCTCAAATTATGGACAACCAATGACAATTCGCACAGTACATCAAGTCGTCAGTAAAGCAGGCACAATTATCGGAGAATTCATGGACATTAAATTAGCAAAGGATTTAGACAACCGCACGGATGTCCTTTACTTCATTGCTGACTTGGTTGAAAATGCCGGGATTGACGAAGCTACTGCAGAAAAAGTGGCAGAAATCATGCTAGAGGACAACACCCGAAAGCAGTTACTTGGCTACCTTAAAACAGTTAAAGACCTGCCTTTAGCTGACAAAGAGAAGATTGATTAATGTCATTGAACCGAGAGCAACTAATTAATTGGGTATTATTGTTTTCTTTGGTAGCTTTATGGGGAACGTCCTTTTTAGCGATCAAGATAAGCTTGCGAACATTTACACCTGATCAAGTAGTCGTACTTAGACTGTCTATTGGCGCCCTGGTATTGATAATCTTCATGTTAGCTCGAGGTAAGCGCCTTCCTTCTAAGCCCATTGCTTGGGCTCACTTCATGCTTCTAGGACTTGTAGGCAGTGTCCTACCCTATTGGCTTATCGCAAAGGGTCAAGTTTATGTCACTTCAGGGATGGCTGGATTATTAATGGCGATAATGCCACTAATGACATTGATTTTGGCACATTTTTTCATTGCAGATGAAAATCTAAATCGAAATAAGTTATTGGGCTTTGTCTTTGGTATTGGAGGCGTCATACTGATCTTGGGGCCTACCATACTAGGATCCCAAAACAGTTTAATTGGCTGCTTACTAATATTAACAGCAGCCATTCTTTATGCCACCAACAGCATTATAGCCAGACGCCTTCCTACTTATAGTTCAGCCGTAGTGAGCACTGGAGTGACGATTTGTGCAGCAGTCATAAGCCTAGGTATCTGGCCTTCGGCATTTTATATTGATTGGAAATTTGTCTCCACATCAGCTGTATTCACCATTGTATGGCTGGGTGTTTTCCCTACAGGCGTAGCCGCCATCATTTTATTTGCACTCATTCAACGTGCTGGCCCGACATTCTTATCTAATATCAATTACCTCATACCAGTGGTTGCCTACTTTATAGGTGCACTAGTGTTGGGAGAATTAATATTGTGGCACGACATGGTAGCTTTACTTGCCATTTTATTTGGTATTGTAGTCAGCCGCAGACCAGTGAATGAAAAAGTAGTAGCCAAAGGTTAACAATTAACTTGGGATAATTCCCTGAAGCATAGCAAACTGAACAAGATTAGCAGTCGTTTTTAGCTTAAGCTTTTTCATTACATTGGAGCGGTGACTGTGAATGGTTTTGTGGTTTAGGTTCATTTTTTCACCTATTTCCATAGCTGTACGCCCTTCCGCAAACATTGAAAAAACCTGGAATTCTCTTGCGCTTAACAACTCAATTGCAGACTCTTGAGCCCCAGGCGTTTTACTCATTTCACGAGCAACTTGAGTCGTAATAAATTCACCACCATTAAATACACGCCTAATGGCAACGATAAGCTCCTGGGGTGCGCAACGCTTGCTTAAATAACCCTTGGCGCCCGCAGCTAAAACACGTGTAGGAAAAGGCTCTGTTTCATGCATGGTTAAGGCGATCACTTTACGCTTAGATTCACGCTTACATAAACGAATAATAGCTTCTAAGCCTCCGATACCAGGCATATTGATATCCATGATAATTATATCTGGCTCATATTCTGGTACCAATATAAAGGCTTCTTCACCACTGCAAGCCTCAGCCACGACCTTAATATCTTTAGTTGTTTCAATAAGCCGCCTAAAACCAAATCGGACAATTTCATGGTCATCAACTAACATTACGGTAATTGGAATAGGTTTTGCCATGCTACTAGGCCCCCTTTTTAAGCTGAGACCATGCGGCTGATAAATACAACATCATAGACCATATCGTTAATGCCGCAGCAGCATACAACATCACTAACCCAACGGTAGCAATCGCAGTCCCTGGGGGCGTTGCTAGGAGAAACACAATAGACCCCATTTGCATTGTTGTTTTAACTTTACCAATATAAGACACTGCTATATTGGCTCTTTTACCTGTTTCAGCCATCCATTCACGCAAAGCAGAAATGACTATCTCTCTACTGATTATGATAATGGCGGGGACAGTTAACCACAGCTCTGAGTAGGCTTCTACCAATACCACTAAAGCCACAGCTACAGTTATTTTATCTGCAACTGGATCTAAGAATGCACCAAAGGGAGTAGCTTGATTAAGCTTTCTAGCCAAATAACCATCCAGCCAATCTGTCGCAGCAACAAGAGCAAATAGCCCTGCAGCCCATACAAAACGACTTTCAGAGGGCCAATAATAGGCCACTAAAATAAAAGGGATCAATGCCAAACGAAACAAGGTTACCAAATTAGGAATGTTTAACATAATCAACCGCTTAGTATATTTAAAAGTAAATGTGTATCATGACATTTTAGCCTATCCATCTTCACCGCGTAAAGAACGATAGATGGTATCTGCCATATCAAGACTAATTCCTTTAACTTTTGCTAATTCATCAATACTGGCTTTAGTTAAATCCTGCATACCACCAAAATGGCTTAACAAGGATTGCCGTCGTTTGGGACCAACACCATCTATTTGTTGAAGGTTGGATCGTGTCCGCTTCTTATTTCGACGCGCACGATGGCCTGTAATAGCAAATCGATGACTCTCATCTCTAATGTGCTGCAACAAATGCAATGCAGAAGAGTCGTCGGGTAAGGCAATTTCCTCTCCAGTCCAGCCATTAAACAAACGCTCAAATCCAGCTTTTCGAGTGTCCCCTTTTGCAACACCTAACACATAGAGATCTTGTAGTTGTAGCTCAGATAACACTTGAATAGCCTGCGTTATTTGCCCTTTACCACCATCAACAATAAGCAAATCTGGCATAATGCCTTGATTCTCTTTCAATCGTGTATAGCGTCTGGTGATAGCTTGTGACATAGCGGCGTAGTCGTCACCTGGTGTGATGCCTTCAATATTAAAGGTTCTATAATCAGACTTTTTAGGACCACCTTGATCAAAAACAACGCAAGAGGCCACTGTGGCCTCACCGCTAGAGTGGCTGATATCAAAACACTCTAAGCGTTCAGGCATTTGAGGTAAATCTAACGCTTCTTGTAAAGCTAAAAAGCGAGACACTTGCGTTTGTTTATTAGCCACATAGCTTAGTAAAGCTTGATCTGCATTAGTTTGAGCTAACCTTAGCCACTGAGCCCGAGGCCCCCTTACATTGCTTATGATCTTAAACCCATGCTCTGTCCGCCCAGCTATAGTTAGCGCTATTACTTGCTGTTCCTCTTGAGCGTCACTGACAAGCACTTCATCTGGAACATCACGATACTGACCTGAAAGATAATATTGTCCTAAAAAAGCCGTGAGTATTGCAGGCTTTGTTTCTTCTAAACCCATTTTAGGATAGAAATTCTTACTACCAATCACTCGCCCTGAGCGCACCATAAGTTGATGAATGCATAATCCAGATTGCGAGCTAGCCACTGCAAATATGTCTAAGTTGCCACGTTTAGAAACCACATGCTGCTGCTCTTGCACCTGTCGTAAAAAGCCTAGTTGATTTCTAAGTGCTGCTGCAGACTCAAATTTAAGATTTTGTGCTGCAACATTCATTTGATCGCTGACTTCATCTAATAAAAGTTGGTTTTTACCTTCTAGATATAAGGTGGCGTGGCGCAGGTCCGCTGCATAATCTTCTTTACTTATTTCACCTGTACAAGGCCCACTGCATCGACCGATTTGGAACTGAAGGCAAGGGCGCTGACGATTGGCAAAAAATGCATCTTCACATTGGCGAATACGAAAAATACGCTGCATCAAGTTGAGGCTTTCTCTTACAGCGCCAGCACTTGTATAAGGCCCAAAATAACGCCCTTTGCGGTTTTTACCACCGCGAACATATTGCATTGCTGGATAATCGTGTTGATCGGAGATATAAACGTAGGGGTAAGATTTGTCATCTCTAAGGGATATGTTATAGGGCGGCTTCAAACGTTTGATTAGCGTATTTTCTAATAACAACGCTTCACTTTCGCTGTGAGTCAGAGTTACTTCAATCGAGACTATTTTAGAGACCATCACCTGGGTCTTGGTATTGTGGCTCTTACCCCTAAAGTAACTTGTTACTCTATTTTTAAGATTTACAGCCTTGCCTACGTAAACCACCTCACCTTCACTATCGAACATACGATAGACACCTGGACGGTTTGGTAGCTGTTTTAAATATTCATCAATATCAAATACTGGAGTATCTTCTGTTTGCATAGCGAACTAGCCAACTTGCCTTAAACGTTTATTTTCATTCATGTGAAAATGCGTTGCTTGTTTATAAATCTCATTAATTTGCTCATTACTTGCAGGCGTTATACCTGCGCCATGAGATAAAGAAACTTCTAGATAAACCCCAATTTCAGCATAATAGTACAAACGAGCATTAAATGACTGAGCTCTGCGCATCTTATTAAAAGCAATCTGAGCACCATTTACAATGATGTGATTAATATCTGTATTCATAACATGTGCGAACTGCGTGGGCTTAATGATGATCTATTCTACCCTATCTTCTGCCACTGTGACCTCCCATCTTTTAGTCTAAAATCAATTTTTTAAAAAACTGTTATTTGAGTTATAATATATAAATTTTGCAAGGTACTAATATGACCATTACATACGCGCAAGCCGTATCTGTTCACGCACAAGCCGACTTATTAGTCAGCGGAGAAGAAATCGCCGCTGGTATTGAAACAATGGCAGCAGAAATCACGACAACCTTGTCAAAAGAAATGCCGTTAGTACTTTGCGTACTTAATGGCGGCATGATCCCTATGGCACAACTGTTACTAAAACTACAGTTTCCTTTAGAAACAGATTATTTACATGCCACCCGTTACGGCAAAAAAACGGTTGGAACTAACTTGTCATGGTTAGCTCGCCCCAGCACAGACATCAGTGGTCGTACGGTACTTGTAGTAGATGACATTTATGACGAAGGACACACTTTAGCTGCTATTTGTGAATACTTAAAAGAAGCTGGCGCCAAGAAAGTATATGCTGCAGCCCTACTCAACAAAGTTCATGATCGTAAAGTTGAATATGTACCAGACTTTATAGGTTTAGACGTAGAAGACCGCTTTGTTTATGGTTTTGGAATGGACTACCAAGGTTACTTTCGCAATGTTGAAGGCATTTACGCTGTAAAAGATATGTAAAAAAGATTTAAAATCTAAAAAGGCAGCCTAGGCTGCCTTTTTTGTAATTAACTTAATCAGTTAATGCATTAAAACGTTTCAATAATTGCTTTAGCGCTCAAAGAGTTTTCAAGTAAGCTGACGTCACTTTGACCTTGCAAGCGAGTCAGGGCATCAACCAAAGCTGAACGTTGCTGTGGAGTTTGCTCTTCTGGCTTTGCATCTGTAACACTTTGCAACTGTATAATAGTCACGTCACCATTGTAATTTTGCACAGTGCCATAGCTTGCTTCAGAGACTGGACTAGGTAGTCGAAATGCAGATTGCACAATTAAACGATTCACAACAGTAGCACTTCGAGATATATCATCAAACTGCTCTAGATTGAGCATTTCAGATGATGATACTGAGGCCATGCCTGTACCACTTTTCAATTTATCAACATAAGCATTAGCTTTCTTATCCAACATTTCAGAAGCTTTTTGTGAAACTATTTGCTGAGTAATAGTATCTATTACATCGGCAATGGGTTGCTGAGAAGCTTCATTATATTGCTTAAGCCGAATGACGATTAATTTATCTGATGCCAACTCCAGAACACTTGAGTTATTACCCTGTAACAGAACTTCATCACTAAATGCAGCCGTCACTACCCTATCGTAACTCGCAACATCTTCACCACCTTCGCGCCCAAAAAAATCACTCTCTTGCACAGTAAGGCCTAATATTTGAGCAACTTCAAATAGATCTGGTGATGAGAAGGCAATGTCAGCCATTTCTTCACTCGCACCAACAAATAAACTTTCGGCACCTAATTGCTTAAGAGATAGGCTAAGCGCTTCCTTTTGATCTTCAAAAGTTGGCAAATCTGCAGTGTCTTGAGCATGGGCATATAAAATTTGCACACCAAATTCTGTTGCTACAGGAGCGCTATAAGAGCCTGGCTGGAGATCAAATAACACCTCATCAAATAGATCTCCAAACTCACCCTTTGCCAGTAGGCCAATATAACCACCATCTAAGGCAGTGCTTTGATCCTGTGAATACTGCTTAGCTACATCAACAAAGGCTTCACCTTTTTTCAATTGATCGTAGGCAACCTGAGCCAAGCCCATTGCTTGATCTTGCGTTTGCTCGTCATTAACTAAGAATAATACATGTGAGGCTTCAGCCTCAGTATTAGACTGCTCTAGAGTCAATTGTTGAGCATCAAGGTAAGCTTTTTGAAGGTCTTCATCTGTAATATTAACCTGATCATAGAAGTCGCTTTTATTTAGTGTCACATAACTAAGGTTTAAACTTTCAGGCTGCATGAAACGTTGCTTATTGATCGCATAATAACTATCGATTTCTTCTTGATTCACAGAAACAGCCTGCATCTGTGCAGATAATGGTAAAGTAATTGTCGCTATATTCCGAGTTTGTCCATCTAGGCGTGCAGCTTCATCAGCATTACTACCTAAAGTAAACGCAGTACCTGCAAAGGCCAGCCTTGTTTGATCTATAATATTTCCACGTTTAAGCTGTTGGCGGTATGTCGTTGGAGTTAATCCAAAATTTCTCAATAATGATTCAAAGAGGTTTCGGTCAAACACACCTTCCACCTGAAAGTCTTTTGACTGCACGATCATTTGGTCAATCGCAGCGTCTGATAACACTAAGTTGTTGCTTTGGGTATATTGCAACAATATCCGCTGATCAATGAGCTGTTGCAGCGCTGAGGTCTGAATAGCTTGCTGATCAAGGGTAACCGGGTCAAGGTCAGGGTTATTGGATAAAATTTGACGACGTTGTAGCTCTGAGGTTTGGAGTAGCTCTTGCAAGCTAATTTCTTCTCCATTCACTTGTGCTGGCGCACTATTATCAGAGGAAATGCTAAAGAGAGATTCAGCTCCCCAAATTACAAAGGTAAAGGCAATCAGACTTACCAATATTTTGGACACTATACCTTTTGAATTATCACGGATATTTTGTAACATTATGTTTGGCTTCTGCAGCTTTGCTGGCTATATATTAGGTTATTAGGGTTCTACAAACAAAAAACGCATTCAAAGGAATGCGTTTTTCTAAACTACGGGTAATAGGTAATAACAATAAACTAATAACCCATAGAGTACAGACTTAGTCTAGTTGACTGCGTCTTTAAGCGCTTTACCTGCTTTAAAACTAGGAACGTTGGCAGCAGCAATCTGAATTGCAGCGCCAGTTTGTGGGTTACGTCCTGTACGAGCTGCACGAGCTTTAACAGAAAAAGTTCCAAAGCCTACCAATGAAACGGATTCACCATCTTTAAGAGCGCCAGTAACGGCTCCAATAACCGCATCTAATGCTCTGCCTGCTGCTGCTTTTGAAAGATCAGCATCAGCTGTAATGGCTTCAATCAGTTCAGATTTATTCACGTTAATCCCCTTTGTGTATATTAAAAATAGTCGATCTACTCAAGCAGATCTTTTTTGTTATATTGTACTTTATTCAGCTCAAACCACCGAAGTACAATTTATACCAACTTGTTCAAAGCCTTGTCAATAGAGGGCCTTGAAAATAATCAATTCAACAGCCTAAAGTGCGATAATAAAATCAGTGTGTACTAATACTATCAGTAAGTGCGGCATCTTTGCTGTTATCAGCCAAAATATCACTCTCTTCTAATACAATAGGTGTTGGGCTGAATTGTAATGCTAAGTCTAGCACTTCGTCTATCCATTTCACTGGTTTTATAGATAAATCTGCCTTTATATTTTCAGGAATCTCTTTTAAATCCCTTTCATTCTCTTCAGGAATGATAATTGTTTTAATACCACCTCTATGGGCAGCTAACAGTTTTTCCTTTAACCCACCGATAGGCAGCACTTGTCCCCGTAAAGTAATTTCACCCGTCATAGCTACATCAGCACGCACTGGAATCCCCGTTAAAACTGAAACTAATGCGGTACACATCCCTACTCCCGCACTTGGTCCGTCTTTAGGTGTTGCACCTTCTGGGACGTGAATATGAATGTCACACTTCTCATGGAAATCTGTTTTTATACCCAAGCCAGACGCCCTGCCACGAACCACTGTTAAAGCCGCCTGAATAGACTCTTGCATTACATCACCGAGAGATCCTGTTTTTACCAAACGCCCCTTACCAGGCACCACAGCAGACTCTATGGTAAGAATATCACCACCAACTGAAGTCCATGCTAAGCCATTCACATGTCCAATGCGATCGTCTGCATCTGCCTGACCAAAGCTGCATTTGCGCACACCAGAGTAAACTTCTAAATTACTAGCATCAACTTGCTGAACTGGGCTATCGTTTGCAGTTTTAAAGCCTGCCAGCAAATGTTCTTTTACCACCTTGCGGCAGATCTTTGCAATCTCGCGCTCTAAACTACGCACACCTGCTTCACGAGTGTAATAACGTATTAAATCAACGATGGCATCGTCTGTAAGTACCAGTTCTGTAGGCGACAATCCATTAGCAGCAAGCTGCTTGGTCAATAGGTAACGCTTAGCAATACTTAGCTTTTCATCTTCTGTATAACCTGGAATACGAATCACTTCCATTCGATCTAATAATGGGCCTGGGATGTTCATTGAGTTAGCAGTACATACAAACATGACATTAGATAAATCGTAATCAACTTCTAAATAATGATCATTAAAAGTGTTATTTTGTTCGGGATCTAGCACCTCAAGCAAAGCTGATGATGGGTCGCCTCGGCTATCCATACCCATTTTATCAATTTCATCCAATAAAAATAATGGGTTTGACACCCCTGCCTTGGACATTTTTTGAACTAACTTACCAGGCAATGAGCCAATGTAAGTGCGACGATGCCCACGAATTTCAGCTTCATCTCTTACCCCACCTAATGCCATACGAACATACTGACGTCCTGTGGCACGAGCAATAGACTTACCTAAAGAGGTTTTACCCACCCCTGGAGGCCCTACTAAACACAAGATAGAGCCTTTCATCTTTTTAACACGTTGCTGCACGGCTAAATATTCTAGAATGCGCTCCTTTACTTCGGATAACCCGTAATGATCTGCCTCAAGCACTAACGAAGCTTTAGCCAAATCATGCCTGAGACGGCTTTTTTTCTTCCACGGGATAGTAACCATCCAATCAATATAGCTACGCACCACTGTGGCTTCAGCAGACATTGGAGGCATCATCTTAAGCTTACCTAGCTCAGATTGCGTTTTCTCCTTAGCTTCATCCGGCATTCCGGCTGCATTAATTTTACTTTGTAGTTCATCTAAATCGTTTGGAGCGGCATCATCAATATCTCCAAGTTCTTTATTGATTGCTTTTATTTGCTCATTTAAATAATATTCACGCTGGCTCTTTTCCATCTGTTTCTTAACTCGGCCACGAATACGTTTCTCTACTTTAACAAGATCAATCTCACCTTCCATTTGCCCCATTAGATGTTCAAGACGTTGTGTAAGGTCTCCCATTTCCAATAAAGCTTGTTTCTCTTCTAATTTCAAGTTCATTTGAGAAGCAATGGTGTCAGCTAGTTGGCTGGGATCTTCGATATTTGTAATGGAGGACATGACGTCATTGGATATTTTTTTACTCAACTTCACATACTGCTCAAATTGAGACATTAATGTGTGGGTTAAGGCCTTACGTTCACCTTCTGGAGGTTGGGCGTCATCAATGGTGTTAACTTGGGCAGTAAAGAAGCCTGCAGTGCTGACAACTTCCTCTATCACTACTCGCTGCTCTCCTTCTACTAATACTTTAACCGTGCCATCTGGAAGCTTAAGAAGCTGTAAAATGCGTGCAGAAGTCCCTATTTCAAACAAATCTGAAATTTGCGGATCATCAACTGCAGCACTTTTTTGGGCCACAACAACAATGGCCTTATCAGTTGCCATGGCATGCTCTAACGCATCAATAGAATTTTGACGTCCTACAAAAAGAGGAATCACCATATGTGGATAAACCACAACATCGCGTAACGGAATAAGAGGAAGAGTTTGAGTCATAAAAATCCTTTAGGCTAACATCGCGGTGTCTAGCGAATTCAAGTAAGTCTTATTAAATGCGGACAGGCAGTAAGAATACAAGCCTTTAAGCAAAATGAAACCAAAAAAACCACCCTAAGGTGGTTTTTTTAACTACGAAGCCCTAATTGCTAGTCTGATGCAGTTTTTTGCAGATCCACTTTGTCCAAAACTATTAACGGATCACTCTCACCATTAATATTTTGTGCATTCACGACAACTTTAACTGCATTGGTCTGATCAGGAAGATCAAACATGGTAGGCAAAAGTACAGACTCAAGAATAGAACGCAAACCACGCGCGCCAGTCTTACGCTCCATAGCTTTTTGCGCTACAGCTTTAAGAGCATCTTCACGGAATTCAATTTCAACATCTTCCATTTCAAAAAGCTTATGATACTGCCTTGTTAAGGAATTCTTAGGTACAGTTAAAATTTGAATTAAAGCCTCTTGATCTAGCTCTTCAAGCGTTGCAATCATTGGCAAACGTCCAACAAATTCAGGTATCAAGCCAAACTTAACAAGATCCTCCGCTTCAACTGAATGCAACAATTGCCCTACATTTTTGCTCTCATCTTTGCTCTTAACTGTGGCTGAGAAACCAATGCTACTCTTCTCTGTGCGATCCCGAATTACTTGATCTAAGCCTGAAAAAGCGCCACCACAAATGAATAGTATATTGCTTGTGTCTACTTGCAAAAACTCTTGCTGAGGATGTTTGCGACCACCTTGTGGTGGTACAGAGGCTACAGTGCCTTCAATAAGCTTTAGCAAAGCTTGTTGGACACCCTCTCCTGAAACGTCTCGAGTGATGGAAGGGTTGTCTGATTTACGAGAAATTTTATCAATTTCATCAATATAAACAATGCCACGCTGAGCTTTATCAACATCGTAGTCGCATTTTTGCAATAGCTTTTGGATAATATTTTCTACATCTTCACCCACATAACCTGCTTCGGTCAGCGTGGTTGCATCTGCAATAGTGAAAGGTACATTCAACAATCGAGCTAAGGTTTCAGCCAATAATGTTTTACCACTACCTGTAGGACCAATGAGTAATATATTACTTTTGCCTAGCTCTACATCGTCTTTACCACCGACATAATTCAACCGTTTGTAGTGGTTATAAACAGCAACAGACAACACCATTTTGGCTCTAGGTTGGCCAATAACATACTCTTCTAAAGCTGCCCGTATCTCTTTAGGAGTAGGCAAACTCTCATCTGCATCAGGTTGATCTTGATCAAGAATTTCTTCTCGAATAATGTCATTACACAGATCAACACACTCATCGCATATAAAAACTGACGGCCCAGCAATTAGCTTGCGCACATCGTTTTGGCTTTTACCACAAAAGGAACAGTAAAGTATCTTACCTGTACCTTCTCCAGATTCGTCTTTATCTTCGCTCATACAATTACCAATATTTGTAGTCCACTATAATCTTGGACTAACGTTAAATCTTTTCTATACAATCATCGACAAAATTTAAGCAAACAATAACTATAAATCAGTCTTTTATTAGCACTTTCTAAACTGGGCGCTTATCAAGCACAGTATCTATCAAACCATAATCTACAGCTTGAGCACCTTCCATAAAGTTATCACGCTCAGTATCTGCTGCAATCGTTTCTAAACTTTGTCCTGTATGTGTGGACATAATGCGATTCAACTTATCACGGATATTGAGAATTTCTTTAGTATGAATTTCAATATCCGTAGCTTGCCCCTGATAACCACCTAATGGTTGGTGAATCATCATTCGAGAGTTAGGCAGGCAATATCGCTTACCTTCGGCTCCGCCGGTTAAAAGTAGAGCACCCATGCTGGCTGCTTGGCCAATACACATTGTACTTACGTCAGGCTTAATAAACTGCATGGTGTCATAAATAGACATGCCTGCGGTCACAGAACCACCCGGAGAGTTTATGTAAAGATGAATGTCTTTATCTGGGTTCTCTGCTTCTAAAAACAAAAGCTGGGCAACGACCAAATTGGCCATATGATCTTCTACTTGACCCACTAAAAAAATCACCCGTTCTTTAAGTAGACGTGAATAAATATCGTAAGAGCGTTCACCACGAGAAGTTTGTTCAACTACCATAGGCACTAAGGCGCTTAACTCTTTGTTTAACTGAGGGCTTAGCCCCATTTGTGGAGGAAAAGAAAAACTCATTGTCGCTACAACTCCAATACATAAAAATATTACAGACCGTGACGCTATTATATAGTGGCGCATCTGGTAAATGCCAAGGTCTAGGCTTGCTAAAAGACAAATTTAATCAATTAACATGCAAAAAAAACGGCATGGATCACATCAAAGTAACCCATACCGCTGATCTGTTCAAGCCCGATGAGGCTATAACAGACGCAAAGAAGTATTACGCTTCTTCACTTGACGCTTCTTCATCACCTGCAACGTCTTTGCCTTCTGGCTCAACAGCTGTTTTGTAATCTACTACAACTTCGGTGATGGTAGCCGCAGCCAACAAATGTTCAACCACCTGGTCTTCCAATACAACGCCATCTAACTGACTACGTTGCTCTGCATTGTTCATATAATAATCAATGAATTCTTGCGGATCTTGGTAACCTTGAGCCATTTCAGCAACTAACGCCTTAACTTTATCTTCATCAGCCTTAAATTCATTTTGCTGAATAATTTCAGCAGCCAACAAACCAATTTTAACACGCTTATCAGCTTGATCTTGGAACATTTCGTCTGGCAAAATGCTAGGGTCTAGACTTTCATTTCCACCACCAAATTGCTGTAAAGCTTGCTTCTTTAAGCGACCCAACTCTTCAGTAACTAGAGCTTTAGGGATATCGAAAGAGTTAATTTCTAGATATGCATTTAACAAGCTATTTTTTAGCTTAGATTTAAGTGCTTGGTTCATCTCACGAGTCATATTTGAACGGATTTCAGCGCGAAAGCCAGCTTCACCCTCTTCTTTAGGGTTAAAGCGAGCAAAAAACTCTTCGTTTAGTTCAGGTTTAGTCGCTTCGCTAACTGTGTTCATTTTAATAGTGAATGTGGCTTCTTTGCCAGCTAGCTGTTCAGCATTGTAATCTTCAGGGAAGGTCACTTTGATATCTTTGTCTATGCCAGCTTCCATACCTAAAATTCCTGCTTCAAAGCCTGGAATCATACTGTTAGAGCCTAATACTAGATCATGCCCTTGTGCTGCTCCACCATCGAATGCTTCACCGTCTAGATAGCCTTCAAAGTCAATATTAACTTGATCAGTATCTGCAGCTGCACGTTGAACTTCAGTCCATTGTGTTTGCTGGCTAAGTAATACATCAATCATGGTTTCAACATCAGCATCTTCAATGCTAGATGCCATACGCTCAACACTAATACCTGATGCATCAGACAAAGTTATTTCAGGGTAAATCTCAACCACAGCAGTGTAGCTAAACTCACCTTCACCAGCATCTTCTTTAGGTTCAATATTAGGCATGCCTGCAGGTTTAATATTTTCCTGTTGCAAGGCTTCAAAGTAGCTCGACTGAATAACATCGCCTAATACGTCCTGACGGATACTAGCACCGTAACGTTTTTTGACAACCTTGGTCGGTACTTTACCCGGACGGAAGCCGTCAATACGGATCGTTTTAGCGGTTTCGTTAACCTTTTTATCGACTGCGCTATCAATTTGCTCAGAAGGTACTGTTACGGTTAAACGTCGTTCGATGCTGGTAGTCGCTTCAACAGAAACTTGCATTTAAATGCCTCATTAATTATCAAATGAACACGCCTTAATCAGGCCCGCTCTACTAAAGTCTTGCCTAAATTAAATCCTTAACAGACTTTTACCAAAATTATGGCAGTTATAGGCGAAATCAAAAGCGGAATTTTCCGTATTTAGCGGCTAATAGTCAAGCCATAAGCATAAATGGAAGCCTATTTTTACTAAAAAACGGGCTCTAGCCAATATACATGAGCATTTTACCCCTAGAAAAGGGGCATTAAACATTAATAGTTAGCTTAAAGATTATGCTAGAGCATCACTTAACAATGTTTCAGGAGCGATATACTGATAATCCAATGCCTTTGCTACATGCTCATTAGTTACATAACCAGCATGAACATTTAGTCCAGCTAAAAAGTGCACATCTTGTTTTAGCGCACTCTTCCAACCCATGTTAGCCAGCTTTAAAATATATGGCAAAGTTGCGTTGTTAAGTGCGTAAGTAGATGTCATTGCCACGCCACCTGGCATATTGGCAACACAGTAGTGCACTACTTCATCTACAACGTATGTGGGGTGTTCGTGAGTAGTAGCCTTAGATGTAGCAAAACAGCCTCCCTGATCGATTGCTACATCCACAAGGACAGAACCAGGCTTCATCGCCTTGACCATCGCTTTGGTAACCAACTTGGGTGCCGCAGCACCTGGAATTAATACGCCACCAATAACTAAATCTGCATCTAGCACATATTTCTCCAAACTATCCTGTGTGGAGTAAACAGTTTGTACAGCACCATTAAACTCTTTATCCAAGCGCGCCAAAGCCTGGGTAGAACGGTCAAGTACAGTCACTTGAGCCCGTGCGCCTAAAGCCATTTGGGCTGCATTTGAACCGACCACACCACCACCTATTATAACCACCTTAGCAGGAGCTACACCTGGCACTCCACCGAGTAACATACCGCGGCCACCTTGAGCTTTCTCAAGCACATGAGCGCCCGCTTGAATCGACATGCGTCCAGCCACTTCAGACATAGGCGCAAGCAATGGCAACCCACCACTAGCACTGGTGATGGTTTCGTATGCTATGCAGGTTGCACCCGATGCCACTAAACCCGCAGTCTGAGCAGCATCCGGGGCCAAGTGTAAATAAGTAAAGAGTAGTTGATTAGCCCGCAACATGGCTATTTCGCCTGCTTGAGGTTCTTTTACTTTTACAATCATCTGTGCACGAGCAAAAACCTGCATAGCACTTTCAACAATCTCTCCACCTGCAGCAATATAGTCACTGTCAGCTGAGCCAATCCCACTGCCTGCAAGCGTTTCTACTATAACGCTATGGCCTGCATGTACAAGCTCACGCACACTCGCTGGAGTCATACCCACGCGATATTCATGGTTTTTAATTTCTTTAGGTACGCCAATTAACATTACACAGCCCTTTTATTTGATAGTAATTTCGACACATTAAAAAAATATGTCAATCGAATTAAGTTTTAGTTTAATGATGTTTTTAGCGAATTATCTTGTTATATTTACGTATATGTGACGAGATTAGTGAATTTAATTATACAAAAAAAGGTACTCATGAAACTTAATTCAATTGAGGATATAGAACTTGATCAGATTGATAAGAAAATCGTTAATGCACTACAAACTAATGCCCGTTTAAGTAATGTGGAGTTAGCAGAACAGATATGCCTATCTCCTTCTGCATGTTTGCGGCGCACTAAGTTTCTGCTCGATGCGGGTGTGTTTGATAAATTTGTTGGGTTACTCAACAGAGAACTATTTCATGTGCAAGGCACAGCCTTCATCTTTATCAGCTTAGATAAGCAAAGTGAGGCCGTGTTTGATGAGTTTGAGATTGCCGTAGCTAAACTTGAACAAGTAATGGAATGTTATTTGATGGCTGGAGATAATGACTTCATGTTAAAGGTTGTTTATACAGACGCAAAAGATTATGAAGAATTATATTACAAAAAAATACTACGCTTGCCAGGCGTCGTAGGCACACAAACTCGCATGGCTTTGAGGCAGGTGCATAATAATACTAATATTATAATAACGTGATTTTTCTAATTGAAAATATCTTATAATACAGGCCTATAAAAAGAATTCTTCGTTGTTGTTACGAGCCTGTATTATATATACTGCTTTATTACGCCCTAGTTGAGTAAACTTAATTATGAATAAACCAAGATCCAACCTATATAAACCTATTTTATTACTTTTACTTATTAGCTTTATTGGAACCTTGTTATTTTATTTAAATGATCAGTCAATAGATCTAGAGCGTATGCAGATGATCATTGCTGATGTTAGGCAATGGCACCAACAAAATTCTGCCATTTTTGCAGGCGTGTTTTTTTCTGTGTATGTCATTATTACTGCAACCTCCCTACCCCTTGCAGTCTGGATGACCTTGGCTGCTGGTGCATTGTTTGGCCTTTGGGGCGGTGTATTAATGGTTTCCTTTGCCTCAAGCATAGGCGCTACACTCGCATTTTTATCGTCACGATATTTTTTACGAGATTGGGTGAGAACAAAACTAGGGAAATATATTCACACCATCGATGCTGGGCTAGAAAAAGATGGTGGTTTTTATTTGTTTAGCCTTCGCCTGATACCAGCGCTGCCGTTTTTTGCTGTTAACCTATTAATGGGCTTGAGCGCGATGAAAACATGGCGTTTTTATTGGGTGAGTCAAATAGGTATGTTATTAGGCACCATCGTATACGTTAATGCAGGCACCCAGTTATCAAAACTCAACAGTTTAGCTGACATCACATCTCCAGAGCTAGTCATGTCGTTTGTCATATTGGCGTTACTACCATGGTTAGCGCGCATGGCTTTAAGCCTTTATCAGCGCAGAAGCCTGTATGCAAAATGGGATAAGCCCAAAAGCTTTGACCGAAATGTCATTATTATAGGCGCCGGCGCGGCAGGCCTAGTGTCAGCCTATATAGCTGCTGTGGTGAAAGCTAAGGTCACGTTAATAGAAGTCCATAAAATGGGTGGAGACTGCCTTAACTACGGCTGCGTACCTTCTAAAGCACTTATTAAAAGTGCAAAAATTGCACACCAAATAAAGCATGCCCATAGCTATGGCCTTTCCTCATTCAAACCCACATTTAACTTTAGTAACGTAATGCAACGCATACATGAAGTGATTGCAGCTATTGCCCCTCACGATAGTGTGGAACGTTATCAATCAATGGGCGTAGAGGTATTAGAAGGTCATGCCAAAGTAATCACCCCTTGGTGTGTGCAAATCACCCATACCAACGGCAGCATTACAGAGCTTACTAGCCGCAGCATCATCATTGCCTCCGGTGCAGCACCATTCGTGCCACCCTTACCTGGGTTAGAAGCCACAGGTTATCTCACATCAGATACATTATGGGAGCATCTGCGCAACGACGAATGCGCTCCCAAGCGTTTAGTAGTGCTTGGTGGAGGCCCTATCGGCTGCGAACTTACACAAGCTTTTGCACGCTTAGGATCACAGGTTACTCAAATAGAAATGCTAGAGCGACTGATGATTCGTGAAGATGAAGACGTGTCATTGTTTGTAAAACAGACCTTAGAGCAGGATGGAGTGACCGTGCTTACGGGGCACAAGGCCTTAACATGTGGTGTGAGTAAAGTCGCAAGCAAAGACATGACCAATAATGTTCAAGAAAATAAATCAATAGTTGATGTAAAGTGGATTGAGGTTATATGTGGAGATACAACTAGCCGTATTGAGTTTGACCAAATCATCGTCGCTGTAGGACGCGCTCCAAGATTAAGTGGCTTTGGCCTAGAGGAGCTGGAAATACCTACTAATAAAGTGGTCCAAACCAATGATTATTTAGAAACATTATATCCAAATATATATGCTGCAGGTGATGTTGCAGGGCCTTATCAATTCACTCATACAGCGGCTCACCAAGCATGGTACGCTAGTGTTAATGCGCTATTTGGCCAACTTAAACGCTTTAAAGTAGATTACCGTGTTATCCCATGGGCTACGTTTGTAGACCCTGAAGTGGCAAGAGTTGGACTCAATGAACAAGAAGCTATCACACAAAATATTAGCTATGAAGTGACTCGCTACGGCATAGATGATTTAGACCGAGCCATTGCCGAGGGGTCTGCAGCTGGTTTTGTAAAAGTGTTAACAGTGCCGGGTAAAGATAAAATACTAGGTGTTACTATTGTAGGTGCTCAAGCAGCTGAATTAATAGCAGAATTTGTTCTGGCCATGAAATACAACCTTGGTTTAAGCAAAATTCTTGGCACTATTCACACCTACCCTACGATGGCAGAAGCTAACAAATATGTGGCTGGACAATGGAAACGTACACAGGTAAACCCTAGGGTAATGCATTGGTTAGAGCGTTATCATACGTGGCGCAGATCATGATTGATGCACACTTACTTCCCTTGCAACATAAATTGCTACATCCTATAGCTACCCTTTTTATAAGTTTAGGCATACGTGCAGATCAGGTCACTATTGCTGGGTTTTTAATAGGTCTAGTGGCTTTACCCCTCATAGCCACTGAACATTATTTATGGGCATTAGTTTTTATTTTAATTAATAGAGTTTTTGATGGTATAGATGGCCAAGTTGCTCGCTTAACCCAAACAACTGATCGCGGTGCATTTTTAGACATTGCCTTAGATTTTGTCTTTTATGCCCTGATACCTCTGGCCTTTGCATTTGCCAATAGCACAGAAAACGCTCTAGCTTCTGCCACACTATTAGCGGCGTTTATAGGCACTGGATCATCGTTTTTAGCCTTTTCGTTAATGGCAGAAAAACGTAAACTAACATCACAAAACTTCTCCAGTAAAGGTATCTATTACCTAGGAGGCCTTACTGAAGGAGCTGAAACCATTGCTTTATTTGTGATCGTTTGCCTATGGCCGAATCTTTTTAGCACTTTTGCCTACATTTTTGCTTGTGCATGCACTCTTACAACCTTAAGTCGCTGGTTACAAGGTTGGCGTATGCTGGCTGATTAGTTTGTCACAACCTATTTATTATTGGAGACCATCTTAATGACTACACCTTTAAATTACTTACGATCCATAAGATTAATGGCTATTTATTCGGCCTTAAGCATAGGGCTTTTTAGCCAACCAAGTTACAGCGACCAATGGCAAGACACACTGGATCAAGCCGCAGGCGACACTGTTTATTGGCATGCCTGGGGCGGCGATACACGCACTAACGACTTCATTTCTTGGGTGGGTGAGCAAACTGACTCTTTATATGACGTAAAAGTGCAACAGGTTAAGCTCTCGTCAACCTCTGAAGCAGTCACTCAAGTATTGGCTGAAAAGGCAGCTGGAGAAAACACCAAGGGGGCTGTGGATATGATCTGGATCAATGGGCCTAATTTTTTGGCTATGAAACAACAAAATCTATTACATGGGCCTTTTGTTAAAAATTTGCCCAATGCTCAATACCTTGACCTAAGCATTGGATCTGCCGCCACTGTAGACTTCACAGAGGCCGTAGATGGTTTAGAGGTTCCATGGAGGCTAGCTCGTTTTGTATTTATCGTAGATAGTGATCGCGTTAAAAATTCACCAAAATCTATGTCACAAATGCTTACATGGGCACAACAAAATCCAGGGCGCCTAACTCACCCAGTAGTAAGTAACTTTATGGGCACCACTTTTTTAAAGCAAGCTTTGATAGAGCTAACACCTGATACTAGCGTATTGCAGCAAGAGGCCTCAAAGGTGTCGTTTGAAAAAGCTAGCGCGCCGTTATGGGAGTGGTATGATTCAATAAAGCCGTATTTATGGCGTGAAGGTACAAGTTTTCCAGAAAATGAGGCCATTCAACAACAAATGCTCAGTGATGGCGTCGTTGATATTGCTATGGCATTTGACCCAGGAGCAGCAGCCGCGGGAATAGCTAGTGGATTATTACCTCCAAGCGCCCGCGTACTAGTGCCCAGCGAAGGTTCATTAGGCAACATTAGCTTTGTCGCTATTCCCTACAATGCCAGCCATACTGCAGCAGCGAAGGTGGTAGCCAACTTTTTGCTACAACCTGAAACCCAAGCTCATATGCAAAATATCGATGTGTTAGGTAGTTTTTCAGTGTTAGATACCAACAAAATAAGTCATCAACATACAATGGCTTTTTCTGCCTTACCTACTTCTGAAGCACTGCCAACTTTGGTAGAATTAGGCCCTACTCTTTTAGAGCCTCACTCCAGCTGGACTGAGCTATTGAAACAGCACTGGAGTGAGCGATACAGCCAATAATACACTGTTAGCATACATAACAAAGGGACTAATATTACCTGTGACATTTTCTATACAATGGCCAAAGTGGACAATGCTGGCCATACTAGTGATGGGTATATTGGCCCCTGTCGTGACAGGCCTAGGTGAGACCACCCGTGCTGCCTTTGGCATTTTGCCCGTGCTTGGAAAACACGATTTTAATTTAACTGCTTGGCAGCAGCTGTTTCAACTGCCAGGCTTTACCACTAGTTTACAGCTTACTTTAGTGAGTGGTTTTTTGGCCACTAGTACAGGCTTAATTTTAACCATTTTTGGCTGTGCATGGGTTTACAATACGTCTGAAAAGTCATTCTTATTTAGTAAATTAAAACCATTTATCGCTCCCATGTTAGTACCTATTTTAGCTGCCCCTCATGCTGCAATAGCAATAGGCTTAACTTTTTTGCTAGCACCGTCTGGTTGGTTAACTCGCCTGTTTAGCCCTTGGTTAACCACATGGCAATTGCCGCCAAACTTGACGACAGTGCAAGACTTATGGGGCTTGAGCCTAACACTTGGGCTGATTATCAAGGAGCTACCATTTTTATGGCTTATAAGCCTTGTGGCCCTTAAACAAATTAATTTATCTAAACAACTATCCATCGCCCAAAGCATGGGTTATAGCTATGCCAATGCATGGTATAAAATCATTATCCCTCAACTATACCCATTAATTCGCTTACCCGTATTGGTAGTTTTGGTTTATGCC
Source organism: Candidatus Njordibacter sp. Uisw_002 (assembly GCF_047730155.1). NCBI lineage: Bacteria > Pseudomonadati > Pseudomonadota > Gammaproteobacteria > Pseudomonadales > Candidatus Njordibacteraceae > Candidatus Njordibacter > Candidatus Njordibacter sp. Uisw_002. The sequence goes on from NZ_CP159832.1 coordinate 1,295,710, forward strand.
CTTTCAACTGTAGATATGGCTTTAATATTAGGCCCTAATACTCCTCCTACTTTAGCTTTAGCTACAATGCGCTGGTATAACGATGCCAACGTTGCCATGTTATTGCCCGCTTCTGCAGCGGCAATAGGGCTAGCTGGGCTAATGATTTTAAGTGTTTTTGTTTGGGAAATAGCGATCGTAATAATCATGGCTGTTACCAAAATTGCTACTAGATCAGGTGCACGTGGAAAGCATTGGAGGTTAGTGTCTACTGCTTTAGCAACAGCACTGCCAATGTCTCTTCTTCTAGGTTTTTTGTCATTAGTGGTATTGTTGATTTGGTCGTTTACTTGGCGTTGGTCATTTCCAGATGCCCTACCCACAAGCTGGTCATACAGTTATTGGTTAAAACTAATCACACACTGGCCTTTAGCACTGCAACACAGCATCATTTTGGCACTTGGAAGTAGCGCTATCGCCGTTATTTTTGCTGTCGCATGGCTAGAAGTACAAGACCGATTTGGTGGCTACCTTTCTCGTTTAACATTGTGGTTTATATACTTACCCTTACTCGTTCCACAGATTGCGTTTTTATACGGTTTAAAAGTGGGGTTTTTACGTATTGGACTTAACGGTGGTATGGGCGCTGTCATTTGGGCTCACTTATTATTTGTATTCCCTTATGTAATGTTAAGTTTGATAGATTCTTGGCGGGCTATAGACAGACGTTACTTGCAGGTGGCTGCTAGCTTAGGCACATCAACCTGGGGCTGCTTTTGGCGCATCAAGCTTACTTTATTATTACAACCATTGCTGTTGGCCTGGGCGATTGGAATAGCGGTATCTATCGGCCAATATTTACCCACATTAATGATAGGCGCTGGTAAGATAGAAACTCTTACCACACAGGCCGTCAGCTTAGCGTCAGGTGCTGATAGACGGCTGGTTGGAGTCTACGGGCTGCTACAAGCCTTAGTGCCTATATTGGCATATATGTTAGCTATTTATTTACCCCGATTAATGGCTTTAAAAAAATTATAAAATAACACGGGATTACTGTTTTGAGTTTAGAGTTACGCAGTCTTTGCGCCACCTTATCCGACAACTCTGCCTTGTTTTCACCAGTAAACCTGGTGGTTGAAAAAGGAGAAGTGGCCTGTGTAATGGGGCCTTCAGGCGTTGGCAAATCAACCTTGCTTAACGCTATAGGTGGACACTTAGATACTCATTTTGGTATTGCCGGTGATATTTTATTAAATGGAAAGTCGGTAAAAAATCTTATTGCTTCTAAGCGCCAGATTGGGGTTTTGTTTCAAGACCCTTTGCTATTTCCGCACTTAAGCGTAGGTGATAACTTAGCATTTGGCTTATGCTCAAGTGTGGTAGGCGCTAAAAAACGCAAATTAGAAATAGAACAAGCGCTAGAACAAGCCCAGCTGAGCGGTTTTTATCATCGCAACCCTGCGACACTCTCTGGAGGCCAACAAAGCCGAGTAGCGCTTATGCGGGCTCTACTAGCTAGGCCTCAAGCTTTGTTGTTAGATGAGCCGTTTGCCAAACTTGATATGGAGCTAAAGTACACTATGCGTGATTTTTTGTTTGACCAAGCAAGGCAACGACTTATCCCCATCCTACTTGTTACTCATGAACGCAAAGATGTGGCCGCCGCTAAAGGCCCTCTGATAGTTTTGCAGCCAATATAGGTTACTAACCATTGCTTTGAGGTTTCAATCCTATGCGTAAAACAGCCTACCCTAACTATGCTCCAGCACTTGGGTATATGACCGAAAAAATTCGACATAAATACATCACCAAAGCAATAGAATGCAATATTTTACCCTTTGAAGCCCATAGAATCGAACAGATTATTTCTTTGTCTGCTCCTAACGATCCAACTAAACCGATTCAGATTTGGCAACTGTAATCTATTTTAGGTGAACGAAAAAGGTGCCCAACGATGGATGAACCTCATGCGAGAGACTCTTATTGAATCTGACGCTGATATGACTGATGATACTAGAGTGCACAATAGCATCAACACATTTCTTACTTATTTGATGGATCAATACGCCGCAGATTTTGGGTACGAAAACAAAGCTATATTTGGTCCGACAAACTTACCCGTGCAACGCACAATGAATTTCCTTAATATGACCGACACCGCTATAGAAGCATTATCAGAAACGCAGTTGCGACAATCGCTTGCGGGCAGAAGAGGCATTAGCATTAATGAGCACACCCATAAAAAGGAGCTCATTCAAATGGCTAAAAATCTATAATCTAACATTATTAGTTTTTGCATCACTCAAGAAAAGCAAAGCATTGCCCTGGCGCAAAAGTGAGAACATTCAATCTCTATAAAAATCATGTCTGCAGCCTAAACATCCCAGGCGAACGAGAAAATTTTTATAATTACTAGATCAGGCGCCTATTTATTAAGCTTATGGCAAACTTAATGATATTTAATGCTAGGCGGTTAATAAATTTCTGCCGTAATAATTAGCCATAGCTAAGCTTGTCACGGCAGAAATTTGTACTATGCTGCAGCCAAACAGTTATTCAGAAGTTTTGCCTTTACCCTGTGCTTTTGCCTCTTTGTCTGCTTGATCTTGCTGACGTTTGGGCTCGCCATATCGAAACTCTATTAGCGTTAATACAAGGCCTATAAGCATAATAACGAATACAAAAAACGCAATGGGAAGTAGGTTATCAGCGATCATGATTTGTCTCTCCTTGCCAATAGGCTAGATAATTTAAAGTAAATACCAAAAGCAAGAATTGAGGGCACCCATATAGCTGTGAACAACCCTTCTAATTGCTTGCCCTCAAACCAAAGCAGTCCAGATACCGCAAAGGAGACCGCAACCGCCAGCAAGATGAATAAATCTGATAGTTTGAACATACTAATTTCCTTACTTGTTAAATGAACATTTATCCGGTGAAGGCTAAAAATTAGCCTTCTTCAAATCCGGTGAAATCCAACTGCAGCTATTAATAAACCTGCAATCGTAACTGCTGCTGGGATACGTAAGCCAACAATACCAAAGACTTCAATCATCGATGGTATGAGGCCAGTGAACCCAAGTGGTACCCATAAAAAAAACGGTGTAGCAACCACTACCCCAACCCACCCCGCCACACGCAGGGGTGACAAACTAGATTTGTTATCATCAGGTAGTGATGCTTTATGATCGTCGTTAACAGTCACTATTTTATTTCCATTTTTTACACAATCGGCATCAACACAAAATACTATTTAACCAGCCTTTGTTTTGATGCACCCAGTGTTTTAAAGCAATTGGTTGAGCTATTACTATACATTAGTAATGTAATAAGAAGTATCAACACTAATAAAGAAGCATTTGTTTTGAATCAAACGCTTAGATATTTAAAACCTTCGCCTAAGCCATTAATACTAGGCCTTTGCTGCATATCATCTAATAATACAGCTAAGACTCTACACATTTTTGTTGAAAAATTATTTGTAAATCTATGTAAATCTATGATAATCCGCGTATCAAAACCATGAGCACTATACTGGAAAACCTATAATAATCTTTGCACACATCTAGTTACATAATTTATTAAAACACAACAAAATCATCTGGTTAAAAGGACATTAACACTCCAATAGCAACATATACGAGATGCAATTTATGAATATTGATGATCAAAAATAGCCTATTTTTGTATTACAGACGTTAACATTAGTAATATTTAGTTTAGGATAAAAGGGTGTATTATGCCGCTCTTATAAACGTTTTTGGCAAAGCTAACTCTAAGCTAATGCCATTAGCTTAGAGTCATAATTACTAAGAGAAAAATCAAATGTTTGGACTATTTAAGACAGACCCCACCAAAAAACTACAAAAGCAATACGAATATCTTTTGCTTGTCGCACTGCGTCTGCAGCGCAAAGGCGATATCATGGGATACTCTATGAAAACCCAAGAAGCAGAATTAATACGCGAGCAAATCGAGCAATTAAAAACTAAACAAAGTAATTAATTCAAGCGTGGGTAGCAAAAAGGCATAGCCTCTAACTTTAGACCTTTGACAGTGAATTGAAGATACAAAAGTCTCTATTAGCTGGGTTTTCACACCTGCGGTTTAAGATATTTAACTTAGGATACCCATTTTTATGGATAACAAAGCTTTTTTGTCTTCTTTAACCTCAGGCCAACGAGCAGCATTAACTCAGCGCAGTAACACTAAAGGCCTGATCCATTTAATGGGACACGTGAGTTTGATTGCGCTTTGTAGCGTGATGATTTTATCTGAAATTCTCTATTGGCAAGCGATTATGGCAGTGCAAGGTGTGTTGCTTATTTTCTTATTCACTCTATTACATGAAACCAGCCACAAGACACCCTTTCGTACTATTTGGATCAATGACGTAGTTGGTCACATTTGTGGATTTATTTTATTTATACCGGCTAAATGGTTTAAATATTTCCATATGGCTCATCACCGGTTTACCCAAATCCCTGGTTTAGATCCAGAAATTGATACTCCCAAGCCTGGCAATTGGGTGCAATATTTAGTACATATGTCTGGCATTCCAATATGGGTTGGTCAAGCAAAAACCATTAGTAACAATGCTTTTCAACAAAACAATGAGTCTTTGGTTGCTTTGGTCCCTTTGGCGCAGAACGCTAAAGTGAGGTTGGAATCCAAAATTTACCTCACAATGTATCTGTGCCTTTTTGCAGCAAGCATTGGGTTGGGCACAGCCACTTTGCTATATCTGTGGTTGCTGCCAATCATTCTAGGACAACCCTTTCTTCGCTTGTACTTACTCGCTGAGCACAGCCGCTGTCCCAAGGTTACAAATATGCTTGAGAACACACGCACTACGCTTACCAATCGACTTGTACGCGCAATTGCATGGAATATGGCCTATCACACAGAACACCATACCTTTCCATCAGTGCCTTTTCACAGGCTTCCTGCCCTTCATGCGTTGCTTAAACCACACCTTCAAGTTACATCAAAAGGCTATCTGGCTTTTAATAAAGTGTACATACAAGAAGAGCTATGATTTCAAGTTTCAATCAAACCTTGTGAACTGCTTAGTTTTTAATAACTTCTTATAAGTTGCCCTTACAGAACCTAATTTGACATTCTTTCATGCACTGCTTCCATACCACGTTCTGCCATATCACTAACCTCGCCAGCGTGTGTTTGCAGGGCTTTAACGACATCTGGGTTTGATGATGTTTGACTAACTACAATACCAAGCTCCGTCATGGTGATCTGCGTATTGATAGCTTCACTTTGTGCAAACAGTTTATCCAGTGTTGGGCTTTGAATAATTATTTTAGGGTCTCGCTTCTCTTCCAGCCTTGCCACCATAGCGACAACATGACTCACCAGTGCGCCACGTAATTTATCATCTTTTGTTTGGGTGGTCGTTATTACCCCATTAGGAATATTTTTAACAGTTCGAGTAATTTTTTTATGATTTTTAAATATTGCCTTTAAATCACTGACCTCACTTTCAGTCGTGTCCTGTCCCTGAAGACCTGGCATATTCATCTCATCGTGGGCGTGGTTCTTTTGGCCATCTACACTTGATCCATGATGAGCCTTCATCTGCTGCGCATAATCATGGTCTCCACTTAATAAGTGTGGAGCAAGCCACATTGTAAGCACACCAAGCCCAAAGACCGCGACTAAAAGGATTGTCGTTTTAAATTTCAATGTTATTTCTCTTGTTCATTATATTAGATTTATATAATACTCAAAAAGCACTGTTCAAGCTAGACTTCAACAGGCAAACCAAAAATGATTAGCACTGCATATTCTTTTCTGTCACAACCAGACACAAGTGGCGGAGACTCACCTGGTTTTAGAGGAAATACCTCAAGACTGGCATTTTTAGGAGAGCAAGTGCTCGAAGCACCTGTGGGTGTGTAACGCGCAGAGCGACACGGCCCATGAGTTACATCAGCAATGGTTTTATCATCAGATAGCGACCAAGCTTGTTTACCCTCGTTATCTGGCTGTTCTACCGTGAGTAAAGAGATCTGATCTTCGCCATTGGTAACGTAATACTTCCCTGCTGGCATAGGAAACTCAGGGGCTTTCATAATTAAGCCATTTTCATCAAGCCACCAGTCATTAATATCAAAGCGCCATCCAGCTGGTGCAATATTGCCTGCCTTTTGTAAAAGCTGATAAAACCGCAGCCACACTCCAATAGGCCCAGGATCTATTCGCCATAACCCCCAAGTTTCTGCCCCTGTGCCAGACATAGCATCACCTGGAGCAAGGGTAGCAATATACTGAGGCTGTACCCGACGTATTTTAGTTTGCGCAAATAATGGTAACCCTATAGCGGTGGCGAATACCCCCAAAGAAGAGACTAGCCATTGGCGACGGGTTAACTTATCAGAATTTTTCATAGTATCCCCAGTATTTTAATGTGCCATAAGGCTATCATAGGAAAATTAACTAACCAAGTTATATACCTTTTTGGGATTTGGCTGGATGGCCTGAAGACTTAAGTATATTATTTAAGTATTATATAAAACGTAGGGTGAGTGATGTTGGAATTAACACACATCCTATATGTTAATTAATCTGATCTTAGTACCCTTTTCAGATTTAGATTCATTCACCCATCCGCTAATATGAAAGAAACCATTAACATTGTCTGGTTTAAACGCGATCTGCGTATAAACGATCACAAACCGTTGCTTGTCGCATCTAATTCAGGCATACCGGTGTTGCCGCTGTATGTGGTGGAGCCTGGTTATTGGCAGCAAGGCTTTAGCTCTCGTCGTCATTGGCATTTCATTTATGACTGCCTATCAGACCTTAATATTGCTTTAACACAACTGGGCCAACCTCTTATCGTTCAAGTGGGTGAAGTTTGTGACGTCATCACACACCTACATTCACAATATAATATTCAAGCGATATACGCACACGAGGAAGCGGGGAATCTTTGGACCTATCGTAGAGACGTTAGTGTTAACAAATTATGCTCTACCTTGAATATTCCACTGCATGAGTACCCTCTTAATGGCGTAGTTAGAAGGCTCAGTTCTCGTGATGATTGGTCAGCTATTCGCAATAAGCGTATGGCTCAAAAAATCGCACCAAAACCTTTTAGCCTTCCCCTACTATCCACATACTCTTCACACCCTTTACCAGATAAAGACCATACTATGTTTGGCGAAAGTTTCGTAGGCACCGTGCAACAAGGCGGCCGCATAAGAGCAGTAGAGGATTTGAGAGGGTTTTTAAAACATCGTTCCAGTCAATACCTCTACCATATTTCTGCGCCAGGTTTGTCGTCTACTTACTGTTCGAGATTATCAGCACACCTTGCATGGGGAAGTCTCTCTGTGAGAGAGGTTGTTCAGTCAATCAAAAAGCGAAAACAGCAATTTAACGCCGAGGAAAAAAAGCGCTTTGGTAGAAATTTAACCGCATTTAACTCAAGACTTGCATGGCGCTGTCACTTTATACAAAAAATTGAAGACCAACCCTCCATTGAAACTCACTGCATGCACCCTGCCTTTGAGGGCTTGCGTGAGAGCCAGCACGATGAAGTGAAATTTAAAGCTTGGGCTTCAGGGCATACTGGATACCCATTTGTTGACGCTTGCATGCGTAATTTGATTGCACACGGATGGATCACTTTTCGCATGCGCGCAATGCTTGTAAGCTTTGCTAGCTATCAGCTTTGGTTGGATTGGCGTGTTGTAGGCCATCATCTAGCTGGTCTATTCACCGATTACGAGCCTGGCATTCATTATAGTCAACTGCAGATGCAATCTGGTGTTACCGGCATAAACTCCATGCGTGTCTACAATCCAGTTAAGCAATCAATGGAACATGATCCAAATGGCGATTATATAAGGCACTGGGTTCCCGAGTTGAAAGGCCTTTCCAATGCCTTTATTCACGAGCCTTGGAAGTGGGGTAAAAACTTAATAGATGATACTTCACTATTATCAGGCACTGTCTACTCAACCCCTATTGTCGACCATGAATCAACAGCAAAAGAAGCCAAAGAAAAGCTCACAAAGGTGCGCAAAAGCGACCATTTTAGAGTCATCTCAAATTCTGTTTATAATAAACTGGGAAGTAGAAAAAAAAGACCAACTAAAGCTAAAAAAGTAATCGCTGAAAACCAACTAAAGCTGTTTTAAACACACTGTTTTATTAAGGTAAATCTCGGGCTATACGTTTAAAGAATAACTTAACCAAACTATTGCTACGACCAATAAAGTGGGTCACTACAAAAATGGTTTTAACTTTATTACGGGATATTTTAATTTGTGAACTTTGTTGGAAATCTGGCTGCTTATAGATGTTCTTTAACGTTAGTAACGCCATACCAATAGCCCACAAGCAAAAATTACGGTAGCCCTGCTCGGCCTTTGGGATCAGTAACGTGTATGTTAAGGCGTCTTGCAGATGCCCGTGGGCAATAGCTACAAGCTCCCTCACGCCTTGGTGAAAATCAGGGTTAGTGCGTTGCTTAGATAAATCCTGCAATTGAATGTTGTACTTACTAAAAACATCTTGTGGTAACCAGCAAATCTCACGGCCTTGGTCTTGCCAAATATCTTTGAGAATATTGGTCATTTGTAAACCTTGGCCAAAAGACACCGACAAAGGCATGAGCTGGGCCTTGTTGTCTTTGAATCCTTTTGAGTAATCGCAGTAGAGCAACGTCAGCATTTCGCCTACTACACCTGCTACATGGTAACAATAGTCGTTAAACGCCGGCATATTAGGCAAGCCCGAATGAGGCTGGTGAGCTTGGTAGTGCATCATACCTTGCACCATAGTGGCGACACATTGCTGAATAATGCTTTGCTGAGCTGGGCTGAAGGCGCGAAACAAACGCAAGATGCGCTGACTGTTGGCAATCAAATCAAGCTCAGCCGGCGCAGTATCACAGTGCAAATGGGGCTGTAACTCTGTCACCCAAGCATCCGTGGACTCTTGACTGCTTAACAAGCCTGATAGTTGGTCGCTAAAATGTCCTTTCAAAGCTAAGGCAAGCTGCGGATCATCTTCAATGGTATCTGCCATACGACACCATAAATAAGCATTGCCCACCACGTGCACAAGCTCTTTTGATAATTGTGGAATGGTTAACGCGAAGGTACGTGATACCCCCTGCAGAATGTAGTCTTGATACTGGCTGTCGGTATAGTTACTGGTATCTGTTAGACGAAATCTTTTCATGAGCCAAGTTTAACCGATTATGGCTAACAAAGGGGATTTCACATGACCAATATACTGAGCCCAAAACTATCTGGATCGATACCAGTGATCACTAATCTTTATGATTGAGCACACAGCACCGCTTCATCGCTGCGTAAAACTTAACTACAATTGTCTACCTGTAAGATGTGTTAACTATGGAAAGATCTTCTTAGCCGTCTAAGTCCCCAGGCAATAGCTAAACCCACACCATAGATTAGGCAGTTTACATTCACGATTATAATGATCATGACAAATGCAAAGCCAAAATCCATTGTTGGCAAACTCATAAGAACAGTAATCAACGTTTGAATAACAACAAAGACTAACCAAACCTTCTGCCAACCATTAAGTTTATTCCACGTCGTTTTTGCTAAAGGTGGATTATTCTTGGGTTTATGTTTACTAACGCCTTCATAATAAATTTCATCTATTGCATCTATTGCAGTATGAACATAATCTTCAGGTTTGGTTTTATTCATTGTCTGCTAAATACCTTTTTGATGCCCATATCACTTACCTTACCCGTCTAAATAAACGTTTGAAACGTTTCTTTTACTGCTTTAAAAAGCCTCATCATCACTATAAACACGGACCGAAATTTCACCATTAACACTTTCAGACACCACGAAATTGATGGGCTGACAGCACACTTGGCAATCTTCGATGTACTGCTGGTCTAAATCTGATGGGTCCACTAAAACGCCAATAGTCTCGCCACAATATGGACAGCCTACGAAGGCTTCAGTTAAATGATTCAATGTCGATTATTCCTTCTTTGTTTACTAATTTTCTACACTTTAAGTTATCTGTATTACTGCTAGATAGTCAATTTTTTATTAAATTCGTAACCCAGTATTGTTAACACATTAATCGCTATGTTTTGCAAAGCCTTCGTCTGGGCTTCTACCAATGTGATATATTTTTGATAGCCAGTTAAAAATGATTTCGCCTTATCTAATGACACCCTATCTGCATCACAACAAGTTCCAAAAACCATCATTCCAATATCAAATAAGCGGCAGCAATAAGTGGCTCGTAACCTCTTCGTGAAATAAACCAGTGGATTAAAATATAACTGAGTGAAGTGAAGAGCCATTACGCTCCACATCACTCACTGCTTCGATTCGCCATTAAGCTATTAAGCTATTAAGCCCGCTTAGTACTTTAGTGGGGCATTAAATGATTAGGAGCAAGCTTATCTGTGACAAGTACAGCGCCCTTAAAATCTAGTGCGTCTGCAAAGGCTCCTGGAAAAGCAATACAACTAATACCAGCTGCTAAAGCAGAACCCATGCTAGCCACTGTATCTTCTATGGCTATACAGTCTTGTGCTTGAAGGCTCATGTCTGAAAGGGCTTTTTGGTAGATATCTGGGTTTGGTTTAGCTGTCGCCACCATTTTATCATTGCCTACAAAACTAAAATCGCTCCGCTTTATCTGTCCGTCTAGGGCAATAAAAACAGCATCAATATTAGCTTTAGACGTACTGGTGACGAAAGCTAATGACAAGTTATGTGCTTTTGCATGACCAACAATATTAGCAACACCTGGGCGCAATAATAAAGATTCTTTGGACATTAACGAATCAAAAATTTCAGTCTTGCGCAGGTGCAACTGTGATGCATCTACATCCATGCCACACTGGGTGGCAAAGTCTTCAATTCGGCCACGCCCACCAGACTTGGTAAGTAAATCCTTATAAACTTCAGCACTCCAGTTCCAATCCAGTCCAGCTTCAGCAAATGCTTGGTTGAATGCACGACGCTGTAAATCAGAGGTTTCAACTAAGGTACCGATAGATCCAAAAAAAATGGCCTTAACCGTCATAATATTTGCCTTTTGTATTAGCTTTACCCGCGCATAGAAACTTTAGGCGAGCGAAAATCAGTCCACCATCATAGCTTAGCTCTTAGGTGTTTGTTGGTAAGAAATAAATGTGAAAATAACTGCCTATTTTTGGAACACGTTAGTGCATCCTGTGGTGCCCTGCTAACGTTGTTTATATTGCGTAGGACAATGGCTTCTGGTCACATCGTCACTTCTAAGCTTGACATGCTTAGTCGCACGTCCACTCACTCTTTCTCGCCATAGCCTAAAACTTCGCGGCTTTAAGTTGCGGCGCATAAACTTGATTACGTCTGACTCATTCATGCCAAATAGCCTTTCAATGGCTTCAAACGGGGTACGATCTTCCCATGCCATTTCGATCACTCTAGATTGCTCACTTTCTAAAAGTAACATAAAAGGATTCCCAAATTATTCACAAAAAAGTTTTTAATTTACCTATGTAATTTTATAGATAAACAGCGACTGATATATTATCTTTGCTTCATAGACCCCATGTCAAACTTATTCTAGGTAGGGAATGTTTTTCATTTAAGGCCTCAAAAACAATATAACAAGCACAAGAAACAGACCTATCTGTACTTCAAAGGCTCAGCACTACAAAATGGTTTTTTTAAAGCGGTGTCTTAGGCTAACCTTTGATTAAATTACTAGGCACTCAATCACTAATTTTTACACCATTTTTGAAGGTTCCTGTCCACTCTTTTACTAAAGTTCCATCTTTACGGTAACCAACCCAATCTCCATCATACATCCCGTTATTGTAGTTACCTTTGCTAGATAACTGACCATTACTCCAGTACCACAGCCACATACCTTCTTTTTTACCGTTTTTTAATGACCCTTGCTCAAGCCCAGTTATATTGCCGTTAAACGGAACATCAGTGGACTTTTCATAGTAAAGACCATCACGCAAAACTAAATCATCTATCGTTTCACTCCAGCTTGGTGAAGGCAAAAGTGATATGAATAGTAGGCTAAGAAATATATTGGTTGATTTCATTAATCTAACAGTCCGTGTAGGTGCTTTCTAGGCAACGTGAAGACATCTTCTGTGCCTTGTTGATATGAGAAATACTCATTTCATCAGTAACATTTTCTTTAAGACCATTGGCGATCTCATCACCATTTTGTGCAGCTAAGTTAAACCACATATAAGCACGAATATTGTCAGCCTGCACACCGTTGCCAGTGTAGTAAATAAGCCCCAGTGTAGTTTGAGCCTCACCAAACCCCTGCTCAGCAGACAAAGTGAACAACTTTGACGCAGTCTGAGCATTCGCTGGAACACCTTCACCTCTAGCATACATGCCTCCTAGTTCATATTGGGCTTCAGCAAAACCTTGCTCAGTAGCTAGAGTAAGCCACTCCACAGCTGTCTTATCGTTCTCTAAGACACCGTTACCATTGGCGTACATAACACCCAAATTATTTTGAGCAATAACATGACCCTGCTCAGCCAAAGGAACCCAATGCGCTAAAACAGTTTTAAAATCACCTAACGCGAGCGCATTAAGGCCTTTGTTAAAATCACCAGCTGAGGCTAAAACGGCACCACTGGGCAACAGCAGTGACAGCATTAAACCTATAAGCTTTATTTTAATACTCATGTTGCGTCCTTGAAAATTGTAACGATTACTTTAGATCTTACTGCCATCAACCTGGCATTGATATAGGGAACTTCTGATTTTAAGTCTCAGTCCTTTGATGACTGGCTCTTAATAGCCGCTAGCACAACAGTCTGGCTGTCTTTGAAGAGGTCTATGGGAGGGAGTAGTAACTATTATTCTGGCTTTGATACCACTATGTTTTGAGAAAAACATTTAGCTTTAAATCTGCAGGTAGGCATCGACGAGCCGTCACCTGTGCTTTATTTATTTGAGTAGGCGTCATTTTATTCGTAATACGTTCCCTATCCACACCAGCCTGCATATTACCCTTATGTTCGGCTATAAAATACCACATATAGGCATTCACATGATCTGTGAAAACCCCAATACCTTTCTCATACATTGACCCAAGTTTCCATAGAGCCATCGCATTCTTTTCTTCAGCAAATACAGCGGCTAAATGATCGTGCTGTGAAGAGATTTTGGAGTTGGTTTCTGTGAGGATTATAGATTCAGTTTTTTTGGCTGCCATTTTGTCTATGGTCGCTCTAAACAAGAAGTGAGTTGATCTAAATCAATTTTGAGTGCTTTTGATATTTGAACTATCTTGTTTAACGATGGACTTGCGCTACCCCTTTCAATTTCACCCATATACCCCCGGTTGATACCTGCCATAGCCGCTAGTTCATCTTGGGTAAAGCCCTTATTCTTTCTTGCATTGCGCACTCTTTTTCCGAATTCAATATTATGATTCATGAGAGCCTTCCATTTAGGATGTTTAATTACAGCATACGATTTAATTTGTTCAAAAAGGTTAGGCTTTACTGGGGGGGCTTGAGATTCGTTTTCGGTAGAAAAACCCAAAGAATTTCCTTTGTGACAGGGGTCAGTGATCAGGCGTGTAGGCAAAGTAGACGAAAAGGCATCCGTAAATACAATATGCCAATCCCATTGCAATTCTTGCATCCAGGCCATTTTCTTGCACCTAAGCTTTGCAAAATAAAAATTGTTTAGGCCCAAATTCATCATTTTATACCTTAGTTTTCGTCTTTCGAGAGTACATTATTTTTTTCTAAATTAAAACTGGATATACCCAGTAAAACTTTGCCCAATTGGTAGTGCTATCAGGCTACGTTTATCCACACAATATCGAAATCTTCACTGATGCTTAGGCCTTTGCTTAGAATATATCGGTAGCAAGGCAAAGCTATAGTGGCACTGCGCGAGAGATATGCTTGACAGGCACACTCAAAAAGCCCTAGCTCAGTTGTATTGATTATCAGCGCACTCAATAGTTCATAGTGCAATAATGCTCCTAATCAACACGCAATTCTTTGATTAAAAAATCCACTGCTACTTTTACTTTTTGTAGCTGATATTTGGGCCTAACGTACAACAAATAGATACCTGCGTCTTGCTCTGTGTTTATCATTACTTGCGCATCACTTAAGTTAATCACCTGTAACTGTTTAGTACTTAGTTCCTCTTTAAGTCCCCATTCTGGCAGCAAAGCAATGCCTTCACCGCCAACTACCGCTTTAAGTATACCCGCACCATGATTACTGATCATATTGGCTTTATTTTGCAACTGTAGCCATTCGCCATTAATATTTACTTGCCAAAACAGCACTGCGTTTGGTCCTCTGTAATACAAAACTCGATGACTACTAAGCTGCGCTAAGTTTTGTGGCACGCCATGGGTATCCAAATATTTAGGAGATGCCACTAGTAAAAATTTATTGCCTGAGAGTTTACGAGACACCACTCTGCCTTCAGGCTCTCCTCCTTCTCTAATAGCAATGTCTATTTGATCGCGGGTAAGGTCTGTCACCTGATCGGTTAAATGTATGTCTAAGGTGATGTCAGGGTATTGCTGCCTAAATTTAGCCAAAACGGGCGTTAAGCATGCTTCACCATAACCTGGCGTAGCGGTGATGCGTAATGTGCCAGAGGGTATTTTTGTATGCAAGCTCACTAGCTCGTCTGCATGGCTCAAGGTGGCCACAGCGCCCTTTACTTCATCGTAGTACAAAAGGCCTTGCTCAGTGAGCCGCACGACCCGAGTTGAACGCTGGAATAACTCCACACCCAGCATTGTCTCTAAATCTTTAATTCGCCTAGACATAGAAGACACAGGCACACCAAAGGCTTTTGCGGCTTGGGTAAAGTTTGACGTTTCAACGACTTTTAAAAAATAGTGAAGAGCGCGCAGTTTGTCCATTTTTTCTACCTTTTGTCCTGCCTGAAAATCATGCTTATTATTGCTATTTAAACAAATATATTTCTCATTTAGAGCCACTACAAGAATTATATCAAGATACTATAATAGTTTTTAGCAACAAACCATCCACAAACCCAACACGGAAGAATCCAATGAAAGCGTTAATGATGACAAAATATGGCAGCATCTCGACCAGCCTAGCTTTTCAAAGCGTAGCTATGCCAAAAGCTTCCCCCAATCAGGTGGTCATTCGAGTGTGTGCATCCAGCATTAACCCAATAGACTACAAAATACTCAGGGGAGATTTTAAAGCACTCTCTAAAGTGCAATTTCCACAAGGTATTGGCCGTGATGTAAGCGGCGTGGTGGTAGAAGTAGGCAAGCAAGTTCACCACTTTAAGGTTGGAGATGCTGTTTTATCTCGCATAGACGAATCACTTGTGGGGACTATCGCCGATTACGTTGCCTCAGAATCTCATCACACCACATTAAAGCCAGAGCAACTCACCCACGAAGAAGCTGCAAGCATACCTTTAGCTGGTCTAACCGCCTTACAAGCCTTAGTGACTACTGCCAACTTAAAAGCAGGTCAAAAAGTATTAATTCATGCAGGCTCTGGTGGTGTTGGCAGTATTGCTGTCCAACTTGCAAAAAGCATTGGCGCCTTTGTAGCAACCACTACCAGCACGGCAAATGCAGAGCTAGTAACAAAACTTGGTGCAGATCAAGTGATCGATTACAAACAAGAGAATTACTTAGAACAGGTGAGTGATTTTGACGTGGTATTTGACACACTTGGTGGTGACTATACTCTGGATGCCTTTAAGGTGATTAAAAAAGGTGGCAAAGTAGTTTCTATAAGCGGTGAAGTCGATGACATCTTAGCCCAAGACCTTGGCCTGAATCTTATTATTCGCACCATCCTAAAGCTTAAAGCTAGAAAAATAGTCAAAGCTGCAGCCAATAAACAAGCCATGTACCGCATGATTCTTATGAGTCCAAATGGGGCGCAACTTGCTGAATTAGTCGACTTGTATGTCAACAAAAAAATAAAGCCAGTAATTGATTCAGTCTACCCATTTACCAAAAGTATTGAGGCACTGGAACACTTATTAAAAGGCCGCGCTAAAGGTAAGATACTGATCAAGCACTAGATCAAGGCCGACCGCCAGACTATGCTTCACCAACGCTCATTAGAGGCAGTGCTTTGGCCCCTAGAGGCACTTGTGGGGTGTGTGTTTCTCAGTTATTACTGGCGGCTTCAGTAACTTGCCAGCCCTTGGCTTGCTGATGTGTGCTGTGTACACTGTCCATATATCAGCATTGTGGCCAAATTAAGTGCACCATTAAATGTTTAAGTGCTGCATGAGAGAACATGCAAACGTTATTGAAGAAAGTGGCTATTTAAGGAAGGCTGTGATTAAAAGATAAAGACACACTATTCAACTTTTGCTCGGCGCAAATTCAGTCTAAACCTTGGCGTTATTTCTCTTGCTTTGGCTATTACAGGAGGAAAAATAATGGCCGGTGACACTTTGCAATCTAGCCAACTAACCCTTGAAGAAAGCCTTGAGATTGCTCTGAGGGCGATTGGGTCTGATGTGACCAAGGCTGTTGCTGATGATCTTGCAAAAGGTGTGGTTGGTTTGCCCACTTTAAATGTCCATTTGCGCAATGCCAACATGACAGCTGCTGATGCAAAGACCATCGCAAACGCTTTGGATAGAACACCCGTTTTTGAGCTGGCTAGGCTTGGTTCATTTAGTTTGAGTTACAATGCCATTGGTGACGAAGGGGCCAAAAATTTAGCTAACTCTTTGCCTGCTACTTTGACAGAACTTGGCTTGGTCGGATGTTCGATTGGCGATCGAGGGGGCAAAGCAATTCTAGATTGGGCAAAGCATGCTAGTGGATTGCACATGATCTGCATTGAAGACAACAAGATGTCAGACGAAATGCGCAAACACTTTGGTCGCTTAAAAGGCGTGTCAGTATTTGTATAATAATACCTTTGCATGCATTGTTTAAATAAAAGCTAAGCCCATGCAGGGCTGCATAATAAGGCTAACGAGCTGATAAACCCAACACCCCAAACGATCGTGCGCAAGGTTGCCCTATCGTTTAAATAATAAAAAATATAGGCCACCCTTGCAACAATGTATGCAATAGCCAAGTAGTCAATCGCACTTGATACTATGCCAGTCGCCGTGGCAACGAGAATACCTGTCGCAAAAAGGGGAAAGCTCTCTATTTGATTTTGGTGCGCTGCCAAGGCGCGTTTACCCAACCCACTTAGGCTGGCCTGCTGTTCTCTTGGGTTATTGTTATCGTAGCCTTCAGGGCTTTTGTGCTGTGCCCGAAACAATGGCGTCTTTGAAAGAACATGAAGTAATCCTGCTATAAAAAGACACCATAATGCGATCGACATGTTTTAACTCCGTACAGTTTAATGGATAGAAAATAACGCATTAATAAGGGCTTCCAGATCAGGAGTGCCGCTTACTTATTTTGTCAGCTGGGTTACTAAAGAAGATGCCTGCCTTTACTTAAAATATATTGTTACGCATATCCTCTAAGATGACATCCTGATATTTACTAGCTCTCTTTCTCTGTTCTACTTCCAGCGCCTCAATGTGTAGAGTATGTGACTACTGCTGGTCTTGTAGCAGTGACACTTGTTCTGCAGCACCATTTGATGTCTCAAGTAACTGATGTGTATACACTGAGTGCCTCCTCACCTACTCTCACGCAAACTTTAACATCCACTGACTTAACTTATCAACACTATAACCATCGCCATAGCCGCGACCAACAAGCTGTAATAACCAACCTCCAAGATCAATCATATCCACAGCAGCTTCTACTGCCTTAGTCGATTTGTAAACTAATTAATGTGATTTAGTCCTACAGTACCCACCACAGCTGTCATTGAAATAATGTCTGGATTGGCCATGCGTTTATCTCTTGCTGCATCGGCATCGTCCATAGCCTGCTGGCTTCCATAAATAGACACCGCAATTAATGTATTGCCTTCACTTTGAATGCTTATCAATTGTTCTGCGGTCGGAAAATCTTTAACAGCATTACTTTGATATGACTGCGCCATAGTATCCGCCACTTGCTGTGACTTGAAAACTACTGTGGTTATTCTTACTATTGACATTATTTGCTCCTTAAACTGTAGTTTAGATCAGCCATTTGACGACCGATTTAATCAACCTAAGCAGCATCATGCGACTCAGACTTACTTTGACACTACTCCGTTTTCAGCGAAATACTAGTACAGTTGTGTTACTAGATGTTAACAGTGGTTATTAAACGCACTAATTAAAAACGCTAGGAGCCTGTATTAAACTTTATAAGTCTAGTAAAGAAGCAAGTGACACAAGCTAGTATCCCCTACTCTATCTTAAGCATTCATTGGCTTAGCTTCTTAGTGCTATATCCATCGCCATAGCTTTGACCAACAGACTGCAATAACTTCTTACATCCACAGGAACACGCCTGTGGAAGCAATAATACCGTTGCGAGTAGTCAAATAGTCGTTTGAAATGTATGTATGTAAGAATGAAATGCACCTCACCAAAAAATTGGCCATGGAATACCATAGGTGAATCACGGTCAGTGAATTAAAGGCTTACAATTCAATACTTTAAGTGTGCACGATAAGTGCTAGAAGGTGACATCTGCTATAATAGCAATGTCTAAAATGGTGCGGACGGAGAGTCGTTACGCTCCGCTTCACTCCATCACAGTTCGCTACGCTCACTGCTCAGTCTCACCCTTAAGACACGCTAGTGGTGCCTTAGTAAGGATTCAGTAGTTGTTAGACATACCGTATCCAGTGACTCTCTCACACCCTTAGTTCACTGTCAAAGGACTAAAAACGTCTACTAGAATGTCTACCACTCACTTAAGCAGCATAAGTGGCACTTTAGTATCCTCAGGTAAACGTAGGGGAACGGGAGGGGTGGATGATCTGCTGTTATCTTTAGCTGCCTGACAGACACACAAAAGAATGATTTTAAACAAGTCATTAAAAATGAAAGTTTGTACAGCAGGTGGCTAGGGTCATAGGACTATAAAAGGCTCACGTCTAGCGTAAGGACACATAACAAGCATTAGATCTGACGGTTGTTGACTGCTATAGTAATTGCCCCACTCGGGTCGTTTATGGCTGAGTCAAATACGGATATAGTAGATTAGTTAATAGTCACAGGGAGTGGAGCTGAATGAATAACAAGCGCTTTGATTGGTTTAGAGTGTTGCATAACAACGACTTAATGTCCTTAGCTGATAAGCTAACAAGCCACGTTCTATCTACTTACAGTAATGGTTCTCAAGGTGTTAATGCAGATGCAAGAGAATCAAAGATCAGGCACACAAGTAGTGTTGTTACATCAGCTTTGTATAGTGCTTACTTTACTCGCTCACAAAATGAGCTATGGGTTAGCTATCCTCAATCTCCTCGCTCATACAGCACAAAAGACAACAAAAGTAACAAGATTAAACACTCTCATCGTATAGCACTTAAAGTTTATGAATCGCTTCACTCACTTGGCTGGATAAAGACTAAGCCAGCTATAGTTAAAAAGAACTACACTCTTGCCTATCCATCTTCCAGCCTGGCAAAAGAGTTCAATCGTATTGGATTCATTTGGATGCCACAGGAGTTAATACCTGAAGACTCTCTGGTTGAGTTAAAAGACGTAAAGAGACATAAGAAAACAGGCAAAGCTATAAGGACAAAGGGTAAAACAACTAAGTTCAAAATGCCTGTGCCATCAACTGACGAAGTTGTTCAACACAGACGCAATCTATATAAGATCAACCAGCACCTAGTTCGCCACTGTATTTCTATCGAACTAACGAATATTAACTTAGAGGTAATGGAAGTAGAGTTAGCAGAGAAGCATAAGAATCTAAAGAAGAGTTTTATCGACTTCACCTCAGTACAACTAACTCGAATATTCTCTAGAGGTTCAATGGAGAAAGGCGGTCGATTCTATAGAGGATGGTGGCAAGGTATACCAGAGAGGCACAGGCCACACATTAGGATCGATGGTAACAAGGTAACAGAAGTAGACTTCTCTGGCGTTGCACCTCGTATTATCTATGGGCAAGCTGGTGTATCCATACAAATAGATTTTGACCCTTATAATGTTGGCTTGGATGCATGGGAAGGTAAGAAAGACCATCGACGCCCTCTGGTTAAGGAGTTCTTAAATGCCATGATCAACGATGAGGATAATATCTATAGGCTTGGGTCAGCTGAAGCTAAAATATTAGGTTTAAACCACAAGCAACTACTAAAACAGATAGAGCTAACTCACGCACCTATTTATGAAAGTCTGCAAAGTGGTGCAGGGTTACACGCCCAGTTCATTGAGAGCATTATAGCTGAGAAGGTTATGCTCGATTTATTAGAACAGGACGTTGTTGTTCTCCCGATACATGACTCATTCATAATTAGGTTGGGGTTTGCTAATGACTTACGAGAGTCTATGCAGCGAAACTTTAAAGAAGTGACTGGATTAGATGTAGGGTTAGATACAGACATCGTTAAAGGAGATAACTCATTTGGCATGACAGCTGATGAGGTGGTTTTTAGGTCACAGCCTGTTGAAGCTAATATCTACTCATTAGCGGAAGCTGGTGCAGAGTACTTTGAGAAGGATTACTCCTTTGAAAGGGAGTTTAAAAGAGGTTGGAGTATGCACCAGAACAAGCATCACTGACTGAGCTTTATTAACGATGTTGTTAGGTTTAGAGAAGTTGCTTCCTATAATAGAGTAACTTAAGAATAGAGCTTAAGTAGATCGTATAGACTATCCATAATAGGTTCTTATAGTTGGTCATTAATAATAACTAAAAGAACGCTTAAGTATTGGCTTGGTTATCGTTATGAATAGGCTAAAGAATATACTTAAGTAGGTGCCTATAGTTAGTCATTAATGATTTACTTTAAGTTGGTTAATGAAGCTTAAGTCCTTAGGTTTCTTGAGTCATACCTAAGCCACATATGGCTCTTAAGCACTTATGTTAAAGGTATTGGTCAGCCTTTATTGTCAGCTAACTTAGGATGGCTGGGGCACTAAAGTACACGATGCTATCGCAGTGAAGCAAGGTGATGCAGAGTGGGCAATGGAGGCTATGAGCCGTTTGTGGAGTGAGGAGACTTTGGGTGGCAAGACACGGCTTAAGGTTGATTATCCTGATTAGTTTTATGTAAGCCATCCTCCATTTACAGAGCTTCTAAGGTTTAACTAAAACCACAATAACCCTACACCTCAAAGCACCCTCAAAAGCACCCTTTTAAGCTCTAAAAACGCTCTCTAAGCAACGCTAGTATACCAACATGAGCATTGTTATTAAGGGTTTAGATTGGTTTGAAAGTATGGCTAAAGGCTCTTGTGTTAGCAGTTGTTAAAGGGTTATGTCCATAGATCTAAGGCTTAGATTCAGAAGTTTTCCTATCCACTAAATTGGGGGTTATATGCAGTGGTTTTGACGTATTCACTAACTTACACTCATTTTTAATTACAATTTAAATCACCATTAGTTCACTTAGGCCTGTGGGCTCTATTTGTCGTGAACTTTTTTAACAGCATTGCAAATCTGCATGGGGGTGAGTTAGAACTAAAGGATCGCCGCGGTGGTGGCCTGATGGTTGAGGTTTATTTCCCTTTGTAACTCTTCGTCACACTTCACCACGTTGTGACACTTTATTCTCTCTACACTGCAACTTTTAAAGGGACATAAAACAATGAAATTATTCTTCTTTCTGTTAACTACGATATTTACAAGTTTAGCTTTTGCTGGTGACGAAAAAAATGCCTCAGTTGATTCATCTGTACTACAAAACATTAAATTGAGTGATAACTTTAAGGGTTTTGCTTTAGAGGTTTCTGGTGGATACCAAAATACCGATAGCAATGGAGACAGCTCTCCTAAAATTGATGGGGTTTCACAAACAGGAATCGCGTCATCAACAGGACTCACGACATCAGGTTTTGATGATTCAGATAGTATTTATGCAATAGGCGGAAGCTACAATTTTTCCATCGACGAAAAATACCTGCTAGGTATCGGTTTTGATTACAACCTTAATGATATTGATGTTGGAACAAGTAAACTTACGAATCATGGCCCGGGTGGTTTAACCATTGACTGGAATGAATATGAACTTAAAGACCTCTTTAGTGTATACATTAAACCGCAATTAGTTATTGATGAAGATAAGCTAATCTATGCCAAGCTGGGTTACGTAAGTGCTGACTTGTCAATCATTAGCGGTGATTCCGAGTACGTCTCTTCATCAAATGAGAGTATGCACGGATACACAGTTGGGGCGGGCTATAAACAAGCATTCAGTCAATCTTTTTTTGGGTTTTTTGAAGTCAATTACACACAGTTTGCAGAAGGATCAGCACTTGCAAATTATAAAGGTCTTGGTCCCGATTACACCGTCAGCTCTGATGTTGATATAGATTTTTATGCTGCCAAAGTTGGCATAGGTTACCAATTCTAAGTTTTTACTTATGGATATAGCTTGGGTTGCTTACTATGACAATGGTCAGTTAAGTCATAAAGGTAACTACAAGAACAGTAATAAAGAAGGAGCTTGGGTTGGTTACAATGAAGACGGAACTGTAGATAAAGCATCCCCAGGAACCTTCAAAGACGGTGTAAGGATTAGTGATTGAGTAAACAGTAAGCTGATCAAAGGTTAACACAAGAGCCAGTTATAAAAGTAAAATCATTCTTTTGTGTGTCTGTCAGGCAGCTAAAGATAACAGCAGATCATCCACCCCTCCCGTTCCCCTACGTTTACCTGAGGATACTAAAGTGCCAGCCTGTAACTTATGCTGCTTAAGTGAGTGGTAGACATTCTAGTAGACGTTTTTAGTCCTTTGACAGTGAACTAAGGGTGTGAGAGAGTCACTGGATACGGTATGTCTAACAACTACTGAATCCTTACTAAGGCACCACTAGCGTGTCTTAAGGGTGAGACTGAGCAGTGAGCGTAGCGAACTGTGATGGAGTGAAGCGGAGCGTAACGACTCTCCGTCCGCACCATTTATTGCCCTCAGGGCGACTCAACCTGTTGTTATACATACGTTTTCTTGAATCAAGACAAGCGTGGTAGACATCCCTACTCCTCCTTAAGCTTCAGCATCCATTCACTTAGCTTTTCAATGCTGTAGCCATCACCATAGCCCTGTCCTACTGACTGTAATGACCAGCCTCCAAGCTGATCAATCATATCTAATGGAGCTTCTACAGCCCTTAGACGATCTCGAAACGTATGCCTCAGACTATGTATTACTACATCTTGGTTGGTTGCTGTCTTTAGCCACTTATTCAAAGCAGCACTAGCTGAGTTACTATTGCACTTAACCCCATTAACATAGCGAGGGAAGCAATAACTATCAGACATAGATTTGATGCGTTGAGCAGCCCATAAAGAAACACCAACCAAAGGTATTTTCCTCTCGCTACTCGCTGTCTTTAAAGATCTCCAAGCATGAGGTTTAACATAGACATAAGGTACGTCACCTAAGACAATATCATCAGAGTGCAACCCTGCTGCTTCAGCCAACCTCATACCTGTATCACTGATCATTGCGATCAACCACCTAAGGTCATCGTCAGATTCTATACAGGCCTTCTGAAGGTGCTTTAAGGTTTTATTAGATAAGGGCTTGCGCTTCTTTGCATCGCCTCGAGAGGCCAAATAGACGCCTGCAAATGGGTTCTTAGAATTTACTCCTAGCTCATTGATGGCTAGGTTCACTATGGCTTTAACAGAGCTAAACACCCTCTTAACTGAACTACTAGCCAGACCTTTCTCAACCAGCCAGTCTCGGTACTTAGCGGCATCTGCTGAGGTGTACTGATCTATAGGCCTGCATCCCAGACACTTAACAACATAGTCAATGTTCCTTCTTGCAGTTGTATTGAAATACTCAGAGCGTCCAGAGGCTTTAACCTTTAAATATAGATCTAACGCATCTAATAGAGTTGGCGCATCTGATGTTTGAGAAGGATTCGCCCTAAGGAGGTGTTGAGCTGGTATATCAGTATGAGTTAAGCGTAGGCCAAGCCAATAGTTCTCTAGCTTGCTTAAAAGAGATTTAGACGATAATTCAGCTTTCTTGGCTGACTTAGTCTTGAGACAAATAATAATTCGATTTCGGGTGTAATGAGGCTTTAAATCACGAGGTACAGTCTTAGAAAAGTAATATGTACCAGATTTGGTATAGGTGTACTTGGGAAAAACGTCTACCATAATGTCTACCACGCTTGTCTTGATTCAAGAAAACGTATGTATAACAACAGGTTGAGTCGCCCTGAGGGCAATAAATGGTGCGGACGGAGAGACTCGAACTCTCACACCTTGCGGCACTGGAACCTAAATCCAGCGTGTCTACCAATTCCACCACGTCCGCTTAATCAACTCAGGCTAGGCCTATGTTCATCGTACTACCTTACTACAATGCAATGGGGTGGACGATGGGGTTCGAACCCACGACCACCGGAATCACAATCCGGGGCTCTACCAACTGAGCTACGCCCACCATTACGGCATTACATTTACTATTTACCCGCTTACCTTTTCGGCGTTGGTACGCCCTGAAGGATTCGAACCCTCGACCCACGGCTTAGAAAGCCGTTGCTCTATCCAACTGAGCTAAGGGCGCATGTTACTGCGGCAAATAATGGTCGGGGTAGAGAGATTCGAACTCCCGACATCCTGCTCCCAAAGCAGGCGCGCTACCAGACTGCGCTATACCCCGACATCCTCTACAACGCTACTGCCTAGTGGCTTATGCCGTTGAAGAGGTGCGTATATTATAGCCGATACACTCCTTCGTCAAGCTTATTGTTTGGTTTTTTTATCAATAAAACCAAACTGTTAAAATAAACTTGAATTTTAGACTTCCCGTTTCCAGATAGTGCCTTCTTTACTGTCTTCTAATATTACTCCGGCATCTTTTAATTGATCACGTATTTGATCTGACAAAGCAAAATCGCGGTCTATTTTAGCTTGATGGCGCTGCGCTACCAATGCGTCAATATCTATATCAACAAGGTCTCCCTCGCCTGCTTCGCCTTTTAAATAGGCACTAGGTGATAAAGCCAATAAGCCTAATATATTACCTAACCCTCGCATTTGGCTTGCCAAAACACCTGCCTGGGGATCACTATCGCGTTTTAGACGATTCACTTCACGTGCCATTTCAAACAGCACTGAAATTGCCTCACGGGTATTAAAGTCGTCATCCATTGCTTCATTAAAACGATCAAGATAAGGCCCATCAAGAGCCACGTCACAAAGATCAAGCTGATCCATGGCTGTGTACAATCGATCTAGCGCGCTTTTAGCTTCCACCAAGGCATCTTCTGCATAATCTATCTGACTGCGGTAATGGCTAGCAGTCAGTAAATAACGCACTATCTCTGCAGGATATTTAGCTAGCACTTCACGAATAGTGAAAAAGTTACCTAATGACTTAGACATTTTTTCTTTGTTAACCCGCACTGCCCCTGCATGCAGCCAGTAATTTACAAAGGTCTCGCCATTAGCTGCTTCAGATTGTGCTATTTCATTTTCATGATGTGGAAATGGCAAGTCTGGGCCACCTCCATGAATATCAAAATGATTACCCAAGCAACATTTGGTCATTGCAGAACATTCAATATGCCAACCAGGGCGACCTTCTCCCCAAGGTGAAGCCCAAGACACTTCATCTTTTTTCGCAGCTTTCCACAATACAAAATCGAATGGATTTTCTTTAACGTCGTTCACCTCAACGCGAGCACCTGCACGCATATCTTCAAGCTTGCGATTAGTTAATGCACCATAATTTTCAAATTGGTCAACACGGTAGTAAACATCACCGTTAGAAGCTGCATAAGCGTATCCCTTATCAATCAAGGTCTGCACCATCTCTATAATAGCTGGCATGTGCGCAGTAGCGCGCGGTTCTTGGTTTGGAGGCAATACACTAAGAGCCATTTCATCGTCATGCATAGCAGTGATAAACCGGTTAGTGAGCTCGTCACACGTTTCACCATTTTGCGCGGCACGTTTAATAATCTTGTCGTCTACATCAGTAATATTACGCACGTATTCAACTTGATAACCTGCATGCCTTAGGTAACGAGTAATCACATCAAATGACACCATTACACGTGCGTGCCCGATATGGCAGTAGTCATACACTGTCATACCGCAAACATATAGGCGTATTTTGCCTGGTTCAATGGGTATAAAGGGCACTTTGCTATTACTTAAAGTATTGTGAAGTTGCAACATATTACTAGTTTCCGTTAACCCTTTTTAGCCCAAGAATCACGCAGCGTGACTGTACGGTTAAATACTAAACGATCTTTTGTTGAGTCTTTATCAACACAAAAATACCCTTCACGCTCAAACTGAAAACGCTCACCATCTGCAGCATGAGCTAAAGAGGGTTCGGCCATTGCGCCTTCGATCAAGCGTAAGTTGTCTGAGTTTACGTAAGTCATAAAATCCACTTCTTTATCACCATCTGGATTAGCATGGCTAAACAAGCGATCGTATAAACGCACATTAACGACTTCATGATGACTAGCACTAACCCAGTGAACAACTCCGTTTACCTTATAACCTTCTGGCTTTTTACCTAAGGTTTGCTTGTCAAAACTGCACACCAGCTCAATCACTTGCCCTGCACTGTCTTTAACCACCTCTTCACAAGTAATAATATACCCACCGCGCAGGCGCACCGACTGCTGTGGCGCCAAACGTTTCCACTTACCTTCAGGGTGCTCTGCAAAATCGGCTTGATCAATAAACACTTGCTTAGACATGGTCAGCTCACGCTCACCCATGGTGTCATCTTTAGGGTGCTTTGCTACGGTTAAGGTTTGCGTTGTATCAGCGTCCCAGTTAGATATAGTAACCTTCAACGGGTGCAACACACACATAGCACGGGTGGCTGTTGAGTCTAGATCATCACGCACACTAGACTCTAAACGCCCAAAGTCTGTAATGCCTTTGCTACGGGCCACAGGGGTTGCTGCACAAAAATTGCGCAAGGCCTCTGGTGTGTATCCACGGCGGCGCATTCCAGAAATAGTGGGCATGCGCGGGTCATCCCAAGCTGTGACTGTATGGCTATCTACTAGCTGTTTTAGCTTACGCTTACTCGTAATGGTGTAATTAAGTTCTAAACGAGCAAATTCATACTGACGCGGACGTCGGCGCCCACTGGGCAGAGTAACGTTATCTATGAACCAGTCATATAAAGGCCGGTGGTCTTCAAACTCAAGCGTGCAAATAGAATGTGTAACCTCTTCCAAAGCATCAGATAAACCATGGGTAAAGTCGTACATCGGATAAATGCACCAAGTATTTCCTGTTTGATGGTGCTCAATATGACGAATGCGATAAATAATAGGATCTCGCATATTCATATTAGGCGATTCGTTGTCTATCTTGGCGCGCAACACGCGCTCACCATCTGCAAACTCACCTGCTCGCATACGCGCAAAAAGGTCAAGATTGTCTTCAATACTGCGATTACGATAAGGGCTATCTTTGCCTACTTGGGTAAGGTTGCCCCTATACTCACGCGCTTGCTCTGGGCTTAAATCACACACATAAGCCAAACCTTTGTTAATTAGTTCTACAGCAAATCCATGTAGTTGCTCAAAATAATTAGAGGCATAAAAAGCATCCGCACCCCACTCAAATCCTAGCCATTCTACATCCGCCTTGATAGATTGGATGTATTCATCGCTTTCTTTTTCTGGGTTAGTATCATCAAAACGTAGATTACATTGGCCTTCAAATTCTTGCGCCATGCCAAAATTCAAACAAATCGAAGTGGCGTGACCTATGTGTAAGTATCCGTTGGGTTCTGGTGGAAAACGAGTCACGACCTGACCATCATTGTTGCCCTTTCTCACATCTTTGGCGATGATATTACGAACAAAATTTGATGCCTGTACGACGGTTTTTTCGGCCACGAATGGGTCTCCTTGAAACTTGCCCTGAAAAACAAATAATTATATGTCTTTTGCAGCCTGCCTTGCTAGCTAAATTAGTGTGTATTTCAACGTCAAAGCGGCTCCAGCGATTGCATGTATTCGCTGCGGGCTTCATACTAAGCTACTCTTTATTCACATTCCCTCTTGAGGCTGTCGCATGTCAAATGTATTAATGCAAACTAACTTTGGTAACATTACCATTGAACTAAATCACGAAAAAGCACCTATTACAGCTGCTAACTTTGAGCAATACGTCCGCGACGGATTTTACGATGGTGTGATTTTTCACCGCGTAATCGACGGTTTTATGGTGCAAGGTGGTGGTTTTGACGTAAGCATGGATCAAAAAGAAACTCGTGCAAACATCGAAAACGAAGCCGACAACGGCCTAACTAACGATGAAGGCACATTGGCTATGGCTCGCACCATGGACCCGCACTCTGCTTCTGCACAGTTTTTTATCAACGTAGGTGACAATGCTTTCCTTAACCATTCAGGCAAAAACTCTCAAGGCTGGGGCTATGCTGTATTTGGCAAAGTAGTAGAAGGCATGGATGTGGTTAATACGATCAAAAAGGTATCTACAACATCTAAATCTGGCCACCAAGACGTGCCAGCAGATCCAGTAGTCATCGAATCTGCCACAATGATTGAAGGCTAAACCCTTGCGTCGCCTATTCATTGCAGACTTGCACTTGCACCCAGCAAGACCAAAGCATAGCCGTGCATTGATTGATTTTTGTCAGCAGCGTATTAATGTTGATGATGAGCTGTATATACTAGGCGATCTTTTTGAAGCTTGGATAGGCGATGACGTAGGCATAGTCACTTATGCAGATGTCATTGCTTGCTTTAAGCAGCTTACCTCCAGTGGTACTCAAGTATTTTTTATGGCAGGCAATCGAGACTTTTTGATTGCACATGAATTTTGCCAAGCAACAGGTATCAAAATACTACCTGACCCAACAATCATTTCCTTTGATAACCAAAAAACCTTGTTAATGCATGGCGATACCTTGTGCACAGACGATATAGAATACCAAAAGTTTCGCTCACTTGTGCGAAATCCGCACTGGCAAAACCAATTTCTTTCCATGACGCCAGCGTTGCGCATGCAACAAGCTGCCCATTACCGCCAACAAAGCAAAGAGATGACGGCCAATAAATCAAACGATATTATGGATGTTAATGCTCAGACTGTAACGCAAGCCATGCGGCATTCTCAGGTGAACTTACTCATTCATGGCCATACTCATAGGCCAAAAGTACATCACTTAAAAAATGGAGAGCGTGTTGTTTTGGGTGATTGGGGCGGTCACTTTGACTACCTAAGCTGGCCCCAAGGCGAAGCTTGGCACCTCATTCGCGAACCCATTTAGATTTAGACTTACATTTTTATTATTAATAGATCAAAAAAAACCAGCTAGTGATGCACAAGCTGGTTTTTTATTGCTTATTAGTTAGCTGATTGCAGTAATCATTAACCCTTACCTTTCCATGGCACTAGGTATTTTTCTAACAAGCGAATACCCACGTCAATAGCAAAACCAATCAAACCGATCAATATGATACCCATGATTACAATTTCGGTATTTTGAAACTTTGACGCAGCCACGATCATTTTACCAATACCCTTTTCTGCAGCAACTAATTCAGCCGCAACTACGGTACCCCAACAAACACCCATGGCCACCCTTGCTCCGGTGAATATTTCCGGAAGTGAATTAGGGATGATTACGTGGCGTAAAATCTGGGTTTTGCTAGCACCTAAGCTGTATGCCGCATGAATTTTGGTGATTCTTACTCCAGACACACCAGAGCGTGCAGCAATGGCCATAATCCATAAAGCAGCGAGGAACAGCAACACCACCTTGCCTTCTTCACCAATACCGGCCCAAATAATAACCAAAGGAATCAAAGCTAATGGCGGCACAGGGCGCATAAACTCAACAACGGGATCAAACCAACCACGAAACCAGTTAGACAAGCCCATGGCGTAACCAAGGGGAATACCCACTATAGCACCGATGAGAAAACCCATGACAACACGCCACAGACTAAAGCCTAAATGCTCACCCAAAGTGACATTTTGGTAACCGTCTTTAGAGATAGTCACTAAGCTTTTCCATACTTTTTCTGGCGAGGGCAAGTAAATGCTCTCCATCTGCACACCCTTATGGGGAACGATGTTCAAAGTGCCCTTGTCTGTCAGTGCAACTCTAGCAAAACCAACATCTACGGCGTTACCCTTACTAATGGATTGGCCATCGACTTTGACTATAGAGGCGCCCGTCTTGCGTTTCTGGTCATCATTTTTATCCCATAAAAGCAGTTTAGAACGATAAACCTGAATAACTATTGCGTCATTAGCAGCAAAGCCGTCGCCGGCCTCTACCTTTGGTTTATCAGCTTTCTCACCCGCAGCATGAACAATCACATCTACACTCGCCGTATCGACTTGACCTGCGCCGTTATCGGCCGTGTAGGTAAATTGGCCACCACCCATAAACGGGCCAGGTACGTGTAAAAAACTGGGCAATAGTTGTGAACCAGTAAAAGCCCCCCAGAGTACAAAGATTAACAACAATGATAGTACAGAGGCTGACTTATTGGATACCACGGTGCTTTCATCACCAAAGGTCACTGTTTTTAAAGAATTGAAACTACCACCAGTGTCCACGCTATTACGAACCCTGTGCCATATGGTTTGACTAGCCACGATAATGGCAATAAAGCCCGCTAAGTAAGGTAGTATCGAACCAATCGATAAAAAAATATTAAGCGTTTCGTCGGCCAAGTCAGCAAATACATTTGAATCGTTCATTAGCTTTCTTCCTCAGTTCGACCCATGATTTCTTCTTCCATTTCCCAAATCATCGATAAAATTTCTTCACGCTTAGAATTGTAATCTGGGTGTTTCTTCACTTCACGCAAATCAGCACCAACACCGAGTTCGGCGAATGGTAAATAATACTCTTTGTGCACCCGCCCTGGTCGCGGCGCCATAACCAATAGGCGTTCGCCAAGCAGCAACGCTTCTTCTACCGAGTGAGTAATTAAAATAATGGTCTTGCCTGTTTCTTTCCACAGGTCTAATACCAAAGATTGCATCTTTTCACGGGTTAACGCGTCCAATGCACCTAGCGGCTCGTCCATAAGAATAACGTCTGGATCGTTAGCAAGGCAGCGGGCCAACGCCACACGTTGTTGCATACCACCAGAAAGCTCATAAACTGCCTTGTCTTTAAATTCTTGCAGACCAACCAGTTCTAACAAACGGTCTACTTCAGGTGCGCTCTGGGCCTTTGGAACACCTTTCATGTCAGGCCCAAAGGAAACGTTCTTACGCACGCTCATCCATTCAAATAAAGCCCCTTGCTGAAATACCATACCGCGCTCTGGGCCCGGGCCACTGATGACATCACCTTCTAAAAGAATATCACCTTCTGTCTGGGCCAAAAAGCCGGCCACGATGTTTAACAAAGTAGTCTTACCACAACCTGATGGGCCTAGAACACTAAGCAACTGCCCAGACTTAATATTTAAGTTGATATTTTTAAGCGCTTGTACAGATCCACCACCGGGCAAGTCAAAACGCATGGATACATTGTCAATATGTAAATCAGCCACGCCTCATTCCTTCTAAATATTGTTGATTATGAAAACTCGAAAGTTATTTATCGACCATATGATTAATTATAAGTGGGATACACCAATACCGTGTGATGCACAATACAAGTACACACATACCATATACTAACGAGTTTATTTATAGTTCACGATCCCAGTTCAGTACGAAGTTGCTAAGTACTTGCAAAATTGCCCCTGACACCGTGGAAAACCAAATATAAAACTGAGGCCTAAACAACTCTAGACCTCAGCTTTAATTTGGCAATTCTAACCAGCTTACTTAACAGTAGCTGCTAGAGGGCCAGACTCAACGTTGCCAGCATAGCTAGCATTAGCAGATGGGATAGATCCAGCGTTAACGAATACTGCAGCAACGCCGCCCATAAAGTCTTGAACACCACCACCTAACCACTTAGAAGACAACTGCTCTTCAGTGCTTGGGAAGATGAAAGTAGACAAAGAGCTAGCAGCATCAGCACTGCTCATGCCTGCGTCTTTAGCGATCATGTTCAACATGAACTCAGGCTGAGACGCGTTCCATGCAGCGTTTGCATCGGCAGTTACAGCCAAGAACTTAGACACGATATCGCTATTTTCAGCAATAAATTCTGCAGGTGCAGTAGTTACATCAAGTACCAAAATACCCAATGCTTCTTTTTCCGCACCAGTTAGCAATACGTTACCGCTTTCCTTCATACGACGTAGACCACCGCCCCAACCACAAGCCATGTCGATAGCGCCTTGAGCTAATGCTACAGAGCCTTCAGCAGGCGCCATGTCAACAATTTCCATGCTGTCTAGAGCCACACCAAAGTGGTCCATTTGCTTCAAGAAGCCGTAATGAGCAGCTGTGCCAAGTGGCACTGCAACTTTTTTACCAGCTAGTTCACCAGCAGAGTCTTTGTCAATTTCGAGGTCAGAACGAACTACACAGTTGTCGTTATTAGAGTAAGAAACGGCAACATCAACGATTTGTAGATCTTGACCAGCAGATGTGGCAACTACAAATGGAGGCAAACCTTGAGATACAGAAATCTGCACGTCGCCAGATGCCATAGCAGCTGACATGGCCGTACCTGTATCAAAGGCAACCCAATTTACTTTCATTCCTAGCGCTTCATCATAAGCACCAGAAACCTTAGCTGCTTGGAAAGGCATTGGCCATTCAAGGAAGTATGCAACCGTAAGTTCTTCGGCAGCTGTTGCAGAAGATGCTCCAGCCATTAGTGCTGTAGCAGCTACAACGCTGCTAGCGATTGATTTTAATTTCATTTAAGTGCTCCTAAATATTATGATTTTTATAATTGGAAAGAACCAAACGTAAAAGACGTGTTTATAGGTCTATCTGCTTGTATCAATAGGCAGAAAATTAAATATACTCCCCTTCGCTAAATAAGCCAACGTGTTTATAGGTCCATCTGCTCGTATCAATAGGCAGGAGAGCAAATATACTCCCCTTCGCTAAATAAGCCATAGCCAAAATATTATCATCCTTAGGGCCAATATCTAGAAATGCATATATTCATCACCCTTCAGGGGCCAACTGGTTGCTTGATGACACAGAGCAGGATGACATCGTTTGGATGTAACATCCAAAAACTAGGCCAAAAAAACGACATGAAAGCTATTATTAGCTATGTAACCAACCACCGTCCACATCTACTGTAGTGCCAACTGACCGGGCTTAGGTCGGCGCGCAGGGGCACCACTCACCAATACAATAGTGCCATTTTCACTCATGAGCTGCGTCCCATATCGCACCACGTTGGCATACCCCCATAGTTTAGCAAACGAAGCTTGGTAACCATCCATATCCATGTCTACTAAAGGCCCTAGAGCACGTGCTCCATCCGCAGCACAGCTCACTAGGATGTCAAAAGGAGCACAGTCTTGAATAGCTTTGCTAATTGCTGGCGGTCAGTCACGTCGCATTTTTTTAGCGTCACTCCTGCAGGCACATCACCCGCCTTTTTGGGGTTACGACTCACAGTAATAACAGTGGCCTCCAAAGACAATTGCTTTTTTGTTTGATACCTTCATGCTTCTACCTTAATGATTATTAGAAGGGGTTATAGAGACAGTTTTTCACATGGCTTCGAAACCATAATGAATGTTCCAATAATAGGGAATTGAGGCAATGACGAATTTCTATACTTACAGATTAGATAATGCGCTATACAAGGCAATGCTTGCAAGTGCTGACAATAAACTTAATGTTACTCTGCGCATGGCTAAAGCATCAATTCGATCAAACAAAACAGACCCAATTTGATTGCCAACCAACATGACCGGCATCATCACAAGCAGCAGGCTTGGCACCTCAGGAGCCAAAAGGTCTTGACCATGGAACCAGGCCAAACCATATAGGTCAGTCACTAAAAAAAACATAATTAAGCCCGCACGCATGACGACATGAGACATTTTTGACGACATCATATACACCGCCACCACTAACCCACCAATACTTGCTAGGCCGTTAACAAACCCTACCACCGCGCCTGCCAACAACAACCACCCAACGCTATTAGCAGACTTGAAATGCCACTGATTCCATAAGGCAAAGCAAGCGACCAATACTCCTGCGCCTGCTAAACCACGCACCATATCAGACTGCCAATGTTGTAGTCCAATCACACCCAAAGGCGTGCCTACCAATGTGCCAACGCTAAGGATTATCATCCATCGCCAAGGTATGTGACGCCAAACCTTGGGTAACAAATGCAAACTTGCCATTAGCTCCATGACAAACATCAAAGGAACAATCGTTTGAGCGTTAAAAATGGGAGCAAGGGCGAAAAAACACAGGGCAGAAAAGCCAAAACCCGCTACCCCCCTTACAACGCCTGCAAAAAAGACGATGCTTAGGACATAAGCGAGTTCGAAAGAAGATAATGGTAGGTAAAACCAATTTAGGTTTATGCTTTCCATTTAAGTGCGTTGATCTCCTTGATACAGACGCACCACATGCCTAGCTTCAGCAAAAAACAACCAGCGTTCTAGCAACAAGCCAGCCATCATTATGACCCAGGCCACTACTAATATCTCTACTATTCCAGTGTCAGCAAACACCCAATAAACCAGGCCTAAAGGCAACATAAATACAGCGAATGTCATCACTATACGCAATCGTAAAAGGAAGTCTGCAGCCACTTGGTAGCCAAACTCTCTGTTTAAAAAAGTTGGGGCACTATGGCCTGCATCTAACAAACGCACGCTAGCTTGGGAAAAACCGGTAGCTGTTTGAATAGTGGCACCTGTAGGTTTTCCTTGCCAGAAAAAATAAACCATTTTTAAAGCTAAAGTGATCAGCACTAACGCCATAACCACGATTAACAACTGTGGATTAAGCACCCCAGAGAAGCCACTGACTGCAACAAATAACAACCCTCCGCTCATCAGCGCATACGCCATAAACAACGCAGGCACCATTGGTGTGTTCCATTGACGAATGGTTTTTAAGCTGGCGTAAATCATACTTGTGGTAAATAAGATGATCAGTGCAAACACCATGCTTAAACCAGCCAATACATCGATCATTGACCACTGCCAGAATATGGCAGCTGCATAAAGCGCAGCAATTGGATAAAGCAGCACTGCAAATACGGCTTCACGAGATAGCCATGAGGTGCGAAAGCGGCTAAAAGATCGCCACGCATTTTTTGGACTAGCCAAGTGCATCGTGGAAGAAACCAGGCCGATGGTAATAAGCACCATTGCCATGACACCTAGACTTAATTGTAAACCTATCGTATAGGCTTGTGTCAGACCCAATAACTGACCGGCTCCAAGCCACGCTAATAAACCATAGCCAGCACCAGATGTGACGGTAAAAATAAGAACTGAAAAAGCGGGATGCATAATAAATACCTAACTTTGGCGTAATAATTAACGGTTAATAATTCGATTAACCAGTTGCCTGACACCCTGCATGGGCGACACTTCAATCTTATCCTGCTGCTTCGGGTTTCTTGGCGGCAAATAAGTGTTCACTGGATTATAACCAAGCTCTGGCATTAGCTGCTGTCCCGCACGTTCTCGGGTTAACCTTGAAACTTCTGAATCTGGATCATCAAAATCTCCAAATACTCGAGAAGATGTTGGGCAAGTTAATACACAAGCTGGCTGACGCTCAGCTTCAGGCAATTGTTCGTCATAAATACGATCTACACATAAGGTACACTTTTTCATAGTGCCAGAGTCTGCATCTAGTTCACGTGCACCGTACGGACAAGCCCAAGAACATAGATTACAACCCATGCACTTATCTTGGTCAATCAGCACTATACCGTCTTCTTCTCGCTTGTAAGAAGCACCTGTAGGACATACTGTGACACAGTCTGCTGTTTCACAGTGCATACACGACATAGGGATATTCACTGTTTTACTATGTGGGCTGTCACCTACTTCGTAAGAATGTATGCGGTTAAGCCAACTACCACTTGGATCCTTACCATGAGGCCTTTCATCACTTAAAGGGCCAATGGTGCCAGAGGTATTCCACTGCTTACAGGCTGTTGCACATGCATGACAACCAACACAAGTATCTAAATCGACAACTAAACCTAATTTCATTTTGCACCTCGGCTAAAAATATCACGCCAGCCACGGCTAATGTTTATATTAGGATGACTACTATAACTGCTCATCTTGCTTGCAGGTGTGAAGTTAGGCAATCCCTTGGCTTTATCAAAGCGCGGCCATGCAAGGTTTTGTTCTTCCAAGGGAATTTCATCCTTACCCACTGGGGTAATTTTCACCCTTAAGTCATACCAAGCGGCTTGACCTGTCACTGGGTCAGAGTTAGTCATGCGATGACCACCAGCTTCAGCTTCTCCTGGTAATAGCTCATTAATAAGGTGATTCATTAAGAAGCCTTTTTGAGACTCGTTCGCATCATCACTTAAACCCCAAGTACCTTGCTGCTTAGCGATGGCGTTCCATGTCCACACTGTTTCTGGGTTAACCCCTTCCATCAATTTAACTTGTACACGTATACGTCCATTGTGTGACTCTACCCATGCCCAGCCAAAGTCTTTAATACCTAGCGCTTCACCTTTACTACGGTGCATATATAGGTAGTTTTGAGACATGATTTGACGCAGCCACGAGTTTTGCGAATCCCATGAATGATACATAAACATAGGCCGCTGGTTAACGGCAAAAAATGGATACTCTTTTGCATCTGTTCGCGCCTGCTCTAGAGGCGGGTAGTAAAATGGCAATGGATCAAAATACGTTTTCAAACGTTCTTTATGATGTTCTTCGGTAGGTTGTGGGCCGTCATATAGACCTTGCCCTGCCAGACGGAATTTTTGCAAAGTTTCAGAATA
This sequence comes from Candidatus Njordibacter sp. Uisw_002, assembly GCF_047730155.1. Lineage (NCBI taxonomy): Bacteria > Pseudomonadati > Pseudomonadota > Gammaproteobacteria > Pseudomonadales > Candidatus Njordibacteraceae > Candidatus Njordibacter > Candidatus Njordibacter sp. Uisw_002. The sequence goes on from NZ_CP159832.1 coordinate 1,332,600, forward strand.
GATTTCAATAACAATCTGATCCGTACTGCCTACCCAACTGGCTTCTTTGGCTAGCTCTAGATAATCTCTGTTGGCATGACGCATATACCTTTGGTTAGGTTTAAGCTCAAACTTAAAGAAACACTGGTTATCTATGTAAGCTTGCCATTGATTCGGATTAGGTTCACCGCGCAATGACTTTTCACCATTTTTACCACGCCATCCAGCTAAAAACCCAATACCAGGTGCGCGCTCAAAGTTAACGATAAAGTCTTCATAGCCTTTGTACTTAGGCAGCCCTTCATCATTAGTAAAGGCTGGAAATTTTAAGCGTCCCGCCAAATCCACCATGACTTCTTGCCAGCTACGTACGTCTCGATCGATAGCCAAAATGGGCTGGCGAATAGAGTCAGCCGCTGCATCCACTTCTGAAATAGGACGATCCAACATAGAAATAGTGTCGTAACGTTCAAGGAACGTGGTATCTGGCAGCACTAGATCAGAGAAATTAACCGTCTCTGAGTGGAATGCATCACAAGTGACTATAAACGGAATTTTGTACTCTCCGTCATCATCCTTAGATCGAAGCATATCCATAGTTTGGGCTGTGTTCATACTCGAATTCCATGCCATATTAGCCATGAACAACATCAATGTGTCGATGCGGTATGGGTCGCCAGCTACGGCGTTACTAATCACCATATGCATTAGCCCGTGATTGGCAATAGGAGCATCCCAAGAATAAGCTTTATCAATACGCCTAGGCTTACCGTTTTCATCAATGACCAAATCTTCTGGCTGAGTAGGAAAACCTAAAGGTGCAGATTCTAGCGGCGTATTGGGTGCATTACCCTTAGCGGGTTTAATCGGCGGCACAATGTGCTTAGGAAACGGTGGCTTGGCCAAATGTCCACCTGGACAATCAATAGTACCTAATACAACTTGCAGTAGGTGGATGGCGCGGCACGTCTGAAAACCATTTGAGTGCGCTGATATGCCACGCATTGCATGCATGGATACAGGCCTACCAATAAACTGAGTTTGTTTACGCCCAGCCCAATCGGTCCACTCTGTGTCAATAGTGATGGTTTCTTTAAAGGCCACATGAGCCATTTCTAGGGCAATACGTTCAATACTGTCCGCATCAATGCCACATATTTTTGCTGCAGCTTCTGGCGCATATTCTGGCGCCATGTATTTTTCCATTAAAATACTAAAGGCGGTTCTAACGGGTGTGCCACAAGGTGCTTCATATTCACCTATTAAGGCAGGTGCTACCTCAGCACTTAATGCTGATTGCACACCATTAGTGTGCTGATCCCACACTTGAGGGTTACCTTGCTCGTCACGCAATAATAAGCCATCGCCTTGCTTGCCAGGATTGTTGATAACTAACTGTGGTCCGTTGGTATAACGAATTAAAAACTCGTCATCTATTAAGCCTTCTCTTAGCAATACTTGCATCATAGAAAGGGCAAACATACCGTCTGTGCCTGGGGTAATAGCAACCCACTCGTCAGCAATAGCTTGATAGCCAGTTCGCACTGGGTTAACAGCAACAAACTTAGCTCCACGCTCTTTAATACGTTTTAGGCCTAGTTTTATTGGATTGGACGCATGGTCTTCTGCCACGCCCCACATCATAAAGTATTTAGTCCGTTCCCAATCTGGGTCACCAAATTCCCAAAACGAGTGCCCCATAGTGTACAAACCAGCAGCTGCCATATTTACCGAACAAAAGCCTCCGTGGGCTGCCCAGTTAATAGTGCCAAACTGGCTAGCCCAAAGGCCCGTTAAAGCCTGCATTTGGTCTCGACCAGTAAAGTAGGCCAATTTTTTAGGGTCTGTCGCACGAATATTGGCTAATCGAGCCGTTAACATTTCTAGAGCTGCATCCCATGAAATAGGTACAAACTCTCCAGCACCCCTTTCTGTGCCTGGCTTGCGCAATAAAGGTTGTTTTAGTTTAGCCGGCGAGAGTTGCTTCATAATGGCCGAATTACCCTTGGCACAAAGTACACCTTTGTTCACTGGGTGATCTGGGTTACCTTGTACAAAACGTATTTTTTCGTCTTCTATAGTGACTTTAATACCGCATCTACAGGCGCACATATAGCAAGTGGTGTATCGATGTTCTTGTTTCGAGTGATCTTCAAACTGAGGCAGGTCTTGGCTTTTAGTCATAGGAAAAAACGCTTATAAGGTTGATGACACAAAGCATATAGGATGTAACACTTTTGTCCAACAGCCAAACTTTATTTTACCTTAGGGCCAGACTTTACACTGTAACTTGCAGCATCCCTTAACTAAAAAAAAAGTAGCTATAAAAACCGCTATAAAAGCCGCAAATACCTTATAAAATGCCCAAACGTCACGCAAAAAAAAGCTGCCAATGGCAGCTAACAAAGGAGGAAAATATTAAATTCTAAACATTTAACCAGCAATACCTACAAATACAGGAGAAATTTCTGCAACATTAGGGTTTATTGGATTACTGGTTTTAATTAACGGCCTGTTCTGCTGAACTATGCGCAAGTTACAAGTGGCCCTCACCTCTTCAGATAATTGCTCAGTTTCAAAAACATAGTTCAACTTCAGTTGAGTGCCCGCATTAGCCATATCAGCCTCCTATAGAGAATCTTTAGTACATTGGACCCAAGAACATTTACGCTTTGGATCCATTTGATTCACTATAGCACTAGACTAAGCTAATGTAATGGAATAAAAAACAATATTTTTATAACTTTTAGTTATATAGCCTTATAAACATGAGCTCCCATAATCTACAAGTGCGCTAATGTTAAACAAGCTTGAAAGACGTTTTTGCCACTAATGCTGACACATCAACACCAGTATCAGCCAACTCATTTGCTCTTGCCCACATGTTGATAGATCGATTACCAGTGCGACAAAATGCTAATACCCTGCTAGATGACTGCGTTACTACTTGGGCCATTTCAGACACAGCAGCCTGGGGAAAATTCATGCCCACAACTGGAATAAAATGATATGCCATACCCAATGCTTCAGCAGCAGCTTGTAATTGAGCACTACTTGAAGGGTGCCCTTCTTCGCCATCTGGACGGTTATTAATAATGGTGGTCATACCCTGCGCTTTTAGCATTGGCATATCTTGGGCTAAAATTTGTGTCGCTACAGCAAAAGTGTCACTTATTTTGGTAATGTCCATGGTGGTTTAGTTCCTAAATTCGATCAAAGCATACTAGATGGAAGATTATTATAGTACCAAGGGACTTGATATGACACCTATTCACAGACACAAAAAAACCTATTCATGTAACCAAGGGCTCATGAATAGGTTTTTTAGAATGACTATGACTGCAATATACAGCGCTTAGCTACTAGGCAGTAACACGAGTGATGGCGGCGTCAATAGCATCTACTATTTCATCCAACTCAGTTTGAGTAGCAATAAGCGCAGGACTCAAGCACAAAGTGTTGTTATGACTAGTAAAGCTTCGGTTAGTGCGGCCAATAATGACGCCATTGGCCATGCAGTCTCCTGCAATAGCAATCGCTACGCTTTCATGGACTGGTTCACGGGTTTGACGATCTGTCACCAGTTCAACACCTTGAAATAGCCCCTTGCCACGAACATCACCTATAATTGAGTGCTTGTCCTTAAGTTCATGTAGGCGCTTGCTTAAGTATTCGCCCATTACTACAACATTTTCCATCAGATTTTCATCTTCAATAATGCGCATGTTTTCTAGTGCAGCAGCAGGACCGGCAGTACAACCACCAAAGGTTGAAATATCACGGAAATAATCCATCGGATCAGAGGCGTCAGATTTAAACGTTTCAAACACAGCTTCTGTTGTTACTGTGCAAGATATAGCTGCATAACCACTAGCTACACCCTTTGCCATAGTCACAATATCAGGGATAACGTTAAAGTGTTGATAGCCAAACCAAGTACCAGTGCGGCCTAAACCACATACTACTTCGTCCATAATTAATAAAACATTATGCTTGTCACAGATACGGCGAATTTCTTCAAAGTAGCCTTGTGGTGGAACAATCACTCCACCACCAGCAGTAATAGGCTCTACTATAACGCCACCTACCGTGTCCGGGCCTTCACGTAAAATGACTTCTTCCATTGCTTGGGCAGCTTGAATACCAAAGTCGGCATCGCTACCATTTTCAGAATGGTACGCAGAACAATGTGGAAACTCTACAAAGCCTGGAGTAAAAGGCCCATATTGGTTTTTACGTTCATGCTGACCAGTTGAACTTAGCGCAGTAATAGTAGTGCCATGATAATCGCGGTCACGATAAAGAATTTTATGCTTTTTACCACCATATTTTTTAGCAGAAATTTGACGCACAATTTTATAGGCTTTTTCGTTAGCTTCAGAACCAGAGTTAGAATAATAAACACGACTCATGCCTGGCATTTTATCAATCAGATTTTTAGCAAAAAGCGCACCTGGCAGCGTGCCTGCACTATTGGCAAAATAGTTAAGCTTAACCAATTGATCACGCACAGCATTAGCAATAGATTCGCGACCGTAGCCTACGTTTACAGTCCATACCGCGCCAGAAACAGCATCCAAATGCACTTTGCCATTAATATCAGTGACGTGCATTCCCTTGCCTTCAACAATCATTAAAGGATCTTTATCTTCAAGGGGCTTATGCTGAGTGATGTGATGCCATACGTGATTGCGGTCATCAGCTAACGCGTCTTTTTTATCGTAGTTATTTACGTCGTACTTCATGATTTAAACTCCAACTGTAAAGGCCCAATATAAGCTAGGGCGAAGGCAACAGAATACGGGTTTTGGCCCAATTTGAGCAAAGCTTACTTGTAAACTTAACCCAAAGCGTAGAACCAGTTAAAAGCAATGGGTGATACCAAAGTTTTGCGAATTAAAGTTAAAACAAAAATCACTAGGCATTTTACCCATTCACACTTTAGAATTAAGGTAATTACATTACTAAGAGCAACCTCATGAGCCACCCATTGTTCATCTTGGATGCTGGATTAAACGCCAGCCTACAGCAACAACTGCGCCAGCAGATTGCTAAAGCTATTTTAGATCATCATATCCCTTTGGATTCGTCACTGCCATCTAGCCGAAAACTGGCAAAGCAGCTTAACGTGGCCCGAAATACTGTGGTGTTGGCCTACGAACACTTGCTAGATGATGGCTACCTCATCGCAAAAGAGCGTAGTGGTTATTTTGTTAACCCGGATATTTTAAACCACAACGTGCAGCTGGAAAAAATTTCAGATGAACGCCACACCTCTGGCACAGAGCCAGATTGGCAGGGTCGCTTTAAGTTAAACCCAACTCAGCAAGAAAACATTACTAAGCCTAGCGATTGGCAAAACTATCAATATCCTTTTATCTATGGCCAATTTGATCCTGATTTGTTTCCCACTAACCATTGGCGTGAATGCTGTCGTGATAATGTGAGCGTGCCTGCTATTCGCAGTTGGGCTGCTGATCATTTCATTGCTGATGACCCCATGCTAATTGAGCAAATTCATACCCGTATTCTGCCTCGCCGAGGTGTATGGGCTGCCCCTGAAGAAATATTAATTACCATAGGCTGCCAGCACGGCTTATACATGCTAGCTAAGCTTTTGCTTGATAAAAACACGACTATGGGTATAGAAGACCCTGGATATGTGGATATTCGCAATATTGCTAGCCTTAACCCATCTAAGCTTAAAGCACTGCCTGTTGATGACGAGGGCCTCATTGTAGACAAGGGTCTTGCAGAGTGCGACTGTGTATACGTTACCCCTAGCCATCAATACCCCACTACGGTAACCATGCCCTTAGATCGCCGGCGCAAGCTGCTAGAAATGGCCAGCCAAGAAGATTTTTTAATCATTGAAGATGATTATGAATGTGAAGCCAATTTCCATCAAGCACCATCACCTGCCCTTAAAAGCTTAGACAAGCATGGCCGAGTGATCTACATGGGTAGTTTTTCTAAAACATTAGCACCTGGTTTGCGTATTGGTTATCTTGTTGCAAATAAAGAATTAATTGCCGAAGCTCGCTCATTGAGACGCTTAATGTTGCGCCACCCACCTGCCAATAACCAGCGCAGTATTGGGTTATTTATTGCTCGTGGTTATTATGATTCTTTGGCCACAACCTTAGTTAAAGCCTATCAAGAGCGTCATAAAATAATGGCTGACGCACTTCAAAAACATATGCCTGGATTGGCAGAACAGCCTACTTTTGGCGGGTCTTGTTACTGGGTCAAAGGCCCAGAAGGACTTGATGCAAGGTTACTTAAAGAAAAAGCTGCTGCACAAGGTATTTTAATAGAATCTGGCGATATCCACTTTTTAGGAGATAACAGACCACTAAACTACTTCCGTTTAGGCTATTCATCTATTAACCCCAAGTTGATAGCACCAGGTATAGAGAAGCTGTCGCAGATCATGGACGAAATGATTCAACCCAATTTAGATCAATCAGACTAAGCTAACTTTATTAATACTAAACCAACACAGATCAACACAGCAGAGATCCATCGCTTTGGCCCCAGCACCTCCTTAAACATGTAGGTGCTTAACAAAGCACCAAACAAAACAGAAGTTTCGCGTAACGCCGCGACCATCGCAACGGGCGCCTGAGTCATAGCCCATAAGCATATCCAATAAGCTGCCATAGACATGACACCGCCACCTATCGCAACAAACCAATAGCGCCTTAAACTAGCGACAAAAACCTGAGGTTTATAATTATAGGCCCAAACAGCAGCGATAATGCCATCCAAAAAAAACAGCCAAACCACATAGCTATGCACTTGACCTAATTGGCTCACAGCAAAGCCGTCTACCATTGTGTATCCAGCAATCCATAACCCAGTGACTAGTGCATAGTAAAAGCCTACGCCTAAAGGTTTACTGCGCTTAAAGTGCGATAAAGTGGCGATGCCTCCTGTCACTACTAACACTGCCAAGATCTCAAGCTGAGTAAATTCTACACCTAAGAAAATCACGCTGACTAACAACACCCAAACGGGGCCACTACCTCTAGCAATAGGATAAATCTGCCCAAAATCACCTTGAGCATAGGCTTTTACTAGAAATACTTTGTAACCAAAGTGGAGAATGAGGGTAATAAGCAAAAAGGGCCAAAGCTTAGATTGGGGAAATGCTACAAAAGGCATAAAACCCAAGGCTACTAAACTCGTACACAGCATAATAAGGCCCATCGCAATAATGGGCTCAGCGTTTATTTTTACCAGTGCATTCCAGCCTGCATGCAAAGCTGCAGCCAAAAGTACGGCAAAAAAGACCTCTATAGCCATCGCTGTAAGTGGCTAGTTTTTTTGGCTAAGATGATGAGCATAAACTACAGCAAGTGCTGCAGAAGCTAATCTTGCCGCTGCTGGATCAGCTCTTGAGGTTAGCATTACAGGCACCTTGGCACCCATTAATACTCCAGCTGCTGTGGCACCTCTGAAATAAACTAATTGCTTAAAAATAGCATTACCCGTTTCAATATTAGGCACCAATAAAACATCTGCATAACCTGCTACTGGATTATCTATACCCTTTAGTTTAGCGGCTTCTGGAGATATAGCCCCATCAAATGCTAAAGGTCCAAACACCTGTGCAGCGGCATGATCTTGCTTCGTCATTATACCTAAGAGTTCCTTAGCATTGACGCTTGAAGGCATTGCTTGAGTGACCACCTCTGTGGCTGACAGCAGCGCTACCTTAGGGCTTAGATTCCCCAACGCATGCATTACATCTGTAGCACCACGCAAAATACTCAACTGGGTTTTAGTATCAGGCATAACGTTAACAACCGCATCAGTAATACACAAAACACGCTCGCTATCAGGTACAGACATATGGAATAAGTGACTTAAGCGCTCACCTGTTCTTAACCCACTTTGCTTATTCAACAAAGCACGAATTAACACGTCTGTATGTAAATTACCCTTCATCAACAACTTAGCCACACCTTGATGAACACACTGCACTGCTTTTTCAGCGGCATCTGCCTCACCATTACTAGCGATGAGAGTAAATCCATCAACAGACCAACCAATGGCGCCAGCTGCTTTATGTATTGCCTCTAGATCACCCACAAGCACTGGAATAATAATGCCAGCTTCAAAAGCCAACCTTGCACTTTCTAAGGCAAGCTGTGAGCCTGCATTGACTACTGCAGTAGTCATAGCTGGTAATGCTTGAGCTTGCTTGAGCAGCTTCGGTGGGCACACTGGAGATAATTGGCTGAGCATATTAAATGACCTAAGTTAAGCGTAAGTTACGCTGTTTTAGTGCGTTTTGGCCAACGCACGTCAGGCATAAGCTGAGAAATCAGCATACCCATTAGAATAAGACTACAACCCAACAAACCTTTGGGAGGTAAAACCTCATTAAGCAATAAATACCCACCAAGCACTGCAAATACCCCTTCTGAGCTTAGTATAATAGCTGCATGGGACGGGTGTGCGTGCTGTTGAGCAACAGTCTGCAAGGTGTAAGCAATGCCTGTAGACATCACCCCTGCAAACAACAATGGCACAGCCGTTGAGCTAATTATAGCCCAAGACAGCTGTTCAAAATATAACGCTAAGAACATAGCAAGCATGCCAGCTACAAAAAACTGAATCAGTGATAGCTTTACTACATCCATACGTGAGGCAAGATAACCAATCATTAATACGTGCCCAGCAAAGGCCACCGCACAGATGAGCTGCAAAGTGTCGCCCTTGCTTAAAGCAAAATCATCATTAATGCTTAAAAGATACAAACCCCAAAGAGCAATAATAGCACCTAACCAAGTGCCTAAACCTGTTTTCATTTGGAAGAAAAGGCCAATCAAAGGTACGAAAAAAATATACATTCCAGTAATAAACCCAGCCTTACCTGCTGTAGTGTATTGCAGACCCACTTGCTGAAATGTAGCACCTACAAATAACAAAACACCTGCAGCTAAGCCACCAAAAATCAGGGTTTTTGTAGAAGGTTTTAACTCTTGTTTAGACGCTTTAGTTTTCTTACTATCAATCCACATAACTACAGGGATCAAAGCTATAGCCCCAATAAAAAATCGTAAACTATTAAACCAATGAGGCCCCATGGTTTCCATACCGACTCGTTGAGCTACAAAAGCAAAGCCCCATATAGACGCCGCAATTAACATTAATACATTAGCTTGAATAACTTTATTAGTCATGACTTACATCCTTGTTGATATTTGATTGGCCACCTTTAATCTTAGGGGGCACTCCACTATGAAAACGAAACATTGGATCTTCGGTACAAATAAGCGTCACTTCCAGGTCTCGTACTAAAGCAATGCGTTGATTATAGTCTTCCAAACCTGTGCCACCGACCTCCATAGCGACATCTTTGGCTAAGGATAAATAGTCTTGGTAGTGTCTAGCTTCTGACTTTAATAATGAGGCATAAAATTTAGCTAAGCTGCTATCTAAATGAGGAATAAGCAACTCAAAACGTTCACAAGATCTTGCTTCTACAAATGCACCTATAATCAAAGTGTCCATTAACTTAGCTGGCTCATGGGTACGCACTAGATGGCGCATACCGCCCACGTATCGTCCCGCATCAAGGTGATCATAGGCCACACCTCGTTGGCGCATAATACGGCACACTTGCTCAAAATGGATTAACTCTTCCTTTGCCAAACGAGACATTTTTGTTAACAAATCAGCTCGGGTTGGATGGCGAAACATGAGCTGCATCGCAGTAGAAGCTGCTTTTTTTTCACAGTGAGCATGATCAATTAGCAAAATATCTTGCTCTTCTAATGCCTTCTCCACCCAAGAGACGGGAGTACTGCAGCCCAAAAACTGTTTTAACTGCGATAATGCGGGTAGTTCTGCTAATGCCACAAGGTTAACCTAAGACGAATTAGAAATCAGCTGGCATTGTACCCACCCAACCCCACAGCGTCTAGGATTTGTGTCATGCAAATGAGTGATGAATACATTTAAATACACTGTATCTATATAAATTATTAGTAAATATATCAATAAGTTACACTTAAATAGTGAAAAATCACACATACCCAACAGCTAGAAATATTTAGCTAATTATGCTATTATTATGATTGTTATTTAGATTCCCATTGATCAACACCTTGAATGATCCAATAATAACGTTCAAGGCAAAAGAGGCTATACCATGTTAGAAGCTTATCGTATCCATGTTGCTGAGCGCGCCGTCCAAGGCATTCCGCCCGAGCCACTTAGTGCAGAACAAACAGCGCAACTTGTTGAGCTACTCAAAACCCCACCTGCAGGCGAAGAAGCTTTATTGGTAGATTTACTTCGTAACCGGGTGCCTGCAGGTGTTGACCAAGCTGCTTATGTAAAGGCAAGCTTTCTTACAGCAATCACCTTAGGTGAAATTACTTCTCCATTGGTTAGCCCTATTGAAGCTACTCAAATTTTAGGTACCATGTTAGGTGGTTATAATATTCAAGCCTTAATTGCCTGCCTAGACAACGAAGAGCTAGCAGCCACAGCTGTTACTGCCTTGTCTCATACACTACTGATGTTTGATGCGTTCCATGATGTTGATGAAAAAGCCAAAGCTGGTAATAAATACGCTATGCAAGTGATGCAGTCTTGGGCAGCTGGTGAATGGTTTACCTCACGCAATACACTAGAAGAAAAAATTAGTTTAACCGTGTTTAAAGTCACTGGCGAAACTAATACAGATGATTTATCACCTGCCCCAGATGCCTTTACTCGTCCAGACATCCCGCTACACGCCAACGCAATGTTAAAGATGCAGCGTGATGGCATTGAGCCTGACGATCATGGTACTACTGGGCCTCTCAAACAAATTGCAGCAATAAAAGCAAAAGGCTTCCCTGTAGTTTATGTAGGTGATGTTGTAGGCACAGGCTCGTCACGTAAATCAGCCACCAACTCAGTATTATGGTTCTTTGGCGATGACATTCCTGCCGTACCTAACAAACGCGCTGGTGGCTTTTGCTTTGGCTCTCAGATCGCACCTATCTTCTTTAACACTATGGAAGATGCTGGTGCATTGCCTATAGAGATGGACGTCTCTAACATGCACATGGGTGATGTGGTTGATGTCTATCCATATGAAGGTGTTGTTCGCAGCCATGAAACTGGGCAAGAGCTTAGCCGATTTGAACTAAAGACCAACGTGTTATTGGATGAAGTTAGAGCTGGTGGACGTATACCACTAATTATTGGTCGAGGCCTTACTGACCGTGCTCGCACAGCCTTGGGCATGGAAGCATCTGATTTGTTTGAAATTCCAAAGGCACCGATCCAGTCTGACAAAGGCTACACATTGGCCCAAAAAATGGTGGGTAAGGCTTGTGGAACTACAGGCATTCGTCCTGGCACATATTGTGAGCCAAAGATGACCACTGTAGGCTCACAAGACACTACTGGGCCAATGACGCGTGATGAACTAAAAGACCTTGCTTGCTTAGGCTTCTCTGCTGATTTAACCATGCAATCTTTTTGTCACACAGCCGCTTATCCAAAGCCTGTAGATGTGCAGACTCAACACACCCTTCCTGACTTCATTATGAATCGCGGTGGTGTATCACTACGCCCAGGCGATGGCATTATTCACTCATGGCTTAATCGCATGTTATTGCCAGACACTGTAGGGACCGGTGGAGATTCCCACACCCGCTTTCCTCTAGGCATTTCATTCCCTGCAGGATCAGGCTTAGTCGCTTTTGCAGCGGCAACAGGTGTAATGCCATTGGATATGCCAGAATCAGTGTTAGTGCGCTTTACTGGTAAACGTAACCCAGGCATCACCTTGCGTGACCTTGTACATGCTATTCCCTACTACGCTATTGAAAACGGTCTACTTACAGTTGAAAAATCAGGCAAAATTAATGCTTTCTCTGGCCGTATTCTTGAAATTGAAGGTTTAGAAGATCTAACCGTAGAACAAGCCTTTGAATTGTCTGACGCTTCAGCTGAACGCTCAGCTGCAGGTTGTAGCATCACTTTAAGCGAAGATTCAGTAGCCCAATACCTACGCTCCAACGTCGTGATGCTTAAGTGGATGATCACTGAAGGATATGGTGACAAACGTACTATCGCTCGACGCATTATAGCCATGGAAGCATGGTTGGCTGATCCTCATTTAATGCGCGCAGACGAAGATGCACAATACGCAGAAGTGCTTGAAATTGATGTATCACAAATTACTGAGCCTATTTTATGTGCACCCAATGATCCAGATGATGCGCGTCTATTATCTTCAGTTGCAGGGCAAAAAATTGATGAGGTTTTCATTGGTTCTTGTATGACTAACATTGGTCACTTCCGTGCAGCTGGTAAACTATTAGAAGCAGCAGGCGGCACTATTCCTACACGTATGTGGATTGCACCACCTACTAAAATGGATGCTGCGCAACTTACTGAAGAAGGTTATTACAACATTTTTGGTAAGGCAGGTGCTCGTATAGAAATGCCAGGCTGTTCTTTGTGTATGGGCAACCAAGCCCGTGTTGCCGAGGAATCCACAGTGGTATCCACCTCTACTCGTAACTTCCCTAACCGCCTGGGTACGGGCGCAAATGTATTCTTAGCCTCTGCAGAGCTTGCCGCTGTGGCTGGAGTGAACGGTAAGTTGCCTACACCTAGTGAATATTTAGAATACGCCAATAAGCTAGACACTATGGCTGGCGAAGTATATCGCTACTTAAACTTTGACCAGCTAGTAGGCTATACCTCTGCTGCTGACAAAGTGATTGCATCCGTAGAAGTAGTTTAAAAGTGGTTCAAAAGTGGCTTAATTTTTAATTAAGCCATAACCAAAAAAACCTTATTTTTCACAAAATAAGGTTTTTTTTGATCTAGATTTTAATCCAAACGCTAAACTAACAACGTGACAAAGCTAAGTCTAAATCTTGCTGAATATCTTGGTAGTCTTCTAAACCTACAGATACACGAATAAGGTTATCTTTAATGCCTGCCAACTCACGAGCTTGAGCAGTCATTCTATAGTGTGTAGTAGATGCTGGATGAGTAATAGTAGACTTTGCATCGCCAAAGTTACCTGTAATCGACAATAGTTGTGTCTCATTAATACAGCGCCAAGCAACTTCTTTGTTACCTTTCACCTCAAAGGACACCACCGCACCAAATAAGCTTTGCTGCTTTTTGGCTAATTCATGCTGTGGATGACTTTCTAAGCCAGTGTAATAAACCCGCTCAACCATTGGATGGCTTTCCAACCAATGCGCAAGCTTAGATGCACTAGAGCAATGCGCCTGCATACGTAAAGACAAAGTTTCTAAACCATTAATAAACACCCAAGCATTAAATGGGCTCATACTAGTCCCAACCGTGCGTAAAAAGCCAAATACAGGCTCCATAAGCGCTTCACTACCTATCGCAACACCACCTACACAGCGGCCTTGGCCATCAATGTACTTGGTAGCAGAATGCATGACAATGTCAGCACCCAGTGCCAATGGGTTTTGCAAAACAGGAGTACAAAAACAGTTATCCACTATCATTAATGCATTATGCTTGTGCGCCAATGCTGACAGCAAAGAAATGTCACCAACTTCACTTAATGGGTTGGAAGGTGATTCCAAAAACAACGCTTTAGTATTAGGTGCAATGGCTTTTTCCCATGCTTGATAATCTGAAGGACTCACATAGGTGGTAGTAATACCAAGCTTAGCGAGCACGTTATCAAACAAACCTACAATAGAGCCAAAAATACTGCATGAAGATACAATATGATCGCCTTGCTTTAAATGACCCAAAAAGATGCTGGTAAGAGCCGCCATACCAGAGCTTGCAGCAACAGCCTTTTGGCCGCCTTCCATTGCAGCAATACGTTGCTCAAAGGTGCGTACAGTTGGGTTAGTAAAGCGAGAGTATATGTTACCTTGGCTGGCACCACTAAAGCACTGGGCAGCTTCTTGGGCACTACCGTAAATAAAGCTAGAGGTGGCATAAATAGCTTCATTATGTTCTTGCTCTGTGCCAGAAATACTGCCCGCTCTAATGGCCTGAGTAGCCAACGCAGTGTTTTTTAAGTGATCTTTCTGGCGCTGTTGGCGCTCTTGAAGGCTTTGCTTTTTCATGACTACAAATTGCTCTGCATGTTAGTTGCCTTGGACGCATCATCATCAATCACATCGATTTTGTGTTGGGCCTGATCGTTACGCTCAGATTCTAAATTATCCAAATAAGCCTCATCCACGTCACCTGTCACATACTTTCCATCAAATACCGAACAATCAAAGTTAGCAATATCACTACCGCCACCTTGGGTTGAACGAATCAAATCGGGAAGATCTTGGTAAATCATCCGGTCAGCTCCAATGATTTCTCCCACTTCTTCGTCAGTACGACCATAAGCGACTAATTCATCTACAGATGGCATATCAATACCATAGACGTTGGGGAAACGGACAGCAGGTGCTGCAGATGCAAAGTACACCTTTTTAGCCCCCATTTCTCGTGCCATTTCGATAATTAACGTAGATGTAGTACCACGTACTATAGAGTCATCTACTAGTAAAACATTCTTACCACGAAACTCAAGCTCGATAGGGTTGAGCTTTTGCCGTACAGACTTTTGGCGCTGGGTTTGGCCTGGCATAATAAACGTGCGGCCAATGTAGCGGTTTTTTATATAACCTTCACGTAACTTCACCCCAAGCTTACTAGCAAGCTCAACAGCTGAAGTGCGGCTTGTATCTGGGATTGGAATCACCACGTCAATGTCATGATCAGGCCAATCTCGCAAAATCTTATCTGCTAGATATTCACCCATTTTCAGGCGTGCTTTATACACCGAGATGCCATCCATCACAGAGTCAGGCCTAGCTAAATACACATACTCAAACAGACAAGGAGACAATACGGGGTCTTCTGCACACTGGCGAGTGAACACAGCGCCAGATTCAGTAATATAGATACACTCACCAGGGTCTAAGTCACGAACCATGGTGTAGCCTGCAGAATCTAGCGCCACACTTTCTGAAGCCACCATATATTCTGTGCCTTGTTCAGACTCACGTTTGCCATAACACAAAGGACGGATACCAAATGGGTCACGCATTCCTACGATGCCGATGCCTGTGATCATAGCAATCACTGCATAACCACCCTTACAACGTCGATGAACTTGACGCACAGCATAAAAAATATCTTCTTCACTAGGCACTAACTGCCCTATACGTTGAAGCTCATGGGCAAACACGTTAAGCAATACTTCAGAATCTGAATTAGTATTAACATGACGCAAATCGGCTTTAAAAATACTTTCAGATAGCTGCGCAGCGTTAGTTAAGTTGCCGTTATGTGCTAAGGCAATGCCATAAGGTGAGTTAACATAGAAAGGCTGTGCTTCAGCAGCGCTAGAGCTACCGGCAGTGGGATAACGCACATGGCCAATACCCATATTACCCACTAAACGACGCATATGGCGAGTACGGAATACGTCTCGTACTAAGCCATTATCCTTACGTAGAAAAAACTTGCCCTCATGGCAAGTCACCATACCTGCAGCATCCTGGCCACGGTGTTGTAAAAAAGTCAGGGCATCATAGATTTCCTGATTAACGTAAGACTTGGCAACAATACCAACGATACCACACATGCTTAAACCCTCATTGCAACGCTATTATAGCGCTGGCTGAAACATATCCAGTAAGCCAGAGGCACTACTAGACATTTTATAGGACCACTCATCTACCAAGATAAAGTGAGGAATAATCAAAGAACTTTGCCACCATTGGTCATTACTTACTGGTGTTAGAGATAATAAAGACACCAGAACAATAACCAACAATCCACCACGAACAATACCAAAGACCATACCAAACAAGCGGTCGGTACCAGATAACCCTGTGGCAGATACTAAACGAGAAAACACATTATTAATCAAAGCGCCCACCACTAAAGTGGCAGCAAACAAAATAGCAAACGCCGCGATCAAGCGAAACTGAGGCTGATCAATCCAATCCACCATAAAATTGCTTAACTTAAAGGAAAATAATCGTGCAACAAAAAAAGCAGCTACCCAGCTAGCTAACGACAAGAGTTCCTTAACAAAACCACGCAGTAATCCAAATATGCAAGAAGCACTAATAATAGCAACGAGGATCCAGTCAAAAACGTTGAGGCTTTCCATATTTAACCTTGATTAACGAAATAATAAAATACTTAACTCATTGTATACAGCGCGCCTACTTAAGGCTTTGCTACTTCATATAAGATGACTAAGCTGTTCATTTTAAACTTGGTATCTATTTGTTTTTTTAAGGCTTCAGCCTTTGACCTATTAAGCTCTGGGCCTACCAGCACTTTAAATAATTTTCCATTAGGTATGATATAAGCAGAAAACCCTGCTTTGAGCACTTTGTCTTTTAAACGAATCGCATTAGACTGATTACCAAAACTACCCAATTGAACCGCCCAACCATTAGGTAAGCCTTGTGCATTTAACAGGCTATCATCTTGTTTAGGTTTGGTTTTTGCAACGCTAGGCGCCGGCGCTTTTGGTTTGGCGGCTTTGGCTGCTTTGGGTTGAACGATTGTTTCAACCACAGTTGAAGAATCCTTGGTAAGAGAAATGGGACTTAGCTCAAGCACTTGCATATCACTGGGGTTAACAGTCAAATCTATACCAGTGCCGGGCGTCGCATCTATTAACTCAAAGGTGCTAGAGGGCATTGCAGGTGGTTTTTGAGTGGTTTGGTAGTCTTCTAACCCTGCGCCATCTAACCAAAATGGTAAAATGATCACAGCCAGACTTAACAGCATTAAACTTCCTACTATGCGATGTTTCACTGTTGCCTCCATTAATATTTTTCCTTCATTACCATCACTTGGGTTGGGTTAAGGTCAATATTTCACCTACTGTAACGAATGAGCCAAACACTATAATTGTGTCATTTGGAGCAGCGACCTTTAGCGCTTCACTAAAAGCTTCAAGGGGCGTATTAAAAACAGCCACTTGGTTTGCGTTAACGCCATTGCTTGTGACTTGTTCGGCAAGCACTTGGCTTGATAAGCCTCGCACGCCTTCACTTGTCGCTAGCATCCATACGTCAAAACTATCTTTTAAAGTAGTAATGACTTGTTTGTAGTCCTTGTCGCCTAACATCGCCAATACTGCGATAGCTTTACCTTCATTTGCCTCAAGCGCTAATGTAGCGGCTAAATTTTTGGCCGCGTGAGGGTTATGAGCCACATCTAAAATAACCTGCTTACCTTGCCACTGGAGCCTTTGAAAGCGACCTATTAAACGGGCCTTGGCCAGACCTAAAGTAATATCACAAGGTTTTATATCAAAGGTTATACAGTTAACTGCCTGCACCACAGCCGCCATATTCATAGATGGCAAGTTGGTTTTAGGTAACTCAATAAGCAAACCTTGGGTATTAGACCAAGTATCATTTTCAACTTTAAAGTCGATGCCGTTTTGTAAGCACTGCGCGTTAATCTCTTGAGCATACTCAGACACAGATGAGGGACAATCCACAGCGCCTACAACACCACCAACAATAGCTGTTTTATGAGCCCGATAGATACCTGCTTTTTCACGTCCGATAAGGTCTATGTTATAACCTAACCAGTCCAC
Organism: Candidatus Njordibacter sp. Uisw_002; assembly: GCF_047730155.1. Lineage (NCBI taxonomy): Bacteria > Pseudomonadati > Pseudomonadota > Gammaproteobacteria > Pseudomonadales > Candidatus Njordibacteraceae > Candidatus Njordibacter > Candidatus Njordibacter sp. Uisw_002. The sequence continues at coordinate 1,350,181 of NZ_CP159832.1, forward strand.
ATGATCTATAGCAATGCTAGTGACAATAGCCACATCAGCATCAATCAGATTAACCGCATCCAAACGGCCACCTAAACCTATTTCTAGCACAGCAACGTCTAAGTCTGCTCGTTGCATCAGATCAAATGCCAACAACGCATTAAACTCAAAATAAGTAAGCTGTGTGGCTACATCATTAGCATCATAGCGGGCTTTATTGACTCGTTCAAAACTAGCACATAGAGCTTTGTCATCTATTGGCTTTCCCTGAAACTGAATACGCTCATTAAAGTGCATAAAGTGAGGAGAGGTCAGGCTGGCATAAGATAAACCAGCTTGATCTAAAATAGCGCTCAAAAAAGCTACCGTGGAGCCTTTGCCATTTGTACCAGCTACCGTAATCACTTGTTTGGCTATAGGGGTATTTTTCAGCAGGCGTTTAGACACTTGTCGAATGCGCTCAAGGCCCATATCAATTTCATGGCTTGGATGCTGCTGCTCTAACCAAGACAACCAATCGCTGACTTGGTTAAAGGACAATGTTTGTGACATAAAGATTAGGCTTCAATAACAGGTGCAGGCTTTTGGGTCATCGCAGATAACAAACGCGCTACAGTAGCACGCAGCTCATGCCTTGAAACGATCATATCAATGGCTCCATGCTCTAGCAAAAACTCACTTTTTTGAAAACCTTCAGGTAAGGTTTCACGCACTGTTTGTTCTATAACACGAGGCCCAGCAAAGCCCATGCGTGCGCCTGGCTCGGCAATATTCAAATCGCCAAGCATGGCCAAACTTGCTGACACACCACCATAAACAGGGTCTGTAAGCACAGAAAAATAAGGCACACCTTGCTGCTTTAACTTTTCTAAAGCTGCGCTGGTTTTAGCCATTTGAAATAAAGAGGTTAATGCTTCTTGCATACGAGCACCGCCAGAAGCCGAGAAGCATACTAGCGGAATACCCTGCTCCATACTCACATTTGCAGCCCGTACAAAACGTTCGCCAACTACAGCGCCCATAGAGCCACCTAAAAAGTTAAATTCAAAGGCTACTGCTACTATATCTAGGCCTAATAATTTGCCCTTCATAGCCACAAGAGCATCTTTTTCTTCTGTGGCTTTTTGAGCCGCAGACAAACGATCTTTGTATTTTTTAACGTCTTTAAACTTTAACTTATCAACCGGCTCTATTTCTGCTGCGATTTCGGTTGTTGAATGAGCATCCAAAAACATGGTCAAACGCTCTCGCGCTGGCACACGCATGTGGTGTTCACACTTAGTGCACACCTCTAAATTTTTTTCCAACTCTGGCTTGTACAAAGCGGCTGCGCATTTAGGGCACTTTTTCCATACACCTTCAGGAATATTGCTGCGTCGGTCCTTATTACCTAAGGTTGTTAAAATACCAGCAGGTACAATTTTATCTAACCAGCTACTCATAGCTTCTCCCATCGTGACTTATGGTCACGGTGTTGGCGTATTATATTTATTAAACAGCTGCATCCATGGCTTGACGCATTTCTGACAAGGTAGCGACCACTTGGGCACAGCCTTTGGCTGGGTCATTAGCATTGTCACCTAGGGCATTAACCAGCACACTGCCTACCACAACCCCATCTGCAATTTGAGACACACGGGCTGCAGAAGCTGCATCCTTGATACCAAAACCTACACCCAGTGGCAGCTTAGTATGCTGTTTTACCAAGTCTAGCTTTTGTTCCACGGCGACTGTATCTATTGACGCCCCACCTGTCACACCCTTTAGTGAGACATAGTAAAGGTATCCACTGCCTACGGCACAGATTTTCTTAATACGCTCTTCTGTGGTGGTGGGAGTAATGAGGAAGATGGCATCAAGCCCAGCTTGACGAAGATTCTTAGCAAAGTCTGCACTCTCTTCTGGTGGCAGGTCTACCAATAAAACACCATCTAGATCCACTTCTTTAGCTGCAGCTACAAAGGTATCATAGCCCATCTTTTCTACAGTATTTAAATAGCCCATCAATACCACAGGAGTAGTGCTGTTGTCTTGCCTAAACTCTGCCACCATCGCCAAAATCATAGCCAATGAGGTATTATGAGACAAGGCTCTTTCACACGCTAGTTGAATTACTGGGCCATCGGCCATTGGGTCTGAAAATGGAATACCCAGCTCTATAAGGTCGGCACCCACAGACACCATTTGGTGCATTAAACCTACAGTGACCTGCGGGTTTGGATCCCCTGCAGTCACGTAGGGGATAAGAGCTTGGCGACCCTGTGCCTTTAGTGCACTAAAACACGCTTCAATACGACTCATGATCTATTTCCTTATACTTCAATGCCGTCGATATCAGCGACGGTTTGCATATCTTTATCACCACGGCCAGACAGGTTAACCACTATGGTTTGATCTGGACGCATTTGCGAAGCCATTTTACAGGCATAAGCCACTGCATGGCTTGATTCTAGCGCTGGAATAATTCCTTCTAGCAAGCATAGCTCCCTAAAAGAGTGCAGCGCTTCATCATCTGTAGCCACTACGTATTCAGCACGGCCAATATCTTTTAGGTAAGAGTGCTCTGGCCCAACACCAGGGTAATCCAAGCCAGCAGAAACTGAATGGGTGCCTAAAATCTGACCATTGTCGTCACTCATTAAATAAGTGCGGTTGCCATGTAATACGCCCGGTGTGCCGTCGCTCAAAGGTGCAGCGTGTTGACCAGTCTCTAGACCTTTACCACCTGCTTCTACACCAATAAGACGCACGTCTTTATCATCGATAAAGGGGTGGAAAATACCAATAGCGTTTGAACCACCACCCACACAAGCCACAACTGCATCAGGCAATTTACCTGTTTGCTCAAGGCTTTGACGGCGGGCTTCGCGACCCATAATACTTTGGAAATCACGCACCAACTTAGGGTATGGGTGTGGGCCAGCGGCCGTGCCAATAATGTAGTAGGTATTGTCTACATTGGTTACCCAATCACGCATGGCTTCATTAAGTGCATCTTTAAGGGTTTGTGTACCTGAAGTTACACCCACTACCTTGGCCCCTAAAAGCTTCATGCGGTATACATTTTGAGCTTGTCGACGAATATCTTCAACACCCATGTAAACCACACATTCCAAACCTAAACGAGCTGCTACAGTAGCACTGGCCACGCCATGCTGACCTGCACCTGTTTCAGCAATAATGCGCGGCTTGCCCATATGCTTGGCTAACAGCGCTTGGCCAATAGTGTTGTTAATCTTGTGCGCACCCGTGTGGTTCAAATCTTCACGTTTAAGATAGATTTGTGCCCCGCCATACTTTTGCGTCAAACGTTTAGCAAGATACAAAGGCGATGGGCGACCAACATAGTGAGCCATGTCTAAGTCAAATTCAGCCTGAAACTCCGGGCTTTGCCATAAACGATCGTAAGTATCACGCAAATCGTCTAAGGCTGCGAAAAGGGTTTCTGATACAAAACGTCCGCCGTAGGGGCCAAAATGGCCATCAGCGTCTGGCAATGATGTTGCATTAGTCACTTGAGGTTCCTTTTATTTCAACATGGTTTAACAATAATGATGGTGAATTTAGTAAATAAGGTTTCGCTTGGTTCATAAACGCCGTAATTTTAGCACGATCTTTAACACCTTTGTGGCTTTCAACACCGCCACTGACATCAATGGCCCACGGGTTAACCTGACGTATAGCCTGCTGTACATTGTGGCAATCAATACCCCCTGCTAACACCACATCTTGAGCGATATCTGCAGGAATACGGTGCCAATCAAACTGATCTCCTGTGCCCCCTGGCACACCAGCCTTGTAGGCATCTAATAACAAACCTTGGGCACGGCTATAATGTTGCCTTTGCTCATGTAAATCAATGTTTGGACGCATGCGCACTGCTTTGATCCAAGGCAACTGAAACTGGTTGCAAAACTCTGGAGATTCATCACCGTGAAACTGCAGTAAGGATAGTGGCACTTCTTGCAAAATATCATCTATCTGTGCAGCACTGGCGTCTACAAACAAACCCACACAAGAAACAAAAGGCGGCAACGCATGGGCTATTTTTGCAGCAGTAGGTGTATCTACAGAACGTGGACTTGGGGGGTAAAAAACCAGTCCAATAGCATCCACGCCAGCTTGAGCAGCAAAAACAGCATCACTTGCTTGGCGAAGGCCACACATTTTTACGCGGGGTTGAGTCACAATAAGTCGCAGTTATTTATCAGTAATAGGCTAAAAAACATACCCTAATGGTATCAGATAATAATGCCTAATGGCGTACTATATAAGCTCATTAGTATACTCTTTTAACGATTCATCCAAGGTGCAAGGAAATGTGGGCCTAAAGGAGCCTTTGGCAACCCAAAAGCATCATCATACTCGGCATTTACGAAATACAAACCATAAGGAGCTGCCGTTGCTGCACTGGCCCTTCGATCTTTGGCCAACAACACTTCCAACGCCCACTCTGGAGAGGCTTGCCCAGTTCCAATTTTCATCAGCAAACCTGCCAAATTACGAATCATATGCTGCAAAAAGGCATTGGCACGCACATCCAATACAATGTAATCCCCTGCACCAATCACGTTGAGGTGATGTATGGTACGGATGGGGTTATTGGCCTGGCAAGAAGCCGCCCGAAAAGAACTAAAATCGTGAGTTCCAAGCAAATAAGATGCCGCTTGTTGCATTTTGGTAATGTCTAAAGGACGATAATTCCAGCTCACCTCTTTATCCATCAGTGCAGGCCGCATGGGGTGGTTATAAATTACATAGCGATACTGTCGCGCTGTAGCACTAAAACGTGCATGGAACTTTTCATCCACCACCTGCGCCCATTGCACCGCTACATCGTCTGGCAAATGCATATTGCCACCATGTGTCCAAGCGCGCATAGGCCTTTGTGCACTGGTGTCAAAATGCACCACTTGAGCACTGGCATGTACACCTGCATCTGTGCGGCCAGCACACATCACTTTGATGGGCTCATTAGCCACCAAACTTAATGCATCTTCTAGTTTTTCTTGCACACTTATATGACCATGGGGTTGGCGCTGCCAACCGTGATAATGGCGGCCATTATAAGCAATGCCTAAAGCGATGCGCTGCTGCCCTGTTGCTAGAAACTCGGAAGGATCCGCTTCAAATTGTGTGGTCATAAACGTGATACTTTTCTAGATTGTGTATTTGATCTTTAAGGCACATAACGCCCTATATAAGGCCCATATAATAATTAACATCTGGCAGGTGATTACTTTAACAACAGCACCTACAAATGTAACCTAAGCTTTATCAATGGTAGCTAGTAACTGGCGAGCCTGGGCTTGCTGATCTGCATTACCCTTGTTAATGACTTCTTGGAGTATGTCTATGGCTGTTTGTACTTCACCCATGTCTTTGTAACTAGAGGCTAAAAACAGCTTAGTATCCATGTCTGCTTCGTGAGACAGGTATTCAACTGGCTCATCCGCATCGTTGGGCATAGGTCCGTGGCCCGCTAACATGTCGTTAACGTCGTTAGTTAAGCTAGCCCGAGATACATTAATCTGTGTATTTAGAGCTTTGTCTGTAGCACGCGACTGCGCTTGGGCTTGTGTGACTTTTGGTTTGACTTTGCGTGCCTTTTTGCCACGTGTAAAAGCCCACCATAGTGCCCCCAAAATAAAGACGATGAGCATAAACAATAAAAGTATTATGTGTTCTGTAGTTAACCTGCCAGCAGTGCTTTTTTCCAGCATTGGCAGGGCCTCTGGAGATTTTTCAGCCTGTTCAATCAGTGCAGCTTTTTTATCAGCCAATACTAGCTGGGCTGCTTTGGCTTGTTTAAGCTCCTGAGCTCTTTTAGCCTGCTCGACTTCCTTAGCTTCCTTAGCTTCTTTAGCTTCCTTGGCTTCTTTAGCTTCCTTGGCTTCTTGGGCTAGCTTAGCTGTTTCAGCTTGCTTAAGCTTTTGAGTGGTTTTTTCTACTTTTGCTTTTGCTTCTGCTTGCTCAACAAGTCGTTTTTTTTGTTGTGCTAACTTCAGGTCATTTTGTGTAATGGCTAGCGTTTTTTCTACTTGCAATAGGTCTTTTTGAGCTTCGTTTAGCTGCCCACGTGTAGCTTGAAAGGTTTGCCCTAAGGCTTGCATGTCGGCTGCTATTACACTGCGCTGATCATTTAGGGCTTTAAGTTCTTGCTCTTGCTTTACCACACCCTGTGCCAAATTTTGATTAGTGGTGGCCAAAAGCTCTTGCTGGGAAAACGCTTTAGTTTGGTTGGCCTTTAGCTGGTTCACCTGAGTTTGTAACACGTTAGATTGGGTCGCTAAGGCGTTTAGCGTGTTTTGCTGATCTTGCACTTGCTGCTGCAACTTAGCCGCTTGCACATTTTGTGGGTCTGGCTGTGCAATCGCTGGTTTTTGCGAGACAGGTTTAAATGAACTCACAGTAGCTGATGCAGGCACTAACGTATCATAAACCGCTTTTGCCTGCCTTGTAGTTAAGGCACCAAGCTGGCTGCGCGTGGGCATACGTAGCTTTGTATTAGCATACAAAACACTAATATCACCCTGCCTAAAGGCCTTTGGGTTTATTTGATACAGGCTCATTACCGTTTGCCATGGATTAAAACCCTTGGGAGTATGGTTTACGGCGATACGCCATAGGGTTGTATCTGGCTTTACTAGCACCAACGTTGGCATCATTGCTAAAGCATTGGTGTCTGTTGCGGTGGTTTGAGCAGTTACCGCTATGTTGGTAACTGTTCCTGTCGTATTTTCAATGGCATTATCAGTGTCAGCTGCCAAAACACTGGCGCTTAGCACAAGGCTTGCCAGGCCAAAAAGGCGGATACATCGCTTGGTGTTTGTGGATAACATAGACACTATTTATTACCTTTTAATAACGATGATCACTACTTTAATGGAAAAAAGGCGCCTAAGCGCCTTTTTTCTACGTTTTAGCAGTTATGCTTCTAGCAAAATACGCAACATCCTTCGCAAAGGCTCAGCTGCACCCCATAAAAGCTGGTCGCCCACAGTGAAGGCCGACAAATACTCTGGCCCCATATTAAGCTTGCGCAGGCGGCCTACAGGCACAGTCATGGTGCCTGTCACTTTAGCTGGCGTAAGCTGCGCCATGGTGATATCACGGTCGTTGGGAATCACTTTAACCCAATCATTAGCCTTGGCAAGCATGTCTTCTATTTCGTCCATTGGCACGTTTTGCTTCATTTTTATAGTCAATGCCTGACTATGACAACGCATGGCACCTACGCGCACACATAATCCATCTACTGGGATAATGTCTTTAGTGCGGCCTAGTATTTTATTTGTTTCAGCTTGAGCCTTCCATTCTTCACGGCTTTGGCCATTGTCTAGCTGAGAGTCGATCCAAGGAATCAAGCTACCTGCCAATGGCGCGCCAAACTGGCTAGCGTCGTTGTCATTGGCATTAATGGCAAGAGACACTTTGCGATCTATTTCTAAAATGGCAGAAGCTGGATCTGCAAGCTCACCAGAAACAGAATCACGAATGTAGCCCATTTGATTTAATAGCTCACGCATATGACGAGCACCACCACCTGAGGCAGATTGGTAGGTCATGGCTGACATCCACTGAATTTGATCTGCAGCAAATAACCCACCTAACGCCATCATCATAAGGCTTACTGTGCAGTTGCCGCCTATAAAGTCTGTTTTTCCATGGGCTAAGGCTTGGTCAATCACATCACGGTTTACAGGGTCTAGCACTATCACGCTGTCATCTACCATGCGCAAACTAGACGCGGCGTCTATCCAATAACCTTTCCACCCTGCGCTACGCAACGGCCCAAACACACGATCAGTATAGTCGCCGCCTTGGCATGAGATAATAATATCCATGGTTTTAAGGGTTTCAATGTCGTGAGCATCTTGTAATACCGGCGTGTCTACACCAAAGTCAGGCGCCGCTTGGCCTGCTTGAGAGGTGGTGAAAAACACTGGCTCGATTAGTTTTAAATCGTTTTCTTCTTGCATCCGTTGCATCAATACCGACCCAACCATACCGCGCCAACCTACCAGTCCTACACGCTTCATTTCCTTAACCCTTTTATGATAAATGTTCTAAAATTAATACTATTTAATAGTAATCTATACTAGCTATTAAGTAACGCAGAAACTACCGCATCACCCATGGTTTTTGTGTCTACTTCTTGGTTGCCAAGCGCACAAATGTCTGGCGTGCGCAGACCTTGGTCTAGCACCACACTCACCGCCTTTTCTATGGCATCAGCGGCGGCGCTTTCTTTTAAGGTATAACGTAACATCATGGCGGCGGATAGAATAGTAGCCAATGGGTTAGCTTTTCCTTGGCCTGCGATGTCTGGAGCAGAGCCATGGCAAGGCTCATACATGCCTTTACCCGCCTCATCTAAAGACGCCGATGGCAACATGCCAATAGAACCCGTAAGCATGGCTGCCGCGTCTGACAATATATCGCCAAACATGTTACCTGTTACCATAACGTCAAATTGTTTGGGCGCGCGCACTAGCTGCATAGCAGCGTTGTCTACATACATGTGGCTTAGTGTGACATCTGGATAATCTGCAGCCATTTCTTCCATTATTTCACGCCACAGCACAGTGACTTCTAATACGTTGGCTTTATCGACAGAACACAATCTGCCACCGCGGGCACGAGCTGCTTCAAAAGCCACCTTACCAATGCGACGAATCTCTGATTCTGCATACACATAGGTGTTATAGCCTTGGCGTTCACCGTTTTCTAGCACACGAATGCCGCGGGGCTGGCCAAAATAAATGCCCCCGGTAAGCTCACGTACAATAAGAATATCTAAACCCGATACAATTTCAGGCTTTAAACTAGAAGCATCAGCTAGCTGTGGGTACAAAATAGCGGGTCGTAAATTGCCAAATAAGTTTAAGTTTGAACGCAACCCAAGCAAACCTTTTTCAGGACGTATGGCCATATCTAGGCCATCCCACTTAGGCCCGCCTACTGCGCCCAATAGAATAGCATCAGCCGCTTTAGCTGCCTCCAATGTGGCCTCAGGTAGTGGGCCACCCGTTGCATCAATGGCACTACCACCCACTAAAGCATTGCTTATGTTTAAACCCAAATTAAATTTTCCATCAACAATGTGTAATACCTTTTGCGCTTCAGCTACAATTTCGGGGCCAATGCCATCGCCTGCTAAAACCAATATATTATGTGTCATGTCATTTATCTCTTTAAATTAGGTGCGTGTGTTATGCATGCATGCAAACAGGTGTTATTTTATTTGGCAAATAACCAAGGTGCTTGTTGTTGGCGCTTTTGCTCATAGCGTTTAATGTTGTCGGCCTGCTCTAAAGTAAGGCCTATATCATCTAAGCCATTGAGCAAACAGTGACGCCTAAAGCTGTCTATATTAAAAGTAATATCGCCAGCACTAGAGCCTTGGATCACCCCCGCTTCCAAGTCTACGGTGAGCTCGAAACCTGATGTAGCTTGCGTATCTTCAAATAGCTGGTCTAATTGTTCACTTAAAAGTGTGATCGGTAAGATGCCGTTTTTAAAGCAGTTATTATAAAAAATATCCGCAAAACTTGGGGCTATTACGCAAGAAAAACCAAAATCTAACAACGCCCAAGGCGCATGTTCACGACTAGAGCCACAGCCAAAATTGTCTCTTGCTAAGAGAATCTTAGCACCTTTGTAGCGTGGTAAATTTAGCACAAAGTCAGGGTTAATGGGCCTTCCCGATGAATCTTGGTCAGGCTGCCCTTCATCTAAGTAGCGCAACTCATCAAAAAGATTAGGCCCAAAACCAGAGCGCTTAATCGACTTTAAAAACTGCTTTGGAATGATCATGTCTGTATCAACATTGGCTCTATCCAAAGGTGCGGTGATGCCTGTTAACTGTGTAAATGCTTGCATCTAATTACTGCTCCATGATCTGTTATCAATTAAACGTGCGTACGTCTACAAAATGTCCGGCAATAGCTGCGGCAGCTGCCATAGCAGGGCTCACTAAATGAGTGCGCCCACCAAAGCCTTGGCGGCCTTCAAAATTGCGGTTAGAGGTGGATGCGCAATGCTCCCCTGCGCCCAATTTATCAGCATTCATAGCCAAACACATAGAGCAGCCTGGCTCGCGCCATTCAAGTCCAGCATTGGTGAAAATAGTGTGCAAGCCTTCGGCTTCTGCTTGGGCCTTTACTAGACCAGAGCCTGGCACTACTAGCGCTTGCTTTAAGGTTTTAGCCACTTGGCGGCCCTCTACCACTGCAGCTGCAGCACGTAGGTCTTCAATACGGCTATTGGTGCAAGAGCCTATGAATACACGATCTAGCTGAATGTCTGTAATGGCTTGATCAGCCTTTAGCCCCATGTATTCAAGCGCACGAGCCATGCCCGAGGCTTTAGCTGCGTCTTTTTCTTTGGCGGGGTTGGGCACATTGCCAAACACAGGTAATACCATTTCAGGTGAGGTGCCCCAAGTGACTTGAGGCGCAATAGCAGCGCCGTCTAACACCACTACGTGGTCAAATTCGGCGTCTGCATCTGAGTGTAAATCTTGCCATGCTGCCACGGCTAAGTCCCAGTTTGCCCCTTTAGGAGAAAAAGGACGCCCTTCTACATAATCAATGGTAATTTGGTCTACCCCAACCATACCCACACGTGCACCGGCTTCAATGGCCATATTGCACACGGTCATGCGGCCTTCCATAGACATGCTTTCAAAGACATCACCACCAAACTCAATGGCATAGCCTGTGCCGCCAGCAGTGCCTATTACACCTATAATAGCCAACACCACGTCTTTAGGCGTGACACCCTCGCCAAGCTTGCCATCTACACGCACTAGCATGTTTTGAGATTTCTTTTGAATAAGGCACTGAGTCGCCAACACATGCTCCACCTCAGAGGTGCCAATGCCATGAGCCAATGCGCCCATAGCGCCGTGGGTGGCTGTATGAGAGTCACCACATACCACGGTCATGCCTGGTAGCGTAGCGCCTTGTTCTGGCCCTACCACGTGCACTATACCTTGGCGGGTGTCTTGCATTTTAAATTCGGTAATACCAAATTCATCACAGTTGTCACCCAAGGTAACCACTTGAATCTTAGACACTGGGTCTTCAATGCCATCAACGCCAATAGAGCGCTCATTTGAAGTAGTAGGCACATTGTGATCTGGCGTTGCCAAATTGGTGTCTATGCGCCATGGCTTGCGGCCCGCAATGCGCAGCCCTTCAAAGGCTTGAGGAGAAGTCACCTCGTGCAACAAATGACGATCAATATAGATTAAACAGCTGCCGTCATCTTGTTGTTTAACAAGATGTGCATCCCATAATTTGTCGTATAAAGTTTTACTAGCCATGTGTCATCCTGCATTTAGGTATGTAGGCCTTCATTATACCCATGCTTAAAGGATAACTCTAATTCCAATTTATTTATTTTATCATTCCATTTAGTTATCGATAACCACTTTATAGGCTGAATAGCACATATAGTAGTTATCGACATTAAAAGCATACTTAATTAAGAAGGTTATAGTCATTGTCGCCATTGTTTATATGCGTAAGTTCGGCTCTCATAAGATCCACCTTAGCTTCAACCTGCGCATCGGTGCCTTCAAAAACATTGGCTGACTTAAAATGAGAGCCATCGCTATCAAAGTCATCATTTTCGACAACATAAGCCTTATCTACCACCAATATGTTTTCATAAAACATACTAAAGTTGCCGTTGTCACCAGGAAACCCGCTGAACGAGTATTGCTCACCTGCATCATTGGTGTAAAGCCAATATAAATGCTGAGCATTTTCAAACGTGCCATCTACATGCCTTGCTCTTATCTCTAATGTTGCCATGATATTCTCCTTTTTAAACAACTGTTATTTGACCGTTCCACGCTTGGTGCCTGTGATATCCACAATTTTTGTAGCCGAATCATCCACCTCTATGTATAAAACCCAAACTACGTTAAACAGATTATCTGGGCTGTCGTGGTACCCAATTTTAAAAAACTTCTTCATCGCCACATCGCCCGCCCTTTCTGCATCTAAGCCAGACCCAATATCCACATAACTTTTTAGTTGCCAACTTGGTGTTTGCCTCGGCTTATCTTCAAAAGCTGAGGCACCTGCTTTTTGTAAAGTAACGCCCAGTGCTTTTACATCAGAGCCTTTGGGGTGCAAGGTGAGCAGCTCTTCACGTAGCGCTTCAAAGCCTTGTGGGTCGTATTTTTCGAAATAAAAACCGGGTTTAAAGTGGTTAAAAAAGTGAGAGTCAGCTTTGATAAAGCTGAAAATAAGCAGGCTAGCCAACACTATTCGGAAAAACAGCCCTAAGGAAAAAACCCTTTTCTTGGGGTGTTCATTACTCTCTTTTTTGAGTTGATCTTTTGTCATGTTAACGATGGTGATAACCCTTTAAAAACCTATCTAATCGTTATAGATTCTATTTAATGGTTTTGCAGAAAATAAGCCAAAAAATGTAGTTACGTGTTGTTTTACATTTTGGCCATTAGCAGTGAAGGTGGTGTATTGTGCATTGGGGGTGTTTGCGCTAGCTTATTGCGCATCGGCAGCTTCCTCTACCTTTTTTTCTGTGGATGCTTGGGCTTCTTTCTGCCTTGCTCTTATCTCTAATGTTGCCATGATATTCTCCTTTTTAAACAACTGTTATTTGACCGTTCCACGCTTGGTGCCTGTGATATCCACAATTTTTGTAGTCGAATCATCCACCTCTATGTATAAAACCCAAGCTACGTTAAACAGATTATCTGGGCTGTCGTGGTATCCAGAGGAAAAAAACTTCTTCATCGCCACATCGCCCGCCCTTTCTGCATCTAAGCCAGACCCAATATCCACATAACTTTTTAGTTGCCAACTTGGTGTTTGCCTCGGCTTATCTTCAAAAGCTGAGGCACCTGCTTTTTGTAAAGTAACGCCCAGTGCTTTTACATCAGAGCCTTTGGGGTGCAAGGTGAGCAGCTCTTCACGTAGCGCTTCAAAGCCTTGTGGGTCGTATTTTTCGAAATAAAAACCGGGTTTAAAGTGGTTGAAAAAGTGAGGGTCAGCTTTGATAAAGCTGAAAATAAGCAGGCTAGCCAACACTATTCGGAAAAACAGCCCTAAGGAAAAAATCCTTTTCTTGGGGTGTTCATTACTCTCTTTGTTGAGTTGATCTTTAGTCATGTTAACGATGGTGAAATTCCTTTAAAAACCTATCTAGTAGTTATAGAGCATGTTTGATAATTTGCAGAAAATAAGTAAGAAATATTTGGATTTCCTTTTATTATCCACTCAAATACTCATGCAAGGGTATTAGCTAGTCACCTTGCTATGATCCACCATTAAATTAAGCGATCTTTTTACTCGCCTAGTTTAAGTCTGTTCTTAGCTAAGTCGACTAAGTCATTACCGTAATTTTTCTTATAATATGCATGCAACTTTGCCACATATGCCTTTGGGAATTTGATGTGGTGCCGAAGGGGAATCTTCCATACTTTAGTGTCATAATATTGCGTGGGCACATTGTTCATGACTGATGCTTCTTTCACAACGAACTCTAAACGTTGGTTAGTTTTGTATTGAACCTCGTAGCAAGCATCTACGCTAAAAAAATCCATGCCATAGGCAAACTCTCGGTCAAAGGTTTCCAATTTAGCATAGCGTGCATTTAGGTTTTTCCTATCTAGGCCCGTTTTTTCATTATAGTCATTTACAAAATAGGCATTATCCAAACCTATCCGCGACGCATAGTTATTATGGTTTTTTGGGAAATTTTCATCATATGCCTGCTTCTGCTCCTTATTTTGATGGTTCAAAAAAAACGTGGATAAATGTCCTGCCAGTTGTCTAATCCCATGAGGGCTTTCATCTTTCCAAGGTAAATTGGCTTCTTTTTTAACGTAAAAATCAAAAAACCAAGATTGAATCGGTATGCAGGCGTTTGCATCACTAAAAAATCCACACATCGGGATATGACTAGTCACTATTTTGTATGCAATGGCTTCTGCCCCGATGAGTGAATCATCTACCCAGCGCTCTGGCATGCCAAACTGCTTGGCAAAGGCACTGGTCACTACCCACTGGTAAGGGTCTGGCGTGAAGATAGAGCCTCCAGCTGGGTGATCTATAGCTAGCTCTGTGAAAAGTTGATCGTGCGTTGCTGGTTGAAAATCAGCCTGCAAAGGCCCAGCAAACATTACTGCTAGGCTTAACAGGCCCAAACGCCATGACATAGTCATGCGTTTGGTGGGGTGCAACATCTGGCTTAATGCCATAGCGCTATCCTTATACTTTACTGTGGTTATTGTCTGCATTACTTGCTCCAGCGTAGTGATTTGTGAATATAGTATTCAATTTATATTGTGTGCTAAGGCCGTGTAGCCAGACACGCGCGCTTTAAAAACCTATCTAGTAGTTATAGACCATATTTGATAATTTGCAGAAAATAAGTAAGAAAAATTTGAATGTCGTTTTAAGGTTTAAACAGGTATTCTTTGGACATGGATAGTCTTGCATTAAAAGCCTTTATGGCGGTCGCCGAACATGGTTCGTTTTCACGCGCTGCAGATGAGCTGTTTCTCACCCAGCCTGCGGTGAGCAAGCGCATTGTGAAGCTAGAAAATCAGCTAAAAACCCAATTATTTGATCGCATTGGTCGCAGTGTGTCGCTCACTGTTGCAGGCCAGCATTTGTTGCCCAAAGCCAAGGCCATATTGGATGCCATGGACAACACCGCACACGAGCTCACAAATTTGTCAGGCTTGGTGGGTGGTAAGCTGCGCATTGCTACTAGCCACCACATAAGCTTGCACCGCTTGCCTGTGCCTTTAGCTAAGTTTATTGCCCTTTACCCTCAGGTAGAGCTGGACATTCAATTTGCAGAATCTGAAGTGATCTATGAAGGAGTGTTACAAGGCCGCTGGCAGCTGGGCATCATTACGCTTAATCCAGAGCCTCTTGCTCAGCTACAGCAAAAATCTATCTGGCAAGACACCATGCAGTTTGTGGCTGCACCTGATCACCCCCTTTGTAGCCAAGTTTGTGTAGATTTGTCTCAGCTAAGCAGCTTTCCTGCACTGCTAAGCAAATCCAACACCTTTACCCGTAGTATTATAGAGGGAGATTTTGAAAGACAACGCCTTGCACTAAATGTGGCTATGTCTACCAACCATTTAGACACCATTAGAATGATGGTAGGTATAGGCATGGGTTGGAGCGTTTTGCCCCACACTTTGATCAACTCACAAATTAAGGTCATCGACACATTGGCCCCGCCTATTATTAGACAATTAGGCTGTGTGTGGCACCCACAGCGCAGCTTATCCAACGCAGCGCAGGCGTTTATGGCGCTACTAGAAAAGTCTAAACTGGAGTAAGATTTTTGGGTGTGAACAATGCCTAATAAATATTCACTTACAACGCATTATGTTGTTCCCAATAGGGCAAACCTAGTTTAGAATGCGACAAATTAAATAGGTATAACAGTGTGACTTTTTACATCACTTTATTTGTAAATAAGGGCACTGCATAAAAAAAATAAAGAGGCAATTATGTCCGAAGAAAAACCTATCCGCTACGCTTTTTTGCAGCTACCAAATTACTCTATGGTGACTTTTTCGTCTGCCGTAGCTAGCCTTCGTGGCGCCAACTATATTAGCAAAAAAGACCTATACCAATGGCAAGTAGTGTCTATGGACGGCGCGCCTGTCACTGCCAGTGTAGGCTTTGAAGTCACCCCTGTTATTAGCATAAACGAGCTTAATTTAAATAATTTAGAAGCACTGATCATTTGTGGCGGCACTCACATAGATCGTGCCTATGACAAAAGCACCTTAGCGTTTTTACGCAAAGCAGCCAATGCAAAGGTGCGCCTAGGGTCCACCTGCACTGGCAGCTATTTATTAGCCATAGCAGGCTTGCTTGATGGGTACAAAGCAACCATCCATTGGGAAAATATAGCCAGCATGCGCGAAGAATTTCCCAACGTGCAAATGTCTTCAAATTTATTCGCCATAGACCGGGACCGTTTCACCTGTTCTGGTGGTAATTCATCACTTGATATGATGTTACAGTTTGTTAGTCATCATCATGGCCCAGAGTTAGCCGCAGCTGTTTCTGAAATGTTTATTATGGAGCGCATCCGCGACCATCATGACACTCAGCGCATCCCATTACGCTTACATCTAGGCAACAGCCAACCCAAACTTATAGAAGCTGTGGCCTTAATGGAGGCCAACTTAGAAGAAACCATTAGTTTGGATGACTTGGCACAATATGTAGGTGTGTCACGACGACAGCTAGAGCGTTTATTCCAAAAACACCTAAAGTGTGTGCCCTCACGCTATTATTTAGAGCTACGCCTTAACCGTGCTCGCCAGCTTTTATTACAAACCAACTTATCTATCATTGACGTGTCTTTGGCGTGCGGCTTTGTGTCTGCTCCACACTTCTCTAAGTGTTATCGAGACTTCTTTGGTATTCCACCAAGAGAAGAGCGTCGCCGTTTCTCCCCAGGGCAAAGTGTTCGTGCAGCACAAGAAAGTGTTTCAGAAGTTATAGAAAGCGATTTTGCTGATATAGACCCGTCATTTAACCCGTTTGAATGATTAATCCATCTGCGTAATCGCTATATGCTGCATCACATTAGCAAATAGCGTTTACGCATTAAGCACAGCTAAAGCAAGCTCGCTGCCTGGTAGCTCTAAAGCAGCAACCCACACTATCATACCCACCAGTGCCGCTGCTGTAAGCAAATACCAAATCAAACCAAATACGATACCGTATGCACTAAGCTTAAATTTAGGGTCTTGATCAAAGCGATTCCAGTCTCCTAGCAGGTCGATTAAGCCCATAATGCCAAAGAAGCCAATTAGCGCAAAGCCTGCAGTAAAGCTATAACCAATAAGCAGCCCAGAAATAACCACCAAACCAACATAAATAAAGCGGCTGCGGCCTGAATAAACCAAGGCTTTTATGACACGGCCACCGTCTAACGGGTAGATTGGCAGCAGGTTTACTAGGTTGATCAAAGCGCTAACAGAAGCAACAAGCCCCACAAAGTGGTTATCAGTAAGCAAAAAACCTATAAAAAAGGCCACACTCATAACCAGACCAAACACTGGCCCCATCATAGAGATATACAAATCTTGCCAATGGGTTTTAGGCGCATCTCCCACTGCTATCCCACCCACAAATGGAATAATGTAAATACCCTTTGTGGGTATACCAAAATGCTTCATGGCACGAATATGGCCATACTCATGAAACATCAAAATGCCAAGCAGAGTGACGGCAAATTCAAAGCTGAGCATAATAGTCCAGCCAGATAATGCCATGGCCACTAGGGCCACTTTAATCACCTTAACGCTCTTAAAAAGTTTAAGTGCGATGCCTATCATCACGCCCACACGGGCACGGTTATTAGTTTGCATAGTGCGGTTACCCTCTGCGACGGCGGCGTTTCTTTTCACCCCCTTCAGTTACAGGGCTAGTCTCCTTAAGTGCTGGCAAGGTGACTACTTTTTCTAACTCTGGAAAAGCGTCTACCTTATTTGGAAAAGCCATGGCATCAATAAATAATTGCTGAAAATCTGGCTCTACTGCGGTTTCTATTTTTTCAATATTGCGCACAACCTGCTCAATTTCTGCGCGAGATAGCTCGTTAAGCAACGCTATTCTAGCACCTGTTCCAGCAGCGTTACCTGCTGAGGACACCTGATCTAGCGCACAGTCTGGAATTAAGCCCAACACCATAGCGTATTTCACATCTATATGGCTACCAAAAGCTCCCGCAAAACGAATACGGTCTACCTTATCTACCTGCTGATACTGCATCAGCAACTTTATACCAGCATACAGTGCAGCTTTGGCCAGCTGAATGGCGCGCACATCATTTTGCATTATTTTAACGGCGCCACGAGTTTCGGTGGCAGGCATTATTTCGTATGAAAAAGTACGACCGTCTGGTTGAATGCGCGGATTAACACTAGCCATAGAGCCATCGACAACACCATCTTGAGTGATGACGCCTGATAAATACATTTCAGCCACCACCTCAATAATGCCAGAGCCACAGATGCCTGTAATGCCTGTTTTTTCGGTGGCTTCATCAAAGCCTGGCTCATCAGACCACAACTCACAGCCAATCACCTGAAAACGCGGCTCTAAAGTAATGGGGTCGACCCTAATGCGTTCTATAGCGCCTGCTGCCGCGCGCTGACCACAGCTTATTTGAGCACCTTCAAAAGCAGGGCCTGTGGGGCTTGAACATGCTACTAAACGGTGGCGATTACCCAACACTATCTCTGCGTTGGTGCCTACATCCACTAGCAAGGTCATTTCATCATGGTTATATGGCTCTTCTGCTAACACCATGCCTGCTGTATCTGCTCCCACATGCCCTGCAATACATGGCAACAAATAGGCCCTTGCCTGCGGGTTTAAATGCACACCTATGTCACGTGACAATGTATGCACGGCCATGTCTGTCGCCAAAGCAAAAGGTGCACCACCTAGCTCTACAGGATTAATACCCAATAACAAATGATGCATGATAGGGTTGGCAACAAAAGTGATTTCTAATAAATCTGTCACTTCACATTCAGCCTGCTTAACCAGATCTTTAACCAAGCCATTAAGTGATTCGCGCACGGCATTGGTCATATCCACTTCGCCGCCTGGGTTCATCATCACATAAGACACCCGACTCATTAGGTCTTCGCCAAAACGAATCTGAGGGTTCATAGCACCAGAGCTGGCTAATATTTCACCACTAGACAAGTTACACAAATGAGCAGCAATAGTAGTGGAGCCTACATCTACAGCAACACCATAGACCGCATCCTTTAAGCCAGGCCAAAGTGCAACAATTTGTTCGCCTTGGCGCACAGCCACAGTTACGCCCCACTTCCCAGCTCTTAAAATGGGCTGTATGGTGCTTAAAAGAGCCACATCATAAGACAAGTTAAGCAGCTGCCAATCAGCCTCTAACGCATTTAATAAACGCCTTAGATCACCTGATGGGTCGTGCATATCTGGCTCTTGCACTTCTACATAATACAAGCGCACTAACGGATTAATCTCGATATCATGTATTTCTGCTTCTTTGCGCACCATTTGTTGGTGCACTTGGCTTTCAGCAGGCACATCCACCACGATGTCATTAAGCACCTTAGTGTGGCAGCTTAAACGCCTTCCAGGTTTAAGCTCACGGCGCTGCGCAAATTTAAGCTCAGGCGCCGTAATAGGCTCTAAACTTTGTGCAGTGGAAGTGATGCCAAACTTTGAAAAATCACCCTCACTGACCAAAATTTGGCAACGACCACAAATACCCCTACCGCCGCATACAGAATCTATATCAACATTAAGATAACGAGCCGCTTGCAATAATGGTGTGCCCACAGGAAAACGCCCGCGCTTGCCAGAAGGAGTGAATACGACTAAAGCATCATCGGTATTAGTTTGACTCATAGTGTCATCTCAACGTGTGATCATAGGGTTGGATAATTTAACCCCATATATTAATGTTTTAATTTTGCACAAAAAAGGGCCCACGGGCCCTTTTAATTATTTATTTTCGCCAATGCCTTCGCGCGCCTGCTAGGAGCTGCGACGACGGCCGCCAGTGCGACCTCCACGAGAGCCAACACCTACAGCGCTGCGATCTCGGTAAGCGTCAATCCAGTCCTTACATTCAGGGTCATGACCCATCATTAAGTTACCACCGCGTACTCCCAACATTACTTCTGGGTGCATTGGGTTGATGATAGCAGAAGTCATGCCTGAGGCAACAGCACAGGCAATAAATGCACAGTTAACACCGTTGCGGTTTGGTAAGCCAAAGCTAAAGTTAGACGCACCACATGTAGTGTTCACTTTAAGCTCAGTGCGCAAGCGATGCACTAGTTCCATCACCTGACGACCTGATGTATTAATTGCCCCTACAGGCATAACCAATGGATCTACTACTACGTCACACGCTGGAATGCCATAGTCTGCAGCTCGTTGTACAATCTTCTTAGCTACTTCAAAACGCACATTGATGTCTTGTGAAATACCTGTCTCATCATTTGAGATGGCAACCACAGCTGCGCCGTATTTCTTTACCAATGGCAATACACGATCCAAGGACTCATCTTCACCCGTTACAGAGTTCAAAAGCGCCTTACCCTTATATACAGCAAGGCCAGCTTCTAGGGCTTCAATAATCGATGAGTCGATACACAATGGCACATCCACCAACGCTTGAACCAACTGAATGGTTTTTGCCAAAATAGCAGGTTCATCTGCTAGTGGAATACCCGCATTGATATCCAAAATGGTAGCACCTGCAGCAACTTGTGCTAACGCATCAGCTTCTACCCGGCTAAAGTCACCATTTTTCATTTCTTCGGCCAACAACTTACGACCAGTGGGGTTAATACGCTCACCAATCACGGCAAACGGACGATCAAAACCAATGACAACTTCTTGGCTAGCGGAGCTGATAATCGTATCAGTCATTTCAAATTCCTACTTTAGTGTCTAATAAAGGTCAGTTTCCTGACCCAAAAAATAATTACGAGTTAACGGTGAAGCCTTTACCGTTGAGTTCAAACTTTCCATCTTGTACGTCATACATCCATGCAGCAGATTTCTTTAAGCCACCCAATGGATACAAATGACATTGGGCAATCAAACAATCTGGATCATTATGCATGCCTGTAACAATATCGCGCATCAGCTGGCTTGGCTCAGAAGATGGTGCATTAACATACTGGCCCAAAAAGGAATCTTTTAAACCCAGCTTTATCATGTTCATAGGGTTGCGTGTTAAAAACCGCACTGAAGCTCCTACACCACAATGAGCAGCGTGGCGCATTAAGGTTTTAATAGTGGCAAGGCCTGGCACACCTATATGAATAGGTAGCTCATTACCTGCAGCGCGAATTTCACGCTCCCAAGCAAAAATAGGCTCGGCTTCAAATACAAACTGAGTAGCTAAATATAGACTCAAATCGGTTTGCTTAGCAAAGTCGTTCTTTTGTTTAATCGCTAAGGCGCAATCAGCTGGACTAATATCTGGACTACCTTCTGGATGCCCAGCTAGACCCATTTTCAAAATGCCATACTTTTCAAACAAGCCTGTTTGAAGCACTTCAATAGAAGAACCAAAATCACCCACAGGGGTAGTCACACCACCACCAATTAACAACCCTTCAGTTACACCTGTTTCACCTTGTAGGGAAGCAAGATTTTCTTCTAAAAATTTGGCAGAAGGTATAGAGCGAGCCGCAAAATGAGGCACAGGATTAAAGCCTTCGTCTTTTAAACGGCGCACCGTAGCCACAGTGTCTGAAAAATCTGAGCCAGGTAAAAAAGTAACGTAAACAGTGCATCCTGGGCGCAGTAGTTCTTTAAAGTCTGCCACTTTGGCCGCGCCACCTGGCGTAACCTCTACAGTTGTTTTTTGCATCAAGTCAATTATGGCTTGTTTTTCTGCAACGGCATTAAGTGCCATGGATACATCTCCAAAAATATAGGGATAGTTGGATCACCAACTACTGGGCAATGCCGCCTGCAGCTACTAGTGTGGCTAAGCGTTCATCTGTGTAGTCTGTTTCTATCTGCTTTATAGTAGCTTCTAACACGGTCTCTAGGTCATCACCACAAGCTTTGGTGTCACGACGCCATTCTTGCAAGTAACCATCACTGCCGTATAGGCCAGCACGCATGGCGGCTTTGTCTATCGCTTTTTCAAAGCGCTCTTCTAACGGACGCTTTGCACTGGTGCGGCCTTGCTTCACAATGACTTGGGCGGGAATATCGCGCCACATAACGATGGTTAATTTGGCCATTTTATTACCTGTTCTGTGTATTTACTATAATGAGCGCTTAGTTCTTGGGCCATTTGACCGTAACCAGTTTCTATTCGCTCGTATTTTAAACCTAATTTTTTTGCCGCCTCTTGTGCACACTGATCAAGCTGCCGATTAGGCTCCTGCACCAAATAAACTAACTTTGTATAATGTGCAAACATCACTTCTATAAGTTTGGGATGTTTGTTTAAACCCATACCTTCCATGATGAGTTGTTCAAAATGTTTGGCCAGATAATCAGTTAGGTAAAATGTGCCTAGCTCACGCTCTGACATGGCCGCAAAATTTTCACTGCCACTATAAAACTCATAACAATGGGCCCCAGATAAACGTTGAATGTTATATTTTTCCAACACTTTATCTAACATTCCTCCGGTACCACAATCCCCAAATGCTGCAAACACATGATCATAATCTGCAGCATAAGCTGCCAGCCGCTCTTCAACGGCTGCCGGTATTTTATCAGGTCTGTTATGAAGCTCAGCAGGGATTTGCGTTACTTTTAAGTTTTGCCAGCCCGCATTTTTTGCAACTGCCATCACTTCTCTAGCAATGGCACCACAGGTAATCACAAGCAAGCTAGCAGGCTGCATGGTCACCTCTTTATAAATTAAGCTGCGCGCTTTGTTGCGATGAACTTCTTTGCAGTTTCTACAGCAACAGCAGCATCACGACAATAGGCGTCTGCGCCAACTGCATCACCAAACTCTTCGTTAAGTGGAGCACCACCTACAAGAATAATAAAGTCATCACGAATACCCTGCTCTTTCATGGTGTCTATAACCACTTTCATGTAAGGCATGGTAGTAGTCAATAATGCTGACATACCTAAGATGTCTGGCTTATGCTCTTCTAAGGCTGCAATGAACTTATCTGCTGGGCAGTTAATACCCAAGTCAATCACTTCAAATCCAGCACCTTCCCACATCATAGCTACAAGGTTCTTACCAATGTCGTGGATATCGCCTTTCACTGTGCCTATAACAGCCTTACCTACAGGCAATGCGCCTGTTTCAGCTAGCAAAGGGCGTAATATTTTCATGCCCGCTTTCATTGCGTTTGCAGCCATTAGCACTTCGGGTACAAACAAAATGCCGTCACGAAAGTCTATACCTACAATATTCATGCCGCCTACTAAGGCTTCATTTAACACTCTGTCTGGTGACCAATCACGGCCTAACAATATGTTAGTTCCCTCAGCAATTTCGTCTTCCATGCCATCATAGAGGTCGTCGTGCATTTGTGCCGTAAGATCTTCATCACTAAGACTATTAAGGTCAAGATCTTCTTCGTACTGGTCTTCGGACATAAATTGTACTCCTACAATAAACATGGCATTACATTGAGGCTTCAACGAATGGCAATATAGGCCGCTAGATTATCTAGGATGGCCTTTTTGAGCTAACTTGCCTACGACAAAGCGTTATCGAAACGCGACTCTTTAGACATCCAGTTACTTCAAAGCCACAAACTATTGTAACACTGGCAAACCCATGCCTTGCGTGATTATTATCCATGTGGCCTGAATGAAATTCATACTACGATCGATCTGCATTCACGCTTGTGATCAGTTCTGTCAGGGCAACGGCCTAACATGCTAATGGAAATTAATATAAAATAGCCCGTAACGAGTAGGTCTATCATTGAGCAACCCTCAATTAGACTGTTTTTTTATCACCAACATGAGCTATCCATCATGGCACACCTTATCGACGGCAAGCAGTTTGCTGCTAAATTACGTGAAAAAATGACCGGTCAAATTGCTTCTATTAAAGCAGACCACAACATCGTTCCAGGCTTAGCCGTTGTGCTAGTGGGTGAAGATCCAGCCAGCCAAGTGTATGTGCGTAGCAAAGGCAAGCAGGCTAAAGAGTGTGGTATTACCTCTATTGAGCACAAACTAGAAGACACTACTTCTCAAGAGTTTCTACTTAACCTTATCAATGAAATGAACAATGACCCTGCCATCAACGGTATTTTGGTGCAGCTACCTTTACCTAAGCACATAGACTCTGCCAAGGTATTAGAAGCCATAGACCCCGCCAAAGACGTGGACGGCTTCCACCCCATTAACGTAGGTATGTTATCCACTGGTGGTAAGGGCATGGTTCCTTGCACTCCACTGGGCAGCTTGATGATGCTACAAGATTACCATGGTGACCTAACGGGCATGACCGCTGTGGTAGTGGGCCGCTCTAACATTGTGGGCAAGCCTATGTTTAACCTGTTACTACAGCAAAGCTGTACCGTAACCATGGCCCACTCACGCACTAAAAACATTGAAGACGTAGTACGTGCAGCCGACATTGTAGTGGCCGCAGTAGGCGTGCCAGAGCTTGTGAAAGGCGATTGGATTAAGCCTGGCGCTACAGTGATCGACGTGGGTATTAACCGCATTCAATTGGAAGACGGCAAAACCAAGCTGGTGGGCGACGTACATTTTGAAAGTGCGCAAAAAGTAGCTGGCGCAATCACCCCTGTTCCAGGTGGTGTGGGCCCAATGACTATTGCATGTTTGCTTTATAACACTATGGTTGCTGCGTGCCGCCATAACAACGTAGAGCTACCTGCTGCATAAAAGTAGGTAACATAAAACACTGCATCAAGGCCTCATTGAGGCCTTTTTAATGCGCGTCTACTTTTGATTTGTGTATTAGGTTTACGAGGGCGTGTAATTTTCACCCACAGAGCTTGCGCAAATACGGCTTAGCCGATTGAAAGAAAAGCCTGTTTTGTCATGCCACTCATTAAAGCAGCGTTGCACTTTGGCTAGGTCTGTTTTGTTTGTGGGTACATTGGCTACGTCTATGCCTGCACCTTGTAAACAAGTGACTACGTCTTGGGTGAGCATAAAAGTGTCTAGCCCCATTTGGCGCAGCATGCGCGGGCCACTCATGCCCCCTAAGCGACAACCTACTTTCTTTAAATGGCTATAAAGGCCTATGAGGTCTTCTTTTGGCCACTGCGCCAAAAATGCAGCATAGCTTTTGTGCTCCATGCCAATGTCTACAATGTAACTAGCGTTTTGCGGCACACTCATTATTTTTTGCATATTGCGCACGATGCGTTTATCAGTACCAAACTTTTCTAGCTGCTCTGGGCTTAATAAGATTATTTTTTCAGGCTCAAAACCAAAAAATACGGTTTCAAAGTCTTCCCATTTGTTTTCAATCACGCGCCACACAAAGCCTGCTTGAAACACCACCTTGGTCATCATGGATAAAAAGCGGGCATCAGCTTGGGACAAAAAGTGGGCCTTTGGTAAGGGCTCATAGATCATGGCCTCAAGCCCCCTTTCGCCGCCCTTGCGAAAAAGTGCTCGCTCAAGAATTGGCTCAAACTTTGCCATGATTTACCTCTCACATTAGATGTGTTGATTATTTGTTAATAGCTATTTCATTAGTAAAAACTAAAACCGCCCTTTTCACCCAACGATACAACAAACGCCGGGCATAAAAAAGGCCCCTATTGAGGCCTTTTTACTGCTTTACAAACGCTTACTTATAAACAGGGAAACGTGCACAAAGTGCTGATACTTTATCGCGCACTTGGGTATTAACCGCTTCGTCGTCGATATTGTCCATTACGTCACACATCCAGCCTGTAAGGTCACGTACTTCATCAGCACCAAAGCCACGAGAAGTTACAGCAGGTGTGCCTACACGGATACCTGAAGTTACAAATGGAGACTGTGGGTCGTTAGGTACAGAGTTTTTGTTCACTGTGATGTGAGCCTTGCCTAAAGCAGCGTCAGCAGCCTTACCCGTAATGCCTTTAGCAATTAGGTCTACTAGCATTAAGTGGTTCTGCGTGCCGCCTGAAACGATCTTATAACCACGGGCTTGGAACACTTGCGCCATCACCTTAGCATTGGCACAAACTTGGCCTTGATATTCAGTAAATTCTGGCTCTAGGGCTTCTTTAAATGCCACAGCCTTAGCTGCGATTACATGCATTAGAGGGCCGCCTTGCTGGCCTGGGAATACCGCTGAGTTAAATTTCTTCTCTAGAGCTTCGTTAGCTCTAGCAAGAATCAAACCGCCTCGTGGGCCACGTAGCGTTTTATGTGTAGTAGTGGTCACAACATCAGCATATTTCATTGGGCTAGGGTAATGCCCTGTAGCTACCAAGCCTGCCACGTGAGCCATGTCTACAAAAAGGTATGCGCCTACGCTGTCTGCGATGTCACGAAACTTGCTCCAATCCATCACCTGAGAGTAGGCAGAAAAACCTGCTACGATCATTTTCGGCTGATGCTGCGTTGCTAAACGTTGAATTTCTTCGTAATCTAGTGTGCCCGCTTCGTTTAAGCCATATTGGATAGCGTTGTAGTTTTTGCCAGAAAAGTTTACATGTGAGCCATGAGTTAAGTGGCCACCATGGGCCAAGCTCATACCCAAAATGGTATCACCAGGAGAAACTAAAGCTTGATATACAGCAGCGTTGGCTTGTGAACCAGAGTGAGGCTGCACGTTAGCGTAGTCTGCACCAAATAGCTCTTTAGCGCGATCGATAGCCAATACTTCTACCTTGTCTACAAATTCACAACCACCGTAGTAACGCTTATGAGGGTAGCCTTCAGCGTACTTGTTGGTTAAGCCAGAGCCTTGGGCTTCCATTACTCGGGTGCTGGTATAGTTTTCAGACGCGATTAGCTCCACGTGATCTTCTTGACGCTGCTCTTCTTCTTGAATACCGGCCCAAACTTCTGGGTCAAAATCACTAATACGATCAGTCTTATTAAACATTACTTAACTCCCAAAAAATGAAATCCCTAATACAGGGGACATAAACTACTAAGATTAAAAATCTATACCACCATGTTTGTTATTTCAAACACAGTTAAACTAAAGTCTTATTCAATGGTGCATGATAACTACAATAACTAAGCTCATTTAGTTTAAAGCGACACTAGGTTACACAGCAGCGAATCAAGGCACTGTTATAACGCCACATCTGTAAATTTGGCCAATATTATAACAGAGCCCCAAGGCTAATGAGTTATTATCAGTAATATTTATTATTGTTATAACAGATGAGCTTATGCTGAGGCTTTAACGATCAACAACACCATATCTCTGGAGCCTGTCACTTTTACTTGAGTACCCACAGGAAGGTTAGTTTCAGACTCTACACGCCATAGGGTATCGCCTACTTGCATTTTGCCTTGGCCGCCTGTCATTTGCTGTGTTAGAGCAAACTCACGACCAATCAACTGTGCAGCGCGATCATTGAGTTTGGGATGATCTGTGTCTTGACTGAAGCTTTTAAAACGATACCAAAACCACACCGAGCAAGCGATGGACAAAACGGCAAACAAACCAAGCTGCTTTTGCCATGATAAATCAGGCCAAATATAGCTGATCAGTGCCAGCTCGAAGGCGGCCATAACAGTGCCCAACAAAAACCCTGTAGCACCTAAAATTTCCAAAGCAATTAAAACAATGGCTAAAATAATCCAGTGCCAAAATTGCATGGTTTCAAAAAACTCTATCATGATGTTTTAGTACCCATATCTTTAACAAGCTCAGTGATACCTGAGATGGAGCCAATCATACTGGTAGCTTCCAGAGGAATCATCATTACTTTATTATTGTCAGAAGCTGCCAACTTACCCAACGCGTCAATGTATTTTTGGGCGATAAAGTAGTTCACTGCTCTAGAATCACCATTTTGAATGGCTTCAGACACCATTTGCGTCGCCTTAGCTTCAGCTTGTGCCAACCGCTCACGGGCCTCTGCTTCACGCTTAGCCGCTTCTAGCTGCCCTTCTGCTTTAAGGATTTCTGATTGTTTTTGCCCTTCGGCCACCTTGATTGCTGCTTCTTTTTCACCTTCGGCTTCCAAGATTTGTGCTCGTTTTTCACGCTCAGCTTTCATTTGCCTAGCCATCGCCGTCACTAAGTCTTGTGGGGGTGCAATGTCTTTAATTTCGATACGAGTGACTTTAATACCCCAAGGGTCAGTAATGTCATCTACCTTTGCCAACAAACTACTGTTGATGCGCTCTCGGTTGGATAACATTTCATCCAGTTCCATAGAGCCCAAAACGGCACGAATATTGGTCATTACCAAGGCTTTCATTGCACGCTGTAAGTCGTTCACTTCATACGCAGCTTTAGCGGCATCTTGCACTTGATAAAAGCATACGGCATCGGTCATTACTTGCGCATTGTCTGATGAAATAATTTCTTGTGGATCTACATCTAGCACCTGCTCCATCATATTGAGCTTTTGTCCGATGGTGTCAATAAATGGCACTAAGATATGTAGCCCCGGACTTAGCGTGCGAGTGTACTTACCAAAACGTTCTACAGTCCAATTGAACCCTTGAGGCACCATGCGGACGCCTTTTAAAATAACCAACACGGCCATAAAAAAGAAAAACAATGCGGTTAACGTTTGGCCTAAATCTGCGATATTCATAAACAGTTCCTTGTGTATGTGTGTGAATGATTAATCATAGCTGTAGTTTAGTGAAAAAGCATGGATAATCCTAGGAAATTTACCTATCAAACTATTTCCTGACCCAAGCCTATGTGCGAGAATAGCTTTAGTTTATGCTTTTACTTTAGTTATAGCAGCCGACTTCAAATTAAGGAACGATCATGCCCAACAGCTTGTCGAGCAACCTCCGTCAAAATCAACTGACCGCTTTTTATGCTAAGGGAGCTATTGAAGCACTCACAGCCTTGAGCAAAAAACGTTCACGCGTTCATTGCATCACCAGCACTGTAGCACAGGACATCTCCAGTGATGTGATATTAGCGATAGGTGCAGGCTCAAGCTTTACTTTGGGCACGGAAGAAATTACTGAATTAGTCGCAGTTACCAATAGCCTGGTAGTCAACATTGGCACCCTAGACAACAACCGCAAAAACGCTATTCGCGCAGCGCTTCAAGCGGCTAATGACTATTCAAAACCTTGGATTTTAGACCCTGTTTCAGTGCACGCTTCAAAAACACGTTGCGCCTATGCCAAAGAGCTATTACAACATAGACCCCATGTAATTAGGGCTAATGCTATGGAAATTAAAGCTTTGGTAGGCTCATCTAGCCCTATGGCAGCTCAAGAGCTAGCATTACAACAAGGCTGCGTGGTGGCACAAACTGGTGAAACAGATTTGGTCACTAATGGTGTGAAAACCATTATGATTGCCAACGGCCATGCCATGCAAACTAGAATATCTGCTATGGGCTGCGCCACTACGGCCTTTATGGCGTGTTTTATGGCAGTAGATCACGATGCATTTGATGCTGCAGTGCAAGCATTACTCACCATGGGTGTATCTGCAGAACTTGCAGCTAATAAATCTTTTGGGCCTGGTAGCATGCACATGAATCTTTTAGATTCACTTTACTCTATAAACGAAGTGACTCTTGCTCGCTACGGTCATGTATTAGAGCTTGAAGCGTCTAAATAACACTACAAGCATTACATCAAGACGCATTAAGGTGTGCAAAGGCACCTTGTAAGCCAGCCACCTGAGGGCTTTGAGTAAAATCACAGCCTTGTTTGATATGGCCCAAATGGTGGGCCATTAACTCCTGCGCTTTACTTTCATCCCCACACTTCACCGCTTCTAACAAATGACTATGTTCGTCTCTAGCACAGGCATTGCCTCCGCCATGGTTATACATAGTAATGATCAAAGAAGTTTGGGATATGAGCCCTCTTAGGGCATGTATAAAAGGCTGATTACCCGCAACAATAGCCAACTGCAGATGAAACTCACCTGATCGACGCAATGCCGTGGCCATGTCACCTTGGTCAATGGCGCTTTGCTCTAAGTTAATCATCTGCTGCAAATATAAAGCATCTGCTTGCGTGCAATGCTTACAAGCTAGCTTTACCACCGCAAGCTCAATAATATTGCGAGCTAAGAGTATTTGCTCTGCCAAATCAGGTGTTGGCGAAGCCACGTAAGCTCCACGGTTTTTGTGGATTTCTACGACCTGTTCTAGCTGTAAGCGCTGCAGTGCTTGCCTAATAAGCGTGCGACTCACATTAAATAACTCGGCAAGCTCTACTTCATTGAGCTTTGTGCCAGGTGAGAGACGCTGAGATAGGATGCCATCAAACAACTGTCGATAAGCATCCATCGGCGCATCTTGTTTACCCAAAGATTGCAACACTCTATTAGCTACCTCTGTAAGTAGAATAGCTGTATGGCGAAACCAACAAAGGCACGTGATAATGATCACAAGCTTGCGCAATGCCAAAGCGTAAAGTCACATCACTTAAAAATGCTGGGCTTGGTTGAGCCACATTAGCTTGTGTAAAGTAAGCTTCAACACCAAATTCAAGCTCATATACGCCTACAGTAAAGGCATCATCCTTTAACAAAGGGCCTTCACAACGTCCATCGCTGTTGGTCATTTGCTGACTTAATAGCTCGCGCTTGTCGTTTGTAATGCGGTACAAACTAACTGACATATTGCTGCCAGGTACGCCTTGAGCAGTGTCTAATACATGTGTGGTTAAAAAACCCATGAAATCATTCCTTATTTAAGTGCGCCTTGCGCTATCCAAAGACCCACAAGGTCACGCTCGTCTTGAGTCATACCGGTCATATTGCCCAACGGCATGATATGGCTAGCAACTGATTGCAAATAGATGCCGTCTTTATGCAGCTGCATCTGCTCAATAGAATCAAACATCACACCTGCTGGCGCTGTGGCAAAGCCTGCAAAAGTGGGCGCAGCCGCATGGCAAGATGCACAATGAGTGGTGACCACTGCAAACGCTTGATCTGCAGTGACTGTCACTTGTGCTTCACCGTTGGATGCAGCTTTATTACTAGCACCTGGTAAATTTGGCACAGTAACGTAAGCCATCACCAACAACGCCAAAACAGCAGCAGGTAAGGCCCATAAAAACTGCTGGTTGTTGTGACGGGTGTTGAAATAATGCCTTACACCCACACTTGCAATAGATAGACCCAACAAAATAGCCCAGTTCCACTCATGCCCATAAGTGCTTGGAAAATGACTGCTGATCATGATGAAAATCACAGGCAATGTAAGGTAGTTGTTGTGGCGAGAGCGTAATAAACCCATCTTAGGTAAAGCTGGATCAGGCGCTGTGCCTGCCTCTACCGCCGCTACTAAGTTTCTCTGAGCAGGCATAATGACAAAGAACACATTACCTACCATCATGGTGCCTATAATCGCACCTACGTGTAAATAAGCTGCACGACCGGTCATAAACTGGCTAAAGCCCCATGACACAAACACCAAAAACAGCATTAAGGCGATACCTAATAACAGTGGCTGATGACGCAGTGGACTCTTGCATAAAAGGTCGTAAACTATCCAACCTACAAACAAACTACCAAAGCCAATAGCGACACCCATTAAAGGTGTCACACCAGAGCCTGGCATTATTAAATAGGTGGCTGCATTTAGATAATACACCACGCTTAAAAGCAACACCCCTGTTATCCATGAGCTATACGCTTCCCACTTAAACCAGTGCAAATGCTTAGGCATAGTTTTGGGTGCCAATTTGTACTTTTGTAAATGATAGATACCACCACCATGGATGGCCCATAATTCGCCTGCTAACTCTTCATTTTTTACCTGCCTGTCTAGATTATTTTCTAGCCAAACAAAATAGAAAGAGGCACCAATCCAAGCAATACCTACAATCACATGCACCCAGCGGATGGCTAAGTGTAACCATTCTAATAAATGAGCTTCCATAATTATTCTCTACGTTTAATTACTATTGATATATTTAAAGGCCGAGTTCTTGCATCAGGTCTGCAACATCTAACTGAGCGCACTGATCTTCTTCAAAAAACACTTCATTAAGGTTGTTGCCAGCACCCGCTCTGTCGACTACTAAAAAATCTTGCGTGAGTGCCAAAATTAAAAGCGGATGATGCCACACGCCAATTTGGTAGTTAACGCCTTGCTTACCATTGGTAACAAACGCTCGCAAATCTGCAAGTTTAGGCTCTGGGCCAGGCTTTGCCACCACCACTAAAAATGGTGTTTCGTTTAAGGGCATAAAAGCCTGACTACCCAATGGATGGCGCTCCATCATGTTTATTGCCATGGGCAAAGGCCGCCTTTTGCTACTAAAAATGCTCATAATAGCGTCATCTTCAGGCTGGTCAGTGCCTACGGTTGCCAGCTTATGATGACGCCATGTGTAGCCTTGGTTTATACCAAAGCCGTCTCCCTCATGGGCCTCGATCACATCACCAAAATCAGCAAATGCTTTGGCTGTTAAGCGTTCAATGGTAAGTGAGGTAGCCATTAAGCACCTTTTCCTTGGGCCACAATACGGCCTTTAATACGCAAGCGCGACACGCCGCCGTCTGGGAAAATGTTCAATCGAACGTGGGTTACCGGGCCCATATCAGACACTTGATCAGTGTATTGGTGAATGTGATGCATGCTTAGCTTTTGTGAGGGCAATAGCTCTGGCCAGTATAAGCTTTGAGCAGCCATCTGTTCATCACTACCACCTTCTACAAAAGCGGCTTGAATAGAGCAAGAGTCTGGAAAATTGCCTTTAAAGTGAGCCGTATCTACTTCTATTTCACTCACTACTCCAGCATGGCCTAGGGCGATAATTACCCAATCAAAGCCTGGAATACGACGGCGTGCTGTTTCCCAGCCATCACCCATATTAATGCCACGTCCTGGGGCTAAAATATTATCCATAGTACCAAAGTGTTCATCGCTACAAAGTAGCGCACGCCCACCATTGCCCATAGCGGCAAGGTCTACTAGCTCATCAGTTTGGCCTGACCAATCTTTTGCTACTTCACCATAAATGCGCAAGCGAGCCACGCCACCATCTGGGTACATATGAAAACGCACATGGCTAAACACTTCATCACAGTTGATGGCTTGAATATGATGGCTGTCGCCTTGCAGATTTAAAGCGGGCTGAATCTCTTGCCAAACAGTGTCATCTGTTGGGTCACCTTGAGCCAAATAACACGCCTCTAAAGACACGCTAGGGGCATAGTTACCCGTAAAAAAGCTGGTATCAATATTAAGGCCACGAATGCGCCCAGGCAAACCTAAACGCACAGTGCAATGGTCATGGCCTTGCTGGCGTTTGCGGCGAGATTCCCAGCCATCCATCCACTTGCCGTTGTCATCATAAACCCCTTCTTTCCATACTGGAGCATGATTTTGTAACATGCGGTTCATGTCAGCAAAAAAGTCATCAGTGGAATGAATCGCTTTGGCCCCAAGGCGTGCGTCGGCCAAATTGGTCATACGCGCGTAGGGATTATTAGGTTTTTCTTGTTGTGTCATGATTTATCCTATTAATAGATACAATTTACATATCGGCCATGCGAAAGCTGGCAATTTTATTTATTTCTTCCAAAGCTTGAGCAAACTCAACCTGTGCAAGGTGATTGATGCGGGTTTCAAATGCCGCTAATATTTGGTGCCTATTGCTGCCCTTTACGGCTTTAATAAATGGAAACCCAAATTTTTCTTTATAGGCATCATTTAACTGTGTAAAACGCTCAAACTCTGCAGCAGTACATTCACTAATGCCTGCACCAGACTGCTCTGATGTAGAGGCTGCAGTGAGTTCACCACGAATAGCAGCTTTACCTGCTAAATCTGGGTGGGCACAAATCAGCGCTAATTGCTGATCTTTAGTGGCGTCTAACATTACTTTTTGAAACACTGGTAAAAGTGCTTCTTGATGATCTAAGTCTGAAGACATACCCAAATCAAACACCTTTTGAGCTACCCAAGGAGAGTGCTCATAAAGGTCTTTAAAATGTGCCACAAATGCCTGGCAAGACATTTTGCTAGGCGTGCAGGTAGTTAAACGTGTCATATGGATGTCTCTTAGGCTTTGTTTGTGGCGACAGCTGGATGATGCTGTTGCCAATGGCGAGCAATATCAATGCGCCTAGCACACCAAACACCTTCAAACCCAGCCACATATTCTAAAAATCGCTGCATACCTTTAAGCCTTGCAGGACGACCTAACAAGCGACAATGCATGCCTATAGAGAGCATTTTAGGCTCTGTGGCGCCCTCTTCATAAAGCACATCAAAGGCATCTTTTAAGTATTGGAAAAACTGTTCGCTAGTGTGGAAGCCTTGTGGTGTAGCAAAACGCATGTCATTGGTGTCTAAGGTGTAAGGGATCACCAAATGAGGCTTACCTTCACCACTGCTGCCACGGCTCCAAAACGGCAGGTCATCACTGTAATCATCAGAATCATATGCAAAGCCGCCTTCTTCCATTACAAGGTCGCGCGTATTAGGGCTATTACGCCCTGTATACCAGCCTAAAGGACGCTCACCTGTGACTTGAGTGAGAATATCAATCGCCTCAAGCATGTGCTTGCGCTCTAATTCTGGGTCCATGTATTGGTAATCGATCCAACGCAGCCCATGGCTACAAATTTCGTGGCCACTAGCATGCATAGACTGCACTACTTCTGGGTGACGTTGCGCAGCCATAGCCACGGCAAAAATGGTAAGGGGTATATCGTGTTTTTTAAATAGATTTAAAATACGCCATACACCGGCACGGCTGCCATATTCGTACACAGATTCCATGCTTGGGTGACGCACGCCCTTAAAGGGCTGCACACCGATTAGCTCAGACAAAAATGCTTCAGACTCATCGTCACCATGCAAGATGCAACGTTCACCACCTTCTTCATAGTTGAGTACAAAAGATAAAGCAATGCGGGCTTTATTGGGCCACTCAACTTTGGGTGGTTGGCCGTTATAGCCAATCAAATCACGGGGATATGCTTGTGTCATCTCTGCTTCGCTTAAATTGTATATTATATTGTATACAATATAATTGAAGCTAAGAAAAAACGCCAGCTTTAAGGGAATAAAGGTAGATAACTTTTAGTTTGGTAAAGCGCTAAATATTAAATCACCGTAATAAGTTTGCGCCTTACTATCGCTGTTATCTGTGTCTGTCATAATGGCGATCACATTAATGTATTGATAGGCCTTACGATTAGCAGCCTCACTGCCCTTATCACCAAAGGTGGCTATTAGGTCTGCATATACATTGCGCTGCTCTTGGTACCACTGGTTTGTGTTTGAGTGTTTGCCTTTTACAGACATCATTTTTACACGGGATCCAGCAAATGGGTTATCCCAAACTAAGCCTTCATCTTGATTACTAGACCAAACGTAGTTTAAAGACCTACTCTTCCACACCAATACGCCTTTATCGATCACCACGTATATTCTGGCAGCATAGTCATCACCTTGTTTGGTGCGCTCATCTAGCCCTGTGAGTTTATTCTTTATTAGCCAGCTCCAGCTTAAGTGTGGCGTAGCGATAAGGTCTATATTTTGTTTTAACAATAACCCTGATGCGGCATTTTGGCTTGTAGCATGCAAAGAAACTTGGCCTTGGTAGCCTTTAACGGTGTAAACGGACTCACCATCAAATACCTTAGGCTCCCAGTTTTTTATGCCGTTATCACCTAGAGAAGTGATGTTGTTATCGGCCTGTACATTAACGCACACCAATAACCCTAGAGCCATTATCATCCACTTAGCCATACTAGCTTCCCTGTCATCATTTATTTATTGTGTTTTTACTATATTTTTTCATTAGATTATATTTTGCGACATTTTTTATACTTTACAAGCCATAATCACGCTCTACTTTACTAATGCGCACCTTAAATGAGCTATACCAAGACTTGCGCCCTAGTGTTTGGGCATGTAAATGCTCTGTGTTCATTTTCCATTGTTTTATAGACTCTATGTCTGACCAGTAAGACACGGTAATACCCACCTCGTCCCTAGCGGACTCTATGCCCAAAAAACCCGGCTGTTTTGCTGCCAACTCCACCATGGTGTTAGCCATGGCATCATAGCCATGATCACCTTGGGTGCGAGTAGAGGTGAAGATTACCGCAAAATAAGGCGGCTTGGGGGTATTGGCAATAACAGACATTGAGTTTCCTAAGGGTGACTAAAAGTGGGTGAAAATAGGTTTTAACTGCATTATGAGCGTTTGAAAATTAAGCATAATCATCACACCAGATAAACCCTTACTGCTATAATGCCCACTATTGTGTTTAATACTACTTATCAGGGCTACTATGTCATTTTCAAACCTAGGGTTATGCGACCCCATTTTACAAGCTATTGATGACTTAGGTTATAAAACCCCTACTCCCATTCAAGGCCAAGCTATACCTGTCATCTTGTCGGGTAAAGACCTTATTGCCACTGCCCAAACAGGCACAGGCAAAACCGCTGCCTTTGTATTGCC
Organism: Candidatus Njordibacter sp. Uisw_002; assembly: GCF_047730155.1. Classification (NCBI taxonomy): domain Bacteria; kingdom Pseudomonadati; phylum Pseudomonadota; class Gammaproteobacteria; order Pseudomonadales; family Candidatus Njordibacteraceae; genus Candidatus Njordibacter; species Candidatus Njordibacter sp. Uisw_002. The sequence continues at coordinate 1,386,240 of NZ_CP159832.1, forward strand.
CATTCTAGAAAATATAAACAAAGACCGCAAACTCCGTGGCAAACGTATACGCACACTTATCCTTACCCCTACAAGGGAGCTGGCCGTGCAAGTGGCTGACAATGTAGCGGCCTATAGTAAGCACCTTGGCCTTACATCTATGGCGGTGTATGGCGGTGTAGACACGCAGCCACAAAAGCAGCGCCTTATAGAAGGCATTGATGTGCTGGTGGCAACCCCTGGCAGGCTGATAGATCTGGCCCACCAGCGCGCATTATATTTTGATGAGCTAGAAATACTAGTGCTAGATGAAGCCGATAGAATGGTGGATATGGGCTTTGGTGCTGAGATTAATAAAATTATTGAGCGCTTGCCCGAAGCACGTCAAAACCTGATGTTTTCTGCCACCTTAAGCGACGACGTGCTAGCCCTTGCTGATAGCTTTTCTGAAGGCGCATTGGACAGCCGCGCTGTAGAGCTTTCTATCTCACCTAAAACCACCACAGCACCCAACATAGACCAGTGGCTGATTACCGTGGACAAAGACAGAAAATCTGCCCTGCTTAGCCATTTGATTACTGATCAGGCATGGGATCAAGCACTTATTTTTATCGAGAAAAAACACGGCGCGGCCAAACTAGTAGACCAGCTAGGCAAGCGCAACATAGTAGCTGATGCGATACATGGTGATAAAAGCCAAGCCTCTCGTGAGAAGATTTTGGCCGATTTTAAATCTGGCAAGCTTAAATACCTAGTAGCCACAGGTGTGGCAGCGCGTGGCATAGACATAGGCGAGCTAAGCCGAGTGGTGAACTATGACATGCCATTTAAGCCTGAAGAATACATTCACCGTATTGGCCGCACCGGCCGCGCGGGTGCAGCGGGTGAAGCCATTTCTTTTGTAGCTTGGGGAGATTTTAAAAACCTATGCGCTATTGAAAGCCGTTTAAACCACATTATAAAACGCAAAGAGATAGATGGCTTCCCTGTGCGCAAGCTAGTGCCTGTGTCTATTTTAAACTATGTGCGCAAAAGCCCAGGCCCTAGCCCTAGAGCTGATAGGCCTGATAGAGCAACATCAAAGCACGCACGCCCTGCATCCACTGGTAGTAAGCCTGAAAGTGGCCCTAATGCCAGAACCAACAAACACATCTGGGGATAATTAGGAGGCTATATGATCATACGCAAATTTGAAGAATCAGACCGTGAAAGCTTGATAAGCCTTTGGAGTGAGGTGTTTCCTGATGACCCAGCTCACAACCTTCCTTCTAGTGTGATAGCCGCCAAACTTGCCGTAGATGATCTGATATTTGTTGCCCAACAAGATAATAAACTAATAGGCGCCTGCATGGCTGGCTACGACGGCCACCGTGGGTGGCTTTATGCAGTAGCAGTGCTGCCGCAACAACGCCGCAGCGGCACAGGCGCAGCCCTAGTAAAACATGCCATGCAGTCTCTTAAAGACATTGGCTGCATAAAAGTGAACTTACAAATACGCTCTACCAACACCCAAGTAGCGGCCTTTTATAAAGCGCTGGGCTTTGCGGTGGAAGATCGTATGAGCATGGGTGTGTTTATTAAGTAACGCTTGTGCCCCCAGTGGCAATAGGCAGTGCATCATCAAAGCCCCATTGCGCCCAGCTGCCATCATATAAATAGTGCTGGCTTTTGCCCATTTGAACAAGCGCTAAATTAACTATAGCCGCCGTAACCCCAGAACCACAGCTAGTGATAATGGGCTTAGCTGTGTCTGCTATATCAGCACCTGCAGCCAAAAACACTTGACTCAGCTCTTCAGGGCTTTTCATAGTGTGATCTTGGTGTAGCAGGGTTTTAAAAAACACGTTTTTAGACCCAGGAATATGCCCACTTCTAAGCCCTTTGCGTGGCTCTGGCTCTGCGCCTAAAAAGCGACCCGGCGCCCGCGCATCCAACACTTGATAATCTTTACACGCTATAGCCTGTAGCACTTGTGCAGAGGTTTTCATAATAGGCTGCAATGCGCAGGCCTGGCTGCTACTAGACACGTAAGGCATAAGCTGAGAGATAACATCTGTGGTGCTTCGCCCCTCACCTATCCACTTGGGTAGGCCGCCATCGAGCACGGCCACATTATTAAAGCCCATTAATCTAAACAACCACCACACCCGTGCAGCAGAAAACAACCCCGCCCCGTCATACACCACTATTGCATGTGAGCTGTTAATGCCCACACTATTAAGCCATGCGGTGAAGGTGTCTGCAGACGGCGCCATATGGGGCGCATCGGCAGTGGTGTCACATATTTTATCAAGGTCAAAAAACACAGCACCCTTAATGTGCGCCGCACTATACTCTTCATAGGCATTGCGCTGCATAGCAGGCAAATACCAAGAGGCATCTATAAGCTTTAGGTTGTCATCGTGCCTATGGCTATCTAGCCATTGGGTAGACACTAAAGAGGTGTTTTTTGAGTGAGTCATGTGGTTAGTTGTCATATTAGTGGCTTTAAGGCTATTGGTTGCTATAGGAGGCTATAGGTGGGCTTTGGGCAGCTAGCATAGGCTTACCTAACAGCATATCGCAGGCTCGCTCGGCCAGCATAATAGTAGCGGCATTAATGTTTGCACTAGGCACGCTAGGCATCACTGAGGCATCGATCACCCGCAAATTTTCTATACCACGCACTTGCAGCTGATCATTCACCACCGCCATAATATCAGTGTCTGCACCCATCTTACAGGTGCCACACGGGTGGTAAGCACTGGAAACATCTTCACGTATAAAACCATCCATGGCCTTGGCGCTTGTTATTAAAGGCCCGGGGGTGACTTCTTTATGGTGGTAGGGTTTAAACGCGCTCTGGCCAGCTACTTCTAGCCCCAACCTCATAGATTCACGCATCACACGCCAATCGGCATCGGTGGCCATGTAGTTGGGGTCTATCAGCATGGGGTCTGTTACTTTAGTGCTTTGCAAACGCACATTACCACGGCTAGTGGGCCGCATAGGGCCTACCCCTATACGATAACCATAGGTAGTGGGCACCGGGATCCAGTTTTTATCAAAAAATACGGGGAAAAAATGAAACTGTATATCAGGGTGGTCCACTTTTGCGCTGCTATTTAAAAAAGCACCTACATGACATTGATTAACCGAAGCCACGCCCTTTTTAAACCCAAACCACTGCAACCCTGCCCACAACATGCGGTGAGGTTGCAGCTCTTTGTTTAATGACACAGGTTGTTTGGTTTCTATTTGAATGTGGCACTCTAGGTGGTCTTGTAAATTTTCTCCAAGGCCCGGTAGATCTACTACACAGGGGATCTGGTGTTGAGCTAAATGGGCTTGGGGGCCAATGCCAGACAACATCAACAACTGAGGCGAGGCAAACACACCTGCGCTTAATAAGGTTTCTTTGCGTGCGGTAAGGTTTATGGTTTGGCCTTTATAAAACACTTGAAAGCCTGTGGCTTGGGTGCCCTCTAAATTCACCTTAAGCACTTGGCAGTGCGTCCATATAGTAAGGTTAGTGCGTTTAATGTGAGATTGGCTATGCAAGTAGCCATAGGAGGCACTATTGCGAATGCCATTTTTAACGCTCATTTCAAAGCGCGAGCCACCAAACTGCGCAAAACCATTCACATCATCTGTAATGGGATGCCCGGCTTCTGCACAAGCCTTTAAAAAAGCCGCGTTTAAAGGGCTAAGGTTTTGCTGCACTTGAGCATGCATAGGGCCACTTTTGCCACGATAGGCGGCATCGCCATGTGGCGCGGTTTCTAGCTTTTTAAAATAGGGTAAGCAGTTTTCCCACTGCCAGCCAGTAGCGCCCTGCTGCGCCCATCGGTCGTAATCTAGGGCATGGCCTCGCAGCCATGTCATGCCATTTATAGAAGACGAACCCCCTAACACACGGCCACGCGGCTGCTGTATTTGGCGGTTGTTAAGGTGCTTTTGGGGAGTGGTATAAAACCATGAGTTGTATTTAGAGGTGGGCTTAAAGGCCGAGCGCAAACCTGCAGGCATTTGCAATATCCACGATTTGTCACTAGCGCCTGCCTCTAGCAAAAGCACTTGGTGGCCCGCATCAGACAAACGCCTAGCCAGCACACAGCCAGCAGAGCCAGCACCTGCAATAATGTAATCAAAGCTAGTGTGCATATATTCCCTAAAAACTAGAGCCAGGCTGGCTCAAAAATGCCAGCTCTTGCGTGGTGGATTGCCTTTGCAACACGCTGTTGCGGTGCGGGTAGCGGCCAAAACGATCTATGATGGCCTTATGCTTAAGCTCAAAGGTGTAGTTGTCTTCTAGGCCTGGCTGGTTAAACAGCTTTACGGCCTGCTGATGTATTAAAGCAGATTCACTGTGCATAAAGGGCATATACATAAAGCACTTTTGCATGGGGGCAAGGTGTATATCTGCGCCTTGGGCAATGGCGGCTTGGGCTAGCACTAGGGCTTGGCCATCATAAGCGAAGGCTTGGGAGGTGTCTCTGAATAGGTTACGCGAAAACTGATCTAACACGATGATTTCGGCAAGCCTACCCAAAGGCTTTTGCCGCCAGTGGGCTAGCTCCCCCGCTGCTGCTTGCTGGTGTGTATGGCCAAAGGTGCGCTTTAGCGTGGCATCAAAGGCTAGGTCTTTAATAAACCAATTGCGTGGTGGTATTTGCGTGTACCAAAAGTGGATGATGTCTGAGTAGTTCATTGGGCTGGCTCCGTGTAGAGTCACTTTAGATGCTATAGACAAAGTGTACGAGAAAAATGTGCTTTTGGCGTTAGTTATTTTTTTGGGGGGATTAGTAATAATAAAAGAGTCTTTTATGTTTGATATTCATATACATAAAAGCCTATTTTTGTGTGCTTCTTGCAAAGCTGCATATTTAATTTGTATAGCCATGAACCTTTAATTACATCATTTTTGTCAAGTGCAACTCTGATGCTGTCAGGTATAACGCGCCATTATCTGCATAGCAAGCTGGCGCCTTTTTATGCGTTTTTTTGCACAAACAGTGACAGGTTGCGGAGTCAGATTGAATTGCCTTGTTATGCATGTATTTTATTAGTCGATTTTGAAAAATTTATCTGATTTTTTCAGGGTTAAGACTGTATTCTCATCAATAAACTCTTGGTTTAGAGAAGCTAATTTATCCTTTAACACAGATACTACAACCTGGATCTCATTCTCATTTGCAAGACTTGCTAGTGTTGCTAGTTTGTCTTGGTCAGCCGCTTCCAGATAATCCTGTATGGTAAATTTAGGAAAGCGTGCACCTGTTTCTTTCACAAATTCAATAAATGCCATATCAAACGCTAACGCCGCAGCCCTTGGAGCCCCATCTCCAGAAACTTTTGCCTGATTCACGATAGAAAATTCAATTTCATTTGTATCGCTTTTGGTTCCAACATTAAAACTTAATGAAAAATCTCTAAATATCGCCCTAGTAAATGATTTTAAATATTTATTAAAAATGGCAATATGTTGATTGAGCTGGGATATTTGAAGCTTGTTTCTTTCTCGAAGAATTTGAATTTTTCCGTCCAGAATAATTATTTCACTAGATTCATGCTGAACTTCATCAACAATTACGCTAGTTCTGCCTCTCTCTTCACGTCTGTCTTGTATTTCTTTTTCTATTACAATAAATCCAGCAAGATGTGATTCCCCTACAAGTGCAGAGAATAGCTTTTTTTCTTCATCTAATAGACCATTAAGTCTTTGTTTAAAGCTATCAAGTGAGGGCTGATAGTCATCGATTTTCTCACTTAGATAATTGACCTTTTTTGATGCAACTTGCTTATGGAAAGCGATTGTATGTTCTAATGTTTTTTTAAGGTCAGGGAGTAATAGTTTAGCTTCTAAATAGATCTTATTTATTAGCTCTCCATCTATACCTGAGCACTTATCCTTATACCCATTTATGGTTCTCTGGGAATATAATATTCTGATATTTAACTTTGATATATCGTTTGTTAAGTGCGCAATTTCCTCTCGCGTATTCTTGAGCTTTTCAACTCCTTTATTTTGAGAGTCTTTGAAATCGAATGACTCTTCTTTATTTCTTAAAGTTTCTATTTCATCATCGATAGAGCTGAGCCTATCTTTGTAGTCTTGCTCTTTTCTTCCATTGAGCAGCATCGAAATCCTATCATTTCTTCGGGTTTTTTCTTCCCCAAACTCAATCTCGCTAGCAAGATCATCATGCCCTGAAAAACCAAAAAGATATAAGTAATACAATATGTACTGTTGCTCTCGTGTATTTGAATTTAGATATTGGTAGATATTCGAGGCGGTTTTCTTATCCAGGCGTACAAAACGATTCTTAATTGAAGCATAGGTAGGATTACTAATACTTAACCCTAGAATAGGGGCTAGTGCAGCTTTGAATTTGTTATGTGTATCAAACTCATCATCATTAATAGATGAGTCTGTTTTTATAATAGTGCGAGTTGTCTGCTGAAGTTTATGTATACGGCGCTTTATACTGTAGTTCTTTTCATTTATAAAAATAGCAAGTGAAAACACCACCCTTCCACTAGTAACTAAGTCTTCAATAGCTTGATTTTTTGTGCGTGACTCAGGATCATGCCAAATACTTTTCCCATCAGAACCTAAGCAGAAATTTAAAACCCTTAGCGCAGTGCTTTTGCCAATTTGGTTTCCATTGTCCTCGCAGTTGGTAATCAAATTAAATCCATCTTTGAATTTAATTTCACGAATTAAGATTTCGTCTTTAAATACCTTTAAATTTATTAACTGCATAATTTAATATTTCCAAAACTATCAAGTTCAATTACATCAAGCAAATATAGCCAATCAAGACCAAAATAAAAGTAAGTAATTGATACCTTGTTGGCACTGCTATGGAATAGATCAAATAGCCTTATAGGATCGATAGGTTTATCACTCGAATCCCTCAGAACGGCAAGAATATCAGCCCCAATTACGTACAAACTTTTTTGAGGCTCAGATACATCATTAATAATCATCAGGCCTCTCCAATATTTTACAATTAATGAACCCATAACAAACTATCAAATATACTGAGTCAAGAACGTCTTCAAGTGGACAGCCATGCAAATCAGTTTCTGCATTATGTAGAATTGAATTAGTGACTTGTTGCAAAAGAAGGTCTGAATTTTGTCGAATAGTCGAAATCACAGATTCCTTATTTTTAATAGAAACACTTTTATTAATAAGAAGCTCGCTGCGATGATTCTTATAGTTTTGATGTATAGCCTTAAGAAACTTATTTTTTGCTCCTGGGGACTCATCATCAATCGCATCAACCTGATCTTCAACAAGAGTTAAAAAATCAACACAACCAATGATGTTTTCAGATAACACTCTTACACTATTGAAATCTAGTTTATCATCAGGATCAGGTAACTCATCACTGTTATTAGTTGCTGCATCTGGGTCATAATTTTTAATTATTCTTTCTAATAAAGGGTTAAGATGTGAGCTAAATCTAGCCACGTGATTCACGTTCAACGTTACTCTATTACCTAAACCAGATACGTCAAATGCATGACCCCCACGATCTGCTTTAATTTCCTTACTAGCCATTACTTATCATCCGACTTATTTCTAAAAAACTTAAAAATATTGAGAAACCCTGAGTTATCAATTGCAATACCACCATTATAAGCAGTAATTGACTTACCGTTTGACTTAGTTGCAGCAGAGAGAAGAATGGCAACAAATAACAATAATCCCGCTATACCTGATGACCAAATAAATGCTTTAAATGTTTGTTCTGATGTCATAACCGAGAAAACATTTGCTTGTAGAAAGCCCTGATGTACTGACCAAAAAATAGCCGCTGAAATTGCAGCCAATCCCAAACCGGCTTTAACTGCTCTTGCTAAGAATTCAAGCATATTCATCCATCCTTATTTTATGTTGCAATGCTTAGCACCCTCTTTATAAGCCCTAACAGCCCTCATAATAAGTATTAGAGAGCCACTCTTTTAATTTTTTGTCTTATCGTCGCTGGCCTATAAGCTTTGAATGAATTGCAGTTAATTTATTAGCAAACTAATGCCTACCAAAAAAAGAGCCTGTTCCACTACTGAATAACAAAAGCAGGCTTTGTTGTATAAACAACCAATATGCCAAAACACATCCACTTACTGCACTTATATGACGATAATGCAAAACAATATAACCAGAAGTTATATTGCATTACAAGAACTATTTATCCTATCAATTTATGCGTCAAAGCTATATTAGATAACCATTAAAAGGCCTCACTAAAAAACCAACGCCTTTCACACCCTTACCAACAAAAAACAGGATAAACAATTGCGGCTTGGTTGATGCTCAGTATAATGGTGCCTTTGTATTTCACCTTGATTGCATTCATGCCCACCAGCCGCTCTAAAGAATTTATAACCGGTGCAAAAGCCACTATTCCTATGATCATTGGGGCTATACCTTTTGGCATTATTTTTGGCACTTTGGCAGAGTCTAGCGGCTTGTCTATGTGGGGTGCTATGGCCATGTCTTTGTTTGTATACGCGGGCTCGTCACAATTTATTGCCTTAGGGCTGCTGGCCACTGGGGTAAGCCCTATTATTATCATTGGCACTACCTTTGTGGTGAACTTGCGGCATTTGCTCTATGCCACGGCGCTGGTAGACAAGGTAAAGCATTTATCCCAAGGCTGGCGTTTTTTATTGGCCTTTGGTTTAACCGATGAGTCTTTTGCTGTGGTAAACACCCGCTATAGTGATGGCACAGATAATAGCCGCGCTCATTGGTTCTTTTTGGGCTCTATAGTAGCTATGTATAGCAACTGGCAGCTTTGCACTTGGTTGGGCATAGGCTTAGGTGAGCTGTTTCCAGACATGACCCACTGGGGTTTAGATTTCGCCATGTCAGTGACCTTTTTGGGCATTGTTATCCCTTATTTGCGCACCAAGCCCATGTGGCTTGCAGTAATAAGCGCGGCCATTTTTGCTATGGCGCTGCGCGAGCTGCCCCATCAGCTAGGCTTGGTGATAGCGGCGGTGTTTGGCATATGCATAGGCTATGCTAGCCAGCAAATTGGGCTACGTTTAAAGCCATCTACCCCACCTAGCCCATCAAACAAAGGAGCAGCCCATAATGAATGAAGCCATTATGATTGCAGGCATGGCCTTGGTTACTTTTTCAGTGCGCTATGTCATGTTTGCCATGGCTGGGCGCATCGTGTTTCCAGTGTGGTTTAAACATGCCTTAGCCTATGTGCCGCCTGTGGTGCTTAGCGCTATTATTGCCCCGCTTATCTTAATGCCCAAGGGCTATTTAGACATTAGCCTTGCTAACCCCTATTTTTGGGCCGCATTAGTGGCAGCTATAGTGGGCTTTTGGCGCCAACATTTGCTTACTACCATCATAGTGGGCATGATTGCTTTTATATTATTAAAATGGATAACAAGCTGATGACACGCTGCGCTTTATTTACCTCGGATGAGTCTTTTGAGCCTTGGCTACGCGAGTTTAATCGTCAGTTTCCACAGCTCAACGTGGCCCATTGGCAGCATATAGAAAACCCAGAGCAAGTAAAATATGCCATGGTGTGGAGCCCTAGCAAGGCCCTATTTGAGCGCTTCCCTAATTTAACCACCGTGTTTAATTTAGGCGCGGGCGTAGACGCCATATTAAGTAACCCAGCAGTGCCTAGCCATATCGATATTTACCGCATTGAAGACGGCGGCATGTCGGCCCAAATGAATCAATATTTTAGCTATTTTTTACTGCACTTTTTTCGTGACATGGATCTTTATCAGCAGCAACAGCCACTGAAGCAGTGGAAAGTGCAGCCGTTTAGGCCCGCGTCTAGCTTTAGAGTGGGCATTTTAGGCATGGGTCAACTGGGTGCAAAGCTTGCAAGCCACCTGCAAAGCTATGGTTTTGATGTAGCAGGCTGGAGCCGAAGCAAAAAGCAATTACCAGGGGTAACCAGCTATGCAGGCGCAAACGAGCTGGAGCCGTTTCTTTCGCGCACCGATGCGTTGTGTTGCCTGCTGCCACTCACGCCAGACACATTGGGCATTTTAAACCGTAAAAACATGGGCCAATTACCCAAAGGCGCTGTGGTTTTAAATGCTGGCCGTGGCGAGCATTTAGTGGCTGATGATTTATTGGCGTTGCTGGATGAAAACCACCTGCGTGGTGCAGTGCTAGACGTGTTTAAGCCCGAGCCTTTGCCAGCAGATCATGGCCTTTGGCTGCACCCTAAAGTGATGATGACGCCCCATAGCTCGGCACAGTCTGAACATGTGCCTTGCGTAGAGCGCATAGGCAACACCTTACAAGCCATTGAAAATAACCAAGCCCCTAGTGGGCTGGTAGATCGCAGCAGAGGCTATTAATATGAGCACCTTGTCTCCAGCAATGCCAGCAACAAACCCACAGCCGCGCTTAGATCGCCGTTTTAGTGTGGCGCCCATGATTGACGTCACCGACCGTCATTATCGCTACCTTGCCCGCTTGTTAAGCCAGCATGCACTGCTATACACAGAAATGATCACCACAGGCGCCATACTTAATGGCGACCAAGAATACCTTTTAGGCTATTCACCCCAAGAGCACCCTTTAGCGCTGCAGTTAGGTGGTAGTAATTTGGCTGAGCTAGCCCAGTGTGCGCGCATTGGCCAAGATTACGGCTATGATGAAATCAATCTCAATGTAGGTTGCCCTAGCGACAAGGTGCAAAATAACATGATTGGTGCCTGCCTTATGGCCCACCCTTCACTGGTAACCGAGTGCATGCAATCGATGATTGAGGCGGTGGATATACCGGTGACTATAAAGCACCGCATTGGCATTGATGATGTGGATGACTATGATGTGCTGGCCAAGTTTGTAGAGCAAGTAAGCAGCAGCGGCTGTGATACGTTTTTTGTGCATGCGCGCAATGCCATTCTAAAAGGCTTGTCGCCTAAGCAAAATAGAGAAATACCCCCACTACAATATGACAAGGTGTATCGTTTAAAAGCCGATTTTCCCCACTTAGAAATCATCATTAACGGTGGCATAGACACTATAGAAGCCTGCCAGCAGCATTTGGCTCATGTAGATGGTGTCATGCTAGGTCGTGCAGCAAATCACAACAGTGCCATACTCACTCAAGTAGACCAGCAAATTTATGGCAGCACGCTAGCTACACCAGATCGCCGCCAAGTGGCCCTCACCTATTTTGAATACATGCAGCAAAAGCATGAGCAAGGCACCGCTTTGCACCACATGAGTGGGCATATTATGGGTTTGTTTCAAGGCATTCCTGGAGCACGCGCCCTGCGGCGTCATATTAGCCAATACATTCATGGAAATACTGCAAATATTCAAGTGATGTATGATGCGCTAGACCTTATTGAAACCCCTATCGATGAGCCTTTTGAACAGCCTTGTGAGCTAGTTTAAAGCAAAAAAAACAAACAAAGCCACACAACAGGCAAGTGATCATTAAGATGTGCAAAATACCAGCCCTTCAGCTGCCCCAATGCATTACCTGCAGCTTCAGGATAAATACATATTAAAGACTCTCCCTGAAAAAATAACTACGTTGATAGTTAGTCGTTTACCAAGGGTTATATTTACAACTGCATCGCTACACACAACTGCTTTAAAATACGTTAGAATTACTTAACGTAAATCCACATTTTTGACAAAAAACAGGCCAGCTATGAACAAACTACAACAACTTAAAACCATGACTACAGTCGTAGCTGATACAGGCGATTTGGAAGCTATTAAGCAATACCAGCCACAAGATGCCACTACCAATCCTTCGTTGGTGTTAAAAGCTGCACAAATGCCCCAGTATGCTCACCTCATAACCCAAGCCAAGCAATGGGCCACTACTCAAGGCAACACTGGTCAAGCGCACATGGATGACATTTGCGACTACCTTGCTGTAGCCATAGGTAAAGAAATTTTAAATGCAGTGCCTGGGCGTATTTCTACCGAAGTAGATTCTCGTTTGTCGTTTGACACACAGGCAACAGTGGCTAGGGCTTTAAAAATTATTGATCTATACCAACAACAAGGTGTGGGTAAAGAGCGTGTGCTAATCAAGATAGCTTCTACGTGGGAAGGCATTCAGGCAGGCAAGCAGCTTGAGGCCCTTGGCATTAATTGCAACCTCACCTTGCTGTTTAGCTTTGCCCAAGCCATTGCTTGCGCTGAAGCAGGCGTTTACTTAATCTCACCTTTTGTTGGCCGCATTATGGATTGGCATAAAGCTGCACAAAAAGTAGAAGGTTTCGCCCCTGCGCAAGATCCTGGTGTTATTTCAGTCAGTAAGATCTATCACTACTACAAGCAGCATGGCTACGCTACTGTAGTGATGGGTGCTAGTTTTAGAAACACTCAAGAAATAGAGCAATTAGCTGGGTGTGATCGCCTAACTATTAGCCCTAACCTTATGCAAGATTTAGCGGATGATATGGGTGAGTTGGTACTGCAGTTGGATAGTAAGAATATCCCTGTAAGCCAAGAAAAACTCAGCCTCAATCAAGCTGATTTTCGTTGGATGCATAACGAAGATGCCATGGCTACAGAGAAGCTAGCTGAAGGTATTCGCAATTTCACACGCGATCAAGAAACATTAGAGTCTCTTTTAGCTTAAAAAATAAGCTTACACTACACACTGTTGCTCTAATACATCCACCAAGTTTTTAAACTCTTGGTGGTTCTTTTTGTTCATGCCCATTAGGGTTTTGTGGGCTTCTAATACTTTTTGTTGCACCGTAAGGTCTGAAAAATCACCTTGAGCTAGCTCCTGCATGGGCTGCCCTTGGCCTTCTAAGTGCTCTACCAGTACAAACACTTTATCAAAACCCATACTTAATAACACCCGGGTTATGTTGGCATTGACAGACACTAAGGTAGGCACAAAGCCCATTTCTTTTTTCATACGAATAGACATTTTAGCCAGCATACCCAAGGTGGTAGAGTCTATGCCTTGTGTTTGAGTAAGGTCTATTAATATGGTTTTAAAGTAACGGCTGTGAAAAATATTATCTAAATATTGATCCAACGCCGGACATAAAGTAAGCCTTACATCGCCTACAAATTTAATCACATGTGTGCCGTCATGGTCCGCTACTATAATGCGTCCGTTAAGCATAGTTGTCTCCACAGATACTTAGCAAGGCTATATCATCTGGCACCGAGTCTAGGTCATCAATACCAACAGCACTCACTAAGCCACTTAAGCTGCTATCACATTGTTGCAATATAGTACGCAATTTTTCTTCTTTGTCGGCTGTGTCATCACAAGGTAATATTTCTAAAATACCATCAGAGCTTAATAACAACTTAAAATCTGCTTTGAGCCTTTGGGTAAGGTCTGTGTATTGAGCATCGTCAAATAAACCCAAAGGTAATCCACTACCAAGGCCTGAAAGATAGTTTACTTCGCCATTTTGTGTAAGTAACGGCATAGGCAAATGCCCTCCCACACAATAAGTTAGCATTTGACTGCTACGATCTAAAAAACCCATAAATACAGTCATGTGTTTATCAATATTAAAATCAAGTAGCTCACTGTTAATCTGCGCCAACACAGCTGCAGGTGAAATTAAACCTTTGCTTTCTGATTCTAAGGATTCACGAGCCAGACGGTTAGTAATGTTTTTGAGTAACACCGACAAAAAAGCAGAAGATGCGCCATGGCCAGACACATCAGCCAAATAAAATAAAACACGATCATCATCTAAGCGAATATGATCAATAAAATCGCCACTCAAATAAAGTGAAGACTTCATATAACGTCGCATACTTAAGCCATTAACACTGCATTTTTCAGGAGGCATCATCCGTTGCTGAATTAGGCGACCCGCAATTTGGTCTTGCTGTAGCTCTGCAAGGCTTTTATTAACTTGTTGGTGGGCTTTTTCTAGTTGCTTGCGATATTGCTCGTTTTCATAAAATAACGCTGAACGTTTCACATGGCGCGAAACACTTTGGTCTAGCTCAAGCATCGATTCTAAGGGCAAGCTAAATACATCAGTCACGCCTAATCGCAACATATTGATAATGCTTTGTGAGGCATCAACTTGGGTGAGTACAATAAGAGGAACGTCTACACACCTTTCTAACATGTCTTGTAACAATGCCGTTAAGGTGGGGTTATTTCGATGGTATTGGAACAACACTACGTTCACCGCTGCATTAGTAATAAAGTCCAATGCTTCAAGCGGATCATCAGTAGCTGTCACTTGATAATGACGTGCTGAATAATATGTAGTGATTTTATGTTTAAGGTCGAGATCGCTACTAACGATCAGGATCTGACTGACGTCAGGTTCCATAGTAAAACTTACTCCAGGCCCGTTATTGAGAGCCTAATATGGCAACAATATGCTCTTTGAGGCCTGCTGACAAGTGCAACCTTAGTCGTAATCATTAAAAATCTTCAAAATCCTCAAAATCTTCACTTCCACTTGGTAAACCATCATTTATCATGTATTCACGACGCTGCAAGTAGGCTTCGCGCACAAACACATAAGGGTCTCCTTTGATCAATGAACCAAAGTCTCCAAGACTGTGCCTTAGGTCTATCAACTCAAGCACTGTAAGGGGTAATTTGCCTGTGGTAGGGTCATATTTTTGTACTGGACTAGCCACCGTGTCAACGGCGCTAGCACTAGCATCTCTGATAGTGCTGGGGCCCAAAAAAGGTAAAACAACATAAGGGCCAGAGCCGATGCCCCAATAAGCTAGAGTTTGACCTAAATCTTCAGACTCCTGATAAACACCTGCTTGAGAAGCGATATCCATAAGGCCGCCAATACCTATGGTGCTATTTACGATTAGGCGACCTAAATCGTTAGCTGCTTTTTTAGGTTTAAGCTGCAAGGTATGGTTTAAAAAATTGCCTATATCTCTTAAATTAGAGAAAAAATTGCTCACCCCTTGCTCTACAATATCTGGCGTCACTGTTTCATACACATTGACCACAGGCACTAAAACACTTTTATCCACGGCATCATTAAACGAGTAGACCTTACGGTTAAAGTTTTCGTATGGGTCTCTTGGATCTGGGTCAACTCCAAGTGAAGAGCTAGTTGGAGCACTTGAACATGCTGATAACAGCATTAAACAAAGTGCTAAGGCACCCACGCGCGCACTATTTAGTTGTCCTTTCATATGTTTCTCTTTGCTTTAAAAACTTGCCTTAGCGCTACCACGCCATAACCTGCTTTATAAATGGAATAGTAATACGCCGTTTTTCGTGCCATGAAGCGGCGTCAAGTGAGTCTAATACTGCAAGTAAATTAGCTAGACCACGGGGACTACGTGAAAAGATATAAGCTACTTGTTCATCACTTAACTGCAAACCTTTTTGTTTGGCTTTAGCTTGTAGCAGCTGCCCAGAGGCTTGTTCATCCAGCGCATTAAGGTGGAACACTCCAGCTAACTGCAAGCGCGAACGCAGGTCATTTAACGAGCAATCTATAGTGCGTGGGTTGGATGTCGCAGATACAACAAGGCGATTACCTTGCTGTGTTAAATTGTTGTATAAGTGAAACCAAGCTTGCGCCCATTGGTCATCAGCTATTAATAAGTGCAGATCATCAACACAGATCAGTGAATTAGCTTCTAGCCCAGCAAGGCAATCATTGGCTTGATCAGCTGGTATTTTAAGCAGTTCACTACAGCTAATATAGATCGCTTCTTGACCCATTTCTTGAGCTTGCAGCGCGCAGCCTTGCAGCAGATGGCTTTTGCCCACACTTTGAGAGCCAAATACGTAGAGGCTGTCGCAGTGGTCAATTTTTAGTAGCTGGTCTACGGCGTCAGCCAGCGCTGGAGCACCAGCAAAACTAAAATTACTTAGCTGCTGCTGAGCATTTAAAGTGACACCAAGAGTAAGTTGCCTAGAGCCCAGCTGTTGAGGCATGTTTGTTACAGCATTTAACGTCATTCACTATCCTGCTGGCCATACAATGGGCTGGTAATATAGCCCGCATAAAGATTTCGCAACAATACCATAATCACGGCTGAAATGGGTAGAGCCAACAAAATCCCCATAAACCCAAACAGTTGTCCACCTGCTAAAATGGCGAAGATAACTGCCACTGGATGCAAGCCGATACGATCGCCCACAAATAACGGGGTTAATACAAAACTCTCTATCAATTGCCCTATGGCAAATACTGTGAGTATTAACGAAAGTGGCAACAAACTATCAAACTGAAAAAAACCAATAGCCATAGCCACAGCTATACCCACGATAAAACCAAGGTACGGCACCACGCTAGCTAAACCTGCCAAGACGCCAATTATCAGGGCGTAATCTAAGCCTATAAAACTAAGCCCAAGAGCATATATGATGCCTAAGCTAAACATGACCAAAAGCTGGCCTCGTAAAAATGCAGCTAACACCTCGTTACTTTCTAGGGCAAACGCACTGACACGCGGCTGAATATTAATAGGTAACAGCGCTTTAATTTTAGCTAACACCAGATCGAAGTCTCTAAGCATATAAAACGCGACTACAGGCACCATAGCTATGGAGCCTAGGGTGGATAAAAAGCTCACACTAGATTGAGTAGCATATTTGACCATCTGTGAAACAGCGCCACCTGTTTGCTGCCATTGTGCCCCTAGTTTTTGTGTAACTGATTGTAAGTTAATCGCTGTTAAATCTAAGCCTAAAGCAGCCTGTAACCATGGCAATAGTGTTGTGTTATACCAAAGCTCTAATTGAGGTAAGAGATTCACTAAAGCTTGTAGCTGTTTCACTAACAATGGAACAATAATAATGATCATCCCTACTACTACTATAGTTAACACAACAAAAACTATTACCGTTGCAATGGTTCTGCTAAACCCCCTCGCTTCTAGTCGGTCAGCAAACGGGTCTGCTAAATAAGCGATAAAAACACCCACTATAAAAGGCGTGAGTACAGGCTGAAGTAAATACATTAAACCTGCTAGGATAAAACCCACTATAAGTAGTAGCCATGTTTGAGACTGTGTCATTAAAAAATCCTTATATTAATGTTGATTCCGTTGTACATATTAACGCCATTGATAATGCCATATCAGGTCGTTAGAGCTGCCTGGCTGTGCCAAAAATTGCTCTTGCTCACTATTGTCTACAAGCTTTAGCCTTTGTTTCAAATCCACAATGGATTTAATTTTGGCAAGGCTTGATTGTGCAAATAATTTAAACTCTAAAGTAGCACCGTTTGCACTGTACAGCTGTACTTGCTGTATGCCACTAAGGGCTTGT
The DNA here is from genome assembly GCF_047730155.1 of Candidatus Njordibacter sp. Uisw_002. Lineage (NCBI taxonomy): Bacteria > Pseudomonadati > Pseudomonadota > Gammaproteobacteria > Pseudomonadales > Candidatus Njordibacteraceae > Candidatus Njordibacter > Candidatus Njordibacter sp. Uisw_002. The sequence continues at coordinate 1,403,438 of NZ_CP159832.1, forward strand.
AATATTTTTTTCAATTCTACGTAGTCTTCAAAATTTATCACCCGATCTACTCGCAATATGACACTTTCAAGCTGAGCTTCATCTAGGTTTTTAACACTGGTTGCCAAGGCAAATTTGGCCACCAAACTAGAGGCTAGGCGATCTTGCAGAGGCGCTGTTAATGCAGCCAAATCGGCACTTTGTGAAGACCACTGCTGCTCAATATCGTCAAGCCAAAAATCCCACTGAGCTTGCCATAAACCCTGAGTGTCTTGAAATATACGCCCCACTAAAACGCCATCTGCCTGATAGCGTTTGGAGGCCTCTTTTATAGGCTCTTTAAACAACCCCCATAAAGCACCTGCATCTATTGCCAACTGATCTTCAATATCTAATAAAGGCCACAACATAGGTATGCCTCGTTCATTAGCTTGAGACATTATTTGTGCCGCTACTGGATGACTATCACTATTAATAATCTGACGCCCACCTTGCACGTCTTCTACCAACCACACTAGCACTGCTGCCCGTTCTGTACCCCATATAGGCAGCCCTGCTTCACTAACCAACTGATTAACTTTTAATGGATCAAAAGCCAATTCAATAGCCGCTTTGGGCTGTCCTGCATTTAACTGGGTAGTAAAGGAAAATTGCTGTACGTATGACTCCACATCATTTAATGCTTTACGTATGAGAGCGCTGTTAAGGCTTTGAGTTTGCCCAGTGACTTTTACCAACACTTGACTCAGACCTAATTTTTTTGCTTTTAATACCTGACTTGCAGACTGATCTTCCACTACAACTTGTGCATTATAGATACCACTTACAGATAAACTAAATGCTGGATTTGCAAATAACACTAACACTGTTAATAGTATTTTTTTCAGCACAGAAGCTACCAATTGAGGAGAATTTAACGCCATATAAGTTTTTGATCGTCTTGAAGTTGGGTGATTTTCTTATTCCACACTCACTATAGTCAATATGCGTGCGTGTCGCTAGCAACAAAAGCACAAAAAACCCTTAAACTTCTTCTATTAGCGGGTGATGAAATGCTGGGAGAGTGGTAAAATATATCCCTATCGTTTTAATCTCTTAAGGTCACTTCCTGCTATGAGCACCCAAGCCCCTACTAATTCCCTAAGTTACAAAGATGCTGGTGTCGATATCGATGCAGGCAATGCCCTTATTGAACGAATTAAAGGGGTTGCAAAGCGCACCCGTCGCCCAGAAGTAATGGCTGGGCTAGGTGGTTTTGGCGCCTTGTTTGAATTACCCAAAGGTTATGATGAACCTGTACTGGTTTCTGGCACTGACGGTGTAGGTACAAAGTTAAAGCTAGCTTTAGAGCTTAACCGCCATGATCATATCGGCATAGACCTTGTTGCTATGTGCGCAAATGACCTCATTGTTTCTGGTGCGCAGCCATTATTCTTTTTAGACTATTATGCTACTGGCAAACTAGACGTAGAAATAGCAACACGTGTAGTAACTGGCATTGGCGAAGGCTGCTCTCTTGCAGGTGCATCTTTAGTCGGTGGTGAAACCGCTGAGATGCCAGGTATGTATGAAGGCGAAGATTACGATTTAGCCGGATTCTGTGTAGGTATTGTAGAGAAAAGCAAAATTATAGACGGCACCAAAGTTGCTGCAGGTGATGTACTTATTGGCTTACCTGCATCGGGACCACACTCGAATGGTTACTCTTTAATCCGTAAAATCATTGAAGTAAGCAAAGCTGATTTACAGCAAGACATCAACGGCATCACCCTTGGTGAAGCTTTGATGGAACCTACCCGTATTTATGTAAAAGCTTTATTGGAATTGTTTAAGCACGTAGATGTAAGAGCTTTGTCGCATATTACAGGTGGCGGCTTACTTGAAAATATTCCTCGTGTTTTACCCGCAGACAGCGTTGCCGTAATTGACACCAACTCTTGGCAGCAACCTGATGTATTTGCTTGGTTACAAAACAATGGCAATGTGACTGATACTGAAATGTACCGCACCTTTAACTGTGGTGTAGGCATGGTTATAGTAGTGGCTGAAGCAGACCAAGAAAAAACGCTAAAGACGCTAGAAGCTGCTGGCGAAAAGCCTTGGGTTATTGGCAACATCAAGCAAAACTCTGGCTTAGAAGACGCTATTATTCTGCGTTAACAACACTTGGATACTTTGATGCATCAAGAATCATTACAGCAGATACCGCGCCTTGTGGTGCTTATATCTGGCGGTGGTAGCAATCTACAAACATTGATTGATGCTATTGCTGCGGGCACCATTGTGGCTACTATCGAATTAGTAATTAGCAACCAACCCAATGCCATGGGTTTAGCTCGTGCTCATAAGGCGGGTATTGCAACTCAGGTGGTCAATCACCTTGAGTACAGCAGTCGTGAAGCGTTTGACCGGGAATTAATACGCGCTATAGATGATAAGCAGCCAGAGCTTGTAGTGTTGGCTGGATTTATGCGTATTTTTACGCCTGAGCTTACCAACCATTACCATGGCCGCATGCTTAATATTCACCCCTCACTATTGCCTTTATTTAAAGGCACTAACACTCATGAGCGGGCGCTAGAAGCCGAAGAAGATCAGCACGGCGCCAGTGTTCACTTTGTAACAAGTGAACTTGATGGCGGACCTATTGTCATACAAGCCATAGTGCCAGTTTTAGAAATGGACTCACCGAGCGTTTTGGCTGCTAGGGTTTTAGTACAAGAGCATATTATTTACCCCATCGCTATCAAATGGTTTTGTGAGGGGCGCCTAACGCTGCAGAACGCCACTGTGTCAATGGATGGTCATAATCTGCCAGTACAAGGAATGCCTTACCTGCCCTAATAGCTGCCAATTATTCATTAATCAAGGAAGTGCAATGTCTTATTTTCAGCAATTTTTATCTTACCTACCCCGCATAACTTCACTTTTATTAATCATGCTTTGGAGTATTAGCTCCACTGCATCGCTGCGTTCTTTTGAGGCTGCATATTCTAGTCAATGGGATTTAGGTATCAGTTTATCTGGCAAAGCCAAACGCAGTTTAATCAAAAACCAAGATGGCAGTTATCGCTTAACCACATCTGCTAGCGCCATGGTTGCATCACTCACAGAATCTAGCTTATTTAATGTGACAGATGATCAAATTTTACCTGTGCACTACCGTTACCAACGCAAGATATTAAATAAAACTCGTAAAGTAGAAGTCGCTTTTGAGTGGCCTAATCTTAAGGTTGAAAACACTGCTGGGGGTTCCTCTTGGGTAATGGACATTGTGCCTGGCACACTAGATAAACAAAGCGTACAAATGCGCCTACAACTTGACCTGGCCCAAACACCTAAAGCTGACAATAGTTTAAACAAAACCTATCATTATGAAGTAGCAGATGGCGGACACCTTAAAACCTACAGTTTTATTATAGACGGTGAAGACGTTATCGAAACGCCGCTAGGTCGCTATAAGTCAATACGCATTAAGCGTGACCGTGGCGTAGAATCTGATCGTGAAACATGGATTTGGTTTGCCCCAGAATTAGATTACAGCATCGTTAAAATTGTACAAAAAGAAGCGGATGGAAAACGTTACCAGCTCAATTTAGTAGAACTGAAATGGCTTGATAGTTGAGTGTTAACAAATACAGCACGGTATATGCAAAACTAAGTAAAATTATTAGCACCTAATATGTAATTTAGTTAAACTTGTTAACTATTAAACCGTTATTGAAGGATTTACTTTGGCCACTTTGAACCGTTTTGCTGCCTTAATTTTTACCGCTACTACAGCCGTAAGTAGTCATGCTAGCCAATTTGAAGAACTGTTTGCACTTGCACAGGCCAATGACCCAAGTTATTTAGCCGCTCAGCACATGCTAGAATCTAAGTTACAGATTATCCCTCAAGCCAAAAGCGCTATAATGCCAGCAGTGAGCGGATCAGTTAATCAAAATTTAGCTTTAGACTCTGCATCCAATAGCAATACTTATGGTGTTAGGGTAGCAATGCCTTTAAGGCTAGATGCATACTATGGTATGAAAGTGGCCGAACAAAGTGCTGGTGGAGCAAGGGTTAGTTTTGAGAAAACCCATCAAAATCTTATTTACTCTGTTATCGAACGCTATGTCGCTGTTTTAAAACAACAGAATCAACTTTTTTCAAGCTTAGCTGAACTCACTGCACTTGAGCAACGTTTAAAACAAACTCGCCAACAAGTGGAACTAGGTATCACCAGCATTATAGAGCTACAAGATGTTGAAGCTAGTTTGCAACAATTACAGGTAGTGCTGTTACAAGTGGAGCAAAGCTTAAGCTTGGCTCGCTCAGATCTAGAAAACTTAACCAATCAAACGCTACCTGATCAATTGACTAGCCTAGCTAACAATTTTAATGCACAAGAGCTTGTACAAAGTGACACGCTAAAAAATTGGTTTATGTTAGCTCAGATACACAACTTAGATGTATCTAGCAATGCTTTTGCTACCCAGCAGGCATATCATACCTACCAAGCCAAAGAAGTAGGCTTGTACCCTACTGCTAGTATTTCGATGTCACAAAATTACAGCTCTATTTCTGGCGATTCAAGAACTCTATCAATAGGTATTTCTGGCACTTTTTATGATGGCGGACTTAACATCGCTCAAACTAAAGAAGCCAAAGAAACATGGTATGCAAGCCAGCAACAAGGCCAAGCATTACTCAAAACTACCCAGCAAGATATTAGGCGTTGGTATCAAGCTTTAGATACTAGCCATAAACAAATTCAAGCATTAGCGCAGCTAAACGTGGCTGTACAAGCAGCTTTAGCAGGCAAGAATACAGAATATGAACTGGGTTTAAGAAGCATCAGTGATATTTTGGATGCTGAAAAGCTGGTGTTTTCTGCCCAAAGAAACCTAGCTAATGCGCGACTTGATTTAGTGTTAAATCAATTGCGTTTGAAAAAATCCAGTGGTTTGTTAAATACCAGCGATCTAGCTCAGCTAGACCAGTGGTTTAACTAATCTGTAGATGAGTTCAGCCACCCTTATGGGTAGCTGAACTCTGGAGTGTTCTAGTTATCTTGGTCTATACGACTAGCTACAGCACTTTGCTGGTGCTTATATTTAGCATCTACACGCTTGTTATAAGGCCTTAGAGCCGGACTAGACAAAGTTTCAAAGTTTATTGCCCCAATCGTCATGTTAGGTTTTAAGGCCAATGGCAATTTACCACTGTTAAAGCACTCAAGCACAATAGCGCCACTCCACCCTGGGTCTATTCGATGCGCCGTCACGTGCACCATAAGCCCTAACCTAGCTAGTGAAGAGCGCCCATCTAACCAACCCACATGGTCATCAGGAATAGTGATCGACTCCAATGTTACAGCCAGTGCTAATTCGCCTGGGTGTAAAAAGAAGCTTTCTCCTTCTGCAACAACAATCTCGTCACTCATTATGGCTTCAAGGGTGCTATTAATCTCTTCACGGCTGGCACTTACATCTACAAAAGCACGTGCGTGATCTTTGAATACACGAAAGCTGTTGCCCAATCTAAGGTCTACACTTACTCCTGTAATCACCGCATCTTCAGGCCGTGGCTCAATACCAATTTTGCCGCTATTGAGCGCTGCTATAATATCTTTATCACTTAAACGCATAGTGGTTAATCTTCATCTACACTAATATTAGGCATGGATTGGCTAGTACCATCCAGTTGTGCCACAAGCGCATGGGCTAACTGCACATAGGTATTTGCCGCTGCTGACTGAGGCTCTGCAACCACGGTTGGCGTGCCACTATCAACGCGTACTCTAATAGCCATACTAAGTGGTAAGCTGGCAAGTAATTGTGTGCCATATTGTTTAGCTAATGAAGCACCACCGCCAGCACCAAAAATAGCTTCTTCATGGTTACATTGGCTACATACATGGGTGCTCATGTTTTCTACAACACCTAATACTGGCACATTCACTTTGTTAAACATTTCAATGCCTTTGCGTGCATCTAATAACGCTAAATCTTGTGGCGTAGTCACAATTAAAGCACCTGAAACTTGTGCTTTTTGGCAAAGTGTTAACTGAATGTCACCAGTGCCAGGAGGCATATCAACAAATAGATAATCTAATTCACCCCAATGCGTTTGTAGTAACATTTGTTGTAATGCCCCTGCAGCCATAGGTCCACGCCAAACCATCGGCGAGTTGGCATCTACTAAAAAGGCCATAGACATGACACTTACACCATGGGCTTGAATAGGTACAAACCATTTTTCTGCCATAGTTTCTGGATGGGTACCTTCGCTAACACCAAGCATTAAACCTTGGCTTGGGCCGTAAATATCAGCATCTAGCACACCTACTTTATAGCCCGCTTTGGCCATAGCTAATGCCACGTTTACAGTGGTGGTAGATTTACCTACACCACCCTTACCTGATGCTACGGCAACGATGTGCTTGATATTTTGAAGACCTTCTGGTCGTGTATCGCTCATAATGTGTCCTATGAATTACGTTTATGCAGCACCACACCACATTCAGCATGGTGGGTATAAGGAAATTGGTCAAACAAAGCCAAGCGTTTAAGGTCGTGGGTTTGTTTGAGCTCTTGTAAGTTATCTAGCAATGTTTCTGGGTTACAGGAAATATAAATCACTTGATCAAATTGTTGTACTAATCGTAAAGTGTCTGGATCCAAACCAGCTCTTGGTGGATCTACTAAAATAGTACCAAATTCAAAGCTTGTTAAGTCTACATCAGCCAAGCGCCTAAAAGCACGCACTCCAGCCAAGGCTTGCGTCATTTCTTCACTAGAAAGCCGGACAATAGTCACATTATCAACATTATTTTCGGCTAGGTTAAAATGGGCTGAATTAACTGAAGATTTAGCAATTTCTGTAGCCATTACCTTACGAAATTGTGCAGCCAAAGGCACTGTAAAGTTGCCATTACCACAATATAGCTCTAATAAATCGGGTTTGTCTGTGTTGCCAAAACGCTCAATACTCTGACAAGCCCAAGTGATCATTTTTTCATTGACGCACGCATTAGGCTGAGTAAATGCATTTTCAACTTGTTGATAATGATACTGGCGACCCTTTATGTTAAGGGTTTCCATAATGTAGCCCATACCCAACACATGTTTTTGTTTGCGCGCACGGCCAATAATATTAATGCCAAGCTCAATACGTAAAGCATCTGCCAAAGCCAGCCAATCATCTCCAAGCTGTTTATGGTAGAGCATACTAACCAAAATTTCACCGCGCTGACTGCTCAAAAAGTCTATTTGAAACAGTTTATGGCTTAATACCAACGAAGACTTTATACCTTCAAGCAAAGGCATCATGAGGTCATTAATACGCTCACTAGCTTGTGGAAAAGACTCTATACGAATAGGTTGGTACTTATTGCCAGGTGGAAACATGGCATAATATAAATCGTCACCTTCGTGCCACATGCGAAATTCTGCACGCATACGATAGTGTTTGGGCTTTGATGGCAATACATCTAATTCAACGTGAGTGGCAAAGTCTCCTAAGTCGTCAAAACGAGAACGAATATGCTCACTTTTGGCGTCTAATAGCGCTTGGTATTCTTGCGGTTGTAGAGGCTCAAGGGCCACAGACATACTCCTTCAACTGGATGACGTTATTAAGCGCGATTATAGCAGGGCAAGTGGGCATAAATACATAATCCTGAGCTCACTAAGTGCATAAAGTATAGGCGTACAGGCCAATGTTTTGTACAATGGTGTCTGAATTAAAAAATCTACTAGTTTGCGCTCCATTTAGCGCCCTAAGGCACTCAAACCTACCCCATGACAGATACTAAAGCACGCGAAATACTTGTAACCAGCGCCTTACCTTACGCCAATGGATCAATACACCTTGGCCACATGCTGGAATACATTCAAACTGACATTTGGGTGCGATACCAACGCCACATAGGTAGCACCTGCCATTATGTGTGTGCTGATGATGCACACGGAACCGCCATCATGCTAAGGGCTGAACAAGAAGGCATTACGCCTGAGCAGCTCATTGCTAATGTACAGGCAGAACACGAACAAGATTTTAGCGATTTCAATGTATCCTTTGATAATTTCTATTCCACTCACTCACCTGAAAACCGTGAATTTGCAGAATATATTTATAACGCCTGCCAAGAAAAAGGCCACATAGCCTCACGCACCATCACTCAGGCATTTGATCCAGAGAAACAACTCTTCTTGGCCGACCGTTTTATTAAAGGCACTTGTCCAAAATGCAAAACCGAAGATCAGTATGGTGATAACTGTGAAGCATGTGGGGCCACCTACTCTCCAGCCGATTTGATTAAGCCTAAATCGGCTATATCTGGTGCTACACCTATTCAAAAAGACTCTACTCATTTATTTTTCAAATTACCTAACTTTGAAGCATTACTTAAAGAATGGACTCGCAGCGGCAGCCTTCAAAGTGAGATTGCCAACAAACTAGCCGAGTGGTTAGATTCTGGTTTGCAAGAGTGGGATATCAGTAGAGATGCGCCCTACTTTGGATTTGAAATTCCAGGGCAAGAAAATAAGTTTTTTTATGTGTGGCTAGATGCGCCAATTGGCTACATGGCTAGTTTCAAAAACCTGTGCGAACGCACTGAAAGCTTAGACTTTGATCATTATTGGAACAAAGAATCCAGCACAGAGCTGTATCATTTTATTGGTAAAGACATTATTAACTTTCACGGCCTGTTTTGGCCTGCTATGTTGCATGCAGCAGAATTTCGCACCCCAACAGCGGTTTATGCTCATGGGTTTTTAACTGTGAATGGGCAAAAAATGTCTAAATCACGTGGCACATTTATCAAAGCTAGCACTTATTTACGTCACCTTAACCCCGAATATTTACGTTATTACTTTGCGGCCAAGCTCAATAACAAGGTTGATGACATAGACTTAAATCTAGAAGATTTTGTACAGCGCGTAAACTCTGATTTGGTAGGCAAGGTAGTTAACATTGCTAGCCGCAGTGCTGGATTTATTAGCAAGAGGTTTGATGGTCAATTGAGCGCAAGTATAAGCGAGCCAGAATTACTTAAAGCCTTTACTGATGAGCAACTTGTTATTGCTGAGTATTATGAAAATCGCGAATTTGGTAAAGCCATTAAGTCGATCATGACTTTAGCTGATCAAGCCAATCAGTACATCGCTGATAAAGCACCGTGGGTACTGGCTAAGCAAGAAGGCTGCGAACAGCAGGTACAAGATATTTGCTCAACAGGTTTGAACATGTTTCGCATGTTAATGATATATTTAAAGCCTGTATTACCTATTATGACCAAAGATGCTGCCACCTTCCTTAATGATGATCTAGCTTGGTCTAGCTTAGGCACACCGTTGGTTGCCCATAGTATAGAGAAGTTTAAACCTCTCATTACTCGCATTGAAGCCAGTCAAATAGAGGCTATTGTTGAAGACTCCAAGATAGAAGTGGCTAAAGAACTGGCGCTTAAAGCAAACAAGGACTAACCTGCTAAAATATTTTTTAATACGTTTTTAGCAGCCACAAAAAAGGCCACCCTAGTTTGACTAGGGTGGCCTTTTTGATGAAATAGTTGATTAAAGCTTATTAGCTCCAGCCAGTAATTTCTTTTAGTGCTTTGCCAATATCAGCTAAAGAACGAACAGTTTTAACACCAGCGTCTTCTAACGCTGCAAACTTCTCATCTGCAGTGCCTTTACCACCTGAAATAATCGCACCAGCATGGCCCATACGCTTACCAGCAGGCGCTGTAACACCAGCGATGTAAGATACAACAGGCTTAGTAACGTTAGCTTTGATGTATGCTGCAGCTTCTTCTTCTGCAGTGCCACCAATCTCGCCAATCATTACGATCGCTTCTGTAGCTGGATCTTTTTCAAACAACTCAAGCACGTCGATAAAGTTAGTGCCTGGAATCGGATCACCACCAATACCTACACAAGTAGACTGACCAAAGCCTGCATCTGTAGTTTGCTTAACTGCTTCATAAGTTAAGGTACCAGAACGAGACACTATGCCTACTTTACCTGCTAAGTGAATGTGACCTGGCATAATGCCGATTTTGCATTCACCTGGGGTGATAACGCCTGGACAGTTAGGGCCTACTAAGCGAACACCCAACTGGTCACAAACGACCTTACACACCAACATATCTAAGGTTGGAATACCTTCGGTAATGGCAACAATAAACTTAATACCAGAATTAGCTGCTTCTAGAATAGAGTCCTTACAAAAAGCTGCAGGCACATAGATCACAGAGGCTTGCGCACCTGTAGCTGCAACAGCTTCAGCAACCGTATTAAATACAGGCAAGCCTAAATGTGTTGTGCCACCTTTACCAGGTGTTACACCACCCACCATCTTAGTGCCATATTCAATGGCTTGTTCAGAATGAAACGTACCCTGACTGCCAGTAAAACCTTGGCAAATCACCTTGGTGTCTTTATTAATCAAGATACTCATGCTGCACCTCCAGCTGCTGCAACCACTTGCTGGGCTGCACCACTTAAGCTAGTGGCGGCTATAATATCAAGGCCGCTTTCAGCCAACTTTTGACTTCCCAGTTCTGCATTATTACCTTCCAAACGCACAACCACAGGCACACTTACGCCCACTTCTTTAACTGCACCAATGATACCTTCTGCAATTAAATCACAACGTACAATGCCACCAAAAATATTAACAAGTACGGCTTTAACACGATCATCAGACAAAATGATTTTGAACGCCTCTGTTACGCGTTCTTTGGTTGCGCCGCCACCTACGTCTAAGAAGTTAGCCGGGAAGCCACCATGTGTAGCTACAATATCCATTGTACCCATAGCTAGGCCTGCACCGTTAACCAAACAACCTATAGTGCCATCTAGGGCAACATAGTTTAGCTCCCAAGAAGCTGCATGAGCTTCACGCTCATCATCTTGACTTGGATCATGCATGGTTTGAATATCTTTGTGACGGTAAACAGCATTACTGTCGATCACTACCTTAGCATCTAAACAGTGCAAATCGCCGGCATCTGTTACTACTAGTGGGTTAATTTCTAGCAAGGCTAGGTCTTTGTCTTGGAACAACTGCGCCAAGCCCATAAAGATTTTAGTAAACTGACCAATCTGCTTGCCCTTAAGGCCAAGCTTAAACGCCAAATCACGACCTTGGTATGGCTGTGCGCCGGTTAAAGGATCAATTTCTGCCTTTAGTATTTTTTCAGGAGTCTCTTCTGCAACCTGCTCAATTTCAACGCCACCTTCGGTAGACGCCATAAATACGATACGCTGGCTACTGCGATCAACTACAGCACCAAGATAAAGCTCTTGAGCGATATCAGTGCAAGTTTCAAGATACACTTTAGAAACAGGTTGTCCATCAGCATCTGTCTGGTAGGTAACCATGCGGTTGCCTAGCCACTTGTTAGCAAAATCAGCTGCTTCTTGCTTAGAAGTAATTAACTGTACGCCGCCTGCTTTACCGCGACCGCCAGCATGAACTTGTGCCTTAATTACCCAACGCTCACCTGGAATTTGATCCAGTGCAGCCATAGCTTCTTCTGCTGTATCTACGGCGATACCGGTAGATACGGGCAAGCCGTACTGGGCAAACAACTGTTTGCCTTGATATTCATGAAGATTCATTATGTTGCCTGTTTACTTAACGTTAAATTTAACTTAAATAACTACTTTCTTGCTTTCCTGTTAGCCACATGAATAGCATGGCCATCTACTGCTAAAGCTGCTTCGTGCACAGCTTCACTTAATGATGGGTGAGCAAATACAGTAAGTGCTAGGTCTTCGGCAGTAGAGCCAAATTCCATTGCGATTACGGCCTGAGCAATAAGCTCAGATGCGTTACCTCCAATAATGTGACAACCTAAGATACGATCTGTCTTTGCATCAGCAATCAGCTTTACAAAACCTTGTGTATCGTTTGCTGCCATAGCACGGCCTGAAGCTGCAAATGGGAATTTACCCACTTTAATTTCCACGCCTTCTGCTTTTAACTGCTGCTCTGTTTTACCAACCCATGCCATTTCTGGATGAGTATAAATAACCCAAGGGATACAGTCATAATTCATCAGTGCTTTATGCCCAGCGATGATATCTGCTACCATCATGCCTTCTTCAGAGGCTTTGTGAGCTAACATTGGACCACGTACTACATCACCAATAGCATAAACCCCAGGAGCACCTGTTTTACAATGTTCGTTAACGTGAATGAAACCACGCTCATCAAGGCTTACCCCTGCATCAGCTGCTAATAACCCTTCCGTGTAAGGTTTACGTCCAACAGCCACGATTAGTTTGTCAAAAGTAAGAGTTTCAGGGTCTCCATCAGCTTTTTTAACAGACACTTTAACTTCATTATCCACCACTTGCGTGCCTGTAACCAAAGCACCAAGGCGAATATTCATACCCTGCTTCTTTAATAGCTTAGCTGCTTCTTTAGATAGATCTTTATCAGCTAAAGATAAGAATGTATCCATAGCCTCTAATACAACAACATCACTACCTAAACGCTGCCATACAGTGCCCATTTCCAAACCAATAACACCAGCACCGATGATACCTAGTCGTTTTGGCACTTCACTAATATTAAGTGCGCCAACGTTATCCACAATCATGTCATCAGTTAAAGGTGCTGGCGGAATACTCACAGCCACAGAACCTGCAGCCAAGATCACATTTTTAGCCTTCACTTCACTCACACTGCCGTCCACAGCTGTCACTTTAACTGTGCAGTCTTTTTGTAGCTGCCCTGTGCCATGGATCAAGGTGACGCCATTGGCTTTAAATAAGCCCGCTACACCAGATGTGAGGTTTTTTACAATAGTATCTTTACGAGCCAACATTGTGGCTACGTCCATAGATACTTCACCCGTGTTGATACCATGCATTTCAAATTCATGTTTGGCATCATGAAACTTATGGGTAGAGTCTAATAATGCTTTTGATGGGATACAGCCAACGTTTAAGCAAGTACCACCCAATACTGGGGTACCCTTTTGGCTCGTCCATTTTTCTACACAGGCTGTTTTCAAGCCTAACTGAGCAGCACGAATGGCAGCAACGTAGCCACCAGGGCCACCGCCAATAACAACTAAATCAAATTCTTGGGACATAATACTTTCTCATGTTTTTTAATCTACGCAGCATCACAACACAGACTAGGTTAATTAGGCCGGCTTATATTTCTAGCAATATTCGTGCTGGGTCTTGCAGTAATTCCTTAATGGTCACTAAGAACTGAACCGCATCCTTGCCATCAATCATCCTATGATCATAAGACAGAGCTAAATACATCATTGGGCGTATAACAACTTGGCCGTTTTCTGCAACAGGGCGTTCTTGGATAGTGTGCATGCCAAGAATTGCTGTTTGTGGGGCATTCAAAATGGGGGTGGATAATAACGATCCAAAAATACCACCATTAGTGATGGTGAAAGTACCACCTTGCATGTCTTCTAGTGTTAATTTGCCTGCCTTAGCTTGAGTAGCTAAACCCACAATGCCTTTTTCGATATCAGCCAAAGTCATTGCTTCTACATCGCGTAATACTGGCACTACTAGGCCACGATCTGTAGATACAGCAACACTGATGTCTTGATACGCATGATAAACCATATCATTGCCATCTAATGAGGCGTTAACTGCTGGAAAGCGCTTAAGTGCTTCTGCTGCAGCCTTCACAAAAAATGACATAAAGCCTAAACGAGTACCATTATGGGCTTTTTCAAATTGAGTTTTATATTGCTTGCGAAGCGCCATAATTGGAGACATATCTACTTCATTGTAGGTAGTCAGCATAGCAGCTTCATTTTGGGCAGACACTAAACGTTTTGCTATGGTTGAACGCAACCGTGTCATAGGCACACGTCTTGATGTGCGATGTGTTGGCCCAGTAGAAGGTGCAGGCATTTCTGTGGCAACAGGTGCTGCTACTGGTGCAGCAACAGGAGCCGTGGACACTGGTGCGACTACACTTGGGTTTTTCAAGTAATTAAGCACGTCTTCTTTAAGCAAACGCCCACCTTTACCCGTACCTACAACCAAACTCGCATCTAAATTATTTTCGTGTAGTAACTTACGCACAGCTGGGCCACTTGCATCAAGTGCGACAGCATCAGCTTCTGTTGCAGTAACGGCTTGGGCTGCTGCGGCGACATCGCCTGCAACAAACATAGCAATCACTTCGTTACTCAACACAGTGCTTCCTTCACCTGCCATAATTTCTGACAAGCTACCGTCTGCTGGCGCAACCACTTCCATTACTACCTTATCGGTCTCAATATCAACGATCAAATCATCACGTTTGCACGCTTGCCCTGGTTGCTTGTGCCAAGTTGCGATAGTGCCATCGGCCACAGACTCAGGAAAAGATGGTGCTTTAATTTCAATAGACATGGTTTATCTCTTCGCTTTATTGATTAGTAGGGTTTGCTCTATTAACCCGTTCATGATTCTAATCCCAGTGCTTGGGCTACTAAATAACGTTGTTCTTCTAGGTGCACAGACATGTAACCACATGCTGGCGCTGCAGAGGCAGGCCTTGAGGCAACAACCAAAGGCAGGCTAGGACGGCCACTTTGAACAACTTTACGCATATGATGCTGACTGCAATACCAAGCACCTTGGTTTTGGGGCTCTTCTTGACACCAAACTACAATTTCTAGATTCGGGTATTGCGATAACACATCAGTTAAATGCTGCTCAGGGAACGGATACAATTGCTCAATGCGAACAATCGCCACATGATCTAACTTGCCCAAACGACGCTGTTCAAGTAAATCGTAGTAAACCTTGCCACTGGTTAGCACAACACGTTTCACTGCCGCTTTGCTGTGATCATCTACATCATCGATGACGTTTTGGAATTCGCCATTAGCTAGCTCGTCTAGGCTTGAGATAGCCACTTTATGACGAAGTAGACTCTTAGGCGACATTACCACTAGTGGTTTGCGCATAGGGCGTATCACTTGACGTCTGATCAAGTGGAATATTTGTGCTGGAGTCGTAGGCACACAAACCTGAATATTATGCTCAGCGCACAGCTGCAAGAAACGCTCTAAGCGCGCCGAAGAATGCTCTGGACCTTGGCCTTCATATCCGTGGGGTAGCAGCATCGTTAAGCCGCACATACGGCCCCACTTATGCTCTCCACTGGTAATAAACTGATCTATTACGACTTGAGCACCGTTGGCAAAGTCACCAAATTGAGCTTCCCAAATAACTAACCCTTCTGGCGCCGTGGATGCATAGCCATATTCAAAAGCTAACACTGCCTCTTCTGACAAAAGAGAATCAAAGATAGTGAATTGAGGCTGTGTGGGTGATAGGTTACGTAAAGGGACATAAGCGCCACTACCTTTTTGATCGTGGAGTACTGCATGACGATGAGAGAACGTTCCTCGTCCCACGTCTTGTCCAGTAAGACGGATAGGATAACCTTCCTCTAACAAAGACGCATAAGCCATAACTTCCGCAAAACCCCAGTTTATTTCTGTAGCTCCAGATGCCATTTTCAAGCGGTCATCAAGAATCTTTTTCACTTGGCGCTGCACAACAAAACCTTGAGGCACCTGATCTAAACGTTTACCTAAGTCTTTCAATAACTCAGCAGAAACTCGCGTATCACCAGCGGCTGTCCACTCATGGTTCAAGTATGGCTTCCAGTTAACAAATAAAGTTTCATCAGGAGTGGTCACAAGAGATTTAGCCACATGCTCACCGTTATCCAGTGCATTACGGTAATCGTTTTGCGAAATAGTGATGTCTTCTTGCGTGAGAACACCATCATTGATCAATTGTTGACCATACAATGTCGCCACAGTTTGTTTGGCTTTAATGGCGTTATACATGAGCGGTTGCGTACCAGAGGGCTCATCAGCTTCATTGTGTCCGCGACGACGATAACACACTAAATCTATCACCACGTCGCGCTTGAATTCATTACGATAGTCAAGTGCTAGCTCTGATACAAAGGCCACTGCGTCTGGGTCATCACCGTTAACATGAAAAATAGGTGCGTCTATAAATTTAGCAACATCGGTGCAATAAGGTGTTGTGCGCGCATCTTCTTTTTTACTGGTGGTAAAGCCCACTTGGTTGTTGATAACTATGTGTACAGTACCGCCAGTTTTATAGGCACGAGTTTGGGACATCTGCAATGTTTCCATTACTACGCCTTGGCCGGCAAATGCTGCATCCCCATGCAAACAAATAGGTAGCACTGTGTCACCATGGGGATCATTACGGCGGTCTTGACGGGCACGTACTGAGCCTTCAGCAACTGGATTAGCAATTTCTAAATGCGAAGGGTTAAATGCTAAAGCCATATGAACTTCTCCACCTGGAGTGTTCACATTGGTTGAAAAACCTTGATGGTATTTAACATCGCCAGAGGTATTTAAAGGGCGCTTACCTTCGAACTCTTCAAATAAATCAACTGGATTTTTGCCAAAAATATTAATCAATACGTTAAGACGGCCACGGTGAGCCATGCCAATAACAATTTCTTTGGCTTTGTTACTGCCTGAACGCTGGATAATATTATCCAACATTGGAATAAGGGTTTCGCCACCTTCTAGGCCAAAACGTTTGGCACCAGAAAAACGCGAAGCCAAATATTTTTCTAAACCTTCAGCTGCGATTAAACGTTCAAAAATATGACGACGCTTTGCTGGTGTATGTGTCGGGTGGCTGCGCACTGACTCAACGCGCTGCCTGATCCATAGTTTCTCATCTGTATTTACAATGTGGCTGTACTCACAACCCACTGTTGAACAATATGTTTTTTCAAGCCCTGCAATGATTTCTGACAAAGGCATTTCTTCTTTGCCTAAGTATGACGCACCCACCTGAAAAACAGTGTCTAAGTCTGCAGCTGATAATTCATGGAAATGTAAATCTAAAGTGGGCACCACTTCTTTAGGTTGAAGCTCTAAAGGATCTAGACTTGCAACTTGGTGACCATGCAAACGATAGGCGTTAATAAGTCGCATCACTCGCACTTGTTTACGCTCGTGATCACTGCTTAAAGTAGAGGTTTGTACAGGATGTGATTTACTTTGGTTTTTACCTAAGAGAACAAAGTGTTCTTTTATTGTAGAGTGAGGTATATCGCCACTGATGGAGTTGGGCACTCGTGGCAATTGATCAAATTCTTGGCGCCATTGCTCTGGAACTGCATTGGGGTCACGTAGATAGGTTTCGTACATTTCTTCAATGTACGCGAAATTACCACCAGAGAAATGAGACTCACGCCTCTGCTGCTCCATTACGCTGTCTTGCATTCAGTATCACCGATTGTTTTATTTATGGCCTAACCTAACCAAACATGCATAGTATAACGCGTATAGCGCCAATTGGTTAAGTTACATCGTCAATTTTTCTAAAGAAACACACGCTCAAAGCTTTAACTGCCTTAAGCGTGCTTCACATACCCTTAGGTAGCTCTGGTCATTAGCATGTTACGAATATGCCCGATTGCCTTAGTAGGGTTTAAGCCTTTAGGACATACGGTTACGCAATTCATAATACCATGACAACGAAACACACTAAACGGGTCATCTAGGCCTGCCAGACGCTCTTCAGTGGCCGTATCTCGACTGTCAGCTAAGAAACGATAGGCCTGAAGCAAACCGGCTGGGCCAATAAAACGATCAGGATTCCACCAAAATGATGGACAAGCAGTTGAACAACATGCGCACAGAATACACTCATATAAGCCGTCCAATTTTTCACGCTCTTCAGGTGACTGAAGGCGTTCAATGCCTGGGGCTGGCGTATCATTCAACAAGAATGGTTTGATTTTTTCGTATTGCTTATAGAACTGATCCATGTCAATTACCAAATCACGAATGACAGGCAAAGCAGGCAATGGACGAAGCACTAATTTGTTATTTTTTACAACCGAAGACAAGGGTGTAATACACGCCAAGCCATTGGTACCATTAATATTCATACCATCAGAACCACATACGCCTTCGCGGCATGAGCGGCGATAAGCAAGGCTGCGATCTTGAATTTTCAACAGGTTCAAAACGTCTAATACCATGATGTCCTTACCACCAGTATCTACTTCAAAGTCCTGCATATAAGGCTTTTCATCAAGTTCTGGATGGTAGCGATAAATACTCACTGTTAACATATCACTACTCCTTAATAAGTACGGATTTTCGGTGGAAATGCTTCCATCGTTTTAGGTGAAAAGTTTACGTCTCGCTTTCCAAGCCGCTCTTCTAAGGGGTAATACACTGAATGCTTTAACCAGTTTTCATCATCACGTACGGTAAAGTCATTACGAGCATGCGCTCCACGGCTTTCTTTGCGCTGTTCAGCAGAAATTGCTGTGGCAAAGGCTACTTCAAACAAGTTTTGTAGCTCAAGTGCTTCGATACGATCAGTGTTAAATGCACCAGTTTTGTCTTGCAAGTGAAGGTTAGATACCTTTATTCGTAGCTCACGTAACAATTCTAAGCCTTTTTGCATGCTATCGCCTTCACGGAACACACCAAAGTACAACTGCATAGTCTTTTGAAGCTCTTCTCGAACTTCCGAGATACTTTCACCAGACTCAGAATTATTCAAAGTATTAAGGCGTACCATAGCCGCGTCTACATTGGCCTGACTGGCTGCCTCTGACTGATAGCCTTCACGCATCGATTTTTCAATCTGGATGCCTGCAGCTCTGCCAAATACAACTAAATCTAATAATGAGTTACCACCTAAACGGTTAGCGCCGTGAACTGATACACAAGCCACCTCACCACAGGCATATAGGCCATCAACGACTCGGGTTTCTGATTCAGATTCTGGATAAAGCACCTGACCACCAATGTTGGTAGGTAAACCACCCATCATATAGTGGCACGTAGGAACTACTGGCACTGGCTCAAATACTGGATCTACATGAGCAAATGTACGAGATAGTTCACAAATGCCAGGCAACTTACTTTCCAGCACTTCTTCGCCTAAATGATCTAGCTTTAACAGCACATGATCGCCATTCTCACCACAACCGCGGCCTTCTAAAATCTCTAATACCATAGAACGAGCAACAACATCACGGCCAGCTAAATCTTTAGCATTAGGCGCATAGCGCTCCATGAAACGTTCGCCGTCTTTATTGATCAGATATCCACCTTCACCACGGCAACCTTCAGTAACCAAGGTGCCAGCACCTGCGATGCCTGTTGGATGGAACTGCCACATCTCCATGTCTTGGACAGGTAAACCCATGCGCAAGCCCATACCAACACCGTCGCCAGTATTGATTAATGCATTAGTAGTAGACTGATAAATACGACCTGCACCGCCTGTAGCCAAAACAGTAGCTTTAGCTTCAATGTAAACGGTTTCACCTGTTTCGATACAAATAGCGACCACACCAACAACAGCGCCATCATCATTTTGCACCATATCTACAGCGAACCATTCGTTCAAGAAGGTAGTGCCACCTTTTAAGTTACCTTGGTATAAGGCGTGCAATAACGCATGCCCTGTTCGGTCTGCAGCTGCACAGGTGCGAGCGGCCTGACCACCCTCACCAAAATTCTTAGATTGACCACCAAAAGGACGCTGGTAAATACGACCCTCTTCTGTACGGGAAAAAGGCAGACCCATATGATCTAGCTCAAATACCGCCTGCGGGCCAACACTACACATGTATTCGATTGCGTCTTGGTCGCCAATGTAATCGGAACCTTTGACGGTATCGTACATGTGCCAGCGCCAATCATCATTTGGATCATTACTTGCTATAGCGCAGGTAATACCACCTTGAGCCGACACTGTATGTGATCGAGTTGGAAATACTTTAGTAATACATGCCGTCTTTAATCCCGACTCAGTAAGCTGTAACGCAGCCCTCATACCGGCACCACCACCACCAATAACGATGGCTTCATAGGACATTTTACGTAAAATGTTTGACATAACTTATAGGCCCCAAAGAAGCTGAACACCCCAAATGGTGTAAATAAACATTAACAAACCAACTACCATTTGGAACACAAAGCGCACAGCAAAGTGCTTGAGGTAATCAGTAGAAACAGACCAAAGACCGATCCAGCAATGGGCACCCAAAGACAAAAGCGCCATTAAACTAAAAATACGCATGCCTGTGCCGCTAAATAAAGCGCTCCACTGCACAAAATCTATTTGTGGGTTTAACAAAAGGTAAAGCACCATAAAAATAGAGTAAACAGCAAGTATTACAGCGCTTACACGCTGCACTAGCCAATCGGAAAGGCCACTACGACCATAACTTGTTACTGTGGTTACCATACCCAGACTCCTGCTAATACAGATAATAAGGCGGTTAAGGCAATTACGAATTTCGCTGCCCTGTTGGCGCTATCTATTTCTTCGCCATGGCCAAAATCCATAACAAGATGCTTCATGCCTGCACTAAAGTGAAACCCTAAAGAAGACAACAAACCCCAAGTCACAAACTTGGCAAAGAAGTTATCCTGCAAAAGAGCCTGCGCTGAGGCAAATTCTGAGGCACTAGATAATGATGAATCAAATATGTTGAACAAAAACACTAGGCCCACAAACAAAACCACACCAGAAATACGGTGACAAATAGAAATCACAGAAACTAATGGATGGTTGAATGTGCCCAGATCAAGGTTTACGGGTCTTTTATCGCTCACGGCTACCTACTCTTGGCTAAATAATTAGTAAAACTATGGCTTGGAACACTACGTAGAATCGACACTATCTTAACTGAAAGCGTCACGTCGCAGACAAGTATAGTGACTTGAAACACATAAAACAACGAAACCTTTGTCGTATATGAGTTCTTTTAATGAGTTTAAATTAGTGTCAATTTAGCGTTAAATTTTGTCCATAAATCAGCCCTATGGCTTTACAAACCTCGCCCAAAGGAGGAACATATATTGAATATGATATAACAACCCTTCTCTATATCACTTGTGGTTATACCTAGAATCTATTTGCCGAATCCACGCCACGGACTTTATTCACTGTGCCTAGTGTAGAATATCCTTCGAGTTTTAAGGGATGTACTACTTACGTCCGCTGTTTATAATTGTGCAATAGAGCTACATTACCGCCTTGTACGCCCACCTATGCCCCACAACATTTTTCAGGAGCCAACAAATGTCCGAAAGAAAAGCCACTCTTCACATAGAAGGTATGGACCCAATTGAACTGCCAATATACTCAGGCAGCACAGGCCCAGACGTGATTGATGTACGTCAATTAGTGAGCAAAGGTCTTTTCACTTACGACCCAGGCTTTGTATCTACAGCATCCTGCGAATCTAAAATCACTTACATAGATGGTGACAATGGTGTGTTATTGCATCGTGGTTATGCCATTGAAGACTTAGCAGCTAACTCTACCTATTTAGAAACTTGCTACCTACTTATCCACGGCGAGCTTCCTAACGCAAAGCAGATGGAAGTGTTTGAAAAAGAAATCACCACCAACACAATGGTGCATGAGCAACTTATACAATTTTTCAGAGGCTTTCGTCGCGACGCTCACCCAATGGCGATTATGTGTGGTGTTGTGGGTGCCTTGTCTGCTTTCTACCACGATCAACTTGATAACGACAATGCCGAGCATAGAGAAAAAGCGATTCATCGCTTAATTGCCAAAATGCCAACTTTGGCAGCCATGTGTTACAAATATTCTATCGGCCAACCTTTCGTGTTTCCACGTGAAGAGCTTACGTACGCTGAAAACTTCTTGCACATGATGTTTAGCAAGCCTACTAAAGACAGTAATGTCGACCCAGTGCTGGCCCGCGCCATGGATAAAATATTCATGCTGCATGCTGACCATGAGCAAAATGCCTCTACATCTACGGTCCGTTTAGCTGGTTCCTCTGGCGCCAACCCATTTGCATGTATTGCTTCTGGCATAGCCGCTTTATGGGGCCCTGCTCATGGCGGTGCCAATGAAGCTGTGCTTAACATGCTTGAAGAAATTGGTGACGTGTCAAACATAGATGCTTTTGTTGCTAAAGCAAAAGACAAAGACGATCCTTTCCGCCTTATGGGCTTTGGCCACCGGGTATATAAAAACTTTGATCCCCGCGCCACGGTCATGCGTGAAACCTGTGATGAAGTACTCACACTGCTTGGCATAGACAATGACCCTTTGTTGCAAATTGCTAAACGCCTAGAGCAAATTGCGCTGGAAGATGAATACTTTATTCAACGCAAGCTATACCCCAATGTAGACTTTTATTCAGGTATTATCCTTAAAGCGATTGGTATTCCATCATCAATGTTTACGGTGATTTTTGCGGTAGCTCGTACCGTAGGATGGATATCACACTGGCATGAAATGCTTAATAGCCCTTATCGAATTGGTCGTCCTCGCCAATTATATACCGGCGAAACTAAACGCTCTTACTTAAAGAAGTAATCTTCATTTGAGCCTTTCAAAACCACCTTAGGGTGGTTTTTTATTGCCTGCATTAAACCTCTGGCACGGTCTTTGCTTTGTACAGTAGAAAGCGCTCATTTAAGCGTGATTTAGCAAGCATGGTTGCAAAATGCACCATTATCACCCATAGGTAGCATTGCCTCGCCCCAATACAGGGCGAAAATACCGATGCCAAAATACAAATCCTGCGCAACATAATGGTGCGCGGTTATAGTTAAGGAGTTCCAGTGGAAGCCACAACAAGTGCAGTAGCAGCCTTAGTGCAAAGCTCAAACACCCTCTTCATTCTTATGGGGGCCATCATGGTGCTCGCTATGCATGCAGGTTTCGCTTTTTTGGAGGTAGGTACAGTTCGCCATAAAAACCAAGTCAACGCCTTAGTTAAGATAATGACTGATTTTGGATTTTCTTGTGTGACCTATTTTTTTGTTGGTTACTGGATCGCCTACGATCAACACTTTTTTATTAGCGCACAAGAACTCGGCGCGAATAACGGCTATCAGTTAGTCAAGTTTTTCTTCTTAATGACCTTTGCCGCAGCCATTCCCGCGATCATCTCAGGCGGCATTGCTGAACGAGCGCGCTTTTGGC
Organism: Candidatus Njordibacter sp. Uisw_002; assembly: GCF_047730155.1. NCBI lineage: Bacteria > Pseudomonadati > Pseudomonadota > Gammaproteobacteria > Pseudomonadales > Candidatus Njordibacteraceae > Candidatus Njordibacter > Candidatus Njordibacter sp. Uisw_002. The sequence continues at coordinate 1,426,414 of NZ_CP159832.1, forward strand.
CGCTACTTATTGCAGCTGCCTTAACTGTTGGCATCGTATACCCCTTATTTGAAGGCATTGCTTGGAATGGTAATTACGGTTTTCAAGCATGGCTTGAAGCAACCTTCGGTGCAAGTTTTCATGACTTTGCAGGCTCTGTAGTAGTGCATGGCGTAGGTGGATGGCTAGCACTTGCAGCTGTGTTGCTGCTGGGCACACGCAAAGGACGCTACCGTAAAGGCAAGCTTGTCGCCTTTGCACCATCAAGTATCCCGTTTTTAGCTTTAGGTTCGTGGATTTTAACCATAGGCTGGTTTGGCTTTAATGTTATGTCCGCTCAAACTTTAGATGGTATTAGTGGTCTGGTAGCAGTAAACACTCTCATGGCCATGGCAGGTGGCACCATTGCAGCACTAGTCATTGGTAAAAATGATCCAGGTTTTGTTCACAATGGTCCATTAGCGGGCTTAGTAGCAATATGTGCAGGGTCAGATTTAATGCACCCTATTGGCGCGTTAGCTGTAGGCCTTATTGCCGGCGGACTTTTCGTTTATGCCTTTATGCTCACCCAAAACCGCTGGAAAATTGATGATGTTCTTGGAGTGTGGCCACTTCATGGCTTATGCGGCGCATGGGGCGGTATTGCTGCAGGTATTTTTGGCTTAGAAATGTTTGGAGGTTTAGGCGGTGTAAGCCTTATATCCCAACTGATAGGCACACTTTTAGGCTTATCTATTGCCTTAGTTGGTGGCTTTATTGTTTACGGTGGCGTGAAGGCATTTATTGGCCTTAGACTGACTGACGAAGAAGAGTTTAACGGCGCCGACCTTAGTATTCATAAAATCGGCGCTACGTCACAAGACTAAAAAATGAGTCTTACTTAACCCAAGGGTTAAACTTCCCTTTAACCTTGGGTGGAGTGATATCGGCCTGCTGTGGGGCACTAGTGGCCTTTTCTGGAGCGCTAGAGGCCTTTTGTAGGTCGTTAGATTCATTGGCTGAAGAGTTAGACTCAGCCTCTTCTCTAGCTTTAGCTTCAGCTGCAATAGTGAGTTTCATTTCAGCCTGAAACGCCAATCTATCTTCAGCTTCATAAGCCAACCTAGCTTCAGCTTTCACTGCTGCAATAGATGCAGGAGTGGATGTAGCATAATCTGCGTCATAGAATTCTGACGTATTTTCTACTTCTGGCTTATATTTACGAATTTCCCAACAGCGATGGATTTTCTTATTACGAGCAAAGTCTTTATCTAAGGTTTCATCACTGATGTCTACTACATGATTATGCTGTAGCACTTTTTCGTCTAATTCAAAACGTCGATAGTTGGTAGAGAATATCAACAAACCATCTTCTGTGAGTAAATCCATCACTTTGTGAATCATCCACGCATGATCACGCTGCACATCTAACACACCTACCATTTTCTTAGAGTTTGAAAATGTAGGAGGATCAAGGAAAATAAGGTCATACTCACCTTTATGACTCTTAATAAACTCCATACAATCGTGTTGCTCAAAGCGATGGACCTGGTCACTAAAACCATTCAAGGCAAGGTTCTTTTTACCCCATGACAGGTAGGTAGCCGACATATCTACACTCAAAGACTTGTGCGCCCCACCCTGCACCGCATGCATAGTAGCTGTGCCGGTATAACAAAATAAGTTTAAAAAACGCTTGTTATGAGCTAAGTGTTGAATTTTTTGACGCACAGGCCTGTGATCTAGAAACAAGCCTGTGTCTAAATAATCATTAAGGTTAACTAGCAGCTTACAGCCACCTTCTTGAACCTGAATGTATTCACCTTTTTCGTCATGAGTTTGGTACTGATCCTTACCCGTTTGCTGACGACGCTGTTTCAACACGATACGTTCTTCTGGAACCTGCAGCGCTTGAGGCAGCGCTAACATCACCTCTTCTAGGCGACGTTGAGCCTTTTCAGCGTCAACAGTCTTGGGAGCTGCGTATTCTTGTACATGCAACCAATCACCATACACGTCAATCGCTACAGCATACTCTGGCATATCGGCATCATATAACCGGTAACATTCAATTTTTTCTTGCTTAACCCATTTACTAAACTGCTTGCGGTTTTTCACCAAGCGGTTAGCAAACATTTGTGCTCCTTCACTTAGCGCTTGTAGTGGGATTTCTCCACTGGCTTGGCGACGGTCTGCAAAACGGTTGGAGGTTTCAAGAGTGTACATTAACAATTGACTCTTGATCGCTCCATTATAAAACGAATATTGCTTGTGGGAGCGCAAACCCACAGCTTTGCCTAATTCAGAGTTACCCGTAAATACGGCTAATTCCCAGCCAATAAAATCTTGGCTTAAACGCTCGCCAAGGTGCTGATATAAATATTGGATATCTGCCACTTCACTTAAACGCTCACCGTAAGGAGGGTTTGTGATCACTAAGCCCATTTGCTGCTCAGCATTATGAGTGAGTGGCTTTAAATCTTTAAGCTCTCGGTGGCTAACACGAATACGATCAGTCATACCGGCTTGTTTTAAGTTTTCACGACATTTAGAGACCGCTTTTGGCTGGCCGTCATAACCATGGATTTCGCTAGTGGCAGCAGCTTCGCCAACTTCTCTGCGCAATTCTGCAGCATCCCAAATTTCACGCCAAAGCTCTACATTGTGTTGCTTCCACATTTGCAAACCAAAGCGCCAGCGCAAAAGACCAGGCGCCGTATCAGATGCCATCATGGCAGCTTCTATTAAGAAAGTACCAGAACCACACATAGGATCCATTAATGGCTTACCGGCAGCTGCCATAGCTGGCCAGCCAGCACGAATCAACAACGCTGCTGCTAAGTTTTCTTTGAGCGGCGCCATACCACCTTCTTTGCGATACCCACGTTTATGTAGGCTCTCTCCTGACAGGTCCAAACTAATGCGCACTCGACCGCGCACAACAAATACATTAATGCGAACATCTGGCTCTTGTTTAGCTATATTAGGACGTAATTCACCCTTGCTTCGAAATTGATCGACAATGGCATCTTTTACTTTAAGCGCACCAAAGTGAGTATTATCAATGCCGCGCATACGGCCTGCATAGTCCACTAAAAAGGTTTGGTCGCTGTCAAAGTGTTGCGTCCACTCTACTTTACTGACGGCATCATAAAGCTCATCGACACTATCTACAGCTTCATCATGCAAAAGTAATAACACGCGGTTAGCTAAACGACTCCATAGACATGCACTATACCCAACTTTTAAGTCACCATTAAAATAAACACCACCTTGCGTTAGCTTGATATCTTCAGCCCCTAAAGGGCCTAGTTCATCGGCCAATATAGGCTCCATAGCTTTGGGACAAGTGGCGAAAAAGGCGTAGGTCATAGGTCTATACTGCGGTCATTAAATGGGCGCGAAGTATAACATCATTGGGAATGCGAAGGGGAATTGGATGCGTCGCTTAGCACGCGCAGACAGATAAATAAGGCTTAAGGTCTGGGTAAATAGAATAACCAATTCAAAATATTAGTTATTCTTTATGAAGACGTTATTGTAAGTCACAACAACGTCTATCGTTAGCTTAAACACAGTCACTTAACACTAGGCTAGACTGGAAAATAATGATCAACCAACAAAAGCACAAACAATAACATGAGGTATATGATTGAATACCAAAATGTTTTCATCGCTGCTTTTTCATAGGCGCCACGATACAAACGAAAGGCCCAGTACAAGAAACGAATGTTTAATAAAGTCACACCCACTAAGTATATAAAGCCACTCATCCCCACTATGTAAGGCAGCATAGTGGATATAATCATCAACACGGTATATAACAAAATTTGTAGGCCAGTGAACTCTAGGCCATGTGTGACGGGCAACATCGGAATTTCAACTTTGGCATACTCATCACGCTTATGAATCGCCAAAGCCCAAAAATGAGGAGGTGTCCAAGCATAAATAATAAGCACTAGCAAAAGCGCATTAGGATCTATAGTGCCAGTGACAGCAACCCATCCCAAAAGTGGAGGCATTGCCCCTGCAAGCCCACCAATAACAATATTTTGAGGTGTAGCTCGCTTAAGATACCCTGTATAAATAAACGCATACCCTATGGAAGACGCCAACGTCAACCAAGCTACCATTGGATTGACTAATACATACAAAATAGCAAGGCCTACAACAGTCATCAATGCAGCAAAAATAATCGCATGAGACGGTTTAACTTTACCTTTGGCCACTGGACGGTTATGAGTGCGACCCATTTGTCCATCAATACGCCTATCAATAACATGATTCACAACAGCTGACGCACCTGAAACCATAGCAATACCAAGGTTCCCCCATATTAGCACTGGCCATGGCACCATACCTGGTACCGCTAAAAACATGCCCACTAGAGACGTTAATATCATGAGAAAAACCACGTTAGGTTTACACATCTCATAATAGTCACGCCAATTAATACTCATTGGCGTGGCTGTGGCTTCAGAACTCATTGAGGCGCCCTCGGCTAGAAAATACTACATAATTAAGACTGACAGTCAGCACAAATAAACATGCGCCACCAAAGTTGTGGGCAACAGCAACGTCCAGGGGCAGCAAGTAATAAATATTAGCCAAACCTAAGCAGAACTGCACAAAAAATACGACTAAAAAGCCTAGACCAAATTTGCGTAAACGACGATCATCTTGTGACATTAAGCGGTAGCTTAACAGCACCAGAAATACACCTAAGATCATAGCACCATAACGGTGTAAAACGTGAATAGCCGTGCGAGCTTCAGTATGCATCAAGCCGCCCAAATAACTTGGCCCAAGTGTCTGAGTGATATCAAAACCCTCTGAAAAATTCATTTTGGGCCACCAAGTGCCGTTACAATCTGGCAAAGTAGAACACGCTAAAGCAGCATAGTTAGAGCTCATCCAACCGCCTAAAAATATTTGAGCAATAACTAATAATAGCGCTAAAGACGTCCAAATTTTCAACTGACCATGCGTAATATTAGACAGTGACAAACCTTTAAGGGGACGACCTACACGGCGTAACTTTATTAACAGAATAGTCAATAAACTAGCAATAAAAAAACCACCCATCAAATGAGCTGTAACTACTTGCGGCCACAACTTCCAAGTAACAGTCCAAGCACCAAAGGCACCTTGGAGCATTACCATGGCTAGCAAACCTTGTGTTAGACCAAAAGGATAATTTAAACGCTTTCGCTGAGACCAAGATGACACTGCAATCACTAAGATAATAAACCCAAGTAGTGTTGCAAAGTAACGATGAATCATCTCCAGCCACCCTTTAGCTACCTCTACCGGAGCATCTGGGTATAGGGCTTCAGCCGCTGCAATCGCTTCCACAGTTTCAGGTACTAACAGGTTTCCATAACAGCCAGGCCAATCAGGACAACCCAAGCCAGCATCGGCAAGGCGAGTCCAAGAGCCTAGAATAATAACGCAAGTTACAATAGCAAGTGCGATACAGGTTAAAAATACGCTCCATTTAGGTGCGCCAATAGTAGGAGTGTTCATAATGTGGTTACCCTATGTTTGAGGTTCTAAGTAACTTTTTTAGATCTTTAAGTAATTTTTTTCCAACAAATCCGGTGCCAAAATACATCATCATATTACCCAGTGGATCTACAATATAGATGCCCTCACCCTTTTCAAAGGTTTCCAAAGAAAGGCTTTGAAGCTGAACAAGCGCAGGATAATCTAGTTGCAGCTGTTCATTAAAGTCACCTTGTGAGCTAACTAATATACGTGTAATTCTATGCGCTTCCTTACCTACCGCAGTGTGTATTTGTCGTAATAAATGAGTGGCTTCTTGGCAAGATTGATCACACTCTTTTTGGGTTAGATAAACTACCAGCCACCTTTTGTCTAAATCTGCCTGTGACCAAGGCATAGAGTCTTGATCCACTAACTGGGCTTGTATTAGATCATTAGGTGGCAGTAATAACTCACCCGAGTTAGTTCTTCCTTCTGGCACACCCCATAAATTAAAATACATCAGCATAGCGAACATAAGAGGCACAACAGTTACTCCAAACACTGCGTACAAAGTCCAGCGATTATTTGTCTTAGTGGTCATAGGTCTACCTTTTAGTGTCGATGGGAGAGTAAAATACTCGATAAATATATAATAAACACAGGGTCAGCGCGAGGCCAAACCATTGCCATGCATACGCCATATGTTTTTCTGAAGCCATTGCGCTAGCTTTCCAGTGCGGCGTAAGTGTTGCGTCACCTGGTGTATCAAGTATCAATACCCAAGGCAAAAGAGTTCCCTCAATTGAAGCTGCTAAATGCTCAGTTAATACTGCAGGGCTAATTTCCTGAACTAACTGAGGGTATTGGTCAGAATAAGTGTCCTCACCTAACTGATATGGATTCACTTGAACAGGCACTAAGCGCCCTGTCAACGACACCTTGCCATTAACCCAATCAATCTCAGGTAATGGGTCTCTTTGCCCATTTGACGCAAACCAACCACGATTAACTAGCAACAGGTTATCGCCAGCACCTATGAGCCCTATGGCGTCATAACCCACTTTACCAGAGACTACTTGATTATCTTTAAACCAAACAAAGGGCTTGATAAAGCTACTATTCAATGTCACTCTTTGGAGGCTTTGTAGTTCTGCTAATATTAGCCCCTGATCATCAGGTACCATTATAGGCTGTTCTAGAGCTGTTAAACTTTGCTGCAGTAGTATTTTTTGGTCTGCCCTATCTAACTGCCACAACCCTAAATTTATGGTAAGGGGCAAAAAAAATAGTGTGAAAACCGTGATGGCCCAATAATGTTGCAGTCGTTTTATCATTTATATAGCGAACCTAATTAACATATCAATAAACGTATCTATAGAGACTCTTTTTATGCTCAAAATCGTCATTATCATCGTGTTATTGCTGGCCCTAACAAGCTTAGCCAGTGGTTTCTTTTTCTTAATGAAGGATGGTACAAAATCTACCCGTTTACTTACTTCACTAAAATACCGCGTTAGCTTAATTGTACTTCTAATTGTACTAGTAACCTACGGGTTTTGGACCGGTCAACTTGTGACTTCTTCGCCTTGGGCAGCTATCCATTAACCTTAAAAATGTGTACTAGGCATAAAAAAGGCAGCCATTAAGCTGCCTTTTTTGTTTATCAAATACAGCTTATAGGATATAAACAAATAAGAACAAACCTACCCAAACCATATCAACAAAATGCCAATACCAAGCTGCTGCTTCAAAGCCGAAGTGCTGCTCAGGAGTAAAGTGACCTTTACAAATACGAATCCACATTATAAACAAGATAAACGCACCAATCGTTACGTGAAGGCCATGAAAGCCTGTCAACATAAAGAAGGTTGAACCGTATATACCTGAATCTAAAGTAAGCCCTAGCTCTGTATAAGCTTCAATGTATTCCAATATTTGGTAATAAACAAAGATAGCACCTAGGATGACTGTTGCGGCTAACCAAAAGATAGTACGTCCGCGATGCATTGCTCTAAGCGCGTGGTGAGCAATGGTCAAGGTCACACTTGAAGTCATCAACAACACTGTATTTAACAGCGGAATGTGCCAAGGATCAATAACCGCCTGAGGACCAGGGTAATCTGCGCCTGCTGGGTTATTAAACATAGGCCAAGAGTAGTCAAAATCAGGCCATAACATATGAGTTGAGCCCTTATCACCTTGGCCATCTAACCATGGTCCTGCCCATTGGCGCACATATAAAAGTACACCAAAGAATGCCACGAAAAACATAACTTCTGAAAAAATAAACCAGCTCATACCCCAACGAAAAGATTTATCCATCTGAGGGCTATACATACCGGCTCTACTTTCAGTGATTACTTTACCGAACCATTGAAAGAAAATAAAAGCCAGTACCAAAGTACCTGCTGTGAACACTAGATGAGGGAAACCAAACCCTTGCCCACCTGAGCTCATTTGGTTCATCATACCGCCAGCACCAGCCGCCATTCCAATCAGGCCTAAACTTGCCACAATGGGAAAATAGCTACTTTCTGGTACGTAATAATTGGACGTTGCCATGTATCGCTCCTTCGTCGAAGACTTATTATCAAGCCGTGTTTGCGGCCGAAATTATATTTATATGCCTTTGCTATTTAGCAAAAGCACCTGCATCAAATAATGTGTAAGACATCGTCACTTTTTTAACGTGAGACGGAATATCAGGGCTTAGAGAAAAAATCAGCGGCATTTCACGCCCTTCTCCAGCCTTTAACGTTTGCTGATCAAAGCAAAAACATTCAGTTTTTTGCACATGCTCAGCAGCCTCCGATGGCGATACACTTGGTACCGCCTGTCCTACCATATCGTTTTCTGTGGGATTTAAAGCCCAAAACTTTACTTGGGTCCACGCTCCTGGGTGCATTTCCACTTCTTCTTGCAAAGCTTCAAACTCCCAGGGCATACCCGCGTTATTAGTCGTTATAAACTGCACAGTAATTGTGCGGCTTGTATCAACCCACTGCTCAACCCTTTCTACTGGTCCTGCAGTCTTACCGTTAATACCAGTAATTTCGCAAAATATATCGTACAAAGGCACTAGAGCAAAACCAAACCCAAACATAGCCACCGCAGCTATCACTAGCTTTAACGCAGTGTTATTGGGCTTATGGCCGGACTGGTTATCCGGCTGTGTTGAGTTAGAGTTCATATAGATCTATTTAACCTATTTAACGTGTGGTGGCTCAGCAAATGTATGGTATGGCGCTGGAGATGGAATAGTCCATTCTAAGCCTTCGGCTCCTTCCCAAACTTGGTCCGTGGCTTTTTCGCCACCACGAATCGTCTTAATCAATAAGAACAAGAAGATAAGCTGAGAGAAACCAAATATAAAGGCACCAACGGTCGCTATCGCATTGAAGTCTGCAAATTGCAGTGCATAGTCAGGTATACGACGAGGCATTCCTGCCAATCCAATAAAGTGCATTGGGAAGAAGGTTATGTTTACACCAATGAAAGACATCCAAAAGTGAAACTTGCCTAAGTTCTCGTTGTAATAATGACCAGTCCATTTAGGCAACCAGTAGTAAACACCAGCGATAATACCAAACAAAGCACCAGGCACTAGCACATAGTGGAAGTGAGCCACTACAAAGTAGGTGTCATGATACTGGAAGTCTGCAGGTGCAATAGCAAGCATCAAGCCTGAGAAGCCGCCAATAGTAAACAAGACTACAAAAGCTAAGGCAAATAACATTGGCGTTTCAAAGGTCATTGAACCCCTGAACATAGTAGACACCCAGTTAAATACTTTCACGCCTGTAGGGATCGCAATCAACATCGTAGCGTACATGAAGAAGAGCTCAGTTTGCAGTGGCAAGCCTACTGTAAACATATGGTGAGCCCATACGATGAACGACAAGAACGCAATTGAAGAAGTAGCATATACCATCGAGGCATAACCAAATAATGGCTTGCGAGCAAAGGTAGGAATGATCTGAGAAACAATACCAAATGCTGGCAAAATCATTATGTATACTTCTGGATGACCAAAGAACCAAAATACGTGTTGGAACAATACTGGATCACCACCACCAGCAGCATCAAAGAATGCTGTACCGTAGTGAATATCCATCAACATCATGGTCACAACACCTGCCAAAACAGGCATTACCGCTACTAACAAGTAAGCTGTAATAAACCAAGTCCAAACAAATAGTGGCATCTTCATCAAAGTCATACCTGGAGCCCGAAGGTTTAAGATAGTAACAATGATATTGATCGCACCCATGATGGAAGAAATACCCATCATATGCACACCAAATATAAAGTAAGTCACACTACTTGGCGCATAGGTAGTAGATAATGGAGCGTAGAAAGTCCAGCCAAAGTTTGGCGCACCCGCTTCAGTAAATAGCGTAAACAAAAGCATACCAAATGCAAACGGCAGGATCCAAAAGCTCCAGTTGTTCATACGAGGCAAAGCCATGTCTGGCGCGCCAATCATCAGTGGAACCATCCAGTTGGCTAAGCCAACAAAGGCTGGCATGATCGCACCAAACACCATAATCAGACCATGCATGGTGGTCATTTGGTTGTAGAATTCTGGCCTTATTAGCTGCATACCCGGCTGAAATAATTCAGCACGAACAATAAGAGCCATTACACCGCCAGTAAGCAGCATAGCAAAAGAAAACCAAAGGTACATTGTACCGATGTCTTTGTGGTTAGTTGTTAATACCCAGCGCATGATGCCTTTAGCAGGCCCATGATGCCCGTGGTCATCGTGATTAGCAGTCGCAGTTGTCATTATTCAGCCTCCTATTTCTTCGCGTCAATTATCATTTTTGGAGTCACCGTTTCGCCTGTATCGTTACCCCAAGCATTTCGCTCGAAAGTAATTACAGCAGCGATGTCAACGTCACTAAGTTGTGCACTAAATGATTGCATAGCCGAACCTGGCTTGCCATTAAGTACAATATCGATGTGACCAGCCATGTCATTAAGAGCCATAGAGCTGCCAGCTAGTGCTGGGAATACAGAACCAAGGCCTTGGCCTTCATTACCGTGGCAAGCTGCACAGCTACGTGCATAGACGTCTGCACCTTTAACCATAAGCTCGTCATAAGAAAACTCGCCTAAAGCAGCTTGTGCTTCAGCAATTTTTCCTGCACGTTGCTCTTCTAGCCAAACTTGATACTCATCAGATGTCACCGCTTCTAACACGATAGGCATAAAGCCGTGGTTAACACCACAAAGCTCGGTACACTTACCACGGTAAATGCCCTCTTGGCCTTCAGGGATAATAGTCCAAGATTCGTTGATGTACCCTGGAATAGCATCTTTCTTAACAGCAATTTCTGGAACCCACCAAGAGTGGATAACGTCATTAGAAGTAATTAAAAAACGTACCTTTTGTCCAGTAGGAACAACAACGTTGTAATCGACTTCTTCAAGGTAGTTTTCACCTTTTTCCGTACGATTATAAATTTCGTCTTCAGTGGTGGTTAGGTTACTAAAGAAACCTACGTCTTCACCAAGGTAATCATATTGCCACTTCCACTGATGACCTGTGATCTTAATATCCACATCAGAGTTTTTAGTGTCATACATTTCTATGAGCACTGAAGTTGCTGGCACAGCCATAGCAATAAGTATGACCGTAGGCACTGCCGTCCATAGAATCTCTAAGCCTAAGCTTTCATGGAACTTAGATGCAACAGCTCCTTTAGATTTACGGTGCTTGAAAATGGAATAAAACATTACTCCAAAAACTACCACACCTATCCAGACGCAAATCCAAAAAATAAGCATATGCAGTTCGAATATAGATTGACTGACTTCTGTGATGCCTTGAGGCATATTAAGCCCCCAATCTGCCATAGCAGCGGGTGCCAATACCAAACCCAAGACTACAGAACTTAGGCGTTGCCAAGTTCTAAAATACATACTTACCCTCCGGGTGATCTTTTCGATCGTGGATTTTGTTTAAGCCTAAATTAGTTACTAAATTTGAGGCGGGCTAATTATCCTCAATTACAAGGGTGTTGCGCAAGTCTTATTTCACTTTTTACACTAGCTGTTTGACTATAGTATTAGCGTAAAAGAGCCTAATCACAGTCATTATTACAATATAAGAGAGTTCTACTATATAGGCCAATCCCATATCCGAACTAATCTAATCCATCTATATTAGAGTGCTTTTCAAATTTTTGGTTAAAAAGCATACCAATTCACACTACAAGCAAACTTAAACTATAAGTATTTTAACTTTTGATAAGACTTCTACAGGCGTTAACACATTGCTTAACTAAGCCTGGGCCTTGGTAAATTAAGCCGCTATAAACCTGTAACAATTTAGCTCCTGCATTCAACTTTTCCAACGCATCAGCACCACTATTGATACCCCCCACACCGATAATAGGCACCTCTTCACCTAAAATGGCGTACAGATCCGCAATAGTTTTAGTTGCATGATCCTTCAATGGCGCACCACTCAAGCCCCCTGCTTCATCAGCATTATTTAATGAACTTACGCCGTCTCTACTAAGAGTAGTGTTAGTTGCTATTACACCATCCATTTGATGCTCTAAGACATAGTGAGCAACACCTTGGAGTTGTTCATCGTCCATATCAGGTGCAATTTTAACGGCCAATGGAACATAACGACCATGGATTTTTTCAAGCTCGGCTTGCTCTTGCTTAAGAGCGCCCAACAATTGACTTAAAGAATCACCATATTGTAAGTCTCGCAAACCCGGCGTATTAGGGGAGGAAATATTTACTGTAATGTAGCTAGCATAGGCATAAACCTTTCTCATGCAGATAAGGTAGTCTGATGCTGCGTCTGCAACTGGAGTATCAAAATTTTTGCCAATATTAATACCTAATACGCCACTGTATTTGGCTTTTTTAATATTTTCTATAAGGTTATCAACACCTTCATTGTTAAAACCCATGCGGTTAATAATAGCTTGGGCTTCTGGAAGTCTAAACATACGCGGCTTTGGGTTACCAGGCTGAGGCCTTGGCGTTGTCGTTCCCACTTCTATAAATCCAAAACCTAACGCCGCAAGACCATCAACAGCACTGGCGTTTTTATCCAATCCAGCAGCAAGCCCTACAGGGTTCGGGAAGTCTATGCCCATTACAGTAACAGGCACATTAGCAATACTTGGAGCTAAGGCCGGCAGTAGCCCCAATCTCGCACCGGCTGCAAGGCCATCAAGGGTTAAGTCATGAGCAGTTTCTGGCGAAAGTTGGAACAACAGGCTACGGGCAATAGAATACAAAGATACACCTCAGTAATTTGGTAAAAAAGCATTAAAACTCAAGTAAGGAGTATACCGCATGCGCTTGATGGATACATTTGGTAAGGACTAATTTACACAGATTTTCATGACATGTGCGTCCTCATACGCTAATGCCTAAATCATTACAAAAGTTACTGACTATGGATCACTAAGGAGCGTAATTCATTTAGCGTCTTCAAACGCTTACCCTGTTCAAAACATGCGTTAGCTTGGGGGTAAACCCTACCTAGCAGTTTAAGCCACTGCTTCACCCTTGCGTCTTGAAACTTAACGGCCACTTGAGCATCAACAAGATCAATAAAATAAAGCACAGTAGGCACCAAAGCCGGCCAGCTCCACTCTTGCACTGGTTGCCCAGCACGCTGATGGCGAATTTGTAATGCTAGATCTGGCTTCCATACCAGCCCACGGCCTACCATCACATCCTCACTACCACTAGCTTTTCTACATGCAGCGTAATCTTGGGGCGTCCATACTTCGCCATTGGCAATCACAGGAATCTCTACTACCTGTCTGATTTTTTTAATCCACTGCCAATGAGCTGGAGGACGGTAGCCCTCTACTTTGGTTCTAGCATGAACGGTGAGCTCGTTGGCACCAGCACCTTGTATGCGCTGCGCATTTTCTAAGGCTAAGTCTTTGGTGGCAAACCCAAGCCGCATTTTAGCACTTAACCAAGCATCGTCTCCTATGGCATGCCTTACGGTGGCTATAATATGCGCCACCCGCTTAGGCTCTTGTAGCAACACCGCGCCACCTTGGCTACGATTTACTGTTTTTGCAGGGCAACCAAAATTTAAATCAATCCCTGGAGAACCCAGCTCCAATGCTCTTACTGCATTAGCAGCCAGCGCTTCTGGGTCACTACCTAACAATTGGATACGTACAGGTATACCTGCTGGAGTTTTACAGCCATTGGCTAACTCTGGACACAAGCGATGAAATACTTTTGGAGGCAATAATTGAGTGGTCACCCGAATGAACTCTGTGACACACAAGTCAATGCCACCTATTTGGGTAAGGCAGTCACGCAATATATTGTCGGCCAAACCTTCCATTGGTGCCAAAATGATACGGCTCACAAGTTAAACTCTACTTCACACAGACGCTGCGCTCGGATAACATAGCTATATAAAGCTTTTATAGCGGCCTTTTTAATCACTTTCGGGTAAATCATGTTCACGGGTATCGTCCAAGGCCAAGGCCAAATTAATTCTATTACCACTGGCAATAACCAGCGCAGCTTTGTTATCACTCTGCCAAAAGCTATAAGCCACAAGGTAGATATAGGCGCAAGCATTGCCATCAATGGCACCTGCCTTACGGTCACGGCACAAAGTGATAACCATTTTAGTTTTGATGTTATAGGCCAAACCCTGAAACTCACCAACCTAGGCCTGCTAAAACAGGGAGCTTGGGTAAATGTAGAACGTTCATTAAAATATGGTGATGAAATAGGCGGCCATATTATTTCCGGACATGTATCCATAGCTTTAGCTATCAGCCGAATAGACACACAAGATGGCAATACAAACATTTGGTTTGACTTACCTGATGCACACAAAAAACACGTTTTACCCCAAGGCTTTATTGGCCTTAACGGATGCAGCCTGACTGTAGGCTGTGTCAGGGAATCTGAGTTTTGTGTTTGCCTCATTCCTGAAACATTAAGAGTCACAGGATTTGGCAAAGCAAACCCTGGGGACTTGGTGAACATGGAAATAGATCATCAAACCCAGACTATTGTAGCCACAGTGGAGCGATTTTTAGCAGCAAAAGGCTAATCCCAGCCTTGGGTATGCTGCTTAATGAGCTTTGTAAACAGCTCAATGTGTTCTTCACTATCGTTTAAGCACGGAATATAACGGTAGGTTTCTCCACCACTTTCCATGAAATACTCCCTATTTTCTACACTAATTTCTTCAATTGTCTCTAAGCAATCTGCACTGAACGCCGGGGCAATAATATGAACATTTTTAATGCCCTTGCCGGGTAATTCTTTTAGCGTTATATCTGTATAAGGCTGTAACCATTCGGCAGGACCAAAACGACTTTGAAAACTCGTCATCACTTCTTCGTCTGTTAAATTTAAACGCTCTTTTACTAGGCGCGTAGTGGCACGGCAGAAACAATGGTAAGGATCACCTTTATCCAGATAAGCCTTAGGTATGCCATGATAGCTAAACAACGTTAAGTCTGGCTTACCATGTTTCTCACGAAAGGCCACAATACTATTTGCTAAGGCTTTAACGTATAGCTCATCATGATAATAATCATTAATAAAACGCACTTCGGGAATCCAGCGCCATTTATTTAGCACTTGAGTGACTTTATCAAAGGTACTTGCGGTAGTCGCTGCGCAATACTGTGGGTACATGGGGAAAATCAAGATCTTACGCACACCTTGATCACGCATTTTGATAAGCTGACTTTCTATACTTGGGTTGCCGTAACGCATAGCCAAACCAACCACAAGGTTAGGCAATGCTTTGGCAAGAGCAGCCTGTTGTTTTTTAGCGATGTCATACAATGGGCTGCCACTGTCTGTCCATACTGTTGCATAGGCCTTGGCACTTTTTGCCGGACGTACATTAAGGATAATGACATTTAATATAATTTGCCAAATAATTTTTGGCGTTTCAATCACCCTAGGGTCACTTAGAAACTCCTTAAGATACGTGCGCAATGCTTTTTTAGTGGGCGCATCTGGTGTACCTAAATTAGTGATTAACACTCCTACTTTAGTGTCCATGCCATGCTGATAATCTTTTTCACCGACAAACTTCATTGTGACTCTCCTGCTTATTTCAAATGCCATCAATATTATAAAAGCCGTGCCTTATTCAAGGCAAAACAAACAATGTGTTTATAAACAACACAGACATTTAAAAGCTTATGTTATGGATTAGCTTGCTGCTAATGCTTTACTGACCACCTCATACACATCACTACTAAGCTTGGCTTGGCTCAATCTATGTAATTGTGCCTGCATAAGCTCTTGTCTATGTATTGTATGAGGCTTAAAGCGCCCTAAAGGTTTTGCTAGATTAGCTGCAATCATCGGATTAATTGGATCTAGTCGCAAAATCATATCTGCAACAAATTCATAGCCGCTACCATCTGCACAGTGGAAATTAATTGCACTACGGATAAAACTACCCACTAAGCTACGCACTTTATTAGGATTACGAATATCAAATGCATCATGCTCTAGCAAGGCTTTTACATGAGTCAAACGACCAGGCAAATTAGCCCCTGCTTGCATAGCAAACCATTGACAAACCACCTGACTGTCATGCTGCCAGCGTTGATAAAAGTCAGCTAGTAGTGGCGCAGATATATCACTATTTTTGTGACCAGTTAAAATCTGTAGGGCAGCACCAACATCAGTCATATTCGCTTGCAGGTCATACTGAACTTGCGCTATAGCCTGATAGTTAAAATCATCTAAGCTGTTAAGATAAGACAAACATGTGTTTTTTAGCGCTCGTTTCCCGATGGCATTACCAGTTTGGCTGAATGGCCCTGTATCGTGATTTCTTTGGTAACAATCTAATAGCTGACTCTCCAAAGCTTGCGCTATAGCAACACGCATGGCTTCCCTACCGGCATGAATCAAGTCTACATCTACTGTGGACTGATTTTCTGCTAAATACGCCTCACTAGGTAGCTGCACCAACTTGGCAACCATAGCAGGATCTAGGGTTTCATCCACCAAACTACTGCGCAGCATGGTGACAAGCTCAAGCTCTAGCTGATAACCAACAGGCTTCAACATGGCCTGCGCCACCGCATCAATCAACAAGCGCTGGCAAGCCTCCCATCGACAAAAGCCATCTGTATCTTTACTAGCCAAAAACAATAGCTGAGCTTGGGTATAGCCATAGTCTAATTTTACAGGGGCACAAAAGCCGCGTAATAACGATGGCACTGGCTCATGGGTGACTCCTTCAAATACAAAGGTTTCACTAGCTTTAGTAATGTTGAGCACAACATCCTTATTTGGCAAAAGCCCCACGTTTTTTAACGTTAAAGGCATTTGTACCCCATTAACATCTAACAAAGCCATTCTTAGCGGAAGATGAAAAGGCTGCTTTAGTTGACACTCTGGTGTCGCTGGCGTGGATTGTTCCACAGTGAGACGATATTCATGACATGCCGCATCATAGACATCAGTGACTGTTAAGGTAGGTGTGCCGGCTTGACTATACCAGCGCGTAAACTGATTCAAATCGACACCACTGGCGTCACTCATGGCGGCAATAAAGTCATCTGTAGTGACTGCTTGCCCATCATGGCGATCAAAATACAAATCACTACCCTTGCGAAACAGTTCATCACCAAGCAAAGTGTGGATCATACCCACAACTTCTGCACCTTTCTCATACACTGTCACTGAATAAAAATTATTAATTTCTATATAAGAAGCTGGACGAATGGGGTGAGCCATCGGCCCCGCATCTTCGGCAAATTGATGGGTGCGCAACACCGTAACGTCGTCAATACGTTTTACAGCAGCAGAATAAGTGTCTGCAGTGTATTGAGAATCACGATACACCGTGAACCCTTCTTTTAAACTTAGCTGAAACCAGTCACGACAGGTCACACGGTTACCAGACCAGTTATGAAAGTATTCATGGGCGACGATACCCTCAATACGTTCAAACATCGCATCGCTACTAGTAGCTGGATCAGCTAACACACAGTCAGAATTGAAAATATTGAGGCCTTTGTTCTCCATGGCCCCCATGTTGAAGTCGTCCACAGCTACGATCATAAACAAGTCTAAATCATATTCACGTCCATACACCTTTTCATCCCACAGCATAGAGCGCTTAAGGGATGCCAACGCGTGGTCACACTTATGGCTATTGTGTGCTTCTACAAATATTTGTAAATCTACTTTTCTGCCAGACATCGTAGTGAATACATCATCTTGGCGCACTAAATCACCTGCCACCATCGCAAACAAATAAGCAGGCTTAGGAAATGGGTCGTGCCACACAGCAAAATGTTCACCATTATCTAGCTCACCTTGCTCCACTGGATTACCATTAGCCAATAAAATGGGGTAACGCTCTTTATCAGCACTAATGCGAGTGGTAAAAATAGACAAAGCATCTGGGCGGTCTAAATAGTAGGTGATATTGCGAAAGCCTTGCGCCTCACATTGGGTACAGTACATGCCACCAGACTTATAAAGACCCTCTAAAGTAGTGTTAAGTTGCGGCTGGATCAAGCATTGCGTGGTTAGCTCAAAAGTTTCTGGGCACTGGTAAATAGATAAGGCTGCATCTTCTAAATCATAATCCGAGTCATCTAGGATAAGGCCATTCATCATCACTTCTTGAAGCTTGATGCCACTGCCACCTTGTAATACTAATTCGGATGTATCTGCATCACTTGCAGGATTACGGCTTACTTTAAGCCGCGCCACTACAGAGGTATATTCATCACCAATACGAATATCAAGATCAGTGGTTTCAATAATAAATACAGGAACCTGATAATCCTTCAAATAAATTACTTGAGTGTTTTTAGTCATGAGCTCAATTGCACCAAATAGGATGTATATTTGCGGATGTTTATCACCGCCGTGTCAAAAATAAGGTATTGTCCTTTTATTCCCATCAACTTACCTTCTAATACAGGCTCTTTGTCTAGGTTATGGGACTTAATTTTACTGGGGTATTCTAATACTGGGTAGCGCATACTAATAGCTGGGGTATCTAACCACTGGTAATCTTGGTGGCTTAATTCGCTTAACAATACATCCAAATCTGCTTCTGATTCGTTTAACAATGCATCAGCTGCTTGTGTCATATCAATATGCTGCGCATCACTTTGAAGAAGTTTGCGCCAATTTGTTTTATCGGCCACATATTGTTTAAGTATAGTTTCCACTTGGCCTGACAGCTTGCGCGTAGCAACCTGCATAATGGGCATGGCTTGCGATGCACCTTGATCAAGCCAACGTGTAGGCATCTGATTAACACGAGTAATGCCTACTTTTAGGCCTGATGAATTTGCCAAATAAACGATGTGGGGCTGCATACAAAACGCTTGACCCCAAGCCTCATCTCGACAGGTGCCTGCATCGAAATGGCAGCGCTCTGGGCTCATGATACATAAATCACACTGTGGTAATTTTTGCATGCATACAAAACAGTGACCTTGGCTGTAACTTTTTTTAGTTTTACGACCGCAGTGACTGCAATTAATCTGCCCCAAATGCTCTAACCGAATGGTTTGGCCTATTAAAGGGTTCAGGTGCAGCTTTTGGTCGCCTAACACAAGCGTATATTGCACTTGAGCATTGGGTACGCTGTCAATGTGTGTAGTCAGTTTTTGCAGGTGCCCAAAGAGCGTATGTGATGTTTGCATAATTAGTGTATTTTGATGACTTTTTCTTCTGTGGCCCTAGGCACAGAACTAGACTTAGACGCGCACTGATCAGGCATATAACCTGAGTGTTGTTCACTGTCTAATTTCATAGACTGATAGCTCAAAACAGCTTCCATACACGCACTTTTTTGGGCCTCACTTAGCACCCTACCATCTGGCCATTTGCCAACTTCAATGGCAGTTTTTAAACGCAGATAAATATCTGGTGTGAGTTGAGATATAAGTTGCTTATATTCCATCAGCCAAACCTCTTAGATAAAATTTGACGCAAATAATATCATAATCCACCTTATTCACCGACTCTTTTTATTGCTTACTAGAGCGAATGCGCAGCAAGTAAGTGTGTAGAAAACCCCATACAACCCCCGCTATCAGCCCCCCAATATGAGCCATATTTGCAATGTTGCCAAACCCTAGATACAAGAACAGGCCACTTAAACCTAACAATAACCACAGCAACATAAATATCAAAATACTCTGGGGCAAATGATACCGTGGCACATTATATCTATCCATCACCCATATATACCCTAGCAAACCGTATATCACCCCAGACATGCCACCAAACAAGCTTGTTTCTTGCCATGCTTGGGCCACATTAGCAGCCAAACTGGTTACTACCAACAAAGATAACAATACTAATTTGGACTCTCGCTCAATACGCTTACCCAAATCTAGCCACCATAACCCGTTAAACACCAGATGGAGCCATCCAAAATGCAGCAACATTGGGCTAATTAAACGAAAGGGTTGCTGCCACAAATGGTCAAAGCCAGGCACAAGGTAGGCTTGTACATTCACAACGATAGGAAAAAAACTAAACCAAGAAACGACTTGTAAATCACGACCTAATTGAGTGATTAATACCACCAAAAGCATGAGGCAAAATACTAAGTATGTTAGGGGTGTGAGCTTGAAAAATGCCCTAGCAAAAACTTTAGAGCGCATGGCAGTGAACACTGTTGACAAAGCACCCATGCCTAAAGAAGGTTGCGGCTCAACAGCGCCTTGCACAACCTGCTGGATTAAAGCTTGGGCTTGAGCATATTGTGTATCGTCTTGCAGCCAAAGTTGCTGCTGAGCGTCTAAAAAGCGCACCCGATGTGGCACTTTATGATGCCATAATGTTTTGGTGATAAGGGTAAGATCAGTGGAATTTGGAAAGGTGTGTAACAGTATCATTGGCCATCATCACTGGCACGCGCATGCCAACCTAGCTTGCTGCGACAACGCTCATAAAAATGATGCCCTAGCGGCTGCAGAACCTTAAGCCTAGCCTCATGGCGCTGTATGTGGACCCTGTCTCCTGGCTCACAAACAATGTGCACTTGCCCATCGCAACTTATTGTAGGCTGGTTACTATTATCTTCACCTATGAGTATCTCAAGCTGCGCATCTGCAGCCACTACTAGTGGCCTACTGCTTAAATTATGAGGGTTCATCGGCACCAAAGAAATAGCATCTAACCCAGGGTGCATTATTGGCCCCCCTGCTGAAAGTGCATAGGCTGTAGACCCCGTGGGGGTGGCTACAATCAGGCCATCAGCTCGATCAAAATAAACAGCTTTACCGTCTATTGATAAGTCATAAGCCAACATTCTAGCAGACTGACCTGGATGTAATACAACGTCATTTAAACCACTACCACGCCCAATTTCGTAACCATTACGCAGCACGTGGGCAGAAAGCATAAAGCGATGACTGGTTTCAAAATAACCATTAAGCACTGCTTCAAGCGAGGTTTCCACCTGATCTGGTGCGATGTCTGTTAAAAAGCCAAGTTTTCCACGGTTTATACCAATCACAGCCACACCATAGGTCGCCATAATACGAGCCGCTGAGAGCATGCTGCCATCTCCGCCCACCACAATGACCAAGTCGCAATGGTTACCCAAAAAGTGACGATCACCCGTTCCATAAGTAGCAGGAAGAAGCTTAGCAGCATCCAAAGAGCCTGCAATACGATCATCTACCCATACTTGCCGATGACAACTATTGAGGCACTTGATAACACGATGTAAGGTTTCGATTACTGCGGGGCTATTCAGCCTTCCAATAAGACCGACGTGTTTAAACTGTGTCAAAAAATCCCCTTTGGGCTTAGGCCTTTTCGGCTGATATAAATGGATAATTAAGGTAGCCAGATTAATTGGGAAATTAAGCTAAGGTTTCTTGAAAGAATCCCATTAATTCATCTTCGTGATTAAAGCGCTCTGCAAGCACTTCACCTAAACGTGACAAACGTCCACTAAAGTGACCTATATCTTGAATTGAAAGCTTTTCAACAGTGCCGTATTCATCATCAAAGATCACTATTTTGTCTGTTGTGTCGTGAATCTTACCTAAAAGCACATTGGTATTGTCAGTGTATTGAGTATTATATTGTGCTATGCGCACAAGTAACTGCTCATACACATTAAAGTGACCACGAGAACTATAATCCACCATAGCCTCACAAAAATAGTGCAATTGCCCTACTACGTCATCAGCCACACTCATTTGCGGCAAGGCTACAAATTGGGTGAGTAGCGCCTGTCTTTCGATTAGCCATGCATCAATAGTATCGTCAAATGCCTGATCTAAGCGTTGATCTTGTTCTTGTGTCATACAATGATCTCCGTAAGCATTAGTATCTATACAAAAGGGTACCTTGTTAGCCTTGCTTGAACAAGAGCCACTTCTGTAGTTTTAAGATTTAGAGGAAACCTAAAAGGCTGGCGTCTATATCTGCATCAAAATAAGCCATACCTAATTTATTCAAATACTCTAGACGATCAGCATTTATTAGATCGATAGTAGGGACTTCAAAGCCATTGTCTAAGTATATACCTGCTAAAAACGCCATAAATTGCTCGCCCTCTTCAACTAACAATAAGCTTGCTGCACCAACATCAGGCTTCACTTGGCTATTTAAGGTCTCTGGAAAATTCACACTGATGACAACAGGTAGTTCTGTGCCTTCAATTCTTACACTGCGATTTCTAACTGATTGCTGCGCCCAGTAATAAGCCAGCTGCTTACTTTGTGTTAAAAAAACAGGCTCAACAGATTGTGTGTAATGATTACCAATGGTTGCCATGGTTTTTTTGGCAGCTGCTTTTAGGGCTTGATCACCAGAACGTTTCAAACCATGCTCTTTGATAGAGCTGGTTAGCGCCGATGAAGTGCCGTGATACCATATGTTGCAGGTATCAAAGCCTTGCTTGGTTAATAAATCTTTAGCATCGTGAAGAAAATTAGGTGTAGTCATATTCAAAAATCACTTTATCAATGTGCAGTAAAAAGCTGCTTAGATTTTAACTTATAAAGCTTCTAGCGAGTAACCAAAGGCGTTAGAAATTTCCCATAAAAAAAGCGACACCTTTAACATAGGAGCCGCTTTTGTATGCCAAATGGATAACTTTCTAGCCCTCCTAAGCAAGCACTAGAAAACAACTTTAGCCAAACTGATTGGAGGTGTTGTTGGCGCCGCCAGCTTTAAGAGCGTTTTCACCAGCAAAATATTCTTTGTGGTCATCACCCATGTCTGAGCCAGACATGTTTTGATGCTTAACACATGCGATACCTTGACGAATTTCTTCACGCTGAACGTTCTTTACATAACCAAGCATCGCTTGCTCACCGAAGTATTCTTTAGCTAGATTGTCTACAGACAAGGCAGTGGTGTGGTAAGTCGGTAGCGTGATCAAGTGGTGGAATACATTCGCTTCACGTGCAGTATCAGCTTGGAAAGTACGAATACGTTCGTCAGCTACAGCACAAAGCTCAGTTTCATCATACTGGGCACTCATTAGGTTAGCACGCTCGTATGCAGAAACATCCTTACCTGCTTTAACCATTGCATCATAAGCCTGTTGACGAAAGTTTAACGTCCAGTTGAACGATGGAGAGTTGTTGTAAACTAACTTAGCATCTGGATGGACTTTACGAACGTCATCCATCATACCTTTAATTTCGTGCACTGTTGGTACAGCAGTCTCGATCCAAAGAAGGTCCGCACCAGCATTAATGGCACCAATACAGTCAAATACACAGCGTTCATGGCCAGTACCCTGACGGAACTGGTATAAACCAGAAGGTAGTCGCTTAGGACGAACTAGCTTGCCACCACGGTTAAAGACAACATCTCCTTCACCCATGTCAGCTACGTCGATCTCTTCAACGTCTAGGTAAGAGTTGTAAATATCACCAGAATCACCTGGTTCATTTACTACAGCGATTTCTTTAGTAAGGCCAGCACCTTCAGAGTCCGTACGAGCAACGATAACACCGTTATCAACACCTAGCTCTAGGAATGCATAACGCAAAGCACGTATCTTAGCGTGGAAGTCTGCGTGGGGAACAGTGACTTTACCGTCTTGGTGACCACATTGCTTTTCATCAGCCACTTGGTTTTCGATTTGTAGTGCACAGGCACCCGCTTCAATCATCTGCTTAGCCATTAGGTAGGTCGCTTCAGCGTTACCAAAACCAGCATCTATATCAGCAACGATTGGCACAACGTGTGTGACATGGTTATCAATCTGATCTTGGATTTTAGCTTCTTCAGCAGAATTACCTGCTTCACGCGCAGCATCAAGGGCGCGAAATAGGCCGCCTAGTTCACGAGCGTCAGCTTGGCGTAGAAAAGTGTAAAGCTCTTGAACTAAGTTGGCTACAGAAGTTTTTTCATGCATAGACTGGTCAGGAAGAGGACCAAAGTCAGAACGCAAAGCAGCAACCATCCAACCAGAAAGGTACAAGTAACGACGGTCAGTTTTACCATCAAAGTGTTTTTTGATAGAAATCATTTTTTGCTGACCTACAAAACCGTGCCAACAGCCCAATGACTGAGTGTACTTAGTTTTGTCATTATCAAATACAGCCATGTCAGCGCGCATAATATCAGCGGTATACCTGGCAATATCTAGGCCCGTTTTAAATTTGTTTTGGGCGCGCATACGTGCAGCAGATTCTGGGTTGATGGCATCCCAAGCACTGCCTTGGGCAGACTTAAGGCTAGCAACTACTTGAATATCGTCTTGGTATTGAGACATGACATTTCCTTAGTTATGGTTATTATATTTTAAATTGCTTACCCAGTGGGTTAACAACTTAGCAATGCCAACAGTTTAAAGTGGTCTTAAGAGTTAAAATAGACGTCAATTGTTATGCCTACTATTCACCAAAGTAATACAAATCTAAATACATATATCTAAAACTAAAGGAGTCTCGACAGTGGGCACCCCACCATGACATAATTTACACAGGCTATTGAAAAGTATTTTTTCATCACACATATGAATAATGCCCTGAGCACACTAGCTCAGTGACTAACCTTTATGGAGTTGAATATGAGCATTGATCGCGTAGACCTGAATTTATTAGTTTATTTAGACGCCCTTTTAAAAGAACGCAACGTCACTAAAGCTGCGAATCAACTAGGCCTTAGCCAGCCGGCTATGAGCAATGGTTTGAGGCGTTTACGCGAAGTGTTTGAAGATCCATTGCTTATACGCACCAGTGACGGCATGACTCCCACAGAAAGAGCCTTAGCCCTACAGCCTACTATACGCGAAGTATTAGCCACTATAGACAAGGCAGTACAGCCACAAGCTGCATTTGATGCGCTCACCTCTACACGAGTGTTCCGCATTATGGCTAGTGATTATTCGGAGCCTACGTTAATTCCTCCTTTGGTAGAGCGCTTGCGCAAAGAAGCTCCTGGAGTGAGCTTAGATATCATGACCCCTTCTGATGTCGATTTTTACGATGTAGAGCAGGGTAAAGTAGACCTTGTAATCAACCGCTTTGACTCTATGCCCCAGTCATTTCATCAAAAGATTTTATGGCGAGATCAGTTTGTTTGTCTAATGAGCCGCAATAACCCAACAGCACAAGACTTCACCTTAGAAAGCTACTTGCAAGCGCATCATATATGGGTAAATAAAACAGGAATGGGTGCTGGAGTGGGTATGAACCCAAAAGACGTACAACGCCGTGGCTGGGTAGACAACGCCCTCTCTGAGCTTGGCAAAACACGTAATATTCGTGTATTTACGCGCCATTACCAAGCAGCAGTGCAACTGGCTAATCAAAAAGACCTGATCGTTACATTGCCACGTAAAGCCGCCTTAGGCACCAAAAATAATGATGACTTGGTGATATTAGATCCACCTTTTACAATCCCAGAAATGACCTTAACTATGGCTTGGAGCCCGTTATTACAACATAACCCAGCTCATCGCTGGATTCGTGGGCTGATTACAGAAATAGCCAGAGAAATAGACGAGGCATAAGGCCCTCCATTACCACAGCCACTCCTGTCTTAAACATAGCGGTAGTGGCTGTCTTGATGAATAATGAGTATCTCAAAAAAGCTCACCTTTAAGTACCCTTCTACGACTAAATACTGCTCCAAAAACCTGTAGATTCGTATACATTTTGAATGTTTCCTATACAATACACTGAACACTTTAAGAAATATTTAGTAATAATACGCAACATAGGAGCTTTGGAATGAACGGGCACATAAACGCCAGAACAGTTAAGGCCGGTCTGTCTATTGACACTCAGTTATGCACCATGGTTGAAGAAGAAATTTTGCCAGGTTTAAACTTGAGTAGTGATAAGATTTGGGAAAGTCTTGGCAGTTTGCTAAATGAATTCCAAAGCCGTAACCAAGCATTATTAGCTAAGCGTGAAGAATTTCAAACCATATTGGATCAATGGCACACCAACAACCCATCACCAGATGCTGCTGAATATAAAGCCATGCTGCAAGACATTGGTTACCTTTTACCAGTGCCTGAAAAAGTTTGTGTGACCACTAGCAATGTAGATATCGAAATTAGCACTGTGGCAGGGCCGCAGTTAGTAGTGCCTATAAACAATGCGCGCTACGCTATCAACGCTGCTAATGCGCGCTGGGGCAGCCTTTACGACGCACTTTACGGTACTGACGCCTTAACTAGTGAAAAAGCAAAAAAAGGCTATGACGAACAACGTGGCGCTTTAGTGATCGCTTTTGCTAAACAACTACTAGATACCCATTGCCCTCTAGCTCAAGCTAGCCATAGCGAAGTCACCCAATACACTATTGGCAATGGCCAATTAGTTTGTACCCTACAAAACGGTGACACAGCCCTGCTAGCCAATCCCACACAATTAACCGGTTACCAAGGCGATGCTAGCGCGCCTCTGGCTGTCCTGTTAAAGCACAACAATTTGCACCTTGAGCTAAACATTGATCGTCAACATATTATTGGGGCAAGTGACTTAGCAGGTGTTAAAGACATCGTAATGGAAGCCGCCATTTCCACCATAATGGATTGCGAAGACTCTGTGACAGCAGTAGATGCAGAAGATAAAGTCATTGTTTATCGTAACTGGTTGGGCCTTATGAAGGGCGACTTGTCCATTGATTTGCAAAAAAATGGTCAAACCATCAGCCGCACATTAAATGGCGACCGCCATTACCAAGACCCAAAGGGCAAAAGCTTTAGCCTACATGGTCGCAGTTTATTATTTGTGCGTAATGTTGGCCACCTAATGACCAACGATGCCATTTTGAATAGCCAAGGTGATGAAATACCAGAAGGTATTATGGATGGTTTTATTACTAGCTTATGCGCGCTGCATGACATACGCGGCACATCTAGCGGTGGCAACAGCCGCACTGGCAGCATTTACATCGTAAAGCCAAAGATGCACGGCCCAGAAGAAGTTACTTTTACTTGCGACTTATTTAGCCGCATAGAAGAGCTCTTAGAGCTACCAAAAAACACCCTAAAAGTGGGCATCATGGACGAAGAACGCCGCACTAGCATTAACCTAAAAGCCTGTATTGAAGCGGCCAGTGAGCGCGTGGCCTTTATTAATACCGGATTTTTAGATCGCACAGGGGATGAAATACATACCTCCATGCAGGCTGGCATCATGTTACCTAAAGGCATCATGAAGCAACAAGCTTGGATCGCTGCTTATGAAGGCAGTAATGTAGAAACAGGTTTGGCTTGTGGCCTAAAGGGCCGCGCCCAAATAGGCAAAGGCATGTGGGCAAAGCCTGATTGCATGGCTGAAATGATGGCTACTAAATTAGAGCACCCTATGTCTGGCGCTAACACAGCATGGGTGCCCTCGCCTACTGCTGCAGTATTGCACGGCCTTCATTATCATCAAGTATTGGTGCAAGAGCGCCAAGATGAGCTTATCAACGGCACCCAAGCTAAAGTAAACCAAAACGACTTGCTAGAAATACCTTTGTTAGGTGAACACAGCTTGAGTGAACAAGACATTGCCCGTGAACTAGACAATAACTGTCAGGGCTTGCTGGGTTACGTGATTCATTGGGTAGAAAGTGGAATTGGTTGCTCTAAGGTGGCTGACATAAACCAAGTGGGTTTAATGGAAGACCGCGCTACCTTGCGCATATCTTCACAGTCATTAGCCAATTGGCTGACCCATGGCTTTGTAACCAAAGACATGGTGATGGACAGCCTTAAGCGTATGGCTGTTTTTGTTGACGAACAAAATGCGGGCAACCCTAGCTATCGCAATATGGCGCCAGATTATAACTCTAGTGTTGGCTTCCAAGCTGCTTGTGAGCTAGTGTTTGAAGGCACTGTGCAGCCTAGTGGTTACACAGAGCCCGTATTACACAAGCGCCGCAAAGAGGCAAAACGCGCTTATTCTTAAGCGTATTGTTTAATCTGTCCCCGCTTCATCTTCTTGCAAGATAGCGGTTTCTTCTAACCCTGCGGCGATCCATGCCTTCACAGCAGGGTTAGATAATATCCTGTCCATATAGCTTTGAGTCGTGGCATTAACAGCCACCTTATAGCCACGTAAACGCACCACCACGGGTGCAAAAAAAGCATCCGCTATAGAGAACCCTCCCAGCAGATAACCCTCTTTGTGTCCCGCCTCATTAGCAGCACCAAGGCACGCAGCCCACAAGGCTTCAATCTTATCAATATCACTTCTACAAGCTAGCGTAATAGTTAAGTTGCGTTGATTGGCACGGCAGTTCATGGGCATTTCACCGCGCAAAGCAAAAAAACCACTGTGCATTTGTGATACTGCGTTACGCCCCATCATTTTAAGTGCAGCATTATTGGGCCACATTTGTGGATAGGTATCAGCTAAGGTTTCTAAAATCGATAGGCTGTCTGTAGCTGTGCCTATATCAGCGACTAATACGGGCACTGTTTTAGCACTAGAATAACGGCTAATCTGCGCTTCAGAGGCAGGGGTGAAAAGCTCAAGCTTGGTAGTTTTAAAAGAGATGCCAAAGTGGGTCATGGCCACCCAGGGCCGCATAGACCAAGAAGAGTAATTTTGATTACCTATAATAAGATGCATTGACGCTCCATAAAATAATTAAAGATGCGCTAAGTGTAGCCTATTTTGGGTATTTTTCTTTTACACATAAAAAAGCCGCTTAAAAAGCGGCTTTTTTATCAATAACTTACCTACGATTTCTCATCTTTTGAGCCCTAGGCGAAGTATGTTTGGTTAAGCCTTGCTTACCTCGAGCTGCTCTGGGTGCAGATCTTCCAGATTCGCCAAAGCTTTCTGCAGGCACTAGGCATTGAGGGCCTTTACCGATGAGTTTTTTCATGCCCATATCGGTGAGTGCTTCGCGTATTTGAGCCCAGTTTTTAGGGTCGTGATAACGCAATATAGCCTTGTGTAATCTACGCTGGCGAATACCTCGAGGGATGCTTACTCGCTCGCTTTCACGAGTCACCTTTTTAAGCGGGTTTACCTCAGTATGATACATGGTCGTGGCATTACACATAGGTGATGGGTAAAAATTTTGCACCTGATCCAAACGGAATTTATTGGTTTTTAACCACATAGCCATGTTCACCATGTCTATATCACGAGTGCCTGGGTGGGCACTAATGAAGTAGGGAATGAGGTACTGCTCTTTGCCGGCTTCTTTGGAATACTTTTCAAACATGCGCTGAAACTTATTGTAGCTGCTCATGTTGGGTTTAAGCATGTGCCTAAGAGGCTCGCTTTCTGTGTGTTCTGGGGCAATTTTTAGGTAGCCTCCCACGTGATGAGTCACTAACTCCTTCACATATTCTGGGTCTCTAATCGCCAAGTCATAACGCAAGCCAGAGGCAATCAATACCTTTTTAACACCAGGCAAAGCACGGGCGCGGCGATACAACGAAATAAGATGCTTATGATCTGTACCCATGTAATCACATATAGTGGGGTGCACACACGAAGGCAAACGACACGTCGCCTCTACCTTGGGATCTTTACAGTGCAAACGGTACATGTTGGCTGTAGGTCCGCCCAAATCAGACACTACACCTGTAAACCCTGGCACCTTGTCACGCATGTCTTCCACTTCGGCAATAATAGAGTCTTCAGAGCGGTTTTGAATAATGCGCCCTTCGTGCTCAGTAATAGAGCAAAAACTACAGCCACCAAAACAGCCACGCATAATGTTGACCGAAAAACGGATCATGTCATAAGCAGGGATTTTTTCATCACCATACATTGGGTGAGGCACACGTGCAAAAGGTGCCGCAAACACATAATCCATTTCTTCTGTGTCTAAGGGCATAGCCGGTGGGTTAACCCACAAGGCCTTATTGCCATGCTCTTGATACAAAGCCCTTGCACTACCTGGATTAGTTTCATGGTGCATTACACGGCTAGCGTGGGCGTACATAATAGGGTCAGACTTTACTACATCATAGCTTGGCAACTTGGCATAGGTTTTAAACCAAGGCTGGCCTTTAACAGGCTCATAGGCTGACATCGGTTTAATAGATAGAGTTTGCACAGCATCTTTAGACGCTACAGGCTCTGGATTAGCGCCGTTACTTGCCTCACAGTTGCTCATTTTAGTGGTATCAACGTAAGGGTTGATAATGGCATCAATCATACCTGGAGCATCTAGCGTAGTGGAATCTTTACCACGCCAGCCTGCCAAAGGCTGCTTTACCATAATGGCCGTACCACGGATATCTTGCATTTGTTCAAGGGTTTCGCCATTGGCAATGCGATGTGTCACTTCTACTAAAGGCCGCTCGGCGTTACCGTAAATAAGCATGTCAGCTTTTGAATCGATCAACATAGAACGACGCACTTTTTCTGACCAGTAATCATAATGTGCAATACGGCGCAAACTAGCTTCAATGCCACCTATAATAACCGGCACACCTTTAAAGGCTTCTTTACAACGCTGAGTATAGTGCAAGGTAGCGCGATCTGGACGTTTGCCGCCCACGTTGCCAGGCGTATAGGCATCGTCATGGCGCAAGCGTCTGTCTGCTGTGTAGCGGTTAATCATGGAATCCATGTTACCTGCCGCTACACCAAAATATAAATTGGGTTTACCTAAAGCTTTAAATGCCTCGGCGCTAGTCCAGTCTGGCTGCGCGATAATGCCTACACGAAACCCTTGCGACTCTAACAAACGACCAATAATAGCCATACCAAAGCTAGGGTGATCTACATATGCATCACCAGTGACTACAATCACATCACAAGAATCCCAGCCTAGCTGGTCCATTTCTTCACGCGTGGTCGGCAAAAATGGCGCAGGCCCAAAACACTCCGCCCAATATTTAGGGTATTCAAATATACGCTTTTCTGGGGCCAGGTATGAAGACATATCAGAAGCAGTATTGGAGTTGGACATTGGCGGACCTTTTAGTCAATTATAGCACCCGCTCAAAGCGGTGCCAAAGTATAGCACGGTGTTAACTCCCCGTCTGCGAGTATCAACCTTGTATCTTGCTAAGCCTGCCTACATTGCTCGTAATGCTCGGTAAGAGGTGCTAAAATGCCGCCTCACTCAAGGAGTATCCGTGACTACACTCACCCCAACAACACCAGCGCCAGCAACACCTGCTAAAGCTTCACCCATTACTTTTGCAGACCAAAGCTACAACCCTCGCTTACTGATCAATATAGCTCAACAAGGGTTTAAAAAAGCGACAGATGCACAGTGCCACGCACTGCCTGTGGCCCTAGCGGGTAAAGATTTACTAATGAGCGCAGACACAGGCAGCGGAAAAACCTTGGCCTATGTGATCCCTGCCCTTAATAAAATACTCAATACAAAAGCGGTAGGCTTTAGTACAAGATGCTTAATATTAGTGCCCACACGTGAGCTAGCTCACCAAGTGCTTAGCCTAACTAACAAGCTGATCAAAGGCACCAAGGTAAAAGCGGCGTTAATCTTAGGTGGTGAAGACTATCACTACCAGCAAGCCCTACTGCGTAAAAACCCTGACTTGGTGATTGCTACACCCGGGCGCTTTATGGAGCACCAGCGTAAAAACCAAACAGACACGAAAAACTTAGAGATGCTAGTGATCGATGAAGCCGATCGCATGTTAGAGCTTGGTTTTTGCGAAGATGTAGAAACCATTGCACAAGCCTGCAACCCTAACCGTCAAACTCTGTTTTATTCTGCCACTTTGCACAGCCCTAAAGTGCAAGAAATGGCGCAAGTACTGCTTAAAAAGCCAGTAGACATACGCCTTAATGATGCAAGCCAAGTGCAAGAAAATATCACACAAATGGTAGTGGTGTGTGATGAAATAGAACACAAAAAACGTGTGTTAGCTTGGTTATTGGCCCACGAGCCTGCCAAAAAACACCTTATATTTTGTAACAGCAGAACACTCAGCGAAGAGCTTGCCAACTTTTTAAAGAGCCACAGTGTCAATGCTGTAGCCTTACACGGCGAATTACCACAAGATTTACGTAACGACATCACCCGCCAGTACCGCCAACATAGCTTTAACACTCTGGTGGCCACAGAGGTAGCGGCAAGAGGGCTAGATATAGACGGTGTGGAGCTAGTGATCAATTTTGATATGGCACGCAACCTAGACGATTATTTACACCGCACAGGCCGCACAGGCCGCGCAGGTGCACAGGGCAAAGCCATTAACCTAGTTAATATTTCTGAACGTGGATTATTACTTAGTGTAGAAAAGGCTCAAGGCAAAGCTTTAGAGCGCATGGTGATCAAAGGCCATGAGGCTAAAGAGCACCGCGACGCCATAAGCGCAGCTAAGCATGAAAGACCAAAGGCTAAAACGCCTGTCATTAAAAGCAAAAAAGAAGCCGCCCTAGAGCGCAAAGCACAAACCAATGCCGCTAGCATATGGGGCGATGGCACTAAGCCTTTTGGTAAAAATAAGTTTTAACCATCCACTTTCGCCACACCAAGCTTTCCTACCAACCTAAAGTAAATCATAGAAGCGCTCGCCAATGGCCTGCGCTCTCACTTCTGCCTTCTACCTTCTTATACCCAAGCACAGGCTCAAGGCGTATAACATTCTGTTAGCGTATAGCTTACTCATTGATCATCAGTACATTACTAACAATACATTTCTTACAGGCAAAAAAAAGACTCCCGAAGGAGCCTTTATAACTATACAGTTAGATTCTAATTAAAATTAGAATGCCACCGCGTAAGTTACGCTTGTATCGCTGTTACTGCCGTCACGGAATAACGTCAAGTCTGCGTTACCAAAGTCTAGAGCAACTGTAGCATCAGTGTCGCCTGCATCAGTCTTAGATACAGAAGCCGTCATGTTACCAGCAACGTAAGAAGCTACCAAAGTAGTCTGCTTACCATCTGTGCTGTCAATTTCAGAGCTTAAAGTAAGCGCATCGCTCATAGCATATGACAAATCAATCTGGTAATCGCCAGATGGAGCTGTATCTGTTTGAGCTACAACAGTCAACGCGTCAACAGTCATAGTGTAAGTCGCAGAAACAATTGCATCTGGGCTTACAGTACCATTTGAGTTGTTTTGCTTACCAGCAGTAACAACTAAGTCACCAAAAGAGTAAGAAACACCAAATGCGCTCATTGCGTTGTTAACACCACTAGTTACAGTAGTGCTTGTATCTGCTGCCTGTGCAGCAGTACTTGCATCAGCACTAGAGTCTGCATCAGCAGAAGCATATGCATAACCAACAGTTAGACCGTTGAAGTCATATGTTGCGCCCAACTGAGTGCTACGAGTTGCAACGTCCAAAGCAACTGCTGCTCCAGTAGGACCAGTTGATCCGTTTACCTGTGCAGACAAAGTAAGTCCAGCCTGGGTAGTAGAGAAATGAATACCAGAAACAGTAGTTCCAGCTTCATCAGCATCTTCAGTGTTGCCAACAGCACCACCAACGTCAGCAGCTTGGAAAGCGCCGTCTGAATCAATTTCGCCAATAGTCAAAGAACCGAAGTCGCCAGTTAAAGAAGCAGTACCTTGGCTCTCGCCACCTAGCACGTCAAAAGTAGCAGTAGCGGTCATGCCGTTAGCCAATACTTCAGAAGCAGACAAAGCTAGAGCTGCGTCAGTGTCAACAACACCAGTGTTAACGAATTCAGTTGTAACAGAACCAGATAAGGTCATGTCAGCTTGGGCAGCTACTGGAAGCGCAGCGGCGATCGCAAGAGCGATTAGAGTTTTGTTCATTGAAATTCCCCTTCAATAAGATTAATAAGATTTAACTAGCTAGTTAAACAATTACTTTATGTTGTCAAAACTAAAACAAACCGTAATGGCAAGTTTTGCCTGACAACACATGGTAATACTTTTTTAACTGCCTGTAAAATATACACAGCAGTAGAATATTTAATTAAGCGCAGCAATGTTAACATTAACAAACACCAAGTAACAAGCCCCGGCCAAACATTTATTTACTGACTAAACAGGCACTTAGCTTTATCATCAAGACTTCTCTTAGCGTAGTTAAATAAGCCTAAGCCATTAATGATTAATTTCATCCCATTGCTTTTGTAAGCGTTTAGCAGAAATGGGCTTTTGAGTGCCTAGCTGCTGGGCAAATAAAGATACCCTGTATTCCTCTATAGACCAGGCAAAGTTTTGCAGTGCTTTATAGTCTGGCGTGTGGGGCAAACACTGCGCCTGAGCTTTAGAAAGCTTGCTCTGCCAGTCGCGCAGCTCTTGCACCGCTGCATTTTCTTTGGGTAATTGGCTTTTAAAACGTTCAAGCCTAGCCTCTATAGCTTTTAGGTAGCGCGGCATCTGCTCTAAGTGCTGCCACCGGCTTTGGGCTATAAAGCTTTTATTCATTAAACGATCTAGCTGCCCACCGATGTCTTGATACACATTAGCCCAAGCCAGGTTTAGCTGCCCTTTTAAGGCTTTTCTTATTGCATGGTGGCGCTTAAGAAGCTCTACACTAAGGCTTAACACACGCTCCACCGCTTCTACATAGTGTCCGCGTTGCTCTAATGACGCTTTAAACGCCGCTTTATCAGCGGGCCTGCCTTCTATAGCCAAGTCATCTGGTAAAAACACCAGAGCTGTGGCTTGATCAAACACCTGCTCATTAAATTCTTGGGGGGTGCCTAATGCGCCATATAACAGCTGCGCTTGTTTAAACCCTGTTAGTGACCTTGCAAGGTGTTTTGTCTGTTCATTCACGGCAATGCGATATAGACGCACTAAACCATGGTGAGTGATGGCCTGTGCTTCTTCAGCTGAATCTGCAAACACCACATCTACCGTTTTGCCTTGGTCTTTAATGGCAGGCCATACGGGCAGCTTCATGGCACCTTGTTGTATAGTCATAGTGCTTGGCAGCTCATCAAACTCCCACTGCGTAAGCCCTTGCTTTAACACAGGGTGAGACGCACTGGGTGCTTGGCTAGCCGCACTGCCTGTGGCATAGTCTGCTAATAATTTCAGAGGGTCTCTGCCTTGGGCGATAGCAAGGCCAGCCTCATCCATCACCTGCACATTCATTAATAGATGCGCCTCTATATCCACTTGTGCCAATAGCTGCACATCAAATGGCCTGCCACTGATACGCTGCAAGTGCTTAGCTATGGCCTCTGGCAAATCAATATCATCTGCCGATAAGGCTTCAAACAGTGCTTGAGCATATTGAGGCACAGGCACAAAGGCTTTGCGCTGGGCTTTTGGCAAGCCTTTTAAAAGTGCGGCTAGCTTATCTTTTAATAAACCAGGCACTAGCCATTGCAAACGTTTAAGAGGCAAACGCTTAAGCTGGCTTGCAGGCACTTGAATAGTAACGCCGTCTTGCGCGTGACTAGGCTCAAAATGATAAAGCAAAGGCCAACTCATGGCCTGCCACACCAAACGATCTGGAAAACTATTGGTATTGATACCTTCTGCACTGTGCTGCATTAAGTCATCTTGAGTTAAATACAAATATTCAGGCTGACTCTTTTCTTCATGCTTACGCCAAGATTCAAAGCTGGCTGCGCTGACTATGGGCTCGCTGGCTGTGGCCATTTTTGTATTATAAAAATCAAACAATACTTGATCATCTACTAAGATGTCTTTGCGCCTAGATTTGGCTTCTAAGGCCTCGATATCTTCTATTAAAGCTTGGTTGCGCGCTAAAAATTTGCCTTTGGTAAATAGGTTATGTTGCACCAACCCTTCTATGACCAGAAGTTGCTGACACACTTGCGGGTCTATTTTTCCATAAGCCACTTTACGCTTACTGACCAACACCAAACCGTATAAGCTCACCTGCTCAAACGCCATCACTTGGCCTTGGCGCTTATGCCATGATGGCTCGCTATAGTTATATTTAAGCAATGCACCGGCACTTTGCTCTACCCATTGGGGCTCTATTTTGGCTACGCAGCGGGCAAATAAACGCGAAGTTTCCACTAGCTCTGCTGCCATAATCCAAGCGGGTGGTTTTTTAGCAAGGGCTGAGCCTGGAAACAACAAAAACTTACGTTGGCGCGGGCCTGCAAACTGGCCTTCGTCATCTTTATGCCCAATATGGCCCAACAAGCCTGTGAGCAATGCTCTGTGTACTGCTTCATAGCTTGCTAACTGGGTATTAATTTTAAAGCCCATTTGCTGGCACATTATTAACAGCTGGCGATGCACTTCGCGCCATTCTCGCATGCGTAAATAAGACACGAAATGTTTGCTACACCATTGGCGCAGTTGGTTTTGGGTGAGTTGTTGGCGCTGGTGTTCGTAGTCTTGCCACAGGTTAACTAAACTCAAAAAGTCAGAATTTTCTTCTTTCCATAACAAGTGCTGCTGGTCTGCTGCTTGCTGCTTTTCTTGTGGCCTTTCTCTTGGATCTTGAATAGTAAGCGCACTGGCAATGAGTAAAACTTCATCAAGCGCTTGCCAATCATTGGCTGCCACTATCATACGTGCGATGCGCGGATCTACCGGCAAACGCGCTAGCTGCTTGCCTAGCGCGGTAAGGTGGCGCTTTTCGTCTAGCCCACCTAATTCTTGTAATAATTTAACACCATCGTTGATAAAACGACTATCAGGGGCATCAATAAAAGGAAAGGCCTCAACAGAGCCTAGCTTTAAGTCATGCATTTGCAAAATAACTGAGGCTAAGTTGGTGCGCAAGATTTCGGCGTCAGTAAACTCTGGTCGACTTATAAAATCGGCCTCATCATACAAACGTATACAGATGCCAGCCGACAAACGACCACAACGGCCTTTACGCTGATTAGCACTGGCTTGGGAAATAGCCTCTATAGGCAATCGCTGCACTTTAGAACGGTAGCTATAGCGACTCATGCGAGCTGTGCCTGGGTCTATCACATAACGAATGCCTGGCACTGTTACAGACGTTTCTGCCACATTGGTGGCCAATACAATACGCCTGCCTGTGGTTTTGCCAGAAGGTTGAAACACTTTTTGCTGCTCACTGAAACTCAGTCGCCCATAGAGTGGCAATATATTCCAATGTTTTTGTTCTTGTTTGCGCAAAAATAATGCGATGTCGCGTATGTCTCTTTCACCAGGCAAAAAGATCAACACGTCGCCATTGTATTGCTTGTTTTGGCGCTCGTGGTGATCTATTTCTTCTAGGGCATGCTGTATGCCAGACTGAACATCTTGATCTTCGTCAGATTTGGACGAAAATAAAGGCCTATACCAAACATCTACAGGGAATGTGCGCCCACTCACCTCTACTACAGGTGCATTATCAAAGTGGCTGCTAAAGCGTTCAAGGTCGATAGTAGCAGAGGTGATGATAAGCTTTAAGTCATCTCGTCGGGCTAATAATTGTTTTAAATACCCCAACAAAAAGTCAATATTTAAACTACGCTCGTGGGCTTCGTCCACAATAATAGTGTCATAACGCAAAAGGTCTGGATCTCTGCGGGTTTCGGCAAGCAAAATACCATCGGTCATTAGCTTAATGTGGCTAATATCACTCACTTGTTCAGTAAAACGTACTTGAAAGCCAACCTGCTCACCTAAAGGCACATTGAGCTCATCAGCGATACGCTGACCTACGGTTCTGGCAGCCAAACGTCGTGGCTGTGTGTGGCCTATCATGCCACCCACCCCGCGCCCAGCTTCTAAGCATAGCTTGGGTAACTGGGTGGTTTTACCAGAGCCTGTCTCACCTGCTAATACGACCACTTGGTTTTCACGAATAAGCGCAACTAGCTTGTCACGCTGGCCGCTCACAGGTAGCTGCGGCGGATACTCTATAACAGGCAAAGCTTGCTTGCGCTTTTGATAGATGGCTTGGCTAGATAAGGTTTTGCTCTCTAGCTGCTGCATTAATTTTTCGCACGGTTGCCCACGCTTTTGGCGCTGCGCAATTTGAAAAGACAAGCGATTGAGCTGCGCGTGGTCTTTAACCATGCAGTTTGAAAATGCAGAAGACATATAAAAATAAGGTGGTTTTAAAGACCCAAGCTTATCATGCTATAGCGCGCATAACCTAGAAGCTTCAAGTGGTTTATAAGGCGGTTTAAAGAGGGCTTTAACTGACCTAAGCTTAAGATTTATCAAAATCTACAACAAACAGCTTAGGTCAGTGTGGTGGGGTTAAATCAAAATTAGATAATCATAAGGAAACCTAATCCCGCAAGGCACGGCGTAAGATTTTACCCACGTTAGTTTTAGGCAGCTCGTCCCTAAACTCAACTTCTTTGGGCACTTTATACGCTGTTAAGTTTTCACGACAATGTGCTAACACATCGGCTTGGGTTAAATTCGGGTCAGACTTAACCACAAACAACTTTACAGTTTCACCACTTACTTCGTTAGGAATACCTACCGCTGCACACTCTAAAATACCGTCGTGTTGGCTGGCTACATCATCAATTTCATTGGGGTATACATTGAAACCAGACACGTTGATCATGTCTTTAATACGATCTACTAAACGAATAAACCCATCTTCAGCCAATATAGCTACGTCGCCGGTTTTAAACCAGCCTTCAGCGTCAATCGCTTGTGCTGTGGCCTCTGGGCGCTGCCAGTAGCCTGCCATTACTTGTGGGCCTTTCACACACAGCTCGCCTTCTTGGTTGAAACCTAAGTCAGTGCCATCTTCTGCAATCACTTTTACTTGTGTGCCTGTGAGCACTTTGCCAATAGTGCCAATACGAATGTCATGGTAAGGGTTAAAGGAAACAGCAGGAGAGGTTTCGGTAAGCCCATAAGCTTCTTGTATTTGACACCCTGTAACACCTTGCCATTTGCTAGCTGCAGCTTCTGTGAGCGCCATGCCACCTGAAATGGTATGTTTTAGGTGAGAAAAGTCTAACTCATTAAAACCTTTGTTATTACATAAGGCCACAAACAACGTATTTAGGCCTGCAAAGGAAGTAAATTTGTGCCGGCTTAGCTCTTTTACAAACCCAGGAATATCACGTGGATTGGGTATCAGCACCATTTCATGACCCATATCTGTCATGACCAAACTCACGGTAAATGCATAGATATGATAAAGCGGTAAAGGCGCAATCATCACTTCGGTGTCAGTATCCAAAATATCTACGATGAGCTCACGCACCTGCATCATATTAGCTACTAAGTTTTGATGCAGTAATTGTGCGCCTTTGGAAACGCCTGTAGTGCCGCCGGTATATTGTAATACGGCTGTATCAGCCAGTGTGAGAGACACTGCCACTGGGGCTTTTTTAGCACCTAATGCCAGAGTCTGTCTAAAGCTTACAGCATCAGGCAAAGAATAGGCTGGCACCATTTTTTTAACACGCTTGACTACTGTGTTTATTAATACACGCTTAGCAAACGGGTGCATATCAGCAAGCTGTGTCACCATAACCAGCTTAATGCCAGTTTTAGGCACCACTTGCTCTGCCATATTAGCCATGTTGGCCAAAATCACTAGGGCCTTAGCACCTGAGTCATTAAATTGGTGTTCCATTTCTCTGGCGGTATAAAGGGGGTTGGTATTCACCACTACCATACCTGCTCGCATGGCGCCCATTGCTGCAATAGGAAATTGCAATACGTTAGGTAGCTGTATAGCTATGCGGTCGCCCACATTAAGGTCAGTATGGTTTTGCAAATAAGAGGCAAAATTAGCAGTTAAACGCTCCATGTCTGCAAAGGACAAAGTTTGCCCCATGCAGCTAAAGGCGGGTTTGTGTGCATACTTACCACAGGCTTCTAAAAATACATCAGTAACAGATTGGTATTGGCCAAATTCTACGCCAGCGATTTGATTCATGATAAGCCTTTAAGTTTTTGTTATATATAAAGCCATGCTAATAAAACATGCATTTGAAAACCAGCAAAATATGAAAAATTTTTACTAAATACTTCTTTTTAAGAAAAAGCTCACTCTGGCACAGTTAAACCACAATTAAACCACACCAAAACCAAACCCTAACTAAGGGCCACACCTTTATGCAGCACCAACATATCTCCAGGAAGCATAGTATGCCATGTTTCATTGTCTGTAAGTGGCTGTGTGGCTACCACTGAAACAACATCATTAGGTGTAGTTTCTTCACCAAAATCCACATTAACATCTGCGTCGCTTAAAGAGGCCTGACCAAAAGGAGCCTTGCGCGTAATCCAGCTTAGCTTGGTTGAGCAAAAACAATAAAGATGGTCGCCATCTGAAAGCAGCATATTAAACACCCCCAGAGTTTTTAAATACTGACAGTGCTGTTGTAAGAAATAGCGCACTACCGACTTGTCTGAAGGTGGTTTAGGAAAAGCTGTACGCAGCTCACTAAGCAACCAACAAAATACATGCTCGCTGTCTGTATCTCCCACAGGTAAATAGTGGTTTAAATACAAACTTGAGGTGTCTGTAAGCTGCCCGTTGTGTGCAAAGGTCCAGTGCTTACCCCACAGCTCCCTTTGAAAAGGATGAGTATTTTCCAAACAGATGTTGCCTACATTGGCTTGGCGAATGTGGCTGATGACTATATGAGACTTCATTGAATGACGCTGCACTAAGCGCGCTACTTCAGAATCTGCACTGGGTTTTGGGTCATGAAATGTACGGCAGCCTTTACCTACATAGAATGCAATACCCCAACCATCACGATGAGGGCCACAGCCACCACCACGCTGCATCAGCCCAGTAAAGCTAAAGCAGATATCCGTAGGCACATTTGCACTCATGCCTAAAAGTTCACACATATACCAGTTCCACTTCTAACGACTTAATTAAGTTTTTGTTTGTGTTTTTGCTTCTGGTATTTTATTAGTTCTACGTAAAATAACCAATAAAATCAATAATACAAAAGCTGCCCCACCCACTATATACCAGCGCCAATGCATAGACTGGTTTGTAACAATCTGGTCATCTTGCACAGAGATAGCCGCTTCATTAACAGTGTCACTTGAAGTTTGATTAGGCAAAGTTTCTAAAGCTTGGGCTGGGCTACTTAGCTTGGCCGTTAGTTCATTAACAGCATCAACAATCTGACCAGTAATAGTTTTTGGCGCAGTATCAGCCTCTTTGATAACCGCTGCAGGCTCATTGACCACCGCTGTAGCCTCTTGCTCAACCTGTGACTCAAGCATCAGCGCTTGTAACTCTTTTGAAGGCTTTTCTTTACTCACTTCTATGAGAATGGGCTGGCTCTTTTTAGGTGCCGTATCGACTATCACAGCTACCTCATTGGCAACGGGCATATTTAGAGCATTGTTTGCAGCATCTCTTTGGGTGTCTGTTAAGGCCACAAGAGGGTGAACTTTAAGGCTACGATTAATGGTGCGAACCAATGAACCATTAATGACAGCAATATTGAGATTATACATGCCAGGTTGATTAAGCACAGGCAAATCCATTCGCGTTTTTTTATCTACAGCAAACCGTTGCTTGCGAGCAAACACCTCTTTGTCGCCATTATCCATAGCAACTTCAAGCTTAAACCCTTGTAGCTGCGCTGCAGATAATAGCTCACCTTTTGCATTAGCTAGCTGCACGTCGATATAGCTGCGCTGACCTACTTTTATATTTTGATGACTTTGTTGTAGTAGTATTTGTATTTTACCCACTACATTGATGCGCTTTAATATGGCGGTATCACTAATTAAGGTCCAAGTGCCAGGCGTAGGGTCTTGAATTGTAACCACTTCATGGGTAGAGGAGGACTGCCATATTTGAGCGTCTATAGCAGGTATGCGGGTAACTATATCTTGCTTACCGTCAGTAAATTTGATGTTTTCATCGCCGTTTTTTTCTACTACCACAGTCATTGACTCAATGCCCTGCTCTACTAGAAAAGATTGCTCAATAGGCTCAACAGCAACTTGCTGAGTCACTACCGTGTTATCCAAAGCCCTTAAAAAGATATCTAATAGTTGGTCTGCATCTTCAGCCACTTCAAACAAGCCGTCAGTGCGTCTGGCTATTGCGCTGAGCGTTGCTTGGTCGGCTCTATAAGATAAACCCACCGTGTGCACACGGGCACCTACGTTAATGTATTGCTGAAGTATCGGCTCAAGCAGCGCATTTCGAGCGAGTGCGTTTTGGGCGGCGTCTTTACTTACATCCACCATACCATCGGTTAATAAAATCACATGTAGCTGGCGAGCTTGGGTTTGATCTTGTGCATTAAATGAAGCAGCAGTTAGCGCAGCGCCAATGTCTGTATATAGGCCAGTGGAAGATATTTTTTGAGAAGCTAGAGCAGCTTGTTGCTGCCATTGTGCATCCACCTCACCATGGGGAACAACCACCTTAGGGGTGTTAGCAAATTGCCAAACGCCAGCTTTGCTTCCTTTAGGTAATAACTGAGTGAGCACTTGTAATGCAGGAATACGTAGATTGTTTGGATCAGTTTTTTTCATACTGCCAGACACATCGATCAATACACGAATGTCCATCTGATTAGACAAAGGCTTACTAATAGCCGGATGACTTATAGCTAATAAAGCGATGAAAAGTGTCGCACTTATACTGCGCATAGCATGAAACTTGAACATTAATTAGAAATCCGAATATTATTTTTATTTAACTTACCATAACACAATCTAAAGACACTGTAACAAGAGCAAACAGCTACTTTTATTCACCAAGTTGCTGAATCTCAATGATATGTTCACCCCACCTTGTCTCTGGCACTTTGTCTTCTGATATAGCCCATTTGCGCACAGTCATGCCCGCTTTTACCGTAGATTTAGGATCGCCAGTGACTAATGGATGCCAGTCAGGTAAATCTTTACCTGCCGCCACGCGCCTATAACCACAGGTTTCTGGCAGCCAGTTATATTCTTCTACAGCTTCTGGGGTGACCAAGGTGCAATCGGATACTTTATCTTGGCGCGTTTCATACACACTGCACTTGCAAGACTTAAGATCAAGGTAACGACATGCCACACTAGTGTGATACATCAAAGGCACATCATCATCTATGAGCTTTTGTAAACAACAACGCCCACAGCCATCACATAAGGATTCCCATTGCTGACTTGTCATTTCTTTGGGGGCGACGTCTTTCCAAAACCCTGTTTGTGTTGAATGTTTCATAAAGCTAGCTTATCGGCAGTGTTTAATAGGTTGGGTTAATCGGCGCACGGTAAAGATCCAGCATATACTCTTCGCGCACTGGGGGCATTTGTAAATAATAGCCCTTTTCATCAATTTGCGACAACACGTCTACTGCACTGGCTTTAGCAAACTTTCTGTCAGGTGTAAGTAGCATATCCATGCGGTGCTCTGGCTTACCAAACATCACTAACAAAGCCTCTGGCACTAAACTTAACGCCTTGGTTTTATCCACATAGAGATACATTTCGTCTTTCTTTTTGCTGCGATAAATTGAGCAAATAATACGCTTTTGAGTCATTACTGTGTCTCTTGAATATGGTTATATTCTGTGGCAATTGGCTCTGCAAGAAACTCTTCTCGCCAGCCTTGCCAGTTACTGGGTAAGCTAAACGGCTGCTTTTTACGCAAACCTTCAAATAGCGCTAATAATTCTTTTTTACGGCCCATCAATTGCACTTGCACACAAGCATTCACAGCTTGACCTGTGACTACTTTATGTAGGCGCTTGTAGTCTTTGTTTTCGTTTTTAGATAAAGGCTGCGGCACCCCTGGCAACACTTGTGATGAAGCACCCATGATAGCCAGCCACTGTTTGCCATAACGCCTTAAGCTGCTAGGGCGCATGTCTTGGCATTCACCAATGGCACTTAGATCCACAGGGTTTTTATGGGCCATATCAATGAGGCTGCTGTCTTTAACCACAAAACTTTTTGGCCTATTTTCACTACGCGCTACTACTTCGCGCCATGCCGCCAAAGCACGCAAACGCCCTACAGACTTGCCCTGCAAACGCCACGCATTTTTCATTTGAGTGTAGGCAAGCTCTGGATCTATAGCTGGCTTGGGCTGCGCTAAGCGCTGCATATCTTCCAAAAACCACTCCCACACGCCCTTATCTTTTAAGCGCTGGGCAAGAAGGTCATAACACTGCATGAGGTGAGCCACATCCATCGCTGCATAGTGGCACTGAGAATCACGCAATGGTCGCTGTAGCCAGTTGGAGCGTGTTTCCCCTTTATCCACAGTTTCACCCAATAAATCTAACACCATGCTTT
The DNA here is from genome assembly GCF_047730155.1 of Candidatus Njordibacter sp. Uisw_002. Classification (NCBI taxonomy): domain Bacteria; kingdom Pseudomonadati; phylum Pseudomonadota; class Gammaproteobacteria; order Pseudomonadales; family Candidatus Njordibacteraceae; genus Candidatus Njordibacter; species Candidatus Njordibacter sp. Uisw_002. The sequence continues at coordinate 1,470,353 of NZ_CP159832.1, forward strand.
GATAACCTGGCGATAAGCCCATATCTACATATGCAGCGGCTATTTGTGTGTCTGCCATAGGTGTGGGCCGTAGCTCAAGCCAATGCTGAAATAGCTCTAAATCTTCACTGCAGGCATGCATCACTTTAAGCGTGTCTGGGTCTGTGAGTAAGGTTTGAAGAGGCTGCCAGTTATCAATGGTAACAGGGTCTACCAGAAAGGTGTTGCCATCTGCGGCAAGCTGCACTAGCCCTGGAATGGGGTAAAAAGTATCTTCTCTAACAAACTCAGTATCCACAGCAATAGCTGAGGCCTTAATAAGCTGGTCACAGGCTATTTGTAGCCCTTCGTTGGTGTCTATATATTGATACATATCTGACATAATTAAGTATAACTCTTGCGGCCAGCAAACGCGTGGGCCAAAGTGCCGCCATCGACAAACTCTAGCTCACCACCTATAGGCACACCATGAGCTATGCGTGTGACATTAACAGCTGGGGTATCTAGCTGCTGGCGAATCAATTGATGAATAAAATGGGCCGTTGCATCACCCTCTATAGTAGGGTTAGTGGCTATAACCACCTCTGTGATCTGCTCTTCCTTTAGGCGTGAAACAAGTAAATCTAGGCCTAATTCATTGGGCCCAATACCATCCATGGGAGATAAATGCCCCATGAGTACAAAATATAACCCTTTAAAACCAGCGCCTTGCTCTATGGCTAAAATATCCGCAGGCGTTTCTACTATACACAAGGTAAGAAGGTCACGATCTGGCCGAGTGCACATGCGACACACGGGGATTTCACTGTGGGTTCTGCATTGCTCACAACGACCCACTTTATCAAGTGCACGGTTTATGCTTTGGGCCAACACTGCCCCACCTTCACGGTTGCGCTCTAAAATATGCAAAGCCATGCGCTGCGCTGATTTACGTCCCACACCCGGCAAGCAGCGAAGAGACTCAATAAGATCATCAATAAGAGGACTAAACGACATGAAGGTTAACCTATAGTTAGTATAATGTGCTACTAAAGTGAGTGGCTAAAACGGCATCTTAAAACCCGCTGGCATACCCATGCCTGCGGTCATGTCAGACATATTGTTCTGGCTAGTTTGCTCTACTTTGCGCACCGCATCATTGACTGCCGCGGCTAATAGATCTTCTAGCATTTCTTTGTCTTCTGACATCAATGAGTCATCTAGCTGAACACGCTTTACATCATGACGCCCTGTCATAACCACTTGCACCAAACCGGCGCCAGAGGTGCCAGTAAACTCTGCATTAGCTAGCGCAGCTTGGGATTCTTGCATTTGTTCTTGCATTTTTTGGGCCTGTTTCATCAGATTGCCCATACCACCTTTTAACATATTTATTTCCTTATCAATAATCTAAGTTTATATTTCGATAGGGTTCACGGGCAATACACTATCAGTGTCTAGCTGCCCATTAAACGCTGTGGTTAAACTCGCCACGTTTGGATCATTTTGTAATGATGAAATAGCTTCATTTTGATGCTGCGCTTCACGCCTTTGGCGATTAGCAAACGGGGTTTCTGTTTGAGCTTTTCCAATGCCTATGCTCAACTTTAATTCACACCCAAACATCTTTTCCAAAGCCTCACAAATGCGGCTTTGGTGAGTATCATTTAACATGCTGCTTTGGCCCTGCTCTAGAGTGAATTGCAGATGAGTGCCCTGTCTTTGAGCAAACACCATATTTGCAGCAATAGCGTGAGTCATACCGGATAGATTAAGGTCGTTAAACACTTGAATCCAGTTTGGTTCGCTTAGGTCTGCCAAAGTCCAATCATGTGCTGGCTTCTGTGGGGCTACAACAGCTTCTGGCTCTGGCTCTGCCATTGCCACTGGTTCTGGCTGGCGCTCTGGTTCTAGCTGGCGCTCTTGTTCTAGCTGAGGCTCTTGTTCTAGCTGAGGCTCTTCATCCCACGGTGGCGACTCAATTACAGGAGCCTGTGTAGCTTGGTGTTGATAAGTTTCTTCTGGCTGAATCTCTGGCTGTGGCGCTTGTTCTGGTTCTGGCTCTATCTTAGCTTTGGGTGCAGATTCAGGCTCTGGTTCAGGCTGAGGCTCTGGTTCAGGCTGTGCTTCTGCAATGGCTGTAGTGTTTGACGCTACTGCTTGAGGTGATATTTGAGGCGCTGCAACTTGCATTTGGCCAGCATGTAGTTGGGGCCTAAAGGCCAGCATCCGTAGCAAAGCCATTTCAAAGCCCGCTTGCACGACAGGTGCGGCTGCTAAATCTTTACGGGCCATAATGCCCATTTGATAAAATAGCTGCACGTCTGCAGGGCTAGTGCTTTGAGCTAATTCTTGCACCTTCACCTGATCAAACTGCACAGAAACCGGCGCGTCTGGCAACACCTGACAAATAGCCACTTGATGCAATAAGCTTAATAAATCTTCCAAAGCCACCACAAAATCTTGGCCATGCTCGGCCAGCTCTTTAATCAAGTGCAACAACTGTGACGCATTGCCTTGCTGCAGCTGACTAACAATAGCCACCACTTTGCCTTGGTCTATGCTGCCTAGCATTTGGTTTACAGAAGACTCTGTTAAGTCGCCACCACAAAAGGCAATGGCCTGGTCTGTAAGACTTAAAGCGTCACGCATGCTGCCTTTGGCTGCACGCCCAAGCTGCCACAACGAGGCTTCAGCAAAAGGAATCTCTTCGCTAGTAAGCACATTGCGCAAATGCCCTGCCACTTGATCAGCAGGCATGTTTTTTAAATTAAACTGCAAACACCGCGAAAGCACAGTAATGGGTAGCTTTTGTGGATCTGTAGTGGCTAAAAGAAATTTTACGTGAGGCGGCGGCTCTTCTAGAGTTTTAAGTAGCGCATTAAAACTACTGGTAGAAAGCATGTGCACTTCGTCTATTAAATACACCTTAAAACGCCCGCGTGTAGGGGCATATTGCACATTATCCAGCAGCTCGCGGGTGTCTTCTACTTTGGTGCGTGATGCGGCGTCTACTTCGATTAAATCAACAAACCGGCCTTCTGTTATTTCCACACAGCTTGAGCACACACCACAAGGGGTAGAGCTTACGCCTTCTTCACAGTTAAGGCAGCGTGCCAATATACGAGCAATAGTAGTTTTGCCCACACCGCGAGTGCCTGCAAACAGATAGGCATGGTGCAATCGCTGTTCGTCTAGAGCATGCACCAAGGCACGCAGAACATGTTCTTGGCCAACCATAGTGTGGAAATTTTGGGGCCGCCATTTACGGGCTAAAACCTGATATGCCATGCAAATGCACTCGCTGGGTTAAAAGACACTTGAAAACACCATTATATGAGCCACACGCAATTAAAGCTACCAACTAAAAAGCCTGTACCACCTTTGTCTATATCTGAGTGTGTCTTATTTTGGGTAAGGCACTTCTAATGAATATTTAGATTGGGTGTGCATAGCCCAGTAGGCCTCTTTTAGCTGCGTGGTTAAAGGGCCTATACGGCCTGTGCCTATGACGCTGTCATCCACCTGCGTAATGGCCATAATGCCACCGGCAGTGCTGGTGGCAAACGCTTCATCGGCGTGCCTAAACGCATCTGCAGATATTTCCCCAAGCACCACCTTTGTGTTTAGGGCGTGTGGTGCCTCTAGGGCAAGCTTTTGGGCTAGCTGCATTACTATTTTACGAGTAATGCCTTGCAGCACCCCTGTGTTTGTAGTGAACAGCTGATTACCTTTAATAATAAAGATATTAAACCCTGGGCCTTCTTTTATGTTGCCGTTTTCATCCACTAAAGCAGCGCTTTGTGCGCCACGATCATAGGCATCAAATTGCCCCATCACTAAATCTAACCAATGGTAGTTTTTAATGGTGGGGTCTACGCTTGCGCTAGGGATGCGCTGCTGCTTACTAATAGCAATATGAAGCCCTTCTTCTGGTGGGATAATCCACACAAAAGGCACCACAAAAGCAAAAAACTGGTTAGTGCAGGTGCGAGGGTCTCGAGAGCCAGGTGAAGGCTGTCCACGGGTAGTAATCATTTCTACATAAGCATGGCGCAAGCCACTTTGTGCCACCATATTTAACAACAGCTTAGCCAGCTGTGCCTTGGTGTAGGGAATAGATAACCTTAGCTTTTCCATGCCGGCATAATAGCGGTCTATATGCTCATCCAAACAAAAAAATCGCCCCTGCCACACATGGCTCACATCATAGGTGGCATCAGAATGTAAAAAGCCCCAGTCTAAAATAGATATTTTAGCCTCACTAATCGCTACTAGCTCACCATCTACATAAGCCAAGCTTTGAGGTGTGGAGTGGGGTTTTAACATAGCTACTGGCCACCTAATGCGTGAGTGAGGTATTTACTAGCAGTCGGTGTATTGACTACCCAAACATTGGTTTGACATTTGTTGTAGCTTGGCTTTTTGGTCTGTGCTCATGCCTTGGGCTAGGGCTTGTTGGTTTTTAGCGCCAAGCTCATTGCCGCCATAGCCTGCAATGTTGTACCACATGTAAGCTTTGTCTGTGTCTTGGGCAATGCCATCGCCATTTTCATACATTACACCTAGGTAAGCTTGGGCTTCTACTAAGCCTTGCTTGGCGGCAAGTGTGTACCAGCTTACGGCGGTCGCATCATTTTCTACAACACCTTGACCAGTATTATAAATGCTTCCGAGGCTAAGCTGAGCATCAGCATCACCTTGATCTGCTGCCAAGGTGTACCATTTTAATGCCATTGCATCGTTTAGTGGCACACCCTCACCATTGGCATACATAGTGGCCAAGCCGTACTGGCCAGCAGCATCGCCTTGGTCTGCGGCTAGGCCATACCATTTCACTGCAACTTGGGCGTTTTTTTCTACCCCAAAACCAAATCTATAAAGGGCGGCAAGGCTACTTTGAGCATCCACATTGCCTTGCTGAGCTAAAGGCTCCCAGTAGGCAATGGTGGTGTCATACTCACCCGCTTGAAACGCCTTAAAACCCTTGTAAAGATCAGACTCTTGAGCCACTGCATGGCTCATCACCATGGATAAAAACACTGCCGCAATTAATTTTTTCATTGATAAAGCCTTATAATGACCGTTTATTCTTAGTGCCAATAAGTATACAAGCATAGTTTATAAATTGCGCCTGTATGTTTTGTGGTTCAATTGTGTTGCTTAAGTTTATTTTGACGTGTTATGGGGCCTTCGCGCCCACTCTTCTCGCTGGGCATATTTTAGCCTAACAAAACTTGCATCTTAAAGTAGGCAATATCTGCTTTATAAAAACGCTCGCCATAGGGCTGCATGCCAAAACGCTGATAGAAACTTATAGCTGATTCCCTAGCATCACACCAGAACACTTTCACATCCGTTTCTTTAAGTGAACTAATAATAAAGTCTATCATTTGTGAGCCTATTCCTTGGTTTTGATAGTCAGCTTGAGTCGCAAATTTACGCAAGCGCGCCTTACCTGCTTGTAAGTATACGGACGCAACACAAACAAGTGAGCCATTAACAAAAACACCAAAGTGCAATGCTTTATGATCACCTTCTACATGACAATATTCAGGAGGTTTTGTTGGCCATAAAACGCTTTGTCTAAGAGCAATGGTTTGTTCCCAAGAAATAGCTTGAATATCCATATTTTTAAGGCTTCCTAAGCGCTTTTTTCATCACCATTAATGTATGAATACACCTGCAAATCTGTACGCTTTTTCCAGCGTGGATTTGCCCAAAACTTAAAAGGAATCTACCAGCACAAAATCAAACGCACCTGTGTGCTCGCGTAACGGTTTAACGCTTTGGTACTCGTCACTTTGATACCAGTTTTTTGCTGCTTGGGTGCTGGGGAACTGAAAAATAACCGTGCGGTCTTTATCATGGGTGCCCTCTAATACGTCACTCACACTGCCACCTAGCAAATAAGTGCCTTGGTAACGCTCTAAAGAAGGCCCAGCCGCCTCTACATAGTGCTGGAATGCGTTTGCGTCTGTAAGCTTTGAATGAACAATTAAAAAAGCGGGCATCGTGTTATCTCATGGATTAAAAGCCATAGCAGTGTGGCTTATTTATTTAATAGAAACATACCACAAGACATCATAAAACTGAATATAGATACGCTTTAGCGACACATGAAATGCGGGTTTAGTATCAGGTCACGTTGTTTGTGCGGCAATGGATGGCCTATCATGTAAATAGACCATTTACGTGCAGAATATATAGCAATGTTCTAAAACAACATTAATCCACATAGCCAGTAGTAATAAACACCTGCACCCTGCGGCTTAAGGTAAGGTCTTCTCCGTTTTTGCCTGTTACTGGTGAGGTTTCACCTTGGGCAAGCATAGAGGTTACTTTTATATTTAAAAGATCAAAGTAGTGCGTCACCGAGCTTATGCGCTCTTGGGATAAGCTCATGTTATAAGCGGCATCACCTCGTGTGTCCGCATGGCCCAACAGCCTAACAGACAGCACTTTGTCAGCTTTTTTGGTGGCCATGGCCACTTGCTTTAGGTTGCTTGTGGCATCTGTTGTGAGGTCTGCGCTGGCTGTGTCAAATAGCACGGTTGTTTTATAGTTATGGTAGCGGTAGTTAATCTTTGGAATAGCTACAGGCTTTGCTATCTGCACCACCTTATCAACCACTTTTTCAACAACAGCTGGGTTTGGGGCTGCAGGCTTAGGTGGTGTTGGTGTTGGTGTTGGTGTTGGTGTTGGTGCTGGTGTTGGCGCAGCCATCTTAGCTGGGGCTTTTGTAAGCACTACTATGGGTTCTTTGTTACTTACTGGCTTAGGGTTTGCTAGCACCTGCTGGGCATCTAAGTTAAGAGCTTTGGCCACTGTTTTTTGTAGGTCTGCAAAAACTGATGAAAATACTTTAGGCTGGGGCCTACTTTGGGTTTTAAGTGTGGTTAATGTTTTGTCTTTATAGTGAATGGTTCTTACAGGGTTGCCATTAGCCGACACGATTACTGTGCCGTTGGTAGTTGTCCAATATTGGCTATTGCCTGCTGGGCTTGAAGCTGATGCAGAAATAGCAGCCATGGCTAGGGTGATGGCTACGGCGAGTTGGTTTTTAGTGTTCATATTAAATATCTCAAAGCTTTATGTATCTCAAGAAATTTGAGTTACTTAAAAAGTTGAAGTTATTTAACCCCAAAAGAGTGAACCTCCTGTGAACCAAAGCTGAATAGTTGGTGATTAATGATGAAGACACTGTGAATATGAATCAGGTTAACGCTTTATTAAGTTAATGTGTGGCAAATAACCAAGCTAAAACAAACCCACCTAGATACCAAAATATTCCAAAAAAAGCAGGCCCAAAAAAAACTAATGCAATATGGCTAAACCTCAATCCAAGCTGAGTTAATAAAAAAAAAGAAAACTTTAAAGCCTTATTGATCAACAAAGCACAGGTGATAATGCCTAATATTGAGGTTATTAAATTAACATTAGGGTAAATAGTTAGCTCATATTGCACAATATGTGCCCACACAGCTATACAAAAGTCGATTGGAATAACGATTAAGTAATAATAAGATTCGGTTATAAAATTGTAGGGCTCAGAAATGCTAGGCCAATAATTAAAATATTTATAAAGCCAGTAAATACCAAGCCACAGCCCAGCCACTGCCGGAATGAGGCTAATACGCCCTGCTTCTGTGTTGCTGAAGCCTCTTACAATATAAATAGGTTGTGCCATTTTCTAAGCTTACTCTTTAAATAATGAAAGCATGTTTTACCTAATCTTTCTTTCAGGAAAAAGAATATAACACTCATTGAACAATATTCCAAAAATAATACTCTATTACAAGATTTTAATATTTTAATATTTTAATATTTTAATATTTTAATATTTTAATATTTTAATATTTTAAAAATATACCTTCAGTTATCTGTGAAGCAGGTCATTTCTCAAAAAGAATCTACTGCTTAATTAGCACACTGGTTGATTGGTATATATTACAAAGAAATGGTGGCATCCCTATCAGCCGCGCCTCACCACACGAATCCATCGCTGTGGCTGCTCAAAAAACAAAACGACTACAGTTTCTTACGCCCTGGTTTATAAGGCTTTAGAAGAATTCACACTTATCAAGAAAGTGCTTAATCAAGGGTTAATCGAATCACAAACAACACATTCATTTCAAGCGAAGTGTTCCACTTTGTGGCACAAGAAAAACAGCTGCAGATCTTATACATAAAAATGAACCTATTTGGCTAGACTGCTAGCAATCGTCTTCTGGATCTTCCTCTTCCTCTTCCACGCTAGGTGTGACTGAGACAACATGCGCGCTCAGCCACTCAGTTGCGAGTACATGGCCTTGGCTAGCAGCTTGTTGTACTAAAGTTTTTGCGTTTTCAAGATTTTCTTTAACGCCAGTACCTTGAGCGTATAGCATACCTAACTGATATTGAGCTTCACTACTGCCAGTTTGAGCCGCCGTTTGAAAGTGCGTCGCAGCAGCCTTCAAATTACCGTCACTTTGGGCTTGTAAAGCCTGTTCTAAGTCGGTTATGGCATGCACTTGAGACGATAGTGATAGCAAAGCTAATGATGTGCAAAAACTGAACGCCCCAGCACGCGCTATTACTTTTAATCTGTTCATACATATTCCTCTAATTCACTAGCGATGACTAACAAATTTAACACAATAAAAAAGGGCCAGTCGACCCGTTTTTATTGCTATAAGTTAGTCTATTATGGCTTAACAGTGTTAAAACCTAAGATTTCCCACGTCTGCATACCACCGCGGAACCACTTGATTTTTTCAGCTGGATAACCAAATTTCAATAAGGTTGCCATAGATGCTGGAGACTGGCCACACCACATACCATTGCAAAACAATGCTAAGGTTTTCGCGTCAGAATAATCAAACACTTCATTTACGTTGCCTGCCACGATGGCTTCATCAACAGTAAATTCGTCGGCATCACCAACCAATTTAACGCCAAACTGGTCCATCATCACCTGCATAATAATTTCAGTAGTCGCACCTTTAGAAGTTGTTAACTTTGTAAATGGTACGTTGACAGCACCAGGGATCGTGCCACGTTTAACCCAATCTGGAGTTCGTGAGTCGACTACCAAAATATTTTCACCATTTTGCATACGCACGATATGGTCGATAATTTCTAACTCACCCAGTGTTTCAATACCTGGTGCAAACGTCATAGGTTGAATACAAAAGACAGGGCAAGGGCGTGAGGTTTTTGCAAACGCGTCTATCACCGTATTGCTGTTGTCTTGGTTACGCATAATTTGCATAGCTTGACCATTATGGGTCACGTCAACAGACATTATGTCACCCGTGATTCCCACCGGTCCACCTGCAGCCACAGCGCATAAACTAGCAGTACCTAGTAGCAGACCAACACTAACAGAGGAGATTATTGTTTTTATTTTTTTCATATTTACCTCAATATTATTAAAGCACGCTTCATGAGCATGGCCTGATATACTCCAGCAAGTCCAGACATCAACATATTGCCTTTTAGTCTCATAGACCAAAATGGCATAAAAACTTAGCTTTATATTAGTTTTTAGAAAAACAACGTGCCCTCCTTATCTTTAAAAACGTTTGCGGTGAGGCACCGAGCTATTGCCGCTACCCTCCTACATTTAGTTGTAAAGAGCGCCGGGGGTAAGCTAAAGGATTAGCCATGTATTCCACCATGTGGTCCACTTGCTTCAATAAGCGTCTAAAATAAGCTAAATATTTATATAAATCAAAGAAATGGTGGTACCCCTATCAGCCGCACCTCGGCACACGAATCCACCGCTGTGGCTGCTCCCTTCCAGGCCTGACCAGGTTTACGGTTTATCGTTGCGTGGGGACCAATAGGGCTACCATAACGATCACAATCGATCGATTGCGAGGTGCGCAGTATAGGCAAAAAGCCTATGATTCTCAAGTGATTTTTATACAGATTGTATAATAATATGGCCTTTACACGCCGTAGCTAACATAAGGCAAAAACTCCACCTGTTGCGCCTGCTCTCCTGATGTATTTACTTTTATTACCGCTAGGCCATGCCCTTCCATGGCGGTGCTTAGCACCCCTGAGTTTTGATTAGTCATCGCCTCTATCACCAAGCCTGCCTGCGCATGAGGCAACACCCTTACCCGCAGGTATTCTTGTCTTTCGCTTGGTTTTTTGGGAGGGTTCACCAAATGCGCAGTTAAACTATAGCCTTTGTTATCTCTGCAGCCTTGTAGCGCTAGTAGAAAGGGCCTAGCCATTATCATAAAGGTCACCAACACACTGGCAGGGTTGCCTGGCAAACCAAAAAATGGGGTGTGTTTTACACGACCAAAGGCCAGTGGTTTACCTGGCTTTATCGCTAGTTTCCAAACGTCTAGCTGACCTAGGGTTTCTACTGCCCCTTTTACATGGTCTTCTTCGCCTTCGGACACACCACCACTGGTAATAATAATGTCTGCCTGGTCTGCTGCCAAAGCTAGGGCGTTTTCAGTGGTAGAGCGCTCATCAGTAATAATGCCTATGTCTACTAGATCCATGCCTAGCTGGTCTATTAGTCCTGCTAATAAAAAGCGGTTTGAATTATAGATTTGGCCAGTTTTTAGGGCTTGGCCTGGATTTACTAGCTCGCTGCCCGTGGAGGCTATGGCTATTTTTAGACGACGATACACGTCTACACGCTCTATGCCCATCGATGCCAACACTCCCAAGTGCCTTGCTTCAAGCTTGGTGCCTATTTCACATACCACTTGTCCTGTGGTGATGTCTTGGGCTTTTAGGCGTATAAACTGGCCTTGCTTTTGTCCTTGCTGCAATGCGCTTTGGCGGATGCAAATGCCCCCTTCTACTTTGTCCACATCTTCTTGAATCACCACAAGCTGTGCATTAGCTGGCACTTGCGCCCCAGTAAATATACGAGCACAGGTATGGGGCTCTAATGCTTGGGGCACTTGTCCTGCCGCTATGCGCTGGCTCACTGGTATTGCAGCTAGGTGCACATCTTCTGTGCGCATGGCATAGCCGTCCATAGCGCTGTTATCCGCTGGGGGCACATCTACCATTGATATCACAGGGGTACTTAATACCCGACCTACGGCATAAAATAAAGACACCCGTTGCGTGCTAAGGGTGCATGTTGCAGCTTGCATTATTTGCTGCTGCGCATCAGCTACGCTGGTAAGGCTAGTTTTGTTAGTAATAGTAGGCATTACGAAGTTAAATCATTGGATGAGTGAAAGGTCACCATTTCTACAAAGTTACAGGGTTTATGCCGGCTGTCTAGTTGTTCACAAATAATGCCATTCCATGCTGTTTTGCACGCTCCTGTAGAGCCTGGCATGCTAAAAATCACCGTGCGATTAGCCACACCTGCCACAGTGCGAGACTGTATGGTAGAAGTGCCAATTTCTGTAAAAGATAAGCTTCTAAACAGCTCACCAAAGCCTTCGATCACTTGGTCAAACAATGGCAATAAGGCATCAGGGGTGGTGTCTCTTGCGGTAAAGCCTGTGCCTCCGGTTACTAGCACCGCGTGCACGTTGCTATCTGCTATCCAGCCACTCACAGCAGCACGTATTTGATACACATCATCTTTTACAATGGCGTGTTGTGCTAGTTGGTGCCCTGCCCCACGTAAAAGCTCTATCAGCGTGGCCCCAGATTTATCAGTAGCCACAGTGCGAGTGTCAGACACTGTTAATACAGCAATGTTAATGGGCTTTTGTGGCGAGCTAGTGTTGGTCATGAGTGCCTCTGGGTCTTGGCTTAACAGTAAAAAATAACACCTTTAGTATACAGTCTGTTTGGTTCAGATTGTATAGGCAGTTGCCTTAGTTACTAGTAATATCAGTGGCTAGGCCACCCCTCCAGCACTTATACAACTTTAGTCTCACTTACTAAGGTCTAATTTTCAATATTCCCCAGTTCTCTAGACTAGGTAGCAACCTAGAGGCACCTACGCACAAACTGCTGGCAGTGTTCATCTGGGCTTAACAACAATAAATTGGAGTTTGCCATGACAGATGTAAAATCTGAAGACACAAATAAAAAGACGGGCTGGTCTCGTCGTGATGTGTTGAAAGCCACGTCAGCTGGAGCCGCAGCAGGCGCTACACCTATGTTCTTTACTCAAAATGCATGGGCTGAAGAAGCACTTGGTAACTACCCTGTTAAAGGTAGTGAAGTTGTACTTGGTTTTAACGTACCACAAACTGGCGCATACGCAGACGAAGGCGCTGATGAATTACGTGCCTACAAGCTAGCTGTTAAGCATTTGAACAACGGTGGCGGCATGCTCGACACCCTTAAGCCAAGCAAATTGACCGGTAACGGCATTTTGGGTAAAAAAGTTACTTATGTAACGGGTGACACACAAACTAACGCTGATGCTTCTCGCACCTCTGCTCGTCGTATGATCGAGCGTGATAAAGTAATCATGGTTACTGGTGGATCTTCTTCTGGTATCGCTATTGCACAGCAGTACTTGTGTAATGAGCTAGGCATTATCTTTATGTGTGGTTTGACTCACTCAAACGACACTACAGGTAAGGACAAGCAGCGTTATGGCTTCCGCCATTTCTTCAACGCTCACATGACAGGTAAGGCACTTTCTCCTGTATTGAGCAAAGAATACGGCAAAGACCGTCGTGCTTTCCACCTAACAGCTGACTATTCTTGGGGCCACACCCAGCAAGAGTCTATGCAAGAGTTTACCGAGAAAGAAGGTTGGTCTACTGCTGGCAACATCATGACGCCATTGAAGACTACTGACTTCTCTCAGTACTTGTCTCAAGTATTGAACTCAGACGCAGACGTTCTAATCTTGAACCACTACGGCGCGAACATGGTTAACTCTCTAACCAACGCTGTAAACTTCGGCATGCGTGACATGCAGAAAAACGGTAAGAACCTAGAAATCGTAGTGCCTTTATACAGTCGTTTGATGGCTAAAGGTGCTGGTTCTGCAAACATCGACGGTGTACTAGGCACCTCGGGTTGGAACTGGGCTCTACAAGATGAAGGTTCTCAAGTATTTGTTAAAACCTTTACTGATGAATATGGATTCCCACCTTCACAGGCTGCTCACACTTGTTACGTACAGACTCTTTTGTATGCTAACGCATGTGAAATGGCAGGTACTTTCTACCCACCAGAAGTTATCAAAGCCCTTGAAGACTTTAAATTCACTGGCGCTGGTAACGGCGAAACCTTATACCGTGGTTCTGATCACCAGTGTATTAAGGACATCTTGGTTATGCAGGGTAAATCACCTTCTGCACGTACCAGCGAATTCGACTATCTTAAGATCGTTGATGAAGTTGATGCTGCAACCGTGGACTATGATCCAGCCATCTTTGGCGGTGAGTTAGGCCCATACATCCCAGCATAAGCTAGATGTATTGACCCATACGGGCCAGTTTAATGCTGGCCCGTTTTTATTTTACTTAATATAAAATTACATCAACATGACCTTGCCACAGCAACCAATGGGAGTATCTCCACAATGGATATGACGCTCAACGCTTTTACTCTATCTATCTTAACCGGCCTACAGCTGGGTTCCATTTACGTGCTCATTGCTCTGGGCCTTACACTTATTTTTGGTACTTTGGGCGTAGTTAACTTTGCCCACGGTGCCCTTTATCTCATCGCTATTTATTTGGCTGTGAGTATCAACAATGCTCTAGGCTTTGGCCTGGCGCTGATTATAGTGCCTCCTGTGCTGTTTATAATCGGGGTGCTTTTGGAACGCGGCTTAATTCAGCGTTTCTATGACCGGCCACACACTGATCAAATCTTGGTAACCTTTGGCTTAGCCATCGTTTTGCAAGAGCTTCTTAAGTGGGTATTTGGTGCTAACAATATTCCGTTTACCATCCCTGCTTGGGGTAACGGCATTATCTTTATGCATGAATACCTACCATTCTTAGAGGGTTTTGTAGTGTATCCCAAGTGGCGCATGATATTGGTAGTAGTCGCTATCGTTACTGTATCAGCCGTATTTGCTCTATTACACCTTACCCGCTTTGGTTTGGTTATTCGTGCAGGTATGCGTGATGCAGAAATGCTGCAGTTCCTTGGTGTTAACATTAACCGTCGCTTTATGGTGGTGTTTGGCTTAGGTGCCATGATTGCAGGTATCGCTGGTGTATTTGGCGGGCCGGTAACTCAAGTATCACCAGAAGTAGGCATGCAGTTACTTGTGCCTTCATTCTTGATTGTAGTAATTGGCGGCATGGGCTCCCTGGGTGGCGCTGTGTTAGCTGGTATATTGATTGGTATGGCGCAAAGCTTCACAGCACCTTACATCTACATTAATACCATTATTATCTACCTAATCACTGTAATCATCTTATTGGTTCGCCCTCGTGGTTTATTAGGTGCCAAAGGAGTATTTGAATAATGTTGAATCAAGATAACTTTTGGCAACACAACAAAGCTGTACTTTTGTTTGCTTTAGTCGCATTAACCATGCCTTTATGGTTCCCAATTATGGGTGGATACTCAGGCCTAGATACTAAGATCATGATCTTTTGTATTTTTGTGGTAGGTTTTGATATTTTACTAGGTTTTACTGGCTACTTGTCTTTTGGACACGCTGCCTTCTTTGGTATTTCCGCTTATGTTACTGGCATTATGTTGAAGAGCTTCTCTGATAACATTATTCCAGCAATATTAGTGGCCGTTTTAGCTGCCACGGTTGTGGCTGTGATTATTGGTTTGCTTACGCTAAAAAGAACAGGTATTTATTTTTCTATTCTTACCTTAGCTTTTGCCGAAATGTTCGACTCAATGGCTATGTCTATGTTGCAAAAATGGACTGGCGGTGAAAACGGTCTAACAGGCATGCCTACACCTATGTTGTTTAACTTGAAAATGCAGGGCGACACGGTATTTTACTTTGTTACCTTTATGGCTATCTTCTTGTTTTACATGGCTAAGCGTATTGAACGCTCGCCTGTAGGTTTAATGATGAAAGCTATTAAGTGCAACCAAACCCGCTTGGAATTCACTGGTATCAACGCCCGTAAATACAAGCTATTAGCCTTTGTAATAAGCGCTGTATATGCTGCGATTGCTGGCGCCTTAATGGTGGTTTATGAGCCTTTTGTAGGCCATGAATTCTTAGGTTGGCATCAGTCTGGCGAAATCGTCATCATGTCTGTCATCGGTGGCGTAGGCACTTTAGTTGGCCCTATGTTAGGTGCAGGTTTCATGTTGTACTTTGAAAACGTATTGTCTGTAGACCTTGGAGAACAGTGGTTACTTGTTCTAGGTGCAATCTTTATGGCTGTTGTTGTGTTTATGCCTGGTGGCTTTATGGAAGGCATTGCTCGCCTGAAAAAGCGTTATTTCACTACCGTTGACGGCGAATAAGGAACTGAATCATGGCTATATTAGATATACATCAAGTATCTTTAAGTTTTGGTGGTTTAAAAGCCTTACAAAACGTGAATTTAAAAATTGAAAAAGGCACCACTCACGCTCTTATCGGGCCTAACGGTGCTGGTAAATCAACGTTATTGAACGTGTTAACAGGCATGCTTAAGCCTGATGATGGTTCAGTAATGTTTGATGGCAAACCACTGCTTAATGTGAACTCGTTTGACATTAACCAGCTTGGCATTGCTAAGGTTTTCCAAACGCCAGCTGTGTTCCCAGAAATGACTGTGTTACAAAACGTAACCATTCCTGTGTTTGCAGCTAGAGACGGGTCTTTTAATCTGAATATGTTTGAGGGTCGTGCCAAACAGCGCCCTCTTATCGAATTTGCAGAACAACAGATCTGTGAGCTAGGCTTAGAAAAACACATGTACTCTTTGGCAGGTAGTTTGTCACGTGGTGATAAGCGTCGTTTAGAAATGGCTATTTGTTTGGCTAACAAGCCACGCTTATTGTTACTTGACGAACCTACTGCCGGCATGGCTCGCCATGAAACAGAGAAAACCATTGAGCTGCTTAATAGCATGCAAGATGGCATCACCAAAGTGATTGTTGAGCATGACATGAATGTGGTTTTCTCTTTGGCAGAAAAGATTTCTGTGTTAGCTCAAGGCCAAATTATTGCTGAAGGTACTCCAGACGAAATCAAGGGTCATCCTAAAGTTATTGAAGCCTATCTTGGCGAAGCTCAAGTTTAATAAGCGCATAAGGAAACATACTATGAAACAAAGTACACCAGACGCGCCTCAGCCCTTCTTTTCTTGCCGTGAGCTAAATGCCTTTTATGGTGAAAGCTACGTAGTGCAAGGGGTGTCTTTTGACATCCCAGAAGGTGACATTGTGGCCCTACTAGGCCGCAACGGTGCCGGTAAAACGTCTACCCTAAGAGCGATTGCTAGAGCAGCTCAACCTGCTCTTAGCAGTGGTGAGATTTGGCTAAACGGCCAAGCTTTACATAACATGAAAGCCTTTGAAGCAGCTCGCGCTGGCGTTCAATTGGTCTGTGAAGATCGTCGCATCATTCCAGGTGTGACCGTAGAAGAAAACTTAATTTTGGCGCAAATTGCGCAACCTTTAGGCTGGACTCTTGAAAAGATCTACGGGCATTTCCCAAAGCTGGAAGAAAGACGCAAGCAAGAAGCCTCTTCTCTTTCTGGTGGCGAGCAGCAGATGCT
This sequence comes from Candidatus Njordibacter sp. Uisw_002, assembly GCF_047730155.1. Lineage (NCBI taxonomy): Bacteria > Pseudomonadati > Pseudomonadota > Gammaproteobacteria > Pseudomonadales > Candidatus Njordibacteraceae > Candidatus Njordibacter > Candidatus Njordibacter sp. Uisw_002. The sequence goes on from NZ_CP159832.1 coordinate 1,486,900, forward strand.
AGCCTTAGCACGCGCATTGGCAAGAGATGTAAAGCTTCTTTTGCTTGATGAGCCGTATGAAGGCTTGGCACCTGTGATCGTGCAAGAAATTGAACGTATGCTTAAAGAAGTTAAATCTATGGGCATTACCACTGTCATCGTTGAGCAAAATGCTGTGGCCGCGCTTAAGCTAGCCGACCATGCCATTATCATCGATTCTGGTGAGATAGTGTTTACTGGTACAGCTCAAGAAGTGTTGGATAACAAAGCACTTCGTGAAGAGTATCTAGCGGTTTAATACTGCGTTTAATATAACCTTACCTAGGCCAATGACCACATTGCCTAGGTAAGCTTTAGACTAACCTTTGACTTAGCCATTTGCCTTAACTATTAAATGACTTCTTGTCTTTTATTACTTCTCTTGTAAAGCCTTTAGCAACACGCCTTCACGTAAAGCCCCGGTAGAAAAATAAATCCGATCTAAGTTTAAGCTGCGCATGATGCCCATGAGTATGGCATAGCCTGCAGGCAACACTTCACCGCGATCTACTCGCACTCCTTCAATACTCACATCATCTAAATAATCAAAAGCTAACAACTGCTGCTCTATGTTTGCCATTGATGCCCTATTTAGATAAGCCATACCGCCCTCTTCTAGTGCGCTCAGTGCGATTAATGCCTTCATGGTGCCAGATGAACCAATACACACCTGCCATCCACTCCAAATAGTTTCTGAGGCGCCTAAGGAATTTGATTTAGATGACTCTATAATAGCCTGAGCTGCCTCAATGGCATTTTGGAGATGGGCATTATTAATTTTGCGTTGTGGGAAATAATCATGACTAAAAGCCACGCATCCCATTGGGAAACTTTGTAATTGATTTGGACTATTTTTACCCAGCACAAGCTCAGTGCTACCACCACCTATATCAATCACTAGCTTTTCAAAGGGTTTGTGGGGTGCAATGGCTAGGTCACTGGTGACTCCAGTAAAAATTAATGCAGCCTCTTCTTCACCACTAAGTACGTTTATATCTGCGCCCAATATCACGTTTGCTGCAGTAATAAAATCAGCTCTATTTTGTGCTACCCGTAAGGTATTAGTGGCCACTACAAAACGGTGTTTGGGCGATACTTTTTCAAGCATAGGGGCCAAACGCACAAGACAATCTAGCCCCCTTTCAATAGATTCTTGACTTAAAACGTTGTGCTCATTTAAACCTGCTGCTAATTGAACCTTTTCTCCAATCCTACTCACCACCCTATAAGGCACGTGACTAGTATCTACTACAGTCACGTGAAAACTATTAGAACCAAGGTCGATGGCAGCGGCTAAATAAGTCAAAGTTAGTCATCCAAAAAGTATGATTTATCAGTGTATCAAACAATTATTCATAGGCCAATTATACTTATTAGTTTGATCATACGAAGCCTTAATATTAGATTTCTATTGATTGCGCCAAACTAGTGCAAAGCCACCGACTAATTATTCTAAACGCACCAAAAACGTTATCCGAAGAAATACAATAGAATATAATTTAATCATAAGTATATGATTTATATCGTAATTATAAATTTGGCACGATTATAGCAATAGTGAGGTTAGTAATCACAACTACTTAACGAGAACCTCATGGAAAATAACCTATATGAACTCCAGTTTGCCCTGGACACGTTTTACTTTTTAATTTGTGGCGCCTTAGTAATGTGGATGGCTGCAGGTTTTGCTATGCTTGAAGCAGGCTTAGTACGTGGTAAAAACACCACAGAAATTCTTACAAAGAACTTTGCGCTATATTCTATTGCTTGTGCCATGTATCTGATCATGGGTTATCAAATTATGTATGGTGGGGGCTGGCTTTTAGGAGACATCCACACCATTGATTCTGCGCAAGTGTTAGCCGATTCTGCCGCCGAAGGTTTTGGTGGTGCTTCAGTATATTCTTCAGCTTCAGATTTTTTCTTTCAGGTTGTATTTGTTGCCACCGCTATGTCTATTGTGTCTGGCGCAGTAGCTGAACGTATGAGGCTCTGGTCATTTTTAGCCTTTGCCGTGGTGATGACTGGATTCATCTACCCTATGGAAGGCGCTTGGACTTGGAATGGTGAAGACGTATTTGGCTGGTACAATCTTGGCGAACTTGGTTTTTCAGACTTTGCTGGCTCAGGCATTGTGCACATGGCAGGCGCTGCAGCAGCTCTAGCAGGAGTGCTTTTGTTGGGTGCACGTATTGGCAAGTATGGCCCTAATGGCGAAATTAAAGCTATCCCTGGTGCAAACCTACCCATGGCAACCTTAGGCACATTTATTTTGTGGATGGGTTGGTTTGGCTTTAACGGTGGTTCTGTGCTTAAGCTTGGTGACATCAACTCTGCTCACTCTGTAGCCATGGTGTTTCTTAACACCAACGCAGCCGCTGCAGCAGGCGCCATCGCAGCCCTTATTGTAGCTCGCTTGAAGTTTGGCAAGGCTGATCTAACCATGATGCTCAACGGCGCTCTAGCAGGCCTGGTTACTATTACCGCAGAGCCATCTACTCCCACAGCACTTGAAGCCAGTCTTTTTGGCGCGTTAGGTGGTGTATTAGTAGTATTTAGTATCTTAGCCCTAGACAAACTAAGACTAGATGACCCTGTAGGTGCTATTTCAGTACACGGTAGTGCTGGTTTACTAGGCTTGATGTTAGTGCCTGTGACCAACTCAGCAGCTACATTTACGGGTCAATTGATTGGTGCAGCCACTATCTTTGTTTGGGTATTTGGAGCCAGCTTTATCGTCTGGTTTATCATCAAGCAAGTGTTTGGTTTACGCGTGAGTAAAGAAGATGAATATGCTGGTGTAGATATTTCAGAATGTGGTATTGAAGCCTACCCAGAATTCACCAAACGGTAGATTTGAGTAGACACTAAAAACCATCAAAACTAACAAAAGGTATCACTGCCTTTTGTTAGTTTTTTTAATTGCCTTTTATGCGTTTTTTAATAATCTTTTAACAAACGCAAAGCATCATAAAGTGCGGCATGTACATTACGCCCCGCCCAAGCATCACCAATGCGATACAAGTGGTACTTACCCTTCTCATTAAGCGTTAATAGCTGAGGTTGGTTTCTTCTTAACCCTTCAAAATCTACTTCACCTAAATTACGACTCATGGGCAACAACTCATGAAATAATTCATCATTGGCCAAAGTGCCATTTTCTACCACCACTTGGTCTACCCTACGTGTTTGGTAGAGGTTGCTGTATTCATTCCACAAGGTGGCCTCTAATCCAACGCCTTGTTTAATCACCTTTACTAGCTCCCAGTCTGGTGTGATGCTGGCATTCAATGAGTATAAACCTCGTAAGTAATGTGGGAAGTTTACGTCCCCCTACTTCACGTCCTATATGCCTGTGGGGTGATACCAGCTCTAAAGTATGAGTGCCATTTTGCAGCATAAATTCAGCACAACTCATGCCTGCATGTGAGCCTGTTTCATCATAAAACAACACGTTTTTTGAAGGTTTTACCTGCACTGAAAAAATATCCCAGCTACTAGTCATTAATGCTGAGGCAGATTTAATAGGCATCTCTAAAGAAACACCACCCGTTGCTACCACCACCATATGGGGCTGATAACACTCAACCGTTTGCGCATCGGCCCAAGTTTCAAATTGAAACTGCACACCTAACACTTGGCATTCGCTATAAAGCCACTGACTTACTGAATGCAGCTCTTGGCGACGTTTGGCGCGTGCAGCTAGGTTCATTTGCCCACCTACCTTTGCCGTTGCTTCCAATATAGTCACTTGATGGCCTCTACTGGCCAAAACTCTTGCTGCCTCCAAACCCGCAATGCCAGCCCCTGCAACAACTATGCGCTTATTGGGATGATTACTTGTTGCAATAATGTGTGGCAGTTGAGCTTCGCGTCCAGTGGCTGCATTATGCATACATAGGGCTTCACCCATTTCATGCAAACGATCCAAGCAATAACCAGCTCCCACACACGGGCGGATACGGTGCTCTTGGCCTGCCATTATTTTATTAACAATATGCGGATCAGCCATGTGGCCACGAGTCATGCCGATCACATCTACTAAACCTGCGGCTACGGCATGGCGAGCTGTGGACACGTCTGTCACTCGAGTTGCGTGAAGCACCGGTAATTCAAGCTGTTGTTTTAGCCGCCCTGCTAAGTTTAGATAAGGCGAACTTGGATTACCCATGGGCGGTATACAATCGGCTAGGCCCATATCAGTAGTAAGGTGTCCACCCACAAAATTAAAAAAATCTAATTGATTAGCAGCCTGCAAGGCCTTGGCGACGGTTAAGCATGCAGCTTCATCTAAGCCTTTTTTACCACCGTTATCAGCATTGCTATGACGTAAAAAATCATCACCCGTCATACGTATGCCCACAATAAAATCGGGGCCAACTGATTGGCGAATGCTTTCTAACAAACGATAAGTAAACTCTAACCTGCCTTCTAAACCACCAGCAAAGTCATTATCTGGGTGATTAAACTCTGGGGTCCAAAATTGATCTATCAAATGGCCATAGGCCATGAGCTCGACACCATCTAAACCCGCTTAAGCACAACGATAAACTGCTCGGCTGTAATCTTGCAAAATGCGCTTGATATCGCCATCTATAATCTTCGCTGGCACACTGCCATGGGGCCTTTCAGCCAAAGCCATCGGCGCCACTGGAGGCAACCAGTGCTCTACATCAAACCGTGTGCGACGGCCTAAATGAGTGAGCTGACACATAATGGCTGCACCTTCATCGTGCACACCTTGAGCTAGCTCTTTAATCCATGGTGTCACCAAGTCTTGGCTTAAATCAATTTGTGAAAATGCGGCTGGAGAATCTGCTAATACAGTGCTAGAACCGCCAAACATAGTAAGGCCCACACCCCCTTTGGCTTTTTCTTGATGATAAAGGCGATAGCGCTCTTTAGGCATCCTATCTTCAATATAGCCCGGTGCATGAGCGCTACTCATCAAACGATTACGCAATGTGAGATGCTTAAGCTGATAAGTTTCTAATAAGGGGTCGGTGGTCACGTTCATAAATTAACAATCTTCGTTTAGGCCACCATCATCTGGTATTTCAGACTCACGACGCGCAATAAAATCTAACAATTGTTCATTAATGGCCTGATCTATTTTAGGTTCTTCATATTCATCTAGCTTTGCCTTGGCTAAATTGAGCGCCCTTTGTGTAATGCTCTTAGAACCATTAGCCATCCATTGTTCAATGTTATTATTATCTAATAGTTTGGGCATATAAAAGGCCCGCTGGAAATTGTCTTGTGTGTGGGGGTGGCCAAGGTAGTGTCCACCTGGCCCCACATCTCGCACAGCAGCCAAAGCCTCATCAAAATCATCCCACCTTGGTCCCTGCGCCATACGATATGCCATAGCACATTGTTCGGCATCCACCATAAATTTAGCCACAGAGCAGTGCATACCCGCTTCATTCCAGCCTGCTGAGTGCCAAATATAATTGGCTCCAGACATCATCACAGCCATTAGGTTTACGCCACTTTCGTAGCCTGCTTGGGCATCCAGTACTTTAGCACCACCTAAGGTATTAGAGGTGCGCCAAGGTACGTCGTAATGCCGTGCCATTTGACCTATTAAAAAATTCATTAAACAAATTTCTGGTGTCCCCGCCATAGGCGCTCCGGACTGCATAGATACCGTCGCTAAATAATGGCCATAAACTGCAGGCGCGCCTTTTCTCACCACTTGGGTATAAGCCAAGGCCGACAAAGCTTCAGCATTAAGCTGCACCACTGCAGGCACTGTAGATGCTGGCGTATTAGCGCCGCCCAAAACAAAAGGAGAGCAAAGCACTGGCTGGTTGCGCTTCACAAACGCTCTAAGGGCCCCCAACATAGTTGCATCCCATACTAAGGGCGAGTTGCCGTTAATGTTGCCCGTAGTGACGGGATGGTCGTCTATATAGCCTTTACCAAACAAAATATCACACATATCCATGACATCTTCTGCATTTTTTCCAGAGGTTGTCATACCCATGAAAGTTTTGTCTGAGTACTTCATAGAAGAATAAGTAATGCGTAAATGCCGCCATGGCACGGCATGATCCATAGGCTCTACGATATGATGAGCTGATGAATGCAGGGCTGGGCTCATGTGGGCTAGCTTATGAAACATAGCCAGATCATCAAGGGTGGGATTGCGTCGTTTATCTTCTAGGTCTCGTAAAAAAGGCGCCCCTGTCATCGGCACAAACATACAATTGCGCCCGCCTAGCTTAAGGTTTTTTTCTGGATCACGAGCATGGTATTCAACACCTGATGGAATGCTCTTTATCAGTTCACGAATATGGTGTCGATCAAACTTAACTAGCTCCCCTTCTACTCTAGCACCTGCTTTGCGCCAATCTTCTAGTGCTATGGGGTCTCGAAATATTACCCCCACTTCTTCTAATATGGCCATTGAAGCATCGTCGATCTTGGCTATTTGGTCTGTGTCCATCGGTTCGGTATAAGGTAGGCCATGGCGTAAATGAGGCAACATTTGTTCAATGTTATGGCTACGTAGTGCCTGTCTGTTGGCACGCCCGCCGCTACGCTGACCACGCACCGGCTTTGTTGCCTGTTCAAATGCTCTTGTCATGCTCACTCCTACCCAATATTAATGTTATAAGTTATGTATTTTTGCGGTAACATTCAAACTACATTTTTATATCAATACATAACCTAATGTTATTATTAATGACGCTAGAGCGAAGCATAAAATAACAAGGAGAATGACTTTGTTACGTAAGCAACTACCTGGTATTAACGGCTTAGTCACCTTTGAAGCTGCAGCAAGGCATTTAAGCTTTACCTTAGCAGCCAGTGAGCTTTGTGTTTCTCAAGCCGCTGTGAGTAGGCAAGTAAAACGCCTAGAGGAACAATTGGGATGTAGCGTATTTCATAGGGCACAACGACGTATAGAGCTTACCAAAGATGGCCATAAGCTTTTCCAAGCAGTGACCATGGGTTTGGGGCATATTGCTACGGTAAGTAGTGATATACGCCGGACAAAATCTACCGGCCAAATTACCATTGCTTCTACTTTGGCATTTTCAAGTTTTTGGTTAATGCCCCGCATACGGGCATTTCACCAACAATATCCTGATGTAAAAGTGCACGTTATTGCTTCTGATAATGCCCAAGAATTGCGTTCAGACAAGGTTGATCTAGCCCTTACATGTGGCAACAATCAGCTGCAGGGCAATGAAACTCACTATTTATTCTCTGAGCAGGCTTACCCTGTTTGCAGCCCAGAATATCTGCGTGATAAAGAAAAGCCACAAACAGCGGCTGATGTACTTCAACACCGATTGTTACATTTAGATGAACAACTGTGGGATAACATTGGCTGGGATGCTATTGACTGGCCAGCGTGGTTAAAACATTTTGATGTGCAAGACTTAGACAACAAAGGAGGCTTTAAAATACCTGCAGGCTTCACCTTCAATAACTACCCTATGTTGATTCAAGCGGTGCTAGAAGGTGAAGGGATTGCATTGGGTTTTGAGCACACTACCGGAGACTTAGTGGCTCAAGGAAAACTAATTCGTCTCACTGACCAAACATGGGACACAGGCCGTGGTTACTATCTGGCTATTAAATCTAACTTGGCTCATCACCCTGATGTGCAAGCTTTAAGCCAGTGGTTGTTAAATAGTTTTTAGCCTTCTTTACCCGCTCTCATTTCTTGTAAGGCTATGGTAGCGCTTACGCCAATATTAGTAATTATTTGAGGTGGCATCCAGCTGGGGCCAGTTTGAGTTAGCTGCTGCTGGAGTAGCTTACTGTTTTGACCTAAGGCTAATTCGGCTAATAATTTACCAGAAGCGGTGCCACGGGCTATACCTAGGCCATTTTGACATACGGCGGCAAATACATTGGGCTGGCATTCTCCAAAGAAGCTTGCTTCGTTATTAGACATACATAACAACCCTCCCCAGGTATCTTCAAACTCAAGCTCTGGTAACATATAAAAACGGCGTTTAAAGCTACTTTCATGTTGGGCCTTTATATTTTTTAGCTGAGATTGCCCATATTTAAGGCCAGGGTTACAAGTGAATACACTACGGATAAGTAATCTTTGATCTGCAGTGCGCCGAATCGTTGCACCTGCGGGGTGTGAAGGAATTAATCCCCAGCTCTTTTGCCCACCTAAACGTTTTTGTTGATCTTCATTCATGGGGCCAGTCATACTGCCATAGGTACACACATGCACCAAACGACCTTTTTGCTGACCAAAACTTTGTGCAAATCCGTTATTACACAGCAGCACTTGAGCTGTAGTAATTTGACCATGGGGCGTTTTTAATACATGCGGCTTTATTGGGCTTTGGCTTGGCTTGCCTTTTTTGCCACTAACACTCCCCCAAACGTATTCTGTAACTGGCGTGTTTTCATATAAGCTCACATTATCTGGCAGGTGATCTGCACAGCCTTGCACAAATGCTGCGGGCTGCATCATTACGGTACCTGGGGTAAACACACCACTGTGGTAATAGCTTAAGCCTGTCATGTCTTGCATCTGTTGTTTTGATAAAAGGCTAAATGGCTCATTTAGAGTCTCTAAGCCTTTACCATAGGCTAATAGACTCTTACTACCAGTGGCTGAAGTAGCCCCATGTATTTTTCCTGTTTCACTCCAGTCACATGCAATATTGTGCTCTTCAACGACGCTTTTAGCATAGGCAATGCCTGAGCGATTAAAGGCGATCATATTATGATCGGTCTGTGCATGAGTGGTATAGGAGTGGCTATTTAACGTGTGGGGCAAATCAATCATAAACCCAGAGTTGCGCCCAGAAGACGCCATCGCAATGGCTAAAGCGTCTAACAAAACAATGTGCTTATCAGGTGCAAGCTGGGCCAGGCGCCTAGCCGCAGCAAGGCCAGTAAAGCCTGCGCCAATGACCACTATATCGGCCTCAATAGCGCCCTTAAGGGTGGCACTTGGCTGTCTTTTAGGCAGATTTTTATACCAACCACAGTCGTTTTCATAGTTGGGAAGAAGCGTAGCAAGTGCCATTAATCTAGTTCCGAATCTGACTCAGTGGATAAGTCTAACCAGATGGTTTTTGTTTCTGTGTACTGGTCATGGGCTTGTAGTGAGTTGTCACGACCGCCAAATCCTGATTGTTTAAAGCCACCAAAAGGCGTTGCCATATCCCCTTCGCTATAGCAATTTATACTCACAGTACCTGCCTTAATAGCCTTGGCTACGTTCATAGCACGGCGACCATTGCTAGTGAATACGCTAGCATGTAAGCCATAACAAGTGTCGTTTGCCAGCGCTACTGCCTGTGCTGCACTGTTAACGGTCATTACTGAAAGCACTGGGCCAAAGACTTCTTCTTGGGCAATAGACATATTTGATGTAACTTCATCAAAAATTGTAGGTTCAATAAATAAACCTTGGGCCAACTCCCCTTTTAGTTTGATCTGCTTACCACCCAAAATGAGCTTAGCACCTTGTTGCTTTGCGCCTTCTATGTAGCTCACCACCTTAGCGAAGTGTTCTTGGCTGATCATAGCACCAAGGGCATTACTTGGGTCCATAGGGTCACCAGTAATCCAATCACGCGCCTTTTCAATCACTTTTTCCAGCAATTGATCCTTTATTGCACTATGTACTATGAGACGTGAATTAGACGAACAGTTTTCACCCATATTCCAAAATACTGCATTAACCACGTGTTCTGCTACTTCATCTAAACGCTCTGCATCATCTAGTACGATACAAGGGTTTTTACCACCACACTCTAGCACTACGCGTTTTAAGTTGCTTTGAGCTGAGTATTGCAGAAATAATCGGCCTACTTCTGTGGAACCTGTAAAGGACACTGCATCAATGTCGCTATGCAAACCTAAACTTTTACCACAGGTTTCACCCATGCCAGGCAGCACGTTAATCACGCCTGCAGGTACGCCAGCTTGATGGGCTAATTGAGCCAAACGTAAGCAGGTCATACTGGTTTGTTCGGCAGGTTTGAGGATGACACTATTACCTGAGGCAAGTGCCGGGCCTAGCTTCCACGCTGCCATAAGCATTGGGAAATTCCATGGCAATACACAGGCCACTACACCGATAGGCTCACGCTGTATTAGGCCCATAGCAGCATCGCCAGAGGGTGATATTTGGTCATAAATTTTATCAATCGCTTCGGCATGCCATTGAATACAATCAATGGTTTCAGGCACATCAATAGTCTCACAATCCTTAATTGGCTTGCCACTTTCAAGGGCTTCCATTACGGCAAGTTGCGCTGCATTACGCTTGATTAGCTTGATGAATTTGATCATCACTTGTTTGCGCTGGGTGGGGTGCTTTTTGCTCCATACACCTGCTTCGAAGGCTTGGCGTGCCTTAGCTACAGCAACATCAACATCCTTACTATCACACGCGCTAATTTGCGCCAAGACTTGCCCAGTGGCAGGGTTTATTGTGGCGAAGGTTTCGCCACTAATAGCGGGTGTATAAGTGCCATTGATAAAAGCGTTAGTAGGAAAATCTATTTGCGCCGCAAGGGCAAGGTATTCTGTTTGAGTTAACATGAGGTTATGCCTTTTGTGAAGAGTTACAAATTTTTGCAATGGTGGTTTTTACGGTGCGAACAGTCACTTCAAATTCTCGTTTAAGCTCTTTGTTCATGTCCCGAAGTGGCTTACGTACAGGGCCTGTAATAATGCCTTCTAATTGACAGCCATATTTGATGCACTGAACAAATTTACCCCCTTGCTCAAGGGTTTGCATAAGAGGCAATAATGCCGTCATGATCTTACGTCCTTTAACAAAGTCTTGCTCTATGACACACGCATGATAAAGGGCGTAATGTTCTTTGGGTAGAAAGTTAGCAGCCCCTGCTACCCAACTAGTTGCACCCCATGCAAAAAACTCCAAAGCTTGGTCATCCATACCACAACTAAGCTGAATATGAGGAAAGCGACGAGCTAGTAAATGCACCCGATTAATGTCTCCACTACTTTCCTTAATAGCGCAAAAATTAGGCCGCATACTTAAACGTTCCATACACGCTTCATCCATAGGCGCACCTGTGCGATCTGGAAAGTTATACAACATAATGGGCAAGTCTGTAGCACGCTCTACTGATAAACAGTGGCGCACTAATTCTTCTGAGGTGGGAATGGCGTAATATGGCGCACCCAGTAATAAGCAATCAGCGCCTGCTTTATGTGCCTCTTGGGCAAAATAAATAGCATCTTCAGTGCGCAAAGCTCCTACACCTGCAATTAATGGCACTCTGCCTGCTACTGCTTCTTTGGCTAGATTAAATGTACGCACACGCTCGGCTTTGTCCATGGCATAGTATTCACCTGTAGTACCACCCACTATAATGCCCTGCACACCCGCATTAATCGCACCGTCTATAATAGACATAGTGCCTGCTTCATTGATGGAGAAGTCGTCATTAAAGTGCGTGATGACCGGAACATATATACCGTTGAATTGCATAGTAATCTCTTATTATCTAATGATCTAAATGTTATTAATTGATTAAGCTGATCAAAAACACTAGTAGTTTAGAAGCTGCTAACAGCGTGGGTCAAACGACATAAAAGCCAATACATACATTACATGATGTTATACAAAGCTTTCAACAAAATTATTGCCATAACACCTGATTAGAACAGACCACTTATACATAAAGAATAATATACAATTTACATTAGATGAGGGTGTATTTAATGTTGTTAGTGACATTATTATTGTATGCTTGCATTAGTATTATCCTTTTCACGCTCAGCTACCATGTGCACTATTTCATGCAACTTCACATACACCCAAGCACCCTTGAATTAGGTCAAAGTCGCTGGCAAAACTACCTTTGTCTTGCGGCAGATCCTTTTAGTCAATATGCCTTTCATGCTGCCTTAGAAGAAAGTGGCAGCGTGGGCGGCGACAGCGGTTGGCAGCCGCTGCATCTTGAGATAAAAGACGACGGACAACCCATTGCATTGATTCCAAGTTATGTAAAAACTAACTCTTGGGGCGAATATGTGTTTGATTTTGAATGGGCTAATGCCTATGAGCGCTATGGCTTAGATTATTATCCCAAGCTTATTAGCGCTGTACCTTTTACCCCTTGTGCAGGCCCTCGAGTGTTGCTAGCTAAAGATGCAGATTTAACCAAAGTATTGTCTTTTTTAAGCCAACAGCTGCCCCATATGTGCGCTCAACTCAAATTAAGTAGTTGGCATTGGTTGTTTGCACAAGAACCTGATTGGAAATTTGCCAAAGCACAATCATGGCATCAGCGGACAGGTTGTCAGTACCACTGGTACAACCATAACTACACCCAGTTTGAAGACTTTACTGCCAAGCTTACCTCGCGCAAACGTAAATCAATCAAAAAGGAACGCCGTGTTATTGCCGAACAAGGCATCACATTTACTTGGCAGCAAGGTCAAGAGATTAGCTTACAATCACTAAAAGAGTTTTATGCCTGCTACCAAAGTACCTATTTAAAACGCAGGCAACAAGGTTATTTGACCTATGAATTTTTCTGCGCCTTACTCACTCAAATGCCTGACAAACTATTATTAGTCACTGCTTCAAACCCATCAACACCTTTAGCTTATGCGTTATTTTTTGTAGATGATAAAACTCTTTATGGGCGTTATTGGGGCTGCTTAGAAGAAGTGGAGTTTTTGCATTTTGAAACTTGTTATTATCAGGGCATTGATTATTGTATCGCCAATAACATTGCACATTTTGATGCAGGTGCCCAAGGTGAGCACAAACTGGCCAGAGGGTTTATACCCAAAACCACACATTCTTATCATTATTTAGCAGAAAAAGGCTTTGACAGTGCTATTGAACAATTTTGCGCTACCGAAGAAGAGCAAATAACTGGGTATATGCAATGGGCCCATACCGCACTACCCTACAAAGCGCAGCTGTGATCTTGGTAGATGCGGCACAGTTTTTGCTTTGACCTTTTAGTCATCATTCAAGCCTTACTTGACCCCCATACCTACAAGCTCTAATCTGGTTGCATATAAATCAAACAAGCGTTTTAATTATGCCTTCTCCTACTTCCTCATCGCTTTACCCCCACTTACTGGCCCCTTTAGATCTAGGTTTTACCCACTTAAAAAACCGCGTCATTATGGGCTCAATGCACACAGGTTTAGAAGAAGCTAAAGATGGTTTTGAACGTTTAGCACAGTATTTTGCTGAACGCGCTCGTGGTGGTGTGGGCCTTATCGTCACTGGTGGTATTTCACCAAATCAACAAGGCTTAACCTTTGTAGGGTCTGCAGCGCTTGATGATGAAAAAAAAGTGGCCCAGCACCAATTGATTACTAGTGCCGTGCATCAAGCTGGAAGTAAGATCTGTATGCAGATATTGCATACAGGACGCTATGCCTATAGCCCTAATGCCATTGCCCCATCGGCTATCAAAGCTCCTATTAGCCCTTTCACACCTAAAGAAGTAGCAAACGAAGACATCGAGCAGCAAATAGAAGATTTCGCCCAAACTGCAAGGCTGGCCCAAAGTGCGGGTTATGATGGCGTAGAAATCATGGGTAGTGAAGGCTATTTTTTAAATCAATTTATTGTCACACGCACTAATCACCGTGATGATGAATGGGGCGGCAGCTATGACAATCGCATACGCCTTGCTGTTGAAGTGGTTAAACGTGTGCGTGAGGCTGTAGGTGAACAATTCATCATCATTTATCGCCTGTCTATGCTGGACTTAATACCTGAAGGCAGTGACTTTGAAGAAGTGGTGCAGCTGGCTAAAGCCATCGAAAAAGCTGGGGCCACCATGATTAATACGGGTATTGGCTGGCATGAAGCTCGTATACCTACCATCGCCACCAAAGTACCCCGTGCCGCTTTTACATGGGTCACCAACAAAGTACGCAAACACTTAACTGTGCCTGTGATTACCTCTAATCGAATCAACACTCCAGAAGTAGCTGAACAAGTATTGGCTAACGGTGATGCTGACTTAATTTCTATGGCACGGCCTTTTTTAGCCGATCCAGAGTTTGTTAATAAAGCAGCCACAGGTCAATCAGAGCGCATTAACACCTGCATTGGCTGCAACCAGGCCTGCTTGGATCATGTATTTAATGGCAAAGTGAGTAGCTGTTTAGTAAACCCAAGGGCGTGTGAAGAAACACGCATCATTATTGCCCCTGCCCAAGCACAAAAGACCATTGCCATTATAGGCGCAGGTCCTGCCGGTTTGGCTTGTGCGGTGACAGCAGCGCAGCGTGGCCATAAGGTCACACTATATGATGCGGGTGAACAGATTGGTGGCCAGTTTAATATTGCTAAGCGTATCCCAGGTAAAGAAGAGTTTTCTGAAACTTTGCGCTATTTTTCTGTAATGCTCAATGAGCTTAAGGTCACTGTAAAACTTAATACCTACTTAAGCACACAGCAGTTAAACGATCTGCACGTCGATGAATTAGTATTGGCCACAGGCATCACCCCACGAGGCCTGGATATTCCAGGGCATGACCATGCTAAGGTGATTAGCTACTTAGAGGTTGTTAAAGGGGCTTATGTAGGTAAAAAAGTGGCTATTATTGGCGCTGGAGGTATTGGTTTTGATGTTGCTGAATTTTTATCCCATGGTGATAGAGAACCCAGTACAAATATTGCACAATTTATGTCTCAATGGGGCATTGATATGACAATGACCGCACGTGGTGGCGTAGCGCGTATGACTCCAGACATTGAAGCCTCCACTCGAGAGATTCATTTATTACAGAGAAAAGCCAGTAAAGTAGGTGCAGGTTTAGGCAAAACCACAGGCTGGATACATCGTGCAGGCTTACAGCAAAAGCAAGTAAATATGGTTTCAGAATGTGACTATATAGCTATTGACGATAGGGGTCTACATTTGACAATAGCTGGCAAAAGAAAAACATTAGATGTAGAGCATATTATTGTGTGCGCAGGCCAAGACTCTAACCGTTTGTTATGTGAAGGTTTAAAGCGTGAGTATCACTTGATTGGTGGGGCAGAAAAAGCCACGCAGTTGGATGCTAAACGGGCCATTCGCCAAGGTACTCTTTTGGCTATAAAGTTATAATCCATTACACATAAACTATAAAACTAATGACCTAAGCCTAATAGATCAGGTCATTAGTTTTAGCAAGTAACCCAACACCTGCTCAATGATTTAGTATGAATAAATCAGTCTGTATTTTTTATAATGCGCTGCAACATGGTCTTAAGCGTAGATGCTGCATTGTCGTCCAGCCCATCCAATGCACTGCTTTCTGCCTTTTGACAGTCTTCAATTAAATGCTCTACTCGCTCTTTACCGGCAGCTGTACCTGTCACCTTAGTGCCACTGTCTAGTTGCTGCACACGCGCCATATCTTGCTTTTGCAAATCCATTGACAGTTCAAGCAATGTGGCTTGATCTACCATGGTGCGCTTAGAAAGATCCGCTAAGCTGAGGCTATTTTCATTGTACAAACAAGCCAATAGACGCCACTCTTTAATAGTAAGCCCATCATCAGCTACCACCTGATGAAACTCTTCACCCATTTGGTGAGTGGCTCGTGACATGTAATACAATAAATAGTTATCAATAAAATGACTTACGTCATTAGTCTCAACAGGCGCTAAAGTAGGAATGGCCTCAGCTGTTGCATAAGCACCACGATAAAACACTAAGCCTGAGCCTGCTTGACTGCGCATGCTTTTGACTTGACCCACAATAATTTCATGATCACCACCATCGTAAGTAGCCCATGCTTCACATTCAAAGCATGTAATAGCATCAGGTAATATGGGGACACCACCTAAACCTTGCTCTACATCTACATCAGAAAACTTATCCGTACCACTGCGGGCAAATTTATTAGATATTTCAATCTGCTGTGCACTAAGTACATTCACTGAAAAGTGTTTGGCATTAATAAACGCTTGGGCACTGTATGCGGTCTTTGTGATGCTCCACAATATGAGCGGTGGATCCATTGATACAGAGTTGAAACTACTTGCTGTCGCCCCTACTGGCTCTCCGTCTGAATCTAGGCAGGTGACAACGGTCACACCTGTTGCAAAGGATGACAAAGCATCGCGAAATTCACGAGCATTAAACGCTTCTGTGGACATACATGTTTCCAAGTGGCAATGAGTAATAGGTGGTTATTATAAGCCTTACACCAGTAAAGGTAAGTGTAATGCTTATAAAAAAGCATAAAAACACTTTAGTAACTCTATATAAACAATATTGCATATTATGTCTCACCTGTGACTACAGGTGAGTTTTTATTAAGATTTTATCGTATATTCTATTAAATTATATCTATATAACTATATTGCACTTTTAGATAAATCTGCGTAGAATCTGGCTCTACAAATGACAAAATTAGTTAACCATGCAGTCGCATCGCTTATTTGGAGATTCCATGATTCAAAACCCTCGCTCCACACCAAAAATTACCGCCTTTTTTGACGAAGCTACATTTACAGTCACTTATATCGTTGCAGACCCTCACACTAAAAGCTGCGCGGTGATTGACTCTGTACTAGATTACGATACGAACATGGGCCGCACTCGCACAGATTCCGCTGATAAAGTCATTGAAAGTATTAAATCACAAGGACTAACCATTGAGTGGTTATTAGAAACTCATGTTCACGCTGATCACCTTTCTGGTGCACCCTACATTCAAAAAAAAATGGGTGGCAAAATTGCTATTGGAGACCAAATTACTCAAGTGCAAGATATTTTTGGTGACTTGTTCAACGTAGAAGATGAGTTTTCTCGCACTGGCAGCCAGTTTGACCACCTAATCACCCCTAATGAATTATTAACTATTGGCGATTTGTCCATACAAGCACTGCATACCCCTGGTCATACCCCTGCATGTATGAGCTTTGTAGTAGCAGATGCATGTTTTGTAGGTGACACCTTGTTTATGCCTGATTACGGCACAGCACGTTGTGACTTCCCAGGTGGAGACGCCACCACCCTTTATGAATCAATGGAAAAAATCTTAGCCCTACCTGATGAAACTCGCTTATTTATGTGTCATGACTATGCGCCAGGTGGGCGTGAATACCTTTGGGAGAGCACTGTAGCTAAAACTAAAGCCAATAATATTCACCTAGCAGGTCAAACGAAAGCACAGTTTATAGCAATGCGTGAAGCACGTGATGCAAAGCTAGGAACGCCACGCTTATTATTACCCTCGGTACAAGTTAATATGCGCGCAGGACACATGCCACCTGCAGATGACAACGGCATTAGCTATATTAAAATCCCTATTAATCAAGTAGGCATGTGATCACTGTGACTAAAGTACGCTGGAACCCTTTAAAACAATTACCTGCATTAATATGGCTGAAAACCTACAACAAAAGCACCCTACACGCAGACGCAATGGCAGCTTTAATTGTAACTATTATGCTGATCCCACAAAGTTTGGCTTATGCCATGCTGGCAGGCCTGCCTCCTGCCACAGGCCTATATGCTAGCATATTGCCACTTTTGGCTTACGCCTTGTTTGGCTCTAGCCGCACCTTAGCGGTTGGCCCTGTGGCGGTGATCTCTTTATTATCAGCCAATGCAGTAGGTCTGGCTCATCTGACAAGTGGTTTAGATGTATTAACCTTATCCATGACCTTAGCTCTATTGTCGGGCATGCTTATGCTGTTAATGGGGCTTTTAAAGCTTGGCTTTATTGCAAACTTATTAGGCCGCCCAGTGGTGACAGGCTTTATCACAGCCGCTGGCATTCTGATTGCTCTTGGGCAACTTAAACATATTTTGGGCATTCCCATAGGTGGACATAACTTACCTGAATTAGCTCATGGACTTATAGAATACGGTAGTGATACTCACTGGCTTACCCTATTGATTGGCGTAACTACTGTGGTGTTTTTATGGTGGGCTCGCGCACCTTTAACCCATTTTTTATGTCGTTTTATGAACAAAACCACAGCATCAGCTTTAAGCAAAATGGCACCTGTAAGTGCAGTTATTATTTCTATACTGCTAGTGTCAAACCTTGCTTTAGACCAACAAGGGTTAAAGGTAGTAGGTCATATTCCATCAGGTTTACCTACCTTGGCATGGCCAACACTTAGCTGGTTGCTCATCTCTACGTTAATGCCTTCAGCTGTGATGATTAGCCTCATTGGTTATGTAGAGTCTATTTCTGTGGCTCAAACATTAGCGAATAAGCGCCGCCAGCAAATAAACCCAAACCATGAGTTACTAGGCTTAGGTGCTGCCAACATGGCTTCTGCGGCTTCTGGGGGCTTTGCAGTAACAGGTGGCTTTTCGCGTTCGGTGGTCAACTTTGATGCTGGCGCACAAACCCCAATGGCTGGAATATTCACAGCCATAGGCATCGCGCTAGCTAGCCTTTATCTCACCCCGTTTTTAGCATTACTGCCTAAGGCTGTACTAGGTGCAACCATATTTGTGGCAGTACTCACATTAATTGAGCCTCACGAAATAAAGTTTACTTGGAGGTATAGTAAACATGACTTTTTAGCCATGGTAATTACCATAGGCATGGTATTATTTGTAGGCGTAGAAGCGGGCGTTATGGCAGGTGTAGCAGCCACCATACTCTTGCTATTATGGCGCACAAGTCGCCCTCACACAGCCGTTGTGGGCCCTATATCAGGCAGCGAACACTTTCGTAACATCAATCGTCACGACGTGGAGCAATGCGAGCAAGTGATGGCTTTACGTATTGATGAAAGCTTATTTTTTGGCAATATGCGTTATCTAGATAATCAACTGAACACCTTATTGTCGCAGAACCCATGCTTAGAGCATTTAGTCTTAGTAGCCTCTGGCATTAATCATATAGACTCTAGTGCGGTAGAAGGTTTAATAGAGCTCAACCAAAGACTCCAAGATAAAGGCATAAAACTGCATTTATCAGAAGTCAAAGGCCCTGTGCTGGACCGCTTAGCAAGAGTCAACTTTGAATCGCAGTTGACGGGTCATATTTATTTAAGCCAACACAATGCATGGAAAGACCTCACCACCTCTGTTGGTAACGCAAAAGCCTCTTAATATGCCTCCACCTTGGCGGGCAAACTAAGGTATCCTCAAAGCTACCATTCCGGGATACTTTAGTTTTATTAAGTGGTGAGAAAAATATGGATTTTAGTCAATCTAACTGCGGGGCTTGCCGCATGGGCGCACCTACAGTTACAGCTGAAGAATACGCTGTCTTGATACAAGAAGTACCAATGTGGGCATCCATTACCATAGATGGTGTACAACAGCTCCAACGAAACTATACTTTCAAAAACTTTGCACAAGCTTTAGCTTTTACCAATGCTTTAGGCGATATCTCTGAGGCCCAGGATCATCACCCTGCTATCTTGACTCAATGGGGCAAAGTTACAGTCACTTGGTGGACTCACACCATTAAAGGCCTGCACAAGAATGATTTTATTATGGCCGCCAAAACAGACACTCTTTTTCTCTAGCTTTAACGCTTTATTGCTCTAGAATAAAACAAAGTGAGTAAGCCATCCATTTCGAGTTAAATATGCTTAAGTTTTTTGAAAATCTAGTTGACCCCTACCCCCCAGAACAACCCTTACAACCACCAAAGGGCGTATGGCGT
Source organism: Candidatus Njordibacter sp. Uisw_002 (assembly GCF_047730155.1). Classification (NCBI taxonomy): domain Bacteria; kingdom Pseudomonadati; phylum Pseudomonadota; class Gammaproteobacteria; order Pseudomonadales; family Candidatus Njordibacteraceae; genus Candidatus Njordibacter; species Candidatus Njordibacter sp. Uisw_002. The sequence goes on from NZ_CP159832.1 coordinate 1,506,508, forward strand.
TTTTGTTGGCATTATTGCTATGGCATGAAGCGCTATATGCTTTTACTAGCGCTAACCGCTGGTGCTTTTGCTGCTATAGAGGTCATGGTATTTGGATTTATGGGCCAGCTTGTAGATTGGCTTAGTGTGCAAGAAAAAGACACATTCCTTACTGATCAAGCCTCCACACTTTGGGGCATGGGTCTATTACTTGTAGTGGTAGTGCCACTGATCGGCCTTCTTAACAACCTAATTCGCATGCAAACCCTGCTACCCAACCTAACTATGCGAGTGCGCTGGCTGGCTCATCGGTATTTATTGCAACAAAGTTTAGATTTCTATCAAGATGATTTTGCAGGTCGCATTGCAGCTAAAGTGATGCAAGGCTCTATTGCAGTGCGGCAAGTTGTAGGCAAGCTGTGCGATACCTTTGCTTATGTAATTGCAGGCCTGTTATCTATGCTAGTGCTTTTAGCTAATACAGATTTACGTATGGCTGCACCCATTGCCATTTGGCTAGTACTTTTTTCTGGCGTAATGGTCTACTTTTTACCTAGATTAAGTAGGATCGCCGAAGATCAAGCTAATAAGCGTGCGGTAATGACGGGCAGAGTGGTAGATAGCTATACCAATATTAGCACTGTAAAGCTGTTTGCTCATACGCAAAAAGAAACTGAGTATGCTAAATCATCCATGAACACTTTCTTAGTGAATGTGTTCCAAATGATGGGCCTGAGCACTTGGATGGATGTCATAGTTACCAGCTTAAATAGCCTGCTTATTTTTGCAACTGCAGCTGTAGATATTTATTTGTGGCTCAATAACAGCGCAAGCTTAGGCATGATTGCGGTGAGCTTAGCTTTGGCTATTCGCTTGCAAGGCTTTTCTGATTGGCTGATGTGGGAAGTGCATGACTTTTTTGAAAGCTTAGGCACAGTAAGTGACGCTATGACCACTATATCTCAACCTCAAAGTGTAATCGACCATAGCAACACATCGCTATCTGTTACTAATGGCCATATCGAATTTCAGGATATTGGTTTTCATTATGGCAAAACACATGGTGTGATTGACCATCTCAACCTACACATTAAAGCAGGCGAAAAAGTAGGCATTGTGGGTCGTTCTGGCGCTGGAAAATCGACTTTAGTAAATTTACTGCTGCGCTTTCATGACTTAAAAAGTGGTAAAATAATGATTGATGGCCAAGATATTAGTCAGGTGACCCAAGACAGCCTGAGAGCGTCTATCGGTATGGTGACCCAAGACACTTCTCTACTGCACCGCTCTGTGCGTGAAAACATTGTCTATGGCAATCCATCTGCTACAGATGAGCAGCTACTACAAGCCTGCAAGCAAGCTGAAGCTAATGAATTTATTGAAGAACTAGAAGACCTCAAAGGTAATCGTGGCTACATGGCCCAAGTGGGAGAGCGAGGTGTGAAGCTTTCTGGTGGCCAGCGCCAACGTATCGCTATTGCCCGTGTGTTACTGAAAAATGCCCCTATATTGGTATTAGACGAAGCTACCTCAGCGCTGGATTCAGAAGTAGAAGCAGCCATTCAAACCAGTTTAAACCGCCTTATGGAAGGTAAAACTGTGATTGCTATTGCACACCGTTTATCTACTATCGCAGCTATGGATCGCTTAGTGATCATCGACAATGGCCAAATTATAGAGCAAGGTACCCACCAAGAGTTACTTAACCACGGTGGCATTTATGCAAAACTGTGGCAACATCAAACGGGTGGTTTTATTGGTTTAGACTGAGCTTAAATTAGAAATGATCCTCCTCTAAAGCTTCATCCGTATCTGGAATAGCAATTTCGGGGCCAGCCATAGGCGCTTGAGTCCATTCTTCACTATCATCTAGCTGCTCTAGCTCATCATCTTCAAGGGCTTCTGCATAATCTTGTGCATCCGGTGCTGCAAACGCAGCAATGGGCGTGCCAATCACACCAGCTGCCAATATGGGTGACTGGTCTTCCACATCTTCTGGGGTCACTTCACGCGAGCGCATACTATTTAACACGGCCAAAGCAATAGCAACAAAGGCAATAGCTATGCCTATAAAATAAACATTAGGGCCTAGGGTCGCCATGGCATAAGCCACCATAATTGGCCCCAGACTTAGGCCAATACCTGAAGCCATCACCATAGCACCACTTGCAGACACAATCTGTTCTGGCGAAAGTCGGTCACTGGCATAGGCAATGCATAACGAATACATAGGCATTACCGAACCACCTACTATAACGATCAGTGGTATATAACTACTGCTAGTGGTGTCCCATATAGAAGCCAGCAAACACAACACCACACCAACAATAGCGTTGATAAGCATGACACCACGACGACCATACTTGTCAGACAACCACCCTATGGGCCATTGTAATAAGAAACCACCCCACAAAAACGACGCCATAAATAAAGCGATTAAACTATTATCAAACCCTTTTGCTAAGCCATATACAGCGCCTAAGCCAAATACTGTGCCATGAGCTGCACCTGTTAAAGCATTGCTCACCACAGCTAAGGGCGAGACTTTGTACAAAGCAAATATAGACATGCTCTCAGACTGATCAAAGGCTGGTGCTGGCCTAGCGGTCAGCAATATAGGCACAAGCGCAAACGAGATAATCACAGAAATAAGAATAAATAATTTTGTACTTGCAGGGTCTGCCACGTTAAGTAAAAACTGACCACTGCCCATGCCTAAGGTCACAACAACCATATAGGCAGATAAAATAGCCCCACGATTTTCGTTACTAGCTCTGTTATTTAGCCAGCTTTCTGTGACCACAAATAAACCAGAAAAACAGATACCTGTTACAAGGCGCATCAAACTCCATGTATACGGATTGATATAGATACTGTGCAATAAAATAGCAATGGATGCAGTGGAAGCTAAAGCCGCAAATACACGTATATGTCCGACTCTTGATACCAACTTAGGTGTTAAAATACTGCCTACCAACATGCCTGAAAAGTAAAACGACATCACTACACCTGTAGTCAATACGTCAAACCCTTCTAAGCTAGCGCGCACACCAAGCAACGTACCTTGGAGGCCGTTGCCTACCATGATAAACCCGATGCCTAACAAAAGTGCCCAGCTGGCTTTTATTTCTTGCAACACGGCGTGTATCTCCACCATAAGTGCTGTTTATTAAGCCGCCACGATACTGCTTTTTTTAACACTTGGATAGAGATAATGCGACAACAAAGTGCCTAATTGGTTTAAAAATTACCATCATGAGCACCGCGCAAAATATGGTTTTTAGCTTATGTAAGCCCTGCGCACTTCTTCGGCAATGATGCCCATACCTTGAGCGATAAGTTGTGGGTTTTGGGCGGCATAATTAATGCGAATGCACTCATGCTGGTGTTGCCAGTCATCAGTAATCCCTACAAAGAAATGATGCCCAGAAACCACAATAACACCCCGATTTTTTAAACGTTCATACAGCGTCTGACTGCTTATAGGCATGTCTTTAAACCACAACCATAGAAACATAGTGCCTTCAGGTTTGTGCATTAAGTAGGGAATGGCCGGATCCATCAACCTATGTAAGGTTTTTTGTGCAAATGCCAGCTGTGCTTCATAGGCTGGACGGATCACCTTTTGACTTAAATCAATTATCTCGCCAGATTTAATCAGGTCTGTAGTTAAAGCTGCACCAAAGCTACCACTGGCTAGGTTGATAATGGCATTCATACCTGCAAGAGTCTGAATGGTTTCTTCATTGGCAATCACAATGCCTGTGCGCACCCCTGGCAAGCCAAATTTAGACAAACTCAAACACACAATAGTGTTGTCATTCCAAAAGGGGGTGGCGGGTGTATAAATTAAGCCTGGAAATGGTAGGCCATAAGCGCCATCTATAATTAATGGTACTTTATTGGCTTGTGCCAGCGCATCCAGCTGCTCAACTTCTTCATCGGTAATGACATTACCTGTGGGGTTAGTGGGCCTAGATACACAGATTGCACCCGTAGATGACCCCACATTCAAATGATCAAATTGCACTCGGTATTTAAATTGGCGCAGCTCCAACTGGTCAATAGTGGGATGGGCTGCAGTAAATAAGTCACCCGCAATACCTGCATCTGCATAACCAATGTACTCAGGGGCCATAGGTAGTTGAATCTGTTTATGAGTGCCGTCTTCAAACTCCCCTGCCAGCATATTAAACAGCATAAAAAATGCCGACTGGCTGCCGTTAGTGAGTGCGATATTATGCCGTGTAATAGGCCAGCCCAGTTTTTTGCTAAATAAGTGAGCTAGGGCATCAATGAGTTGCGAATTACCTTGAGGGGGGTCATAACTGCCAAGAAGCTGCCTAGCAGAAGCTGGATCATTAGCCAAACTTTTAAGACGTTGGCGAATAATGGCTTCAATTTCTGGGATATTAGCAGGATTACCGCCTCCCATCATAATGGTGTCACGACCACTTGAAAGGGCACTAGATATATCATCCATTAAAGTAGTAATGCCAGCATCACCACCAAATTTTTTACCAAACGCAGATAAATTCATAATTCATTTCCAGATAAAATGAGGTTAAAACAAAAGCAACGGATCGCATTGCTTTGCTACACACTAAAGCCACCAAGTGATACTCAATGACTTACTATTAATAAGACATGTTACAGATATTTTTGCCAAAATTCCGCTATGCCAGCACCACCACTAAGCTCATAGGCTTTAAAGCCAAAGTTTTTATATGAAGCTTTGGCAATAGCATTGTTGCCCAGCACTTCTAAAGTGACTTTACATGCATTTTGTGTTTTTGCATGCTCTTCTACTGCGCGCAGTAAAGCGGTGCTCACACCCAGGCCTCTAAAGGCTTCATTGACACATAAGTCATGAATATTAACCAAGGGTTTAGCAGCAAATGTAGAATAACCCCAAAGGCAATTAGTCATTCCCGCACATTCATCGCCAACCCAGGCCAATAAGCTAAAATTCTGCTGTTGTTTGGGTAAGTCTATCAATAAGCGCTGCTTAACTTCTTCTGCTAGCGCTTTGGCGCCGCCCATTTCATCTAGCGCATAATGATTAAGCTGATCAATGAGCAAAGTCATTTGTGTGGGGTCTTGATAATCAACCAAAGTGATTGAAATAGCCTTAGTGTCTGACATAAATCCCCTAAAATAATAAATTACATATAATTAAAAAGAATAAAGAAATTCTTTTTAATTACTTTAAGTTATAAAAAAGTAATGGCATACTGCTCGAAATCAATGGGGCCAATTGAAAAACCAAGTGGTGCCAGTTTAACTTAACAGGAGCGTAATACCATGAGCAGTCTTTTAAAGACTCGTCTTAGCCATCTAAAACAACTAGAAGCTGAAAGTATCCACATCATGCGTGAAGTTGTGGCCGAGTTCAATAACCCTGTCATGCTTTACTCCATTGGTAAAGATTCATCAGTAATGCTACATCTAGCTAAAAAAGCTTTCTACCCAGCCCCACCACCGTTCAAACTATTACACGTGGATACCACGTGGAAATTTAAAGATATGATTAAATTTCGTGAAAAGGCCGTTGCGCAATCTGGCATGGAGCTCATCACTCATATTAATCCTGATGGTGTGGCGATGGATATCAGCCCGTTTACTCACGGCTCCAAAATCCATACAGATATCATGAAAACCCAAGGTTTAAAACAAGCTTTAGACCACCATGGTTTTGATGCGGCCTTTGGCGGAGCTCGGCGTGATGAAGAAGGCTCTAGGGCTAAAGAACGTATATTTTCCTTTCGCTCTAAAGAGCATCGTTGGGATCCAAAGAATCAACGTCCAGAGTTGTGGAATATTTTCAATACTCGAATTAACAAAGGTGAAAGCATCCGAGTTTTTCCCATTTCTAATTGGACTGAACTAGACATATGGCAATACATATATATGGAAAAAATAGACATTGTGCCTTTGTACTTTGCCGCTAAACGCCCTGTTGTAAGGCGCGATGGTATTGACATCATGGTGGATGACGAGCGTATGCCTATTGCAGCCAATGAAACGGTAGAAGATAAAAGTGTGAGGTTTAGGACCCTAGGTTGCTACCCACTTACTGGCGCTATTGAATCTACCGCCAATACCTTGCCCGAAATTATTCAAGAAATGTTACTGGCCAAAACGTCAGAACGCCAGGGTCGCCTCATTGATGCCGACCAAGCTGGATCCATGGAACTTAAAAAAGCGGAGGGCTACTTCTAATGAGCCACCAAAGCCAACTTATCGGACACGACATCCATAGTTATCTAGAACAGCACGAACACAAAAGCCTTTTGCGACTGCTCACTTGTGGCAGTGTGGACGATGGTAAATCCACTCTCATTGGACGTTTATTGCACGACAGCAAACTGGTATATGAAGACCAGCTTGCAGCTGTTAAAAAGGCTTCAGCATCTGGCCAAGGCAACCAAGATAGTGGTGAGCTAGATCTAGCTTTATTAGTTGATGGTTTGCAAGCTGAACGTGAGCAAGGTATTACTATAGATGTGGCTTATCGATATTTTTCTACCAGTAAACGTAAGTTCATCATAGCTGACACCCCGGGGCACGAGCAATATACTCGTAACATGGCTACCGGCGCATCCAACTGTGACCTGGCTATTATCTTAGTGGATGCCCGCAAAGGCTTACTCACCCAAACTAGACGCCATAGTTTTATTGTGTCTTTATTAGGCATTAAGCACGTGGTTGTGGCTGTTAACAAAATGGACTTGGTAGGTTACGACAAAGGCGTATTTGAAAAGATTGAACAAGACTACAAAAATTTTACAAAAAACTTAGATATACCCAATATTCACTTTATACCTGTATCAGCATTAACAGGCGATAATGTAGTTGATAAAAGTACAAAAATGCCTTGGTATCAAGGCCAATCGTTACTAAATTTGTTGGAAGATTTGGACACACAAACAGATCTATCCAAAGGTGATTGGCAGTTGCCTGTGCAATATGTAAACCGATCTGGCTCAGATTTTAGAGGCTATTGCGGCACTATTACTGCTGGTAGCATAAAGCCAGGTGATCACATAAGAGTACTACCATCAGGACACACCAGCACCATAAAAAGCATTGTCACAGCCGATGGTGATTTGCCCCAAGCGTATGCTCCCATGGCCATTACCGTTACCTTAACTCAAGAAATTGATATTTCCCGTGGTGATACCTTAGTGCATGCAAGCAATGCAGCACATACCATCAGCTCTAACCAGTTTACAGCCCACCTAGTGTGGATGGATCAGCAAACACTAAGCCTTACCCGGGACTACGAGTTAAAACTGGGCAGTAAGCGCATTAACGCGCGAATTAAGAAAATCCACCACTTGATCAACGTCAACACACTAGAGCAAAGTTCTGCCAAAACTTTAGAATTAAATGAAATCGGCCTTGTAGAGCTGCACCTAGATGCACCTATTCCAGCTGCAAACTTCAAGCACAGCAAAGGCTTAGGCTCGTTTATTCTAATTGACAAGATAAGCAACGCAACCGCGGCTGCAGGCATGATTGAAGACCTAAACCCTGCCTCCTGCGTCGCAGCCAATGATAATTTAGCAGCTCTGAACCTTCCAAGGGCTAACCAGAAGTTGGCATTAGGTACTGCAAAACAGACGGTTGAATGGGCTATTGGCTTAGGTGGAAACACCTTAGTGACAACCAACTTTGGCCCTCAAGAAGCTGTTTTATTACACATGGTAAGCCAAATTGCTGCAAACACTAAAGTTTTATGGATAGACTCTGGCTACAATATGCCACAAACCTACGCATTTGCAGAAAAAGTGGCTGAGCAACTAAAGCTAAATTTAGTGACATACACGCCAACAGTCAGTGCAGCTAGACGTGATGCCGTTTTAGGGGGTATCCCTACTATTGATGATCCAGCCCACGCAGAATTTACTGAGCAATTTAAATTAGAACCCTTCAAACGCGCCATGGCAGAAATTAGCCCCGATGTATGGCTTAGCGCCTTGCGCCGTGAGCAAAGCCCATTGCGCCAGCATATGAACACGGTAGCCAATGGCCCCAACGGCACTATAAAGGTATCGCCATTATTAGATTGGAGCTTAGAAGACATGCAGGCTTATTTAACGCACCACGGATTGCCCGACGAAACACGTTACTTTGACCCCACTAAAGCTGAAGCAGGCCGGGAGTGTGGCCTGCATGAGCTCAAGAATTAATTCAATGTCGGGTAATAACTAATCTAGTTTACGATGGCATCTGCACTAGTTCAGATACTTCTAGGCTACCACCAATGTCTAAAAACGGACAAGACTTAGTAATGGCTACGGCTGCCTCAATTGAGTCTGCTTCAATAATGGTGAAGCCAGACATTTTAGTGCCACCCTCTTTTGATACACCACCATCTGGAGACACATGGTGGGTATCTTTAAGAGGGTTCATTGCACTAGTGACGGACTCACCTAAACCATTAATCCATTGCATATATTTGGCAAAATGAGCGCGGCCTTCATCAGGTGTTGCTGGTTGATTGCCGCCTAAATAAGTAATGATAAATTGTGTCATGATTAAAATCCAAATAATGAAGTGATTGATACATTGTGCGTGAACAGATAAATATATGCCCTTTCTACACATTGCGTATAAGTCTAGCAGATACCTATATTCAGTGTATATCAAGGTCTGCTAGACTTGTGGTTATGTTAAAAAAATTGCTTATTATTGCTCACCAACCCTCTACCAATACCCAAGCCATGGTAGACGCCTGCCTTAAAGGCACTCTATCAGCAGAAACTTCAGACGTAGTTGTAAGTGTGGTGGCGCCTTTAGAGTGCAGCCCTGAGCAAGTGTTAGAAGCAGATGCGGTGATTATTATCACCACAGAAAACTTGGGTTACATGGCAGGTGCTACTAAAGATTGGTTTGATCGGGTGTATTACTCTGTGCTAGAGCTAAAGCAAGGCCTACCTTTTGCCCTAGTGATTCGTGCAGGCTTAGATGGCACGGGCACAAAGAGATCCATAGCCTCTATTTGCACTGGTTTACATTGGAATTTGGCACAGCCGGTGCTGGTATGTAAAGGGCAATGGCAACCTGCCTTTACCGATCAATGTTTTGAGCTAGGCCAATACATGGCCGCAGGTTTGGATCTAGGCATAGTGTGACGCATGCTTTAACCTAGTCATTAAAAAGCCCGCTTAGCGGGCTTTTTATGTTGTATTAAAAAACATAAATCAATACTTAAAGCACTTGGCTAAGTGCCTCATCTAAAATCGCCACGCTGCGCTTTACATTGTGCAGTTTGTCCAAGCCAAATAGGCCTAAACGAAAGGTGCGAAAACCTTCGGGTTCATCACACACTAGTGGCACACCCGCTGCAATTTGAATACCTAAAGCAGCAAACTTACTGCCATTTTGTATGGCGGTGTCCTGGGTATAGCTAACCACTACACCTGGCGCTCCAAAACCTTGGGCTGCGACGCTTTTTATGCCTTTAGAGGCCAGTAATGCCCGCACGGCGTCACCTAGCTCTTGCTGCTCTTGCTTTACTTTGTCAAACCCATAGGCTTGAGTTTCACGCATTACACTGGCAAAAGCTGCAATTGAATCCGTAGGCATAGTGGCATGGTAAGCATGTCCACCATTTTCATAGGCGGCCATAATGTCCCGCCATTTTTTGAGGTCACAAGCAAAGCTAGTGCTGGTAGTGGTTTCAAGAGCAGCGACACCTCCATCGCCCAGCATGACCAAAGCGCAACATGGCGAACCACTCCAGCCCTTTTGAGGTGCACTAATTAACACATCAACACCCATGGCTTGCATGTCTACCCATAAACAGCCAGAAGCGATGCAATCTAATACAAAAATGCCACCCACAGCATGCACTGCTTGGGTTACTGCTTGGATGTAATCATTGGGTAAAATAATGCCTGCAGAGGTTTCTACATGGGGTGCAAACACCACGGCTGGCTTTTCCTTAGCAATAGTTGCTAATACTTCTTCAAGCGGCGCTGGTGCAAAAGCTTCTTGATCACCAGGTTGAGCTTGGCGTGCTTTAAGCACAGTGGTACTTGAAGCAATGCTACCCATATCTAAAATTTGTGACCAGCGGTAACTAAAAAAACCATTACGTATAGCTAACGTTTTTTTGCCTGTAGCAAATTGGCGAGCTACTGATTCCATACCAAAGGTACCAGAGCCTGGCACTATAGCGACTTGCTGCGCGCTGTACACACTTTTTAAGGTGTTTGAAATATAACGCATATCACCTTGAAAAGACTGCGACATGTGATTCAGGGCACGATCTGTATAAACTACCGAGTACTCTAGTAATCCGTCTGGATCAATATTGGGCAATAAGCCAGCCATTAAGGCCTCCTAAATTTTAAATGTGGATTCTTGGCTCTCATGACAAGGCCTTAAAGAAGAAGCCAGCAATAGTACGTATTGCTGGCTTTAATAACAACTAAGTTGTTAGCGCAAGGTGGCTGCCGAATGGGTTAAAAAGTCCATTAACGACTTGGCAAAACCTCGCATCACCCAAACTTCAAACTGTGGTTGGCTATCAACGTTAGGGTTACGAATCACACTCACACCAATATGGTTAATGTGGCTGTGCTGCACTTGGCCAATAGCAAACTGACCTTCGTCAATGTCCAGTGGTAATCCCCGTGACAACAAAGCACGTGCATCTTCACCAGTAATTAACAACTGAGTTTTACCAAAAGTTTGATCTGTGGCATATACCCCATCGTTATCAGTTAGGTCTGAGCGATCGGTGGTGAGAAAATATCGGTCTCGCCCTGCCCATACCAAACGCTCATTCCCTTGCACTGTGACAAAACCTTGTGCGGGTATCGCCATGCCTGCCATGGCCGCCACTTTAGCATCTACATTTTCGCAGCCCTCAAGTTGCCACATATTGGTGGCAGTGACATCAATGCTCACTGCAGCGAAAGTTTGTGGCATTTCAAAATGCCCATTTAGTGCATTAGCCATTAGCCTTTCACCCTTTCGTTAGTTGGATCAACAAAGTGGTTACTCACCACTTCTACTTCAACGGTTTTACCCTTTACTGGATATGCTGCATAAATGCGCTCACCAATACGGTCTTTACCACCTCTTAAAAAGCCCAGGGCAATAAAGTTGCCAAGCTCTGGGCTATAGGTCATAGAGCTCACCCAGCCTTGCTTGTCTGCACCTGCACTGGCATTAGCATCGACCACCAAAATAGACCCTGTAGAGATAGGTGTGCGTGGGTCAACCGACTTTAAACCAACCAATTGTGGGCGATCTGGATGCACCATGCCCTCTCGGTCTTTCAAATTCTTACCCACAAACCACTTTTTCTTAGACGCCATGCCATCCATGTGTACGTCGCCCAAAGTTACACGTCCATCTAGCTCGGCACCTGTCACGTGACCTTTTTCGATGCGCAAGGCACCTAGAGTTTCTAAGCCATAAGGCACAATATCGTAAGCCTTGCCAGCATCTATGATGGTTTGCCATATGTCAGTTGCATGCTCTGATTCTGCATACACTTCAAAGGCCATTTCACCCGAGAAACTAATACGTAAGAGCACCATTTTGGCGCCGTTATGTTCGGCGTGTACTACACCCATAAATGGGAAAACTTCGTTACTAAAGTCTACCGATGGGAATGCAGCCGTTAAAGTAGCGCGGGCATTAGGGCCTGCAACAGCCATTGCTCCCCATCGCTCGCTCACAGAGCTTACGCGCACTTTTAATTCTGGCCAATCAATCTCTAAGCACCTTTCCAAATACGCCATCACTGGTCCCGCTTTTGCGGTGGTGGTGGTCATAAAGAAACGATCATCTGCAAATCGAGACGTAGTGCCATCGTCATACACAATGCCATCTTCACGCAGCATCACGCCATAACGTGCTTTGCCAACTTTAAGAGTGCTAAACATGTTGATATAAACGCGATCGAGAAATTCGGCGGCATCAGGTCCAACGATTTCAATTTTGCCCAACGATGTCACGTCACAAATACCCACTTTTTGACGCACATGGGCGGTTTCACGCTCGTATGCATCGTCAATGGTCTCACCTGCTTGTGGGTAATACTGTGGGCGCATGTACATGCCTGCTTGCACAAATACTGCCCCCGCATTTTCATGCCATTCTTGCATGGGCGTGCGGCGCACAGGCTTGAAATATTTACCTACTTCACGGCCACCAAAGCCACCCATAGACACGGGCGCAATGGGTGCACGAAAACGGGTAGTGCCTGCTTCAGCAATGCTTATACCACGACATTGAGCCATGATAGCTAACGCATTGACGTTGGACGTGCGGCCTTGGTCATTAGCCATGCCCAATGTGGTGTAGCGCTTTAGGTGCTCTACCGAGACAAAGCCTTCTCGATGAGACTGAATCACATCAGCTGCTGTGACGTCGTGTTGAATATCAACCAGTTGCTTACCTTTAGCAGGCACACTCCATAGTGGCACAATATTAGTTGCACCCTCACGATCTTGTGGCGGCAAAGTAACAGGGCCAGCTTGTTGACCTAATGCAACACAGGCGGCTTGGGCAGCCTCTAGTGCTTGAGAGACCCCAGCTAGCAAACCATTTTCACCTTCGGCAGCACCTACAGAATAGGTGTCTGGCGCTTGATCACCCACCACAAAGGCAGCAATTTTTTTGTCATAAACAGGTGGTTTGCCTCCATGTGAGGCCATTTGAACTTGTGGAGTCCAGCCTCCAGAGTGTGCCAGCACGTCACAAACAACGCCGCGGCGATTGCTTACACTTTGTCCATTGGCGGCTAAGTCTGCAATTTCAATACTGCGCACTGCTTGCCAACCTTTAGCTTGAGTCACTACAGCTTGGGTATGCACTTTGATGCCTCGCAAGGCACAACCATCAAGCAAAGCTTTACTTGGGTATTGGCGACTATCAACTAAAGCAGACACTTTAATACCAGCATCTGCATAGTCAAATGCCGTTTGGTAAGCGCTATCGTTATTGGTAAATACCGCTAACATTTTGCCTGTTGCTGTACCGTAATGGTTGAGCATGCGCCGTGCGCCAGAAGCCAACATCACATTAGGCTTATCGTTGTTGCCAAACACTAGTGGTCGCTCAATAGAGCCTGCGGCAATGATGATTTTTTTGGCTTGCACCTTGTGGTAATTTTGTCTTACTTTGCCATCAACACTTTGATGTGCAGCCAGCATATTGCCATCAAATCGGCCCCAACACACAGTGCGTGTTAATACTTTTACATTGCCAGCTGCATAAAGCGCTGCAATGGTGTCTAGGCGCCACTGCTCTAAGTCAGCATTAGTTTCATTGTTGGCTTCGTTAAGTAACTGTCCACCAAGATCGTTATGCTCATCAAACAACACCACCCGCAAACCACTTTGAGAGGCACTCAAAGCCGCCGCCAAACCTGCGCAGCCACCACCTACTACGGCAACATCACAAAATGATTGAATGCGGTCGTAGATATCTGGATCTGCCACTTTAGGTGGCGTGCCCATGCCAGCAGCTGCACGAATAGAAGGCTCATAAAACTTGTACCATAGGGCTGCTGGCCACATGAAGGTTTTGTAATAAAAACCTGCTGAAAACAACGAACCTGGTAGAACAGCACCCGCAAGACCGTTGATCGACATTAAGTCAAACTTGGGTGACGGAAAGCAGTTTTGAGAAAATACTTCTAAGCCTTGGGTGACAGGTTCCATAGTCGCTCGAGCATTTGGGTCAGCTTTGCCACCTGCTCCAATAGTCACCAATGCACCAGTCTCTTCTGGGCCACTAGAAGTCACACCACGTGGGCGGTGATATTTGAAACTGCGGCCTACCACTTCTACACCATTAGCTAACAGGGCCGAAGCAACTGTATCGCCTGCGCGACCAAGCATAGGTTTTCCATCAAAAGTAAAATTAAGTGTGGCATCGCCTAAACGGCCTTGCCCGTGTCTAAATCCGCTCATGATTGCGCCTCCGGACTTTCATGGGGCAAACCCACCCAAGAAATGTCATGCGTTAACGTGTTGCGCTGCACTTTTAACCAAGCTCGACAGCCAAACGCATGATGCCAATATTCGATGTGTTCACCGGCAGGGTTACTGCGCTCATAAACAAAGGTGTTCCACTGTTCCATGGGTGCGTCATTATCAGGGGTAGTGCGAGTAGCATCCTCACCGTAAGTAAATTCGCTGTGTTCACGTTCGCCACAATAAGGGCAATTAATTCTCATCATGATTAGTGCGCCTTTGGATATGGACCCATACCCTTTTCATCAATCGTGTAGCCTTTAGCAAAACGATCTAAGGTATAAGCTTTGTTAAGTTCGTGGGCTTGGTCATTGGCAATGGTGTGTGCAAAACAATAACCAGAAGCAGGTGTAGCCTTAAAGCCACCATAGCACCAGCCTGTGTTGAGGTATAAACCATCAATGGGGCCTACATCAATAATGGGCGAGCCATCCATTGACATATCCATTACACCACCCCAGTTACGCAGTAGTTTAAGACGAGACAAACAAGGCATCATGGTTAAACCACCGGCAATCACATCTTCAAATACGGGCAAATTGCCTCGTTGTGCGTAAGTGTTGTAACCATCGATGTCACCACCAAATACTACGCCACCTTTGTCTGATTGGGACACATAAAAGTGGCCCGCACCAAAGGTAACAACACCATTAATTAATGGCTTGTAAGGCTCCGTTACAAAGGCTTGTAACACATGACTTTCGATAGGTAGGTGCAGGTCTAGCTTTTCTGCTAAACGACTAGAGCTACCAGCAACCGCCATACCTACCTTTTCTGCATGAATGTCGCCGCGATTAGTTTTTACACCAATAATGCGTTCACCATGCTTAATAAAATCAATCACTTCACAGTTTTGAATAATATCCACGCCCAACTGATCTGCTGCACGGGCATAACCCCAAGCCACAGCATCGTGTCGAGCATTGCCAGCATCTGGTTGTAAAATACCACCCCAAACTGGGAAACGTGTATCGGCACTGCCATCTATAATAGGCTCGCGTGCAAGCACTTCTTCGCGACTGAGTAGCTCAGACTTTATGCCATTTAAACGCATGGTGTTGGCGCGGCGAGCAAAGGTATCGTATTGAGATTTACTGTGAGCAATGTTCATCACACCACGGGGCGAAAACATTACGTTATAGTTTAAGTCTTGGGCCATTTCACGCCACAAGTTCATGCCATGCTCATAAAAGGGTGCATTGCCATCTAACAAATAGTTAGAGCGCACTATGGTAGTATTTCTACCTACGTTACCACCGCCTATCCAGCCTTTTTCAAGGACAGCTACATTGGTAATGCCATGATTTTTTGCTAGGTAATAAGCCGTGGCTAGCCCATGGCCGCCACCCCCAATAATAATGACGTCATAAGTGGATTTTGGCTCTGGATCTCGCCATGCTCGCTGCCAGTTTTTATGGCCTCGCAGTGCGTTCCAAGCGATGTTCAGGGCGTTATATTGGCCCATATTTGCCTCCGCTATTATTGTTTTAGCCACAGTAGCTATAATGCAAAAATTTAATTCACCACCACTTAGAGTGGGATGTTTATCTAGACTTCAAAAAGTAAAATAATTGGACTATAGGGTAGAAGGATAAATCGACACCTTGTGTCGTTTTTGAACACAAAACGACAAAAAATAGGATATATTCGACTTATTGGGTTATTTTCTATTACGATTATAATGATGTGTAACACTTTAAACCTAGTATTGATTACTGAAAATCTGCAGGCTTTTTAATTTAGTTTGATTTTTGTCCATAAGCGTTCATGATAATAATAGATGACAAATTTTACAAAAAACTCAACAAAGCCAATAGATAATGCAGACTCTATATTACCTGTGATCAAGAATGCTATTAATGTTGTTGTGCAAGTGGCTGTGACTCGCCAGGTGGTAGCTTTTAAAATACTGCGCTTTTTACTTTCCATTGAAAAATGCCTATTTAAAACAGGTAAAGTTAAAACCGCTATTTTACCCTATTGGATAAGAATACTTAAATCCCATTGAGTAAAAATTAGCATATATATTAGGCATTTAATCTTTAGTACTCAAGTTTCGGAGTTCAAAACCAACCAATAAAGGTGGATACTTTCTCATTCTAGGGCCTCTTGGCGTAAGGTGAAACTATCCATTTGCAGGGCTTGCGTAAAAAAATCAGGCACAAATCAAATTAAGCACTACACTTATAGTGGGAAGGGTAATTTTCAGACTCATCCCTATGATAAGTACCCTTTAATAAGGGTGCTCTTATTCAATTAACTATATAAAAAAGGAAAATAATATAATGATAAAAAAACAATTGCGGCAGGGGCTTGTATAGCCATTGGGATGGCATTTATCTCACTTCCAGCATCAGCATATTGCGCTGAATGTGATAAGGACAAACATTGGGATGCTCCTTGGGAAAATCGAGGTAGATTGCTACCAAGAAGTGGAAGTAAAATTTCCCCACCCAAAATTGAGTGGACCAATAGTTATTACGACGTTGAGGCTGAAAGCGAAAGTGTTCTTGGATCGGTGCTAGGCATCCTAGCTAAGTAAGTAACCTATAAAGGTGGATATTTTCTCATTCTAGGGCCTCTTGGCGTAAGGTGAAACTATCCATTTGCAGGACTTGCGTAAAAAAATCAATGACCGTTTGGTCAATTTTACTCAGTACGTCATCTTTTTCAGTACTTGTTAAACTGGCCATTTGAGTTAATGCACCGGCAATTAGCACTTTGAATAATACCCACAATTTACTGGCAAAATTCAGGCCGCTTAAACTCCCTTCAAAATCATTCCTGGCCTCACTAAGCCTTGCCGCGCCTGCTTCTTGCTTGGCCAACAATAGCACGAAAAACCTGAGGCTTGTTAGGTGCATGGATGCAATGTAAGCACTGTAGTGGCGGCTTTGCTCTTTTAAAAAACCGAGTGTCTGCTTGGCTTCCTTGAAGTAAACTTCAATCCCCCAGCGCAGTACATAGACCTCTAGTATTTTTTCATCTTCAAGCTGACTATTTGTGGTTAAAAATAGCGCCCAATCGTGTTTGCTCGCTTGTTGCTTGGCTTCATTGACTGAGCGAACAAAGAGCAGCTTAACTTTGACCCATTGCGCGGTCTCTTTATTTGAACTGGTGAGGTTTAGCTCAACTACAATGGATTTACTTTAATAAGGCACATTATTAAGTGCTTGCCATTGGCCTTTGACATGTTGCTTGTATAACTCTTGGGCACACAGTAAGTGAGTCATGCCGTTCATCGTTAGGCGATACTTCATTTTATTCTAAAAATGGCCACAAGCGAGTGGGTGATCGTCATTCTAAGAATAGGTTTAGTCGCAAACCATGCACCGGCTAAAAAGTAATCCGCATTAATGCCACCACGAATTGCTCTCGCCACCATATCACAGACCATTTGCGGCTTGGTTTGTTGCTTTGATTGTTGGTAGCGTTTGGCCGCAATGCTACGGCCGTCATTGAATAAGTAGCCGACGGCTTGTTGCTTAGTCTGGCTGATGAATAGTTCATTATCAATGGGAACAAACTGCTCATCATTAGCGAGACTAAGGGTTACAACCTGCTGGCCCATCACACAGCGAGCGGTTAAGTGATCGAAATGACTGGAAGCGCCCGGCATCTTTTTACCCCGCCTTGTTTTTACGGTGTCATCAATGACAAAGGCGCTGAGTTGGTTTTTACCGTTGGCATTAAACACTTTTTTAGCCGGCAATCGTTGTAGCTTTCGCCCATCTAGATCTTCTCGATTAAGCAGATCATACAAAGCATCCTTTGAAAACATGGCAACAGAGTCAACTTTTAGCCAAACCCAAAGCATTAAGCGGTAGGTGACGTCACCCACTGGCGTCCCGGAGCGTTTAGAAAACTTAGCTTGACGTAACAAGTTGTTAAACCCAATACTTTTCCATGTGGTGCTGAACGTGTTGTCAATTTTAAGGTCTATCTGACTCAGTAAATCAGACGTTAATGGTGGTAAGGGTAAAGTTTTTGTGACAGGATTCATTTGATGTCTCTTGTGGTTTTTTACGTTGTCTAGTTAACAAGTGTTTTATCACAATGAGGCATCAACTCCTTTTAAATCAAAATGTTATTGGTATTTTTCTGTGCATTTTGAACCCCGAAACTTGAGTTTAGTAGTCGATGTTTTGGAGTCACACTACATACAGTGCTTGTCTAGCTTAATATAAGGCTATATAAGCGCCTAGTTGACTAAGCGCAGCCAGTATCCAACTTACCGATAAAGCGTCAAAAAACAACGACGTAGTACTTCTTCGGCAATCACTTCTACGCCTGCTCGCAAAACAGCATCTCTAAAATTGAACCGTTGAATGATTTTTATAAGAATTTCTGCCGACAAATAGCTATTTTTTCTATTTAAAACAAGCAAAGAAATGACCACGTTACTCACGTAATACAAAATAATTTGTGGGGATATACCTGCATCTCCCACCAATGCAGCATAGCGCACTGCCATTTGTTCAAACACATGGGCATAGGCGGACTCTTCACGGCACACCTTTTTTACAGTGATGGATAATAGCTCGACATTGGGCGGCTGCTCCGCCAGCATATAGTCCACTTGAGCATAAACCACCTTGTGACTTAGTTTATAAACACACAGTGCCGTTGAGTCTAAAGTGGCGCTATTATCTTGATAGTCAATGCACCTAGCTTCAAATGCGCTAATAGCTTGCACGGCTGGTACCTCCCATAGCAGATTGATGATCATATTTATGCCCTACAGTGAGTAAAGTGTTGCCTCCAGCATCAATAAGGTAGGTACTGCTAAGTGATTGCATGTGCTGCTGTACGTGACGTATGTCTTTTATTAGCCGCTTAAGCCCACGTCTGGTTAGACTGGTGTAATGTTTGCCTTCCCCAATGTCACAGCTATCACCGTATAACATTAATAATTCTACTTGCAGGTGTTCCACAGAGCTGATCTGTTGAGAGATATTAGGCTGTAGTAAGTTGAGATCCATATTGTGCTCCTGGTTTTTGTACTTGCATGGCAACCATTAAACAACACAACAATGAGCAACTATGGAAGATTTCCTGAAGATATAAGGAACAGTGATGAAGAAGTGATGAAGATTAAAACTGAGTTGGCAATTTAATAGAAAAACAAACGCCAGAGCCATCTTTTAAGTTGGATACTTGGGCTGCGCCTTTGTGAAACTGGGCAATAGTTTGCACCACAAAGAGCCCAAGCCCAAAGTGTCCATCACCACCAGCTGAAGCTTGAGTGCGTAAGGTCACCATAGATTGAAATAGCTGATCAGCTTCGTCTAAATTGATTTGTTCTCCTTGGTTTTCAACCTCTATAAACCAATCAAACTTATCTGCCCTTAAACGCACAATTATAGGGGTGCCTTGGCGTTGGAAATCTTTCGCATTATCTAGCAATTTATCTAGCGCCTGCTCTAAACGATAATCAACAGCCTGCACTAAGGCTGTGTTTTTGATACCTACATAATTAATGACTACCTTTTGCCCTGCCAGCTGATGTTGGTGCTGACAATATAGGGTAAGGAAATGATTTAAATCCAGAGGTTCTAGTTCATCATTAGTAAGAGCTTGTTCAAGGTTGGCAGCGGATGACAGCTTAGACAAAATCGACTCAATGCGATGCAGACCTCGCTTAGCGATATCAATATAGCCCTTAATTTCATCATCAAGTGGGTAATCAGATATATTTTCAAGCGATGTTGAGATGGCATTTAACGGGTTTTTAATTTCATGGCTTAGGGTGCGTGGCATGGTGGCCATAAATGACTGCTGCTCATGCAGTTTGGATACTACGTCTGAGAAACTTCGCGCTAAGTCACCAATAGAATCATCACGATCTACCTGGCCCACCATTTTATTAGCGACCAAACGCCCTTCTTTATTTACCATGTTAGCTGTTTCTATACGCAACTTTCGCACTCGATAAGCCAAACGCCAAAACAAAAAGAACACAAAAGAAGAGATTAACAAAATGCCAATCACGCTAAACAACACTATGTTTTGCAAAGAGTTAAGCTGTAATTTGAGTATTTCATCGGTGGATTGTTTTACCAACACAATGCCAATCACAGACCCATCATCAGATAACACTGGCGCCGCAGTAACTAAGAACCCTCCTCCCGAAAATGAAGACCACCTTGCTTGAGCTAATTCGCCCTGTGCCGCTGCAACTAATATCTCCTCTTGTGTTTCTATCGCATCTCCTACTATACCGATACTCATCCGCAACAGCACTATCATGGCTTCATCTACAAGGCCTGTAACAGCTCCCCACAAGGTTGTTGGGATAGGTTGTCTATTGGCACGTGGCTTAGCCTTTGTTTGAGCTCTAAGCTGAAAATTGATGTCATACAAAGCAATATAACTGACAGATTTCGCCAACCGTTCTAACCGCTGATTAGCTTCTGAAGAGCTAGTATTGAGGGCATGAAAACCTTTTGATGTGCCCATTGATGACAACCCGCTGCCAGTGGTGCCATCAAATACAGAAAAGCGTAATTCCTGTTTTTGGCCTAGGTATGCTTTATCAATCTTAACCTCTATAGCATAACCCTTATTTGTAGGCATCATCACCGCTTCTATAGGGGCTTTGTTAAAGCGATCTATCGTATCACGCCGCCAGTTGGCTCCCACTCTAAATATAGCCACAAAACCACCTTGTTGAGGCACAAGCGCCACTCGTTCAATGCTTCCAGTACGATTAACCCATTCAAGCCTAACGTGGTCTCTTGAGTCAAATCCATTGATTGCACCCGCGTCATAATCTGGGTCAATATCTCGCACATCGATCAGCCCATATAAGCTATCGCTATGCTCTCCTACAGCAACAGAAAAACCAAATCCGTCAAATCTTACACGCTGAGGAAAGACAGTGGTTCGGTAACTTTGATCTTGCCAATCTTGCTTGGAACCATCTACTCTAATTGCCGTGGAAAGATAGGTTTTGGGCAGAGGAGCACCAGCGGCAAGGGATAAGTTAAGGCTTTTCTTTTGGTTATAAAAAGTGTTCGCCACAGAACGCCCAAACTGCTCTTGGGAAATGAGCTGTCCAGAGTCTAAAAACTGTTTGGCTTCACTGATAAATTGATATCCAAACCAAGGTACAGCGCCCATGATCATTAATAGACTAAGCACTTGGAAAGAGAATTTAAAGCGGCGTTTTCGTTTGCCTAATTCAGCCACGCATCAAACCTTCCACCGATAGCCAAGGCCATATTCGGAGGTGATGGAATTAAATTCAGGCACCACGACTTTAATTTTTTTCTTAAGGTTTTTGATGTGCGCACTGATGGTGTTTTTTTCAATAACACTAGAGTGTGTTACATGAGCAAAGCGATCATAACTAATCACGTTGCCAGGGTGTAATACTAAGGCATGTAACATATTAAACTCAGTCACTGTAAGGTTTAATACGGGCTTTCCCGCCCATGACACATGCCTTGAGTTAGTATTAAGTATTAACAGGCCTCTGGCCAATTCAGCATTGGCTTGACTAACTGGCTTTGATTGATTATTTGCCAACATCATCAATGTAGCGACCTTGGCCGCCAAAAATTCCATACTTATGGGTTTAGGCTGGTAATCCCAGGCTCCCATTTTTAAGCCCCAAACTTTATCAAACTCACCATCACGATCTGTTAAGAATAATACTGGCAGGCCTTCATGCACACGCACGGCTTCACTGTAAAGCTCAAACCCACCATCATAGTCACTACCTAATATAATATCTAAGATAAGTAGATCTGGCCTATAGCGGCTTAAATGGTCAAGTGCATCAGTTTTATTAGAAAAGGCATGCACTTTGTATAAGCGGCGAGTCAGTAATTTTTCATAGTTAGAGCGCTGATCATCGTCATCTTCTACAATGACTATGGTGCCATTTTTAACTGTGCTGGTTTTATTCATGTTTTTTCCAAATAAGCCCAAGCGTATCCGCTGTAAAAAGTCTTCTGAAATCTCTAGTCAAAACTAACTTAACAGCTAAGGTACTACGCGCCAAGAGGGCTTGCACCATATGATGATTAATTCACTAAATCTTCATAGTTAACATGATAAAATTTTTAAACAAAAAAAAGACGCCCTACAAAGTAGACCGTCTTTTTTTAACAATAGTGGTGGGTGATGACGGGTTCGAACCGCCGACCCTCTGCGTGTAAAGCAGATGCTCTCCCAACTGAGCTAATCACCCACATAACTGGTAAGCTTTGGTGTGTTACCGCTGCTAAATCAGTGCGCACATTATAAGGTAATAGAGCCTTAGGTCAATGATTAAATAGAGCTAATTACCTAAAACCTGTAATGGCTGATAATTAGTTCATGGCAGGCTATAATAGTCAGTAAGTTTAAACATGTACGCATAAATCGTAACTCACTTATAATTTAAGCTACTCTTGTCTCCAATAGATAAAATACATAGGAATCTTTCATGGTCATCAAACCTCGCGTTCGCGGCTTTATGTGCATTACCTCCCACCCTGCTGGCTGCAAAGCTAACGTAGAAAGCCAAATTGACTATGTCACCCAAAAAGGCGCATTAAAGGACGGTCCAAAAAAGGTTCTCGTTATTGGCGCATCTACTGGCTATGGCCTTGCTTCACGTATTACCGCAGCCTTTGCTAGTAACGCAGATACTCTTGGTTTGTTCTTTGAAAAAGAAGGCACTGAAAAAAAACCAGCTACTGCTGGCTGGTATAATTCTGCCGCTTTTCATACAGCCGCACAGAACAAAGGTTTATATGCAAAAAGTATAAATGGTGACGCTTTTTCTGACGAACTAAAACAACTCACCATAGACACTATCAAAGCAGATTTAGGCCAGGTAGATCTAGTCGTTTATAGCCTTGCATCACCCAGGCGCCAACACCCTAAAACGGGTGAAGTACATATGTCTACACTAAAACCTATTGGTAAAGACGTGGTGCAACAGGGTGTGGACACAGATAAAGGTATCATCAAAGAATTTGCTATAGGTGCAGCCAGTCAGGAAGAAATAGACAATACCGTTGCCGTAATGGGTGGCGAAGATTGGCAAATGTGGATAAGCGCTTTAAATGACGCGGGTGTTTTAGCCACAGGCGCTAAAACGACTGCATTCACTTATGTAGGTGAAAAAGTAACGCGCGACATATACTGGGACGGCACTATAGGCCAAGCTAAGAAAGATCTAGATCACAAAGCCATTGGTATTCGTGAACAGATGAGCGCCATTGATGGTGATGCTCGCGTATCTGTACTTAAAGCCGTAGTGACCCAGGCAAGTGCTGCCATTCCAGTGATGCCACTTTACCTAGGTTTGTTGTTTAAAGTTATGAAAGCAGAAAATACCCATGAAGGGTGTATCGAGCAGATTGACTTACTCTTTCGTGAAAGTTTGTATGGCACTAGCCCACGTCTAGATGAAGAAGGTCGCTTAAGAGCCGATTACAAAGAGCTTGCGCCCCATGTTCAAGGCGAAGTTGAAGCTTTATGGGCTAAAATCACTGATGAAAATTTATTTGAGATCAGTGACATGTCTGGCTATAAAGCAGAATTTTTACGCCTATTTGGGTTTGGCATTGATGGCGTAAACTATGATGCAGATGTGAACCCTGAAGTGGCTATCGCTGACCTTATTAGTGCATAACCTGTAAACAATAAAAAGGAGTGCGATGTAGCTGGTCGCAAAACCGTTATGACCAAACATCACTCCTCTTTTATTGCTAGAAATGTTCATTTATGCGCCTACATTGGCTTATTTTTAGCAGTGAGCTTAGTTAATGTATATAACTATCTTGTAGGTCAATTAGATGGATCTCTAGAATACACTTGGACAATCGTTGTTTTTGTGTCAACACTGTATATTGCACCCATAACAAAGTGGAAAGCTGTCGTTTTTTCATTGCTTATGTGCCATGTTTTTTGGCAATTACTACTCTACGCTGAGCAAGTAGAATGGCCTCTAATTCTCATAGAGCTTAGCGCTAGCCTTGTCATCGCATTTTACGCTAAATATTTTAATAGTAACTGGCAACCATCAGACTTCAACAGTAAGATGCTCACCTACCTACCTGGCATGATGCCGGCTTATTTGGTGTATATTGTCTGCGTTACTTTGCGCGACTGGGAATTACATAACCAAAGCTCTATTACGTTTGTGTTTGGGGTGAATTTTTTTTTGCAGCACGCACACTTATTGGAATTCACAATAGCTGTAAGTCTCACTTTTCTCATACTATATTGGTATAGACAGAAACTCATCTGGCCATCCAAGGTTCATTTTTTTTAGTCGCCTTTATCGCACATGCGGCCTGCCTTTACTTTTGGCCGCATAACTTAATTCCTCTTACGATCACCATGGTTGCTTCAATTTTTTATGTTGGCTTACAAGGGGTAGCTATACCAAGCTTGATATGCGCCCTTGCCATGCCATTTATATACGTAGAAAATTTCACATTGCTTGCGCAAGTTAGTCAACTAAACTACGCTTTTTTAATATTATTTTCTTGTGTCATTGGGTTAATGCTTGAGGGTTTTTTTGACGCTATTAAAAAGGGTGAGCCTTATCGTCTGGTGTTATCAAAGGTAAATCCTATTGGGTTAATTATTGGACCGTTAGAGGTTGATAATTTAAAATCACAATTGCAAGAAAAGAACCAGCAAATTAGCCAAGCATATGCGGCGCTAGAACAAACTAATGCCAATTTAAAGACTCTGACCGAGTCATTGGAGAACCAAACACAAACTTACAAAAAAATGGCGGAGATAGATCAATTAACTGGGCTCAAATCACGACACTACTTCTACAACTACTTAACAGACGGTTCTAGGAATCACTCCTACTGCCTAATATTGATTGATTTGGACAACTTTAAGAGTGTAAATGATATTTATGGCCACGACGCTGGCGATGAAATACTCAAAGCATGCGCTACGGTATTGAGTGAAGTATCAACACATCATGGCTTTGCTGCGCGCGTGGGCGGCGAAGAATTCTGCATCGCATTAGCAAACATAGATCTTAATAAAGGCCAAATAATTGCAGATGATCTAAGGCGTAGATTAGGCAACACTACTATCATTAAAGCAGGCATATCTGTAAACCGTACAGCCAGCATAGGTGTAGCTGAGCTTTCTAAGGATGCAGCGATTAAGTATGTCATCAGCCTTGCAGACGAAGCTCTTTACGCATCAAAGTCCAAAGGAAAAAACACCACAACCTTGGTCGATGAACAGTTCATTGTTGAGTCGAAAAATAACCAAAAAAATCTCACTTTTAACGATCTTTTAATCGGTTTATCAAATAATGAATTTCATCTATATATACAACCTATTTGCAGTAATAGTTCGGGTAAGGCCGTCGGTTTTGAAGGTTTAATGCGCTGGCATAGGTCAGATGGATTGATACTTTCTCCTGATCATTTTTTAGAATTAGCCATGTCTCCTGGGGTATACCCAAAGTTTAAGGATGTATATATGGCTCAATTAATACCTATAATTACAGCATTAACCAAACTCAATCCCCAATACTACTTATCGTTTAATACAGAAGGCACTTTTATCCATTCTAGCCAAATGGTGAATCACTTTATCAGCCAAGTACAAGCAGCAAAAATCAGACCAAAAAGTTTGGTTTTAGAGCTGCCTGAAAAAGCGGCAATACTGAACACAAAAAAGGCACTTAGCAACATTAAATTATTGCAAAAAAGTGGCATTGGAATTGATTTAGATGACTTCGGCATGGAACACTCAAATATGGACCGAATCCGAGACATTCCAGCAGACATTGTAAAAATAGATCGTAGTTTTATTTCAAAAATAGACAAAAATCCGCGCAGCTTAGCTATTATTAAAGCATTAGTCACTATGGCTGAACAGCTCAACTTTCAAATCATTGCTGAGGGCATAGAAACACAAGCTCAAGCAACCATATTGGCGGAATCAGGCATTACTAGAGCGCAAGGTTACTTTTACGGGCGTCCCCAGCAAGTGAGTTATTGGCTTAAACAAATAGACAACGACAAAATTTAGGCACAAAAAAACCGCATTAAGCGGCTTGATGTGTCCAACAATAGTAAAATGGCGGAACGGACGGGATTCGAACCCGCGACCCCCGGCGTGACAGGCCGGTATTCTAACCAGCTGAACTACCGCTCCGCATTATATTACTACTTCCAACGTACACTTGGTGGGTGATGACGGGTTCGAACCGCCGACCCTCTGCGTGTAAAGCAGATGCTCTCCCAACTGAGCTAATCACCCAACGTACTAGTGCTACTTATTCCCATTTAAAGCCAAGTTCAAGGGTGGCTTCAAGAAATAAATGGCGGAACGGACGGGATTCGAACCCGCGACCCCCGGCGTGACAGGCCGGTATTCTAACCAGCTGAACTACCGCTCCGCATTTCCTTATGGCTAACCGTGTTCGGCGTTGCCTTTAGGAGATGCGCATTTTAAAGATTTCCTCAGCCTTGTCAAACGTTTAGGCGAAAAAAAGTAATATTTCTTTATACTGGTTAAAAACCATACAATTTTATTAAAAAAACCACTCAAAAGACACATTACTTGGAACCTAACGACAGATGTAATAGTCTTATCATAAATGATTAGAATATATATTAGTTTATGCACCACTAGCACAATATTAAGGAACCTTTATGAAGTCAGTAATTTTTACCTTAGGTTTAAGTTTAAGTGTATTAATCAGTGGCTGCGCTGTCAGCCCACAGTCCATCGTCATTAACCCACAAGTTGCCGCCTCTGGGCCGGCGTATGGCCAAGGTAGAGCTCTAGTTATCAATGTCGATGATCGTCGCTCTAGCGGCGTTTTAGGCAGTCGTGGCGGTGTTTATGAAACCTCAAGCCTTATCACGATTTCTAATGATATAAATGGCGCTCTTTTGCTGGCTGCCCAAAGCGCTGCTGCACAATTAGGGTTTGACGGCACCAGCTCTGCAAAACCAGCAACACTTACCCTGGCCTTAGACGAGCTTATTTATGACACACAAACACAAAACCTAATTAACACGGTTACTATCATCGCTAAAATAACCTTAACCACCACTATAGGCAGCAGCACCCACACTGGCCATTACCAAACCGAGCGCAGCCACAAACTACCCCAACTACCCGATGCTCAAAAAAATCAAGACATTATTAGTGAAGCTTTAAGCACGAGCTTGGAGCGCGGTTTTAGCGATATAAGTCTTGCTAATTTTTTAGCTAAAAACTAGTCTTGCTTAAAGTCTATGGCTACTGAATTAATACAGTAGCGTAGGCCTGTTTCTGGAGGCCCATCTGGAAAAACATGGCCCAAGTGAGCGCCACAATCGTCGCACATGACTTCTGTGCGTCTCATCCCTGTACTTATGTCTAACTCTTCCTTAATGGCGGGCTTGTTCACTGGCGCGCTAAAGCTAGGCCAGCCACACCCTGCATCAAACTTAGATTGACTAGAAAAAAGCTCTGCACCACAACAATGGCAATGATATTTGCCATTCTCAAAGTGCTGATCATACTTACCTGTGTAGGGCCTTTCTGTGCCTTTTTTACGACACACCGCAAAGGCTTCTGGGCTTAACTCATCTTTCCACTGCGCTTCAGATTTAGAGGCCGCTGCCTTACCTAATTTGTTTTCAGCCATGTCCATGTTCCTATATTTTTGAAAAAATACCTAGATGTAAATTAGCACTTCTTTATGACGCACTTATAATTTAATAAAAAAAACTTGCCACAAGTGATAGATTTTTACTATCATGTCGAACTTATAAAATCAAACAGAGTTCGTCAATGAGCATGATACGCAAATCACAAAAATTAATAAACGTATGCTACGACATTCGCGGGCCAGTGCTAGAAGAAGCGAAACGCCTAGAAGATGAAGGCAGTCGCATTATTAAGCTCAACATTGGCAACCCTGCTCCTTTTGGCTTTGAAGCGCCTGAAGAAATCCTTCAAGATGTTATTCATAATCTGCCTAACGCCCAAGGCTACTGCGATTCTAAAGGGCTATTTGCAGCGAGAAAAGCAGTCATGCATGAATGCCAACGAAAGCATGTTAAAGACGTGACCATAGATGACATTTATATTGGCAACGGCGTCAGCGAGCTGATCGTTATGGCTATGCAAGGCTTACTCAACGATGGCGATGAAATGCTTATTCCTGCGCCAGACTATCCACTTTGGACGGCCTCCACCTCCTTGTCTGGTGGAACTCCCGTGCACTATCGCTGTGACGAAGCAAACGGCTGGCAACCAGATTTAGACGATATGGCTGCAAAAATTACCCAACGAACCCGCGGCATTGTAGTAATCAACCCTAACAACCCCACAGGAGCCGTCTATTCTAAAGCGACCCTTGAAGCCATTATTGAGCTGGCACGAAAACATAGCTTAATCATATTTGCAGACGAAATTTACGATAAAATTCTTTATGATGGCGCTAAATTTACGCCCATGGCAAGCTTGGCTAGTGACGTATTATTTTTAACCTTCAATGGCTTGTCTAAAACCTATCGTGTAGCAGGTTTTCGCTCAGGTTGGATGGTGATATCAGGCTCTAAACACAAGGCTAAAGACTATGTTCAAGGCCTAGATATGCTGGCAAGTATGCGCCTTTGCTCAAACGTACCCAGCCAGTACGCAATACAAACTGCTCTAGGTGGTTATCAAAGCATCAAAGAGCTCACTTGTGATGGGGGACGTTTGAAGCGTCAGCGTGATCTGGCTTGGCAAATGTTGGACGCATTGCCTGGGGTAAGTTGCCATAAACCAGAGGGTGCGTTGTATTTATTTCCACGCTTAGATCCAGACATCTATCATATTGAAAATGATGAACAATTTGCTTTTGATCTTTTGTCACAACAAAAAGTATTGGTGGTGCAAGGTAGCGGCTTTAACTTAGCAGATAGTCAGCATTTTCGTATTGTCTTTTTACCTTACGAAGAACAGCTTATTGAAGCCGTGGGACGCATTGCTACTTTTTTAGGTACTTTGCGCAAGTAACCTAGGCAACATAGCTGGATTACCTAAAGGATATAAAACTAGATCATGAAAGCCGCATATTACAGGCACTAAACCTGCTAATTCTCGATCTAGCTTTGTATCACCAGAGTCAACCAGTAGCGGCCTTCCATTTAAACCTTTAAGTTTAGTTTTTGTGGCTACAATATGTATATTATGCAGCCCCAAATGCTTAATCAGCTTTGCACTAAGCTGTTGATTACCACGCCCTAAAACATGGCCTTGGCCACCGATCAAGGTAATAAATAGCTGTGAATGATGATGCTCACATAAGTCTAATAGTTGCTGCGCGGTCACATCACAAGCAATGACCTTTTTATCTTCAATAACATCTACACCTAGTAACGTATTTTCTAAACCTAAGTAGGACATTACCGCGGCTAAGGTAGAACCAGAGCCCATAATATACCTTACACCAGGTTCCATAAGCTCTTCCACATGAGCGCCTATATCATCTAATACTAAGGCTTCATTTTCTTTAGCCCCAACACTTGCGCTATCTTTGGTGGCTTGCATATACTCATGTGATTCAGGCACTTGCAGCTCGCCATAATAACGCGCCTTTACCCTACCTGCTCGAAACTCTTCTTCGTCTATGTCTCGCACTTGTTGACTGCGTAAGCTGACCAATTCACCCTGAGCTAATTGGGCAATCACTTGTCCTGCTGCAGTGGGTGTAATGCCATACACTCCTGAATGAATTTTTACACCTGCTGGTATACCCACAACAGGCACCTGATCCCCTATCGCTTGCAACAGGTCTCTAGCAGTTCCATCACCACCTACAAAGACCAACAAGTCTACGCCTTTTTTTAACAAGGTTTGAGCTGCTTCAATAGTATCTGAAGCAGTAGATGGCTGTGTTTTAGCTTGACCAACAACATGCGTAATAATACCCGCTTGAAGAGCACAGTTTTCACCCATATCACCTGCAAAGGTATAAATACAAACATCCATTGCTGACAACTGGGACAAGGCTTCCAAACAGCGGATATTAGCCTTAGGCACAGCACCAAGGGCTAAGGCTTGCTCAGCTACGTTATCACTGCCCTTTAGCCCTACACTCCCTCCTAGACCCGCCAGCGGGTTGATCACTAAACCAACATTAAATGTCATTAGTTAGATTCCTTATTAACATTAAAGCCTAAACCACCCAATAACGCTGCACATTTAGATTCATTAATACCGTGTAACTGCAAACTAGCGAATTCACGCCTAACCGGATAGGTTTTACGCAGCAGATCAAAGTCACTGGTTTTGCGCATGCGTGCATCGTCCTCCATTAACGGATAAACACTATCACATGCAGCTAACAAACATTCTTTGGTCGTTAAATTAGAATTAAGGACTATTTCTTCAAGGGCAGGCTTGGGAATTAAATCGTCTAAGCTGTGCTTTATTGGTAAGGAAAAATGCTTACAAAGATCTTCATAAATCATGTAGGTACCCCGCATCTTACCTTCCAACGAATGACCTGCTATGTGGGGAGTAACACAGTGACAGTAGTCAAATAGCCCTCTATCTATATGAGGCTCTTGATGCCATACATCCATAAATAAGTGTAAATCATTAAACTCTTGTTGGCGCATAAGTAGCGCCGCCTGGTCAACTACCTCACCCCTGCCGGCGCTAATTAACACGGTGCCTTTACGTAAGCTTTTAATCCGAGCTTCGTGTAATAAGTTTTCAGTGGCATGCTCACCAGCTTTAGTAAGCGGGGCATGTAAACATATGATTTGGCAACGCGATAACAACTCATCTAATGCAACATAACCTTCTTGTCCAGCATCCGCTCTAAGTGGGTCACATTGCAGCAGATCAAAGCCCGCATTAATGAGCCGCTGCGCTAGTCGCCCGCCTACATTTCCAGCGCCCACAATACCAATGGTTTGTTGTCTGGGGTCAATGTCTAATGTTTGCCACGCATGGTTAAGACAAGCGATTACATAATCACCTACTCCTGCGGCGTTACACCCAGGTGCATTGCGCCAGATGATATCGTTGGCATCCATATAGTTTGTGTCCAAATGATCCACACCAATAGTGCAGGTGCCTACGAATTGAACCTTGCTACCTGCCAGTAGCTTAGCAGTAACCTTGGCAGTAGAACGCAATACTAAAGCATCTGCATTAGCGACTTGCTCTTTGGTAATAGAGCGCCCATCAACCCGTGTAATACTTGCTAGATCGCCAAAAAGCTCATCTAACAACAAAATATTCTCATCGACAACTAAATTAATTAATCCCATTAATTTATTCCCTTTTCTGGCGGTGCCTGTGCGTTTTTCTGTAAAGCATTGGCATACCATTGATTCAAATTTACAATTTCGCCGTGTTCATCCATAGAGGGATAGGCTAGACCATGTTGATGGCAAAAATCGGCTACTTTGGGGTGACTCCAACGAAATAATGTTTGATCATATTGCGCACCTCTAATTTGTGGTTTGTCATAACTACCGCTTAGGGCTCTTTGCCGCTGGGCTTCAAGCAATATAACGGCAGCCGCAACAGACACGTTAAATGAGTGAACCATACCCAACATAGGGATCACCACCTGATGATCTGAGGCTACTAGTGCTTTGGCACTAACACCGTGCATTTCTGCACCTAGTATAAGTGCCGTGGGCACTGTGTAATCTAACTCACGATAATCTACGGCTTGGTCGCTAAAGTGAGCTGATACTAGCTGCATACCTTGTTGCTTAGCAAGCTGTATCGCACTGTCAATGGTGTCATGGGGCACTACGTTAACCCATTTCTGACTGCCGCGAGCTGTGCGCTTGTGCTCCCTAAAACCACCTTTTGGGGTGACCACATGGGCATTATGCACTCCTACAGCATCACAAGTGCGAATGAGGGCTGCAATATTTTGCCCCTTATTTACTTGGTCTGTAATAATGGTCAAATCAAGCTGGCGCTTAGCCAGCGTGGTTTTATATTTTACCAAACGAACTGGTGTCATATATTTCCAGCAAATGAGTAATTTATCAGCCTCTAATGATACCAATTTATTAGCTAGATTTGTTACACTGGACTTACAATTAGTGTTCACCTTTATTTTCCACACCAATTCAATGACACAAAAAAACGCAACACCTATTATCGCATACCAAGGTCACCAAGGGGCTTATTCTCACTTGTCCTGTCAACGGGTATTTCCTGAACTTGAAGCTCATGCATGCATGACCTTTGATGCGGCTATGGCAATGGTGGAGCGAGGCGAAGCTAATATAGCTATGATACCCGTAGAAAACTCTACTGCAGGCCGTGTGGAAGAAATATATCGCAAATTGCCTCACACTTCGTTATTTGTCATCGGTGAGCATTACGAGCCTGTTAATCACTGTTTATTAGGTTTAAAAAACAGCACCATAGACCAGATCAAAACTGTAGGCTCTCACCCACAAGCGTTGGCACAATGTAATAAACGTCTTACAAAGCTCAATATAAGCCCTATGGCCACTTTAGACACCGCAGGTGCGGCTCTTAGTGTGAGCCAAAAAGGTGACCCAAGCCATGGAGCTATAGCCTCAAGCTTGGCTGCCACGCTATATGATTTAGAGATTTTACAAGAAGAATTTCAAGATATGAAAGGCAATACCACACGCTTTTTAATCTTATCTCGTGAGCACAAAATACCTACACAAGTGAAGGGCCAAAAATACATTACATCATTCTTATTTACTGTGCGTAACATTCCCTCCAGTCTTTATAAGGCTATGGGAGGATTTGCAACTAACAGCGTTAACATCATCAAACTAGAAAGCTACACCCCAGACGGGCGCATGGTGGCGACTCAGTTTCACATCGATGTTGAAGCACACCCCAATGATGACAACATGGCCTTAGCAATGGATGATCTAGCATACTTTGCCAAAGATATTCGCATGCTTGGCACTTATATTGCCAGTGATTACCGCTCTTTAAACACCTAAACCATCGGAACCTAGCTCATGTCAACATCCAACAAGTTTCTCTATGCTATCGCTCTAGTTGTGCTTTTTTCTGCTGGACTTCTATTAGCAAAATACACTCCATGGACACAACAAAGTGCAGTAAATAAAGGTTATACGAATCTAGGTGGCGACTTTGTATTGGAGAGTTTGGAGGGGCAAGTGAAACTGGAGGATTATCGCGGCAAGCTGGTGTTAATGTACTTTGGTTTTACTTCATGCCCAGATGTTTGCCCTACTGCATTATCTTTTATTGCTGCCAGCATGCGTGCATTACCGAAAGATTTAGAAGCTCAAATCCAACCTTTATTTATCAGTGTAGATCCCAAGCGTGACACTTTGGATAATTTAGCAAAATATAGCGCTTACTTTCATCCAAGAATGTTAGGCATTACTGGTAGCACAGAACAAATTGACCAAGTGGTTAAAAGCTACGGCTCATATTACACATTTATTCCCCTAGAAGGCTCAGCTTTAGGCTACACAGTGGATCATACTTCTAGAATTTATCTTATAGGACAAGAAGGCCAGCTCATTAGCGCCATTGCTCATGGAACCCCAGTAGATGAGATCATTGCATTACTTAAATCTCATTTATAAGCTTCTTCAGGCCAGTAAAGTTGATCAAGGCTGACTTGGCCACCAAATTTTCGCTGCAGCGTTGATAGTAACAAGGCTGCGCGATCGGGCAATCCATTGGAAAGATAACAGCGCGCCTGAGCAGAAAGCGCTAACCTAAACGCCACGTCATCACACTGCTCACCCGATAAATTGTCAGCACTGGCCACAAATACTGTTTTACTAGCCAAGCTCAACAACCACTCTATAGCTTGCGGCTTGATTTCCACTTTTTCAAACTCTGCTTGCTCAAGTGCGCTGCGCCCATCAGGTTGATACCAATAACCAAAGTCTTCTAATAATCGCCTGCTACTGCCCGCTAAGCACCAGTGAGAGATTTCGTGTAACGCACTAGAGAAATAGCCATGGGCAAACACCAACTGGTGATGGCTGTGAACCGCATTAGCAGGCTCATACACTGGCTCATCTGCTTCACCATAGCGTCCATCACATAAGGCGCATAAGAGCTGGGTATTATGTGAGTGCAAAAACAGTTCATCAAACAAAGTAATTATTATTTGGCACTGGCATTGTGTGTGTTTAAGCATTAGTTAATCATGGATGAAAATGGACAAAGGAGCTATTATAGCTCATCTTTTTTTTAGCCAACACTGTGATCATTTAATGCCTCAAACAATAGGCCATACATATAGCACCAAAGCCATGGGGCAAGAGTTACGCCAATTCTTACGCTTGGGCACCCCAATACTTATTGCTGAAGCATTACACATGAGCGCAAGCTTTGTAGACACAGTGATGGCTGGACGTTATAGCTCTGCAGACCTAGCTGCCGTTGCCGTAGGTTCTAGCATTCTCTTCCCAGTGATGATTTTAATGATCGGCATTCTTATGGCGACAACCCCTACAGTGTCACAACACTTTGGCTCCAAAAGACTCAAATTGATTGGCCCATTCGTGCAGCAATCATTATGGTTAGCGGTACTGTTAAGTATTTTAGCAGTCGCACTGTTATACACCATAGATCCACTATTTGATTTGCTGGATATTGAGGACCCTATTAAGAGCATTGGTTTGGGGTATTTGCATGCAGCCGCTTGGAGCTTACCTGCTATGGCGCTTATGCAAAGCCTACGTAGCTTTAGCGAAGGTTTAGGCATCACTAAACCTTTGATGTATTTTAGTTTATTAGGCTTAATTATAAATATACCTATGAACTATATTTTTATTAATGGGCATTTTGGTGTCCCAGAAATGGGTGGCGTAGGCTGTGGCTGGGCCACTACTATAAGCATGTGGATCAGTGTCATTGGCATGGCATGTTATGTATATGCCAAACCGGTTTATCACCAGTGTGCTATGTTTACACGATTTGATTGGCCAAAATTGACCACGCAACTTACTATTTTAAAAGTGGGCTTACCCATTGGTTTTTCTATTTTTATTGAAGCGACCATGTTTGCCATAGTAGCTTTATTGTTAGCCCCTTTAGGGGCTGATATTGTGGCAGCACATCAACTGGTTTTAAACTTTACCAGCTTGTGCTTTATCATCCCACTAAGCATCGGCATGGCGATGACCATTCGTGTAGGTCACGGCATTGGAGGCAACCTACCCAACCAAGTCAAACGCTCAGTGCTTGTAGGCTTTGGCCTGGCGTTAGGTTTATCGAGTTTAACCTGCTTAACTATGCTCATGCTTCCCCTGACCTTAGCTGGCATCTACACGACAGAGCCTGTAGTAGTAGAAATTGCTGCTAGTTTGTTCATTTTTGCAGCCTTATTTCAATTATCAGATGCGGTGCAGATTGCAGCTAATGGTGCTTTAAGAGGATTTAAAGACACTGCTAAACCCCTATTACTTATCTTTATTTCATACTGGCTTACTGGCCTGCCCTTAGGTTATGTATTAGGGATGACAGACATCATATACCCAGCGATGGGCCCCGCTGGATTTTGGATTGGTATTATTTTTGGTTTAAGTGTCGCAGCAGTTTTATTGAGCCTACGTCTATGGCGAGTGCTTAGAAAACCATTACCGGTCGCTACTTAGATGTGTTGAATTTATGCACTACATTGATTAGCGTATCGACAAATAAAAAACTACCCTATTGTTGGCTTAATGCTACTGAGTTTTATGAAAAAATCACGTATCATAGTCGCAAACAAACCAATTAAGAGAAGATTATGAGCGAACTAACTCACGCTGTAACAGATGCTACATTTGACCTAGACGTTGCCAATGCAGATGTGCCTGTATTGCTAGACTTTTGGGCACCGTGGTGCGGACCATGTAAGATGATCGCACCTATTTTAGAAGACGTGGCCGCTGAATTTGAAGGTAGCGTTAAGGTATGTAAAATCAACGTTGATGAAAACAGCGAAACTGCAGCTCGCTATGGTGTGCGCGGCATCCCTACATTAATATTGTTTAAAAATGGTGAAGTTGCAGGCACTAAAGTAGGCGCTTTAGCTAAGTCTGACTTGTTGGCGTTTATCTCTGACAACACTTAATCGATTATCTAAGCTATAAAAAAACCGAGCAATGCTCGGTTTTTTTAGGTCTAACATAAGCTTAAATAATGTTACGTCTATTACTTATTCTTCTTAAGCAATAAGTCCAGCTTAGTTGCCATGCGCTGGCCTTCATTTAGGCCATCAAATGGGCTTGGGGCTTTTTCAATCTTTGGCTGCGGCTTGTGACTTTTAGGAGCTTCAGTGCGCTTGGGTTTGCTATACACTTGCTCAGGGCGCTTTTTAGCACTTGGCCGAGGTTTATTAGGCTTACGAGGCGCTGGCAATTTAGTCAGGGCATGCGCGGCTTCATCAGCCGTTACAGCACCTTGCGCTTCACCTAGCAAATTAATGCGTGGCGCAGCGTCTGTTTGCGATTTCAAATAACCAAAAGCTCGCACGTAACTTGCTAGTCCCCGCTTAATCTTGGTTTGACTTAGTTTTCCATCAGCAACCAAATCTTCTTGTATGCCAATCTTCAGCGGCCTAGGCTTAGCAAAACAAAAAGTTTGTGGGTAAGTTTCACAAATCAATTCAACTGCCGCCCGATTTGCGGCTCGACTTTTAGCTTTTTTACGTTCAGCTGCAGTGATTTCAGGCACCACTTGTCCAGATGTAGCTGATTCAGATGTCACTGGCTCAGCAACTAATGAGCTAGTTGTTTCTGGAAGCTCGGTTTGCACCAAAGTAGAAGTTTCTTGTGTTATAGGTAGTTCGCTAGTGCTGGTCATAATGTCTTGATTTTGATTATCTATAAATATCTGACTGCGGCCCTGCTCAACTTGCTGCTTTAATTGTTGGTGCTCTTGCCTTAGAGTATCAACGTGCTGCTGTTGCCGTATCAGAAGATTTTGTTGTGTTTTAATACGTTCTGAAAGCTTTTGAGTAAGCTCTAATGTACCTAAATTTTTCAGTTTAGAATCAGTCATTCTCATCTTTCACTATTAAACATACGTCTTTTCATAACGTTAAGTATTGTACCTATTGATTGAGCCGAGAGCTATAGGTTTGCGACTTTTACACTAACTTGAGCGTCGTACTTGCAGAAACCTTCAATCCTTGCCTATACTCTATCTATAAGTTGCACATTATCTGCCTAACATATCGTTATTATCGGTTTTTTTAGAGGATATGCCATGTCTACTGTAATTCCCAGTGCCAAAGTCATTGATCTTTTTAGCGGCCGCGAACGCCAAAACCAACATCACCCTAAGGTGATTCGATTAGCGCCAGAACTAGACGGTTTTGAAGTGCTCTACTCCAACGAGCATGGCCATCCAAAAGTAGGCCAAGAGCTTTTTTCTGTCAGCATTTTATTTTGGGCTTTACTTGATGACGGTTCTTTTGCCGGCATGATTCCATGGTTTGATGAACTAATCATTTGCTACGAGCTTAACTGCCCTAATAAAGGTTTTTTTCAAGGTTACTATGACCCTGGACTAGACCAAACTATGCCCCAAGTTCCAGAACACAAATGCATCGAGCTTATTAGCGCTGCTGATTACTTTGACTTTGAAGAAGATGGAACAGTGTTTGTGGTACAAGAGTTATCTGACACTTGTGGCACCCATGCTGTATTTACTGCTGATAATTTTGATCACTTCTGGATGAGCGAAGTGTTTAGTTGGCGCCTTCATAGTGATGGACGTATTCAAGCGTTGATGGTAGATGCTGAACGGGTGGAGCGCTGGCCTGTACTGGTAGGTGATGACTGTTTAGTAGCTTGTGATGAATCTGAAGATTTCGTCAATTATTTTCAATATACAGTTGCCATTAATATTAAGAAACAAGATCCACAGACTATGGCTGTATTAGATCAATTAAAGTCTGACTCTTAAAACCCCCTTTTTTACATCACCACTCTTGCATAGAGTGTCTGATAGACGTTTGCAAAGCTTCCAGCGCATCAAGCCAGCCCTTTACAGGCCAATGATCTGGATCAGTTAAATCGTCGATGTTTTGAGTAGTAATTAACTGTTCAGATGGACCTTGTAACCTAGGTGTAATACTAAAATCAGCTTGGCCTTGCAGTGCAATCCAATGCGCCCAATCACCTTCTTGTAACAAGACTAATATTTGCTGGGCTTCTGGGGACAAATAATCCTGCTTTATTAACAAAGCTTCAATATCTGACCAGGTGAGTAAATTAATATCATCAAAACGAGTATTAGCTAACTGCTTCAAACTAGCCTGAGCCAGGTATTTTGCCGCACTAAGTAAGTGGTCCACGATGGCATATTGATAAGCCATGCGCTTTGGCCGCTGCCGCCAGTAATGTATATCTTCGTTGTTGCCGTACTGAGTGAGCAGGTCTTGCCATAAGCATTTGCCAAAAGCCAGTCGGTGTTGACTGGCTTTTAACCATTGATCTTGAACTGCCATAGTATTATTTCGCTGCTACAGGTTTAGCAGGCGCTTTTTTAACTGCTTTTTTAGCTGGCTTTTTAGTAGCTTTTTTAGCAGCGACCTTTTTAACTGGAACTTTTTTAACTGGAACTTCTTCAACCCACTTATCACCTACATACATAGCGCGCCAACCCGAAGCTTTCTTTTCTATTTCAGTCATCACATACTGCTCTTTAGTCTTACGACTATAGCGAACAATAGAAGGGTTGCCTTCGTGATCTTTCACTGGAGCTTTAAGTAAAAAAGCATATTTAGGATCTAGGGCATCTTTATGGGGCAAAATTTCAGCCAGCAAAGGTGCACGAGTTTCACGGTTTTTCGGGAATTTACTTGCAGCTAAGAATAAACCTGCAGCTCCATCACGCAATATATAATGGTCATCCACTTTGTCGCATGCTAATTCTGGCATAGGGATCGGATCCATTTTTGGCGGTGCAGCTTCACCACTGCGCAATAACTTGCGTGTGTTTTTACATTCAGCATTGGCGCAATCAAAATATTTGCCAAAGCGTCCAGTTTTTAAATGCATATCAGCGTCACACTTATCGCACTGAATCAGCGGCCCATCATAGCCTTTAATACGATACTCACCCGCTTCTACTTCAAAGCCACTACAATCTGGGTTATTACCACACACGTGTAACTTGCGCTGTGCATCAATTAAATAACCATCCATTGCAGTATCACACACTTTGCAACGACGCTTCTTAATGAGTAAACGTGACTCTGCTTCATCATCCGCATCTACTGCCACTACTTCGTCTCCAGAGACTAGGTTAATGGTTTCTTTACAGCGTTCCTTGGGTGGAAGAGCATAGCCTGAGCACCCTAAAAACACACCCGTAGATGCAGTGCGAATGTTCATAGCTTTGCTACAACTTGGACACTCAATGTCAGTAATCGTTGGAGTATTAGCTCGCATGCCGTCTTCTGCTTCAGCAGAAGTCAATTTACGACTAAAAGCTTTATAGAAAACATTTAATAGGCGTTTCCAGTCAGTTTCGCCTTTAGCCACACTATCTAAACGCTGTTCCATATTGGCGGTGAAAGAATAATCCATCAGGTCTGCGAAGTTTTCTTCTAACCTATCTGTGACAATATCACCCATTTTTTCAGCATAAAAACGTCGATTTTGCACCATCACATATCCACGATCCTGAATGGTGGAAATGATACTAGCATAGGTTGAAGGTCTGCCGATGCCTTGCTTTTCCAATTCCTTAACCAAACTGGCTTCAGAAAAACGAGGTGCAGATTTAGTAAAGTGTTGACTAGGTGAAAGCTTTTTAAGCGTTAGTACATCGCCCTTGCTTACATCCGGTAAGAGCAAATCTTCATCTTTTTTGCTAACACTGGGCTGCACGCGAGAATAACCATCAAAACGCATAATTCGACCACGTGTGCGCAAACTAAAACCACCTGCTTCAACAACGATAGTAGTACTGGTATAGAGCGCCGGAAGCATTTGACATGCAACAAATTGACGCCAAATAAGCTCGTACAGCCGCTCCGAGTCACGCTCCATATTACTTAAAGATGTAGACTTTAAAGCCACCTGAGAGGGCCTTATAGCTTCGTGAGCCTCTTGTGCACCATCCTTACTAGAGTATCCTATAGGGTCAGTTGGCAAATACTCTTTGCCATAACTTTTTTCAATGTAATCCCGGCAATTATTAACTGCATCTTTACTAAGGTTAGTAGAGTCAGTACGCATGTACGTAATATAGCCCGCCTCATAAAGCCTTTGTGCCAACATCATGGTTTTCTTCACCCCAAAACCTAGGCGAGTACTTGCCGCTTGCTGCAGGGTAGATGTGATATAAGGTGCTGAAGGCTTGCTAGAAGTAGCTTTATCTTGACGTTGCTGGACTACAAACGGTTGTTTCTCCAGCAAAGCAACAGCGGCATCACTTTGTTGCTGGTCTACTGGTTTGAACTCACTACCATTTTGTTTATGCACTTGCAAAAACAAGGGCTTGTCTTGGTCATTAACCACATCAGCTTTAAGCTCCCAATATTCATCAGGCACAAAAGCTCGAATAATTCGCTCTCGTTCAACAACTAACTTAACAGCCACAGACTGAACACGGCCAGCTGATAATCCACGCGCAAGCTTTGCCCACAATAAAGGGGACACCATAAAGCCCACCACACGATCAAGAAAACGTCTGGCTTGCTGAGCGTTAACGTGATCCATGTCTAATATGCCAGGGTTAGCAAAGGCAGTTTGAATGGCTGTTTCTGTAATTTCGTTAAATACAACACGCTGGTATCGGCTTTGGTCGCCGCCTATGGCTTCACGAAGGTGCCAAGCAATGGCTTCTCCCTCTCTATCCAAATCCGTTGCAAGGTATATTGTGTCTGCATCTTTGGCTAGTCGGCGCAACTCCTCAACTACTTTTTCTTTACCAGGAAGTATTTGATAATCTGCTCGCCAGTCATTTTCTGGATCAATACCCATACGCCTAACAAGCTGCTTACGAGATCTAGCTTGTTTATAAATAACCTTGTCATCTGGGTCCATACTACGCACTTTAGCGGCTTCCAAAGCACGCGCCTTAGGATCAGCACTTCCTGGAGGAGACTTAGTAGGCAAATCACGAATATGGCCAACACTGGACTTTACAATAAAATCTGTACCTAAATATTTATTGATGGTTTTGGCTTTGGCTGGTGATTCCACTATAACGAGGGACTTACCCATGCAATTTCATTCCAATAGTTACGTATACGTCGCATTGATTACGACAGTTATAAGGCGCCTTAGTGTAGGCACATCTGGTAGAAGGTCAAGTTAGTTAAGACTTCTATTGTTTAAAATTCCACTTTTTGATGCAAAAAGCAAGCAATATCATCTCACACCATAAAAAAAGGCTAGATAACTAGCCTTTTGAATTTATTGAAGTTTGTAGCATTTTTAGAAGCAACAGCTATAAACGTTCGAATATTGTCGCAATACCTTGACCCATGCCAATACACATAGTGGCCAAGCCAAATTGTACGTTTTGTTTTTCCATGCGGGTTAAACAGCTCACAGAAATGCGGGTACCCGAACAGCCTAACGGGTGTCCCAGAGCAATAGCTCCCCCATGTAAATTAACTTTGTCTTCTAATGCGTCAATGAGTTTAAGATCTTTTAGCACAGGCAGGGCCTGAGCAGCAAAGGCCTCATTAAGCTCTACAACACCTATATCTTCAATCGTTAACCCTGCACGCTTTAATGCTTTTTTAGTCGCAGGCACTGGTCCATAACCCATAATAGAAGGGTCACATCCAGCTACTGCCATCGCTTTAATGCGGGCCAAAGGTTTAAGGCCAAGAGCCAAAGCTTTAGCTCCAGACATTAATAACATAGCAGAAGCACCATCTGACAAAGCAGACGACGTGGCCGCAGTGACTGTGCCATTTTTTGGATCAAAAACAGGTCGCAAGTGGGATAAAGACTCAAGATTAGTTTCTGGCCGTATTACTTCATCTCGCTCTACTCTAATGAGCCTACCCTGGGAGTCATGCCCTTCAATAGGGATAATTTCGCGAGCAAAGTCACCGTTTTCAGCAGCTTGATGGGCAAGCCTGTGTGAACGAACTGCAAACTCATCTTGCATCTGCCGACTTATGCCGTGCATTTTACCCAATAACTCAGCTGTTAAGCCCATCATCATGGCAGCTTTTGCTACATGTTTACTACCTGCAGGGTTAATATCAACACCATGGTTCATAGCAACATGGCCCATATGCTCCACTCCTCCAACAACAAAAAAATCACCATTATCCGTGGCAATTGCTTGTGCTGCAGTGTGGATTGCGGCCATCGATGAACCACACAAACGGTTGACCGTTTGAGCAGCGACAGTGTGGGGAATAACACTTAATAAAGACGCGTTGCGAGCAACGTTAAAGCCTTGTTCTAGAGTTTGGTTTACACAGCCCCAAATCACATCTTCCACATGGGCAGGGTTAAGTTCTGGGTTGCGCGCAAATAGTCCATCGATCACGGCAGCAGATAAGTTTTCTGCTCGTACATTTCTAAACGCACCCCCTTTACAACGCCCCATTGCAGAGCGAGCACCGTCTACGACAACAATATCATTAGCTTGTAATTGCATATTTTTCTCCGAATTTAGTGGGCAGGTTGTAGCTTGTTATAAAATGTTTCACCATCGGCTGCCATTTCACGCATTTGTTTGGGCACGCTATAAAGTGGGCTTACTCCAGCCAAAGCATCGGCTTTATCACAAAAGTTCTGCAAGCCTATTGCATCCATATACTTTAATGCGCCACCCAAAAATGGAGGGAATCCAATACCGTACACAAGTGCCAAATCTGCTTCTGCAGGAGTGGCTATAATATTTTCTTCTAAGCAACGAGCAACTTCTAGACATAAAGGAATCATCAAATAATCAATAATTTGCTCATCTGTAAACTCTTGTGGATTGGCACACAAACTGGCCAACTTTTCCACCAACGAATCATCAACCTGTTTTTGAAGACGGCCCTTTTTATCTTTTTCATAAGCATAAAAGCCAAGCTTATTTTTTTGACCTAATCGCTGTTCTTTAAACATTAAATCAACACCAGCTTCACCCTGGCCAGCCATACGATCAGGGAAACCTTCTGCCATAACCGCTTGGGCATGGTGAGCTGTATCGATACCTACCACATCAAGCAAATACGCAGGCCCCATAGGCCATCCAAAACGCTCCATAATCTTATCTACACGGCTAAAATTGACCCCCTGCTCTAACAATAGACCAAAGCCACCAAAATAAGGAAATAACACTCGATTAACAAAAAAGCCTGGGCAGTCGTTGACTACAATGGGCTTTTTGCCCATAGCATTAGCATATGCCACCGTTGTGGCAATAGTTTCTTCACTACTTTGGCTGCCACGAATCACTTCAACTAATGGCATTTTATGAACTGGATTAAAAAAGTGCATTCCACAAAAACGAGTAGGATCTTTTAAACTCTTAGCTAAAAGGTCAATGGAAATGGTAGAGGTATTAGAAGTAATCACCGTGCTGGGTTTTACCTGAGCTTCTATTTCAGCTAGAACGATCCCTTTAACTTTAGGATTTTCTACAACGGCTTCTACTACTAAATCAACGTTTTTTATATCTGCGTAATTCAATGTTGGACGGATTTTATTCAACACTTGGGCCATCTGAGCGGGCTTCATTTGACCACGTTCAACGCGTTTTTCTAAAATACC
The DNA here is from genome assembly GCF_047730155.1 of Candidatus Njordibacter sp. Uisw_002. Classification (NCBI taxonomy): domain Bacteria; kingdom Pseudomonadati; phylum Pseudomonadota; class Gammaproteobacteria; order Pseudomonadales; family Candidatus Njordibacteraceae; genus Candidatus Njordibacter; species Candidatus Njordibacter sp. Uisw_002. The sequence goes on from NZ_CP159832.1 coordinate 1,550,159, forward strand.
TGTAGCTTCATCTAAACCTAGTGTAATAGCAGGCTCAGCGATGTCTTTCATTACAATAGGCACACCTTTAAAGGCTGATTGATAAGCAATCCCTCCGCCCATGATGCCTGCACCTAATACCGCCGCCTGTTCTACCTTAGTGGCTTTTTTGGCCAGAGCTTTAACTGTACGTTTAAGGTATTGGTCTGCAAGAAAAATGCCTACTAGATTGGCAGCTACTGACGTTTGCGCCATTTTAGCAAACCCTTTTGCTTCAATAACTAAAGCTTTGTCACGAGTCATGCCTGCATGCTTTTGCATGGTTTTAATGGCTGTAACTGGACTGGGGTAATGCGGCCCAGCTTTACCTGCTACAAATCCTTTGGACGTTTCAAAGGCCATCAACTGTTCCATGGGACCCAAAGCTAGCTTTGCAAGCTTTGTTGCCCGCTTTGCAACGTAGCTTAAATCACCTTTAATACATTGATTAAGAAGATGCTCGCCAGCCTCTAATAATTGGTCATGTGCTACAACCGCATCAACAGCACCCTCATGTAAAGCCACTGTAGATTTTTTTTCCTTTGCTCCACAAACCCACTCAATAGCATTATCTAAGCCAATAATTCGCGGCAAACGCACGGTGCCACCCCAGCCTGGAAAGATACCTAACTTCACTTCTGGCAGGCCTACTTTGGCATCGGTGGCCATAATGCGATAGTCAGTGCTTAAACACACTTCAAACCCACCTCCCAATGCCAAACCATTGATTAACGACACGGTGGGTATTGGTAGATCCTCAAGAGCACAAAAAGTCTCATTAACCTGCATATTTGCATTGATCAAGTCCTGCTCTTCACCACCAAAAAATTGCAAAAATTCAGTGATATCTGCGCCCACAATAAAACTAGACTTGGCGCTTGTCAGCATGAGGCCTTTAACACCTTCCACACCGATAATAGCATTGTTGATAGCCTCAATAGCCTCTTTCAACTCAACTAAAGTTGCCGCATTAAGCTTATTTACAGATTGATTTTTAAGGTCAAACGTAAGCTTAGCTAATTGGTGGTCGTGCATCTGGACCTGAATGGCGTTACCTGCATAAATCATGCATGGACTCCTTGGATAAAATTAGACGTATAAAAGCGTTAGTTATAAAATTCATACGCTTGTTTGAAAATAGTAATAGCACTTTAAACCAGCCAGAGTCAAAGTCAACCGTGACTCTGCAGCCACAGCAATACTGGGTATCTAGAAGCCTTCTAAAATCAACTCTTTGAGCACACCTTCCAAGTCATTTAGCTGACCTGGTGTAGATCTTTCATGCCAATAGGCATGCGCCATAATAGGCGTAACACTTAGGGCATAGACATCATCTGGCAAGCGTTCGACCAAATTAGCTAGGCACGCTAGTTGTTCTGGCTTTAACGTGCCTTCGCCACGACTCCAACACCAACCTGCAGGTAAACCTTTGGTATTGAGCCCATTGGCTTTAAATATTTCCCACGCCTGTTTTTTGATCGCCATCATTCCATCAGAACGATTGCGTGTATTGACCTTAGGTAAGCCATAGCTAGTTGCTAAATGACTTTCAGGTGCTAACTGCCCCTGCTCTCTTGGCCCCTGTAGTTTACCTACGTTCACTTTTAGGCCTTTAGTCATAGCCAACTGCCTGATTTTGGCTTGCGCCCGCTGCAGTGGTGTAGGCATAACCCAAGCAATAGAACCAACCAAAGAGAGACATACAAAAAGCACGATAAAGGTTTTTATTTCCACTACAACTCCACTACTTAATAAAAGAGAAAAGGCAATACGTCACTCAAATTCACGAAACACTCATCCTTAATGAGTAAAATGCAAACCAAGAAAATGACAAAAATTACTATGCTATACTAAAATCAAAACACTTCGGAGGATACAATATGAGCTTTTATAATACTATTTTAGTCGCCATAGACCTTAACGAAGACGCCGACAAGGTGATTCAAAAGGCACACAAAATAAGCTTGCAAAATAACGCTACGCTTACCATTATTCACGTAGCAGAGCCTTTAAGTTACGCTTATGGTGGCGACATACCCATGGACTTGTCTGACGTGCAAAATCAGCTGCATGAAAATGCAAAGCTACAGATGCATGAACTAATTCAACAACACAACTTAGGTGAAGCAACTCAGTTACTCGTATCAGGTCACATTCAGACAGAAGTTCACAAAGTCGCTAATGAACTCAGCACAGACCTAGTCATTGTAGGCAGCCATGGCCGCCACGGTCTCGCCCTATTGCTGGGCTCGACCTCTAGCAGCATTCTTCACGGTGCCACCTGTGATGTGTTAGCGGTTAGAGTTTAACCACTAACCCTCTTGCATGGCTTCAACTTCTAACCATCTGTCCATACAGGTTTCAAGCTGAGCTTCTTGGGTTTCTAAGTGAGCCAGACGAGCATTCACATGATCTTGTCCTTTGCTGTAGAAATCAGCATGACCAATTTCAATTTGCAACGCCTCAAGCTGCGCTTCAAGCTCCTCAATTTGGCCAGGCAATAAATCTAATTCCCGCTGTATTTTATAGCTCAACTTGACCGCTGGCTTAGTTTTTTCTTTAGCTTTTAGTGGTGTTGCTGCCATACCTGTGGGTTTGCTGTTTCCCTGAACTGTGGGCGCTTGCAACCTGCCACCACGCCTCACCCAATCGCTATATCCACCGACAGAATCAGTAATATGGCCCTGCCCATCAAACACTAAGCACGAGGTGACTACGCGATCTAAGAAAGCACGATCGTGGCTTACCAACAAGACTGTACCTGGGTAGTTGGCAAGCATTTCTTCCAACAATTCCAAGGTTTCAATATCCAAATCATTAGTAGGCTCATCCAATACCAGCATATTTGACGGTTTACTAAACAAACGTGCCAGCAATAGTCGGTTACGTTCGCCACCTGACAAGCTACTCACAGGGCTACGAACACGCTTGGGGGAAAACAAAAAGTCGCCCAAATAGCTCATTACATGACGATCTTTACCATTGATACTAATACTCTCACGGCCTTCAGCAAGGTTATCCATTACCGTTTTGGTAAGGTCTAGCTGGTCACGCAATTGGTCAAAATAAGCCACTTCTAACTTGGTGCCACGCTTAATTACACCCGAATTAGGCTCTAACTGACCCAAAATAAGCTTAAGTAAGGTAGATTTACCCACACCATTAGCACCCACTAAACCGATACGATCTAGCTTAAGCAAACTTAAGTCAAAATCTTTTATCAGCGTTTGCTCACCATAACCATGACTCACGTTATCTAATTCGCAAACTAATTGGCCAGATTTAGCAGCTTGAGCATGCTGCAATTTAACATTGCCTTGACGCTCTCTTCGATCTCCACGCTCTTTGCGAAGAGATTCAAGTGCTCGTACACGCCCTTCGTTACGGGTGCGACGGGCTTTAATACCTTGTCTGATCCAGACTTCTTCTTGTGCTAATTTTTTGTCAAACAATGCATTATGACGATCTTCTTCCATCAATTGTTGTTCGCGATACGCTAAAAATCGCTCATAGCCACCTGGAAAGTAGTTTAAGTGGCCACGATCAAGCTCTACAATTTTATTAGCCAATACTTGTAAAAAGCTACGATCGTGAGTGATGAATATGATGGCACCTGTAAACTCCAACAACTGTTTCTCAAGCCACTCAATAGCTAAAATATCTAAGTGGTTAGTGGGCTCATCTAATAACAACAAGGTGGGCTCGCTTACCAGTGCCCTAGCTAAAGCTACACGCCTTCTCCAGCCACCTGATAACTGACTAAGCACTTGCGTACCATCAAGGCTGAGGCGAGTTAGAATACGCTCGACCTTAGTTTCCATTTGCCAACCATCCAGCTCATCAATTCGATGACTAGCGATTTCCAACTGTTTCATGGCTTTATCATCAAGTTCACCCATGGCAATTTCGTCGTAGCGTTTACGAATGTCGTAAACCTCGCCCATACCCATAGCCACTAACTCGGTTACACTTAAGTCTTCACGATCAGGTAAGTCTTGTTGAAGATAACCAATTTTACATGCTGGGCTGCGCCAAACATTGCCACTGTCTGGTAGTTGCTCGCCTACCAGTAATTTAATGAGGCTAGATTTACCTGCCCCGTTACGACCGATCAGACAAACTCGATCACCCGCATCAATTTGTAAATTGACATCGTCAAGTATTGCCACATCGCCGTAAGCAAGATGGACTTGTTGTAAACGTAATAAATTCATTAAAGGACCTAAAGGTAGGGCAAAATTTATCCACTACAATAGTATGGATAACGTATCAACTAAACTTCACTAATTATAACGTTTCTTATAGGCACTCAGATACTTAAAGCTTACAAAACCAGCAAAAGGATGATTATTAACGTTGCAACGGGTTAAATAATTGATCAATAATGGCCTTTAGTTGTTTAGTCTGCACAAGTGATAGCAAATATATTTTTTAACCCCTTATTATTTTGCCCACAAAATACAAGAAGTCGCTATTAATGACGTTAAAACAAACCCAAATTACTGACATAGGTCTCAATTTAACTAACGAGCGATTTGATAAAGACCGCAAACAAAGTTTACAAAGAGGACTTGAAGTGGGGGTGCATCGCCATATCATTACTGGCACCACATTGGCTACAAGCCAGAGTGCTCTCGAGCTCGCTTTAGATGATGCCTTGCCTTGTGAGCGCTATGCAACAGCTGGCTTTCACCCACATAATGCAAGTGAAAATAATCCCGCATCATGGCAACAATTATCTGGGTTGTGGCAACATCCCAAAGTGGTCGCAATCGGAGAAACGGGATTAGATTTCAATCGCAATTTTTCCACCCCCAAACAACAACTTGATAGCTTTGAACTGCATTTACAAGCTGCAGTAGCACTGCAGCTGCCCTTATTTTTACACGAGCGTGATGCACAAGATGAGTTTTTAGAGCTAGTTAGTCATTACCGCTGTGGTTTTAATAAAGCAGTAGTGCATTGCTTTACCGGCACCCAAGCCTTCTTGGTAAAGCTGATAGAGCTTGATCTGCACATTGGCATAACTGGATGGATTTGCGATGAACGCCGTGGAGAGCACCTGCATAGCGCCGTTAAACTAATACCTAACGATAGGCTCATGCTTGAAACCGATTCGCCATACCTTTTACCTAAAGATATGCGCCCCAAACCAAAATCTAGTCGCAATGAGCCTGCTTACTTGCCGTATATACTTCAACGCGTGGCACATTATCGAGTTCAAGACCCTCAAGAGCTTGCACAACAAACAGAAGCTACCGTGAATGACTTTTTTGAAATTGGGCAGGATTAAAACTGGCTCACTGACAATGAATCAAAGGGCCAACACAACACCTGATTACTCTGGCAGCATCGCAGCACAGGGATCTTAATGCCATAAAGCTGCATTAATTCGTCACTTTCAGCTATATCTACTACGATCACATCTACCTGCGTAAAGTCCAAACATTGGGCTAATAGCGCCTGCGCATCGTCACACAGATGACAGCCAGATGTGCCTAATAATTCGAGTTGACGTTTACTATTAGCCATGGATTTAGCTACACACTGGCAGGATTGTTCGCACTGACCACTACACACGGCTGATCTCCAACATTGCGGAAACGGTGAGGCTGTGAACTGCTAAAATAATAACCATCGCCTGCATGCAATACTTCTACTTGTTCAGACACGGTCACTTCTAAGCAGCCACTAATAATAATACCTGCCTCTTCACCTTCATGGAGCAACATATCTGATCCAGTATCAGCACCTGGTGGATAAGTTTCATGTAATAAAGACAAACTACGTGGGTCGTGGTTATATCCTATTAAATGCATAGCCACGTTGCCTGAACCCATATCCGGCAACTCACTACTTTTGTAAAAAACTTGCTGCTGAGCTGGCATATCTTCCACAAAAAACGCTTGTAACGACATAGGCACGCCATCCAGCACTTTTTTTAAGGAGCTTACCGATGGGCTCACTCGATTTTGCTCAATGAGTGAAATAGTACTGTTGGTCACGCCGGCAAGCTTTGCCAATTCACGTTGTGACAGGCCACGCTTTTTACGGACCACTTTAAGGCGTGCACCTACATCAAGACTCATCGGGTGAATCCTGTTCATCAGCGCGTTCGATCATCGCTTCAGGCAATGCCTTTTTGGGCTGAATACCACCCAACTTGACAATGCTTTGGGCCCTATTGATCAAGTTGCCCCGACCAGAAGATAAGCGTTTATGGGCCGTATCATAGGCATCTTGAGCTCTCAAAAGGTGACTACCCATACTATCCATAGAAGTCACAAAATCGACCAATTTCTTATGCATCTCTTCGGCTTGGCGAGAGATTTCTTTGGCATTTTGGCTTTGGTGCTCATAGCGCCAAATATTGTGGATGGTACGCAATACCATTAACAAAGTAGCAGGGCTTACCAGCATGATGTTACTTTTCATAGCACTTACAAATAATTCTGAATCTGCCTGCAGAGCCAACATATAAGCAGACTCTATGGGAATAAATAATAGCACATAATCTAAGCTTGAAACCCCTTGCGCACTTTCATACGACTTACCACTTAGACCTTTAATATGAGCCCTTACTGACGCTAAATGTTCAGCCAAAGCGATACTATGCTCAGCCTCATCTTGTGCATTTTGATAACGCTCGTAAGCGACCAGTGTGACTTTTGAATCCACTACCACATCTTTATTTTCTGGCATGTGTATGACAACATCTGGCTGTAAGCGTTTGCCATCAGTTTGAGTTAGGTTCACTTGAGTTTGGTATTCATGCCCTTTGCGCAGACCAGACTGTTCAAGCACTTGTTCTAACACCATTTCGCCCCAATTACCTTGGGTTTTATTGTCACCTTTTAGGGCCTTGGTGAGGTTAATAGCATCACTACTGAGCTTATTATTAAGCTCTAACAGGCTATTTATTTGCTGAGTTAAACCCGCTCTATCACGTGCGTCTTTGTCATAAACATCATCCACTTTTTTACGAAAATCACCCAGCTGCTGTTTTAATGGATTAAGTAAATGGCCTAATTGGTCCTGATTTTGGCTAGATAACTGGCTGGCTTGTTGCTTCAAGGAAGACTCTGCAAACTGTTTAAGGTAGCCATCAAAAGCTTCTTTAGTTTGGGTTTGCTGCTGTAATTGTATTTGATGCGCATCATGCTGGGCATCAAGCTTGGCTTGCAAGCTTGCATTAGTCACTTTAGCTTGGCTTAGCTGTGATTGTAATTGGGTGTCTTGTTGCTTGGCGTCTTGTAATTGGTTTTCCAGAGTTTGTGACTGCTCATAAGCTTGCTGATGTTTAACTTCAAGCTGTGCTGTGGAAAGCTGCAGATCAATTAACTTTTGCGCTGCCGCTGCCTTTAAGTCGTTATTTAAAGTGCTGCTTAACTCATTAGCTACATTAACATCAGTTGCGCGACGTCTAGCAAAAAAAACCGCTGCCAACGTCATTAAACCTGCAATGATCCACGCTATATAATCCAGCATAATAGTTAAGCCATCCAACCTTGAATCATAGGAATAAGCCCCACTAAAGCCAAGCCAGTATAAACAACACTACCTACTTTTGGCTTTAATATTCGACGCAATAAAATATGGTACACAGCAGGAAAACTCACTATTAAAAAGCTCACTGGTATCCACCACATAAGATTTTGGCCACCATAAACTAAACTTGCAATAAGCACTATGGCAGCGATATTTCCAGCGGCTAAGTAAACACCAGACACAGTGCTATTGGTGTGCGTATCTGCTGCGCCATCTGTCTCTAAGGTTTTTTGGTTTTGGGTGAGTACATCATGACTAACTTGGCGTGCGCTAAGCGCTGCACCCATAGCAAAAGCACCCGCAAAGGTGAAAATATAAATAGGTTCCATGTGCGTCTTTCCAGAGGGTCGGTAACGGTGTGTATCATGGTAACAAAATTAATGCAGCGCTTCACCCAACGCAGGACGTTTTGATCGCAGCAAGTCAAATTGTTTACGTAACTCAATAAGGGGTTTGAGTCCGTGGTCTAAAGGATCTTCTGGTAAATCTAGCCAGTTGACGCTATGTATGCGCGTCATAAGATCGTATTCGCCAACTATGGCATCTAAAAACATAAGCGCTGCATCGGTTTGAGGGGCATCTTCAAGAATAGGCAGCTCTTCTAGATATAAATCTAAATGCAATTCTTCACCAATATTACGCAAACCAAAAAATAATTCGTCCAGTTCTAGCACAGCATCGCCAATTTCTATGGCTTCTGGAATATGCTCTACTCTGGGATTAAAGGCCATCACTTTGATCTGGCTCAGCTGAGGAGCCGCAGCAACCAGAAACAGCACAGTATCAATACTTTGGTTGTACCCATCACAACCAAATACAAGCTCAATCCCTGTCCCTGCTTCATCACGGGCACAAAAAACCGTCAGATGAGGGTCTATATAGGATAACTGATCTTGCACTTCTTCTAGCAATTCTTGCGCTAAAACAGATTCTTCATTCACTAAGCTAAGAAGTTGATCTGCATTATCACTTACAAGTTGCCAAAAATTTTGTATGGGAGAATCGTTCATAACACGCCTTCAATACTAAAAAAGCACCACTAGTTGGCATCCATACCAGCGTGGCATCTTTTACATCCTGTATATAACGTAAAAGGGGAGTGCCTAAACACTCCCCTTTTTTAAAGCACTAATTAAAGCGCTGATTCAAATACAGATTTTGCAGCTTATTGCTTGCCCATCTGTGCTTTGATCAAGTCACCAATAGTCGTAGGACCGTCGGTAGATACTTCCATTTCGCGAACGTCACGGATAGCTTGCTTCTCATCTGCTACATCCTTGGCCTTAACGGACAAGTTAATAGCACGATTGCGACGATCAACAGCAATGATCTTAGCTTCAACACTGTCACCAACCTTAAGTTCGTTACGTGCATCTTCAATACGATCAATACTAATTTCTGAAGCTTTAAGTACAGCGTCAATGCCTTCAGCAAGCTCAATAACAGCTTCCTTAGCATCAACAGACTTAACCACACCATTAACAATAGTGCCACGATCATTAGCTGCAACGTACTCACTGAATGGGTCACTTTGCTGTTGCTTGATACCAAGAGAGATACGCTCTTTCTCAGAATCTACAGACAAGATAACCGCACTCACTTCGTCGCCTTTCTTATAGTCACGCAGAGCGGCTTCGCCTTCTACTTCCCAAGAAATGTCAGACATGTGCACTAGGCCATCTAAGTCGCCTTCTAGGCCAACAAAGATACCAAAATCAGTGATGGTCTTGATGTTACCAACAACCTTATCACCGGCTGCATACTTCTCAGCGAACTCAGCCCATGGATTGCCCACACATTGCTTGATGCCTAGAGAAATACGACGACGCTCTTGGTCTACGTCCAAGATCATCACTTCCATTGCGTCGCCAACGTTGACAACTTTAGATGGGTGAATGTTCTTGTTAGTCCAAGACATTTCAGAAACGTGTACCAAACCTTCAACGCCATCTTCAATAGAAGCAAAGCAACCGTAGTCAGTTAGGTTAGTTACTGTAGCCTGCACACGATGACCATTAGGGTAACGTGCCTTGATAGACGCCCATGGATCTTCTTGTAGCTGCTTAAGGCCCAAAGATAAACGACCGCTGTCCTTATCAAACTTGATAACGCGAACAGTGATTTCATCACCTGGGTTTAGCATGTCACTTGGGTGCGCAATACGCTTCCAAGCCATGTCTGTAATATGTAGCAAGCCGTCAACACCACCTAGGTCTACGAAAGCACCATAGTTGGTTAGGTTTTTAACATAACCCTTAACGTCCATGCCTTCTTCAATGCTAGCCAACAATTCGTCACGCTGTGCGCTGTTCGCTTCTTGCATTACCGCACGACGTGAAACAACCACGTTGTTGCGCTTTTGATCCAGCTTAATCAGCTTGAATTCAAGTTCCTGGCCTTCCAAGTGGTCTACGTCACGCACTGGGCGTACATCTACCAATGAACCAGGTAAGAATCCTTGAATGTTATTGATGGCAACAGTAAAGCCACCCTTAACCTTGCCGTTGATAACGCCAGTAATGGTCGCTTCATCGTCAAAGGCAGTTTGCAATACATCCCACGCTTCGGCACGCTTGGCCTTTTCACGTGAAAGTTTAGTCTCACCAATGCCGTCATCGACACTTTCTAGAGACACCTTAATTTGGTCGCCAATTTTCACTTCTATTTCACGAGAGTCGTTGTAAAACTCTTCAATAGGAATAATAGCTTCAGACTTAAGGCCTGCGTGTACTGTTACCCAGTCGCCGTCAATGTCCAACACGGTGCCCATAACAACAGCACCAGGACGCATTTCAACAGCAATAATGGATTCTTCAAATAATTCTGCAAAGCTTTCGCTCATGTTTATATACCAGACGTTGTGCAAATCAAAAGTGATTGCAAAACAACGCTCGTTTAGCCTGAAGGTCAGCTACAACAGGGAAGTTTAATGGACGCGGTGTGTCAGGAACTGACGCCTAAAATGACACTAACGAATTTTGCGCGCGCGGTATTGTACACTGCACCTTCACTTACATCAATGCCCATGGACTATGCGAAGGAAATTAGCCTTTTGTGAGGATCACAGGCTTGCCAGTCATTAACATATGAACTATAACTAATAATATAAGCTCTCAAGAACACTAAAAGAGGCCAATAAAATGGAACCAAAGGTACAGATCATGGCGCAGCTTCTGCTATTTTTCTTGCTGGCGGCTTAATTAAATCGTCAAAAGTGATTACTGACTGGCCAGGGTTTAATAAAAACGACCTTTTTGAGCAACGTGATTTACGCCAAACAATAGATGCTAGGGATGTCTATGGCGATGTTATACATCACACTTTTGATATATCGAAAGCAAAAATCAAACAAACAGTGTTTCCAGGCACTGAACAAAAATTAAATCTAGACATCTGGGGATAAGATTTTCCAGAGCACAAGACAAAAAGGATTCATGATATGAAAAAAGGATTAGCTTTAGCTTTTATAGCCTTGTTTTTTGCGGAGTTTTCTATGGCCATTGAAGAGCCCAAATACACTGTCATCGAAACTGATGACATGTTTGAATTACGTAGCTATCAGCCTCTTATTGTGGCAGAAGTGCTGGTATCAGGTGACATGGACAGTGCTAGCAATGCAGGATTTAAATTAATTGCAGGCTATATTTTTGGAGGCAATGTATCAAAAGATGCATTAAAGGCAGGCGGTAACGATAAAATCAGTATGACAGCGCCTGTAAGCATACAAGCCCAATCTGAAAAAATAGCCATGACGGTTCCTGTAAGCATGCAGCAAGAAAACGGCCAATGGCTTGTGCATTTTGTAATGCCAAGCCAATATACCTTGGAGACACTACCCACACCTAAAGATCCACGGGTACTGCTTAGGCAAATACCTGCACAAAACTATGCAGCAATTACCTTTTCAGGCTTTACTGGGCCTATTAAAGTTGCGCAAAAAACAGCTAAATTGATGGAGTGGCTTAAAGCTAAAGGCATTGAACCTATTAGCGAGCCAGAAATGGCCCGCTATAATGCACCTTGGTCATTACCCTTTATGCGTCGCAATGAGGTGATGGTAAGGTATTAAGCCAAGATTTTATTAGGTGCTTTGGGTGCAAGACACCCAAGCATCAGTTGCATTAGATGCAATAGCCGCTTCCACAAAACGCATACCTTCCACACCATCAGCAATGGTTGGATAAGCCAAAAGGTCTTGGGGTAACTCCCTGCCTTCCCTGCGAGCCTGTATCGCCACAGCTAACTCTAAGTATAGATTAGCCCAAGCATCTGTTAAGGCTTCTGGATGCCCGCGAGGCATGCGTAATAAGCGTTGTGTATCTGCAATCATGCCTGCGTCATGACCCCGGGAGATAATCTGTTCAGGAGCTCCGATAACACGTAAGTGCAAAACTTCTGGTTGTTCCTGAAGCCACTCCAAGCTTGCCTTAGAGCCACATATTCGCAATCGCAAACCACATTGACTGCCAGCCATAGTCTGACTCACCATCAAGGTACCTGGCACTCCACCTTCAAAGCGCAGTTGCATGAACGCAGTGTCTTCCAAAGCTTTGGGTTTGCCCGTAACATGAAAATCTGCTCGTACAGCCTCAACATTTAAACCTGATACAAACCTCGCCAAATGTTCAGCGTGAGTCCCTATATCACCCACAGTAAAAGATGGGCCGTTTTGCGCTACGTCCAAGCGCCAAGGTGCATCATCACCTTGATCGGTCAAGTCCATAGCCCAGTCTTGAAAGTACTCCACATGGATTTGACGGATATCGCCTAAATCCCCACGGCGCACCATAGCTTGGGCCTGTCTAACCATGACATGGGCAGAATAGGCATAAGTGACACCAAATACCACGCCAGCCCTAGCTTGTGCGTTGGCTAGACTTTGGGCTTCTTTAAGGGTGGTTGTTAGAGGCTTATCCGAAATAATATCAATACCAACATCCATAAAGGCTTTGGCTATAGGTGCGTGCAAATGATTTGGGGTCACAATGCTTACCGCTTCAATGCCATCCGCACGAGCCGCTTCTTTTTGGGCCATATCTCGATAATCACTATAGATACGGTCATCATCTAGCATCCACGCTTGACCTGAGGCTTTAGCGCGTTGTGGATTAGATGACAAGGCTCCTGCGACAATATCCCAACGATTAGAAAGGCGTGCACCATTGGCGTGCACCTCACCGATTAAAGCCCCCTGCCCGCCTCCAACAAAGCCTAGGCGCAAGCGCCTTGATGCTGGCGGAAAATCTTGTATGATTTTGTGCATATTGAATTCCTACAAAGCCCTAAAGCCTTTAATTAAGTGATTAAAGGCCATCCATTATGCAGTTATTAGTCTGCACCAGGGAGCCCTTTACTACCTATGCGTTTAATAAAACTAATCACTCCAGGTAGCAGCAAAATAGTGATAGTGGCACACATAATAGACAAGGTTAGAGGTCGATTCCACAGAAAGTCAAAACTTCCGTCACTCACCACTAAAGCTCTGCTCAAATTCTTTTCCAACATACCACCCAAAATAAAGCCAAGCAACATAGGTGCCATGGGGAAGTCGAGCATTTTTAAGCCTACTGCCATTAATGTAATAAACACCATCATTTGAATATCAAAGGTGTTAAAACTCACTAAATACACGCCAATAATAGAAAAGAATATGATTAAAGGGTTCAGTATTTGTGGTGGTATAGCCAACAATCTGGATATATAGGGAATTAAAGGCAAGTTTAAGATTAAGAGCACTAAATTACCAAAATACATGGAAATAATAACTGACCAAAATATATCTGGATGATCCAGGTATAGTCGAGGGCCAGGCTGAATACCATAAGCGATTAAAGCTCCCAGCATAATGGCGGTGGTACCAGAGCCTGGAATGCCTAAAGTAAGCAAGGGCACAAAAGAGCCAGTAGATGCTGCATTATTGGCAGACTCTGGCGCAGCCAAACCTCTTAATGCGCCTTTACCAAACATTTTTCGAAGCCTTAATGGCGCTAGATTACGCTCAAGCCCATAGGCTAAAAATGACGCTATAGTTGCACCCGCGCCAGGCAAGACGCCCACAATAAAGCCAAATACCGATGATCTAGCTACGGTAGGTGCCACTTCTTTCACTTCAGACATAGACAATTTCATGCTGCTCAAAGCCACAGGTTGCATCGTTTCACTGTTGGCATACATCTTCCCGCGCATGATGGTCATCATCACTTCAGCCAAGGCAAAAGTGGCCATAGCTAGCAATAAAAAGCTCACTCCATCCACTAGATCCATTTGCCCAAACGTATAGCGTGGAGCACCTGTAATAACATCATTACCTACGGTTGCGATCATCAAACCAAACACGGTCATCAACATCGATTTAATCACCTGGCCTTTACCTGAAAAGGCCGCCACAGACGTAAGACCTAATAGCATCAGTGCAAAGTAATCTGAAGATTGAAAACTTAAAGACACGCTGGCCAATGCTGGCGCTGCAAATATCAATATAATCGCACCTACAGTACCGCCACAAAAAGAAGCATAAGCTGCCAGGGCTAAAGCCTTACCGGCCTGATTTTTTTGAGCTAAAGGATAACCGTCAAAGGTGGTCACCAAGGTGCTTGCACATCCTGGCGCATTAATAAGAATAGAAGAGGTGGACCCGCCAAATACAGCACCATAGTACACTCCAGCCATTAAAATGATGCCAGAGGATGGGTCTAAGGTATAAGTGATTGGTATCATTAAAGCCACGGCAGAAATGGGGCCAAGGCCTGGCAACATACCAATAAAGGTTCCTGAAAAACAACCCAAGACTACCATCAATAAGTTAAACGGCATGAGCGCTGTAGATAACCCTGTAAATACACCTTCAAACATGTGTTTCTCCTACCAAAATAATAATCGCGCTGGAGCAATATAAACATCCAACACTTGGGTTAATAATAGCCAAAACACCAACGCAAAGGGCACCGATGCAAATACCAACATCTTGGGCCTACGTTCGCCTAACATCCAATAACTTGAGGCTAAAAAGATACTTGTAGTAATAGGGAAACCCAGCCAAGGCAGGGCGACAGAGAAGAGAAAAGTGAACGCCATTAACCCAAACATGAGTAAAACGTTTGATTTGAACAATGGTTCGCTTGCAGAAGATGCCACTGGTTTTAAAACAATCAATAGCACGGAAAAAACAACACCTAAACCAGACAACCAATATGGCAAGGTTTGGGCATGAAAGACTTCAAACTTATCCCCTGGGAGAAGAGGAATATCGGCAGCATAATATCCGTAAGTCACTGATAATAATAAAAATAATAATCCGCCGAAACGATCTTTTGTAAGGTTCATGAGTAAAACCATGGTTAACGAAAAAAGGTTTGGAAAAGCGCACCAGGGCGCTAGTCCAAACACAGGTGTAATCGACTAATACACAAGGTCAATAACTTATAGGAAGCCTAGCTCACGCATTAGGTCACCGATTACTTGCTCTTGCTGCTCTAGAAAAGTTACAAACTCTGCACGAGGCTTAAACGTTTCAGTCCAACCGTTGCGGGCTCGCACTACTTCCCATTCTGGAGTATCGTACATTTGCCCTAGTGTTTGAGCATATTCGTTGGCTTGTGCATCAGACAAACCTGGTGCACCAAAGAACCCGCGCCAGTTAACAAATGTAGCATCATATCCTTGCTCTTGTAATGTCTGCACACTTGGCGCGGCATCAGAACGTTCGCTACCTGTCATTACCAAGATACGCACTTCACCAGCTGCAGCTAAAGCTAATGCTTCACTGAAACCTGTTGAAAGTAGCCCAGCTTCTCCAGATAGAAGACTAGCCATGGCTTTGCCACCGCCATCAAAGGCTAAATACTTAACTTTATTTGGGTTAGCGCCGGCTGCCTTAAAGGCCATAGCGGCTACTAGGTGATCCATACTTCCACGAGCTGAACCACCTGCAATAGTTACAGAACGAGGATCTGCTTTATAGGCTGCTACAACATCACTAAAATTTTGATAGTTGGAATCAGCCTTTACAACAAAAGCGCCAAAGTCACCAATGGTGGCAGCAATTGGAGTGACGTCTCTAAATGACTGTGGGAAAACCTTAGACAATGAACGTATCACGATGGGGGTGGAGTTCACCATCAATGTGCCATTAGCTTGATCAGAAGTTTCGATCAAATGTGCAATAGCTTTACCGCCACCTCCGCCGGACATATTTTCATATGAAGCGTTTTCTATCAAACCAGATTTGGTGAGCGCTTCACCAGTACCACGAGCTGTGCCATCCCAGCCACCACCTGCCCCACCTGGTATTAAGAAGTGGATCGAATCTATTTCTGCCTGAGCTCCACTGGCGCTAAGAAGGCCTGTCATCAAAGCGGCTGTGAGCAACAGACGTTTGTTAGTTTTAAATTTCTGTAACATAATTATTCCTTAAGTTATTTTTTTTGCTCACGCACAATAACCAAGATGTTAACTAACGCAAAGTTTATGGGTGTAAACACTTTAAAGTGTTTAAAATTTATTTTGGTCATAATGTTCACAAGCAATACACCCACAATTTAAGTAATATGTGGCCATGAAGATAACAATAAAAAACCTTAAACTCCCCTTTAGACGACTTAAGCTAAAAAGCCGCATGATGCTAATTTTAGGTCTTATGGCCTTATTGCAAACAAGTATGCTTGGTTTATTTGCTGTGCAATATCTTAGCCAATCTCTGGATGATGAAATTGGTCTTAAAGCCTTACACGTGGCCAAAACTATCGCTGCAATGCCAGAGATCGAGACAGCAGTTGCCAATAGTAATTCAACCTATTTACAGCCGCTAAGCATGACGCTTGCAAAACAAACCAATGCCCGTTTTGTGGTCATTGGTAACAGCAAGGGCCTGCGCCTGTCTCACCCTAATATCGACAAATTAGGCGCATCTATGATGGACGATGACAACGACAACATTAGCCCTACTCTAAAACATGGCCAAGCGATTATTTCTAAAGCAAAAGGTAGTTTAGGTTGGTCTATGCGAGCTCGCGCACCGGTATTTGGGGCCAATGGTAAAGATATTACAGGCTTAGTGTCTGTAGGCTACTTGTTGGACAATATAGATGCTGTCATCAATAACTACCGAGCTACCTTGTTGTGGGTCATTTTAGCGGGCTTTATATTTAGCTTAATAACAGCGCTATGGTTTGCTAACCACTTTAAAAAAGCCATTTTTGGACTAGAACCAGAACAAATAGGCCAACTCTATCAAGAACGCAATGCCACATTAGAATCTGTGCGAGAGGGAATCATTACCACTAACGCCGATGGTGAAATAACGACCATCAATAAAGCTGCAGTAAGCTTTCTTGATCTTGATACTAGGCAACAATGGCTAGGAGCAAACGTCAGTACCATTATGCCAAACAGCCCTATGCTGGATAACCAAATTAGCAGTGCTGCTGTATTCGAGCAAGAAGTGTGGTTTAACAAAAAGCCCTTTATCGTTAACCGACTACCGCTATTAAACCAAACACAGGTGATTGGCTTGGTTGCTAGCTTTAGACCTAAAGACGAGTTGGATTTGGTGAGTCAGCAGCTAAATCACATGCAGCAATATGCTGATAGCCTGCGCAGCCAAACCCATGAATATACTAATAAACTGCATACTATTGCAGGCTTAATTCAAATTGGCGCATCTGATAAAGCCTTATCGCTTATTGGTCAAGAAAACCAAGCACACCAAGTGTTGATCAAACTATTAATGGACACAGTGACCGACCCTGTTTTAGCGGGTTGTTTGTTAGGCAAATTTAATCGCGCTAAAGAGCTAGGTTTGGAGCTATATATAGACCCAGAAAGCCACATGAACGACATCTTCGAACATATTCCCAGAGACCAACTAGTGAGCATGGTAGGAAACATTATTGATAACGCTATGGAAGCATGTTTAATGAAAAATGCCCACGGAAAAAAGGTGTCTATATCAATGACAGATTATGGAACCGACCTGATCTTTGAAGTAGAAGATCAGGGGCCTGGCATTGAATCTAACCTACACTCATTAATTTTTACAAAAGGTTACAGCACCAAAAAAGGTGAAGATCATGGCATTGGGTTGCATTTAGTGCAAAAACTGGCAGAGCGTCTTGGCGGTTATGTGGCTATGGAACATGCACCTTTAGGTGGTAGCCTTGTGACCATTAGCTTACCTAAGCAGGCACCTAGCTTATGAAACATGAAAAGCTAATCCGCGTGGTTATTGCTGAAGACAATCCACAAAATGCCCTGATTCAACAAACCTACTTACAACGTATTGCAGGCTTTGAACTAGTAGGCATTGCTCACAGCCTCATAGATGCGCAAGATCTGGTAAACATCTTCAAACCTGACCTACTGTTGCTTGATGTATACTTTCCTTCTGGCAATGGTATGGAGTTTTTACGCAACTTACGCGCTAATGATTGTGCCACAGACGTTATACTCATTACTGCAGCTAAAGAAGTTGACGTGCTCAAGGCTGCCCTTCACGGCGGTGTGTTTGATTACATTCTTAAGCCATTGGTGTTTGAACGACTACAAATAAGCTTAGCCAATTACATAGATCACTATGAGCGACTTAAAGCCGTTGATGATATGGCCCAAACCGATTTAGATCAGCTTATACGCGTAGCAAAAACATCCAACCCAAAGATCACGCGCCTACCCAAGGGCATTGACGAGCTTACTCTTAATAACCTGTTACATGTGATTTGTGAACAAACACAAGCGGTAAGTGCAGAACAAATAGGTAACAAGATCGGTGCTAGCAGGACCACAGCCAGACGCTATCTAGAATATTTAGTAGGCTTACAAAAAATAAGTGTAGAAATCCATTACGGTAGCGTTGGGCGCCCAGAAAGGTTGTACAAATCAGTTTAACCCTTTAGGTTGATGCGCGTTAATAGTGACAAAAACTAAACCTTTTTTGTTACGACTAAGAATAAACTACTAAGGCGCAGTTTATATGATCGCTTTGATTTTAAAGGGCTTTAGGAGTATGGTATATGTTCATTCATAACCTTTACGAGACTTATGCCTTACAGCGAATCGAATACTAGTGACCTAATTTTAAGTACAAGAATCATAAACTCACGCGAAGCTAGTGGTTACACGCAAGCACAATTAGCCCTTCGTGTAGGCGTCAAAAAAAGCACTATTGTCAAATGGGAAACCAGCCGCACAAGCCCCAGGGCCAATAGGCTCATAGAACTAGCAGGCATCTTAAATGTGCCAGTTTTATGGCTCATAGCCGGCGCAGACTCCCCTGATCAAGTCACCACTCCCGATCTGAGTGAAACCATCAAATTAGAACAAAAACTAGATAAAGCTGACATACTTGTCAATGAATTGTCTGCTTTAGTTTCTGATTTACGAGGGCACACTCGCAGGGTACAAAGAGATATAGACGAAAGTTTATAAGCTTACAGCTCTAAATAATAACTTAGAATGAAGTCATTCCATCAAAGATCAATTTACAACCTGTTATAAATAGGAAAAAATTGAAAATTTGGTAGAAGCTTTTTGGTGATACGCGCTTGTGCAAGTAATACCCTATGCTTACGCCAATAGGCGCTAAGGGTAACAACACTAAAGAGGTCAACAAGTTTTGACTATCTAATTGCCCCAGCAAAAAATAAGGCACCAACTTTACATAGTTGGTAATGCCAAAAAATATCGTGCAAGTGCCCATAAACATTGTGGGAGATAATTTTTGTGGTATCAAATAAAAATTCACAGGCGGCCCACCTGAGTGAATACCAAAGCTTGTAAAGCCCGCAATAATGGACCAAAAAGTGCCCTTGATAGCGCTGGGCTCTTGCCTAACTGACGACTCAGCCTTAAACCAAAAATTCATCGCAAATGCCACTGCAAGCAAACCAATGATCAACCTAACATGTGACTCGGTTAGATAACTAAAGGTTAAGCTACCTAAAAGCACACCAATCAAGGCAGCTGGTAACATAATTTTCAAGTTATGTGAGTCCCACTTGCCCCAAAATTTGCGTACTGCAAACACATCCATTACACATAAAATAGGCAGTAAAATACCTGCAGCTTGTATGGGACTCACTACCATAGCCATTAAAGGCACACACACCACGCCGATAGCGTTGCCAAAACCACCTTTAGCCACGCCAAAAATAAGCACAGCAGGCACAGCAAATAAATAGAACGATGGGTCAACAATCATTATAAAACCTTAATTTTCAAACCCAAGGGCATTAAACAAAGTTTCCTAATCAATACATAACTACGTATGGTTTGGTCATGATCTAATTATAGCAGACACTTTACTACGCGTTATTTTATAGTTCACTCAACCAAGGCGGGTTAGCGCCTTGTCTAGACACGTTAATTCCAGCAACCGTAGCCGCAAATGCCAATGATGCTGAAAGCTGCGCAGGAGTAACCGCTGCCAGTGCCGCTTTAGACATCAGGTTTTGATTGGCAAGTTTAGCCATAAAGCCTGCATTAAAGGTATCACCTGCGCCTACGGTATCTACTACAGTTACTTTGGGTACAGGTTGATGTACAGTTTCATCGCTACCTAAGTAGGCTGTTGCACCATCGGCACCTTTTGTGACTACAACGATCGCCTTACTTTGACCACGCAGCACACTCACCTGCTCGGCTTCAGCGCCAGAGCTACCTACTAACCAATCAAGATCTTCATCTGAAACCTTGATAATATCAGCCACAGCTATAATATTTTGTAAGCGTTCTCGGTAGGCTTGGTCATTGGTGATAAAACTTGTGCGTATGTTAGGGTCCAGAATAATCACCATATCAGCGGCATACTTTTGCGCAATAGCGCAATATGCATCTGCAGCAGGCTCGTTGATTAAGCTAATGCCACCAAAATACAATGCTGTGCAGGGTGTATTTACACTCTTGCTAGTAGATAAATTTGGCACATCATCTATATATACTGAGCGACCTGCGCTATTTTCATCATAAAATGTATAGCTTGCATGGCCATCGTTGAGACTGACAAAAGCCAGTGTAGTCGGCGCATTTGAGCGCACTAGATAGGATGTATCTACTTTGCTATTACTTAACTCTTGGCACAACTGTTCACCAAACAGATCGTTTGAGATACCAGAGAGCATGCCAACTGGCACACCTAAGCGTCCCAAACCAATAGCTGTGTTAAATATGGCTCCACCTACTAACGGTGCAAAACTTGCTTGGCCAGATTCTGATACCACGGGCACCATATCGATAAGTGCTTCACCACAACAAATAATCACAATAATTCCTAGTCTTTTATCAGGTTTATAAGGTCAATCATCTCACAAACATCATATTGACACGCCAACAATGCCATAAGAGAAGATACAAAAAGCAGTACAGAGCAATACTATATTGCTTAATTAATGTTGAATTTATACTAAATTGCGGATATGTTGTATTAAATCTATAAGAACGTCAAAAAAGTACCAGTATTTGAAAATTTTGTACTGTTTTATAGACCACCTCAAAGCTATTGTTACCTCAGGCGCAAATAAATTAGTTTTTATAGCGCTTAACCAACTACCAGAACAGTTAATAATAAAACCGAGATTTATCTCTGGAGAAAATAATATGAAAATTTTAAAGATGTCAGCTATTGCTGCTGCAGTAGCAATGAGCGGTGTTTCTACTGCCCAAGCTGCTGACCTAACGATCGCCACTGTAAACAATGGCCACATGATCGAAATGCAAAAGCTAACGGGTCACTTTGAAAAAGCGAACCCTGGAATTAACGTAAACTGGGTAACTCTGGACGAAGGTACTTTGCGTTCACGTGTAACCACAGACATCGCTACTAAAGGTGGTCAGTTTGACGTTATGACTATCGGCATGTACGAAGCACCAATGTGGGGCGCTAAAGGCTGGTTAGAAGCTTTAGATTTCGATGCAAGCTACGATGTGAATGATATCCTTCCTGCAATGCGTGGTGGTTTATCTGACGGCGGCAACCTTTATGCTGCACCATTCTACGGCGAAAGCTCAATGATCATGTACCGCAAGGATTTGATGGATGCTGCTGGCATGACTATGCCTGATAGCCCAACTTGGGGACACATTGAAGACGCAGCTGCGGCAATGACTGACAAAGACAATGGCGTATACGGCATTTGTCTTCGTGGCAAGCCAGGTTGGGGCGATAACATGGCCTTTATCACTACTTTAGCTAACTCGTTTGGCGCACAGTGGTTTGATATGGACAAGAAGCCTCAGTTAGATTCTCCAGCATGGAACCACGCGGTTAACTTCTACGTTGACTTGCTAAACAACTATGGTCCTCCAGGATCATCTGGTAACAGCTTCAACGAAATCCTTGCACTAACCAACGCTGGAAAGTGTGGCATGTGGATTGACGCTACTATCGCAGCTTCTTTCGTATCTGACCCAGCACAGTCTTCTGTTGCAGAGCACATGGCTTTCGCACAGTCTCCTGTAGCTGTTTCTAGCCGCGGCGCTAACTGGTTGTGGGCATGGGCTCTAGCAGTACCTGCTGGAACTCAACAGTCTGCAGAAGCTCAAGCTTTCGTACAGTGGGCTACTTCTAAGGAATACATCGAGCTAGTTGCTGCAACTAACGGTTGGGCTTCTGTACCTACTGGTACTCGTCAGTCTACTTATGACAACAAGAACTTTACTGACGCTGCAGTATTTGCTGACGCTGAGCTAAAGGCTATCTTGTCTGCTGATCCAAGTAACTCAACTCAAGCTCCTAGCCCATTCAAGGGTGTTCAGTTCCAAGCTATCCCTGAGTTTGCTGACATTGCTGGTGCCGTTGGCCAACAGCTTTCTGCTGCTCTAGCTGGTGACATCTCTGTTGAAGATGCTCTTGCTGAATCACAAAAAGCTGCTGATCGCGCTATGCGTAAGGCTAAGTACTACAAGTAATTGATCATTAGATCAGTCTTTTAGTTACAAAAAACAGGGCCTTAAGTATAAAACCTAAGGCCCTGTTTTATTTTTCCTTAACACACCGAGATTATAATAAATCTTATGAACTCCCTGTCTAATACATCTACTCAAACACCACGCAAATGGTTAAACATGGTTAACCTGCTAAAGGCACCATCAATCATTTTGCTACTTGTTTGGATGATTGTGCCCTTGAGCATGACTTTGTACTACTCATTTGTTGAGTACAATCTACTCTACCCTGGGCCTAAGTTATTTATTGGTTTAGAAAACTACAGTTACTTTTCTACCGATTCAGCTTTTTTCCCTGCATTATTTAATACCTTGGTTTTAGTTGGCTCTGTACTGATTATTACAGTCGTACTAGGTTTAGCTCTTGCTTTGTTAGTGAATCAGCCGTTTTTTGGACGAGGCATTGTCCGCGTATTACTGATTTCACCCTTCTTTATTATGCCAACTGTTAATGCATTGATATGGAAAAACATGATGATGGACCCCAACTACGGGATCTTTTCTGTCATCTCTGACTTTTTCAATGCCGTACCCATTAACTGGCTAGAGGATATGCCACTAGCGTCTGTCATCATGATGGTGAGCTGGCAGTGGACACCCTTTGCTTTGCTTATATTTATGACATCGCTCCAATCGCAAGATACTGAACAAAAAGAAGCCGCCCAACTTGATGGCGCAGGATTTTGGTCTATCTTTCGTTTCCTTACCCTGCCTCACCTTGCAAGGCCTATTGCCATTGTAGTGATGATTCAGACTATTTTTCACCTGTCCTTGTTTGCAGAAATCTTTGTTACCACAGGCGGCGGACCAGGCTTTGCTAGCACCAACTTAGCATGGTTAATTTATCGACAAGCCTTCCTTGCATATGATGTAGGTGTTGCTTCAGCCGGTGGCGTATTTGCTATCATTTTAGCCAATATAGTGGCTTTCTTCCTAATCCGAGCCGTTGGCAAGAATCTAACGGAATAACCTATGACTTTTAATATATCTCAACGTAAAATCATCAAACACTGGGCTACTGGTTTATTTGCATGGTTGGTTGCTTTGACACTGTTCTTCCCTATTTTGTGGATGATCATGACCAGCTTTAAAACTGAGCTACAGGCTATTTCACAGCCACCATTGCTATTTTGGGAAGCTACATTAGATAACTACATGCTTATTCAAGAGCGCAGTGATTATCTTAAATACGCTTTAAATTCTTTATACACGTCTGTAGGTGGCACTGTATTGGCCTTGATCGTAGCTGTGCCTAGCGCTTATGCCATGGCATTTTTTCCAGGCAAGCACACTAAAGATATTTTGTTATGGATGCTATCCACCAAAATGTTGCCTGCTGTAGGTGTGTTGATTCCAATCTATATGATTACTCAAATGGGCGGATTGCTAGATAGCATCTACCCACTGATTGTGATTTTTGCACTTATGAACCTGCCAATCATCATGTGGATGCTATATACCTACTTTAAAGAAATTCCAAAAGAAATTCTTGAAGCAGCCCGTATGGATGGTGCAACGACCAGCGACGAACTTCGTCATGTGGTAATGCCTTTATCTTGGGGTGGTATTGCTTCTGCTGGCTTATTGTCATTGATCTTATGTTGGAATGAAGCCTTTTGGTCCATTCAACTTACTGCGTCAGATGCAGGAACACTAGCAGCACTCATCGCCTCTTACTCCAGCCCAGAAGGCCTATTTTGGGCCAAAGTTTCAGCTGCATCCACAATGGCTTGTGCGCCAATAATCGTCTTTGGCTGGTTCTGCCAAAAACAATTGGTACAAGGTTTAACTTTTGGCGCGGTGAAATAAGGAATTATAATGTCTACTTTAAATATCTCTCAGTTACACAAACATTTTGACGATTTCCACGCTATTCGTGGCATTGATTTAAATATTGAAGAAGGCGAATTTGTCGTCTTTGTAGGTCCCTCAGGCTGTGGTAAATCTACCCTACTACGCTTAATTGCTGGCTTAGAAGATGTAAGCTCTGGCACAATTTCTTTAGGTAATCGTGACATTACCCAAGTGGCAGCCGCTCAGCGTGATCTAGCGATGGTATTCCAATCTTACGCGCTATACCCACACATGAACGTGGCAGAAAACATGTCTTTTGCACTGCGTTTAGCGGGTGCAAGTAAAGAAGAAATTGCTCAAAAGGTAGCTGACACAGCGGCTATTTTACAGCTTGGGCCGCTACTTGATCGTAAGCCTAAAGCTTTGTCTGGCGGCCAGCGTCAACGTGTGGCTATCGGCCGCGCTATCGTTCGCCACCCATCTGTATTTTTGTTCGATGAACCATTGTCAAACCTAGACGCTGCATTGCGTGTACAAATGCGCCAAGAGCTTGCTGGCCTGCATCATCGCCTTAAATCTACTATGATCTATGTGACCCACGACCAAGTTGAAGCGATGACTTTAGCCGATAAAGTGGTCATTCTAAATGCCGGTCAGGTAGAGCAAGTGGGCACGCCTATGGACGTGTATTACAACCCAGAAAGCCGTTTTGTTGCTGAGTTTATTGGCACACCTAAAATGAACTTCTTCCCTATGGATGAAACGGTCACCAACTACTTAAGCAACAATGAAAAGGTTGATCGTAACCTTGAAAATGCGGCTTGGATTGGTGCCCGACCAGAGTCAATTATGCTTGATAAGAAAGGCATGCTTGGCACTGTGAACTTAATCGAACGTCTAGGTGCAGAAACACTGGTTTATCTAACTTATGGTGATGATTGTCAAATTGCTATTCGCGCCTCAAGCTTAGCTCCAGTTGCCCTAGGAGAAACCATTGAGTTTGGTTTAGATCTAGAACAAGTGCACAGCTTTGATGATAAAGGTGCACGTCTTAGCCCTGCAATTACGGGTGATTTGATTAAGTCGTTATAAAAAATACATTAATATGTAGTATGTTTTAAAGGGAGGCCCGTATGAAAACAGACACGTTTAATCAAGTAGAAATCATTGAAAATGTTGATGATGGTATCTATTACTTGGAACATGGCTGGCCTTCTGATTTAATCCGTTGGCACGCCCACGCACCTTACGAGCTTCACCTAATGGTGAGTACACACGGCAAGGTATTTGTAGGCGATCACATTGGACGTTATCAACCGGGTCAACTGATTCTTGTGGGGCCTCATGTGCCCCATAACTGGGTCACAAACAAAGATGAACCTAGCCCTGTAGATGTGCGTGACATGGTGATTGTTTTTTCTCATAAATCCATGGATCACATGCTCCAAGGATTTAGTGAAATTCAAGAACTAATGTCCATGCTTGAGCTATCTCAATCTGGCCTTGAGTTTGTAGACTTTGATATGTCCCAAGCCATAGATTTATTTGGCAAGGTGCGTGATGCGTCAGGCATGGATCGTCTTTTAGCGTTCATGCAGCTTTTATCAAAGCTTAAAGCCTGGCCACACAAACGCACCTTATCAACCGCAAAGCTGACCTCACCGCTGACAAGCTCGGCAGCCAATAAAATAAATGATGTGGTGCAATATATTGCAGATCATTACCAAGAAAATTTATCTCTTGGCAAAATGTCCACCATGATCAATATGAGTGAGAGCGCATTTTCACGTCATTTTGCTAAATCTACGGGCAATAAATTTGTTGAATTTGTAAACCGTGTCCGCATAGGCAGAGCATGCATTCAATTAGCAGAAACCAATGATCAAATATCAGCGATTTGTTTTGATGTTGGATTCAACAACATTACTAATTTCAATCGTCATTTTGTGAAGCTAAAAGGCAAAACGCCTGGAGAATACCGACGCATTATCCAAACTAATTTAGGTAAAGATAAAGCCATTGTAAAACCAACAATAGCCATGCCATAGCATGTAGCTAGTTTCTAAAAAAAATTATAAGCACGATAAAGATAATACTATGAACGCTTTACACAAAACGCAACTTACACCCCTAAACTACAGCCAAGCAGACTGTGAAGTCGGCATTATTCACGTAGGTATTGGTGCCTTTCATAGAGCACACCAAGCTGCTTACATTAACACCTTGTTGGGCGATAGCGATCAACAAAAATGGGGCATCATGGGCATTAATTTGCGTACTGAAGATGCTAGCATCGGTCATTTACTGGCTGAACAAAAACACACATACACTTTAAAGACCTTGTCTCCAGAAAACCACTCGACCTATCAAGAGATTGGGTCTATTTTATCTACTATCGATTGGTCACAAAACGCTGACGCAGCAGCTGAAGTGGTGAATAATGAAAATGTTCACTTAATCACTATGACCGTTACTGAAGGCGGCTATTATCTTTCAGAAAACGGGCTATTAGAAACCCACCTACCCATTATTACTGATGCTATAAGCGGCTCAGGCAGCTGCATATACGCCTATCTGAGGGCTTCTTTAAACAAGCGTCGTTTGGGTTGTAACCTGCCCATCACATTACTATGCTGCGATAATTTACGTGACAATGGCCATTATCTAAAATCAGGCTTTGAACAATTTCTGAAGGCATGTAATGACACCCAGCTAATGGATTGGATCAATGACAATGTGACCTTTCCGTGCTGTATGGTAGATCGCATTACCCCAAGACCTGACGCAATCCATGTGACAGATGTAATGCAAACGTTTGGTTTAAATGACCCCCTTACGGTAATGTCTGAGTCTTACACTCAGTGGGTGATCGAAGATAATTTTGCTGGACCAAGACCAGATTTTGAGCGCGTGGGTGTGGAATTGGTAGATGATGTCTCTCCCTATGAAGATGCAAAAATACGTATTCTCAATGGTGGCCACACCATACTAGCCTACTTTGCAGCACTTAAAGGCTACAACACTTATGACCAAGGCTTGGCTGATGAAGAACTCAATACATTATTTTCAGCCTACGAAACTACAGAAGTAATTCCTGCGATTGGAGAATCTCCAATCAATTTGTTGGACTATTACGCACTTACTAAAACTCGCTTTTGTAATAGCAACATTGCAGATGCTGTGGCGCGAATTTGTGCTGATGGTGGTATTAAGTTCCCTATCTTTATTTTACCTACTATTGCTACTAGCTATGCCCAAGGTCGTATTCCTGAAAATGGATTACAAGGTATTGCGGCTTGGTATGTATTTATGTGTAAAGTCAAAGCTGGGGAAATTGATTTTGATTATGTAGAACCCAAATGGGCCTATTTGGACACCCTTGTAGATGGGCTTAATGTAACATCATTTATTGAAAGCCAAGACCTATGGGGCAAGTTACCTAACCAGTTCCCAGAGTTTAAACAAAACCTAACACAAGCCATCACCTTAATGATCTCGCGTTTTCCAGTGGCTTAATCTAAGATAAAGCTTAACTGAAAGCCTGATAAGGTAAATGTAATGCACACACAGCGTCTAGAGGGCAAAGTAGCACTAATCACCGGCGCCGCTAGAGGCATTGGTAAAGCCTTTGCGAAGCGGTACTTAGCTGAAGGCGCTAAGGTCATTATTGCAGATATTGATTTTGAAGCAGCAAGCAATACAGCACTAGCACTAGGTGATCAATGTATTGCACAGGTATTAGATGTAACCGATCAAACTAGCATTGATGACTGTGTGACTCACTCAGTTTCTAAGTGGGGAAAAATTGACATCTTAATCAATAATGCCGCATTGTTTACCGCCTCCCCCTTTATCGATATTACTCGCACCGATTATGACAAGGTATTTGCGGTAAACCTGGCGGGGCCTGTATTCATGATGCAAGCCGTTGCAAAGCATATGATTGAGCGTGGAGTAGGTGGGAAAATCATCAATATGGCAAGCCAAGCAGGCCGCCGTGGTGAAGGTTTGGTAGCCGTCTACTGCGCCACTAAAGCTGCCATTATCAGTGTGACGCAATCGGCAGGATTAGACCTTATAAAACATGGCATCAATGTGAATGCTATCTCTCCAGGTGTGGTGGATGGCGAGCACTGGGATGGCGTTGACGCATTTTTTGCGAAGCATGAAGGGTTAGAACTGGGTGAAAAGAAAGCTCAGGTAGGTAAAAGTGTACCCCATGGACGTATGGGCGTAGCCCAAGATCTTACTGGCATGGCAGTTTTTTTAGCCAGTAGTGATGCTGATTATATCGTTGCTCAAACCTACAACGTTGATGGTGGGCAATGGATGAGCTAGCCATCATCTAAAGATACATGAAAACTAGCTCTAACCTTAATTGAAAATCTATGCCAGTTTGAACTGAGTTTTAAGACGAGCAATAATATCATTAGACTCATACAACCACTCTACTGCCCCATCAGCCTGCTCTATTCTTAAACAAGGCACCTTGTGGCGTCCACCTTCTTGGGTCAGCTGGGCCTTATGTTGAGCATTACCTTTTGCATCACGTAGCTCAATATGCAGTGCATGGCGCTTTAATTCTCGGCGTACTTTGACGCAAAAAGGGCAAGTTTTAAACTGATACATCGACATGGTCGCGGTCACATCATCTATGGCTTTTTGAGCAGCTGCTTCTCTTACTACTGCTTTTGGTGAGGTCATAAAATCTAGTACTAAAATAATTTGTCCCAAAATCCATCGAATAATTTTCATTAACTAGCTCCACCAATAATTGGTTAATTGAAATACGCATTGGTTTATATGCTTAAGCAGATAAGCTAAGCGATTTTGCGGTAAATTGTTTAATAACTCACAGTGCTTACAATCACTTCAAACATCTAGTGAGCCCCCAAAAACTGAGCATAGTTTACAGGATCTGACTAAATTCAGCCTTCTTTTTTATCATCGTTTTATGTGTTCTTAATGACCATTATTACATCGTAATAAGTCGTAGCACGCACCTATACTGTGGTAATCGCACTTAGCGCCAGGCAAAGCGATCCATTGATCTTTTGGTTGATTATCTGCATTTAATACAAGCCGCCACACTCTACTGGAGGGCTCTATAAAGTGGCTTTCGCAATAGTCGCCTAGTAGTTTCAAATAGCTTAAGTATGAACCGTCTGGATAATGCTTAGATAACATGGCAAGGGCTGGTAAGGTTTCGGCTTGCACCCAAAAGTATTTATTGTCATCACACACAGATCCTTGTGGATCAAAGCCATAATAAAGCCCACCTCTGGTTTTGTCCCAACCACGTTGCCATGCCGTATCAACTAAAAACTTGGCCTTATCTAACATCCAAATTTGAGGTTTATAACCGTGCAATATCAGTAACAACTTAGCCCATTCAGTAAAGTGGCCTGTTTGGTAACCCCAAGGCTTATACAAGTTTTGTGGATCGTGCTGATTATAGGTCCAATCTACCTGCCAATCTTGGTTGTAATGCTCCCACAAAAGCCCATTGGTAGACGCGGTTTGCTGATTAACAATCGTGTTCGCAATGCGCAGCGCTTGCTGCAAAAAAAGATCATCTTGCGTGGCTTCAAAAGCAGCAATAAGGGCTTCACATGCATGCATGTTAGCATTTTGGCCGCGATAGCTGGACAATTTCCCAGACTCACTATGCACTTGGTCTGCAAACAAACCAAAATCTTCTTGCCAGAAAACCTGCTGCATTAACTGGTGTATTGATTTCAGTGCAGGCAAAGCAGATGTTATGCCTGCCTGATATGCATTGGCGTATGTGAGCATTAAAAACGCATAGCCATAACAATATTGATCGCAGTCTTTTACTTCACCGTTTTTTAGCTCCCAGTGGTAGCCTTGTGCATTTTTCCAAGCATGCTTTTGCTCAATAAAATCTAGCCCATGCTGCACTGTCGCTAAGTGCTTAGCTTTTTGAACACGATTATCGGACAAAAGAGCGCCACGGCAAAAATTAACAACTAAGCGACAGCTGCTCACCAAATGATAGTGCGTGGGGTCTTTGTGGCCACCATCTATATTTAAGCTGTGGTTAAAGCTCTGGTCAGGTTGCAGGCCGTGGCGTACATAAAAAGCTAATATAGATTGAATTTGCTGTTCTAAAAAGGCCTTAGACAACCAACTATCTTTGACCTGACTACTCGCAGTGTTCATGGTGTTTTACCTGCTATTCGCGTTTAAGGGCTAACGTTCACGTGATCAAAGTCACTGGCATTATGGCGCTCTGGCAGTTGATCTTTTTCAGGCCCCCACGCTAGGTTGACACGCTTGCCTCTTATTACTGCTGGGCGTTGCTGTATTTGTGTGGCCCAACGCGTTACATGGGGATAACTTGCAACATCTAAAAACTCTGCTGCACTATAGAGCTCGCCTAATACCAGAGCACCATACCAAGCAAAATTTGCGATGTCGGCGATAGTGTACTCATCTCCACACAGGTATTGATGGTGGGCTAGTTGCTTATCTAGCACATCTAGCTGGCGCTTCACTTCCATGGCATAACGGTTAATGGGATATTCTAATTTATCAGGTGCGTAAGCATAAAAGTGACCAAAACCACCACCCAAAAAGGGTGCACTACCTATATTCCAAAAGAGCCAAGACAGGCATTCTGGGCGCTTAGCCGAACCCAATTCTGGCACAAACTGACCAAAATTTTCAGCTAAGTAGAGCATAATAGCACCCGACTCAAACACGCGTATGGGCTGTGCGCTACTGTAATCTATTAATGCTGGGATTTTTGAATTGGGGTTAATATCTACAAACCCACTACTAAATTGAGCCCCTTCGATAATATTAATCAGCCACGCATCATACTCGGCATCTTTAAGTCCCAGCTGCACTAACTCCTCCAGCAAAATCGTCACTTTAGCGCCGTTAGGAGTGCCCAATGAATAAAGCTGCAAAGGGTGTTTGCCTTTAGGCAACTCTTTATCATGTGTGGCACCGGCTACAGGCCGATTGATGCTAGCGAAGTGGCCGCCACTTTGGGTATCTAATGTCCATACTTTGGGAGGAGTGTAAATGTCGCTCATGTTGAGTATCTCTGTGTGTAGTAAATAGCAAAGGTGATTATATTCATAGGCCTGTCAAAGCCTATAGCTATTTTTTAAAGCTGATTAGCTTGCCTACATTATAAGCACATTGGTCTAAGTTAAAAACCGCATTTTCAATAGCTTTGGGTAAATCACTCACACCTGGCATGATGCTAAAACACGCATCAATACCCGCCTCCACCATTAAGGTTTCGTCAACGTCTACACTGCCCACAATAGCCATCACAAAAAGACCATGCTGCTTAGCGCGCTTTGCCACTCCTACTGGTGCTTTACCATTAAGGCTTTGGGAATCTAAACGGCCTTCACCGGTGATCACTAAATCAGCATCACTTAGATGGGCATCAAATTCAATGCGATCTAATACTAAGTCTATGCCAGGTTGAAATTGAGCTTTGGTGTATTGCATTAAACCAAATCCAGTGCCTCCTGCTGCACCTGCACCTGCATGGTCTCGGTGGACTAACCCTGTCATGGCTTCGCTAACATTTGCAAAGTGTTCCAACGCCGCATCAAGCTGAGTAACCATTGAAGTAGTAGCCCCTTTTTGGGGGCCGTAAATGACACTAGCCCCTTTAGGGCCCAGTAAAGGGTTGTCTACGTCACAGGCAACGGATATGGTGCATTCCATCAATCTAAGATCCAGCTTCTGCGCATTAATGCTATGCACTTGGGCTAAAGCCGCACCGCCAAACCCAACAGGAGCACCAGATTCATCATTTAGCTGTAAACCCAAGGCTCTCAATAGTCCAGTACCTGCATCATTGGTGGCACTTCCACCTAGGCCTATAATAAAATCTCTCACGCCCAAATCCAGGGCTTTAAGAATAATTTCTCCAGTGCCATAGGTAGAGCTAACTAAAGGGTTACGATCTTTATGAGGGATGAGTCCAAGCCCAGAAGCTGCAGCAATATCAATCACTGCAGTGCCATGTTCATTCAAAGGCGGCAGCAAACCCCATTGAGCCACAACACGCTTACCCTGAAAATTGAGAAGTGAACTGACGCTAGTTTCAATAATACGGCCATTAGTGGCCTCTACAAGAGCCGCAGCAGTGCCTTCTCCGCCGTCAGCTAAAGGCAAACATACTATTTGCGTATTTGGCATTGCTCGCTGTAGAGCAGACGCAATAGTCTGCGCTACAACCACAGCACTGAGGGTCTCTTTAAAAGAGTCTGGCGCTATGATTATCTTGCGCATATTGTTATCCGGTGACAGTAATACGTTGGCCATTAGTATCAAAAAAGTGACAGTGGCTTTGGGTGAAAATTATACCAATGGTTTGGCTTAGCTGGAAGTCATGCTCTGGCGAGCAACGAATATTAAGCACACCTGCCACTTGCGTATTCACAAAAATATACACGTCACAGCCAACATATTCCACTACTTCCACAATACCATCAACCATCCCTGCACCCGCTTCGCAAACACTCATATGTTCTGGGCGAATGCCTAAGTAACAAGAGCCCGTTGGTGAGTCTATGACAGCAATATCATTAGCAGTAAAGGTGCTGCCTACTGTTTCGCCATTGATCAGATTCATTTTTGGTGAGCCAATAAACTGCGCCACAAAGATGTTTTGGGGGCCCTCATAAAGCTGCCTAGGAGTCCCTACCTGCTCTATCACACCACCTTGCAATACCACGATGCGATCTGCCAAGGTCATTGCTTCCACTTGGTCGTGGGTTACGTAAACCATGGTGCGTTTCAGCACTTGGTGCAGTCTAGCTATTTCATGACGCATTTCTACACGCAAAGCTGCATCTAGGTTAGATAAAGGTTCATCAAATAAGAAAGCAATTGGATCTCGCACAATGGCGCGGCCAATTGCTACTCGTTGTCGTTGACCACCAGATAAATCTTTAGGACGCCTTCCCATTAATGGCTCTAGTTTTAAAGCTTGAGCAGCAGCATCCACTTTAGTCTTTATTTCTTTAGCATTAGCGCCTGATGTCTTAAGGCTAAAGCCCATATTTTCAGCCACACTCATATGTGGATATAACGCATAAGATTGAAATACCATCGCCAAGCCACGAGTAGCTGGCAACTGCCCAGTGACGTCTTTGTCACCTATTAGGATAGCTCCACGACTGACCTCCTCTAGGCCTGCAATCATACGCAGCAAGGTAGATTTTCCACACCCAGAAGGGCCTACAAAAATGATTAACTCACCTTTTTTAATCTCTAAGTCTATACCTTTGATAACTTGAGAGTTGCCATACCACTTTTCAATTTTTTGTAGTGCGATGTTTCCCATTAATTCATTCCCCTATCAATCCAGCTAAGCCAAATTGCTGCAGTCCACGTAAAGTTATCGCCACCAGCACCTTGTGCGCTTTGTGGATGACAGTATTCAAAAAAACCTTCTTTAGCAATGAGCTTGTTTGTGGCATTTTTTAAGTGTAAGGCTTCATCAGTTTGACCAGCATCTTCCAAACCTATGCCGATTAACGCATTAAAGAACGGCCATACAGGCCCTCTCCAGTAACGCAAAGGGTCAAAATCAGGGTGCCCTGGGTCTAAGCTAGGCACTGGGTAAGGCAACTGTTGATAAACTCTGTTTAAATGCTCAAGCATCGTGCTAGATTGAATGCCTGCATACCAACAAAGGTAACTAGCATTAGACAAACTTCCAGCATATTTTCCAGTGCGAATGTCCAAGCTATCATAAGCGCTAATAGCTGGATTCCATAAGCGTTGGGCCCCCGCTTCAAGAGTGCTAATCCAGCCTTCAATTTCGTCTTTGTCAGCATTAGCGTCATCATTTAATTCTTCGCATAACCAAAGTAAATCACGACATGCACGAAGTAGTATGAAGGTCATACCTGGATCTGCCACACGAAAAGGGCTAATATCACGTATCTTCTTTTCATCCCAGCCAGTGTTACGACCTAGATTAACTAAGGCAATATAACGATCATAATCGGCCTTTTTTGGCCGCATATCAGAATTTACATGGGATGTATCTCGGCGCGTGTATTCACCGACCTCAGACACATCTACTTGCCGAGCAGGTAAGTCCCAGTCAACGGCATTATCACGACCACTTTCCCAAGGATGGGTGATGACAATGGCATTTTCTTCCACCCGATACGTCATAAACCACCGATGCCAACGCAATAACGGCGTATAAAGTGCTTGTACTCTAGATAAACCTAGTTTGCGATCTTCATCATATATTTTACGTGCAAAAGTCGCCGCTATAGGAGGCTGAGTAATTCCTGTTGTCGCTGGTGAACGATCCGCACCCCAAACAGCAGGCCCAGGAAAATAGCTATCATCAGGCTTGTGAAAAATAATATGTGGCACCATGCCGTTTTCCCATTGTCCACCAAATAAACTTTCAAGCTCTTGCCAAGCACGATCTACATCAAAACTAGAAAACCCCCATGCGGCGAGCACCGAATCCCAATTCCACTGGTAAGGATATAGTCCTTTGGTTGGCACGGTATAACCACCTTGGTCATTGGCCTTCAAAATACTCTGAGCACGTTGTTTCAAACTCAGTGAATGTTCATTTATTACAGTTGTCATTACAGTGTCACCCTTTTACAGAACCAGCAGTTAAACCTTTGGTCATGAAACGTTCTAAAAATAAGAAAATAAGCATTATGGGAAGAGTAGATATTACCGCGCCAGCCATCAAATGCTGGCGCGGTATTTCAGATGAATTAAGCATAGAAACCCCACGGGTCAGGGTGAAAATGGAAGGATCATCTAATAACATAAATGCTAACAAGAACTCATTCCAAGCAATCATAAATACATATAAAGACACAGATGCAAGAGCTGGCAAGGCTAAAGGTAAGGTGATCTTCATAACCACACCAAAGCGAGACAAGCCATCCATAAGCCCCGCCTCTTCTACTTCCTCTGGTAGACCACGAAAATATCCCTGCAGCATATACAGGGCTACAGGAATAGTTGTCACAGGATAAATCAACAAAATGCCTACCAATGAGTTGCGCAATTCAAGGATAGAAAATACGATGTAAATAGGCAGCGCCAAAACAATCAATGGCACCATGTAGATCAGTAAAATCCCTCGTACCATAAATGCTCGCCCCTTAAACTTAAGACGAGCTACGGCATAGGCACCTGGCGCACTAAAAAGCAGAGTAATTAAAACTGTAAGCACTGAAATAACAAACGAATTCAGAAGATAGGTGCCAAAATTATAGTCTCTAAACAACTCTACATAGCTACGAAATAGCCCCCACCCCAGTTGCCAATCTAAGCTAAAGTCCAAAGGATTAATCAGTAGTGCTTGTTGTGATTTAAACGACGTCATTATCATCACGTAAAAGGGGATCATCACAATCGCTACAAAGAATAGGTACCCAAACGCAAGCAAACTTTTGATCGCCGCCATTTCAGCATTATGGCGAACTTGAAGCCCAATAGTGATGTCGTTCAACATATTCCGCAGGGTGTAGTTTAATGCATAAGCCAACACCACAAGAGCTCCAATTTGTAACCACAAGCTCTCAGTTAAAGGCACTCCAAACGGCTGTCCAAAAGATAAACTCAACATCAACACTATCGTTAATGCCTGTTGCAGTGCCATCAGTTTAAGGGGATTAGTGGTTTGGTTATATAAGATCCATATTATGGCGCTGGTCATGCCAACAATACCTGACACTAACCAAACCGGCGTATAACCCCCGCCAGTGCCAAAAGCCAATGCAACAGTTATGGTAAACTGTAATACCACGGTCCACAAAAACCCTATAATAACGGCTATGAGCAAACCTTGTCTTAGTATGCTCATAACCCTTCCTCTTTAGAAATAAACCGGATAAAAAACAAAGAAAATACTAACAAACAAGCAAAAACCACCACAGCTACAGCAGCTCCACCACCTATATTTGAAATGGCAAATGCTTGTTCATACACATTCACTGTCAGGGTTCTGGTGCCTGCATTACCACCAGTTAGCAAGAAAATGTCGTCAAACTTATTAAAAGTCCAAATAAAACGTAACAAGAACAAAATAGATAAGATACCAGTTAATTGAGGAATAGACAGATACCAAAATTTTTGCATTGGGGTGGCACCATCCATATCAGCAGCTTCATACATTTGGGTATCGATAGACTGCATCCGTGCCAAAATAAACAAAAATGATAATGGAAAATAACGCCATATTTCAAACACAGTAACCATAACCAAAGCCAAACCACGCTTCCCAAAAAAGTTAACCGGGCTATCGATTAAACCCATTTGTAGTAGCAACGCATTGGCAGAGCCAGAAAAGGGATCAAACAGTGTGACCCAAGTAAAGGCCACTGCAATTATGGGTGCCACATAAGGAAACAACAAAAACCCTCGCAACACGCCTTGCCCAAAAAAAGACTGGTTCAGCATGAGAGCAGCAAACAAACCCACAAGTATGGCACCCACTGTACCCACAAAGGTATAAAATGCGGTGGCGTACAGCACATCACCAAATTCTTGTGCTGAGAATATCTGTTTAAAGTTATCTAGTGTGAAACTATTATTAACCAAATTGCTGGTTGAAGTGCCCGTTGTGATGGGCATACTGCTGCGTACATCAGGCTGTTCTTTGAATGGTGACAAAGACGTCACTTTGATAACTAGTTTGTCTCGAAAACCTGCGTCCCAGGTGCCAAAATCACAAAATAATGTTTGAGCTTTTTGCTCACAGATAGTGCCAGATAAATCATAAGACAAACCTGGTGGAATATCATCAACTAAAGTAACCCCGTCAATGGCGTGCTCACGCGAGGGGTTGGATATACGGTATTGAAGTACGGCAACGTCGCCAGCATTGGTAAGGTCTCCACGCAACCGTTCATAAACGCTTGGTGTTGGGATCCTCAAATCTGCCAAGCCTACTGGTTTAACGCTAATCCAAAAAATGGCGAGCAAAGGTAACACGACAACTAACGCGACTATTAAAAGCGTAGGCGAGAGCATTTTCCAAGCCAGCAAGGCTTCTTTTTTTTGCAAAGGCCCCAAGTGCTTCGGCGGAGAAGACGAAGTGGGAGTGTCTCTGGGAATTGTAGATGAATCAATATCAGACATAGAGATGATCAATTTAATAAGAAGAGGTTTAACCACACAAAATGGTCACCTCATTATGTTGTTATAAAGCCAAATGTGAAATGAAGCCAAATGTGAAATGAAGCTGGAGTGATCCATTTAAAAAATGAATACAAATGCACCCCAGCCTCTTGAACACTTTTGTTGTTCAGTATGTTTATAGTTAGCCCAGTATCGAGCTAACCAATGCTCTTACTTAACAGCAGCAAGCTCAGTGTTCAACGCTGCAACAGTAGCTGCTGCGTCACGTTCTCCATCAATGTAGCTGCGAACCAAGCGGTTAACAATCTGACTATTGATGATTTTAGAAGCTAAAGAAAGCTGACCTTCAGTAACGCCCCAACGCTGAGCTTTATCGAGACCTGCCACGATTTCTTTGATCATATCAGCTTCATATAGCTCAGATAATGGTGCCTTTCTGTCAACACCTACAGGTAGTTTCTCCCAAATCTTCACATATTTCTCAGCATCAGTGGCATCACCACGTCGAACTGGGAACTTGCCTTCTGGTGCAATCGATAGAGTTTGAGTATAACCCTCACCCAAAGAATACTGCACAAAGTCAATGGCATTATCTACATTTGCATCAGAAGTAATACCAAAGTAACGCACATCACCCCAAGCCGCGCCTGCTGGGTTAGATGGTCCAGAGAACTTAGTCACAACGCCAGTCTTAGCAGCTAGAGCACGCGATGTTGGATCACCATCAATCGTTGGTGGCGCAGAATCACGAAGACCTGCAAGTTCGTCAAGGATAAACGGAGACCAAATGATCATTGCGGCCTTACCAGCAAAGTACAATTCACGTGATTGCTTCCAATACAACTCACCTTCAGGAGAGGCTTCTACGATCGCTTTGTAGAAATCCAACACTTCGGTGGTTTTTGCTACATCTAAGTTTTGGAAACCATTACCATCTACAGGGGTCACGCCGTTAGCAAGGAACACATGCTCTAGCACTTGGCTCATGAAACCTTCGTCTACTTTTGTGGGTGCAACAAAACCAAACATTTCTGGGGGATTGTGTAGCTTTTCAACTGCTGCTAATACATCCGCATATGAATCTGGAGTAGCCAAACCATGCTGATCAAACAAGTCTTTACGGTAAACTAATAACTGAGTCCATCCATCAACAGGCACTGAAGCGTAGCCATCTGGCACAGCAGCCATGTTCAGTGCACCCGCTGCAAAGGTGCCTTCTCCCAAGTTTTCAATTGCTTCACTAGCGGCATCTGTGTTCAAAATTCCAGATTCAGCCCATGGTAATGCATACTGTAGGGGATGATAAATCACATCAGGTAGGTCTCCTGCAGCAAAAGCGGCAGTAGCACGTGTGCCAAGGTCTTTTTCAGTCACTGGAATGACTTGTACCGAAATACCAGTAGCTGCTTTAAAGTTTGCTGCCATGGCTTCTTGCTTAGCCAAACGTGCTGGCTGCTCTTCCGTAGTCCAAAACTTTAGTGTTTCAGCTTGCACGGCGGCAGAAATAACCAGACTCAAAGCTGTAGCGGCAAACATACCGGCACCCTTGTTTATATGGAATATACCCATTTCTTAATCCTCTTTTATTTTTTCTTGATTAAATGTTGTGCCAAAGTGACACTATTGTGCTGTGCAGGACCTGTGGTGCCTCTCAACAGCACTTTAGCTTCACCCAATTGCTGCAGTGATGAAGCTGGCTTACCGGATAATTGCTGCAACAGCATTTCAGCAATTTGATACCCAGATTGGAAATTATCAACCACACAAGTTGATAATGGTGGCTGACTATATTCCCCTTCAGGAATACCGTCGTAGCCGATAATAGATATGTCTGCTCCAGCCTTTAGACCAAGAGATTGGGCGCAGTGCAGTGCTCCAAGTGCAGCCCTGTCTAAAGCGCAAACAATTGCAGTGGCTGGCGTTGGCGAAGACCAAGATGCAAAAGCTGCAGACCTTCCCTCCTTCACATCAATAATGTCATCAATACATTCAAACCTCACATTGGAGTGAGCTTCTACAGCCGTTAAGAACCCTTTTCGACGTACTTTTTCATAATAGTAGGTACTGTCACCTCCAAGATATAAAAACTCACGATGACCAAGATCAATAAGTTGGTCAACAATGCTAGAAAAATAGCCCTCTTGGTTAATGTCATACCAAGCATATTGATCTCCACCGTCTGTTCGCCCATACATAACAAAGGGAATATGTAACTTATTGAGCAAGTGTGCACGTTTATCACACAACATTGTGCGCGGTAGAACGAAAGCATCAACTGATTTAGTAGCTGCAAGGTTGGCATGTGCTTTAAGCATTTCATCTTCTGTTGATGCCGTGGCCAAGGTTAGGGTGTAACCGTCTTTGCCTAGGCGCCTTGAAATACCATCAAGAAAAGAAGACAAAAAAGGTTTGTGGTTATGAACACCATCTGTGCGCAGAACTAAACCAACGGAGCGCATTGAACCTGAGCGAATAGCTTGGGCAATAGCAGAAGGCTGATAACCCAGCTCTGTGGCTAACGCTTTTACTTTAACCCGAGTGTCGAAAGCAATTTCTTTGCTGTCTTTAAGCGCCTTAGAAACAGAGCCTTTGGAAAGACCTAATCGCTCTGCTAATACGGCAATTGTGATGCGTTTGTGTTGCATATAGGTGTCTAAATATTGTTTTTATTTATTAAGATACGATTAACAATACTTAACGAAACTGGTTTCGTAAACCTATAAGTTCAACATAATTGCAAATATTTATGGATGAAAAACACACTAATACTCACATATTTGAGCGCAGCCATTTTCTAAGTCTGTAAAATATTACATGTGATTTTCTTAATAAGGATGGAAAAATGGTTGATTCTATCAACCAAAATAGTGATGGTTTTGATATTTTTGAAGGGGTTTATGGAAGAATAATTTTGTAGCTTAAATATCTCGCTAGCGTATTAAATTATTAAATTATTAAATTATTAAATTATTAAAAAATATTATTGGTATGAAATTATTATATTTAGATATTAATATAAAGTTATAAATATTAATAAAAAACTATACTTATGATTATATTATTATTGCAAAAAAATATTAATTAGTAGAAATTAATAAATAGATATTTAATATTATTTTTTATACATATATAAAATCTGAAACCCCGGAAATAAAATGCTCCAATTCACACCCTACACTGTAGACAAAGAAGCCATAATAAAACCACATATTAGGGTGTCCAACATACTTGAACCCATTGATGAAAGTATTATATTCAGCTATCACCTAGGGGAATTTCCAGGTAGTGACCAAGGTATTATGCTGACGCTATATTACTTTGATGTGGATTCCTTAGGTGAGTTACTTTATATTAATTTTATGCGCTTACCAAAGTGGTTAATTCGCTACATTAAAGAAGGCAATAGCATTGAGATTGTCGATGAATTAAAGAATATCTGCATAGATCTTCATCCTCAAAAAATGAATCACGCTTAGCCATCTAATTCATTAGATGATATTAGATGTCCTGGTTGACCATTTTTTCCTGCAAATTCCCTATTAATAACTACAGTGCCAGCAATAAAATCATGTATGGCGCGCTTTCGTTTGTTTATCAACAAGAAAAAAGCTTCACTGAAAAGCCAAATTAGGTATCTGCTTGCTACCAAATCATACCAGGATGGATAAAGTGGTATCAGATATCCTAACCTCTCCATCCAATCCACTGCCACATAGGCTTGAGAACTAGCATCAGATAATGCGATAAAAAGAGCCGTCATAAATAAGGCTACAAAAGCCATATCTACAGATAAGCGCAATACAGTTTGCTTTAAGCTAATAGACGATCCATCAGGATTGGTAACCTTAATTTTTAAAACCATTTTTCCTATAGTAGCGCCATAAGAGAAATTAAAATAAACGGCATACCCAAACGCTAATATAATAACGACAGCAAGGCCAAACACCGCGGCAGTAATAGACGAATTGAAAATAACGTAACAAAATAACACCATAGGTGCCAACATAATAACATCTATAATCACCGCCAATGCACGGGGCCACAGTCCCGAAAAAACTTTATAGTTACCCGCATAATTGGTATTTTCAGTTGGTAAAAAATCCACTATTATTCCTTAAACCGCATCAACCCTAGGCCGGATAAAAAACTCACTTTACACTAGCCAACAATATATTAATAACCCGTATTACACAATAAATATAAGTAAATTAATAAACTAGAGTCCTGCTCTTTAAACAAATATTTTACCCGTAAGCTTTAAACAGTAAATTGATCGACATAAAGAAACAAACCGCTACAACAACAGGCTTAATAAGTGTGGAGCCGTTGTTCAAAATCATCCGAGCGCCAAGCATTGCCCCAATAAACTGTCCAAACATCATAATAAAGCCAGCTACCCAATTAACATCGCCAAAAATAACAAAGTAAGATAGTGAAGAAATGTTGCTAACAAAATTTAAAATCTTTGCATTGGCCGTAGCTTTAGGCAAGCCGTACCCTAGCAGCATTACAAAAGCCAAGGCCATGAAGCTACCTGTGCCAGGGCCAAAAAAGCCATCATAAAACCCAAGGAATGGAGTAACAAATAGCGCAAATGAAACTACTTTTATTTTTTCTTGCCTATCTTCATCATTTATATTGGGCGAAAAGAGAAAATATAACCCCATGCATATCAACAATATGGGTAACATTATAATAAGGTGTTGAGTGTTTATCTGCAGTAATAACCAGCTACCAAAAACAGAGCCTATAAACGTGGCAAGAATAGCCAGCCTCATTTTTTTAAGGTTGACGGTTTTTTTTCTAATGAAATAAAGTGATGCTGTTAGTGTGCCTATGCTGCCTTGAAGCTTATTGGTAGCCAAAGCAGACACAGGAGAAAGGCCTGCCAATATTAATATTGGGATTGTGATTAGCCCACCACCACCAGCTATCGCGTCTACCCAACCTGCTATTATTGCAACAACAAACAATAACGTCAGTATTTCAAACCCAAACTCCACTGAAGTGTTCCTTCTTTTAAAAAGATTTTATAAAGCCATGCTATTAAACCACCTGCCACACTTAAAACCTATTAAAAACGAATGGGTGTGGGGCTAACATCATACTTAAAACTGATCTTAATTTACGGGGGGATTACAATTCGTTTAGGGAT
The DNA here is from genome assembly GCF_047730155.1 of Candidatus Njordibacter sp. Uisw_002. Taxonomy (NCBI): domain Bacteria; kingdom Pseudomonadati; phylum Pseudomonadota; class Gammaproteobacteria; order Pseudomonadales; family Candidatus Njordibacteraceae; genus Candidatus Njordibacter; species Candidatus Njordibacter sp. Uisw_002. The sequence goes on from NZ_CP159832.1 coordinate 1,592,742, forward strand.
GGCTCACATAATGTTCAAAAACGAGCTAGACCATGATATTGATTAACAAAGCCCCTCTATAGCAATAATAATTTTATCAACGTAGTATTTATAAATATCACCTAGGTGCCTTTAAATATTTGCTAAAACTTAGCCTGTAGGGAAAATTATAATGACTCAACCCATGTTTGCTTTATACCCAAGCCTCAAAGATAAAACAGTATTTGTCACAGGTGGGGCATCGGGTATAGGTGCAGAAATTGTCAGTAGCTTTGCCGCCCAAGGGGCAAAAGTTGGGTTCGTGGATTTAGATCACGCCAAAAGCAAAGCGCTAGCCAACACATCAGATAACATCTCCTATGAATTGTGTGACCTTACCGACATAAAAAGCCTACAAGCTGCTTTGGCAAAATTAGCCACCAAGCTTGGGCCTGCTACAGTGCTGGTTAATAATGCAGCCAACGATGACCGCCATAGCTGGCAAGACATTACTCCAGAGTATTGGGATGAGCGCTTGCAAACTAATCTACGACATCAGTTTTTTGCTATGCAGTGCGTAGCTCCAGGCATGATCACTGCAGGTGGCGGGTCTATCATTAACATGGGATCCAACAGTTGGCATGAAACAGGTGGTGGATTTCCGGCGTATGCAACGGCTAAAGCAGCCGTGCACGGGCTGACCAGAACAATGGCTCGTGACTTAGGTGTACACCGTATCCGAGTTAATACTGTAGTGCCGGGTTGGATTATGACTGATAGGCAAAAACAACTGTGGGCCACTCCTGAAACACTAGAAAAACAGCGACAAAGGCAATGCTTACCCGACTTAATAGAGCCCGTTTATGTTGCAAGAATGGTTGTTTTTTTAGCCTCAGACGATTCGGCCATGTGTTCTGCCAATAACTATATGGTGGAAGCTGGGTCTATATAAAACAGCTGATATCCATCATTTTAGCCTGTGTGATCGATGCTTAACCACATGTTCAATGTAAGTCACCAAATTCTGTCAACGCGTAAAGGGCCTCCTCAGCTTTGGCTGATTGCACAAAGATATGGTCATGATAATAGGCTGCAATAACGTTGGCACTAATGCCTTTATCCGCTAGTTTTTTGGATACAGCCGCTGTTAAACCCACAGCTTCTAAGCTTGAATGCACCGTTAAGGTAATTTGACGAAATGAACCTTCAAACTTCAAGCCTGCCCCTTGCGCTAAACTTTTTTCCAAAACTAAAGTTAGGCCTTCCTGCTCTGTAAATGTGGCTAATGGACTAAGCGACATATAGTCCGCTAATGTGCCAGAAACACTACAAAACACAAACTCCTGTGCTAATAACTTTGGTTCCATTGAGCTTAAAAGCTCATCTAACTCTGTAATTCCTGACATCTTTCTAATCTCTGTCTTACTTATACTTTACTTAATAGACATATACTCTTAAAGCCTATCAGAATCTTTATCTATCAGCCTATTAACCTATCAATCTAAGGCACAGCAAGAACCGCACAATTACACAGATCATCACTTTCAAATGCCGTTAAATCACCCGCTTTAAGCCCAGGTACCGGGAATAAACGCACTGTAAGTGGTTTATTCAGCCGATAGGCCATGGTTCCTGTATCTCTCATGAGTGCTGAAATTTTTTCTGCAGGCGTATTGCCAGGTATAGGCACCGTGTCTAGCCCAATGCCGCAAACAGCGCTATAGGTTAATAAAGAACGTATATCAAACTGCGCATCAATACTGCCCTCAGCAAGCCCTGTGTCCTCTGTTAGCGCAAGCATTAAACCAGAAAAGCCTACAAGGTCAACATCTTTAATAGATTTGAATACTTTAGTCAGTAGTGAAGACACCTCCACAGTGCCTGCTGCTCCAAAATACTCAACACCCATTAGTGTGTATAGCTGCGTCATGCTTGCGCAATCTTTAGACGGCGCAGCAGAGCTATCAAAACCAGAAAAGGCATAAGACTTGTCACAATTTTCAGTTTCAATAATATGATTAATAGCTGAAATGTGATGTTGTAGCGCACCACTCATGCCCTCGTAGTAGTCTTTAAATCGCTCGTTGTGATTCTTATGGGGCGTCTGATTACATTCTTTAAGTGCATCAACTAGAAGGTCAGGCGTCTCTAAGCCAATCACAAACCGATGACCTAGCTCCTTGTGGTGGTAACTTGCAGGAAAGTAGGGAATGAGAGGATCACAATTAAAATTAACCGTAAAATTAAAATTACCCTCACCTCTAGGTGTGATCACGCTAATGTGCTGAACAGCTTTTACGCAGTGTTCAATGAGACTGTTATCTAAAACCCCATGCTCATCAAGCTTAACATTGACACATACATTGCATAAATCACCAAACTCCTTGATTAGCTCGGGTAGAAGCTCTATTTCTTCTTTAGATCTAGCTTCACCAATCGCAAATCTAACTCTCATACCCAAGTCACTAGATTCTGTTAACAAGGCACTTAAGTAACTTAAGTCTGTTCTAGCGCTTTCTAAATTTTGAGTATTTAAATATTCACCAAAAGGGTTAGTGACGATTCTTATAGACTGAACGGTATAACCTTTCACACTGAACTTTGACGTCAAATTTAAACAAAATTGCGAGGCTTGTTTTATTTCATCTTTCCAAGTGGCTTTATTTTTATCCAAAGAAATAAACGTAGTGATGGTGCGGATTTTACAAAGGGTTTTATCTTTATAGGTCATATCTATTCCTGCTGTGCTGAGGGAAAACTATACCATTGCTGGCAGAAGCCCCCATCACTCTATATAAGGTTCAATCAACTGAACATCCATAGCATAGGCCGACTGCACATCCACACCATTAGCTACTCCCGATTCTGTGAGCTCGCTTTGTGAACGTGTGGTGCTAAGTGTGCCTGTAATCCACACTGGTAAATATATGCTTTCAAACTTAGTACCTGTTTTTAGTTTGCCATAAATGATCTGATTAGCAGGTGGAGGTGGCGTGTGTGTGCATGCGCCAAAATAAGGCACAAGTAAAAATTCCTTAAGCAAGGTGTCACTAAACTCTAGTGGCAGCACAAAGCCTGGTATTCTTACCTGCTGCCCATCAAAGGCTTCCACCACAGGTGCAGCATCAAACATGGCTTGTACACTTTGCTCTAAAATCACCAGCTCGGTTTCAGAAAGGGCGTAATACTCTTCATCCGTCATGTCTTCAAAGGCTTGGTTTGGATTCCAGTCTTGAGGAATTAATACCTCCCAATCTATTTCAGTTATGTCAGCTGCGAAGGCTTTGCTACCTATAAAACAAGACAGCACTATAGTAAGTGCCCAGACGAGCAAGAAGTGGCTATAGGTAACATTAATATTTTTCATCAAATTCTTCTATGTTATGAGCGAATAGACATGCCATCTGCTAAAGAGTTTTTATAAGCACGATAAGCAGGCACTAAGCCTACAATAAGGCTAGCTATTAGCAGCACACACACCATGCCAAGCTCTCTAATATTGGGCGCAGTGACGGGGATAAATAAGCCGTAGGTTTTTTCTATTATAGGCTGGGCAAACCAGATGCCAAAGTAGAGCAACGCCAGACCTAATAAAATACCAACCACAGTTAATAATACTGTTTCTGTAATGAGTAACCCCATAATATGCCAATGACTAGCCCCTACAGAGCGTAAAATAGCCACTTCGCGCCTGCGTTCATTAAGCCCTGCAAGAGAGACAGCCAACATGCCTGTGAGTGCCGCTAAAACCACAAACATAGAAATGATCAGTAGTGCTTTTTCTGCTACAGACATCAAATCCCAAAGCTCATAAAGGGCAATGCCGGGAAAAATAGCTAATAACGGCTCAGCCTTATATTCATTGATATAGCGCTGCATTTTGAATGAGGCTATTTTACTGTCTAGCCCTACCAAAAATGCAGTAATGGACTCAGGTTGCAAGTTGGCTTCGGTAAGCGCTTTACTTGCCTTGCGCTTTTTGACAGCGCCCTGCCAGTTGACATGCATTGCTTCTATGCCTGCTAAGCTTACATGGAGAGTTCGATCTACGGGGGTGCCTGTGTGCTTTAAAATACCACTGATAATAAATGGCTTATCTTTATGTTGGGCAAAGCTTGCACTGCCAGTGCCATGAGAAACAATTACTTGGTCACCAATGGCATAATTTAACGCATTGGCTACTTCTGCCCCAATAACAGCATCAAACACACCTTCAAACTGCTTGCCAGAAGCAAATTCAAGCGTTCGTTTTTCTCCATATTGGTAAACAGAAAAATAATCTCTGCTTGTACCCATCACCCTAAAGCCTCGATGTGAATCACCTAGAGAGATAGGAATAGTCCATTTCACTCCTTTTTGCTGGGCTATATCTTGATAACTTTTAAAACTAATATTGTTGGTGGCGTCACCAATACGAAACACAGAATAGAGCAACAGCTGAATAGACCCGCTGCGGGCACCTACTATTAAATCTGTACCCGATATTGTATTTGCAAAGCTACTTTGTGCATTCACTCGCACTTTTTCCACCCCTAGCAGAAGAGCCACACTCATAGCGATAGAAAAAATCGTGAGTATGGCTGTGGAGCGCCTACTGATAAGGCTCTTTTTGGCTAATAGTCTAAGTTTCATAGCGCTAACTCTAAGTGTGGATTGATCAGTGACATATCTACTACTGAATCAAACAAGTGTTGATGAGTTGGATCATGGCTTACATAAAGTAATGTAGAGCCACTTTGCTTTATTTCATCAAACAAAAGAGCCATAAATGCCTCCCTAGCATCATAGTCTAAGGATGAGGTAGGCTCGTCCGCAATAATTAGCTGAGGCTGGCCAATCAAGGCTCTGGCAGCGGCCACACGTTGCTGCTGTCCCACACTTAGCTCACTTGTAGTGCGGTGAAAGCTAAACTTACCTTTAGGGTACAATCGGTTTAACAAGTATGTGGCTTCTTCTAACACGCTACCTGAACGTTTAATTGCATTATCACGCCTTAACTTTGAGAAACGGCACGGCAATATCACATTTTCTAATATGGATAGATAAGGAATCAAATTAAATTGCTGAAAGATAAAACCTATGTGATCAGCGCGCACCCTGTCTTTTTGTAACCCTTTAAGCTGACAAAAATCATGTCCTACAATGTTTACCTGCCCATGCTGGGGCGTGACAATGCCACCGATAATATTTAACAATGTAGACTTTCCAGAACCAGAAGCCCCACGCAAAAAAACATGCTTATGCTTTTCTACCTGTAAGTGCGCAGATTTAATCGCTGGCTGTGCTTTGGCATGCCAAGCAAAATCTACGTCTTGTAGGTCTATTAAGGTAGGTTTAAGGACAGGTTCAATCATCAGTAGGCTAATTCAATCAAGGTATTATTGGCATTTAACTCTTGCTTAACTTGTCCACCAGCATAAATCATCTGCACATCTAGGTCTGCAATAGCTGGAAAAAACTCAAACAAGTTAACTTCAATAGCGGTTAAATTATTAAGCTGCTTACACGTTAATTCATACTCTGCGATAAACTCTGCATGTTCACTAGAAGGGGTTTCATCATGCTCTTCTTCATGCCCTTCATGATCATCATGCTCTTCTTCATGCCCTTCATGATCATCATGCTCTTCTTCATGCCCTTCATGATCATCATGCTCTTCTTCATGCCCTTCATGATCATCATGCTCTTCTTCATGCCCTTCATGATCATCATGCTCTTCTTCATGCCCTTCATGATCATCATGCTCTTCTTCATGTTCAGTTAACCAGTTGGCAGATGCCTTTACTGTTTGGCAAGATACATTACCTACTAGGCTAAACATGTCATTCACATTAGACAAGGAGTCTTTGGCCTGCTTAATTAATAACAGCTGTTGCTTATCATCAGTAGCATATTCAAAGCCCACGATATTCACAGCAGGTGAATGAAAACTCATTTGAATAGTATCAGTATCTATTACGATATCTAGATTAGCACTGCCGTGCTCATGGGCATCTAGCTCGATCGCTATTGCATGGTGAGCAGGTAAGGTGAGCATAAGGCAAGTAAGCATGGTGTTTATTGAGTTGGACGATTTCATTAGTATTTCCTAGATATGTTATAACATAACAATAATGTTAGCATGGAAAAAATGATAAATAAACATTTCTTTGTGATAGTGTTGCGATCATCACCCATCCAAGCCATTAAAAACCACGACAATTGGTCTTTAGTGCTGTCGAAAATGTTATAAAAAAAATCCACCAGTTGCCTAACACCTGTCTCTTGGCCAATGGTTTTGTAGGTGCCTTCAGGCATGCCGTATACGGGTTTAGATGCCAGGGCAATCGCTCATATTATAAGCATTTCAAGGCGTACTCTGTGATTTTAAAACACAAAAAGCCAACTAAACACTTAAGTTTAAGTTGGCTTTTTGTGTTTTATGTTTCATTTTAGTTTTAAAAAAACTTCAATGATATCAATCAACTAATGTGTCTACCTTCTCCCATGTGTTATCGGATGTAAATTTAAAACTCCCTCTAAATGTCATTTGTGGCCACTGATGAGGTTCAATAATACTAAGAAATGATCTATCGTTTTTAATGTATAAACTGTAGGTTTTACCCACTACAGGGATAAAGCTGTAAGACGCCTCGTAAACTAGTTGTGTATCTTCGGCTAGTTTTACCAGCTTAAAATACTCCTCCTTCAATTCGTCAAATTTTGTCTCAAAAAAATGTGTAGCAGTAACCCCACGCTCTTTTTTATGTTGAAGTACATCTGGAATAGTAAATGCTGGTGCTCCAATATTAGTCGGATATGGCAGCGTAGCTGCAAAGTCTGTTACGTTGTCTGGCTTCTTCATTCATTATCTCTTTAAACGAGCACATGAGGCATTGAGGGTAAATATAAATCAAAACCCAAGCACAAGCCTGTGCCTTTAGTTTCGGCCTTACAATATCGTTTTAGTTACATGTGGAATAGTGTATTTAATGTTTTATCAGACGCTAATATCGGTAACATCCAAAAACTGCACACCTGAAATTTTCCAACCGTTTGGTGTTTGCATTAGAAAATACCTCACATAGTGTGCAGTGCCAGCCGCGTCTAATATTTGAACATCTTGAGTGCGCCCTTGAGAGGTTTGTGTGTGTTCTAAAAATGCCACACCTGCTGATTTCCATATCATTGGATAACTAAGCTGAACCATTTTACCAAAAAGTTGCGCAGTTCTAAATATAGATCGTATCGAAGGGCTGGCATAAGTATACGCCCTGCTCACATCGTCATCTGCAAACGCTTGGAGCTGACTATTAATAGTAGCTTGTACCTCTTCTTTTTCAGAAGCAGCAACCGGCAGGCAAAGCAGCAGTAATACCAAAATACTTGCAAGATAGCGCATCGCAAATAGGTCGGTAGGGATAGTTAGGATAGTTGCTTTTTTAGTATTCATTAGTCAATTATTGTTTAAACGCGCTAAATTTGCAATATCAGTGATTAAAGTAACCCACCAAGGCTTGGTGAGGGTTAACTCTATCGAACAGCTCCAAAGGCTCACAGGCAGGTGGCAACACTTTGCAAAAAGCCCACCACACCTTAGAATCTAAAAAAACCATTAAATGCTTAAGTTATAACTGGCTGATACAAACTTAAAAAGATCACTTACTCATTTGTTTAAGCTTTAACAGTGTTTTTAATATGCTGCTTTAATTGCATGACAACCTTAGTTTTTGGATTATCTTTTCTCATCAACATACCTAAAACCCGTGGTTTTGGGTTATTTGGAAGGGGGATTTTCCTTAAATTAGAAAAAACAGGGTCAGATTTACAAAGGTCTGGAGCGACTGAAACACCAAGACCATGCGCCACCATACTACCCAATGTTTCCATAGAGTCCATGACCATGGATTCCTTGACCATTATTTTGTTTTTTGTGAGCCAATAATCAGCTAATAAGCCCACAGAGGTTCGCTGTGCCAATCTAATATAAGGTTGGCTTTGTAAAATACTGATGGGGTCTTGACCTTTGAAACTATTGGAGGTCAATAGCACAAGGGGCTCTTCGACAAGAGTCTCCCACTGAAGGCTTTGTTCTATTCTTTGTGGTTTACTTAATATTACTAAATCGATATAGCCATTTAATACGTGGTCATACAAGTCTGTGGACATGCCTGGAATAATTCGAACTTTGGTATTAGTCACATCTTTCATCATACTTTTAACTGATAAAGGCACCAGTGCCAATATAGCCGAAGGAACTGAACCCAAACTAATGGTACCAGAAAAATTATCACCAGCATCAAGCCTACTGAACAACCTGTCATAGTTCTCAATCACTTTGTGTGCTTCTTTTGCAAATGTCAGACCATCCGCGTTAAGACTAGGCCTATATCCATTACGATCAAACAATGGTGTTTGTATTGACTCCTCCAATAACTTCATTTGCTGCCCTACAGCTGCTTTAGTAATAAACAGCTTATCTGCAGCAGCAGAAAAGCTACCGCTTTCTTGAAAGGCTAAAAGTGACCTTAATTGTTTGATGGACATAATGGCACCAACTGTTTGAGGATCAGAGTGAATATTAAGATTATATTAACGCAATGGTAAATATAAACTTTACTAAAAGTAAACTAAATATGGCTTGTATTAATATTTATTTTACAAGATTATGAAATAAGTGACAATTACGGTTTGAAAATTTGAATAAGGTGACCAACCTTATACGCAAAATAGCAAAAGCTCTGTTGTCATCAGCATCAATGCATGCGAATACTTCAGTCTTGAATTTAAAAGTTTATATTTAGGCTGTATTAGCTAAACTTTAAGGATAATAAAAATAATGCTTATTAAAAAAATTGCTAAACACACTGCAATGCTTACTATGGCAGCAGCAGTATCCATGTCTGCAAGCAGCACTTACGCAGACTCAGTCAATTACATCATTCCCTTTGGCCCTGGTGGAGAATCTGATATCTCTGCCCGTATACAACAATCATTTTATAAAGAAAAATTTGGTGACGACTTAGTTATCTCATATAAGCCTGGTGGCGGTGGTGCAGCTGGTTGGGCATCCTTAAACGGCCTCAATGGAGACGGGCAAACTATTATGGGGGTTAACTTACCTCATATTGTCATTAAACCTGCTCAGAAGGATGTAGGATTTACTACTGATGGAATTCATACTTTTTACATGTTTCATTACACCCCAGATGCCATTGTAGTTGTAGCAGATAGCCCATACCAAACCCTGCAAGACCTTATCGATGACGCTAAGTCGAAGCCAGGTGGTGTGGTGATGTCTGGTTCGGGCAAAGCTTCAGCTAATAACCTAGCACAAATTAAATTTGATAAGATGGCTGACATTAATACAACGTATGTTTCTTTTAAAGGAACAGGCGCATCAACTGCAGCCTTATTAGGTGAACAGGTAACTGCTCAATGGGGCTACACTTCCGTTGGGGCTAAGCAAGGAAGCGCAGTGCGTATGCTTGCTGTAGCGATGGAAGATCGTCATCCATTGTTTCCTAATGTTCCTACATTTAAGGAGCTAGGATATGACATGGTGGGCGGCGCATACCGAGGTATCGCTTTACCCAGTTCAGCCAGTGCTGAAACCGTTACTACCTGGTCAAACAGAATTGGTGAAATTAATGCTGACCCTGCATTCCGCCAAAAAATGCTTAACGGTGGATTTGCACTCCTTGATATAGATGCTAGCCAAATGGCAGAATTTATGAAAGAACGCAGCACAGAGTACCTTATGGATGCTCGTGCAGCAGGCCTAATTAAGTAACTAATTAGTAACAAGGAGGTATAAATCATGGATTTCGGCAACTTTTTGGCTGCATTAACACCCTTGAACCTAGCCGTTGCTATGTTTGGCGTAGTTGCTGGAACCCTAATTGGTTCTATACCTGGGCTGACTGCTACTATGGCTGTAGCAGTCTTAGTCCCAATTTCATTCGGTATGGCTCCAGAAACAGCGCTGATTTTGTTAGGCGCTATTTATACTGGTGCCATTTATGGTGGCGCATATGCTGCTATTTTACTCAATACCCCTGGCACACCTTCAGCTATTGCTACGACCTTTGACGGTTATCCACTAGCAAAGCGTGGCAAAGGAGATTTGGCAGTTGCCATCGCTTGTTTTTCGTCCGTATTTGGTGGTTTAGTAGGTGCTTTTGCGCTGCTTTTTCTTGCTCCCCCACTGGCCTCTGTCGCTTTGGCATTTGGACCAGTAGAGTATTTTTGGTTATCTATTTTTGGACTTTCTCTAATTGCTTCCCTGTCTCAAGGTAACCTAATGATGGGCCTAGCAGGCGGTGCTTTAGGTATGATTATGTCGACGGTAGGAGTGGCAGAAATTTCAGCTGACATCCGCCTGACTTTTGGTAGTCAAACCATGATTTCAGGGTTTGAAGTAGTGGGTGCAATGATAGGACTTTACTGCATTCCTGTGCTCATAGACATGTGCTCTACAGGAGAGAAACATCTAAAAATAACGGGTGAAGTGGCTAAGATGCCAATTCTTAGCGCAGCACGCATTACCTTTAATTCAAAGTTCAATTTAATTCGGTCTTCCATTATTGGCACACTGGTTGGTATCTTGCCAGGTGCTGGAGGCTCGGTAGCTGGCTTGGTAGCGTATACCGAAGCAAAACGCACAGCAAAACCTCACCAACGGTTTGGTGAAGGTGAACCCGATGGAATTATTGCAACTGAATCTGCAAATAATGCCACAGTGGGTGGCGGGTTTATACCTACCTTGGTATTAGGTATCCCTGGCACTCCACCAGATGCAGTGATCTTGGGAGCGCTTATGGTTCAGGGTGTGCGGACTGGGCCAGAATTATTTCAGTCAAATGGTTCTATTGTTTACACCTTTATTTATGGTCTATTGATTGCCACTATACTCATGCTACCTATTGGCCTAATTATTGGCCGCTATGCATATAAATCTATTGTTACTATCCCTAAAGCAGTATTGGTTCCCACTGTTGGATTCATGACCATCATAGGCACTTATGCAATCAGAAACAGTATCTCTGATGTTGTTGTCATGCTGTGCTTGGGAGTGTTCGGCTGGCTTATTTCGAAATATGGCTTTTCGGCATCGCCAATTGTGCTTGGCTTGATTCTTGGCCCCATAGCAGAACAAGGGTTTGTTCAGGCGTGGACTATTGGTGCGGCAGTCAATAATTTGCCTGGCATGTTCTTTGGACGGCCCTTGTCACAGGCGATTATCGCATTCACATTAATTTCGTTGGTATTACCTTGGTATTTAAGTAGAAAAACACAAAATAAGGCGGACGCTTAAGATGATTGAATCAGATGTAAAAGCATCCTCAGTGAACCCCGTAGATAGTGGCAGTAGGTTAGGTTCCATTCTAGTGGCAAGTTTGCTTATTATAATTGGCGTCATTACTTTATATGATGCTGCAAGTTATACAGACGTAGATTCCAAAGTATTTCCTCAAACATCAGCTATTGCATTAATCCTATTTTCTACCTTGGCTATAGGCAAACAAATCATACAGCCTACAGCGGTTTCAGGGATTGAGCTTGGCTCTTGGTGGCGAAGGATCGTTTTAGTCTCTAGCATGCTCCTATCCTGTGCATTAATGCCGTATACCGGGCTATTGATTGCTTGTGTACTGACATTTGTACTGGGTTTAATTGCGTCTATGCATGATTCTTGGACTAACAGAAAGGCCATCGTTTACTTTCTTTCTGGGCTATCAATAATAGTGTGCTTTTACGTACTGTTTAAATTTGTACTTCATGTGCCACTCCCCTAAGGAGACTTCACTCCACTGTTTTTCGATGGGTTGTTGATGCAGTAATGATGTATGACCCAATACCAGATTCACCAAGCTGTAACAATAATATGACCAACCCTGCTATCTACCATGCTGAGTTAATCAACTTTCACACTGAGCTGACACAGATGCTGGATGGTGAGTGTGATTTTTCTGCAACAGGTGTTGCATTATATACCTCAGACGCTTCCAACTATCGCCAAATACCACTAGGTGTCGTATACCCTAAATCGGTTGATGACCTTGTTAACACCATAACACTGTGTCAAACATTCGGCCTGCCTGTGCTAATGCGTGGTGGTGGCACCTCTCAAAATGGTCAGGGAGTTAATGAGGCTGTGGTTGTAGACTGCTCTCGCTACCTCACTCGAGTCTCAGAAATTGATGTTGAAAACCAAACCGCGCTAGTAGACCCTGGTGTGATCTGTGACGAGCTAAAACAACAGGCAGAAGTTTACGGCCTGACATTTGGGCCTGACCCTGGCACTCACAGTCGCTGTACCTTAGGCGGGATGATTGGTAATAATTCTTGTGGACCGCATTCTATGCTCGCAGGAAAAACAGTCGAAAACGTCATAGAACTTGAAATACTCACCTCAGATGGTGCTCGATTCTGGGTTGGCCCAACAACAGGTGTAGAGCTTGAAAACATCATTACTGGACATGACCGCAGGGCTATAATCTATCGTGAGCTGCTATCAATCCGTGATGACTACCAGGAGCTTATTCGACAACGATATCCCGATATAAAGCGCAGAGTGTCAGGTTATAACCTAGACCAGCTTTTACCCGAAAATAACTTCAACGTGGCGCGCGCTTTGGTAGGTACAGAAGGAACCTGCGTCACCATATTGCAAGCGCGTGTCAAACTCATCCAAAATCCAGTCCACACTCGTTTAATAGTGCTTGGTTTTGAAGATATATTTGCTGCTGCGGACAGTGTACCTGAAATTCTGCCATTTTCTCCGATTGCAATGGAGGGTTTAGACTGGGGCATTATTGGTGACTTAATAGACCGTAACCTTAAAAAGGTTGAAATCGCTTTGTTACCTCAAGGTCGCGCATGGTTGATGGTTGAGCTGTGCGCAGACAGCCCCGAACATCTAGATCATTTGTGCAGTAAGTTTGAAGCTACAATGCAAGAATCAAAGCGTGTGAAGTCGGTATTACAAGTCAAAAGTTCTGCCCACACTGCTGCAATATGGAGTATTCGTGAGCAAGGTGCGTCAGCAACGGCAATGGGGCTCAATCCAGGAGATCCAGACCCAGTGGTTGGTTGGGAAGACACCGCTGTAGATCCACAACAGCTGGGTGACTATCTACGTGAATTTAGCGCATTAATCCAACGTTATGGTTATACCAGCAGTCTATATGGCCATTTTGGTGATGGCTGTATCCATGCCCGAATAACCTTCGATACCCGCACAGCCAAAGGCATTAGCAAGTGGCGCAAGTTTAGTGTTGAAATTGCGCAGCTAGTCGTGAAATTTGGTGGATCACTGTCTGGTGAACATGGGGATGGCCAGGCTAAAGCTGAATTTTTACCCATTATGTTTGGGCCAGAGTTGATGAATGCTTTTGGGAGATTTAAAAAAATCTGGGACCCAGAGCAACGCATGAACCCAGGTAAGCTTATAGATGCTTACAAGATGGACGAAAACCTCCGCTACGGTGCCGACTATAAGCTACCACTGATACCAACTGTATTGCATTTTAAAGACGATGTGGGTGGCTTCTCTCGCGCCACTGAACGCTGCATTGGCATGGGCAAGTGTCGTTCTCAAAGTGGTGCAATGTGCCCTAGCTATCAGGTAACCCAGGAAGAGCGCTATTCCACTCGTGGTAGGGCTCACTTGCTTCATGAGATGGTGCGAGGTGAAGTGATTCAGGATGGCTGGGGTAACAAGGATATTGCCGATTCATTTGAGCATTGCCTGTCATGCAAGGCCTGTAAGACGGAATGCCCAACGCAGGTGGATATTGCAACCTATAAGGCAGAGTTTATGTCTGCCCATTATGCCAACAAGCGGCGACCACTGCACCACTACCCCTTAGCTTATATTGGTAATTTACTGCCTAAGCTTTCCAGAGTTTCTGGTGTGGTGAATATACTGCAATCGGGATTTACAGGTAAGCTGACAAAAATATTTTTGGGTTTGAGTGATGAAAAGGGTTTGCCCAAGCTTGCCGATCAATCCTTTACTAACTGGGCTAAAAAACATGCTGACCACCAGGATCATGCATTTGACTGGTTTGGTGAAAAGAGTCAGCCCACTGTTGTCCTTTGGGCAGATAGTGTGAATAACCATTATCGTCCCCAATTATTAAAAAGTGCAGTTAATGTATTACTGAAAAGTGGCCACCAAGTGGCTGTGGCAAGGCAACATTTTTGTTGTGGGCGGCCATTATATGAATATGGTTTTTTAGCTCAAGCATTAAAGCAATTGGCTTTAATTCTAGAGGGATTTCACTCTAGCTTGCCAGCCAAATGTTCGGTGGTAGTGCTTGAGCCTTCGTGTTTATCAGTGTTTAAAGATGAACTCTTAAACGCTTTTCCTGATGATGTGCGGGCGCTTGATTTAAGTAACAGGTCCAAAACATTGGCCAGATATCTCAGTGATGAATCTATTGTCCTATCAAAACAATTAGATAGTGGGATGTTGCACCTTCACTGCCATGATAAGTCTTTAGGCATGTCATCACATGAACGAGAGTGGATGCAGCGTTGTTTTAAAGACCTAAAAGAACCTGAAAGTGGCTGTTGTGGCATGGCAGGAACCTATGGATTAAAGAAGAAGACAAGGTCTATTGGGCAACGTTTATTTGAACGACGCCTAAAACCTGCAATTAATAATGCTACAGATGGCACAGTGTTGGTTACTAATGGGTTTAGCTGTTTTGAACAGATGTCTGATGGGCATGCCAAGCGCTGCGTTTTACACCCTGTTGAAGTCATTGAAATCTGTTTGTAGTCATACTAATTACGCAGTTTCAGTGCAAAAAGATGTAGCGAACTGCTCCGAATCCCACGACACTAAAAGTAAATTTTAAATTTACCTTTAGTCAAAAAAATATAGATTGAATTAAATTCTACTATACCTGATTATAATTCATAAATAACTTTGGAGGTGAGCATGCAGTTGGACAAAATCGTTATCGATGCATTTGAAAAGAACAAAATTGAACTAGTCACTACGGTGCCCTGTAAACAGTTGAGTGGTGTAATAGCTGAACTAGAAGCACGCGAAAGTATGACGCATATTCCAGCCAACAAAGAAGACGAAGGTATGGGCATTTGCGCAGGTGCGTTTATGGGTGGCAAAAGGTCTGCCATTATTATGCAAAACACAGCGATTGGTGTAACCATTAATACTTTGGTGACATTAACTCAATTTTATCGCTTACCATTGCCTATGTTAATTAGTTTCCGTGGCGAGCTAGGCGAGCCTGTGGCTTGTCAGGTTGAAATGGCGGTCCACACCAAAGCTCTATTAGCCCAGCTGGGTATTCCAACCTATCACTTCCATAATCGTGATGATGTTCATGAGTTGGATGAGATATTAAAATATACCTTTATGTGTAACAAACCTGTAGCGATTTTGACCGACGCTTCATTTTGGAAAGGAGAGTAATATGATACGTTCCGAGATTATTAAAAATTTAGTCCCCGTCCTTTCCGGGCAACTAGTGGTTTGTAATATTGGTCTGCCCAGTCAGGAAATGCATTTGTTTGGAGACCAACCTAGCAATTTTTATATGTTAGGCACCATGGGCTTATCTTCATCCATTGGACTTGGTTTAGCTTTGGCGCAGGACAAAACAGTGATAGCCATTGATGGTGATGGCTCGGTCTTAACCAACTTAGGCACGCTACCCACTATTGCAAACAATGTAAGAGATAACTTTATTTTACTCATTATAGATAATGGAAGTTATGGCTCAACAGGTGATCAACCCACTTATGCAGGTAAAAAAACCTCTCTGGCTGCAGTAGCAAGTGCATGTGGTTGTGAAAACGTCATTGAATGTCAGGCTGATGAGGCGGTAGATGTTGTTGAAGCAGCTATTGCTAGCAAAAAAATGACTATTATTATTTGCAAATGTATCTCAGGCAATATCCCCGTCCCAGTGATTACTTTAGATCCTGTGGTGATTAGGCACCGGTTCATGCAGGCAGTAGAAGCATGAAAGGCACTTTGAAGGTTCTATGGTTAGCAAATTAGACAGCAGGGCTGCCAGTATTGCAGACCTGAAGCTGCTTACTAGAAAGCGCATCCCTAAGTTTGCCTATGAGTATCTGGTAGGAGGTTGTAATAATGATCAAGCTATCTCACATAACAGAGAAGCTTTAGATCGTATTTTTTTGCACCCTTCTTACCTTTCTAGAACACAACCTGCCAGCCTAAAAACCCGCGTTTTAGGGGTGGAGTATGATGCCCCATTTGGCATTGCTCCGCTGGGTTTAAGCGGATTGATTTGGCCTAAAGCTGCCGAGTATCATGGCGCAGCAGCAAAAAAAGCCAATATTCCATATATATTAAGTACCCTAGCAAGCACATCAATAGAGGATGCTGCTGCGTGTGCTGGGCGTAATCTTTGGTTTCAACTTTACCCACCTAAAGATCAGGAAATCAGGCTTGACCTTATGCAAAGGGCCCAGCAGGTAGGGTGTAATAATCTAGTGGTCACTATTGATGTTCCTGTTGCTGGAAGAAGGCCAAACGATATTAAAAATGGCTTATCGGTGCCACCTAAAATCACTCTCAAGAGCATTTATCAAACCTTGTCTAGGCCATCCTGGGCAATGGCAACTGGCTTGAATGGCATGCCACAATTTGCCAGCATGACGCCCTATATGAAAAAGCTATCTAACCTTAACGATGTAGCTAACTATATTCGCAGCACTTTAAAGGAACCTGTAGACATTACCATGCTGGAGCAGTTGCGACAGCAATGGTCAGGAAACTTGATTGTTAAGGGTGTTCTTAACGTTGAAGATGCAAAATACTGCGCCGCTATCAATGCTGACGCTATTATTGTATCTAACCATGGTGGCAGGCAACTGGATGCAGCCTGTTCTCCAGCCCAGGTGATGAAGGAAATAGTTGACAGCGTAGGTGATAAGCTTGAAGTCTTTGTAGATAGTGGTGTTGAATCGGGTGTTGATATTGCCAGATACTTGGCTTTAGGCGCTAACATGGTTTTTTCTGGCAGGCCGTATATGTATGGTGTTGGTGCATTTGGGCAGCAAGGAGCCGATCACTGCAGCGACATACTTTATAGTGAGCTTGAGCAAGTTATGAACCAATTAGGGTGCTCATCGCCTGATGAACTAGTGAAATTTTTAAAGTGACTATGCATTTACACCATCTTAAGGACTTAGATGGATCATTTTATTTGAGTGAGAATACTTAAATTATAGGAGTTGATGTGGAACCTACAATGTTTAATGTTGCTGGCAAAGTGGTGTGTGTAACTGGTGCGAGTGGCGGCATAGGCCGTTCTATTGCTACTTATTTAGCAGATAATGGAGCCATGGTCGTAGGCGTGGCCAGAAGAGAATCAGAGTTAATGGCTTGGTCTAAGTCAGCTGGGGGTAATACAGCTTTTGTGGCAACTGATTTGTCTGATAGAAGTTTGATGCCAGAAAACATTACCAAAATTGAAAGCCATTTTGGGGCGCCAGACATTTTAATTAATGCTGCGGGTATTAATACCCGAGAAGCCGCTGATGATGTGACAGTGGCTGGTTGGGACATTACTATGAATATTAATTTAATGGCACCCTTCTTCTTGGCTCAAGGTTTAGTGCCAGCCATGCAGCGTAAAGGCTGGGGGCGTATTATTAACTTCGCTTCTTTACAATCACGTAGAGCTTTTCCTAGTGGCATTGCCTACGGAGCATCAAAAGGTGGTGTTGAGCAATTGACTAGAGCCATGGCAGAAGCCTGGTCTTCTCAAGGGGTCAATGTCAATGCTCTGGCCCCAGGCTTTTTTCCTACAGAACTCACAGAATCTGTTTTTGCAGATCCAGTAAGATCTAATCGCAATGCACAGCAAACCTGTATAGGCCGCAATGGTAAAGAGAATGACTTGTATGGCCCGGTGTTATTTTTCTGCTCCTCAGCTAGCGACTATGTTACAGGTCAAACGTTATTTTTAGATGGCGGCTTTACCGCTAAATAACACACATATACGCAACCTTTGACCCTAACCATCTATCAGAAGTGTTAGACGCCATATAGGCTTATTTTTTGATTAGAAAATAAGCCGTTAATTTATATAAGTAATTAGCAAATCCCAAAGCACCAAACACAAAAAAGCCGGTTAAACACTTAAGTTTAAACCGGCTTTTTTGTAACAATTAATTGGTGGAGCCTAGCGGGATCGAACCGCTGACCTCAACACTGCCAGTGTTGCGCTCTCCCAGCTGAGCTAAGGCCCCACACGAGGTATCAAGTCGATTGGGATGATACTGTTGTGACTTGATGGGGCCGTATTATAGGCACATGAGAAAGGATTGCAAGCCTATTTTTACTCGTTTGAGTAGAAAAAGACTGTTTTTAATCAATCACTTCGGTGTATATGCTTTATAGGGCTTGGTATTCTTTGTCCCACCGCTTGGCTTCTTTCTTAGACAGGCCACCCAGCAGCTCTACTGCATGGCGAATGCGTGCTCTTGTCATGTCTGGGCCTAGTATTTCCATGGCATCAAATACAGACACAGAGTTGGCAGAGCCTGTGATCACTACAAACAAGGTAGCAAACACATCTTTAGGTTTGATCTCTAAGGTTTCAGCCATGCCTTTACAGATGGCAAATATGTCGTCCTTTTGCCAATGGCGCAAGGCTTCCAAACGCCACAAGGTAAACTGCAGCACTTTGCGCATTTCTTCTGGCTCTAGGTTTTTGTTGGCTAGATCTTCTTGTGTAAGCTTGAGCATGCCGCTAAGGAAAAACCCAGCCAATGGCAACACATCACTAAAGGTGTCCACACGGGGCTTTATAAGCGGCACAATGGGGGCTAAGAAATCATTATTAATAGCCCAGGTTTGCATGCGTTGCATAAATTGCGCATCAGATAGGTCTTCGCGTATCCATAGGCCGTTAAGCCAAGAAAGCTTTTCTTGATCAAAGATAGGCCCACCCAAAGACACGCGGTTGACATCAAAGTCTGCAATCATTTCTTCTAGGCTAAACTTCTCTCGCTCATCAGGCATAGACCAGCCCATGCGGCCTAGGTAGTTAAGCAACGCTTCAGGTAGATACCCCATGCGTTGGTAATACATAATGCTGGTAGGGTTTTTACGCTTGGATAATTTGCTTTTATCTGGATTACGCAATAGAGGCAGATGACACAGCTGTGGCATGTCCCAGCCAAAATAGCTATATAGCAGCTGGTGCTTAGGCGCGGAGTTGATCCACTCTTCGCCACGCAATACATGCGTGATGTCCATTAGGTGGTCATCCACCACGTTGGCTAAATGGTATGTAGGCATGCCGTCTGCTTTAAGCAACACTTGCATGTCTACTTGGCTCCATTCTATCTCTATGCTGCCACGTAACATGTCCTGAAATACACAGGTGCCTTCACGGGGCACCTTCATACGCACTACATAAGGCATACCTGCATCTAGGTTTTGCTGCACTTGAGTAGGCGACAACGATAAACCACGGCCATCGTAACCTATGGGGAGTTTGTTTTGCGTTTGGTGAAGACGCAGCTCATTGAGCTCTTGTGTGGTAGCAAAGCAGTAAAATGCGTGTCCGTTATCTACTAGTTGTTGAGCATAGTCTTTATAAATGCTGCCCCGCTCACTTTGACGATATGGGCCGTGTGGGCCGCCTACGTCTGGACCTTCACTCCATTTAATGCCTAACCAGCGCAGTGAGTCTAATATGGCTTTTTCAGATTCTGGTGTGCTGCGTTCTTGGTCTGTATCTTCGATGCGCAGTATGAACTCACCACCGTGTTGCTTTGCAAAAGCTAGGTTAAATAAAGCAATGTAGGCGGTGCCTAAATGTGGGTCGCCAGTGGGTGATGGTGCAATGCGGGTACGAATAGCAGTCATGGTTTTTGATCTAAAAGTGGGTGCGGATTTGCGCTGTATTATACCTGAAACTGGGTTTATGTATATTGGTAGCTGTGAGGCTTTGGTGGCCGGTGAATTGGGGGCAAAAAAAAGCCCCAATAACAACATCAGTTGTTATTGGGGCTTTAAGGCTTCAATCTACCCGATTAAATGCCTATTTTATGTACCTTTATGCACCTTTTTGTGGACGCATATCGTCTTTGCTAATACCAGCCACTTGCACTGGATTCTTCATAGCGTCACGACGGAACGGGTCGCCTAGCTCTTGGTTGATTAGGATTTCAATTAGCGTGGTCTTGCCCGCTGCTTGATCTACTAATGCTTGGCTAAGTGCATCGCTTACTTCGTCCATTGTGCGAGCTTGTACGCCTTTAAGGCCACATGCTTGTGCAATGCCTGCATAGTTTACGTTTTCGTCAAGCTCTGTGCCCACGAAGTTGTCGTCAAACCATAAAGTAGAGTTGCGCTTCTCTGCGCCCCACTGGTAGTTACGTAGCACTACCATAGTGATTGCTGGCCACTCGTCACGGCCAATGGCTGTAAGCTCAGTTACCGCAATACCAAATGCGCCGTCGCCAGAAAAACCAATTACTGGAGTATCTGGGCAACCAATCTTGGCGCCTACTACTGCTGGTAGTCCGTAGCCACATGGGCCAAACAAACCAGGAGCCAAATACTTACGACCTTCTTCAAAAGTAGGATAAGCGTTACCAATGGCACAGTTGTTGCCTATGTCTGAAGAGATGATCGCTTCTTTAGGCATAACAGATGCAATTGCACGCCAAACCATACGTGGGCTCAACCAATCTGGCTTAGCTTCACGAGCACGTTCGTTCCAAGTAGTACCTGGATCGTCTTCTTCGTGAGTCATGGCTTCTAGTTCTACATCCCAAGCCGCTTTAGTAGAGGCAATGCGCGCTTTACGTGCAGCACGATCAGTGTCGCCAGCTGTTGCTGAAAGTTGAGAGATAATACCGTTGGCTACTTTAGCAGCATCGCCTACGATACCTACTGTTACAGCCTTAGTTAAACCAATACGCTCTGGCTTAAGGTCTACTTGGATGATTTTGGCATTTTTTGGCCAGTAGTCAATACCGTAACCAGGCAAGGTAGAGAATGGGTTTAGGCGTGTGCCCAAAGCCAATACTACGTCTGCTTCTTGGATCAACTGCATGCCTGCCTTAGAGCCGTTATAGCCTAGTGGGCCTGCAAATAATGGGTGTGAGCCTGGGAAAGCATCATTGTGCTGATAACCACAACATACTGGAGCATCTAAAAGCTCAGCTAATGCCATAGAAGCTTCAATACCGCCAGCAGCTAATACCACACCTGCGCCGTTTAGGATAACGGGAGACTTAGCAGCAGACAAAAGCTTGGCAGCTTCAGCTACAGCCATTTCGCCACCTGAAGGCAATTCAAAGTCGATCATTGTAGGCAAGTTGATGTCTACAATCTGCGTGAACATGTCACGTGGAATGTTGATTTGAGCTGGGCCAGAAAAACGATGTGCGTTAGCAATAACACGATCTAGCACTTCTGCAACACGCGTTGGATCACGCACTTCTTCTTGATAACAAACCATGTCTTTAAACAAAGCCATTTGCTCTACTTCTTGGAAACCGCCTTGGCCAATCGTTTTGTTAGCCGCTTGAGGCGTTACCAACAAAAGAGGTGTGTGGTTCCAGTAAGCTGTTTTAACAGGTGTTACAAAGTTAGTGATACCTGGGCCGTTTTGAGCAATCATCATACTCATTTTGCCAGTTGCACGGGTGTAACCGTCTGCCATCATGCCGCCAGAACCTTCATGGGCACAATCCCAGAAGCTAATTCCAGCTTTTTCAAAAAGGTCAGATACAGGCATCATAGCTGATCCGATAATACCAAATGCGTGCTCAATACCGTGCATTTGTAATGTTTTTACAAACGCTTCTTCTGTAGTCATTTTCATAATGGTTACACCCTAATTAGGTTGAAAGTGAGTTAAATAAAATAGAAAATTTTAGACTTCTTAGGTCATGGGTAAATGATACTAAATAATTGGCTAAACCCTTAGAACCAAATGGGCCATTTCGATTAGCCCAGTTAAGGCCAATTGTCCTAGCTGTTTCTTCAAATTTTTAGCAAAAAAAACACTTAGCCTGCCTACACTATTAATAAGTAGGCAAACCAAGCGTAAAACCACTGCCAGATGAAGAAACTGCTACCAGTAATTCGGCAACCACAATGCAATTTGTGGGAAGAATATGATCAACAGCAAACCGATTAGCTGAATTACCATAAACTGCATCATACCCAAATAAATATCTTTTAAGTCCCACTCCGGCACTACTCCTTTTAAGAAGTAGGCAGATAGAGCCACAGGAGGACTTAACCAAGCCGTTTGCAGGTTCACTGCGACCAGTATGGCAAACCAAATTAATAAGTCTGCCTGACTCAAGCCAAAGTCTAGTGTTTCTACCACAGGCAATAAAATAGGTACGATGATCAATACAATAGGCACCCACTCTAGGGGCCAGCCTAGCAAGAAAATCAATGCCAAGATGAAAAACAGCATAGCCCATGACGACATATCAAAGGACAAAAGTAATTCGGTTAGCATTTGCGGCGTGCCTAAGTTAGAGAAGACCGCACCAAAGAAGTTTGATGCTGCCACCAAGAACATGATCAACACAGTAATTTCTAAAGTTTTAATCAAGGCATCATACGTACCAACAACACTAAACTTTTTATAACCGATAGATAGAATTAACGATCCAAAAGCACCACACGCAGCTGCTTCTGCTGGAGTTGCAAGGCCTGCCACAATAGAGCCTAAAGAAAAGGCAATCAGCACTGTGGGTGGCACTAGCCCCATAAAGAATTCATACCACAAATCAGAGAAATAGAACCCTTTAGGTCTCACTGCACGAGCCCATTTAAACGCCCAAAACATAAAGCCAACCCATAATAATGGAATCACTAGCCCTGCAAGTGGGAAGAATGATATGGCGCCTTTAGTAGCCAATACACATAAGAATACAAACATGCCCAAACCAGACATGACAAGTATGACTTCTAGGCCATAGTAAGGTGAGGTTTCTGGCTGATCTTCTTCAGGCAAGATAGGCCCAAGATCAGGGTTAATCATGCATCGACCAATAGTGTAAATCATATACAAACTAGCCAATAACACCCCAGGCAGCACTGCCGCACGGAATAAATCTGTTACGGGCACTTCTAATACTGGGCCCATTACAATCAACATGATGGATGGCGGTATTAAAATACCTAAGGTACCACCTGCCGTAATCGCACCTGCAGATAGACGCACATCATAATTAGAGCGATTCATGGTTTTAGCTGCCATGATGCCCAAAATAGTCACCGAGGCGCCCACGATGCCGGTAGCTGCTGCAAAGATCATAGATACAAACAATACGGCTACAAATAGCGCACCACGTGTGCGAGACATCATCATTTGTACAGCGTTAAACAGGCGCTCCATTAGCCCTGCTTGCTCCATCATAATGCCCATAAAGATAAACAAAGGCACCGCTACAAGCTGATCGTTAAGCATGGTGGAGTTAACTTGAAGGGTAAGCAAGAAGAAAGCTAACTTGCTACTACCTGCTATGGAAGCAAACACAAACCCAAGAAAAATCAAGGTAAAGGAAATAGGGAAACCAATGAAAATAGAAAACAACATGGCTGCCAACATAAGCATACCAATCATAGGTTTTGAAATATTTACATCACCTAGTGCACTTGCTATCCAATCACCTAAGGGTAATACATCAGGATAAAACACGGATACAAAAACACACGCCAAACCAATTAAATAGAATGGAAAAAAGCTTAAAAACTTCGCTTCTCGCTGCTTGCCCATTTGATGGAAAGCACGGAATAGCTCAGGGAAACCTTGTAAAAATAGCAATCCTGCACCGATAGGCATAAATATGCGCGCAGGCCATAAGTAAGGTGCCCATGTCGAGTCAGCACTAGCGTCTTCCCAAATACCCCACTCTTCACCCCAGCCATTAAATCCTAAAGAGTCACCAGCAAAACCTAGTGCGCTCCAAAAGAAGAACAACATGGCAGGGAAATAGAACATCATATATAACACTGCATCCACAGTGGCTTGCGTTCTCTCATGCCAATTGCGGAAGATAAAATCAGCGCGAATATGCACACCACGCATCAAGGCATAGCCTGATGCAGCCATAAATATGACACCTCCAAGCATTCGACTGATGTCATACACCCAAGTGGTAGGCCCCAAATTCACAGCCCGAGCAAGGTCTCCCAAGTCATAAGAAACCAGTAGAGCAAACATACCGCGAGAAAATACTTCAGTAACCATTACAGCCACTAAGGGAATAATAGCCAAACAAATGATGCGCCCCATCCACAAGTTCAGCACATCAA
Organism: Candidatus Njordibacter sp. Uisw_002; assembly: GCF_047730155.1. Lineage (NCBI taxonomy): Bacteria > Pseudomonadati > Pseudomonadota > Gammaproteobacteria > Pseudomonadales > Candidatus Njordibacteraceae > Candidatus Njordibacter > Candidatus Njordibacter sp. Uisw_002. The sequence goes on from NZ_CP159832.1 coordinate 1,616,995, forward strand.
TGAAAGCTGTTATGGGCCGCTGCCAAGACGTCATGTCCTCTGGTGTTTCACCAGGTTTTTCAGCGCGCCGCTCTGCAATTAATTCATCGGTGATTTCAAGTTCACCAATGTCTGTTGTTTGTGTCGCCATGCCGGCTTCCTCTTATTATTGTATTTAAAAAATATACTACTGGTCTTCATAAAAGCTAACTAAAGACACAAAGCTTATTGTTACAAAGTGAAAAATCTATTATAGGCTCCTGACCAAACGCGCCAGAAGACTATGATAAAACTCTTACCATTCTAAAAACCGGCCTAGCACAAAGTGCTAGGCCGTTATCAAGTTAATATAAAATATTACTTGAGACTGTCGGCAAAAGCCTTACCTAAACTAGCATTAGATGCTTGAGCACCTGACCAGAAAGGCACTGCGATTTCAGCAAAGTCTTTTTGTGACTGCCAAACTTCTGCAAAGAATTCATTATCATCAGAAGCTTTTTGAAGCAGAGCATTAGCTGCATTCATATACTCAGGGAAATAATCTGCAGGCGTATCATGCAATTGCACACCATGATTTTCGGTTAAGTCTTTAAGAGCTTTACCGTTCTCATAGATACGATAAGAGATCGCTTTTGACAATGAAGCATTAGCAGCTACTTCTATAGCTTTCTTTTGCAACGTTGTTAAAGAGTCATAAACATCACCGTTTAAGTACATGTCAGCATTTACCACTACCTGGTGAAGACCTTGTAGGTAATAATGCTTTAATACTTTTTGGAAACCAAACACACTGTCAGGCTTTGGACAGCACCATTCAGCAGCGTCAATTGTGCCTTTTTCAAGTGCAGGTAGTATGTCACCACCGCCCATTGCAACAGAGGCTACGCCAATGTCTTTATAAGCTTGACCTACCATGCCTGGAGGAGCACGGAAACGTAACTTACGGAAGTCATCCATAGAGTTAATTGGCTCAGGGAACCAACCCAAAGCTTCTGGGCCTACAGGTTGTAACATAAAGCCTTTAACGTTTACGCCCATTTCATCCCACAAACGGTCATAAAGCTCTTTACCACCGCCGTACTGGAACCAAGAAAGAAAGGCGATGTTATCAAGGCCTACACCTGCACCTGCGATTGGCGCACCAAATAGGTTAGCCGCTGGATGCTTACCACCCCAATAATGGGTCCAAGCAAAACCACCATCTAGCAAACCAGCATCAATAGCGTCGATGATGTCAGTGTTACCAACCACTGAACCGCCTGGCAATATTTCAATGTTCACAGAACCGTCAGTCAAGTCCCTTACATCTTTAGCAAATTCCTTTAACATGTGAACTTCATCAGATTTAGTGCCAAGTACTGATTGCACACGAATAGTCACATCTTTTGCAACAACTGCAGTAGAGCTAATAATTAGCACACCAGCAGCAACAGCAACCTTCATTTTATTTAAAACGGACATAATGTCCTCCATTTTTATTGTTTACCTTCTAGATCACTGTTTACGTCTGCTACATGGAAGGCTTCATGCAACATCCCACAAGGGGACAACAGAGGTTTTATAGCTAGCCGGTTAATAACCCACTAGACAATAAATTCATTACACCGTCATACAACATGACACAAGTTAAGTATACTAGGAATAATAATCCAATATAAGATATCCATGGATACTTTAGCATGAATCTCATAATAATTGAGGCAAAAAAGGCCATCATAATAATGGCAAATACCAAACCAAATATCAGTAGCTGAGTATCTTCTCTGGCAATGGCTGCAACCGCCACTACATTATCTAAAGACATAGAAATGTCTGCTACCGCAATAGTAAATAATGCACCCAACAAACTACCTTTACCCTGCACGGCAGTGACTTCGTTAGGGTTAGCTGCGTTGTTAGTAAACTCAACAATTTCGTGATAAAAACGCCAACATACCCACGCTAGCAATAAACCGCCAATAATCAAAATACCCGGAATATCAATTATATAGGTGGCTCCAGCAGCAAATATAATGCGGAAAAAAGCCGCTAATCCCATGCCTACAGCCAGCACCATGCGGCGCTTCTCTGGCGCTATGCCTGCTGCCACCATACCAATGACTATTGCGTTATCTCCAGATAAAATGATATCTGCAAAAATGATCTGTATCAGACCTGTCCAATCAAACATTAACGCTCTCCTGCAAAATCATTGCGGCTACTTTTTCACCAATCATAATGGCTGGCGCATTGGTATTTCCTGAAGTAATAATGGGCATAATAGACGCGTCAGCTACACGTAAGCCTTCTATGCCATGCACCTTAAGCGCAGAGTCAACTACAGCCATATCATCTTGCCCCATTTTGCAGGTGCCTGTGGGATGATAAATAGTGGTGGCAGTTTCCCTTGCCCAGTCAAGAATATCTGCATCAGATTCTTCGCCCACACTTTCGCCTGGGCTAAATTCTTGTGTGATAAGTGAATTCAATGGGGCTTGTTTGGCAATCTGGCGAGCCATTTTTATACCCGCCACAATAGTTTGTTGATCTAATTCTGTGGCTAGGTAGTTGGGGTGAATGTCTGGATGGTCTGCAAACCGATCAGACACTATGCTTAAGTGTCCTGAACTTTGCGGACGCATTTGTAATACAGACGCTGTAAACGCATCAAATTTATGCGTACCCTCGGCAGGTGAATCGGCGCTAAAGGGTTGGATATGAAATTGAATATCTGGCCGATCTGGGCTTAGATGTGACTTCACGAACCCTGTGCCAAGGCTTGCTGCCATAGTCATGGGGCCTGTTCGGTTTAATACATATTGCAGGCCAATAAGGCCCTGCTTAAACCAATTGCTTATTTCTGTATTAATAGTGCTGGCAGCGCATTTAAACACTGGCCTAGCTTGTAAATGATCCTGTAAATTTTGTCCAACACCTGGCAACTCTTTAACTATTTTAATCTTATGGGGATTGAGCTGATCAACACTGCCTATGCCAGACACCATGAGTAATTGTGGTGAGCCTATAGCCCCAGCACACACAATGACTTCTTTGTTAGCTTTAAGTAAGCCATCAGCTAACTGCACTCCCGTTGCGCGCTTGCCTTCAAACAGCAGCTTTTCTACACAAGAGTTGGTAAGAATTGTAAGATTGCTGCGGCTACGCGCTGGGTTAAGGTATGCAACAGCAGAGCTGCAGCGCCTGCCTCTTTTAGCAGTGAGTTGAAACAGACCTACACCTTCTTGGTCTGCCCCGTTGTAGTCTTTGTTTTCAGGATAGCCACAATTTTTTGCTGCTTGTAACCATGCATCTACCACAGGTCTGCTTACGCGAGTCTTTGACACTGTAAGCGGCCCACCTTGGCCTCGTAATGGACTACTTTGACCTTGCCAATCTTCAGAGCGCTTAAAATAGGGCAAGACATTGTCCCATTCCCAGCCTTCATTGCCTAAGTTTGCCCAGTCGTCAAAGTCTTGCGCTTGGCCGCGCACATAAAGCAGCCCATTAATAGAGCTACTGCCACCCAACACTTTGCCTCTTGGCCAAGGTATTGAGCGGCCATTAAGGCCAGAACAGGATTTAGTTTTATAGCACCAGTCTGTGGACGGATTACCCATAGTTTTAAAGTAACCCACCGGAACATGGATCCAAGGATTTAAATCTCGGCTTCCTGCTTCGAGCAATGCCACTGTGTGGCAGCCATCTTGTGATAATCGGTTGGCAACAGCACACCCTGCTGAACCAGCTCCTACCACAATGTAGTCAAATTGCCTTTGCATTAATAACCTCTATTTAAAATAAATATCAATAAATGAGACTTTTATGCTCAATTTATGTATTATGTGTACAGAAAAACATATTACCTGATTGAACTCAAGCTTTTATTGAAGATTGCGTTAACATGGCGCCTATATAAATAACTCAAAGGGGAGTAAACATCTTGTCCAATTCACCAAGAATAGCGACTAACATGAGATTGTTTTACATTTTAGATGTGCTGGCCACGCAACAATCTCCACTGACTCCCTCAGAGATAAACCAACACTTAAATTGGTCAAAACAAACTGTGCACAGGCTATGTAAGTCGATGGTAGAAGAAGGCTTCTTGCAATATGACGTCAATGGTAAACGACTATTACCAAGCACTACCATGCGTACTTTGGCCAACGGATTATTAACCAGTGATTGGCATGCTAGTGCTAAACATCAAATTTTAGAAAAACTCAGTGGCAAGGTAAAAGAGACCGTCAACTTTGTTATACCAGAACGTCCGGGAATGATTTACCGAGATAGGGTACAAACTAACTGGGCGTTTCAAATTCACTTGCCTATAGGTAGCCACGTGCCGTTTTATTGCACCGCCAGTGGCAAAACTTATCTTGCCAGCCTAAGCCCCAAAAATCGCCGCACCATGGTAGAAAGCCTGCACCTTGAAGCCATCACAGCTAACACTGTAAATAGCGTTGAGTCGCTGCTAGAAGAGCTTACGCTAGTGCAAAAGCAAGGCTTTGCTCTAGATAATGAAGAATTTTATGTGGGTATGATTGCCATTGCAGTGCCAGTGTTAGATCCAAAAGGCCGATACCATGGTGCTTTAGCTATGCATGGGCCGACTTTGCGCTTAGATTTAAGCTCAATTAAGGACCACTATAACGATTTAAGGTCTGCAGCCAACCAGCTTAGTGAGCTTATATTTTCGGTGTAATTAAGTGCTTACTCAGTTCATAAGGTGTGGCGCAATGTAACTGCGACATAATTTGCTCTAGCTCATCTAAAATTAAATCAAGCGCGTGAGCTGCACCGTCTTCACCATGAGCCGCCACTCCATACAACATAGCTCTACCAGTAAATACCATTTGCGCACCTAAAGCTAAATACCGAGCTACATCCACACCAGACTCCACCCCACTATCTGCCATAATTGTGGTTTTATGGCCTAGTTCATCAGCAATAGCTTTAAGACATAAAGCGCTAGGCTGTGCAGCATCTAATTGCCGCCCTCCGTGGTTAGACACAATGATTGCATCAGCGCCAAGCTCTATCGCTTGCGTGGCATCTGCTACATGGCTTATACCTTTGACTATGAGGTTATGTGGCCACATTTGGCGTATTTGCGCTAATGTTTGAGCATCTACTACAGCACGCATACGGGTACGCATAAACTGCGCTGCATCACTCATAGCCATGGTAGAAGAATCCATATATGGCGTCAGATTGGCAAATTGAGGCAAGCCATGAGCTACAGTAGCCATGCTCCACTTAGGCCTTATCATTGATTGAAACACACTTGTGGGAGTGATCTTTGGTGGCACACTTAAGCCACTTTTTATGGCCCTTATACGCCTACTTGGTGTGGGCACATCAAGGGTTACAACAAGGTTTTTACACCCACTTTCCTCTACCCGCCTAAGTAAATCTTCACCTATAGCAGCATCTGACGGGGGGTAAAGCTGAAACCAAAAATTTTCTTTAGCATGCACCGCTGCGTCTTCAATTGACAAAGTAGACACGGTACTTAATACAAACGGAATATTAGCAGCATGGGCAGCACGGGCGTGCATGGCAGAGGCATTTGGCCACACTAAGCCAGTTAGCCCCAAAGGGGCCACGCCAACAGGCGCATTATAGCTTTGGCCTAACACATGGGTAGATAAATTTGGAGCTGTATGGGGCGCCAAATAGTCTGGACGTAAATGCACATTATTTAATGCTGTTCTATTATTGGCTACCGCTGTATTGGCATTGCAGCCTTCCTCTATGTAGTCAAAGACAAAAGTTGGAATACGTTTTTTCGCGCGTTTTTTAAGATCATCGATACAGGCAGATCTTAAGAGCAACTTATCCATTACTGTGTCCTGCTATAGGTGATGGTCTGGCTGTAATACAATTTTAGCTGCCGCAGCACGTCCGTAATGTAAGTCTGAGAATGCTTGAGCACCTTCACTTAAGGGCCTAAGTTCTACCCATCTCAAATCGCCTAAACGATCAGAACAAAGCATATCTAACGCAGCTTGCATGTCTGCTGGAGTATAACAATAATTACCTAAAACAGTGATTTCTTGCAAAGTGATACGGCGTATATCTAGCCCTTCATGGCTATTTTGTAAACCCACATGAGAAATAATACCACCCGCTGCAACCTGCTCACTGGCCATGGCCCGAGTAACTCCTGCACCTACACAATCAAACACTACATCATATCCACTGGCACTTGGTGCAGTTTGAGTGCTTGGGTCAAATACGGTCACTATGTTTTGCTGGTCAATGGTATTTCTGCGCAACGCATTGGTTTCTGCTAAATCGATATTACAACAACCCTTAGCTGATAAAATAAGCGCCGTTAACAAACCTACCGCACCACCGCCAATCACCAAACAACGCTGTTCTGATAAAGGTCGATAGCTCACCCGCTCTACTAAAGCCACGGCATGCAGTGCTGTAGCTGTAGGCTCTGTAAGGCATGCAACCCATGGTTTTACATTAGCAGGGGGAACAAGCAGATTAGTCTCATCGATGACTAGATATTGCGCATAAGCACCTGCTAAACGCATACCAATGATCTCACGATCGCTGCATAAATTAGCTCTGCCAGACAAGCACGGCGCACAGTGTCCGCAGGTCATTAATGGGTTGATGACCACGTGTTGGCCAGTCTCATGCCTTGATGACGTGACGACCTTACCTGCCACTTCATGACCTAAAATAAGAGGCGGTACGCGCCGCTCATCCAAGCCATGGTAAGCGTGCATGTCTGAGCCACAAATGGCAGTAGCTGCCACTTCAATTAGCGCTTGATTTGGGCCAGCTACTGGCTTCTTTTCATCACGGTAATGTACTTCTTGAGTGCCTGTATAAACTAAAGCTTTCATGGTCATGGTCGCCGCCTTTGGGTGATTAATAGCCTAATCAATTAGGCTATAGATAGTTTTTAAAGGGTAATAAAACCCACAAACTAATGACTTAAATCAAATGTTTCCGTAGGGAAATATTTACTCAAGCGGTCATCACCACTGCGAGCGTGCCCTTCCATACCTTCTAGGCGAGAAATACGAGCTGCAGCTGCACCTACTTCGCGGTTGGCTTCGCGGGTCATACGCTGAGTGGTCACCGTTTTAATAAACTTACCTACTGACAAACCACCCGTATAACGAGACGCGCCTTTAGTAGGTAAAATATGGTTAGTGCCAGAACACTTGTCACCGTATGTTACTGTTGTTTCTTCACCAACAAACAAAGAACCATAGTTATTTAGATTATCTACCCACCAATCTAGGTCATCACAGTGAATTTCTAAATGCTCCGCAGCATATTTATCACTTACTTCTACGGCTTCTTCACGAGTGTCGCATAAAATAACTTCGGCATAGTCTGCCCATGCAGATCGTGCTGCAGAACGAGACGGCTCAGGCATAGATTCGATTAAGCCAGGCACTATTTCAATGGTTTTTCTAGCCACTTCTGCATCTAAACTAATCAACCATACAGGTGAATCTGGGCCATGCTCGGCTTGGCCTACCAGATCACTTGCTACAATTCGCGGGTCTGCAGTGTGGTCGGCAATGACCGCAATTTCTGTAGGACCTGCAAACATATCAATGCCTACACGACCAAACAACATGCGCTTAGCCTCGGCTACAAAACGGTTACCAGGGCCTGCCAAAACATCAGCAGATCGACCAGTAAATAAACCAAACGCCATGGCAGCAATACCCTGTACGCCACCTAGTGCAAGTATGCTATCTGCACCACAATAGTTTGCAGTGTATAAAATGGCATCATTTACACCTGTGCCTGGTTTTGGTGGCGAACATGCTACCACGTGCTTTACACCAGCAGCCTTAGCTGTGGCTACAGACATAATGGCAGAAGCGACATGAGAATAGCGCCCACCAGGAATATAACAACCTGCAGTTTGTACTGGGATTTGACGCTGACCTGCCCACAAGCCAGGAGAAAGCTCTACTTCAAAATCTTGCAGTGCTTGACGCTGTCTTTGAGCAAATTTGTCAACACGTTCATGGGCAAAACGAATGTCATCTTTTACTTGTTGTGTCAAACGCGATGTCGCTTGGTCTATGTCGTCGCTAGTAACAAGGATATTACCGTGGTACCCATCTAGCTTAGCGGCGTAATCTACACATACCTGCTCGCCGCCTGCTTCAATTTCTGCCAACATTCTTGACACTGTTGCACGAGTATCATCTTCACCTGTTGCAGATGATTTTTCAGCTTTCTTTAAGTAACTAATGGTCATGGTGTAAATCCTCGATAAGTTTTGTAAGCGCTTACATTTAATAATTGTCGCTATAGTAGACCATTAAAATGACACAAACAAGCACCTAAATGTTTTTTTGTATGCGCTTACATTTTTCCAGTGTATACTCAAGTTCAATATTGAAAGAGCTAAAACCATAGTGAACCTATTAAATAAGCAAGCCACCCAAGGCGATGTGGCTAAGGCTGCTGGCGTTTCTACAGCCACTGTATCTCGGGTTATCAATCAACCTGACTCTGTGCGCATGCCTGTAAGATTGCGCGTAGAAGCAGCCATTACCCAGCTGCAATATGTTGCCGATGCTGCAGCACGCGCATTAGCAAGTAAACGCTCTCGGTGTATTGGAGCAGTAATCCCTACCCTTGCCAACGCTATTTTTGCCGATGGTATTGAAGCCTTTCAAACCCAATTAAATGAAGCAGGCTTGAGCTTAATGCTCACCTCATCTAGTTATGATACAAAACACGAGCTCACTCAAGTGCGCACACTCATAGAGCGTGGAGTGGATGCAGTTATGCTAGTAGGGCTTGATCATGATCCGTTAATTTATTCCTTGCTACAGCAGCGCAAAATTCCCTATGTACTTACATGGGCATACGATAAAGATTGCCCTCATCCTTGCGTAGGGTTTGATAATTACGCAGCTGCTAAGCTTATTCCCACTCACTTAGCCAATCTTGGGCATCAAAAATTTGCAGTCATTAATGGTATATCAAAAGGTAATGACCGCGCTTTTGATCGCTTACAAGGTATGCAAAATAGCCTGTTAGCACACGGTATTACCTTAACCAAAAGCGCTATTATTGAGTGTAATTACACTATTGAAGAAGGCCGTGAGGCGTGCCGAACATTATTAATGTCACAACATCCTCCTACGGCTATTTTATGCAGTAATGATGTCTTGGCAACAGGGGCGCTACTAGAGTGCCAGTCGTGTGGCATTGATGTGCCAGAAGAGGTCTCTATTGCAGGGTTTGATGACTTAGCCATCAGTGCAAATCTTACTCCAAGCCTTACTACAATTCATATCCCCTTCAAACTTATGGGACAAAAAGCTGCACAATATTTGATTAATCGCTTAGCGGGTGAAACACCACCAGCTCAACAAGAGCTAAGCATTGAGTTACGTTTAAGAAACTCTACCAGTGCACCGCACTAAACAAAGCTCTTAATGAACAAACACGCACAAAAAAACCCCGCTAGACAGTGCCTACCGGGGCTTTTTTTAATGCGCTTTTGGCTTAGAACAAACCAATAATATCGCCGTTTTCGTTGATATCGATCACTTCAGCAGCAGGCTTTTTAGGAAGACCTGGCATCGTCATTACATCACCAGCCAATACAACAATAAAGCCAGCACCAGCAGATAAGCGCACTTCACGAAGTGGAATATCAAAACCAGTAGGACGGCCCTTTAGTGAAGGGTCAGTAGAAAAGGAATACTGAGTTTTAGCCATACAGATAGGTAAGTTACCGTAGCCAGCTGCTTCAAGCGCAGTAAAACGGTCACGTAGCTTCTGATCACCTTGAATGTTGTCAGCGCCATAGATCTTTTGAGCTACAGTTTTAACCTTATCCCAAAGAGGCATGTCATCTTCATACAAGTAATGGAAGTCGTTTTCGTGATTTTCTACCAAATCAACAACCGCTTCAGCAAGCTCAACAGCACCTTTGCCACCTTCTGCCCAGTGGTTAGCTTCAATCACTTGAACACCTAGGTAATCACACTTAGATTGAACTGTTTTCACTTCTTCATCAGTGTCAGTTACAAACTTGTTAACCGCAACCACTACAGGAAGACCAAACTGGTGGATGTTTTCGATGTGCTTCTTAAGGTTTTCAACACCTTTAGCCACAGCTTCTAGGTTTTCGTTATTCACTTCCTTTAGGGGAACGCCACCGTGTAACTTAAGGGCACGAATAGTAGCAACAATAACTACAGCACTTGGTGTGATACCGGCCTTACGACACTTAATGTCTAAAAACTTCTCAGCACCTAAGTCAGCACCAAAGCCTGCTTCAGTTACTGTGTAGTCACTTAGCTTCATAGACAAGCGTGTTGCAACTACAGAGTTACAACCGTGGGCAATGTTTGCAAATGGGCCACCGTGAACAAACGCAGGAGTGTGCTCAAGGGTTTGCACTAAGTTAGGGCTAAATGCGTCTTTAAGTAATACTGTCATAGCGCCATGAACTTTAAGGTCACGTGCAGTAACAGGCTTTTGGTCATAGGTGTAACCTACTACCGCGTCACCCAATTTTTCTTTAAGCTCAGCCAAAGTGTTAGCTAAGCAGAAGATAGCCATTACTTCAGAAGCCACAGTGATGTCAAAACCTGTTTCACGAGGCACACCATGAGCTGGGCCACCGCGGCCGATGGTCACATTGCGTAGGGCACGATCGTTCATGTCCATTACGCGCTTCCACTCAATACGACGTGGATCTAAGTTTAAATCATTACCTTGCTGCAGATGGTTATCAATGGCAGCAGATAGTAGGTTGTGTGCAAGGCCAATGGCATGGAAATCGCCAGTGAAGTGCAAGTTGATGTCTTCCATTGGAACAACCTGAGCGTAACCGCCACCAGCTGCACCACCCTTAACACCAAAACAAGGCCCAAGAGAAGGTTCACGCAAACAAACAGAGGCTTGCTTACCAATTTGATTTAAAGCATCGCCCAAACCAATTGTCGTAGTCGTCTTGCCTTCGCCAGCTGGCGTAGGGTTGATGGCTGTTACTAAGATTAGCTTGCCATCTTTGCGATCTTTAACACTTTTGATGAACTCAGGGCTGATTTTAGCTTTAATTTTGCCATACATTTCTAAATCATCAACATCGATATTTAGTTTTGCAGCAACTTCAGCGATCGGACGTTTCTCGGCAGCGCGAGCAATGTCGATGTCGGACAAGTAAGTCTTAGACATGGTTTTACCTTGGTGATTTAAATTGATCCTTGTGGGTATCAATTTATATTTATTTAGCACGTCTAGCCGATGAGTCAGACGCAAGCCTTGATTATTGGTGAAAAATAATACTCTTTTGTAAATTAACTACATACTTAAAAGCGACCTTTGATTAGTCCTAAAGTCACAACTTATGACGCCAATAAGAAACACAAGTCACACCACTTTCCAAAAGGAAACTTAATGCTCTAACTCACTCCATTTGAGCACTGCCTTATGTCCATTAACTCTTTCTAAAGTAAACCAGTGCGAAGCTATAACAAAGTTGCGTTTAAAATAATCTAAACAACTAGGGATATCATTTTGAGTATTTATTTATCGATATTGACCAATATTTATTCGTATTTAATCAAGTTGAACTAAACGCTCTAAGGCATAGTAGCGACATAGTAACGACTTAGTACAGACATAGAAATGACACACAAATTTCAATAAGCATTCACTTAAGAGCTGTTTTATGGATAACGACATTTACCTCACCAAAAGCTACAAAATTTATCAACAAGATGAGCCCATAGACTGCCCCCTTGCACTTTTTACCGACACAGTGCGCGAACAGTGGATTGACTACAATGGCCATATGAGCGAATCGTTTTACTTATATGCCATGGGAGAGGCTTCTGATGCTCTGTTTCGCTATGTCGGCATTGATGAAGCATACCGTGCGTTGGGGTCATCTTTTTATACGGTAGAAACTCATATTAACTACTACCAAGAAGTAGCAGGCGGCCAGCCTTTGCGGTTTACCACACAGATATTGGGCATCGACACCAAACGCCTACACTTTTTTCACCACATGTATCATGGTGACACAGGCGAACTATTAGCAACTACAGAGCAAATGCTGCTACATGTAGATATGAACACCTCAAGCGCTGCGCCTATTAAGCCGCAAGTGTTAGCTGTGTTAGAGCAAATATGGCAAGCACATAAGCACCTGCCAGCACCTAAGCAACAAGGCCGAGTAATGGCTGTGCCTAGTGCTAAAAAAACCTAGCTTAAGCAAACACCTAATATAACCCTACATAAAAGAGAAGATCATGGATTTTAGTCTTACCAACGAACAGAAAATGATCATCGACACCCTTAAAAACTTTGTCGAACAAGAACTTTACCCTTATGAAGCAGAGGTAGAAAAAACCAATGCTATTCGCCCAGAACTAGCGCAGCAGATTAAACAAAAGGCTGTAGATCTTGGTTTGTATGCCGCCAATATGCCCGAAGAGCATGGAGGTGCTGGGTTAGACACTCTCACCCTTTGCTTAATGGAGCGTGAATTAGGCCGTGCAAATTTTGGTTTGCAATATATTGTGGGAAGGCCAAGCAACATTTTACTGGCGTGTAAGGGTGAGCAAATTGAAAACTACCTACATGCGTGTATTCGGGGGGAAAAGGTAGACTGCTTAGCGCTTTCAGAGCCTAATGCTGGATCTGACGTTCGGTCTATGCAGTGTCGTGCGCAGCGTGACGGTGATGACTTTGTGATCAATGGCACCAAGCATTTTATCAGCCATGCCGATGTGGCTGACTTTGTGATTTTATTTGCCGCAAGTGGCGTGGAAGAAACCGCGCGTGGGCCAAAGAAAAAAATCACCAGTTTCTTGGTAGATATGGGCACACCAGGCTTCACTGTAGAGCCTGGCTATAATAGTGTGTCCCACCGTGGCTATCACAACTGTATTTTAAATTTTGACAACTGTCGTGTGCATAAGTCTCAAGTATTAGGCGAAGAAGACCATGGGTTTGACGTAGCTAATGAATGGCTAGGCGCCACCCGCCTTTCTGTTGCGGCTATGTGCTTGGGCCGCGCCGAGCGTGCACTGGAAATTGCCACGCAATGGGCTGCAGACCGCAAGCAATTTGGCCAAACCATTGGTAAATTTCAAGGCGTATCTTTTAAGCTAGCCGACATGGCCACAGAGCTAAAAGCAGCTGAATTAATCACTATGTATGCCGCTTGGAAAGACTGTAACGGCCAAATGAGCGATGCAGATGCTGCCATGGCCAAACTAAAAGCCACAGAAATGCTGGCCATGGTATCTGATGAAGCCATACAAATTTTAGGGGGTATGGGCTTAATGGACGAGCTACCTCTAGAGCGAATTTGGCGCGACCAGCGCGTAGAGCGCATCTGGGACGGCACTAGTGAAATACAACGACACATTATATCTCGGTCCATGCTGCGGCCTTTAGAATCATAGCCTAACAAGCATAAGAGGTGCAGGGTATGATTGACAAACAACGTTTGCGGCGTCTTCTGGCGCCAAAATCCATCGCCGTATTTGGCAGTCGTGGGGCAGACTTTGCTATCCGCGAAAGCCTTGCCATGGGTTTTACTGGCCCCATCTGGTCGATACATCCAAAACGCAAAGAGCTTATGGGCATTAAATGCCTAAAATCTGTTTTAGATTTGCCCCAAGCGCCAGATGCTGCCTATGTGGCTGTAAACGCTGAAAGCGCCATTGAAACCGTAGCCCAATTGAATAAAATGGGCGCAGGCGGCGCCCTACTCTACGCCTCTGGATTTAGCGAAATAGGCGGCGACTTAAGCCCTGATTTAAGACGTATAGGTGCAGAACGCCAGGCTCGCTTACTAGAAGCAGCAGGTGACATGCCTATTATTGGCCCCAATTGCTATGGGGTAATTAACGCCTTAGATAAAGCGGTGTTATGGCCAGACCAACACGGCTGTCAGCCAGTAGAGAAAGGCGTTGCCATTATCACCCAAAGTGGCAATATTGGCTTGAATATGACCATGCAAAAAGCGGGTCTTCCTATTGCTTATATGTTTACCATGGGTAATCAAGCGCAAGTGGACATCGCTTGTGTGATAGATGCCATGCTAGATGACAAAAGAGTAAGCGCCATAGGCTTGCACATCGAAGGTATTAATGACTTAGCTGCCTTTGACGCTGCAGCTGGCAGAGCTTTGCATCACAAGATTCCTATTGTTGCTATTAAAACCGGCCGTACAGCTGCAGCCTCAAAAATAGCCCTCTCTCATACCAGCTCGTTAACAGGAGCAGATCAACTATTTGACACCTTATTTAACCGTCTAGGCATTGCACGAGTTAATACCGTGCCGGAGTTTCTAGAAACATTAAAATTACTTTCTATACTAGGGCCATTGGCGCATAAAAACATTGCATCTATGAGCTGCTCTGGCGGCGAAGCAGGCATGATGGCAGACCTTATAGACGGCCTAGAGATACAATACGGCACACTGACACCGGCCCAACAACAGGTCACTTCAAATACCTTTACTAACGGCGAACACGTAGATAACCCCCTTGATTACCAGACCTACATTTGGAATAAGCGCGACCAACTAGCAGCAACGTTTGGGGCGCACATGCAAGCCAACTTTAGTGCCACTGTATTGGTACTAGACTGGCCCAACAACGCCACAGCAGACCCTCAAGAGTGGGATACTGCGATGCTAGCACTGGCAGATGCCGCCACCGCAGGCCATTACAAAGCTGTGGTTTTATCTTCTATGGCCGAATGTATGCCAGCCCATGCGATTGATACCTGCATAAAACATGGTATGGCTCCTATGATAGGCATGAGTCAGTGCCTTGGCGCGCTTAACCACGCTTATCGCATAGGCCAAGCCTTTGATTCACCTATGCCTCAGCCACTTCAAATTCGTCACATTAAAGCCGCCAGTGTTTCCACCGGAAAAATCACCACTTTGTCTGAAGCACACAGTAAACACCTATTAAGCCAGCATGGCTTGCCTATACCCAAAGGACAAATAATCACAAACCTAGCTCAAGTGAATGAGGTCATCACTAGGCTTGGGTATCCCATTACTGTGAAGGCTGTAGGGGCAGATTTAGCTCATAAAACTGAATTAGGCGCTGTTAAACTTAACCTTAACAGCTTTGCTGAAGTAGAGCAGGCGGCCAAAACACTGTTTACTTTAAGTGACACTTTGTTAATAGAACAGATGGTAAAAGGGGCAGTGAGTGAGCTGATTATTGGTATCAATACCGACCCGTTATTTGGCCAATATCTAGTATTAGGTGCAGGTGGCACTTTGGTAGAGCTACTACAAGATGCTAAAAGTTTGCTATTGCCCACCAGCAAAAAAGAAATAATGCAGGCGCTAACCACACTAAAATGCGCCCCCATACTTAAAGGGTATCGTGGCCAAGATGCAGCGGACTTAGACGCCGTAGTGGAAAGCGTAATGGCAGTGCTAGACTGTAGCCAGAAACACCCTGTTTACGAATTAGACATTAATCCCCTGCTGGCCCTTAAAGATGGTGCTGTAGCAGTGGATGCTCTCATACAACTAGGACAACACCACTCATGACCGATACAGTAGTTTGCCAGCAACATGGCGCCGTGTTACTCATCACCCTTAATCGCCCAAAAGCTAATGCCATAGATGCAGCCACTTCTCATGCTATGGGTGAAGCATTTATAAACTTTGCTAATAATCCTGATTTAGCAGTTGCTGTAATTACCGGCAGTGGGGACCGGTTTTTTAGTGCAGGCTGGGACCTAAAAGCAGCGGCTGCAGGTGAAGCGGTGGATGCTGATTTTGGCCGTGGCGGATTTGCCGGACTTACCGAACTATGGAATTTGGACAAACCTGTGATTGCGGCAGTCAATGGTTATGCTGCTGGTGGTGGCTTTGAGCTTGCTTTGGCTTGTGACTTAATTATTGCAGCAAATCATGCGCAGTTTTTTTTACCAGAAGCCACTATAGGTATCATCCCAGACAGCGGAGGCGTATTGCGATTACCACGTCGTGTTCCTCATGCTATTGCTATGGATATGCTGATGACTGGCCGCCGCATGGAAGTAGAAGAAGCCATTCACTTTGGCCTCATCAATCGCCACTGTGAAGGCGAATTGCTCGTAGAGCAAGCATTGGCATGGGCTCAAGAAGTTGCCCAATCTGCGCCATTGTCATTGGCATCAATTAAAGCCATTACCCGATCTACCCAAACCATGGAGCTAGAGCAAGCATACGCGCATATGCGCCAAAATGTGCCGGTGTATAAAACCATGCTGCATTCAGATGATGCTAGTGAAGGCACCAATGCCTTTGCGCAAAAGCGCCAGCCTCAGTGGCAGGGTAAGTAAAGAGACAAGGCAAGTGCGCTTAACTACGACGTATTTGCTGGTGACGATCTTGGCTTGGTGCTACATTGAAAAATTGCCTGTAAGCACGCGAAAAATGTGCTGCAGAGCCAAACCCACTAGCCATAGCAATATCGACCACTTGCCTGTCGGTTTGTTGTAGCAAAGATCTAGCTCGTTGTAGCCTTTTGGCGCGGTAATAACGACCAGGGGATTGCTGCAAGTGCCTACTAAACAGCCTTTCTAGCTCGCGCTCTGACACGTTCACTATAGCTGCCAGAGTAGGAATGTTTAGTGGGTCTTCTAGGTGATTTTCCATAGCCTCGATCACTTTGAGCAGCTTGCGATTATTGGTGCCTAAGCGCAAAGCATTAGTCATGCGCTGTGGGGCTTTACCTTCTCGCATGTGGCTGTAGATCAGCTCATCTGAAACGGATAAAGACAACTCATGGCCACGTTGGCAATGGATTAAATAAAGCATCATATCCAAACCAGCCAAACCACCAGAGCAAGTAAAGCGACGCCGATCTATTTCATACAGCTCTTCCACCACCTCTACTTGTTGGAACACCTCTTTAAAAGCAATTAAATTTTCCCAGTGGATGGTGGCGCGGTAGCCATTTAGCAAACCAGTTTTAGCTAGTAAATAGCTCCCCGTGTCCTGACTACCAAGCCATACGCCTTTTCTACTGTGTTGCTGCAGCCAAGTTTGTAATCGTTTAGATTGACCTTTTTCGGGGCCAAAACCAGCACAGATAATCAGCATATCTGGTTTTTTTTCTTGATCAATGCCGCAGTCGGCAATCAAACTCATGCCATTACTGGCAACCACGGCCTCACCTTTTTCACTCACTACTTGCCACCTGTACAAGGTTTCACCAGACACATAGTTAGCTTGGCGCAAAGGGTCTACTAGGGCAGAAAATCCAATCATAGAAAATTCTGGCACTAAGTAAAAAGCCACATTGATTGTCTTAGTGAGGGGCAGCGCTGTAAACATAAAAATAAGTCGTAATAGTGCAATATTTATGTGATATTAATCATTCTTTGTAACGCTTGCAACATTTAATCTAGACACTATAACTAGTCCATTATTACGAGAAACTATGCCACATACTTTAAACACCCTTAAAACATTAGCCACACCTGTGATAGAAGAGTGGATTGACTATAACGGCCACCTTAACGATGCGTATTATTTAGTCATATTCACCAAAGCTACAGATGCACTGCAAGATCACTTGGGCTTAACTTTGGCACACATCCAAAGTACCGGTGAAACCCTATTTACAGTAGAGAGTCACTTAACTTATTTACAAGAAATTGGGCTAGGGGAAATGGTGACTATCACCACGCAACTATTGCAAACAGACAACAAGCGCATGCGCGTTTTTCACCAAATGCACAATGACCAAAACGACCTACTGGCTACCGTAGAAATGTTATTTTTGAGCTACAACTTAGTCGCTAAAAAGGTGACTAATTTTAGTGCAATGATGTTAAAAAGCTTGGCTACACTTGAAAAAGAGCAGGCAAACACACCTTGGCCAGAGCAAGCTGGTAAAGGCATTGCGTTAAAAAGAAGTACGTAGTTTTATGCAGCGGCACCTTTGATAACAGGTGCTTTAGCGCCTGCGTGAACGACGGTTTGTAACAGCGCCATCTGCCGCACCGCCTGCTACGGTTAAGTCTCCACCAAACTGTGCTTTACCGCCTTTAGAAATTTCACCTAACACCGATTCAATTTCTTCAACGCTAGGTGCGTCACCTTTGGTATGAGCATCTAGCGCTTTGCGCATAGCTGCAACATGCTCTGGAGACGTGCCACAACAACCGCCTATAATATCCGCTCCTGCATCCATAGCCATAGTGGCGTAATTAGCCATGATTTCTGGAGTGCCATTATAGTGGATAGCGCCATTGACATATTCGGGAATACCACAGTTGGCCTTAGCTACCAAAATGGCTTTATCGCCACCTGGGGCGTTGCGCATATTGCGTATGGCCATCACTAATTCGGATGCCCCTACGCCACAATTTGATCCACATGCATAAGACGTATGGTCTTCATGAGCACAAGAGACCACCATGTCTGCAGGTGTTACGCCCATCATTGAACGGCCGTTAGTATCAAAACTATAGGTGCAAATGACAGGTAAGCCTGTGGTATTTGCGCCTTCGATAGCTGCTTCAGACTCTTGTGTAGATGACATTGTCTCTATCCACAATACGTCTGCGCCGCCTTCTTTTAAAGCGTGGGCTTGCTCTGTAAAAGCAGCCACTGCATCAGCATGGCTTAAGCTGCCCATAGGTTCTGGTATTTCGCCAGTAGGGCCAATAGACCCGGCTATAATCACTGTACGATCACACTGATCTGCCACTTTGCGTGCTACTTTAACGCCAGCAACGTTTAGCTCATGCACTCTATCTTGGGCGTTATGCAGCCTCAAGCGATAGTGTGTGCCACCAAATGTATTGGTTAAGATAATGTCTGAGCCTGCATCTATAAAGCTTTTATAATTGACTGCAATGCGGCCAGGAAAATCTACATTCCATAATTCAGGCGCGTCACCTGTCTCCAAACCCATAGCAAATAAGTTGGTGCCTGTGGCCCCATCAGCTAGTAGAACACCATTTTTTTTCAATAAGTCTTGAAGTAGATTTGCGCTCATCGTTAATTCTCAAAAATGCCATATATAATATTGCTATGCTACCTAGCTGTGGGTGTTTAAGCCAGCCGTGCAAGTGGTGGATACAGGAAATCAAGATGAGCATTTTTCAAAACTACATGAATGGCATTCATAGTAACCAAAAAAGCTGATGATACAGTGTTACAAACGACAAAAAGTGGCGCTTAAACACAACAAGCGGTCGCCGCCTAGCCAGCACAAAACCTTCAACAATTGCAAAATCTTGGCCAGATATATATTGATACATTTTTTAGGAGTATTTTCATGACTGAAGTCCGCGGACGCCGCAAAAGCGGAGGTGGTCGTGATGCACGTAAAGCAGCACGCGCCAATGACACAGTAAAAGCACCTGCCTTTATCACCCGTCAACTCAATCCATTTGAAGTGTTAGATGAAGCAGGTTTGGAGTTGATCGAACGTAATGCCGACACTATTCTTGAAGAAGTGGGCATTGATTTTCGTGATGACCCAGAAGCCGTTGCAGTGCTTAAGGCAGCTGGCGCTATAGTTGATGGGGAGCGTGTACGTTTTCCTCGCGGCATGTGCCGACAAATCATTCAAGCTTCTGCACCTGCTGAATATACTCAACATGCGCGCAATAGCGATCGCAATGTAATCATAGGTGGCAAAAACACTGTATTTGCTCCAGGCTATGGCTGCCCATTTGTACGTGACCTAGACAAAGGGCGTCGTTACGCTACTCTTCACGACTTCCAAAACTTTGTAAAGCTAGCCTACATGTCGCCTTACATGCACCACTCTGGTGGCACAGTATGTGAGCCAGTAGACGTGCCTGTAACTACCCGTCACCTAGACATGCTGTATAGCCACATTAAATACAGCGACAAAGGCTTTATGGGCTCGGTAACTGCCCCTTCTCGTGCACAAGACACGGTAGACATGGCTAAGATTGTATTTGGTGAAGAATTTGTTAAAAACAACACCGTAACCACAAGCTTAATCAACGCCAACTCGCCAATGACCTTTGATGACACCATGTTAGGTGCTGCTAAAGTGTATGCTGAAAACAACCAAGCCTGTGTGGTAACACCGTTTATATTGTCTGGTGCTATGTCTCCTGTGACTATTGCTGGCACCTTGGCGCAAATATTGGCAGAAGTGCTTGCAGGTATGACTTTTATTCAGCTATATCGCCCTGGCACACCTTGTATTTTTGGTACCTTCGCAAGCTCTATCTCTATGCAATCTGGCGCACCTACCTTTGGCACACCAGAGCCTGCGCTAGTGATTTATGGCGCTGCGCAACTGGCTCGCCGTTTGGGCGTGCCGTTTCGTAGTGGTGGCTCTTTACCTGGCTCTAAGATTCCAGACGCGCAAGCAGCATCTGAGAGCGCTAACACGCTTATGCCTACTATTATGGCGGGTGTTAACTTTGCGTTGCATTCTGCAGGCTGGCTAGAAGGTGGCTTGTCTATGGGCTATGAGAAGTTTGTGATGGACTTAGATCAGCTAGGTATGGCACATACGTTCTGTAAGGGCATAGATCTTTCAGAAAATGGCCAAGCACTTGATGCCATTCGAGAAGTAGGCCCTGGCAACCACTTCTTAGGCTGTGCTCATACACAAGCCAACTTTAAAGACGCGTTTTATATGTCCAACCTCACTGACAACAACAGCTTTGAGCAGTGGGAAGAAGACGGCAGTAAAGACATGCTTACTAGAGCTAACTCGCTTTGGAAGAAAATGCTTAATGAATATGAAGCCCCAGCTTTGGATCAAGGCATTGATGATGGCCTGCAAGACTTTATGGCCACGCGCAAAGAAGCCCTTGCTGGCACAGGCGACTTCTAAGCTGCGCTTTATTTAGCGTTGCTCTTGCGCTAATGCGCTAGCTACAAAAAAGCCCCACACACCATGTTTTAGCACAGGGTATGTGGGGCTTTTTTTTGGGACTTTTTATAGCCCTATATAACTAACTACCACCCATGCATGGGGCTGTAGCTGGCATTTTTTCTTGCTTGGCTTGCCACTGGTCGGTGGTATAACAATGCAGTGCCAATGCATGAATAGGGTTACTCATTAGCTCCCCTACCAAGGCATAAACCTGCTGATGACGCTTCACCAACCCCACACCTGCAAAGTCATCAGAGACTAATACTAAATTGTAATGGCTATTGGTAGCAGACCCACTGTGCTTGTGGCTATCGTTATCTAGCTGATGGTAGGTGATATTTAATGGTGCTAACACCAGATCGAGTAATTTATTGGCCGTAGTATCCACGTTTATTTCCTTCGATAAAACAATGAATGCATGATAACACACAAGCAATTTTGCAAGCGATTGATAATCATCTGGAACATGACCATGGCAAAAAATGTGGCCCAGAGCAATCGCTACGCAAAAAGGTTTAACCTATTCAAATAAAATGGTTTTTTACCCTTGACTCAAAGCCCATACACTATTAATATTCGCGCCTCGCATTGAGCAATTCCTCGATAGCTCAGTTGGTAGAGCAGTAGACTGTTAATCTATTGGTCCCAGGTTCGAGTCCTGGTCGAGGAGCCAACCTCAACGCGAAACCTTATGATTCCTCGATAGCTCAGTTGGTAGAGCAGTAGACTGTTAATCTATTGGTCCCAGGTTCGAGTCCTGGTCGAGGAGCCATTCTAATCAAGCCACTTAGTTGTGGTTTTTTTATGCCCAAAATTTATCCCTAGCTTTTAAGCCGGGTATTAGTTGGGTCATAAAACGGCTTCCAGCTTAATGCAGCTGGATAAGCGATGCCTTCTACCAACACACTAAACTGCCCTTGAGTCACATCAAGGCGCTCATCTAAAAAGCCCAAGCCTACCGCTGCCGTGGCAGTGCATGAATAAGCACCAGAGGTGACATAACCTATGGTTTTTTTAGATTTGCCATCACCCAAAAGAATAGGCTCATTGTGATATAGCAAAGGCCCTGCATCGCCTAGCTTTATATGACATAGGTAAGGCCCTAGGGCTTGGTCTTTGCGCTGTTGCACTGCTACTTGGCCTATGTATTGGATGCCTTTATTGGCTTTACATAAAAAGCCAAGCCCCACTTGATGAGGGGCTTCTGTGTAGGACACATCATGGCCCCAGTGCAGATAGCCTTTTTCTATGCGTAAGGCATTTAAAGCTTCGCCGCCCATAAGTTTTAGCCCCATTGGCAGGCCTTCTTCTAGCAATAGCTGCAACAGGTAGTCGGCAAAATCTGGGGTGACAAAAATCTCAAAGCCTAGCTCACCGGTAAAAGATAACCGCTGCGCCCACACAGGCGCATGGCCTATGTAACCACTTTGCCAAGTATTAAAACCAAAGGCTTCATTGCTTACATCCATGTCGGTAAGCTTGGCTAACAACTCACGGCTGTGAGGGCCTACTATAGACAATACACCATAGGCGCTGGTCACGTCGCGCAAGCGCACATCTTCGTTTGCTTGCACTTGGGCTTGCAAGTGCAGGCGATCACGCTGGGTGCGGGCCATAGAGCTCATCATCATGAAGCTATCGTGCGCGAAGCGTGCCACTGTGGCGTCACTTTCTATGCCGCCACGTTCATTAAGCATCAGCGTGTATGCAAGCTTACCCGGCTCTATTGCTAGGTCATTGGTGCACACACGTTGTAAAAAGTCTTGCGCATCTTTGCCCTCTATCATCAGCTTGCCAAGCATAGAATAATCGATCAAAGCCACGCCGTTGCGCGCGGCGTGTTGCTCGGCCTGACTATAATCAAACCAATTTTGTCGCCCAAAGCTGTATTGGGTTTTGGCTTCCACGCCTTTAGGAGCAAACCACAAAGGCCGCTCCCAGCCCATCACTTCACCAAAACATGCGCCGTGTTGTTTGAGCGTGTGGTGAAATGGGGTTTTGCGTAAATTGCGCACACTGTCACGCTGATCATTAGGCCAGTGCATGGCGTAAGTGCGTGTTTGGGTTTCGGGTGTGCGCTTTTGTAGGTATAAATCGCGTGCTTGAAAAGATTCTATGCGGGCTGGGTCCATGTCGTTTAGATCCATAGGCGCATGGCCTTTAATGATCCACTGAGCCAAAGCTCTGCCTGCTCCGGCGCCTGACTGAATGCCTGTGGAGTTGACCCCTGCTAAGATAAAATACCCCTCTATTTGCGGCGCTGGGCCTAAAGTAAAGCGGCCATCATAGGAGTAGCTTTCTGGGCCATTAAAAAAAGTGCGAATGCCTGTGGTTTGCAACAAAGGCACTCTGTTCATGGCCATTTCAAGCACATCCATCACGTCGTCATCTACAAACTCTAGGGAGTCAAAACAAAACTCTTTAGGGATGCCTTGCATGCCCCATGGCTTTACTTTGTTATGGGCAAAACCAAACAGCAACTTGCCTGCATCTTCTTTAAAATAAGTGCAATCATCGTATGAGCGCAGTACGGGTAAATTGGCGGGTAAATCTGGGATCACATCGGTGACTAAATAATAATGCTCGCAAGCGTGTAAGCCTATGTCTATGTTGTTTTGGCGGCCTAATTCACGGGCCCACATGCCTGCACAGTTCACTACAAAATCGGCCTTAATAGTGCCTTGGTTTGTGACTACACCAGTCACCTTTTTTTGCTCTGCTTGCATAGGCTCTACAAGCACCTGCTCTACGCAGATATTTTCAATGATTTTAACGCCCTTTTGCCGTGCCCCTTTGGCCATGGCCATAGTTAGGTCGATAGGGTTTATGTAGCCATTGCCTGGCACATGAATGCCGCCCACTACATTTTCTGGGTTCATCATGGGCCACGCCTGCATGATTTCATCCACATGCATAAAACTGGCTTCTTCATCGTGTAGTAGTGCAAAATCGGCTTGCCTTTGCAGCTCTGCCATTCGTTCTATGTTAGTGGCTATAGAGATGGAGCCTGGGCATTTATAACCTGTGGCTTGGCCGGTTTCTTTTTCTAGCTGGCCAAATAAATCGGAGCCATATTGAGCAAACGCGGTGGTAGAGTGCCCGCCTTGCAACCGCCCTACTAGCCCAGCTGCATGCCAAGTGGTGCCGCTAGTAAGCTGCTTACGCTCTAGCAGCACAATGTCTTTCCAGCCTTCTTGGGCCAAATGATAGGCCACAGAGCAGCCATGGATGCCGCCACCAATAATAACCACGCGGGCGTGTTGCGGTAATGTGTGAGCCATACTGATCCTTTTTTATTATGTGTGGTGTTGAAACTTTATATCGCGTTTATACCGCGCCAAACAAACGGCCTTTGTGGGGCATAGCATCATGCACCCCCGCTAAACGCAGCATATGCCATGCTAGGGCATGATTACTAGAGGTGACAGGAATACCTAGATTGGCTTCTAAGGCTGGGATGAGATTGGCCACGCGCAAACTAGTGCAAGACACAAACACCCCATCACACGGCTGTTTATCAGCCAGCACACGCACTGCATCGGCAATGCTTTGTGGGCTTACCCTGCCTACTTCAAAATCATCAGTGAGATCAAAAGAGCCTGTGACCACTATGTCAAAGCCTGCTTCGGTAAGGTTTGCCTGCATGGCACTAGTGACATCAGGGCTATAAGGGGTGAGAAACGCCACACGCTTGATGCCAAGGGCTGCCAAAGCGGCTTTACAGGCACTTAACGGATTAGTAACGGGCACATTAGGGTGGGCTTGTTGCACTGCTTGCTGCACACGCTGCTCACCTATTACTGTGGAGCCAGAGGTGCAGGCATATGCCACTACATCAAAATCAAACTGGCTAGGCAACAAGCTTGCCGCCATGGGCAAATCTGCTTCCATTTGCGCCAGTGCACTGGCGGTGACTTCCATAGCGTTAGCAATGCGGCAGTGATAGGTGGCCACCCCGGGCAGCTGCAACAAACTGGCTAGCTCGTGCTCTATGGTTTGGTCTGTTTGCAACACAATCACACCCATGCGAGCCACAGTGCCTAGGCCACCGTCTAAATCACTGGGCAAGTGCAGCATATGTGTATCAGCAAGGCTGTGGCTGGGTGTTTTTTTATGGTTATTAGTTGGCACGTTTAAACCCTTAGATAATCATCAAGGCTGATCATACCATTTGGTTTAAAAGGGGCAAATTATTGTGCGCTGTGTTTGTGCTTCTATGCGTCACTTGTGCTAAAAATATATCGTCTTAAAACGGTGCCGCCTGTTAGGCTGTTGCGCTATTTAATTATTAGTTGCCTGTGCCACATTCTTTAGGTGCTTTAACTATAGGCCTATGACTATTTGAAACGCTGGCAAGGCTGCCTGCTATTCTTAATATGTTGTATACCCACCATGCACGTATTGCACTCATGCCGTCTGCTTTGCACATTTTCTGCAAAAGCTGATCTGCTGGTTTTCGAGTGGTGTTTTGGTCTAAAAGTTTCTCTCTCATTAATTGATATAAGGCATCATGAACGAGCGACCCTCGCATAAAGTTAAGCGTATCTATAGCAGGGCCAGATGGGCCATCCCATGCATACCCTTTTTTTATTGTAAGCAATCCATTGGCTGTAAGTGCAATAAATCCAGAAGGTGATGAGACACCCTCTTTGGGTTTAATAGGTATTTTAAAAGTGTATGTTTCAACAAGCTGATACTTGCAGCCTTTTTTATATAAGATACATTCCATGTGACACCCCTTGTGTAAGTAGATTCATAACGTCTCAAACACAGCCTCTACTGTTGCATGCTCGGCTTACAGGCAAACCAATTAGGTGAATGCTTTGTACATAAGTCACACATAAGCGTCACTGTGCTAACTCACAGTAGAATATGAACATTATATGGCCTACCAAACCAGTAATAAATAATAATTACAAGATAATATTAGTAGATATTTTTAAACTCACCTGCATATATTTAGATGCCCACGCATTTATCCAAGGCACAAAAAAAGCCTAACCACACCTTCGTTAAGCTTTTTAAAAGGCCATATGAGTGGTAAAGCTTACTTAGCGAACAGCTGCCCCAAATCTGCAAAAGCTTTAAACTCTAGCGCATTGCCGCTAGGGTCGCTGAAAAACAAGGTAGATTGCTCCCCTGCTTCACCTTTAAAGCGTGTGTGTGGCTCTATTATAAATTCCACTTTGCCAGCCAACCTTTGGGCTAGGTGTTGCCAGTCTTCCAGGGTAAGCACCACGCCAAAATGCGGCACTGGCACGCCTTTGCCATCTACCCCATTCACATGCACAGACACTTTGCCTTGTGGGCCTAGGTTTGGGTTAAGGTGGGTGACTAGCTGATGGCCATATAGGTTCCAGTCTATCCATTCTTCACTAGAGCGGCCTTCACTTAGGCCAAGTAGTTGGCCATAAAACAGCCGTGACTCTTCAACATCCCTGATAGGAATGGCTAAATGAAAAGGACGTATAGCAGATTCAGTCATAGTGGTTTAACCCGTTTTTTTGCTTAACCAATCACAGCCAACAAACGCGCTTTAGTTTGCTCATCGGCAAACGAAGCTTGCATGGCCATGCGCGAAATATTGCGCAGCTGCTCTAAATCCAAGCCAAAATCTTTTGCGCCAGAAAGGTATTCAGAGCCTACGGTGGTGGCAAAAAATGGGGGGTCATCTGAGTTTAGGCTCACGCTTATACCGGCATCTAATATCTTATTAAGCGGGTGGCTTTCAAGGTTTGGATACACAGACAAAGCAATGTTGCTGCCAGGGCATACTTCTAAGGCGATGCCACGTTTGGCAAGCTCCACCAAAAGCGCTGGGTCTTCTACACTGCGCACACCATGGCCTATGCGAGTAACGGGTAAGTTGTCTATAGCATCCCACACACTTTGTGGCCCTAGCACTTCACCCGCATGGGTGGTGCAAGCAAGCCCAGAAGCTGCGGCTATATTAAACGCTGGAGCAAAGTCGGCTTGGGTAAACATAGATTCATTACCCCCCATACCAAAGCCTACAATATAAGGATGAGGGTTATCCACCAATTGCTGCGCCACCACTACCGCTTGCTCTGGCCCCAAATGACGCACGCAAGACACGATTAAACGGCCCACTATGCCAAAGTCTGCCTGTGCATCATCTATGCCTTGCACACAGCCTGCAAGCATGTCGTCGTAGCTCATACCCACTGCTGCGGCATGGTCTGGCGAGATAAAGGTTTCGGCGTAAATGGTGCCCTGTGCTGCACACTCTTGCATGTAGGTGTACATAATGTCGCGGTAGTCTTGTGCCTTGCGAAGGCAAAAGCTAGCTTCGTCATAGGCGCCTAAAAACTCTACGAAGTTATCCCATGCAAACATGTCTTTTTCGTTAAATAGGCCTTCTTTAAGGGTGATGTCGTTGCGCTTGGCAATCGCTCGCACTAGCTGCGGCTGTATGCACCCTTCTAAGTGGCTGTGTAGCTCTACTTTGGGTAGCTTTTGAATTTGCTGTGTTAATAATTCAGACATGAAATACTCACTGATGTTAATAAAAATTTAATCTAACGCGTTAGCTCACAAGCGGTGCCATAGTTTAAAGGCTCTAGGTTTAAATGGCACGCTACGGTTTGCCCCATATCGGCAAAACTTGCTCTTTCGCCTAAGTTGCACGCTTTTACTGCTTCACCACAATAGTGGCCATAAAAAACCACCGGCACATGTTCACGGGTGTGGTGAGAGCCTGGCCATGTAGGGTCACAGCCATGGTCTGCGCTCAGTAACACTAAGTCTTGTTGGCCAAGCTTGGCTTCCAGCTCTGGTATTCTGGCGTCAAATTCTTCTAGGGCATGGGCATAGCCTGCCACATTGCGGCGGTGGCCATATTTGCT
Organism: Candidatus Njordibacter sp. Uisw_002; assembly: GCF_047730155.1. Taxonomy (NCBI): domain Bacteria; kingdom Pseudomonadati; phylum Pseudomonadota; class Gammaproteobacteria; order Pseudomonadales; family Candidatus Njordibacteraceae; genus Candidatus Njordibacter; species Candidatus Njordibacter sp. Uisw_002. The sequence continues at coordinate 1,644,698 of NZ_CP159832.1, forward strand.
GTCAAAATCCACCAGATTAACAAAGATCAAACCTTCTTTTACTTTGTCCATTTGGTCTAGCATTTGATCTACCAAACCCATGTTATCGGCAGCTTTCACCGTGTAGCTCACGCCTTTATGAGCAAAAATATCTCCTATTTTGCCCACAGACACCACAGTGCCGTTTTTGTCTTGAATATGGTCAAGCAAAGTGGCGCCCATAGGGGGTGTGGTTAGGTCTTTGCGGTTTTCTGTGCGCTCAAAGGTAGCCGCTGTTAAGCCCTTAAATGGCCTTGCAATCACTCGTGTGACATTAAGTGGGTCTACTAGCTTTTTGGCTATGTCGCATAAGGCATACAGCCTTTCTAGGCCAAAGGTTTCTTCATGGGCGGCAATTTGAAATACCGAGTCATCAGAGGTGTAGCAAATGGGCTGGCCTGTGCGCAGGTGTTCTTCGCCATATTCCACCAGCACTTGGGTGCCAGAGCAGTGTTTGTTGGCCAAGGTGCCTTTTATGTTGCCTTGGGCCAATAAATCTTGCATTAGCTTAGCTGGAAAACAGTTCTCTTGTTTTGGAAACGTGCCCCATTCAAATAAAACGGGCAAGCCGCTTATTTCCCAATGTCCACTGGGGGTGTCTTTACCGCTGCTTAGCTCTACAGCATGGCCATAAGCGCCTTGCACTGCTTCATGGGTATCAAGAGGCAAGCTTTGTTTGCGGCTGCCCACTGCTGCTGCACCTAGGCCAAACCGCAAAAGGTTGGGTATTTTAAGAGGGCCACTACGCATATTGTTGTTGGCAAGCCCAGCCTCGCAGGCTTCTACAATATGGCCAAAAGTATCAGAATTTTGGTCACCATATTTGGCAGCATCGGCGCTTGCGCCTATGCCCAATGAATCTAAAATAATAATAATGGCTCTGTTCATAGTTCTGGTCTTTTTAATGTGTAATCGGGTGTTTTTAAACCTACACCGTTAAATCGTTATGCTTGATAGCACTCTTTTATTAAGGCTTGGGTTTTGCAAGCTTTAGGGCTTAGTTGTATGGTTTTAAGTATCTGCTGGTTTAGCATACTAAGCTGATCATCGCTTCGCACATGGGCTAACGCGATAGGTTGGCCTTGTTCTACATAGTCGTTCATTTGCACCATATTACTTAAGCCCACGGCATAATCTATAGGGTCTTCAGCTTTACTGCGCCCGGCTTTAAGGCTCACCATAGACATGCCTATAGCTCGCACATCCATAGCCGATACATAGCCAGATGCTGGCGCCAAAATAGGCTTCACAATGGGTGCTTGGGGTAAATAAAGGGTAGGTTTTTCAAGCAAATCTGCTGGCCCGCCAAGGCCTTCCACCATCTTAGCAAACACTGTGGCGGCATGGCCTTTATTTAAGGCATCTCTGGCTTTATCTCTGGCTGCATCTAGGGTGTCTGCTGCGCCACTGATGTCTAACATGTGCGCAGCTAGCTCTATGGTAAGCTCCAGAAGCCTAGGCTCAGCTTGCTGTGGGTTACACAAAAAGTCGACACACTCTGCCATTTCTACAGCATTGCCCACACTTTTTCCTAGCACCTGATTCATGTCGGTGATTAAACATCTAGTAGGCACTCCTGCACCTGTGGCCACGTGTGAAATGCTCTGGCTTAGCTCTTGTGCCATAGACATTTTTGCAGCAAAAGCACCGTTGCCTGTTTTCACATCCATCACTAAAGCGTCTAAACCTGCAGCAAGCTTTTTAGACAAAATAGAAGAAGTAATTAAGTCGATAGACTCTACCGTAGCAGTAACATCACGCGTGGCATACATGCGTTGGTCTGCCGGTGCTAGCTGGTCTGTTTGGCCAATAATGGCGCAGCCTACACGCTTCACTAGTGCCTTAAACATTTGTTCACTTGGGTAGGCATTGTAGCCTGGAATACTATCAAACTTATCTAAAGTGCCCCCTGTGTGGCCCAAACCTCGTCCAGAAATCATAGGCACATAAGCGCCACAAGCCGCCACTATAGGCCCCAACATCAAGCTTACCTTGTCGCCCACACCACCGGTAGAATGCTTATCTACTATGGGGCCATTTAGATCCATTTGTTGCCAGTTTAATACGTTGCCCGAATACATCATTTGCTGCGTTAAGGTGATGCGCTCTGCCATGGTCATGCCACGCTGATACACCGCCATAGCAAATGCACCTAGCTGCACATCACTTAGTTGCCCACTGGTAATGCCTTTCACCATAAAGGTAATTTCGGCATCATTAAGTGTTAGCCCATCGCGCTTTTTACGGATGATCTCTTGAGGTAAAAAAGTGGCTGTAGAGAGTTGCATAGCTGTCACAAGGGCGCTCCATAAGCATGTAAAAACGCATTTAATAAACGCTCCACGCCATCGGTTGCCATTTTTGCGTATTCCATAGTTTGTTCATGGCTCAATGGCGTAGGGCTCATGCCTGAAGCGTAGTTAGTGACAATAGATAATGCGCACAAAGGCAAGCCTTGGTGCCTAGCCAAAATAACCTCTGGCACTGTGGACATACCCACAGCTTGGGCTCCAAGCACCTTAAGGGCTCTAATTTCTGCTGGCGTTTCAAAATGAGGCCCACACATCCATGCGTAAACGCCTTCATGTAATTTAACATTGTTTGCTAGCGCTGCTTTGCGCATGGCATCGTTCATGTTTTGATTATAGGCCTGTGTCATATCTACAAAACGTGAGTTACCTTGAGCACCAAACAGGGGCGATACGCCGGTCATATTAATGTGATCAGTGATCAACATCACACTGCCTGGCCCTGCATCAGCTACCATGCTACCTGCGGCATTGGTGAGAATAAGTGCTTCACAACCCATGGCTTTAAAGGTTTGAATCACCACAGCCATTACGTCAGCTTTGCCATGCTCGTAGTAATGCGCTCGGCCTTGTAATACAGCCACACCGGTGCCTCCCACACGGCCCAGCACCAGCCGCCCTGCGTGCCCGCCCACTCCTGCTTGGGGAAAACCTGGCAAATCATCAAACCCAATGCTAGCCACAGCATCCACTTGGTCTGCAAAGGTGCCCAAACCCGAGCCTAGCACCATGCCTACTTGGGGCACAAAATCACCTACTGCTTTATGAATAACGGCTAAACAGTCGTCTACTTGGCTCATATCAAAAACTCCGGCCCAAATGCATGTGGTAATAAATCTGAAAGTTGTAAGCGTTTTTGCACGCCTTTCGGCGAGCACAAAAAAACTGGGGTATCGTTATCTGCAAATTCTCGTATACGTTGGCGACAGCCTCCACAAGGCGTAGCGCCTTGTTCATCTTGGCTCATAATGTAAATGCTTTGAATGCGTTGTTGTCCTGCCATTACCATAGCAGCAATCGCTGCTGTCTCAGCGCAATGGCCCTCTGGATAGCTGGCATTTTCAACATTACAGCCTACAAACGTTTGGCCATCTTGGGTGACTACTAAAGCACCCACTGGGTAATTAGAATATGGCGCATACGCTTTAGCCATAGCCTGTTTAGCACCCTCTATAAGCTTGGCTTCAGTGGTTTGTATTTTTGGTTGATCAGACATCATTGTCGTTCCTGTTTATTACTGGGTATTACTTGTGTTATCGCTCTTTTACGTAAGCTATGCCCGAGGCTTTTGGAGGTGTAGCACGGCCAATAAAGCCTGCCAACAAAATCACAGTTAAAAGGTACGGTGTGGCTTCAATCATCTGCACCGGAATCTCTCCAATGCCTGCAATCTCTACACCTTGCAAGCGCACTGCCAGCGCATCTAAAAAGCCAAATAGCAAACAGGCAAGCATCACAGTTAATGGGCGCCACTTACCAAAAATAAGCGCTGCCAAAGCAATATATCCTTGGCCTGCTGTCATGTCTCTGGTGAATTGAGCATTATGAGCTATGGCGATATAAGTGCCTGCAATACCACATAACACACCACCAATAAGTAAGGCTTTATAACGCAGCTTCACCACTGACAAGCCTGCAGTGTCTACTGCTGTGGGGTTTTCACCTACCGCTCTAAGCCGCAAACCAAAGCGGGTGCGATACACTACCCACCAAACCAAAGGCACTATTACAAACGCTAGATATACCAAAATATTATGGCCACTTATCAGCTCTTTATAAATGGGCCCCAACACAGGGATAAGTGCCAACTGATCAACAAAAGGCAAAGTAATAGAAAGAAAACGTGAGTCATTGTTTAACGCAGGTGTTAGGCCGCCTTGATGAAACCAAGCCAAGCCTAAAATAACGGTTAATCCAGCCACTAAAATATTAATGGCAATACCACTTACTACCTGGTCACCTCGGTGGGTAATAGTGGCAAAGCCATGCAACATAGCCAAACCACAAGACACCAGCATGGCCACGCCCAAACCAGCCCAAGGCGAGCCTACCACTGCAGACACACTTGCTGCAGCAAAAGCTGCAGCTAACATTTTGCCTTCCAAACCGATATCAACCACACCTGCACGCTCGGCAAAAAGGCCTGCCATTGCAGCTATAATTAAGGGAGTAGACACACGGAAAGTGGCATCTAAGGTTAGCAGTACTGTTAAGAATACGTCACTCATGCGCCCACCTCTGCTGCTGCTTGGTTTGCTGCTTCTTGTTTAACCGGTGCTAATGTGCGTATTAGCCAAGGCCTATACATATACTCCAAAGCACCACAGAACAAGATAACTAAGCCTTGCATTACCACCACAATGTCGCGAGAAATGCCGCTCATTTCAAAAGCAAGCTCTGCGCCACCTTGGTATAAAATACCAAACAACACAGCCGCTACAATAATGCCAATAGGGTGTTTACGGCCCATCAATGCCACAGCAATGCCACCAAAGCCATAGCCTAAGTGGAAATCCATAATAAGCCTGTGCTGATAACCTACCAGTTCATTTACACTCACCAACCCAGCTAAGGCGCCAGAGATACACATGGCTACAATAATAATTCGTTTAGGCTTTATGCCACTATAAACAGCGGCAGATCCATTTTTGCCTGTGGCGCGTATGGCATAACCCCAGCGCGTGTGCCACAAGAAAAACCACACAAGCACAGCACACACCAAAGCTAATAACACCGACATATTTAAAGGCGAAGCCTCTATATTGTAGCCAAAACCTGCAGCTACATCGTGCACAAAAGGCATCCATGCACTGGTTGGAAACAGCTCACTTTGAGGGGTCATTTGCCCTGTTTCGCGCAGCACATGCACCATGATGTATACCATCAGCGATGCAGCCAAAAAGTTAAACATAATAGTGGTGATTACTATGTGGCTGCCACGATAGGCCTGCAAATAGGCTGGAATCAAAGCCCATAGGCCGCCAAACAATAACGCGCCTATAATACTTGCCGGTATAAACACCCATGCGCCAAGGCTAGGGTCTAACATCAGTATGGCAAGACCAGCGCCCAAACCACCTATGTAGGCTTGGCCTTCTCCACCAATGTTGAACAAGCCCGCATGAAAAGCCACAGCTACTGCCAAGCCTGTAAAGATAAAATTAGTGGCGTAGTAGATGGTATATCCAATGCCTTCTTCATAGCCAAATGCACCATATAGCAGCACTTGCGCTGCTTCGATAGGGTTTACATCAATGAGCCAAAACACCAAAGCTGTCACTGCAAAGGCAGTAATAATGTTCAGTAAAGGCAACAGTAGCCGGTTGATCCAAGCTATACGTGTATCGCGGTTCATACTTGGTTTTCCTGAGTAGAGGCTTGTTTCATGGAGGCTCGTTGATCATCCATAGTTTGTAGGGGGTCTATAGGATCTAACGCATTCGCCATCATCATGCCTAGGGTTTTCTCATCGGCATCACTAGCATTAATGCGCCCGGTAATCTGGCCGTCACATAAAACAATAATACGATCACTCACCGACATTATTTCATCTAGCTCTACCGACACCAATAACACAGCCTTACCGGCATCACGCATATCTATAATGCGCTGATGGATAAATTCAATGGCACCAATGTCCACGCCACGGGTAGGCTGGCCTATGAGTAGTACATCTGGGTTGCGCTCCATTTCACGAGCTAAAATAAGCTTTTGTTGATTACCCCCTGAAAAATTAGCCGATTTTAAGTGAGGATCTGCAGGGCGCACGTCAAAAGCAGACATCAAGGCTTTGCAGTTGTCTTCAACGTTATTTTTGTTAAGCCAAATGCCTGAGTTTATTTTGGCGTCGGTGTGATAACCCAACAAAGCTGACTCACTGGCACTAAAGTCAGTGATCAAACCCATGCGGTGGCGATCTTCTGGCACATGTGCCAAACCTATTTTGCGCATCTTGTCAGGTGTTATTGGGTTTTTGGCATCCATGGTAAAGCCTAAAACTTCTATACTACCGCTGGTCATTTTCACAATGCCAGACAAGGCTTCTAATAGCTGCGTTTGCCCATTACCAGACACTCCCGCTACACCTAGCACTTCGCCAGCACGTAGTTCAAAACTTACATCGCTTAGCCGCATTACACCTTGATCATCAGCCACGCTTAAGCGCTTAACCTTCATCAAGGGTGCGCGCACATTGGCTGCTTTTTTATTCACTTGCAAAAGCACCTTGCGGCCCACCATAAGCTCGGCAAGCTCTTCACGGCTAGTATCGCGTGTGTCTCTATGAGCTACCATTTGGCCTGCACGCATCACCGACACTTGGTCGGTAACGGATATAATTTCACGTAATTTGTGAGTAATTAACATGATGGTGACGCCCTGCTGTTTTAGGGCATCAAAAATGCGAAACAGCTCTTCTGTTTCTTGGGGTGTTAACACGCCAGTGGGCTCATCCAAAATCAAAATTTTGGCGCCCTTATACAATGCTTTAAGTATTTCTACGCGTTGCTGCAAGCCTACGGGCAAGGTATCTATGGTGGCATCTAAATCTACTTTTAAACCATATACATCTGCTAAACGAGTGAGCTCTTTACGTGCAGCAGCCATACCATTGGCCAATAAAGCCCCACCTTCACTGCCTAAAATTACATTTTCTAACACAGTGAAATTTTCTACCAGCATAAAATGCTGATGTACCATACCAATGCCTGCGGCAATGGCTTGATGTGAATCTGTAAAAGTATGAGGCTGGCCTAATACTTTAATTTGTCCTGCATCAGCTTGATAGAAGCCATACAGAATGCTCATAAGTGTTGATTTTCCAGCACCGTTTTCACCAACGATGCCATGAATATTTCCTCGCTTTACTTGCAAGCAAACTTTGTTATTGGCATGTACGGCGCCAAAGCGCTTATCAATGTTGGTTAATTCAATAGCAAAAGTATCGGTCATAGTCATCAATCTTTGGTTATCGGTCTGCGGAACAAAATGGCAGTGGGTGATTGATCTAAATCACCCACTGCATTAGCCCTTGAACACTATCTATAACTACAAAAGTGCTAAGCGCTGTTACCTATAGTAGCTACAGATTAGTAGTTACAGGTGTTATCTGACATATAGTCATGTACTGAAATATCACCAGCGATGATAGATGCTTTAAGTGCATTAACCTGAGCTTCCATATCGGCAGATACTAAGCTACGGTTATGCTCGTCAAGTGCCCAATCAACACCGCCTTCAGCAAGACCCATGCTCACAAAACCTGGCTTCCATGTGCCATTTTGTGCAGTAGCATAGCTTTGGTACGCAGCTTCACCAACGCGCTTAACCATAGAGGTAAGTACGGTGCCTGGCTGCAAGTAGTTTTGGTTTGAGTCTACACCAATAGCAAGCTTACCCATGTCTGCAGCAGTTTGGATTACACCATTACCTGAAGAGCCAGCTGCAGCAAATACGATATCGGCACCTGCTTCATATTGACTACGGGCAATTTCGCCACCTTTAGATGGGTTAGCAAATGCTGCACCTGTAGAGCCTACAAAGCTAGTAAGCACTTTGATGTCTGCATTAATGTGCTTAGCACCTTGCTCAAAGCCACAACCAAATACCGAAATAAGAGGAATGTCCATGCCACCAACAAAACCAACAGTGCCGGTTTGAGACTTCATCGCGGCCAAAGCTCCTACTAAGAAAGAACCTTCTTGAGCACGAAACACTACGCTTTGCACGTTAGCTTCTGGTACAACCATATCGATCAAGGTGAACTTAGCGTCTGGGTATGCCTGAGCTGCAGCACTTACAGCGTTAGCTTGAGCAAAACCTACACCAACAATTGGACTATTTCCACGCTTAGCTAGCTTTTTAAGGCCTTGCTCTACTTGAGCTTCGTTAGTGGGCTCCACTTCACGCACACTAATACCAGTGTCTGCAGTAAAGCGCTTAATGCCGTTAAACACAGCCTCGTTGAATGACTTATCAAACTTACCCGCTTTGTCATAGACAACTGCTGGCTGAATTTCTGCTTGAGCAGCGCTGGTAGTTAATACCACTGCTGCAGCGGCAATTGCCATGGTGATTTTATTTAGCTTCATTATATTCTCCTAGTTTTACTTAATCCGGCTTAAGCCGCTTTTTTTCTTTCTACTTTCTTCTTTCAAATTAGTCGCCGTAGGGCGTCCAAATATTTTTCACTTGTGTAGCTTGGCGTAAAAATTCTACGCCTTCACTCTGGTTGGGATCAAGCCAGTCTCGATCTAACTCTGAATGAGTCCACATGCGCTTTAAATCTGTTGCACTTGTTTGCTCTGTTTGTTTATTAACACTGGCGCTTGCCCAACACCACATCGCTTCAATTTCGCCATGGCCTGCAAGATGATTAGCAAGCTCTGCTTTTTGGCCTGCAATAATATTCACCACACCTGCTGGCACATCAGATGTTTCTAGCACTTGCACAAGCTCCAATGCGATACTTGGATACAGCTCACTGGCCACCAATACCACCCGATTACCCATGGCAATAGCAGGTGCCATAAGCGCTATAGTAGAAATTAATGGCTGCTCATTAGGCGCTACTAACCCTATCACTCCCACCGCTTCAGGCAAAGCCAATGTAACACCACGGTAAGGTGCGTTGTGCACTGCCCCATCGTATTTATCTGCCCATGCAGCGTAGGTGAAAAGACAGCTCAAAGATGCTTCAAATTCGGCTTTAGCTTTGGCTAAATTATAGCCACACACTTTTTGTAAGCGCTCTAGCCATTCGTTTTCTCGCTGGGCTAAATTTTCGGCTAAAAAGTAAATCACCTGCGCCCGTGCATGGCCACTTTGCTGTGCCCAAGCCGATGCCTTTAAAGCACCTGAAACACCATTGCGAATATCTTTACGGCTGCCCACACCCACCATGGCAGCCACACTGCCATCATAGTTATAGGTAGTTTGACTATGGCCTGAATCTGGCCTCACCTGCTTACCTGCGATATAAAATTTTAATGTGCGATCGATAGAGGACACTTTAAGCGCAGTTTTTGAGGGTGCATTGGCAACTGAAGAGCCTTTCATAGAGGTTAGGCCTGTGGGTGTTAAATATTCATATAACCCTTCTTTACCACCTTCGCGCCCAAAGCCAGATTCTTTAACTCCACCAAAGCCACACGCTGCATCAAATTGATTGTGGTTATTGACCCACACCACACCCGCTTTAATCTTAGGTGCCACATCCATAGCGCGATTAATATTTTCACTCCACACACTAGCTGCTAAGCCATAGCGGCTATTATTGGCTAGCTCCACCGCCTCGGCTTGGGTTCTAAAGGTCATAGACACTAGCACAGGGCCAAAGATCTCTTCTTGTACCAAGGGATGGCTGGTATCTATGTCTGTAATTAATGTGGGTGGATAATAATTTTTTTGCCCATCCTCATCTTGAACTTGATAGATGTCACCGCCAGATTTGAGCCCTTGGCTGACTAATTGACTCACCCTATTATATTGCTCTTGGCTTACTAGGCTACCCACATCAATCGACTTGTCTAGTGGCGAACCTGTGCGCAGCTGCTGCATGCGTAGCTTCAACTTATCGTACAATTTATCAGCCACTGGAGCATGCACTAATAATCTTGAGCCGGCGCAGCATACTTCGCCTTGGTTAAACCAAATAGAGTCTACAAGGCCTTCAACAGCGGCATCTAGGTCTGCGTCTTCAAATACAATAAAGGCAGATTTTCCACCTAATTCCAAGGTTAGTTTTTTACCTTGGCCTGCTGTTGCTAACCGAATCGCTGCGCCCACTGCAGTAGACCCTGTAAAGGCTACTTTATCTACACCATCATGGGCAGCAAGGGTAGCACCGGTATCACCTGCACCATTAATAATATTTACCACACCATTTGGCACCCCAGACTCTTGGCAAATTTGCGCAAACAGCATGGCTGTTAAGGGGGTTTGTTCTGCGGGTTTAATCACAATGGTGTTGCCCATTGCAATGGCTGGAGCCACTTTCCATGACAGCATCAACAAAGGGAAATTCCATGGGATAATTTGTGCGGCTACACCTACTGGCCCATGGTTTGGAAAGGTTTCATCTTGCAGTTTTGCCCATCCAGCATGGTGGTATAGGTGGCGAATAGCTAAAGGAATATCAGCGTCTCTACTTTCACGAATGGGTTTGCCATTGTCTAAGGTTTCTAGCACCGCAGCCAAACGTGCATATTTTTGTAAATTACGCGCTAAGGCATAGAGTATTTTGGCACGACCAAATCCACCTATCGCCCACCAGCTTGGCTGAGCTTTGCGCGCACAGCTAATCGCTTTGTCTACCTGTTCACTGCTGGCCACTTCAATCTGTGCCAATAGGTCTGAGGTAGCTGGGTTATATACATCTATTACTGGTGCATCAGTTTGGCTTACAAACTCACCATTAATATAATGGCCAAAACGACGCTGATTTTTCTGCAGCCACTCTTGGGCTTGGCTATCACTTTCTAGTGCTTGGCTATAATTTAGCTGCTCAAATTCTTGTGTTAACGTCATTTTTGTCATCTTTTTGTTAGTGGTCATGGTCATTATTTGCCCGGGTTACGCTAAATTTACGCCAAAGCGTGTCGGTAAGCTGCTGAGTAGTAGCCACTTGCATAATGATCTAGCTGTCTTTCTATATCACCCAGTAAACTTGAGGCACCAAAACGAAATAAGTCAGGTTCTAGCCAGCGCCGCCCTAGCTCTTCTTGCATCATGGTCATATAAAGCAGCGCAGTTTTGGTGTTACTCACTCCACCTGCCGGCTTAAAACCGATATAAAAACCTGTCAGTTGGTAATACTCACGGATCATGCGCACCATTACCAAACTTACAGGTAAGGTGGCATTTTCTATTTCTTTACCCGTGGAGGTTTTAATAAAGTCGGCCCCTGCCATCATACAAACCATAGACGCTTTGGCTACGTTGGCTAAGTTGCCCAGCTCACCTGTAGCTAAAATAGTCTTTAAATGGGCACTGCCACAGGCTTTGCGGAAAGATTTAACCTCATCATATAAGGCTTGCCAATTACCTTCCAAAACATGCCTGCGACTAATAACAATGTCTATTTCATCAGCCCCTGCAGCTACTGAATATTCTATCTCTGCAATACGCAGCGGCAATGGCGACAGACCCGCTGGAAAACCTGTAGAAACCGCTGCCAAGTGGATACCTGAACCTGTAAGGCTTATAGATGCTGTGCCAAGCATTTCGTGATACACGCATATTGCGGCAGTCGTTAAGTTGAGTTTTTCAATACCCAAATGTTTCTTTAACTGGGCCCCGATTGGTTTTTTAGCCTTACTACACAAACGCTTTACACGATCTTGGGTATCATCACCAGACAAGGTGGTAAGGTCCATCAAAGTAATCGCTTTGAGTAACCATGCGGCCTGCTGTTGCTTTTTAATACTACGTCGAGTGCCATAGTGCGCGCAGCGGCGCTCTACAGCACTTTTGTTAACTCTAATGCTATTAAGGTGCTGTAAATTTAAAGCAATACCAGGATTACGTAATAAGCCGCCCTGATGGCCTACTTGCTGCTCAGTAGGCTTAACCAAGCTTATAGTTGGTTGTGTATCACCTTTTATAGATGCGTTTGTAGGCACGTGCGTTGCCATTTATTTATTCTCCATCAAAGAAACTAATTTTTCAGCGGTCGCTTCACCCATGACAACATCTGTCACCAAACCAGAACGCAGCGCTCCAAGTAAGGCCAACTCTTTGCCTAGCCCACCAGCTACTGCCACCACGCGTTTGCCTGCCATTTCTGCAGCTGTAATACCTAAACCATGGCCGTTAAGCGGATGGTCAACCAAGTGTCCTGAAATATCATAAAAACTGCCAATCAAGTCACATACGGCCCCGGCTGTTCGCAGCGCTTCTAGGTCATACTCAGTCACTAAACCCACACTTTTTAAGTAATGATTAGTTTGAAGTCCACCTATACCCACGGCATATACGTTGGCATTGCGCGCTAAATTTAAACTAAATTGCACACTTGCTTGGGCCATCAACATTTTATGTTCTGCATCATCGCGAGCCAAATAAGGCACCGGCATAAAGTAGCCTTCACCGCCTGTGCGCTCAACAAAATGTTGCACTACATCTAGCCGGTTAGTTGAAAATTTACGCGTAAAACTGCCAGAAACAGAAGCAAAGGTGAGATCTGGACGATTAATTTTAGGAAGCTTTTCTGCTAAGGCTGAAAGGGATCGTCCTTTACCAATGCCCACACATGAAGCGTTGGGTAATTGATTAAGAAGGTTATAGAAAAAGCGTGCGGCGCCAGCACCCACTTCGTTAAAATCATCTTCGTTGTCGCCTGCATGGAGATGCTCTGACGGCGCAACTAAACAAGAAAGTAGGTTAAATTTTTTGGCTAGTTGCTCTTCCAGTGCAATGCAGTGAGCAGGCTCACCTTCGATAAATATTTTTACCATGCCTTGCTGCTGCGCAAGTTGAATAAGCCTATGCGCTTTAACGGGCGACACGCCCAACCGTTTAGCCACTTCGCCTTGAGTGTAACCGCCTATAAATGACAGCCAAGCAGCTCGTGTAGCTAGGTCTAATTGCTGGGTATCGGTGTCTTGTTTTGTATGTTTAGTACTCATAGTGAAAAATATTACACCATGTGTAAAATTTATACCAGAGTTTTATTTACAAACAATACCACTGCCGCCCAAGCGAGATTCAACCAATTTTACCCATAAGCTTGCACCGATAGGAATTAAGGCATCATTAAAATCATAGCTTGGATTATGCAGCATACACGGCCCTAGCCCATGACCTGCATCACGATGGTCACCCTCACCATTGCCCAAGGCAAAATAGCACCCCGGCTTTTCTTGTAAAAAGAAACTAAAGTCTTCTGACCCCATCGTTGGTGTAAAGTTAATGACTTTATCTTCACCTAATAGTTGTGTGGCCACCTCGCGCACGTGCTGGGCCTGAGGGGCATGGTTGATGGTGGCTGGATAGGATCTTTCAAACACAAACTGGCTTTCACAACTAAATGCTGAACATAAGTCTTGTGATATTTTTTCCATGCGTTGTTCAACCGCTTGCAACACCTCTTCAGAGAAACATCGTACCGTACCTTCAATCATACAACTATCAGCTATAATGTTAGTGGCATCACCACAGTGAATTTTGGTAACCGACAACACCACACTATCCAGTGGGTTAATATTGCGAGTAACAATCGACTGCAACCCTTGCACCAGCTGACAAGCTACCAACAATGGGTCTGCACCCAAGTGCGGCATTGCGGCATGGGCGCCTTTGCCCACTACTTTAATTTCAAACTCACTTGCCGAAGCCATCATGGCGCCGTCAACAATAGCCACTACCCCTTCTGGGTAACCTGGCCAGTTATGGTAGCCATAAATTTCATCAATTGAGAAACGTTCAAACAAGCCGTCGTCAATCATGGCTTGCGCCCCTGCACCACCTTCTTCGGCAGGCTGAAAGACTAAATAAACCGTACCGCAAAAATCACGATTTTTTGCCAGATAACCTGCAGCACAAAGTAGTGTGGCGGTGTGGCCATCATGGCCACAGGCATGCATCTTGCCTGCATATTGACTCACATGATCAAACTTGTTGTGTTCTTGTAGCGGTAAGGCATCCATGTCTGCCCTAAGCGCAATGCCAGCGCCTAGCTTTAGACCTTTAATCACACCCACAACACCAGTAACGCCTATGTTTTTATGCACTTCAATGCCCATTTCAATCAGCTTGTCAGACACAACTTTTGCAGTGCGGTGTTCGGTGTAGCACAATTCTGGGTGGGCGTGAATATCACGTCGAATGGTTTTAAAGGTGTCCGCTTCTGCAACGATAGGGGCCAGCAGTGTCATACAGGTGCCTCAAGTTCTTAACTGTTCTAAAGTAAATAATGGCAGCATTGTTTAGGTGCACAAACCATTTAGCTAAAGGAGCATAGCTTATTTATAGGGTGAGTCAATAGTAGACGTTTAGTCGCATATGCGTTGGCTCATATATTAATCGCTATTAGGAATAATGGGGCCAAAATACACCATTTATAACCAGTCTTTAAGTTGCGCCAACAGGTATCTTTCTTTAAAGTAACCTGCTTATCATGCTTACTACTGAGCAAAAGCTAATGTCAGTTTATTGAGAAAAAAATGCCCTTAGCGACTGAAAAAGCGACGTTAGCTGCGACAACTCTACCCATAGAAGAGGTGTTGCCGGCACTATGTGAAGCGCTAGAAAATCGCCATGAAGTGGTACTTATTGCGCCACCAGGGGCAGGTAAAACTACACGCGTACCTTTAGCTATACTGCAAGCCCCATGGCTTGGCCAACAGAAAATACTCCTGATCGAACCTCGCCGCATTGCTACCCTTGCCACGGCGCAATTTTTATCAAAAAGCCTGCAAAAACCCTGTGGCGACACGGTCGGTTATCGCATGCGTTTGGACACCAAAGTAAGTGCTAATACGCGCATTGAGGTGATCACTCATGGTGTTTTACTGCGCATGTTGCAAACAGACCCAAGCCTTGAAGGAGTGGGTGCTGTAATTTTTGATGAATTTCATGAGCGTAGCTTAGATGGTGACCTAAGTTTGGCCATGTGTTTGCAAGGCCGTGAATTACTGCGTGATGAAACGCCTTTAAAGCTCATTGTGATGTCGGCTACTTTAGATGCGCAAAGTGTGAGCCAATTACTAGATAACGCGCCTATTATAATTAGCCAAGGCCGAGCGTTTCCTGTAGCTACTCATTACGTAGGCTCAGCCCCAAGTAATGGGCGCATTGACTTCGCCCTTTATGACACGCTTTATCATACTCTTGCTCAAGCACTCATAGATCATCAAGGCAGCGTACTGGTATTTTTACCAGGTCGGGGTGAAATTAGCCGAGCTCAAGAGCATTTGGCGAGTTTATGCTCAAGTAACGTCAAACTATTTGCTCTTTACGGTGAGTTACCCATGGAGCAGCAACAACTGGCCATTAGCCCCGCAGCCAAAGGGCACCGAAAAATTGTTTTAGCCACCAATATTGCCGAAACCAGCCTCACCATTGAAGGTATAGACTGCGTGATTGACTTAGGCTTATCTCGCCAAATGGCCTATGACACCCGCACTGGGCTGAGCCGTTTAAAAACAGTGAAAGTGTCACGTTCACAAGCCACTCAACGCGCTGGCCGAGCCGGTCGCCTAAGTGCTGGCACCTGTTACCGCTTATGGAATGAAAGCCAGCATCAAGGCCTTGCTCCCCATGCCACGGTAGAAATAAAGCAAGCCGATTTAACTAACTTGTGCCTGCAGTTACACGCCTTTGGCTGCGTAGACCCTAATGAAATGAAGTGGATGGACTTCCCTCCTCAAGGCCCATGGAAAAAAGCAGAGCAACTGCTTGTAAAGCTTGGCGCCTTAACGCCCAAAGGCCAAGGGTTTATTATTACTGATCATGGCAAAAAAATAAGTCAGTTACCTTTATCCCCACGCCTTGGGCATTTATTACTTATTGCTAAAAGCTATAACGCACTCTTATTAGGTTGTCAGCTAGTGGCACTGCTAAGCGAAAAAGACCCATTAAAGGAAGCTTCAAACAAAGATTACGACTTGATGTTGAGAGTCCATTGGCTTAATAACAAACAACCCATCCAGCACAACCTAAAAGGCCTTCACCTTAGAATCACCAAACAGGCCAAACGTTTGCTAAGCCAGATGCCACAAACCAAAGTGGTGCCGATAAACCACCCATATAATCCTAGCCAATTGGCGGCTATTTTCGTCGCCCATGCATGGCCAGAACGAATAGCCAAGCAAACATCAGATCCAAAACAATACAAACTTGCCAACGGCAAGCGCGTGGCCTGCCAGCAACCCCATGCAGGAGCTGCTTGGCTAGCTATTGCTAGCACTATTGGTTTTGAGGCCACATCAACACAGGCAACCCAGCGACTTTGCCTAGCAGTAGATTTACCTATTAATTTGTTTGCAGGCCCCCTTGAACACCTTACCCATGCTCACACACAAATACACTGGCATGAACAACATGACCGTCTTATTGCTCAACGCCATACCCAAGTGGGGCAAATTCTAATGGATACACAAAGAATTAAGACCATTGATCCCCAAGATAAAATTGACGCTATTTGTCATCATTTAGCTCAGATGGAGTTGTTGCCACTAAACTGGGATAAGGACACCCTCAACTGGCAAGCTAAGGTGGCGTTATTGCATCAAACTTATCCGCACAGCTCTAGCACACCAAACCCTTGGCCTGATGTATCCACGCCTGCATTAATAACAAGCCTGCCCACTTGGCTTGGACCATTTTTAGATAAAGTCACCCATGCTCAAGACCTTAAGCGACTCAATTTAAAACAAATATTATCCAACCTTTTACCTTGGCCTTTACCCAATCAGCTAGAGCAACTTGCACCTGCTCGCTTTACAGTGCCTTCTGGCAATGCCCATGGCATCGATTACAGCCAAAAACCACCGGTATTGGCTGTAAAATTACAAGAGCTATTTGGCATGCAAAAGCCACCAAGTGTGGGTTATGGCACAGCATTGCAAGTGCATTTATTATCCCCTGGTGGACAAATATTACAGGTGACCCAAGACCTAGCTAATTTTTGGCAAACTAGCTACACAGAAGTTAAAAAAGAAATGAAAGGGCGTTACCCAAGACACCCTTGGCCAGATGACCCTACCCAAGCATTGGCCACTGCTAAAACGAACCGTGCTTTGCGTAGAACTTAAATCGTAAAGCGCAAGCTAGGTTATGTCGCCATCTTGACGACCGGCTGCTATGAGCTCGTGACCTGCTTCTTCTGGCTCATCATCTAAAATATCAGCTGGAAAACCCTGGCCTAATACTTTAACACCCATAGGCTCTTCATAACGCCTGATGATATTGGGCGATTTTTCCCGTGGCCCAAAGTCATCTTGGGCTTGAGTAAAGATATCTACTAACAAAGGTGCCAAGTCTAACTTCATGCCTTCTCTTTGGGTGAGGGTGTTAAAAAGGCCAACGTCTTTTAGCACAAGGTCTAACGTGAAATTAATTTCTCGTGAACCATTTAGAATAACCTGTGATTCTGTTTCGTGAACAAAAGACGTGCCAGAAGAGGCCTTAATAGCCTCGTAACTTACGTTCATGTCTAAATCCATCACGTTACAAGCGGTTAATGCTTCACCTAAAGCCACTAAATGCGCTGTGGCTAAGTAATTAGTCACCACTTTAAGCTTTGAGGCCGTGCCTAAAGCACCTGTGTGTAACACCCGCCTGCCCAAGGTAGTGAGCACGGGTAAGGCGCGCTCGAATGCAGCTCGAGAACAACCTGCAAAAATAGAAATATTACCTGTATCTGCACGGTGGCAACCACCAGACACCGGGCAGTCTACAGGCTCTGCTCCTTTGGCTTTAACCAGTGCGCCAATGCGGCGTATTTCGCTTTCATCTGTGGTGGACATCTCTAGCCATATCTTACCTTCAGACAAACCTGCAATCACACCCTCAGCCAAGTCACTGCCCTCCATTACAGCAGAACAAGCTGCAGGCGATGGTAGACAGGTAATGATAATGTCACTTTGCTGTGCAAGTTGTTTTGGGGAATCGGCACTGGTTGCTCCACGTGCTACAAAATCAGCCACAAATTCATCATTAAGGTCACGCACAACAACGTCATAGCCGTTGCGTAATAAACTACCTGCCAACTTACTGCCTACATTACCTAACCCTACAAAACCTATTTTCATTTTTATTAACCTGTGTAGTTAAGACTTTAATTTTTATTGTTCAAAATATTTTAACGATAGCCTGCGATAGCTTTTACTTCTTGGAATTCATGGAGTCCAAAAGCAGCATATTCACGCCCATTGCCCGATTGTTTATAACCACCAAAAGGCATGCAGTATTCCAAATCAGCCATATTAATATGCACTGTGCCAGCACGTAATCTGCGCGCCACCCGGTGTGCCTTAGCCATATCTTGGGTAGACACATAAGCGCCCAAGCCGTATGGACTATCATTAGCAATAGTGATCGCTTGTGCTTCATCTTTAAAAGGAATCAAGACTAAAACGGGGCCAAAAATTTCTTCTTGAGCAACGGCCATCGCATTATTCACATCCCCAAAAAGTGTAGGTTTAACGTAATAACCTTGCTCAAAACCTAAGGGTTTATTTACACCACCAGACAACAAAGTAGCGCCTTCATCGATACCTACTTGGATAAGAGCTTGTACTTTATGCCAGTGTGCTTGAGAGATTACTGGGCCCAAATGATCACCTTGTCGTTGCGGATCACCTAAGGCAATGTTGTTTACGCTAGCTCTAGCTAGCTCAGCCACTTGGTCATATACACTGGCCTCAATCAACATACGTGTTGGGGCATCGCAACTTTGGCCACTATTAAGCATGCATGCTTGCACACCTAGCTCTACTTGTTCTGCAAGGTTGGCATCAGCAAATATAATATTGGCAGATTTGCCGCCTAACTCTTGGCTCATTCGCTTCACACTGGTCGCTGCAGATTTAGCGATCGCCACACCTGCGCGGGTAGACCCTGTAAAAGACACCATGTCTACTAATGGGTGGCTGGTCAGATAATCGCCAATATCTGCCCCTGTGCCATGAATCATATTAAACACGCCACTGGGAATACCCGCTTCATGCACACATTGCGCAAATAGTTGGGCTGACATAGGCGTAAGCTCACTGGGTTTTAGCACCATAGTGCAACCTGCAAGCAATGCTGGAATCACTTTGCAAACAATTTGGTTAACTGGCCAGTTCCAAGGGGTGATAAGCACACATACGCCAATGGGCTCTTTTACCAATTGACCATGGTCGCCGATAGGCTCATCTAACAGTGCCTCTTTAGCTGCCACCAAGTTGGCCTGCGTATGCCCTACTCCCGTTTCGGTTTGTATGTCATAAGACATGGACGCAGGCGCTCCCATCTCTTGGGTAATGGCGTTAGCGATGGTTTGGTAGCGTTTTTCATAGGCTACTAGAAATGCCTCCACCATTACTATGCGTTGTTGCAATGTAGTTTGGCTCCACCGGTCAAACGCTTTAGCTGCACTGTCAACCGCTGCATCTACATCCATGTTATTAGCAAGGCACACACTGGCAAAGGCGTTTTGTGTTGCTGGGTTAATCACAGGTAAAACTTGTGTGCTTGTTTGTGGCTTACACCACTGTCCATTAATATAGAACAGCAAATTGGTGGTAGTGGAATTCTTCTTAGGCGAGAGGGACATATAAAAGCTCAGTATTAAACAGACAGGAGGCAGTGTATCTATACACACAGGCTAGCTTCTTATCAAAAACAGACAGATATACTACGGATATATACAAGCTCACACTTTTAAACTGGTTCAGTATCAGGCCTATTAAAAAAAATAAAGAGAGTTCCATGCAAGGAATTAAAGACAAGAAAGTATTGATCACCGCAGGCGCTGCAGGTTTGGGTAAAGCCACAGCTATTGCCATGATGAATGCAGGTGCAAAAGTACACGTGTGTGACATTGATACCCAAGCACTGGCTGCTTTAAAGCAGGCCTACCCCATGATATCAAGTAGTGTAACTAACGTGGCCAAACCGGATGAAGTGACACAAATGTTTGCTCAATTAGAGCAGACGTTTGCCGGTGAATTAGATTTTTTAGTTAATAACGCAGGTACTTCCGGGCCTGCAGGCCCAATAGAAACTCTAGATATTGACGCATGGAAAGCCACTTTTGATGTGAATTTACATGGCACTTTTTATGTATCCAAGCACGCCATACCGCTACTCAAAAAACATGGCGGCGCTATTATGAATTTATCCTCTACTGCAGGTTTGTATGGCTACCCCATGCGCAGCCCCTACGCCTGTGCTAAGTGGGCTATTGTAGGGCTCACCAAAACCATGGCAATGGAGCTAGGGCCATTTAACGTGAGAGTCAACTGCATGTGCCCAGGCGCTGTCAATGGCGAGCGCATGGATCGGGTCATCAGCAGCATCGCACAGGCTACGGGTGAAAGCTTAGAAAAAGTGCGCCACGACAATGTTAAAAACACGTCTATGTCTACATTTGTTGATGCCCAAGACATTGCCAATATGATTGTATTTAGCTTTAGTGACTTGGGCGCTAAAATCTCTGGTCAAAGCCTTACTGTCGATGGTGATACCCATAGCCTAGCCACTTACATTTGATTATAACGATAATGAACACGATAACTTTTTAATATTAGTGTGTATAAAAAAATCTATCATGTTGATTTCATTTGTAATAGTTAAAGTGGCGTCAATACAAAAAAACACCTTTTATTGACACTAGCTTACCTATTTGCGTCAAATTTGTTGCAATGGGGTTGTTTCGCAACAGTGTTTAACGTTACTTTAGATGTTCGCTATGTGATCCTTCTGGGAGAAAGTAAATATGATCTCCACACAAGGCTCACATTATCTTTTCTCAATAATAAAAGAGCGCCCCCTATGACTGGTGAAACACCACTTGTACGCTTTGAAAACATTCAAAAAAGCTACGATGGCGAAACCCTCGTCGTTAAAGATTTCAATTTAGATGTTGCCCCTGGTGAATTTGTCACCATGCTTGGGCCATCAGGTTCTGGCAAAACCACCTGTTTAATGATGTTGGCAGGCTTTGAACCTGCTACCCAAGGTGAGATTTACCTAAAAGGCAAAGTGATCAACAATGTACCGCCTTACAAGCGAGGCATTGGTATGGTATTCCAAAACTACGCCTTATTCCCTCACATGACTGTGGCCGAAAACTTAGCCTTCCCTTTAGAAGTGCGAAAGATTCCTAAAGCTGAGCGTGAAGAACGTGTCAAAAAAGCTCTAGATATGGTTCAACTAGGCGCCTTTGGTGGCCGTCGCCCTATGCAGCTTTCAGGTGGTCAACAACAACGTGTGGCCGTAGCCCGATCTTTAATTTTTGATCCAGACCTAGTGTTGATGGATGAGCCTTTAGGTGCATTGGACAAAAACTTACGTGAACAAATGCAATATGAAATTAAGCATTTGCATGAACAGCTTGGCCTAACCGTGGTATATGTTACTCACGACCAAACTGAAGCATTGACCATGTCAAACCGCATTGCGGTATTTGAAGACGGTATCGTGCAACAGTGCGCTGCACCAGCAGACCTATACGAAAAGCCACAAAATGCCTTCGTTGCCAACTTTATCGGTGAAAACAACCGTTTGATGGGCAAAGTAACTGCCATCAGTGGGGATAAGGTAGATATATTAAGCGACAACGGCGATGTCCTTGTAGCGACGAAAATTAACGTGCACGCTGTAGGCGATCGCACCACGGTTTCATTGCGTCCTGAGCGGGTTTTTGTTAACCCAGAAGCCAGCAGCGTAGACAACTTATTTTCAGCCAGGGTAGAAGAGTTAATCTACCATGGTGATCATATCCGCACTCGGTTTACTGTTTGCGGACACGACGATTTTATCGTCAAAGTTCCTAACTCAACCGCTAATAGCTTATTGCAAGAAGGCAATACAGTGCCGATCGGTTGGAAGATGGAGGATTGCTTGGCGCTTGATGCATAATTTTTTATATGCGCATTAACGCCTAGCTGAATTGTTGCAACAATTCTTAATAACAAAAACTTGGAGAAATACACAATGAACAAGCTTGTAAACAAGACCTTGATCGCCGCAGCAGTTGCTACCACCATGATGTCCGGTAGTGCTTATGCAGGTAGTCATTCAGAGTCTATCACTGTAGTATCTTGGGGCGGCGCTTATACTAAGTCACAAGTAGAGGCTTACCATAAGCCTTGGATGGAAGCGACGGGTAACAGCATCGTATCTGAAGACTTTAACGGCGGCTTAGCCGAAATTAAAGCACAAGTAGAAGCTGGTAACGTTACTTGGAACGTAGTGGACGTTGAGCTTTCTGACGCAGTTCGTGGTTGTGACGAGGGCATCCTAGAAGTAATGGATCACTCAACATTGCCAGACGGCGACAACGGCGTTCCAGCTTCTGAAGATTTCCTTCCTGGTGCTCTAATGGAATGTGCTGTAGGTAACATCGTATGGTCTACTGTATTCATTCATGATGAAAGCAAGATCCAAGGTGTTGATGGCCTTACAGACTTCTTTGACCTGAACAAATTCCCTGGCAAACGTGGTTTACGTAAAGGTGCTAAGCCTAACCTAGAATTCGCTCTTATGGCTGACGGTGTTGAGCCAGAAGACGTATACGAATTGTTGTCTACAGATGCGGGTATTGACCGTGCATTTGCTAAGTTAGACACCATTAAAGATTCTACAGTCTGGTGGGAATCAGGCGCACAGCCACCACAGCTATTAGCTGACGGCGAAGTGACTATGACTACTGCCTACAACGGCCGCGTATTTAACGCAATTGCCTCTGAAGGCAAGCCATTTGTCATCAACTGGGACGGCCAGATTTGGGACTTGGATCTTTGGGTTATTCCTAAAGGTGCTCCAAACCAAGAAGCCACAATGGACTTCGTTAAGTTCTCTACTGGCACAAAACCTCTTGCAGACCAAGCTAGCTGGATCCCTTACGGTCCTCTACGTAAGTCTTCATTTGGCCTAGTAGGCACTTTCCACAATAATGCAGAAATTGATATGGGCGTTCACATGCCTACTGCTCCTGATAACTTCAAGCGCGCTTTACAGAACGACTTTGAGTTTTGGGCAGATAACTCAGACCAGTTAAACGAGCGTTTCAACGCTTGGTTAACTAAGTAAGTCATCCGACTTACCTCCTAGGGCGAGCCTAAATTTAGGCTCGCCCTATTTCTATTTATTTCTAGATACCTCACTGTTTATGACTACTGCGAATCCATCTATAGATCAAACCGATACTCTGCCATTGAAGCAGAAGCTGGCTAAAACCACGGCTATTCAACGAAGGCGTGCATTTTTACTAACCTTGCCGTTAGTATTGTTTTTGCTTATTAGTTTTGTCTTCCCTATTGGTCAAATGCTGTTTAACAGTATCCATAACGACAAGGTGTCTGGGGTAGTGCCCAAGTTTGCCGTTGCTATCCAGAGCTGGGATGGGCAAGGTTTACCTTCGGAAGAAATTTTTGAGATTTTTGTCAAAGATTTAGCCATTGCTAAAAAAGTACGTGAAGTTGGCCGTACAGCAGGCAACATGGCCACCCGCATTAACTACGAGCTGCCAGGTAGCAGGAGCCTGTTTACCAAGTCTGCCCGAAAAGTAGGCAAGATTACTGAAGGGCCCTATAAAGAAGCCCTTATAAAAATTGATAAAAAATGGGCCAATCCACAAGTTTGGCTTACTTTACAACGCGCCTCCCATGACATTTCACCGTCTTTTTATATCGCTGCGATGGACATGAAATATGACGAAGCTGGTAAAATAGTTAAAGCCGATGAGTTGTATCAAATTTACTTAAATAACTTTGTTAAAACCATGTGGTTGGCTGCGCTTATTACCTTTATCTGTGTGCTACTGGCCTACCCAGTTGCATACTTACTGGCCATTTTGCCCCTGCGTCAGTCTAACTTATTGATGATTATGGTGTTGCTACCTTTTTGGACTTCACTTTTAGTGCGTACCACCGCTTGGATCGCTATATTGCAAACTGAAGGTGTGATCAACGACCTGTTAGTTTATTTTGGTGTAATTGGTGAGGATGGTCGTATACAAATGATCTACAACCAAACGGGCACCATTATTGCTATGGTACATATTTTATTGCCATTTATGGTTTTGCCTCTATATTCGGTTATGAAAACCATTCAGCCTTCTTACATGCGTGCTGCCCTATCTATGGGTTCTAAGCCATTTAACGCCTATCGTCGTGTGTATTTTCCACTAACCATACCTGGCCTTGCTGCTGGAACCTTATTGGTGTTTATTTTGGCTATTGGTTACTACATTACGCCGGCTTTAGTAGGTGGACAAGATGGACTGTTGATCTCTAATCTTATTGCATATCATATTCAAAAATCTCTTAACTGGAGCTTAGGTGCTGCATTGGGCACCATGTTGTTAGTGGTTGTTTTGATATTTTACTGGGTTTACAACCGGTTGATTGGCATAGACAAACTAAAGTTCGGTTAAGGCATAATTGAGACACTCACATGATTAATTCTTTAAAAAAACAGATTAAAAACAAAGGCCGAGCCTATGCATACTTAGCTATATGCACAGTATTGGTAGTGTTAATTACAGGCACTGCAAAAGCTGCTGTTGGGTTTTTATTGATCTTTGGCATTCCATTATTTTTTATGGAAAAAATGCCAGCATACGCCACCTTAGGTGAGCGCTTTACCCGTTATATGTTTTTGGTGATTACAGCGAGTGTATTGGTGTTTTTGATTGCCCCTGTGCTGATCATTATGCCTTTGTCGTTTAATGCAGAGCCTTATTTTACCTTTACCGATGGTATGCTCAACTTTGACTCTGATGCCTACTCTATTCGTTGGTACTTAGATATTTTACACAACGGCATGAAAGACCCTGCTGCCACGGTAGGCTGGTGGTCAGACATGTGGAACAATGCTCAGTGGATACGTGCAACACGAAACTCGTTCTTCATTGCTACGGTGTCTGCTCTTATCGCAACTTTTTTAGGCACACTAGCTGCACTAGGCTTATCACGCCCAGAAATGCCCCAACGAGCATTGATTACCAGCTTGCTCATCTCGCCTATGATCGTACCTTTGGTTATTACCGCAACAGGCATGTTCTTTTTCTATTCTTCTATAGGCATCGCTAAAACCTACACAGGCGTTATATTGGCTCACGTCACATTGGGTGTGCCTTTTGTCATTATCACAGTGACAGCCACGTTGAGCGGCTTTGACATGAGTTTGGTAAGAGCCTCACAAAACATGGGAGCCAATGGCTGGACTACATTTCGCCGTATCATAATGCCTTTGATTTTACCGGGTATGATTTCTGGCGCTTTGTTTGCCTTTATTACTTCATTAGATGAAGTAGTAGCGGTGCTGTTTATAGCCGACGTAGAGCAACGCACCATTCCTCGTCAAATGTTTTCCGGTATACGTGAACAGATCTCCCCTACTATCTTGGCAGTGGCCAGCATCTTAGTAGTGATGTCAATAATGCTGCTCACCGTGTTAGAGCTATTGCGCCGTCGCAGTGAAAGGCTACGTGGCATGTCCCCAGGTTAAGTTATACACTTAAGCAGGGAAAAAACAAAAAGGCTCCTCTAAGTGGAGTCTTTTTTTTAGTTTTAATTTAATTTTTATTGATGCGGTTAAACCCATGAACAAACCCTTACATATTGGTCTTTTACTGTGCCACAGCTTTGAAGATATTTTAGACACTGTGGGTGGGCTAGATTATTCTGCCATATTTAGACAACAGCTTTTGGCAGTAGACCCTAACATTAAATTTTCAGACTTTAGTGTGCATGAGGGAGAGTTTCCAAAATCTGTAGACCAATGTGATGTGTGGCTAGTAAACGGCAGCCCTGAAGGCGTGTATGACGACATCCCTTGGATTCACACGCTAAGTGATTTTATCAAGCAGCTTGATACTGCTAAAAAACCCACCGTAGGCATTTGTTTTGGGCATCAGCTTATGGCGCAAGTGCTGGGGGGTAAGGTAGAGCTAAGTGGCAAGGGCTGGGGCATTGGGCTATCTCACAACACCATTGTGGCAGACACCGCCTACATGCAGCCTAAAACGTCTAAAATAGACGTTATGGTGTTTCACCAAGACCAAGTTGTGCAGTTGCCAAGTGGCTCAAAAGTGTTAGCAAAAAGTGACTTTTGCCCAAACTATATGGTGGAATATAACCCACACATGTTGGGCATTCAGGGGCACCCTGAGTTTACTGCAAAAATGATAGAAGGTATTTTGTCCTACGAAACCTATGCACAACACCCCACCTTAAGGGCGCAAGGTATGGCTAACCTTGAAGGCCACCCTGATATGCAGCTATTATTTGGGTGGATGGTTAACTTCTATCGTCAAGCGGCACATCCTGCTAAGTATTTATAAAATTAGCGAATTTCAAAAGTTAGACTAGCCCAGTAGCTTTCCCAGTCTATATTGGGTTGTTCAGAGCGTATCATTTCAACTGTGTGAAGCAACCAAACTCCCTTGTGCGCCAACGGTATGGTGGCATAGCCCTTTGCGTCAGTGCGCAAACTAAGATCGAATTCGGGTTTATTTTTTATTTTTCCATGTAGCAATAAGTTTGCCGCTGGCTTTTGCTTAAAGGTCAGTTGAACACGTAAATCGTCTCCCTTTGATAGCTCATAGGGGTTTTGTAGTGGGCTTATGTTCAACGGATGATCAAAATCATAGTTATAAAAATTATGTTCATTCTTATCGCCTACTTTAATGATTGCCTTAACATTACGATAGAAGAGCTCAAAGCCATTTTTTTCACTTTCATTGAGCTGATCACGATATTTTATAATTTTTTCTAAGCCTTCTTGTTTTAGGTACTGTGTGAACTTTTCTGGCTTTAAAGTAACGGATTTTTTCATGCTTTCATAACCAATAGCATAAATTCCAGGTGTTTTAATACTTACATACCCTGCTGGATCACGCCCCAATTCGCCACCCACAGGCTTTAACCCATCACTTGTTATGGCGTCAAACTGTCGATACCAAGCAGGAATGTTAGGCAGTGATTGACCGTCCATTTGCTGGCCAACATTGATAGTAATTTCTGTCGTTCGGTCGGTTTTTTGGTAGAATGGTTGAGCTTCTAACCAAAATTCGTGGGCCCGAATAACCGTACTACTGGTCACAAGAATGCTAAAAAATAAAAAGGTGATCGGTTTCATGATTCTTTTTCGATTAATGTTAGTCACGTTCAGCCTATTACTGTTAGCTCAAAGCGCCAAGGCACACCAAATGCGCCCTGCGATAGTAGACTTAGAGTTTACCCAAAACGCTTCTGTAAAGGTACACATTCAAACAAATATAGAAAGCCTTATTGCAGGCATCGATTCAAGCCATGACGATACCGATGACTCACCCCAGACGCAGCGTTACAACCAGCTACGCGCATTGTCTGCGCAGCAGTTAAGTAATGAGTTTGAATTACTTGAAGAATCTATTATATCTGAGCTTAGCTTGGCGTTTGATGGGGTTAAGAGTGATTTATCATTAGTTAAACTCAACATTCCCACCATAGGTAACTTAGACAAATCACGCTTATCTAATATTCATTTATTGGCGTTAATTCCAAGTCCAAATGATGACCAACAACAGGTTACTTGGCAGTATCCAAAAAAGTTTGGCAACAATATTGCCCACTTCTACTATGATAAAACGCCACACGAAAAAACATCTCATTGGTTGACCAAAGGTGCAATGAGCCCTCCATTTGAATTAAACACAACTTATGTTACCAAACCGTTTATTCAGGTGACTGTTGAATATGCCGTTTTAGGTTTTGAACATATTGTGCCCAAGGGTTTAGATCATATTCTCTTTGTATTGGGGCTATTTTTACTCAGTGTTAGGCTGCGCCCTTTATTATTGCAAGTCACAGCATTCACTCTAGCGCACAGCATAACTTTAGGCTTAACGATTTATGGCGTTATTAGCCTGTCACCTAGTATCGTTGAACCTTTGATTGCCCTATCCATTGTTGCAGTTGGTATTGAAAACATCTTTGTTAAGACGGTCAAAATAAGGCGCGTGGTGGTGGTCTTTTTGTTTGGCTTATTGCATGGCATGGGCTTTGCTGGGGTGTTAAACCAGCTTGGGCTACCCGAGTCAGACTTTGCAACAGCACTGGTATTTTTTAATGTTGGCGTTGAAGTTGGACAATTATCGGTTATTGCTGCTGCCTTTTTGTGCGTCTTTTGGATAATAAAAAGTCAGCAGCTTTATCGTCAATGGGTAGTGATCCCAGTCTCAATTCTAATCTCACTGATTGGGCTTTTTTGGACCTATGAGCGCCTCTTTTTGTAGCTAAAACTAAGCCACCAAGTGGACACCCAGCATAATAAGTAGTGCCAAATTAGCAACAAAACCCACGATAAAGAAATAACTACGAGGGCTAGGATTAGCTTCTGTTGCCACCACATAATACAAGCCCATGTGGAGTATGCGTGCAATGGCATACACCCACACCAGCATACCCAGCCAATATGCATCCATGCCAGTTAGCATAGCCAACATAGCTGGACCAAACACCATCAATAAGTTTTCGTGTGAGTTTAAGAAGGTGCGATGGCTTCTAAAGACAAAAGACTCATGACTTAGTTTTTCGTCAATAATCCCTGGTACATAGTGCTTTTGTTTGCGGTGTGCTACAGATGCCACCATAGCCTGTACAAAAACAGTGGTTAGCATGAGCCAAAGGCCCCAAATGGCAAATGAATAAGTCGCTAGCATGATGTTCTCTTTAGGTTAGATAAGGTGATAATCAAAATCATGATCATCATATAAGATTAATGTTCAGTTTAACTTAACCAAGCTGTGCGGTTGGCACGCCACTGGTTAATCGGGCTGATTCATACTCAAAGCCATGGCTTCTGCTATTTTAATACCATCAATGGCTGCCGACATAATACCACCTGCATACCCTGCACCTTCTCCTGCGGGGTACAGGCCTTGAGTATTGATGCTTTGCATATCTGGCCCACGTTTAATACAAATAGGCGCAGAGGTGCGTGTTTCCACCCCCGTGAGCAGGGCATCAGCTAAAGCAAAGCCCTTTACCTTGCGGTTAAACACGGGAATAGCTTCACGAATCGCATCAATACAAAAATCTGGCAAAGCATCAGCTAAGTCTGTGAGCTTAATACCTGGCTTATAAGAGGGCTCTACAGCGCCCAACTTCTGTGAAGACTTGCCCTGCATAAAGTCACCTACTCTTTGTGCAGGAGCGTCGTAGTTTTCGCCACCTAATTGATAGGCTTTACGCTCTAGCTGTCTTTGTAGCTCTATACCCGCCAGTGCGTCGCCTGGATAATCTGAGGGGTCTATGCCTACCACAATAGCACTATTGGCATTACGCTCTGCACGTGAGTACTGACTCATACCGTTGGTGACTACTTGATGAGGCTCAGAAGCGGCTGCCACCACGGTGCCACCTGGGCACATACAAAAGCTATAGACACTGCGGCCATTATCGCAGTGATGCACAAGCTTATAGTCTGCTGCACCCAAAATCTCATTGCCTGCATTCTTACCAAAGCGGGCTTCATCTATAGCAGATTGGGGATGCTCTATACGAAACCCTATGGAAAACGGTTTGGCTTCTATATACACCTTTTTATCAAACAACATCTTAAAGGTGTCTCGAGCACTGTGGCCTATGGCCAAAGCCACGTGTTTAGAGTGAATCACTTCACCATCGGCCAAAGTAACGCCCGTGATCTGGCCCTGTTCAATATGCACGTCATCTACTCGCACATCAAATCTAACCTCACCACCTAGCTCTTCAATTTGCGCGCGCATTTTTTCGACCATCGACACCAACCTAAAGGTACCTATGTGGGGCTTGCTTACAAATAATATTTCTTCTGGAGCACCGGCAGCTACAAATTCAGCGAGCACTTTGCGGCTGTAGTGATTAGGGTCTTTTACTTGGGTGTATAACTTGCCATCAGAAAACGTGCCCGCACCGCCCTCACCAAACTGTACATTGGATTCGGTATTTAAAATCTTTTTACGCCAAAAACCAAAGGTGTCTTTGGTGCGTTGGCGCACTGCAGCTCCACGCTCTAAAATAATAGGTTTATAACCCATTTGAGCAAGCACTAACCCTGCTAACAAACCACACGGGCCAAATCCAATGACTAAGGGGCGTTGCTGGCTTGCAGGTGCAGTAGTTTGAGCATGGGCCACAAATTTGTAGCTCATGTCTGGGCTAGGTTTAATCAGTTGATCGCCCGTGAAAGTGGCCAACAAAGTTTCATTTTGAGTGGTATTTACATCTAGGGTATAAATAAGCACGATGTTAGTTTTCTTACGTGCGTCATAACCTCTTCGATGCACTACAAAGTCCAACATATCATCTTGCTGGATCGATAAACGCGCCAAAATAGCGTCATTCAACGCTTGATCATCGTGATCAAGTGGTAGCTGTAGATTAGTAATGCGTATCATCAAGGTTTCCAAAACAAAATGGGGTGGCGGCTTAAAGCTCTATATAGCCGCCCATTTTACCTAACTATGATACTATTGTCTGTTTAGTGGAGCTGTGTTTTGCTTCTATATTATTATGCTACGCATCTACGGGCATCTGGTAGGTTATCCAGTGTGTTCTTTGAGACAGCTTATCGTAAACACCACGGCCTCTGTAGTTGTTGTCGGCGGTAATCCAGCGCATAAATGGCCAGCCTTTGTCTTTGGCACTGCGATTGAGCGCTTCATACAAAGCCTCTACAACGCCATTACCCCTGCCTTTTGGCTCTACAAAAAGATCATCCAAAAACCCAACCATTTTACCCCTTAGTGGTGAAGGCATGGCGCGATAATGCATGAAACCCACACATTGGCCAGTCTCATCTTTAGCCAATAAACAATAAAACCCATGATCGACATCCATAATCCATGCCCAAACATTATCCAGAATTTCTTGATTCATAGGCACTTTATAAAACGTTGCATAGCCATAATAAAGGGCTTCCCACTGGGCTTTATCCTTTAAGGTAGGTGCTGATATATGGATACTCATAGAGACCTCTTGGGTAATTTAGTTATTAAAACAATGTTAATCACCAGTGCCTAGCCCGTGTTTTTTCATATAGCGGGCTAATTGATTGGCATCAACCTGTGCAGAGTGTTCAAGGGCATGATAAACACCTGATTGGTCGTCTTTTGTTCTTTGTTGCCCAAGCTTTAGCTTGCACTGGATAGAAGACAATGGCACCTTAAACCCCACAATACCAGATAACAACTTATCTCTATATTCATTAGTGATAATGCTTCGATCTACAAGCAATGCAGGCTCGTATTGACGCACCACTTCTTCCACCACAGCGAGGGTTTGTTCACCATCTAATAAGGCCACTGTACCCACAGCATGCACCGCTGCATAATTCCAAGTAGGCACAGCAGGTGCATGGGCATACCAAGATGGAGAGATATAACTATGAGGGCCAGAAAAAATAACCAACACCTCTTGGCCTTCTAGCCCTTTCCAATGGGGGTTGGCTTTAGCAAAATGACTATAAAGCACCCCATACTCACCTTCATTGCGGTGTAATACCATAGGAATGTGAGTGCCCTCTAAAGCGCCAGACACCAAAACACCAAAACCAAACTCATCGATTAAATCGTGAGCCTTCGTGATGTCTTGGGTTTTAATATTGTTGGGTATATACATCTGGGCCTCTTAATTGCGCACATTGTAACCAGCTAAGGTGTCTATTAAACTAGGTGTGCATTACCTTAGCAAGACACGAGATTGGGAAATTAAATTATTCTTAATTTTAATTTTAATGCTGTAAACGGAGCTTTTTATCAATGGCTAAAGAATGTGTAATATTACTTCATGGTATGGCCCGCTCAGATCGATCCATGAAAACCATGGAAGCAGCCCTTAGTGCACAAGGCTACGCTGTAGTTAACTATGCCTACCCTTCTACTGATTATGATATAGAAACCATTGCTAAAGAGCATATTGCCAAGGCCATTGCCCAGTGTCAGCCTTCAACCAAAGTAAATTTTGTTACACACTCCCTTGGCAGTATTATTTTGCGTAAATATTTAAGTGAACATACCATGCGCACATTAGGTCGTGTGGTGATGCTTGGGCCACCCAATAAAGGCAGTGAAGTAGTAGATAGGCTTAAAAATGTACCCGGCTTTAAACTCATTAATGGCCCTTCAGGCATGCAGCTGGGCACACAACACGACAGTGTGCCTAATTCACTGGGCGGTGTTGATTATCCCGTTGGCGTGATCGCAGGTAGTTCAACAGTTAACCCAATACTTTCCCTAATGCTGCCTAAACCTAATGATGGCAAGGTTTCGGTAGAGAGTACAAAGTTGGAGGGTATGAGTGACCATATAGTAGTGCCAGTTTCTCACCCTTTTCTAATGAAAAATAAAGACGTTATACGCCAAGTAAAGGCTTTCTTAAACACAGGGGAATTTTTTCGTAAGTAATTCAAACCCATGTGTGTTTTTGATTAGGCATTTGCATTAGCCATCAAGAAGGTTTAAAAAAACCACGACAAGCAGTCTAAACTTAACGAGGATATGCACCCTATATAAAAAGAGCGCATGTAATCACTGCCCGAGCCCTATTGAGAAATCACTCGCTATGCTCATTAGTAGTCAATTAAAGTGATGTACTTGGTCGACATCAAATTTTGATAACCATGGAGAACTATTATCATGAACAAAAAACTTGGAATTTTAATCACCGCGCTGACCCTTTTCACCACTACTCATGTAATGGCTGAAAAGACCATACTAGCTGGTGGGTGTTTTTGGTGTATGGAGTCAGATTTTGAAAAATTAGAGGGTGTGAGTGATGTGGTCTCTGGCTTTTCAGGTGGCACAGCAAAAAACCCAACCTATAGCGGCAACCACCAAGGACACTACGAAGTAGTAGAAATCACTTATGATCCAAAACTAGTAAGCTACAAAGAACTACTAGATTACTATTGGGTTAATATAGACCCCTTTGATGCTAGAGGGCAATTTTGTGATAAAGGGCCAAGCTATCTAAGTGCTATTTTTGTAGCCAACGACGAGCAAAGAGCCATAGCTCAAGCCTCTAAAGAAGCTGTGGAAGCCGAATTTTCTTACTACAACGTCGTTACACCCATTTTAGATGCAGCAACCTTTTACCCTATTCAGGGCGCCGAAAGTTACCATCAAGATTATTATAAAAATAACCCAAAGCGTTATAAATACTACCGTTGGAGCTGTGGCCGGGATCAACGGTTAATAGAAATTTGGGGCGATAGAGCGATCCATTAATCGCCGTAACAAAAAAGGCCAGCATAAGCTGGCCTTTTTTATGAGCGAAAACCTAAGCTATACGCAATCCATATTCTTCACTGGCATCGGCCAGCCATAAAAAGAAGTAGTCTGAAAAACTACGGCGAATCACAAGATCTACAGAACCATCTTCCAACTTACACATAGTAGTGCCCGTTTTAGCGAAAGTGGTTTGTACCACCTTGCCTGCTGGAAAGTTAGACTCATGGCAGTCGTACACAGTAGATTTTTGCAAAAGCTGGGCTAAACCAGAGCCTGACAAATTCACCAAAGTTTGACCACTGCTCACATCAGTCACAGCTATGTGTTGATTGCCACCTTTGTCTGCCACAGCTTGGCGCAGGTCTGCCTCTACCTGGCCTTGCGTGCCACTGGCCACAATTAGCAGCCATTCATTAGGGCAAAGCCAATAAGCCACAAAGCCATTAACACGGACACTTGTATTAGGCTCAGTAGGCAATGCCATGCCCAATACAGAGGCTACAGCTGCCATAAAATCTGCATCTTGTGGATTGCCACGCAAGTTAAGGTGACCACGAAACTTATCTTCGGTCATTACCACGCCTGCATCAACAGCGTTGGTGTGTGCTACGTGGTGGTGCAATGGTGATTCCATCACATCTGTTGCAGCATTGTGTGTAGAGTTAGTCATTGTGATGATCTCCTTTTGGATCATAAAACACTGGGCTGCAAATTTGCGCAGCTAATACGCGGCCATCTGCTTGTGGGCAGTATACCGTTTGGCCCATACGCTCTGAGCCACTCTTTACAGTGCCCATGGCTATGCCGTGCCCTAAACATTCACTCCAATAGCTAGAAGTGACGTGGCCCATCATATCCATTGGAATAGGCTGATTAGGGTCCATTACAATTTGTGAGCCTTCTGGAATCACAACCGTAGGGTCAATAGGCTTCAAACCTACTAATTGCTTACGGTCTGCGCGTGCAGTGTCTGGACGAGTAAATGAACGCTCACCCAAGAAACTGAAGGATTTAGTTTTACTCACAGCCCAACCCATCAAACAGTCTTGAGGCGTCATAGAGCCATCAGTGTCTTGACCTGCAATAATGAAGCCCTTCTCTGCTCGTAATACGTGCATAGATTCGGTGCCATACGGTGTAATACCAAATTCTTCACCAGCTTCCATTAGCTTTTTCCACATGTAGTGGCCTTGGTCGGCGGGCACGTTCACCTCAAACGACAGCTCACCCGTAAAGGAAATACGGAAGATGCGGGCTTTAATGCCTGCCACCGTGCCTTCGCGGTAATCCATAAACTTCATGGCCTCAGCAGACAGGTCTACGTCTGTGCAAAGTTTTTCAAGCACTTTACGTGAGTTGGGACCGGCAAATGAACAGGTAGCCCACTGGTCTGTAACAGAAGTAAAGTAAACTTCTAGCTCTGGCCATTCTGTTTGATGCCATAATTCTAGCCAGCCTAATACTGCAGCTGCACCACCAGAGGTAGTTGTCATCAAAAAGTGCTGATCGCTTAAACACGCCGTCACACCATCATCAAAAATCATACCGTCTTCTTTAAGCATCAGACCATAGCGACATTTACCTGGCGCAAGCTTGCTCCATGCGTTGGTGTACACACGGTTAAGAAATTCACGGGCATCCTTACCTTGGATATCAATCTTACCCAAAGTGGAGGCATCTAATATGCCTACACTGTTGCGCACTGCCAAACATTCCCGGTTAAGGGTTTGCTGCATAGTTTCACCTTGCTGTGGGAAATACCAAGGGCGCTTCCACTGGCCTACGTTTTCAAACTCGGCCCCATTAGCTAAGTGCCATGGGTGCATGGCTGTATGACGAGCGGGGTCTAACAACACGCCAACATCACGACCACCAAGAGCACCAAAGGTAACTGGTGTGTAAGCTGGGCGGAATATAGTGGTGCCCGTTTGCGCGATAGACTTGTTTAACGCCTTAGCTACAATCGCCATGCCGTTCACGTTGCCTGTTTTACCTTGGTCTGTACCAAAGCCCATGGCTGTGTAACGCTTTACATGCTCAATGGATTGGAAACCTTCACGAGCAGCAAGCTCAATACCTGCAGCAGTCACATCATTCTGGAAATCTACAAACTGCTTTGGCGCACGGCTAATAGGTTTAGTGTGAGGTATTAAATATAATGCTTGAGCAGCACCTTCAGACTCATCGCCACAATCAAATACATGAGAAGACTCAACACCCACTGCAGCAGCACCTGCTTGCACACCTGCATTTAGCGCTTGAGATAGCTTGTAGTCACCAGTAACAGCGCCTGCTAAATGCTGGTTCTGAATACTTGGGCCAGGCACAAAACCTGCGATATCTTCTTGCCATACAGGGCGGCTACCTGTGTGACAACTTAAATGCACTACAGGGCTCCATCCACCAGCCACCGCTACAAGGTCACAGCTTAAGGTTTTACCTGGGCCTGTGAGGGTATCTCCTGCCGCATCTAATGGTGCAACAATAGCTCCAGTCACACGCTTGCTACCTTGCGCTTCTATGACGCTATGGCCTGTCATTATTTCAATGCCAGCCGCTTTAGCTTGTTGCACAAGGCGGCCATCTGGCGCATGCCTAGAGTCCACAACGGCTACAACAGTGCGGCCTGCAGCTTGAATATCTAGTGCAGTTTGATAACCAGAATCGTTGGTTGTCATTATTACACAGCGATTGCCAGGCACTACCGCATAGCGGTTAATGTAAGTAGACACAGAGTTGGCTAGCATAATGCCAGGCAAGTCGTTATTACCAAATACCAGTGGGCGCTCAATGGCTCCAGTGGCTAAAATCACTTGGTGAGCACGAATGCGATGTAAACGTTGGCGTGAGCCTGATGCTGACACAGGGCCAATATGATCTGTGCGGCTTTCTAAAGCACAAACAAAATTGTGATCATAATAACCAAATGCCGTGGTGCGAGGCATTACTAATACGTTACTCATGGCTTCAAGTTGAGCAGTAGCTTGCTCTGCCCAAGTAGCAGCATCGACACCATCTACTGTTTGGTTGTTAGCAAGTAAAGTGCCACCAAATTCGTTTTGTTCATCTACAATAATGACCCGCTTACCACTGCGTCCTGCTTCTAAAGCAGCAGTCAAGCCTGCAGGGCCTGCCCCTACTACCATCACGTCACAGTGTGCGTTTATTTTGTCATAAGTGTCTGGATCTGGCTCTAAAGAGAGCTTGCCAAAGCCTGCCGCTTTACGAATGAATTTTTCGTAAGTCATCCACATCTTTTGGGGGGCCATAAACGTCTTGTAGTAAAATCCTACAGGCATAAATTTGCCACCAATCTTGCCTACCCACTCCATTAGGTCAAACTCGGCACTAGGCCAACCATTGGTACTACCAGACACTAAGCCATCAAACAGCTCTACTTGTGTGGCACGTGGATTGGGCACTGCTGCATTGCCTGTGTGCAACTGCATTAGAGCGTTGGGCTCTTCTGCACCATGGCCTAAAATGCCACGTGCTCGGCTATATTTAAAACTACGCCCTACAATACCTACACCATTTGCCAGTAATGCAGAGGCTAAGGTGTCACCGTCAAAACCTTGAAAGGTTTTACCGTTAAAAGAAAAGCTCATTGGCTTAGACCGGTCAATACGGCCGCCTGTTGCTAAGCGGTTAACTTGGCTCATGAGGCTTCTCCTTGTTGAGCGGCTTTGGGCGCAGGTGTTGGCACTTGAGCTGTGACTGTTGGTAGCTCGCCCATTTTATAAGTTTCATGTATTTCATAGCTTTGGGTGTTACGTGTCACGTTAAAGTAACGTCGACAACCGGCCGCGTGATACCACATTTCATGGTGGATGCCACGAGGGTTAGAACGAAAGAATAAATAGTCTCCCCAAGCTTCATCAGAAATAGCAGCTGGGTCTTTTGGACGCTCAATGTGTGCTTCACCCGTGTAGGAATATTCTTCCTCTTCACGAGTTTCTTCACAATAAGGGCAGTAAATATGATGCATGTGTAAGTCTCCTTATTATTAAGAATTAGTGAGCAACGCCGGCAGCGCCGTGCTCGTCGATTAAGTGGCCGGTGTTAAAGCGGTCTAAACTAAACGGTGCAGCAAAAGGATGCGCTTCATCATGCGCCAAGGTGTGCGCAAATACATGGCCAGAGCCAGGCGTGGCTTTAAAGCCACCTGTGCCCCAACCGCAGTTGAAGTAAAGCCCTTTAACACTGGTTTTAGAAATAATAGGACATGCATCTGGGCAAGTGTCTACCACCCCTCCCCACGCGCGGTTCATACGCACACGGCTAAACATGGGGAATAATTCACAAATGGCTGACAAGGTATGCTCTACAATGTGGAAACTACCACGCTGGCCATAGCCATTGTAAGAGTCTGTACCTGCGCCAATCACTAGGTCGCCTTTGTCAGACTGACTCACATAGGCGTGTACCGCATTAGACATAACTACCGTATCGATAATAGGTTTCACAGGCTCAGACACTAAAGCTTGAAGCGGACGAGACTCAATAGGCAAACGCAAACCAACCATGGCTGCCATCACACCTGAGTTACCCGCAGTTACACACGCTACTTTCTTTGAGCCAATAAAGCCTTGAGTGGTTTGTACACCTACTACAGCACCTTCTTCGGTAATAATATCAGTTACTTCACACTGTTGAATAAGGTCAACGCCAAAGCTGTCCGCACCACGGGCAAAGCCCCATGCTACTGCATCATGACGGGCTACGCCGCCGGTGGCCTGCCAAGACGCGCCTAATACCGGATAACGGATGTCTTGCGAATCGTTAATCACAGGCACTATTTCTTTTACTTCAGCAGTGTTTAATACCACGCCGTCTATGCCATTTAAACGGTTCGCATTTACACGGCGCTCAATGTCGCGCATGTCTTGCAGGTTGTGGCCTAGGTTTAAAACACCACGCTGGCTAAACATTACGTTGTAGTTTAAATCTTGGCTTAGGTCTTTCCACAAATCTAAAGAATGATCATATAGCTTAGAAGCTTCATCCCAAAGATAATTAGAACGCACAATAGTGGTGTTTCGGGCGGTGTTACCACCACCTAAGTAGCCCTTTTCCAACACAGCAACATTGGTAATGCCATGCACTTTTGCCAAATAATACGCCGTAGCCAAACCATGGCCACCACCACCTACAATAATAACATCGTATTCTTTTTTGGGCTGCGGGCTGCGCCATGCTGCCTGCCAGTTTTCATGATGGCTAAGAGAGTGTTTAAAAAGGCTAAAGCCTGAATATTTTTTCATTGGTTCATCCGCTAATGTTCTTTGCAATGCTATGGAGGGCAGTACTGTCTGAATCTTATATCTAGGCGGTTATTGTGATCAAAGTTGGCCTTTACGTCTTATTCAATTGCGACCCAAAATGAAGTATGCAGATAAGCTCTTTAAAAGGTGAGAATCTAATCACAAAAATAAGCTTTAACCCCTGCTACATCTGCCTAAAAATAAAGTACAATCACACCATATAATGCAGTATTTTAGGTAATTAAAGCATGCAAGTTTTTGGCATTGTGGGTTGGAAAAATAACGGCAAAACCACCCTTGTAGAACGGCTCATTAAACATCTTACACAGATGGGTTATAAAGTGTCGTCTGTAAAACATGCTCACCACAATGTAGACATAGACGAGCCTGGCAGAGACAGCTATCGTCATCGTGCTGCAGGCGCCCATCAAACCTTATTATCCACAGATAAACGCTGGGCTTTAATGCATGATTATGAAAAGCTAGCCACGTCTGAACTAAGCACATTACTAAATTTATTTGAGCCTTGCGATTTGGTTATAGTAGAAGGCTATAAAGCCTCTGCACATGCAAAGATAGAAGCCGTTCTTGGGCCTGATAATCACAATTGCTTAGCAGCTACCATGCCTAACGTTGTGGCCGTGGCTACAAACCAAGATCACTTAAACATAGACCTACCTCAATTGGACATTAACAACATTGTTCAGGTGGCCGATTTTATATTACAGCACACAGGCTTAGTGAACGCATCCAGCACTAGCAACGACTGCTACAGTGCAGACCAACAACTATTACCAGCATCTTTGGTGTGGCAGCGTATGCAACAGGCTGTTGCCACTCAAATAGGCGACCAACAAAGCGCCCTTTTAGGTACCCAAATCTTAGCCCTTGGTAAATGTATCAACCGGCGCTTATCCCAAAATGTCACTTCCAAATACGATAGCCCTAGATTTGATAACGTGGCTGTAGATGGCTATGCCTTTAATCATGACCAGCTAAGCTGCACAAAGCATTTCACCTTGCCTCTTATGAGTAAAGAGGCCAATGCAGGTGGCAGTGCCAAAATCTCCTTGACCCGTGGCCACTGTATAAAAGTGCTTACAGGCGCAAGGATGCCAGTGGGTTGTGACACAGTAGTGATGCAAGAAGATGTGTCCATAAGCCAAGATGGTGTGGTTTTTCCAACTGATTGCAAAGCAGGATCAAATTGGCGCCCCCAAGGTGAAGATGTGAAAACAGGTGATGTCATCATCGCTAAAGGTCAACAAATAAGACCACAAGATATAGGCCTTGCTGCAGCCGCAGGTCAAGCAACCCTTGAGGTTTATCACAAGGTAAAGGTTGCGTTGTTCTCTACAGGCAACGAAGTGTATGAACTAGGACAAGAGCTGCCAGAAGATGGCATTTATGACGTCAATCGTCACCTGCTTAAAGCCCTACTTGAAAGTCTTCATTGTGAGGTGAGTGACCTTGGTATTTTGGCAGATGATTTTGACGTTGTTAAACATGCCATCAGTGCCGCCAGTCAAGATCACCAACTTATTATTACC
This sequence comes from Candidatus Njordibacter sp. Uisw_002, assembly GCF_047730155.1. Taxonomy (NCBI): domain Bacteria; kingdom Pseudomonadati; phylum Pseudomonadota; class Gammaproteobacteria; order Pseudomonadales; family Candidatus Njordibacteraceae; genus Candidatus Njordibacter; species Candidatus Njordibacter sp. Uisw_002. The sequence goes on from NZ_CP159832.1 coordinate 1,684,749, forward strand.
TCTGGTGGCGCGTCTACCGGCAGCCATGACCATGTCGCTTTGGCACTTGCAGATATTGGGCAAGTGCACGGCTGGCGCTTAGCTATTAAACCAGGCAGACCACTGGCATTTGGCCAAGTGGGCAAAGCGTTATTTTTAGGTTTACCGGGCAACCCAGTAGCCAGTAATGTATGCACACTTATGTTTGGTCAGCCCCTCATTAGGGCCATAGGTGGCGGTGGCTGGCACCGGCCTAAAGCCTATGCGCAACCTCTGGGTTTTGATGTGAAGAAAAAAGTGGGTCGTAGAGAGTGGTTAAGGGTTTATCAGCAGGTGCAAGACAATGGCACCATCGTGCTTGCACGCAGTGCTTCCCATGGGTCTGGCATCCTTACTTCCATGACCTTCGCAGATGGTTTGGTAGAGATTGACGAAGCCACTGGCAACATACCCAAGGGCACACTAGTGAACTTCATACCCTTTGCTAGCTTTGGTATCGGTGATGCTTAGACTTTGGGCTTAATGAGTGTAATCAAGGCTGTGAATAACCACTAACAGTCGCGTAAAAGTCGGCCAAAGCCTGGAATGGCATCGTTTACACTTAATAAGCGCATAACATCCCATGCCATAGCTTGGTTGCTGGTGATCACCGTTTTTCCTGTGAGGTGCTCTAAGCGTTCAATAATGTCTATAGATCTAAGGGCACCGCAGCTGATAAATATAGTGTCAGCGTCTACCCTATCCAAGCTGTGTGCAAATTGAAGGATCGACTCAGGTGTAACTCGCACCATATCACTGTCTTTTTCGATTTGTAGCCCTTGTATATCCAGCACTTCAAACCCACTGGCTTCTATATAGACTTTCTCTAGGTTGTTTATCTCATCCAAATAGGGTGTTGCCACTACCAAACGTTTGGCATCTACGGCCTTAAGTGCTCGCAATACGCTGGTTATAATGCAGGTTTTATTGGCCTTTGGGGCTCCCTTGTGAAGCTCTGAAAAAACCTTATCCTCCCCCACTACAAGACTACCCGAGGTGCAGGCATAAGTGATTACATCAAGGCTACCGTCTGGCAAGATCACTTTTGCAGCCTCCCCTAAACCGCTAGCAAGCTCAGTTAAACTGGCAATCGTGATGCTATCGGGGATCGCCACTCTGGAAAAATGCAGTCCCACGCTATCAGGTATGATTTGGTACATGTCATCTGCAACTGTTTGCTCAGTAGCTAGCAGCACAAAGCCTGCCTTGCCACGCCAGTGTCGACCTGCATCAAAGGTTATCTTTACCCCATTAGTACTGATCATAATGTTCTCCAACAAATATTAAAGCCCTTGGCAATCTTGTAAGTAAGGCAAACGTTTTTGAGCAATTTTGACACTTTCTAGTGTCGCTTCTGCCACTATTAAAGCTTCTTTACTGCCTGCTCTAGCGACCACTTCCCCAAGGGGCGAGGCTATAAAGCTTTCACCTAAAAAGGCCATACTGCTTTGTTCACCGCTGCTTTGTTCACCGCTGCTTTCTTCACCACAATAATTAGCATAAACAAAATACACGCCATTTTCATAACCACGCGTTGGCATCATCTGCTGAGCTACCCAGCCCCACTGGCTGCCTAGCGCTGTAGGCACCAGTATAATATCGGCACCTTTTAAGGCCAGCTTTCGGGTAAGCTCTGGAAACTCTGCGTCATAACAAATAAGCATACCGATGTTGAAACCACGCCAACTAAATAAGCCATCATGCTCACCTTTGGTAAAGTAAGTTGCTTCAAAACCTGGAGGTAATAGGCGCTTTCTATAATGACCTAGCACTTCACCGTGGGGGCCTATGCATTGGGCCGCATTATAAAGAACATTGCCTTGTCGCTGCGCAAAGCCATAGTGAATGGCTATTTGATACCTTTTAGCTAAGGCTATAATGGCTGTTGCAGTAGGGCCATCTGCCGTTTCTGCAAGCTGCTCTACTAACTGCCCAGTGTGGTAACCACTAGTAAACAATTCAGGCAAAACCAAAAGCTCCACACCTTGGCTTTTGGCCAACTGTAGCTGCTGCTCTAGCCATTGCAACCGTGCAGACCCATAAGATCGAGCAGCATCTACTTGAGCTACTGCAATAATAAGCGTTGTATTAGCCATTAGCTGTTAGTTACAAGCAACTGACGTGGGTATTGGGTAAGGTATTCACAGCCCGTTTGCGTTACTACAATAGAGTCACCGATGCGCCCTGCAGTTTCACCATCAATAGAAATACCACCATCTACTGCAAAGGTCATGCCCGCTTGTAAAATAGTTTTGTCACCATGCTTAAGCTCTGGCGCTTCTAAATAAGCTACGCCAATAGAGCGGCCTGTGCGATAGCCTGTTTCATAGCCGCGCTTTTGATACACCGCATTGGCTGCTGCAGCCACTTGCTGCGCACTCACGCCTGGCTTTATGGCCGCAATAGCGGCTTGCTGTGCCTCTATGGCTGCCAGTTGAACTTGCGCTGCTTGGTCGGTGACTTCACCAATGTGAAACATACGATCAAAGCCCAATTTATATTGCTTAAACTGGGCCATATTACAAAAACAAAAGTACACAGGGTCTGCCCTTTTATAGGTACGAACACTAGCGCGCCGATGCACCATAGAGGTGTCACTACCACTTTGTAAAATTTGTAAATTATGGATCATAGGGGATACAAACTGATCCCAACCTGTGTCGGTAAGAAAGCCTGCTGCTTTTTTGGTGCCTGCATTAATCACTGCCAAAGCCGATTCATATTCAGGCACACCTTCTGCCAAAGATTCATGAGCAGCTTGCATCATGGCGCCTGCAATAATGCCTGTTTGGCTCATAATTTCTATTTCTAAGGCAGACTTAATAATGCGTTGTTTGCCTAATACAGGGGCAATATCACATAAAGGCACGGCAGCAAAATCTTGGTCTAAATAATTGCGCACTATAGCAGGCACAGTAGACAGCTCTAGCCAAATAGACTCAGGCCTTGGACCTAATATAGCGCCTAAAATTTTGGCCAAAGCGGCTTGCCAGCTATTACTACCAAAATCTTCCCATACTCTTATGTCTTCCACCCAGGTCATGGCGCCTACCATTTCAGACTCCATTAATGGAGTGATCACCGTGGGGGCACCTACCGCAGGCACTACCAACATGGTGGGGCGGCCAAACTCAATGCCAAGGTAGCCCCAAAAGCCAGCTAAATAGGCAATAGAGCTTTCATCAGTAAATAGGGCAAACGGAATATTTTGAGTTTGCATCTGCGATTGCAGTGCAATGGTGCGTGCTTTGGCTTGTGCTAACATGGCAACTTCTCTGGCAAAAACCTGAGTGTAACCCGATATTCTAATGCTGTACACAGCTAAAATTTAATGCTTTAGTAGGTCAATAATACGGGCAATATAATTGCGTTTAATGTAACCCAACGCAACCACATCTTGGCGTTGTGCGGTGTCAATAAGGTCTTTGAGTTCATCAACTAAAGCCACCACCTCACTGGCCCAAAATTGAGGCATTTTTTGATACCAAACGCGACTCGTTTGGTAATAATACAAATCATAGAGCTGCCTTAAAGCCGAGTTACCTATGACCTGACAAACAAGCCCATGTAACTGATGGTTTATGCGTGCTAGCGCTAGCACTTCAATTGCATCAGGTGACAAACATTTGGCCTGCACTAATAAAGCTTGTAGGTCATCCACTAAGGCCATGGGTAAAACCCGTACGCCCATACTCCCAATGAGCTCAGCTATTTTAAGTCGCATTTCATACACATCTTCTAGCAACTCAAAATTCGCTTCTGTCACTATAGTGCCTACACCATTTTTACTGGTGACTAAACCTTCAAACTCTAGCCGTTTTATAGCTTCACGCACTGGCGTGCGACTACAGCCAAATTCTTGCGCTAGTTGAGACTCTCTAAGCACTGATAACGGGAGATATTCCAACAAGCAAATGCGCTCTCGCATAAGGTGATGAATTGAGTCTATTCGCTCACGGGCGGTGAGATTGTCTAGCAAACTAATCATGGGTAAGTAGCGTATTTGTTGCTTCCAACTGCTGCTCACCCAAGGCGATATCTTGGGGAGTATTAACATTGAAAAATGGATTAGCAGCTAACTCATCAAAGGGCACATCGGCCACACCATAGGGTGCAGTAAAACGGTCTACTTTGCGTAAATCATCTTCTACCAAGGCTTTATACAAATCATCAAATAAATCGATAGGCCATAAGCCAAACACTGGCTGAGTGCGGCCTTGGTAACTTGCACAGGCCAAACGTTTTTCCTGAAACTGCATCATATCTACCATGCGAGTCACATAATCTTTTGGAAAAAATGGGGTATCTGCGGCCATAGTAATGATGTGTGTGACATTGGGTTGATTTTGCTTTACCCAAGCCATGGCAGACACTACACCAGCTAATGGGCCTGCAAAGTCTGGCACAATATCAGCTTGTACTGGCAAATCAAATGCTGCAAAACGTTTTGGGTCTCCATTGGCATTAATGATGACCGTATTTAACTGAGCACAAGAAGACTCTACAACATAGTCTAAAATTTTACGCCCCCCAATGAGCAGCAGCGATTTGTCACCACCACCCATGCGCCGCGCCAAACCACCGGCTAAAATAACACCTACTATTTGGTTAGCTTCAATCTGCATTTTTACGGCCTACGCCTTTAGGTTCATCATTAACTTCATTAACGTCAATGTCATAAATGAGTCTTTCATACCCTGCCAAGGCCACAAATTTACGCCCCTTTGCTCTACCTATTAGGGTTAAACCTGCTTTTTGAGCTAAATCTACGCCCCAAGCGGTAAAACCAGAGCGCGAAATTAAGATAGGAATACGCATTTGCACCGTTTTAATCACCATCTCAGAGGTAAGCCTGCCGGTAGTATAAAAACATTTATCTTCTGGGCTAATGTTGTGCTTAAACATGTAACCTGCAATTTTATCAATGGCATTATGACGCCCTACATCTTCCATATACACCAAAGGCTGGGCTTGGTGACACAATACACAGCCGTGAATGGCACCCGCTTTTTGGTAAATACTAGGGGTGGTATTGATAATACGAGACAACTGATACAACCAACTGGTGCGAATCTGTGTATTTTTGGCAAGATTAATAGTATCAAACTTTTCCATAATATCGCCAAACACGGTACCTTGGGCACAGCCAGAGGTGCGTACCTTCTTTTTTAGCTTGTCTTCGTAGTTGGTTTCTCTTTGAGTGCGCACTATTGCTACTTCTAGCTCTTCATCGTAATCAACCCCTGTGACTACATCATCAGGGCGAAGCATGTTTTGGTTGAGCAAAAAACCCAAAGCCAAATACTCTGGATGATCACCTAGTGTCATTAAGGTAACAATCTCTTGTTTGTTTAAATACACCGTAAGGCCACGTTCTGTAACTACATCCACTTCTACTTGGGAACCGGTGTGGTCTGTGCCTGTAACGTGGCTAGTAAGATTGTCATCTTGCGTGTTTGGGTATATGAGGTAACCAGAAAGGTCTGCAATTTTCATGGGTTGGCCTGTTTATTTTGTTTGGTTATCCACCGGTCTAGCTTATTAGCAAAGGTTTGTCTGTCGGTATGGTTCATAGCTGCCTGCCCACCTGTTTGCACGCCACTGTTTCGTAAATTTTCCATAAAATCACGCATGCTTAGCCTTTGGCGTATGGTTTCTTTGGTATAGGCCTCACCACGGTGACTAAGGGCTTGTGCCCCCTTTTCTACCACTTCTGCCGCCAAGGGGATGTCGGAGGTAATCACTAAGTCACCTGCCACCACACGTTTTACTATTTCATTATCTGCCACATCAAAACCAGAGCCTACCTGCACCATGCTAATCACTTTAGACGCAGGTGTAGCGATGTATTGATTAGCCACTAAGATGGTGGGTATTTGCGCACGCTCTGCGGCGCGAAATAAGATCTCTTTTATGACGCCTGGGCAGGCATCGGCATCAACCCAAATTGGCATATTAAAAACTAACTTGATGAATTAAAAGTCTATTGTGCATGAATGTACAAATAAGAACCAGAGCTTAGCCTGCTCAATAGTTATGCCACTGCACAAATCTTAAATGAACACCCTTATTTTAAAATATTGAGCATTAAAAAAAAGGCAACTTATTTTTGTATAAATATACTAATATAAGCTACAATAGGTGAGTAATGTACTTTTACGTTATTAATAGATTGTCTGTATAGATCAAGTAGATTTCATCAGCCTAATTAACCACCCAATACTCAATTACATACTGGAGCAATTTTATGCTAAAAACGCCTTATATCGTGGCTGTAAGTGTTGCACTTATGGCAACTGCCCACACCGCCCACGCACAAGAACAAGATAAATACTATGCAAAACTAGGTGCTAATCTAAGCTTGAGCCCATCTGTTAAGCCTTCTGGTGTATCAAAAATGCTTGCTAAGTCTGGCGTAATGCCTGAAGTCACCTTTGGTTTTAATTTAGATGATGGTTTGGCTGTGGAATTAAGCTACCAAAAAGCTGGAGGCGCATTAAAGGAGACGGGGATGACTGGTGATTTGGTATTTGAATCCGTTATAGTCAAGGCCATCTACCAACTAGACGTAGAGAATACAGCCATGTATAACCCCTATTTGGGGCTTGGCCTTGGAACTACCACCACCAAAATATCCAACTTTAGTGGCTCATCCACCAGTGTACAAGCAACCTTGGGTAACCGCTTTGAATTTGATCAAGGCTGGTTTGGTGATTTATCCGCCAACTACACCCATGTTGGTTCGGCTACTCTCAAATATTTAGAATACACTCAAGAAACTGACGCCTCTAGCCTAAGTTCTGTTAGCTTTGCGATCGGTAAGTCTTTTTAAGAATTAAGCTCTAGCCTTAATCTGCCTAACGCAGTTTAAACATTAAAAAAGCCCCTGTAGCTTGCGCTGCAGGGGCTTTTTATGGCTAGTGGCTCAAGCCTAAACAACGCGCTGAATACGCGATGTTCAAATCTAATCCCAGTTCAACACAACCTTGCCACTAGTGCCTGCTGCCATGGATGCAAAGCCCTGTTCAAAGTCTTTAATATTAAACTGATGGGTGAGAATGGGCGCTATATTAAGGCCTGATTGCAACATAGCTGCAGCCTTGTACCAGGTTTCGTACATTTCTCGACCATAGACCCCCTTAATAGTGAGACTTTTAAATATAACTTGCCCCCAATCAATAGCAACTTCGCCATTTAAAATGCCTAACATGGCTATTTTACCACCATGATTCATGTGCTTTACCATTTGCTTAAAAGCGGACTCTACGCCAGACATTTCCAAACCCACGTCAAACCCCTCTTGTATATTAAGCTCAGTCATAACTTTGGCCATATCTTCATGTGCCACATTCACGCTTCTAGTTGCGCCCATCGATTGCGCTAACTTTAAACGGTGGGGATTAATATCAGTCACTACCACTTGGCGCGCACCCACATGGCGGGCAATTGCAGCAGCCATTAGGCCAATGGGGCCAGCACCAGTAATGAGCACATCTTCACCTACAAGATCAAAACTAAGCGCCGTATGCACTGCATTGCCTAACGGGTCAAAGATGGATGCATGTTGGTCATCAATGTTATCAGGCACTACAAAAACATTGTCCACAGGTAAGCTTAGGTACTTAGCAAAAGCACCTGCTCGATTTACCCCAACTCCCACTGTTAGGATGCATAAGTGACGACGACCAGCACGGCAATTTCTACAATGACCACAGGTAATATGGCCTTCTCCTGAAACTCTTTGGCCAATATGATGTGCCTTGACTTGGTTACCCATAGCCACAATATGCCCTACAAATTCATGACCTACTACCATGCCCAGTGGAATAGTGGCTTGCGCCCAGTCGTCCCAGTTGTAAATGTGCATATCAGTGCCACAAATTGCTGTGTGGCTTATTTTAATCATCACATCGTGATCTCCCATACTAGGTATGGGCATGTCCATTAACCATAAACCAGGTCGGTCATACTGTTTTACTAAAGCAGGCATAGCACCACTTTTTTCTAGCTTATTGGTGGTCATTGAATGACTCCTAAATCGCGGCCTACTTGAGCAAACGTTTGTATGGCTTGATCGATTTGTGAACGACTCAAAGCAGCTGACATTTGAGTGCGGATGCGCGCTTGGCCTTGTGGTACCACTGGAAAACTAAAACTCACTACATATATACCCAGAGCTTGCATACGTTTGGCAAATTCTGCTGCTAACACTGCATCGCCTAATAGCACTGGAATAATGGCATGATCTGCACCTAGCAAGTTAAAACCTAGGCCTTTCATACTTTCACGGAAATAGTTTGAGTTTTGCCACAGTTGCTGCCTCAACTCAGGTTCTTTAGTCACTAGTTCTAGAGCTTTTAGAGTAGCTGCGCAAATGGCAGGGGCTAACGAATTAGAAAAAAGATAAGGTCTTGATCGCTGTTTTAACCAAGCCACCACGGCTTTACTAGCCACTACGTAACCACCAGAAGCACCGCCCAAAGCCTTACCAAAAGTGCCAGTCATAATGCTCACTCGCCCCATAACCTCACAATGTTCATGGGTGCCTCTACCACGCCCACCCACGATTCCTACCGCATGAGAATCATCAACCATCACCAAGGCATCATAGCGTTGGGCTAAATCACATATGGCTGCTAAATTAGCCAAGCTACCGTCCATGGAAAACACTCCATCTGTCACCACCAAACGCGTGCGTGCGCCAGCGCAGGCCTGTAGCTGTTGCTCTAAAGATTGCATATCGTTATTGGTATAGCGCAAACGTTGCGCCTTGCACAATCTCACCCCGTCAATAATGCTAGCGTGGTTGAGGCTGTCACTGATGATGGCATCCTGTGCATCCAAAAGAGTCTCAAATAAGCCTGTATTAGCATCGAAACAAGAAGAATAAAGAATGGCATCTTCAAAGCCTAAAAACTCTGCTATGCGCTGCTCTAATTGTTGATGTAGGGTTTGTGTGCCACAAATAAAACGCACCGAGGCCATACCAAACCCATGACAATCTAAAGCTAGCTTGGCAGCCTCAACTAAGTCTGGGTGATTGGCTAAGCCTAAATAATTATTAGCACACAAGTTAATTGCACTGCGCCCTTTTTCGTCAGTGATGCAGGCTTGTTGGGGTGAGGTGAGTGCAAGCTCATGTTTGAACAAGCCCTGTTCATGCAATGCCTCAAGCTGCTTTTGCAAACGAGCATTTAAAGTTAATACAGAATTAGTCATAGGTTTCATCTTAAATAAATAGGTTTAGTAATTGTGAGCTTTATCATTACTAAGTTGGCGGTACGCAATAATGCAATGAAATATTGCCTCACTTTGTCCTGGGTTGAAGTAACTGTGGCTTTGATCTGCACAAAAACGCAAACAATCTAGTGGCTGAAGCACATAGCTGTCACCGTCAACGTTTACTTCTAGTTCACCCTGAATCAAACACACTAACTCAATTACGCCTTCTGCATGGGCTTCAGATTGATAGTGGTTTCCTGCTTCTACACGAGCTATTTGCACATCAAAAGTGCATTGTTCTTGCATATCAAGCATAGCGTGAGCCAAAAAGTTTCCGTCAGGGCTGCTAATATCTGCTTGCTGGGTAAACCGGCTCACTTGGGGTGGGGTATCATGACTAAGTAGACTAGAAAAAGGCACACCTAAACCATTGGCGATTTTCCAAATGACCGACAAGGTAGGGTTACCCTCACCCCGTTCAATGTTGCCTAGTGTGAGCTTATTAACTCCTACTTTTGCAGCAAGCGCTTCCAAGGATTTGCCTTGTTGTTGACGCACCTTACGTAACCGCAGGCCCATGCGTTGGCCCGCCAACTTAAACCCTGCCTGCGTAGTAGGCTTTAACATACAGATTACCTTTTATAGATCATTAAAAACGATCACTCATTGTATATTATAATTATACAAATGCATATTATAATAAATAATGAATAATACAAGATCCATAAAAAAGGCCAGCATAAGCTGACCTTTTTGACCCAAACAAAATACTCTAAATACTATACAACGCGCTCAATACGCGAGGCACAAAACTTGAACTCAGGGATTTTACCCACTGGGTCTAGTGCTGCGTTGGTGAGCATATTGGCAGAAGCTTCTACGTAGCAGAAGGGAATGAATATAACCCCTGATGGTACGTCGACGTCTTCACGGGCCATGATATCGATACTACCGCGGCGAGTAGACACACGGATCATGTCACCTGCTTTGGCGCCAATTTTAGCCAGCTCTTCACGGCTAAGTGTAGCCACTGCTTCTGGCTCTAGTGCATCAAGCACTTTTGAACGGCGAGTCATGGAGCCTGTGTGCCAATGCTCTAGCTGGCGGCCGGTAGTGAGAATAACGGGGTATTCATCATCTGGGCGCTCATCTGGCTCTACAATATCTGCAGCTACAAATTTGCCTCGACCACCTTCTATAGGGAAGCTGTCTATAAATACAATATCATTACCTGGGTGATCTTGCGCTGGGCAAGGATAAGTAACCGAGTGCTCCTTTTCTAGGCGCTCCCAAGACAGGTTATTTAAGCTTGGCATGGCTAGCTTCATTTCGGCAAACACATCCTTTGGATGGGTGTAGGTCCAGTTGAGGCCCATGCGGTTGGCTAGCTCTTGAATGATCCACCAGTCTTGACGTGCATCGCCAGGTGGCTTCACTGCTTGCCTACCCATTTGCACGGTGCGGTTGGTGTTTGAAGCTGTGCCGTCTTTCTCTGGCCATGCAGAGGCAGGCAGAACAACATCGGCATACATGGCCGTTTCTGTGACGTATAGGTCTTGCACCACCAAATGCTCAAGCTTAGCTAAAGCGCCACGAGCGTGGTGTAGATCTGGGTCTGACATGGCTGGGTTTTCACCTTCCACGTACATTCCCGTAACCGTGCCTTCGTGAATGGCGTTCATGGTTTCTACTACCGTAAGGCCTGGCTCATCAGAAAGCTGAGTGCCCCATAGGTCTTCAAACATGGCTTTAACGTTATCAACATTCACACTCTTATAATCTGGATACATCATGGGGATAAGCCCAGCATCAGATGCACCTTGCACGTTATTTTGTCCACGTAATGGGTGCAAGCCTGAACCTTCACGGCCAATTTGGCCTGTCATTAAAGCCACAGAGATCATAGCGCGACAGTTATCTGTGCCGTGGACGTGTTGTGACACACCCATGCCCCAGAAAATCATGGCGTTATTAGCTGTGGCATACAAACGTGCCACTTCACGAATAAGGTTTGCATCCACACCACAAATAAGCGACATGGCTTCAGGGGTGTAACGTTTTACATGCTCTTTAACCACATCAAAACCTGTGGTCATTTTATCAATGTAGGTTTGGTTGTAGAGCTCTTCTGTAACAATCACGTTCATGATGGCATTCCAGAAGCTTACATCGCTACCTGGCTTAAACTGAATCATGTGGCTGGCGTATTTTTTCATGGCTAGGCCACGAGGGTCTAGCACTACAATTTTAGTGCCATTTTTTGCCGCTTGCTTAAAGAAAGTAGCTGCTACGGGGTGGTTATTGGTGGGGTTGGCCCCGGTAATCACTACAACGTCTGCGTGCTTGGCTTGCATAAACGAAGCCGATACTGCACCTGACCCCAAACCTTCCAGCAACGCCATTACAGAGGAGGCATGGCATAAGCGGGTGCAATGGTCTACGTTGTTACTACCAAAGCCTGTGCGTACTAGCTTTTGAAATAAATAAGCTTCTTCGTTTGAACCTTTGGCACTACCAAAACCTGCAAGGGCTTTTTTGCCTTGATGATCTCTTATTTTAGTAAGGCCATTGGCCGCAAAATCTAGCGCCTCTTCCCAGCTTGCTTCACGAAAGTGAGTGAGCGGTTTTGCAGGGTCAAAGTCGTTATGAATGCCTTTTTGTGCGCCTTCAAGGCGAATCAATGGCTTGGTGATACGATCACCATGATGGATATAGTCTGAGCCAAAGCGACCCTTTACACACAAACGGCTTTGGTTGGCTGGGCCATCGCGGCCTTCCACATAAACAATGCGCTCGTCTTTCACATGGTAAGTGAGCTGGCAACCTACACCACAATACTGACACACACTGTCTACTTTGCGGTCAAAGTCTGCGCTGTCACCGATGCCTTCTTCACTAGTTACCGAGGCTGGCATTAAGGCACCCGTGGGGCATGCTTGCACACACTCACCACAGTTTACACAGGTAGAGTCACCCATAGGGTCGTCAAAATCGAATACTACTTTAGAGTCTGAGCCGCGATTAGCCATGCCAATCACGTCATTGACTTGCACTTCACGGCAAGCCATTACACATAAATTACAGTTGATACATGACTGCAAGTTAACCCGCATAGCCTTACTGCTGTTGTCTGCACAAGGCTTAATGGTGGTTTCAAAACGTGCTTGTGTAGCATCTACCGCCAATAAATCGGCCATAGCCCAAAAGTGCGAGCTTTTATCTGGAGATTCTTCACGTGCTGGCTGGTCTGTAGCTAAAAGCTCCAACACCATTTTACGTGACACTTGGGCACGATCAGATGTGGCACTAGTCACTACCATGCCTTCACTAGGTGAGCGCAAGCAAGAAGCGGCTAATACGCGCTCGCCTTCTATTTCTACCATACACGCGCGGCAGTTGCCGTCTGCGCGGTAGCCTGGCTCTGGCTTATAGCAAAGATGGGGAATGGTTTCACCCATACGCTTGGCCACTTGCCAAATGCTCTCGCCTGCTTTGGCAGTTACTTTTTCACCGTCTAGGGTGAAATTGATAATATCTTGGCTCATGATAAGTCTCCCACACTGGCAGACAGATCGGTGGCGATCAAATCAGCGTCAAAGTATTTAAATACGGTAGTGATAGGGTTTGAGGCGGCTTGGCCTAAACCACATATAGAAGCGTCGCACATGGCTTGGCTTAGCTGGGCCATTAGAGCTTGGTCCCAATCTGGGCGCTGCAACAGCTTCACCATTTTTTCAGTGCCCACTCGACACGGGGTGCACTGGCCACAACTTTCGTCTTCAAAAAACTTAAGCAAGTTCACCACTACATCACGCATGTTATCTTGGTCTGATAATACCACTACAGCCGCCGAACCAATAAAACAGCCATAAGGCTGAAGCGTGCCAAAATCTAAAGGAATATCGGCCATGCCCGCGGGCAATATGCCACCTGACGCACCCCCTGGAAGGTAGCCTTTAAACTCATGACCATCGGCTATGCCGCCGCAGTATTCATCCATAAGCTCTTGCATGGTGATACCTGCGGGTGCCAACTTAACCCCAGGGTTATTCACGCGGCCAGATACTGAAAAACTACGCAAACCTTGTGAACCATTGCGGCCTTGGCTAGAGAACCAGTCTGCGCCTTTGTCCATTAAGGTGCGTATCCAAAATACGGTTTCAATGTTGTTCACTAATGTAGGGCGGTTAAACAAACCTACCTGCGCTACAAAAGGCGGACGATGGCGAGGCAAGCCAGGCTTGCCTTCTAAAGATTCAATCATGGCTGATTCTTCACCACAAATATAAGCGCCTGCGCCACGGCGTAGGTGTATAAAGCCTTGTGGTGCTAAGCCTGCTGCTTCTACTTTGGCAATTTCTTCAAGTAAAATTTCACGGGCTGCTGGGTATTCGTCACGCAAATAAATATAGGCAGCATCTGCTTCTACAGCCCAAGCGCTGATTAAAGCGCCCTCAATAAAGCGATGTGGGTCTGTTTCTAAATACAAGCGGTCTTTAAAGGTGCCAGGCTCGCCTTCGTCGCCATTAATGGCTAGGTAGCGAGGCTTGGGCTCTTGGCGTACAAACTTCCACTTCATGTGGGTGGGGAAACCTGCCCCGCCTAGGCCTTTAAGGTTGGCATCTGCCAACACTTTTTGAATGTCTTCCCAAGAGTAATCTCCAGCTAAACATTTTTTCAATAAGGTGTAGCCGTCATCAGCTACATAGGCCTCAAAAGCCATGTAATCTGGAATATGTGGATGGAAGTGCTCTGCTTCTATAGCTGCCACTACTTTTGCTACATCGGCGTTGTCTACATGATAGTGGCCTACTTCGGCTACTGGTGCAGTGTCACAACGGCCCATGCATGGCGCGTTAAGAATGCGCACTTGGCTTGGGTCTGTGCCTGCTTCTAGCGCCGCTTTAAACTGCTGCGCGCCTGCAAGCTGACAGCTTAAGCTGTCGCACACACGCACGGTGACTGCTGCTGGTGGCGCTTCGTCTTCTTTAATAATGTCAAAGTGTGCGTAAAAAGAGGCACATTCATACACTTCTGCCATGGGGATATTCATTTCATGGGCTAAAGCGGCAAGGTGTGCTGCTGGAAGGTAGCCAACATCGTCTTGAATTAAGTGCAAGTATTCAACCAGCATGTCACGTTTAATAGGCTGGTCGCCCATAAGCTCACGCAAGTGGCCTAAGGTGTCTAAATTAACCTGGCGTCCACGCAAGTGAATACGGGATTTATTGCGGCCGGCGCCTGGGTGCAAACGCACCACATTGTCTTTGGTAGAATCAGCAGACATTTTGTTCTCTGTTTAACTTAAGTTCAAGGTGTAATGTAACGGTGCTTTTTATAAAACACTTTAGGGTGGCATGCCAATATTTAAAAGGGTTTACACCCAAAACAGGCACTTAAGATAGCCACTTAAAATATGCTCTACTATAGCATCCTAGTAATGGTGCCAGTATCCCAGTGCTAGAAATTGTCGCATATCTGAAAACGACATCATAGTTACACGAAAGCGCCTGTACCAAATTTCATTATCGCCATAGCGCACCTGCTTTTACCCACCCAAGCTGTCTATTGTTGCACTAGTCGCATAAGCACAAGGATGAGCGCATATAGCTGAATCTATTATGAGCAAAATACGGTATCCTATGGCCTCGAATATTTAATGAGTTATGCCGCCGTGTCTTTTGTCGACTTAATGCTTGATGAAGAGCTACTTCTTGCCCTTTCAGAACATGAATTTACCCAGCCTACTGCTATTCAACAACAAGCTATTCCACCTTTGTTGGAAGGCTCTAATGTATTAGCTTCGGCCCCCACTGGCACAGGTAAAACCCTGGCTTTTGTGTTGCCCGCATTACAACATATTTTAGACACGCCAAGACAAGAAGCCGGCACGCCAAAGGTGCTTATACTTAGCCCAACCCGCGAACTGGCTCGCCAAACCTATGACCAAATAGAGCAACTGGTAGCCAATAACCATTTAAAGTGCTGCCTTATTGTGGGCGGCGTGCCTTTTGGCATGCAAAAAGCCATGGTGGCCCAAACCATCGATGTGCTGGTAGCTACCCCTGGGCGTTTGCTAGAAATTGAAGAACACATGGCGCTGGATTTATCTCTAGTGACTGTGTTTGTAATAGACGAAGCGGATCGCATGTTGGACTTGGGCTTTATCCAGGCCATTCATCAAATTTCGGATATGTTGCCTTTAGAACGCCAAACTTCTATGTTTTCTGCCACGCTAGAAGGCGACAAGGTGCAAGCCTTTGCCCACGACTTGCTTTCTGATGATGCCGTGCAAGTGGCTGTGGAAGCACCGCGCCATGTGGCTAAAAAGATAAGCCAAGCGGTTTACCAAGCAGACAACGAACTACACAAAGAGCACTTACTTAAAGCCCTGCTGCGCCTACCAGAAGTAAAGCAAGCCATCGTGTTTGTAAACAGTAAAAAGCAAGTAGACACATGGCTTAAAGTGGTGCGCACCCTTGGCATTCAGTGCACAGGGCTACACGGCGACCTGCGCCAAAGTGACCGTAACCAACAGATTAAAGACATGCGCCGTGGCCGCACTAAAGTGCTGATTGCTACCGACGTGATGGCACGTGGTGTGGACCTACCCGGCCTAAGCCATGTAATAAACGTGCACATGCCAGAAAAGGCAGACAGCTATGTTCACCGTGCAGGCCGCACAGGCCGTGACGGCGAAGCAGGCAGCGTGTGGTCTATAGTAGATGCGATGGACTGGCCAAATCTAGGCCGCATAGAGCGCTATATTGGCAACCCTATTGAGCGTAAAGTATTCCCAGGCTTTTCACCTAAAAAAGAAGAGCCTGCGGTATTAAAAAAGGTGAAGCTTAAAAAGCCAAAGGTGTCTAAATCTGACAAAGCTAAGGCCGAGAAAGCAAAGGCTAAAAAGCTGAAGAAAAAGGGCTAGTGTGCTCATCACAAGCCTTTTTTAAAAGGCTTGTGATGATTTTAATCGTCAGATTCATACCCTGAGTTTTCTGGTGCGCTAATGCCTGCAGTGAACCACCGCGCCTTTTCGCTACAAAATATTTGAGCTTGAGGCGCTAATGACGGCTCTTCATCCAGACTACCTGCTGGCACTATTAAAGATTCACTACTTAGTGATTTATACGGCAAACCAGAGCCACATTGGCTGCAAAATACTTTTGTAAATTCCCCTTCTTTGTGGTCAAAACGAACTGTTTTATCCAAGCCACTTAGCCATTTAATATGCTCTATTGTGGTGAATAAGTTAGATGCATGGGATGAGCCAGACACCTTGCGACATTGTATGCAATGGCAAAAGTAAAACTTATCAAAGCTATCGTTTACGACAAACTTTACAGCGCCACATAGGCAACCACCTAAAATTTTACGGCTCATGTTGATTCCTTTTGCAGGGTTAAAATGAGAGATGAAGCCCTGTTAAGAGTTTACAAGGCCTTTTATAACATCTATTTGCTTTTGTTGGTCTCCTCATACATTGCATTGTAACTAATTGGCGTGCCTATTAACGTGGGTGTGCATCAAGTTAAGCCTTCACAACTATTACATTTCAGATCACCCACCCATTGCAGTGACCGTTCATACTCTACAATTTTCATAAAATTAACATTTAACCTTTAGTGCAACATAACAGCCCATTTAAGAGGCCTAACGGCTCTCTAATAACAAAAGCCTGCTTTACTGTATGAATCACCAAACCCATAAGCCTATTGTGGTTGATACGCTCTATCTTATATTAAATGAGCTTTAGTAATGATTAAGAAAAGCAAACTCAGCATCAATTTAAATTAAGAAACGTAAACCCACAATCATAAATGTGAAATACGGCTTTATTATATGGCCTTACTATTTGCTTTATTAATTTTTTATCATTAAATGAAGGTGCGTTCTTTTGCGGTGCAGGTGTATTTTCTTTGTTAAAGCTCTTTTATTATGATGTACGGTAATGCTGCACTTAAATGGAGTATACAGTGAATGGCATCAGCATAAATAGATTTAGAGAACACATAAAAAGCTTTGTAGGACAGGTGATTCGTGAACACTCGCCTTTAAAGCTAACTCGTAAAAGTGGGGATGAGTTTGTGATGTTAAGTGGTGATGACTGGTATTTGAAGCCAATACATGGGCACAAAGATAAAACAATGCACACAGCTCTTTGCCATATTTTAAAGGAAATGCTCAGAGGCGACCCTAGTAAAGACAAAGGAATACCTGAACAATTAAAGCATAAACTTACAATTTTATGATCTTGTCGTTTAACACAAAAAGATAGGCTCATTTATAAATTTGATGACACTTCAATTTATATCTTTGCTATCGTTGGGCATTAAACGACTAGCTGATTACACTTACACATTAGGACTCTACCCTCAAAAAACACAATATTAAGAACAGGAGCAAGACATTAATGCAACGCATAGCACTCTCAAAAGATTTAGAGTTAAGCCAAATTATCTACGGCATGTGGCGTTTGGGGGATGATAGCGATACCTCCCCTAATGCTGTGCAAGCCAAAATAGAAGCCTGCTTAGAACAAGGTATCACATCTATAGACCAAGCAGACATTTACGGCGGCTATGCTGCTGAAGCAATACTTGGTAAGTGTTTTGCTGCTGCTTCACATTTGCGAGAGAAGGTAGAGATCATTACCAAGTGCGACATTGTAGCACCAGTGGGCAGATATGAGAGCGCTCGGGTGAAGTATTATGACACTTCATCTGGGCATATTAAGTATTCAGTAGAGTGCTCCTTAACACACATGAAAATAGACCATATTGACTGTTTATTAGTCCATCGCCCAGACCCCTTGATGGATCATGAAGACACTGGACGCGCATTAGATGATTTAGTGCGCTCTGGCAAAGTAGGATCTGTAGGTGTTTCAAACTTCAAACCCCATGATTGGAGCTTGCTGCAATCAGCCATGAGTAACAAATTGGTCACCAACCAAATTGAGCTTAGTGTGGCGGAAACTAGCGCTTTAACCAATGGTGACATTGCCTTTTTACAAGAAAATAAAATTAGCCCTATGGCTTGGTCTCCTCTTGGTGGTGGCTCATTATTTAATGCTAAGGATGATAAAAGCAAAGCCATTCTTAGCTGTCTCACCCACATTGCCAATGAACAAAACACCACTGCCGATGCAGTCGCTATTGCGTGGCTATTAAAGCATCCATGCAACGTTTTACCTGTAATGGGTACCAACAACCTAAGTCGTATTAAATCATTATCTAATGCATTTAAGGTAAGCCTTGATCGTCAGGCATGGTTTGAGATTTACACCGCCTCCCTTGGCCAGGAAGTCGTTTAATATGATGGAAGAGAAAATGATCCAAACAACCCTTGATAATCAAAAATAATTTAGAAATGCCCTAGGGAAATTTGCTACGGGCGTCACTGTAATTACAGCCCATGACAACCAAAATCCAGTGGGCATGACTGTCAATGCATTTGCTTCGGTTTCATTAGACCCTGCTTTAATTTTATGGTCTGTAGCCAACAAGTCTGGCAACAAAGATTTGTTTTGTAATGCAGCCCTTTTTGCAGTGCATGTGTTGGCAGAAGACCAAGCTGATCTAGCATTAAAGTTTGCCAAAGACTCAAGCACATTTGAAGAAGGCCAATGGCATTTCGACAGTAATCATTTACCCATTTTACACAAGGCCATAGCAAGGTTTGAATGCAGCATACACACCACTTTCGATGGCGGTGACCACACTATAATTATTGGTAAAGTAGAGCAGTTCACACATAACCAGGGCAAGCCATTGATGTTTGCTGGAGGCCAGTTTGGTAAATTCTCTCAATAGCTTACTTACAATCCACCTACTTTAAGCACAGAATAGCGTGAAGTTTAGTTAAGCGATTTACGGCTAAAGGCGGTTAGCATTGCCTGCAAGGCTGCTGCTGTGGTGTCTTCTGCTTGCGCTATGCCATGCAATACCACACCATTCACACGCACTTCCATACACGCTAATGCTTGCGCATCAGTGCCACTGCTAAGTGCATGCTGGTCAAACTGTGTCACTTCTAAATCACACCCATGATGCACACTCAATGCATCACTTAAGGCTTCTATAGCGCCTGCACCATGGCCAGACAATAAGGTTTGTCCTACTGTAAAGCTGGCTTTAATTTCTTGACCATTGTCCTTAGTGCTTTGAGCCTGAATACTATAATCTTGTAACTGCCATGACGCTTGCACATCTACAAAATGGTTTTGGTACAAGGTTTTGATATGTTTAGATGACACTTCAGCCCCTGATGCCTCTGTGGCTTTTTGTATCACTGTACTTACCGCCGGATGCATCCACTTAGGTAGTTCAATACCGTAATCTCGCTCTAGCACTAACGCCACGCCACCTTTGCCACTTTGGCTATTAATACGCACTACAGCTTCATATTCACGGCCAATGTCACGTGGGTCTATGGGTAGATATGCCACGTCCCAGTGAGTTTTGTTATGGGTTTTATGATAAGCCACAGATTTACGGATAGCGTCTTGATGGCTGCCTGAAAAAGCGGTGTAAACTAGCTCACCAGCCCATGGATGGCGTGGAGACACTGCGATTTCAGTACAACTTTCAACCACTTCAATAATTTCTAATACATTGCCTAGGTCTAGCATGGGGTCCATGCCTTGAGAGTACAAGTTCATGGCCATAGTAATAACGTCCATATTACCTGTACGCTCACCGTTGCCCATCAAAGTGCCTTCCACACGATCAGCTCCAGCTAAAATACCTAACTCTGCCGCAGCTACTGCACAGCCTCGGTCGTTGTGTGTATGCAAGCTGATGGTCACATCTTTACGATGCTGTAAATGGCGACAAAAATATTCAATCTGATCGGCAAACAAATTAGGCGTAGAAAGCTCTACAGTGGAGGGTAAGTTAATAATCAATTCACGACCATTGTTGGGTAGCCATTGCTTAATAACGGCGTCACACACTTCTACAGCGTAATCCATTTCTGTGCCGGTAAAGCTTTCTGGTGAATACTCAAAACCCCATTGGGTGTCTGGATAGTTATTTGCGTATTGTTGCACCCATTTGGCGCCTTGGACGGCAATGGCTTTAATACCTGCTTCTGGTAAGCCAAACACTTGTTCACGCTGCACTGTAGAGGTGGAATTATAAACGTGCACTATGGCTTTTTTAACACCATCCAAGGCTTCGTAGGTCTTTTTAATTAACTCTTCACGAGCCGGCGTAAGCACTTGCAGAGTCACATCTTCTGGCACACGACCTTCTTCGATCAACATACGTACAAAATCAAAGTCTGGCACTGAGGCTGACGGAAAACCCACCTCTATTTGCTTAAACCCAAGCTTTACCAACAACTCAAACATACGTAGCTTTTGTTGCCCGTTCATCGGGTTTACCAATGCCTGGTTACCATCACGTAAATCCACACTACACCACATTGGTGCTTTTTCTATCGATTTGCTTGGCCATGTGCGATCTGGCAAAGGCGTGGCTTGAAATGGCTGATATTTAAGGTGGTTAAAGGTGTGATCAAACATAATGGTGCTCAAATTAACTTATTTGAACTAGTGTATATCCAAGCGTGCGCAATAGCTTATTTATTTTGGCTTAAATTTGACATTATTAGCAATAATTCATAACATAAAAATGAATATACGAAATTTATTTGCCGAAAAACTCATTTAAGCAGCTACTATGACCACATTAGACCGATTCGACCTTGCTATATTACGCAATCTACAAGATAACGGCAGCCTATCAAACCAAGAATTAGCTGAGCGGGTGGGCCTTACAGCTGCACCCTGCTCTAGGCGGGTAAAACAGCTAGAAGACACTGGGGTGATTCGTGATCGTGTGGTGCGTATCAATGACAGAGCTGTGAATCTTAACCTCACGGCAATATTGCATATTATTATGGACAAACATATTCCTGAACGCTTTGATGAATTTGAACTTGCTGTGTCGCAGCTACCAGAGGTGATGGAGTGCTATTTAATCACCGGGCACGAAGCTGACTATCAGCTTAAAGTGGTGGTGCCTGACATGGATCGATACCACGATATTCTGTTAGGGAAAATCACCAAAATTAAAGGTGTAAGCGGTGTGAAGTCTGCGTTTGTTATGCGCAAGGTACTAGACAGCACAGCACTGCCTTTGGGCTATGTAAAGGCTTAGCTGTTATTTGCTACGAGACTAGAAACTAAAATGGCTAATGAGAAGCTTTGCGCCAGCTCAGTGCTGCTAGCGCCTCTTGAAGCTGTTGCAATGGCCACTGCTGCTCCAATGCCTCAAGTAATATATCACGCCCACTTAAAGGCTTTAAACTTGCCCCTGGTGCATCTCGATCCATATTACTAGAAAACGGATAACTGTCACTTAAAGCTGTGGCTACAGCTGATAACTCATCACTACTTAGCTTGGTTTTACTTAGGTCGTCATAACAAGCAAGCTGCATGCGTTGCTGGTCAATAGATTCCATCGCTTTGCCAAAGGCAGAAGAAATCTGCAACAGGTTTGCCATACGCTGCACATCTTTTGATATATTTGCGCCAGCACCATGCATTAACGCAGGATTAAAAAATAGTCCATCGCCTTTTTTAAGAGGTATCTGCACTGCATGTTCTGCAAAATAGGCTTTAAATTCAGGGTTGCGATACAAACCATAGCCTTGTTCATAACGCTGGGAGTAGGGTAATAATAATGTAGGGCCAGATTCCACCGGCATATCAATATGGGCCACTGCACCTTGCAAGGTGAGCATGGACGACATCACTTGCACATGCAGTGGGTAACGTTTCACCTGTTCATCATTGGTGAATCCAAGATGATAATCACGATGAGGTTGCTGAGACGCACCTCCTGGATGCACTAGATTCACTTGTGAGGTAATTTGGTAATCAGGCCCAAGCCACGCCGTGCATATATCAGCCAATAGTGGGTTTTTATAATAGCTAATAAACGCTGCGGCATTATTCACTGCCATTTTTTCTAAACAATTCCACACACGGCTGTTAGCGCCTGAAGCAGCAAAGTGATCTGCTAAGTTATGCTCTGTTTGGTTTTGC
Source organism: Candidatus Njordibacter sp. Uisw_002 (assembly GCF_047730155.1). Lineage (NCBI taxonomy): Bacteria > Pseudomonadati > Pseudomonadota > Gammaproteobacteria > Pseudomonadales > Candidatus Njordibacteraceae > Candidatus Njordibacter > Candidatus Njordibacter sp. Uisw_002. The sequence continues at coordinate 1,707,046 of NZ_CP159832.1, forward strand.
TCATGCATTAAGTCATAAAAAACCTGTGTAGCAGCATCCACTGTGGGCATGTGGTCAAAGAGCTTGCGCACGATGAACACTCCTGCACCATGCTGCCAACAGTGTACCCACTGGGCGCTCACTATGGCTTTATCTTGAGCATTTAAACCACGTAATTGATCACCATCAAAAACAGGGATTTGCTGTTGAAAATCTACTGCATGGGGGTAATCTTTAAGCTGATTTTTAGGCTCTAGGCTTGCCACAAAGGCGTTCATGCTGGTCATATTTTTCACCTCACTGTGCACTGCTTACTGCTAAAATCTAGCAATTTAGTCTATTTCACTCAACAACACTGTGCGCTTTTGCGCCACCGATAAAAGAGCCGCTTCTGCCAAACGCAAAGATTGCAAGCCATCCTCCATATTTGGTAACACCACATCAACACCTTTAATAGCAGATATAAACCCACCCATTTCAGATTGATAAGCGTGTTCATAGCGCTCTAAGAAAAAGTGTAACGGCTTAGCACTATTCACCCCGTCTTGGGTGTAGCTTGTTAGAGTATGTTCGTTCACATTAGTTGCGGTTAACATGCCTAAGCTGCCATGCACTTCAATACGCTGGTCATAGCCAAAGCTAGCCCTGCGGCTATTGGATATTTGGGCTAATTTACCAGATTTTGTGCGCAGCATTACCAAGGCGGTATCCACGTCTCCAGCTTCACCAATAGCGCCATCCACCAAACACGAGGCTTGTGCAGACACCTCTACCACTTCTTCACCTAACAAAAACCGCGCCATATCGAAATCATGAATGGTCATGTCACGAAACAATCCACCAGACACCTTAATATAGTCCACAGGCGGTGGTGAAGGGTCTTTTGATATCACACTCACCATTTCTACCTCACCTACGTCACCTGCCGCTATGCGCTGCTGTAGCAAGGCAAAGTTGGGATCAAAACGGCGATTAAACGCAAGCATAGATATGATTTTGCTCGCTTTAACTTTATCCACAACTTGTTGCACACGAGGCAAAGATAAGTCGATGGGTTTTTCACAAAACACATGTTTTCCACAAGCCACCGCTTGCTCTATTAAATCGGCATGGGTGTCTGTGGCCGAGCACACCAAAATACCATCGATGGATGGGTCTGCAAAGATCTCTTGCGGTGTCATCTGCACGCAACCCAAAGCTTGGCTAAGCTCATCAGCATTAGGTTGATATGGATCATATAAGGCCACCAACTTAGCATCTGGATGGAGCATCACATTGCGTCCATGTATTTTTCCTATGCGCCCTGCACCAAATAATGCTAGCTTTACCATGGTATTTTCCTTAATCAACAATTGAGTAGCCTGCATTTAAAGCAGCTTTTTGTAAGGCTTTATAACCCATACATGCATATTCGTATGGATTGGCTTTGGCTGGATCTTGCTCGGCTTCTACGATCACCCAACCTTCATAATTTTTGTCGGCTAAGGCTTGCATAAAACGACCATAATCAATCATACCGTCACCTGGCACAGTGAATATGCCACGTAATACACAGTCTAAAAATGAGTCTTTAGTCCGATCTACACCAGCCATAATGTCTTGACGAATATCTTTTGTATGTACATGGTTAATACGGTGTCCGTAACGATCTACCACACCCAATAAATCGCCACCACCAAACACTAGGTGTCCTGTATCTACCAATAAACCCACAGCATCACCTGTGTTTTGCATTACTAAGTCTAGCTCGCGTTCAGTTTCAACACCGGTACCCATGTGGTGATGAAATGACAAAGGTACCCCTTCACTGGCGCAATACTGCGCTACTTTGGTCAGGCGTTCGCCATAGGCTACAAAATCGGCTTCGGGTAAGGTAGGTTTGTTACACAAAGGCGCATTACGCACATTTTGTACGGTTTCAAAAGTTTCTCCATACACCAAAACAGCTGCACCTAAGTCGCGAAATAGCTCCAACTGAGGCTTTATATTTTCAATCTCTTGCTCAGCACTAATGCTTAACAACTGGCCAGAATACCAACCTGACACTAGTTTCAAATCATGCTCTTTGAGCACTTTTTTTAGACTCGCAGCATCTTTGGGGAATTTACCACCTGTTTCTGTGCCTGTGAAACCAGCTAAGCGAGTTTCACGTAAACATGTTTCTAACGATGTTTCTCCACCTAATTCTGGCAAATCATCATTGCTCCAAGAAATGGGGGACATTCCAAATTTTAAGTTCATTAGCGTTTCTCTCACTTGTCTATTTTTTTTCCAACATCCATTCATGTGCTGGATCATTAAAAAAGTGCCATTGCCTTGTAGGCCCGGCCATCACATTTAAGTAGTAACTTGTATAACCATGTGGCACCCCTACTGGGTGGTAGCCTTTAGGCACCAGCACTACATCCCTATCTTGCGCAGAGAGGGTCTCATCTAAACTACGATCGTCGGTATATACACGTTGGTGTGCATAGCCAGATGGCGGATTTAGTCGATGATAATAAGTTTCTTCTAATAAGGTTTCTTCTGGGCTTGCGTCCCTATCGTGCTTATGTGGCGGATAAGATGACCAATGACCAGACGGAGTGATCACTTCAACCACTAACAAGCTATCTGCAGCTTGGGTTTCTGGCAAAATATTACGCACATATCTAGTATTGGTAGTTTGCCCTCTTACTTCTTGTGACATGGTGTTTGGGTCTATTAATCGTGCTTCACCATTACTGCCGTGCTTACCTTGCCCTGGTGCACTGCACACTGCCACTTCGATTGCATCTTGGGCCTCTATTGTCACCATTTCACTGGCTGGCACATAAACCGCTCCTGGCGGTTGGTCAACAAACACACTAGTGCGCCCACCGACCTTAAGCCAGGTTTGTTCACCCACGGTGATATTGGCAGTGCCTGTCAATATCACGATACATAGCTCTCGCCCTTGTTGTTGGCATTCTAGGGTTTGCCCTTGTGCTAAATCGTGTACTGAAAAGCCTACATAACTCCAACCCGCAGATTGTGGCGTCACTTGATGCACTTGGCTTTGAGCTGCGGGTTTAATTAATAGTTTTGACATCGTTTAGTAGCCCCTGTGCGCAATGCGCTTTTGTGTCCACTGCTGGTGTTGATCCACAACCTCTTCACGAGTAGAGACTTCTGGCACTTCTACTTCCCAATAAGCCCCACCTGGTGAATTAATAAGCGGATCTGTATCAATCACGACTACACTTACACCCAAGCGTTTACGCGCCTCTTGTACAGCTTGTTTTAGTCCACCTATATCATCAACATGCACTGCATGTGCACCCATTGACCGAGCGTGGCCAGCGAAATCAATCTGTGCCAGTCCTTTATTATAGGTATCTTTTAATAAGTTATTAAAGTTGGCGCCACCTGTGGCCATTTGCAAACGGTTAATACAACTAAAGCCTTCGTTGTCTAATACTACGATAGTAAGCTGCAAACCCATGCTCACAGCAGTGGCTATATCAGAGTTCATCATCATGTAAGAGCCATCACCTACCATCACCACCACGTCACGCTCTGGACAGGCTAATTTGGCGCCTACACCACCACAAATTTCGTAGCCCATACACGAATAACCATACTCCAAGTGGTAACCACCCACTTGTTGTGCGCGCCAATGTTTATGAAGCTCTGCTGGTAAACTACCTGCTGCAGCAACCACTACGGCATTGTCATCTACACTTGCATTTACAGCGGCAATCACCTGTGCATCTGAAGGTATGGTTTTATCATCTGCTGCAGGTAATATATCTTCGCAAATTTTAGCCCATGAAGAGATCCCTGCATGGCTTGTTTGCTGCCAAGCAGCTGGACTGACATAGTTACCAAGCTTTGATGATAATAACTCAAGGCCCAATTTAGCATCACTTAACAAGCTTTGAGCACGAAATTTAATAGCGTCCATAGGTTGCACATTAAGTTGGATGACTTGGCCTGTAAATAAGGTATTGGAGCCTGAAATAAAGTCTTGTAAGCGGGTTCCCACTGCCAACACCACGTCTGCATTAGCTGCCAAATCATTCGCACTATCTACACCTGTGACACCTACGGCGCCGGCATTTAACGGGTCGCTAGCCAGCATTGAAGATTTACCTGCTTGGGTTTCAATCACTGGGATTTGATGGCGCTTGGCAAATGCTTGTAGCTGGTTTTCTGCCATTGAGTAACGCACACCGCCACCTGCGACAATGACAGGTTTTTTAGCAGCCAGTAACGTGTTTACCGCTTGGCTTAATTCATATTCATCTGGGCCTTGGCGACGTAATCTCCATACACGTTTTTCAAAAAAATATTCTGGAAAATCAAATGCTAAAGACTGCACGTCTTGGCAAAGGCTAATGGTTGCTGGCCCACATAAAGCAGGATCTGTAAGTGCAACCATTGCTTTTGGCAGGGCTTGTATTAACTGCTCAGGACGGGTGATACGATGAAAGTATCGGCTGACTGGTCGCAAAGAATCATTCACGGTGCTGCTACCGTCTGCAAAGTTTTCAGATTGCTGCAACACTGGGTCTGGCTGTCCAGAAGCAAAAACATCGCCAGGCACCAGCAATACAGGCAAGCGATTAACATAAGCCACGCCTGCTGCAGTAACCAAGTTTGTAGCTCCAGGGCCGAGGGATGTGGTGGCCACCATCGCTTGCTGGCGTTGGCGCGCTTTAGCAAATGCAATCGCTGCCAATGCCATAGATTGTTCATTATGCCCACGAAATGTAGGCAATTGATCTTTGACTTGATACAAAGCCTCACCAACACCTGCCACGTTGCCATGGCCAAAGATAGCCCATACTCCAGCAAAAAAAGGCATTTCTTCGCCATTACCAAGCTTTGTATGTTGGTTTATCAAAAAACGAGTGAGTGCTTGGGCAGCAGTTAATCTAATAGTGCGTGTGGTTGTAGACATAGCAAGTTACTCTTTATATTACTTTTGAGCTTGGGCATTATCCCAAGCAGCAATGATTAATCGGTATTTTTGGGCCATTAATTCAATGGCCTGGGCATCGTTAAGCTCTCCTTGCAACCAGCTTTGTGCAGCTTGTGCAAACAGTGTACGACCAATCGCAAAACCTTTAACCCAAGGTTGCTTAGCCGCTGCCAAAAATGCTTCTTCAATCTGCTGGATAGTGCTGTTTAAACCTAACACGATAATACCTTGGCAATAAATATCGTTTTGATCAATGATCTGACCTACTTTATCCCAGTATGTATTTTCTAATGCTGGCTCTAGTTTCCACCAGTCTGGCTTAACACCTAGATCATAAAAGTGCTGCATAATTGGCGCCACTTGCTCAAAGGCTGGAACGCCACCATCACGGGCGGTAATTATTTCTAACAACCATTGGTGCCCAGTAAAGCGACAGGCTTTATCTAGCTTTAGGATCAGCTGTTCATGGTGTTTACGGGTTTGTTCATCATCATCCAACCGATAAGGGCACAATACTTTAACGGTTTGATTAAGTGGCCAATCAAACAGATGTTCTACTATGTCACCTTGCGCTTCTAGTTGCAGAGGAAACTCACCTGAGGCTTCTATAGGCCTACCTATCCATGCCTTGGTACTGGTAATTTGATGCAATGCCGCACGCCCTGTTTTGTCATCTACTAGCATGCCAAAACCTTTATCTTCCCCTGCTTCTTGTTGTGCAGCCTGCACCGCGAGAAGCTTAAATTTAGCAACATCAGCCAAAGATTTGCCAGCAGCTTTAGCCCATTTTATAAACTGGTGGCGGTGATCAATGGCAAAGGCTGCCAAACGTGTATATTCTTTATTTCGATTAGTAGTGCGATGGATATGATTTAATACGGGGTCAAAACGCAGTGATCTGTGCTCACTACCATGAGCCAAGAAATACTCTAATTCTTGCCATGAAGGCACTGCTGGAGAACAGCCATGGCGCGAAACCGCGAAAGCGCCGCAAGCATTTGCGTAAGCGCAACTTGTAGGCCAGTCTTCACCGCCTAACCAACCGCGCAATAAACCAGACATAAAGGCATCGCCAGCACCTAATACATTATAAACTTCCACTTCAAAACCTGGTCCTTTTGCGCCAGATTGCCAACCATTAATATGTTTTTCAAATACCCGACAGCCTAATGCCCCACGCTTACACACCAATGTTGCCTTAGACATGCTGCGCACTATAGCTAAAGCCTCAAGGCTATCCTCACTCCCAGCAGCAATATGAAACTCTTCTTCAGTACCTACAATAAGGTCTATATCAGGTAAGAATGCCTGTACATGCTCACTCACATTTTTATCAGCAATAAATCGACTTTCACCATTACCATGACCAGCCAAACCCCAAAGATTGGGCCTGTAATCAATATCTAGTACCACTTGCGTGCCATGTTTTTTGGCCAACGCTATCGCTTTGCGACTTGCCGCAGCTACTTTAGGCGTACTTAAATGAGTGCCTGATAGAAGTAACGCTTTACTTTTTTTAATAAGGTTTTCATCAATGTCATCTTCACACAAAGCCATATCGGCACAATCTTCACGGTAAAAAATAAGAGGAAATTGTGTCTCGTCTTGAATGCCTAAAATCACCAAAGCACTTAAACGCTGAGGGTCAGTTTTCACTCCTTGCACATCCACGCCTTCAGCTTGCATAGTTTGGCGTATAAAACGCCCCATATGCTCATCACCTACCCTTGTGATCATGGCTGATTTAAGCCCCAAGCGCGCAGTGCCTATGGCGGTATTAGCAGGACTGCCGCCCACATACTTGGCAAAACTACCCATATCTTCTAAGCGACCACCAACCTGCTGACCATATAGATCAACACTAGAACGACCAAAACACACTAAATCCAAACTCTTATGTTCCATATTTAAACCTAAACGAAATATATATTCCAAATTGTGAGCAGCAAAAAATTGGGTGTTTTTGCTTTTTTACCTTTACAAGATAGATTATCTTAATGTTTAACTAATTTTTATTTACTAATTACCCAGCTCTGCCCGCACTCTTCCAGTTTCTACAGCCAAACAAAGCGCTAAGCACATAGTTGCAGACAATCCTCTAAAACCACTGACTTCCTCTTCCAATACTTCCAAATGAAAATCATCACCTCTGGCAATTGGGCTCAATGTTGAGTCAGTTAAAGCCACTACATTGGTGTTGTTAGCCAAACAAATATCTACCAATTCTCTGGTATTTGCAGTGTAGGGGCTAAAGCTAATCGCTAACAGCACGTCATCTTCTTTTAACATGCGAGCCTTATCAGCCATACTATGGGGCATACCAGTCAAAACCACTGAATGAACCCCAAGTTTGACCAAGGTGTAGTGTAAATAAGCAACTACAGGTTCTGCCCTTCCTTGGCCTGCAATATATACTACTCTTGCCTGTGCTAGCTGCTCACTAGCCTTTAATAGCGCATTTGCATCTACATTGTGTTCCAAACGAGCAATAGATTCTGAAGCAGCCTGGGTAAAATGCGACAAAACAGTCTGCTTTGTGTCTGCCGAGCGCTGCATAGAATTTAATCGCTCAGAATAAGGTTGCGGCACATGCCGCATACTTTCCTGAAACACCATTTGCATGTCAGAAAAGCCTTGATAACCAAGGGATTTAGCAAACCTCACCATAGCAGATGGTGTAACGCCTACCTGCTCACTGATAGAAGCAATGGTATTAAGCGCTATAACGTCTGGATTATGCATAGCAAACACTGCGACGCTTTGTAGCCTTTTAGGGAGGTCTTGATAGTGATTTTGCAACCAAGGCTTTAAATCACTAAATACTCGAGGTGGCTTTACTTGAATCACTTTTGTCATATTTTATATTCGACTCGACTAGCACAGTGCTAAATTATAATGGGTGCTAATATATCAGAAAAATCTAAACTAAAATGAAATACTGTAGGCTAGAAACTGTTCTACAGCATAGGCTTGCTTGAAACACATCCCTGTCAGGCTTTTAGTTATGATGACTCATCTCATCTGTTAAATCTTGCTTGAGTATACGCAAAACATTTTATATTTGGAATATTTATTTCAAAAATAAAAATGTTGAAATTTATATTTGAAAATGGTACAAATTGTTTCGTACCAGATATGTTCGCTTAGGTTGCCTTTTTACAACCTGTCTATATATTTGTTGTGAACGCATTTAACCCAACGCACAGCTTTGGGTTATTGAAGTAGTAATATTGAGCAACCGCGGAATACTCCGCATAACAAACACTAAAAATTAGCATGGCTAAGTTTTTAGGAGGAAAAATAATGAAAAAAATTAATTTGTTTGCAGTCACAGCTCTGTCTGTGGCTATGGCTACCGGCGCAAATGCTGCAACCATTGGATATTTAAGTTCTAACTTCGATGATAACTTTCTAACTTTAATGCGTGAAGCTGCCAAAGCTCACACAGAAGAAAGGGGTCATACTTTCCAGATTGAAGATGCTCGTGAAGACGTAGGCACCCAGTTAAGCCAAGTGCAAAACTTCATCGCTTCTGGCGTTGATGCTCTAGTAGTTACTGCAGTGAGTGCTGCTGCAACACCTCAAATGACTAAAATGGCTAATGCAGCCGGCATTCCAATTGTATACGTTAACCGTATGCCAGCAGATTCTGCTAGCTTAGGCGGCACTAGTACTTTTGTGGGTTCTAACGAAACTTGGTCTGGCACTTTGGCAGCCTTTGAATTATGTAACTTAGCTGGCGGTGCAGGTAATGCGGTAATGTTACAAGGCATTTTGTCTAACGAAGCAGCTATAACGCGCTCAAAAGACTTCGAAGAAGTGTTGGCACTATCTATGTGTAATGGCATCACTTTAGAAGCTGTTGAAGTAGGCAGCTGGCAGCGTTCTAAAGGCAACGACATCGTCTCTAACTGGTTAAGTTCTGGTATGGAAATCGATATCGTTTTTGCTAACAACGACGAAATGGGTCTAGGCGCAGTTCAAGCGTTCAAAAATGCTGGTATCAGCATGGATGACGTGTTGATTGGTAGTGTAGACGCTACTGCAGATGCACTTGCATCTATGGCTGCTGGCGAATTGGATGTTACTGTATTCCAAAATGCTGCAGGCCAGGCAACTGGCGGCATCGACGCTGCAATCGCTGCGATCAACGGTGAGTCTCTACCAAACTCGATTACCATTCCTTTTGAATTGGTAACTCCTGATAACATGGCAGACTACATGGGCGCTAACTAAGTTTTAACGCCTTAGTATGTGAAAAAACCTCTGGATTTACTCCGGAGGTTTTTAGTTACGCCTCATTTTTAGCCATCAGTGTCTTAGAGAACTCTATGAACAACCAAGACGACATTATCCTCCGCACAGAAAACCTCACCAAACGTTATGGTGGTGTACATGCATTAGAAGAAGCCAATTTCACTTTAAAAAGAGGCGAGCATGTTGCCATTGTTGGCGACAACGGTGCAGGAAAGTCCACTTTTGTGCGCCAAATTACTGGAGTAGAACAACCCTCTTCAGGTGACATTTTTTTTGAAGGCCAACGAGTAGAATTTAACTCGCCTCTAGAAGCACGCGAAGCAGGCATTGAGTCTGTATTTCAAGATTTAGCCTTGTGCAATGATTTAGATGTGCCTTCAAACTTATTTTTAGGACGTGAAGAATTACTTTTCAAATTTGGGCCTTTTAGCATTCTTGATGAAAAGAAGATGATGCAAAAAGCCAAAGAAGTATTAGAAAGAACAGCTATTAAAATACCAGATTTAAGTAACCATGTGGGCGATATGTCCGGTGGCCAACGACAATGTGTGGCTATTAGCCGCTCAGCTAGTTTTGCATCAAAGCTTATCATTATGGACGAGCCCACTGCTGCTCTTGGTGTGCAGGAAACCACTCAAGTAGAAAATATTATTCGTGGTTTAAAAGAACAAGGTGTTCCCCTTATTCTTATTAGTCATAACTTACGCCAAGTATTTAACTTAGTAGACAAAATATGGGTTTTTCGTCGCGGGCGTATTGTTGGTGAAGTGATCGCTGCTGAAACTGACGGCAATGAAATTGTGTCTATGATTACAGGCATGCAAGATGGTGTTCACGAAAAAGCTAGTTACATCTAGGGGGTTACCATGTTTAAAAGAGCAAACCTCCCTGCTGAGGCCAGCATATTTGCTGTGTTTGTTGGCATCGCCGTGTTATTTGAAATACTTGGCTGGTTCGTTGTAGGCAAAAGTTTTTTGGGCAATGTACAACGTCTAGAAATAATTATTTTACAGGTGTGTATTTTCGGCATTATCGCCGTGGGTGTCACCCAAGTTATCATTACTTCAGGTATAGACCTTTCAGGTGGTGCAGTATTAGCTTTATCAGCGATGGTTGCTGCTAGTTTTGCACAATCAGCTGATGCCTTCGCACCTATGTTTCCACAATTTTTAGGCTCACCGATCATCATCCCTATTGTGGTTGGCTTAGCCGTTGGCGCTGCATGTGGCTGGATTAATGGTGCCATTACTGCTTATACAGGTATTCCATCATTTATTGCCACCTTGGGTATGTTGGTTACCGCACGTGCTGTGGCCGTTATCTACACCGAAGGTCAGCCGATCTATTCTTTGTCAGATTCTTTTACTGCCATTGGCTCTGGGGCTTGGCCGGTATTAATATTTTTCATAGTGGCGGTAATATTCCACCTTCTTTTAAAGCATACCGTTTATGGTAAGCACACCTATGCGATTGGCTCTAACGAAAGAGCTGCACGAGTGGCAGGCATTAATGTGAGACGCCATAAGATAATGGTGTATACCATTGCAGGATCTTTGTCAGGCTTAGCGGGTGTAGTAATGTGTGCTCGAGCAACTATTGCTCAATCAGGCATGGGCACCATGTATGAGTTAGATGCTATTTCTGCCGTGGTTATTGGTGGCACCTCTTTGTTTGGTGGCCGCGGACGTATTACTGGAACTGTTATTGGAGTTTGCATTTTAGGTGTTATAACCTCTGGCTTCACTTTCTTACGTATCGACTTCTATTACCAAGAAATTGTGAAAGGCATGATTATTGTAGGTGCAGTAATGCTTGATCAACGCCGCCAAGCCCAACGACGCTTACGCGCATAACCAGGACATTACTATGACATCATCTTCATCTACAGGCGGCTACAAAACTGTAAAAAGCTGGAAAGACTGGCTGCCAAAAGACATTAGTATTCTTATGGTTTTGCTTGGCACAGTGTTTATTTTTGAAGTGCTGGGCTGGTTTATAGCCGGGCAAAGCTTCATTTTTAACACCCAGCGTCTAACCATTATCATTTTACAAATGTCTATCATTGGCATTATTGCCATAGGTGTGACTCAAATCATCATTATGGCAGGTATTGATCTATCAAGTGGATCTGCCCTGGCCTTCACAGGCCTTGTGGCTGCAAGCTTTGCACAAACGTCTGAGTATACTCGTGCAGTTTACCCCGCTTTGACCGACATGCCTGTCCTTTTGCCTATCATTGCAGGCATTTTAGTAGGATTTGTTTTGGGCGGTATCAACGGTAGTTTGATTGGCTATGCCGGTATCCCTCCGTTTATTGCTACCTTGGGCATGCTTGTAGCTGCAAGAGGCTTAGCTCGCTGGTACACCAGTGGCTCTCAAGTCAGTTTTTTTATAGACGATTATGCAGTTTTAGGTAGCGGCATTATTCCAGTGATCATCTTCTTGACCACCGCTATGGCATTTCACTTTTTACTGCGCTACACCCGATATGGACGTTACACTTATGCCATTGGCTCTAATGAACAGGCAGCACGTGTAGCTGGCATTAACATCAGAGCTCACAAACTGTTGGTGTATACCATTGCCGGTGGTCTATATGGTTTGGCTGCAGTTGTTGAGACTTCGCGCACTCTAACAGCTCAATCTGGTGCTGGCATGCTCTACGAGCTAGACGCCATTGCCGCCGTGGTTATTGGCGGCACCTCGTTGATGGGTGGTAAAGGTCGTATTACTGGCACCATTATTGGTGTGTGTATTTTGGGCGTTATCACTTCTGGTTTTACATTTTTAGGTATTGGTTCGTTCTACACCAATATAGTTAAAGGCATTATTATCGTCGCAGCTGTTGTAGCTGACCAATATAGTAATAACAAAAATGCTAACCGTTAATTTTATTATAACGAGTTATCAGTGTTAAAAGTGTGAGAGAAAAGACATGAAAGAAATAGGTATCGGTGTTATTGGCACTGCGTTTATGGGCAAAGCCCACTCTATTGCATACGCATCTGCAGCTACTGCCTTTGGTGGCAATCTGCGCCCAAGGTTAGAAATGGTGTGTGACCAAGACCCACAAATTGCAGAAGCCAAACGCAAAGAAATGGGGTTTGCGCGCTGCAGCACAGACTATATGGACGTGGTTAATGATCCCAAGGTGGATTTGATTTCTATTTGTGTGCCTAACTCTATACACAAAGAAATCGCTATTGCAGCCCTGGCAGCCGGCAAACACGTGTGGTGTGAAAAACCAATGTCTACCAATTTGGCAGACTCTCAAGCTATGGTAGATGCTGCTGCAACGAGCGATCAAAAAACCATTGTGGGTTATAACTACACTCAAAACCCGCTAGTGCATGCTGCTAGAGATATGATTAACGAAGGCGTGATTGGTGATGTTACTGGTTTTTTTGGTGTTTACGACGTAGACAACGAAGCTGATCCAGATCGCCCTTACAGCTGGCGTATGAATAGAGAGTTATCAGGCACTGGTGCCAATGCTGATGTAATGTGTCACCTAGTGAGCGTAGCCCACTTTATGACGGGCAGCGATATAAATAGTGTTGTGGGTGAATATGACATAGTTTATGCAGATCGCCACGATCCTAAAACGAATACCCGTAAAAGTGTGGACAATGATGATGTATGTATGGCCATTGCCCGCTTTGACAGTGGCATTAAAGGCACTTTGCGCGTAAGCCGCGTAGCTTGGGGGCGTAAATGTGGTTTGAGCTGGGAAGTGCATGGCTCTCAAGGCATGATCCGCTTTGATCAAGAACGCCTTAACGAATTGCAACTTTATACCCGCTGTGATGATCCTCGCCAGCAAGGTTTCCGTACTATTTTATCAGGCCCTTATCATAAACCTTATGATGCTTTTTTACCCAATGCTGGCCACACTCTAGGCTATATTGATGTTAAAGCGTGCGAGTTAAATCAATTGCTCACCACCATTGAAAAAGGCGGACAAACTTGGCCATGTTTTGCTGATGGGTTAAAAATAGAAAAAGTAATGGACGCCATTGATCGTTCAGCCATGAGTGGCCATTGGACGGACGTACAATAGCATGACTAACACTCCCACTTCAGCTTCGGCAAAAACTTGGCATGCTTTAGTGCTAGGTAGAGCAGGCCTTGATCTTTACCCTCAAACTGATGGCGGTAAAACGCGAGATGCCAATGGATTTACCGCTGATATGGGAGGCTCTGGCGGCAATATTGCAGCGGCCATGGGCAAGGTTGGCGCCAAAGTAGCACTATTAACAGCCTTGTCTGAGGATAGTATTGGTCATTTTGTACGCCAAAAACTAAAAGAATGTAATGTTAGTGATGCGTTGTTGCAAACTTGCCAAGGTAATAGCCGCACTAGTTTGGCGATTGCCGAAGTAAGACCGACAGATTGTGATGTAGTGATCTATCGTAATGATGCTGCCGATCTGCAACTATGCCTTACCGATGCAATGAAGGCGGCTGTAGCTGACAGTAGTAACTTGGTGGTTACAGGCACTGCGCTGATTTCTGAACCATCACGCACCACCACTTTAGAGCTTATGCAATATGCTCAAAATAACTCAACTTGTGTGTGGTTAGACTTAGATTATCGTCCATGGAATTGGCCAGACTTAGAGACCACACGCGAAATTTATAGCCATGCTGCACAGTATGCTGATGTGATTATCGGTAATGAGGAAGAGTTTGCAGTGCTCACGGATGAACTAGAGGCCTATATTAAAAGTGCCAGCAGTCTTTTGGTACACCAAACTATTTTGCTTAAACGCGGTGGTAATGGTGCCAGTTTATTTAGCCAAGGCAAGCGTCTTGATAGCGGTGTTTACCCCGTTATCCCATTAAAGCCATATGGTGCTGGGGATGCTTTTTTAGGAAATTTAGTAGACCACTATCATCAGCATAAAGATTGGCAATCGGCCATTTCCAGAGGCAGTGCTGCCGCGGCTATTGTAGTGTCTCAACGCGGCTGCGCTGGGGCTATGCCCAATACAAAAGAAATTAATATATTACAAGAATCAAGTGTCATGAAACCATCTGCCATCTGGCGTTAGTGTCACGGAAATAAGGAGTTTTACATGCATATCCCACCACATGACAACCATAACAAAGCCATTGTAGACCGAGACGATGAAAAAACACCTTTATGTTATTTCAACATTGTTAAGCTCACTAAAGGTGAATCCTTTACCTCTATGGTTGAAGGCTATGAAACGTGTTTAGTGCCTGCCACTGGCAGTATTGACGTTAGTGTTGCAGGGCACCACTTTGAAGCGGTAGGTAAGCGTATGCACATTTGGGAAGGTGAGCCTGAAGGTGTTTATGTGCCCCTTAGTACAGAGGTGACTTTTACTTGTGTCAGTGATGCTGCTGAAATTTTCGTCTCAGGTGCCAAGCACGATGAAGTGTATGAGCCTTTTGTAGTGCGCGAAGCACAAATTGACCCAGTACAGTATGGTTCTGATGACACTAAAACTCACCGCAAAATCAAACACATTTTAGGTAAAGCGCAAGCAGGTCAAGTAGGCCGTTTGTTAGTGAGTGAATTATTTACTGTAGGTGCTGGAGGCTGGTCTGGATTTCCACCCCACAAGCACGATACCGATACGTTGCCCGCAGAAAGTCGTCATGATGAAGTGTATAACTTTCGGTTTAATCCCGAACATGGTTTTGGCGCTCAGTTTCTCACTCAAGAAGGTGAAGATATGGGAGAGGTGTACCATATTCGTAATGCCTCTACTATCCAAATAGAAAAAGGCTATCACCCATGTGTAGCTGGCCCTGGCTATGAAATGTATTACTTCACTATTTTAGGGGGCTTATCGCAACGTCCATTACACCAAAACTTCCATCCTGAACATGCCTATCAACTGGATACTATTCCCGGTATGAAAGATATGATCAGCAAATTTAAGTAGATTATTATGTTAGTTAATTTAACAGACCTTATGCAACCTGCCTTAAAAGGTGGCTATGCAGTGCCTTGTTTTAACGTGTTTGGCTACGAAGATGCTTTAGCGGTAGTTAATGCTGCCCAAGCACGTAATGCGGGTGTGATTTTAGCCGTAAATTTGGATATGACTTTATTTATGCCTTTGGAACACATCATTGGCATGCTCAAACCTCTGGCTCAAAGCGCGACGGTGCCTGTGTGTTTGCACCTAGATCATAATTACGACATTCCCACGGTTATTAAAGCCATTGACGCAGGCTTCACCTCGGTGATGTACGACGGTTCACAGCTACCTATCGCAGAAAATGTGGCAGGAGTGAAACAAATTGTTACTCACGCTAAGTCTAAGAATGTGTCTGTAGAAGCTGAAGTAGGCTCTGTGCCTTATGCCACTGGTCGTGATCACATTAAGTCTGAGCTAACTAATTTAAGTGAAGCTTTGATGATGCTAGAACAAGCCAAACCTGACGTATTAGCTGTGTCAGTAGGTAATGTGCATCGTTTGGAAAACACTTTTGTGGATATTGATTTCGCCCGTTTTAATGAGTTGCAAGCGGCTTTAGATGTGCCTTTAGTGATCCATGGAACCAGCGGTGTAAAAACTCATGATATCCAAACTTTAGCCAAAGGCAATGTGTGTAAATTTAATATAGGCACCTGCCTGCGCCAGCGTTTTGGTCACACTTTACGTAAAACTCTAGATGACAACCCAAGCTTATTTGACCGCCTCACCATCATGAAAACCATCATTCCAGAAGTGAGTGATGAAGCTGATAAAATGATTCGTTTATTGGGTCAGTAAGGCAGCTAATACCCTACCCAGGTTAAGCAAGAGAAAAAGGTAAAACGAGATATGCCCATGGCGCAATTAACTGGCCTTAACAACAAAATAGCAGTTATTACAGGTGGCAGCCAAGGCCTAGGAGCCGCTACTGCGCGCTTATTTGCACAAAGAGGTGCTAAAGGCCTTATTTTGTGTGGCAGACAAACCACAAAAGGCAAAGCTGTTGCTGAAGAAATTCAACAGTTATACCCCACCTGTGAAGTGCACTTTGTTACCGCAGACTTAGAGCAAATAGACTCTCCAAAACTTATTATCCAAGCTGCCGAGGAACATTTTGGACAGCTTGATATTCTCATCAATGTTGCAGGCTTATCGGCACGAGGTAGCATATTAGATACCAGTCCACAGCTATATGATCGTATTATGAACATCAATGTTCGTGCGCCGTTCTTTTTGATACAAGAAGCCGCCAAATTGATGCGCTCTAAAGGCACTGGAGGCACGATTGTTAGTATCGGATCTATAGCAGCATATGCTGGCATGCCTATACTCACAGCGTATTGCACCTCCAAAGGCGCACTCAATACTCTTACCCGCAATACAGCCCACGCGTTAATGCGCGATCGCATTCGGGTTAACTGCTTAAATATTGGTTGGATGTCTAGTGACGAAGAAGATGTCATACAGCGTAAATATCATGGGGCCCAAGATGGCTGGCAAGAAAAAGTAGGTGAAGGGATGCCTTTTGGTCGCTTAGTAGACCCTGACGAAGTGGCTCGAGCCTTAGCTTTTTTAGCCAGTGATGAATCTGGATTAATGACAGGCTCAGTAGTGAATTTTGACCAATCTGTTTGGGCTGCAAGTGATGGTATGGTAGTGCCTGAACATCAACTTCCTGATTAAATCAGTGTGGTTATTAAACTTGAGCTAATAACCACTCCTTAAATGCCCTAACGTCTGCTCTTTGAAGGTGTGACTTAGGGCAAACCACATGGTAAGCATGATCTGTGATTAAAACCTGATCAAACAATACCACCAAACGACCAGTAGCTAAGTGATCTTCTACAAATGGCGTTGACCCTAACGCAACACCTTGTCCATCTATTGCTGCCTGAATCAACACGTTGGTGTCATCCATAGTGGTGCCGCGCTTAATATTTACACCCTTTACTCCAGCCTGCCTTAACCATTCATTCCAATCATTCGGGCTGGCATCATGCAATAACGACACGTCCAATAGCTGCTCAGGTTTTACTAGAGTGGTATTTTTGGCCAGCCACGCGGGGCTTGCCACAGGAAAAAAATCTAGCTTTATAATGGGAGTGCACTCCACCCCCACCCAATCCCCTTTGCCATAAGTCACTGCTAAATCTATGTCTTCACGCTCAAAATCAACAGGTTTGTGGGCATGGAACAAACACAACCCAATCTCCGGGTACAACTCTCTAAACTCCTTCAACCTTGGCGACAGCCATTTAGCTGCAAATGAAGGTGCTAAACGGACATTAAGCATTGAACCTGCTGTTTGTTGTTTCAAGCTCACAAGAGCGTAGGCGATGTCATCAAAGGCGTCGGCCAATACAGGCATTAAGGCTGCACCACTAGCTGTTAATGTGAGGTTGCGGGGTGAGCGAGTAAATAAATCATACCCAAGATAGTCCTCCAAACCCTTTACTTGGTGGCTAATAGCTGCCTGAGTAACAAATAATTCATTTGCAGCTCGAGTAAAGCTTAGGTGTCTAGCCGCGGCTTCAAAAGCTCGCAAACTATTTAGTGGGGGTAGTTTTCTAGCCATTTATTATTACCATCAATCGCATTAACCTAATTAATGCAACACATTTTTGCATTAGTTATTCTAATGCAGTTCCATAGAATTAATCAATTGATTAGAACAGGATTTAGGTTAAAAATCACCACACTAAAAATAAAAAATATCATTCTAGGACACACCATATGTCACGTCGATCAGGTGGCCGTCAGGCCCGTTTAGCAGAGCGTTTAGCACCTTTAACTGAAGAAGCAAAACCCGTTCACCCGGGTGAAACAGGGGGCACATTTATGCCCCTATCTGATAGTGCGATGTCTGCTATTGCCGATAATGCCTATCGTATTTTAGAAGAAATAGGGTTTGGTAGCTCAACAGACCACTGCACACAGACTATGGTCAAAGCGGGTGCAGTAATGGGTGAAGATGGCCGCTTACGTATTCCACGCAGCTTAGTTGATCATACTTTAAGTATTTGCCAGAGAAACCTAACACTGCACGGCGTAGACCCTAAGCATGATTTAGAGATTAATGGTCAACGTGTACACTTTTCTACGGCCGGCGCAGCAGTGCATGTGTCTGACCCAGAAAATAACACCTACAGAAATTCAGCCACGCAAGATTTGTACGATATGGCGCGTATTGCAGACACTTGTGAGCATATTCATATGTTCCAACGCATGTGCGTGTTAAGAGACATAGATGATCCAAAAACAATGGATCTAAACACCCTTTACTGTTCTGTTATGGGCAGTAGTAAGCACATAGGTACAAGTTTTACTGAAGCAGATCATGTGAGCGCCGGTCTTAAAATGTTACATCACTTTTCAGGTAGCGAAGAGGCTTGGAGAGCAAGGCCCTTTGTAAGCATGTCAAACTGCTTTGTTGTGCCACCTATGACCTTTGCAGAAGAGTCATTAGAGTGCCTAAGAGTAGGTGTTGAAGGTGGCATGCCCATTTTGCTTCTTTCTGCTGGGCAAGCTGGAGCTACAGCACCCGCTTTGTTGGCGGGCGCAGTATCACAGGCATGGGCTGAATGCTTGGGTGGTTTGGTGTATGTGAACGCTATCAAACCAGGCGCACCTGCTATTATTGGCACTTGGCCTTTTGTATCAGATTTACGCACTGGAGCCATGAGTGGTGGTTCTCCAGAGCAAGGTATATTGTCTGCTGCATGTGCACAGATGGGTAACTATTTCGACTTGCCTACAGGCACAGCGTGCGGCATGACCGACGCTAAGTTTCCAGACTTTCAAGCAGGTGCTGAAAGAGCATACACTGCAGTTGCCGCTTCAATGGCTGGTGCCAATATAGTGTATGAGTCTGCTGGAATGTATGGCAGCCTTATGGGCGCTTGCCCTGAAAGCTTGTTGATGGACAATGATGTTTTGGGTGCTTGCATGCGCATGACCAAAGGTGTCACAGTGAATGAAGACTGCTTAAGTTTTGATGTCATTAACGAAGTGTGTATGGGCGGTAAAGGCCATTATCTAGGCTCAGACCAAACTTTATCCGTGATGCAAACTGAGTATATTTATCCCGACTTAGGTGACCGAAGTAGCCCCAACGTTTGGGCTGAGCAAGGAAAACCCGTATTATTAGAAAAGGCCATCGCTAAAAAGAAAGAGTTATTAGCCAGCTATTTTCCAACACATGTCAGTGATGATGCTGACTTAGCCATAAGAGCTGAGTTTGATATTCGCCTTACCCGTGAACAAATTGGCCGCTAAAGCGATCCGTTAAGAGAAGATTTATTATGTCCCTACAATCCCATGCACGCGTTGTCATTATTGGCGGCGGATCCCTTGGCGTTAACCTTATGTACCACCTTACAGAAGAAGGTTGGACTGACGTAGTACTCATTGAAAAAGGTGAGCTTACCAGCGGGTCCACATGGCACGCTGCAGGCTTGTGCCCTAATTTTAACGGCAACCACACCTTATCTAAAATTCACGATTACACTATTGAACTGTATGACAAAATCATACCCGCTAAAACAGGTCTAGACTCCACTTTCCACAAGTGCGGCAGCCTACGCGTAGGTTATACCGAGCTTGAAGAACAGTGGTTTCAAAATGTAATGAGTAGAGCTCACAACATTGGTTGTGAAATGCGCTGGGTGTCTAAAGAAGAAGCCAAAGCGATTAACCCTGTGATGAATTTTGATGGTGCGCGATGTATTTTATATACCCCTGGTGATGGTCGAGTCGACCCAACGTCTGTGGTTATGCCTTTAGCTCAAATGGCACGTGATAACGGAGCTAAAATTAGCCGTTTTAATCGAGTCATTGATATTAAAATTTTGCCTCAGGCCGGCTATGAAGTGATTACTGAGCAGGGCAATATTATTGCTGAACATGTGGTTAATGCTGCAGGTTGTTTTGCCCCTGAAGTGGGCCGGATGGTGGGCGCACATGTGCCTATTATTAACCTTGAGCATCAATACCTCATCACCGAAGATCATCCAGACATTGCCGCTTTAGTGAAAGAAATGCCTGTCACAAGAGATTCCACTGCTTCTGCTTATATTTGCCAAGAAGGCAATGGCTTATTGGTGGGGCCTTATGAAACGCGTGGATCAAAACCTTGGGCCCTTAAAGGCATGGATTGGGACTTTGACAGAGAATTATTTGCTGGTGACTTAGTGCGCTTAATGCCATGGCTGGAGCGCTGTATGGAGCTTGTGCCTTTATTTGAAGAGGTGGGTGTAAAGACCATCATCAACGGTCCGATTACTCATACCCCTGATGACAATTTTTTAGTAGGCCCAGTTGAGGGTTTAACTAACTTTTGGAATATGACTGGCGCCTCTATCGGTATTGCTCAAGGTGGTATTGGTAAATACATGGCACAGTGGATGGTTTATGGCCAAACTGAGCTTAATATGGCGTCATTAGATAGCCGTCGCTTTGGTCATTGGGCTGATAAAAACTACTGTGTTACCCGTGCTATAGAGTCTTACGAACGGATGTATCTAGCCGCTTCACCGACTGAAAACCGCCCCCATGGCCGCCCTATTCGCACCAGTGCTTTACACACCGTGATGGCACAAAAGGATGCCGTGCATTTTGTAACGGCAGGCTATGAAAAGCCAGCTTGGTTTAAAACCGATGCAGTCCGCAACGAAAGTGACACTTGGACTCATAATGAAACCCATGCTGTTGTCGCTGAAGAATGCGCTGCTGTGCAAAACACTTGTGGCATTACCGACGTGAGTGGTACTGCCAAATTTAGAGTCATGGGCCCCGATGCTTATGCCTTTTTAGATCATTTGTCATGTAATAAGCTACCTGCTAAAGATGGCCGTATTAGTCTTACTTTGTTCCATGCCAAAAATGGCGGCATTATGGCTGAGCAAACCGTAAGCCGCATAAGCCACGATCACTTTGTATTGATGGGTGCTATTGGCTCGCAAATAAAAGACCTGCAATGGATGCAGCAGCACGTAGGTGACTTTGATGTGTCCATAGAAGACTTTACCCAAGACTGGGGTGGCTTATTGCTAACCGGGCCCAAAGCACGAGACATTTTACAGAGCATTTGTGAAGATGACCTGTCTAACAGTGCTTTTCCTTGGTTGGCTTGCCAAACGATTCAGCTGGATTCTGCCCCTGTGTTTGCCATGCGAGTCTCCTATGCTGGTGAACTAGGTTGGGAATTACACATGCCTACGTGGCAGCTTATTTCTATCTATGAATCATTGATGGAAAATGGCCAGCCATTGGGTCTGCGAGATTTTGGCACGCGTGCCTTTAATAGCATGCGTATGGAAAAAATGTATCGTGCTTATGGTGCCGAATTTACTGAAGAAATGTCAGGCCTAGAAGCGGGTATGGGTCGCTTTTTGGATCTAAATCGAGACTTTATTGGCAGCGATAATATGCGCCAACGCCAAACAGATGGTCTGTCTATAGAGCTTGCTTATCTTGTGTTTGATGACGATGTACCTGCAGAATGTTTTGGTAACGAAGCTGTGTTTGCTAATGGCGAACTGACCGGCATAATTACCGGCGGAGCCTATGGCTATCGTGTAGAAAAGAGTTTAGCCTTTGCCTATTTAAAGCCTGAGCATTGTAAAGACGGTCAGGCACTTACTGTCGAAACTTCAATCGGCACTCGTCATTGCCATGTGGAATTTGATGCTACATATAATCCCAACAACAGCTTGTTGCGAAGTTAGGCATCAATACTAACCATTAAAGTAATGGGTCACCTTGACCCATTATGAAAGAGAACGTTATGAGCAACACCCAAGTATTACCAGAAAAAGCCCGCATTGCCATTATTGGTGGCGGTATTATTGGCACCTCCGTAGCCTACCACCTAGCTAAACGCGGCATTAAAGACGTTGTACTGATTGAGCGTAAACAGCTCACTTGCGGCACTACTTGGCACGCTGCTGGCCTTGTGAGCTTATTGTGGCCCACACCTACTTTGACAAACCTCGCTAAGTATAGCCATGAACTCTATGCAGGTTTGGAAGAAGAAACAGGTCAAGCCACAGGCTATAAGCGTATTGGCAGTATTTCATTAGCCCGCACTGAAGCACGCCTTGAAGAGATTAAACGCACATCATCTATGGCAAAAGTATTTGGTGTGGAATCGGAAATGATTGATAACACACGCCTTGAGAAGCTCTACCCAGGTATCAATACAGACGGTATTATCGGTGCTCTGTATACTCCAGATGATGGCCAAACCAACCCAATCGACACCACTATGGCTCTGGCTAAAGGTGCGCGCATGAATGGTGTGGAAATCTTTGAAAACACTGCTATGGAGGAGCTCATCATCAAAGATAATGTGGTTACTGGCATTCGCACTGACAAAGGCACTATGGAAGTAGACCAGGTTATTTTATGTGGTGGCATGTGGACGCGCGACCTTGCCAAAACTGTAGGTGTTAATTTACCTATTTATACCTGTGAGCACCAATACATTGTCACTGAAGAAATGGAAGGCTTAACACCTCGTCCTGTTCTTCGTGACTACGACCAAGGCCTTTATTTTAAAGAAGACGCGGGTAAAATGTTGGTGGGATGGTTTGAAGACAATGCCATTGGCATGCCGATGAGTAAGATAGCGGATGATTTTTGCTTTGGTCAATTCCCATTAGATCAAGACCACGTGGAGCCCTATGTAATGAGCAGCATGGATGTGTTTCCTCAGCTAGAAACCACAGGCATTCGCACTTGGTTTAATGGCCCAGAAAGCTTCACCAACGACAACCTTCACTTGCTTGGGCCTACCTCAGAAGTAGATAAGCTATTTATTGCTGCAGGTATGAACTCAAAAGGCATTGGAGCAGGCGGTGGCGTGGGTAAAATCATGGCCGACTGGATGATTGACGGCTTTCCATCAGGCGACGTCACAGAGTGCGATCTACGCCGCCATCACCCAGCTCAACAACACGACGAATACGTCGCTGAGCGCATTCCTGAGGCCTTAGGCCACACTTATGCAATGCATTGGCCATTTTACCAATACGAAACTGCACGCGATCAGATTCACTCGCCTTTACACCAAGAACTTAAAGAGGCTGGGGCTTGTTTTGGAGAGGTCTGTGGTTACGAGCGAGCAAACTGGTTTGCTAACCCAGGCCAAGAAGCTAAATATGAATATAGCTATCAAAAGTCCAACTGGTTTGAAAATAACAAACAAGAACACATGGCTATGCGCGAGGGTGTAGGCCTTTACGATATGTCCTCTTTTGGTAAATTTGAAGTCACAGGCCCTGCCGCTGCTAAAAATTTGCAATATATTTGTTCTGGTAACATCGATATTCCCATAGGCAAAGTAGTTTACACACACTTCCTTAACGCCCGTGGTGGGATCGAAGCCGATGTTACCATAGTGCGCACAGGGCAAACCACTTATTGGGTGATTACTGGCATTAGCTCCCACTCACGGGATTGGTGGCATTTAAACCATCGCCTAACAGACGATGTGCTTTTACAGGACATTAGTATGAATTTTGGCGCTATGGCGCTGCAAGGTCCATTAGCTCGAGATGTATTGTCTAAGGTAACCACTGCAGATTTAAGCAACGAAGCTTTCCCATTTGCTACAGGCAAGTTGATGGAAGTAGCTAGCATAAAAATGTGGGTACAGCGTTTGAGCTACGTGGGTGAACTAGGTTGGGAGTTATTTGTGCCAGCCCAACATACGGCTACAGTTTATCGTGCTTTATTTGCAGCCGGTGAAGAATTTGGCATTCGCAACGTAGGTATGCATGCCGTAAACAGCGCACGTATGGAAAAAGGGTTTGTGCACTGGGGCCATGATGTTGGGCCAGAAGATAACTTATTTCAAGCAGGCCTAAGCTGGGCGGCCAAACCTGATGTGAGCAGTTTTATTGGCATTAACGGGTTTAAGGAACAATTGGCAGCTAAGGGCACAGATCGAAGGTTAGTTCAGTTTAAACTGGATGATAAAGACGCCATGTTGTTCCACAACGAACCTATAGTGATGGACGGTGAAATAGTAGGCTACCTTACTTCGGGCATGTACGGCCACGCTGTGGGTAGCGCTATTGGTATGGGCTATGTGAACTCGCCTGACTTGTCACCTATTCGTTTATCAAAAGCGACGTTTGAAATAGAGATTGCACTAAAGCGATACTCAGCTCAAGCTAGCTTGCAAGGTTTTTACGACCCTAAAGGCCTACGCCCAAAAGCCTAGACCTTTTATGGTGGGTGCTTGACCTAGGCACTCACCATAAATTCACCCATGACTTGCTCTATAACCGCCCCTATTAAATAACAATCTTCATCGTTAAATGTGAGCGGCACACGAAGGTCTAGAGTTTTTTCTAAGGCCTTAAGAGTGTTGGGTAAGTGTGGCATGGGATCAATGTAGTGCCAGCTATCATAGCGACTGGTGAAGGCTTTTGGCTTATCATCACCAAACCACTTAAGCTCTACCCCTTGCGCTGCACAGGCCTCAATAAAGGCCGGTATTTGCGCTAGGCTTAAGCTAGTTGGGCGAAATTGTAGTGAACTGCCCACAAACGATTCTCTGTCATCTCTAAGTGGAATATCTAACCCTGCAACTGCAGCAATAGTATTGTGTAAAATAGCGTAGCGGCTATTCCACCGTGCACAATTTGCATCAAGCCTGGGCATCTGCGACAAACCTATAGCCGCACGTATGTTATCCATACGCCCAGACATATTGGCACTGGTTAAGCGAATGTTTTCAAACACCTCAGGCTTAGGCGCTGCTCCATGGCGCTCATAAAGCATATAAGAGCCTGAATGCATAATAAGACGCGCTGCAATCATTGCATCATCAGTCACTACTAAACCACCCTCACCTGTATTTAAGTGCTTGTAGGTTTGTAAGCTAAAAGCCGCTACTTGACCAAAATTACCAGACTTTTTGCCCTCCCATGCTCCACCCATAGTATGTGCACAGTCTTCTAATACCTGTAAACCTAGTTTGTTACACAAAGTCATCAGCTTTTCCATGTTAGGAATGTGCCCACGCATCAAAGATAACAACAAAATTTTAGCATTACTGCTTTTAGCTTTAGCTTCTAAATCAGCCAAATCAAGGTGGTAATCCTCACCTATTTCCACCAACACAGGTTTGCCACCGGCGGCAAAAATAGCCCCAGGCACAGGCGCCAAGGTATAAGCATTAGTGAGCACTTCATCGCCTGCTTGCAAACCCATAGCGCGCAATGCAATATGCAAACCATAGCCTCCTGAAGTGCAGGCTAAGCAATATTTTCGCCCCTGATATTGTGCAAAACTTTGCTCAAGTAAAGCCGCATCAGACCACTCATCTCCCACCGTGTTATAACGGTGTAATCGGCCCGAATCAAGTAGCTCCATCACTCTTTTTTTAGCGGCCTCTGGAATGGCTTCTTGTTGGGTAAATGGTTTTTTAAAATGTAGTTTTGGCATCACTAAAGCTCATGTTTGTATACTGTGCGGTAAGATCTCACACCGAGTAAATCATCGCAAGGGGAACATCGTATTACTAATATGGTAAGCGTTATAACATTGCATTAATTAAAAGTAAAATGATGTAAAGGCCATGTGTTTCAATACTACTAGACTACACTAGCTCAAGGTTAATTGTTATCAAACCCTATGTGTGACATTCTAATCAGAAGCTCTAACTATGCGGCTGTAGCATAGACGATTTAAAAAATTAAGGATGACTTTTGAATGAGTAAAAAATTGAGCATCACCCGCGTAGCTATGACACTTGTGTTATTGCTAGGGGTGTCGTTTGGCGGGGCTTTGTATTATTGGTATAAAAATGCTGATGTATTTGGTGCAGCCATGACACCAGCACAGCAAAAGCTTTACTTTGAGTCAAAAAACTTTTCAGATGCCACATTTAATAATCAACTCAACACTCCCTTAAACCAGTCCTTTAGCCTTATGATAAGTAGTTTATGGGACTATATGACAGCGCAAAATCTGGCCCCAAAAAACAACATTGAGATAATCCAAACAGACTCTTCACTGCTTGCAAACCCACTTAATAAAAACCAACTTCTCTGGTATGGCCATTCCACATTTTTATTACAAACAGCCAATAAAACCTTATTGTTTGACCCTATCTTTAGCAAGATTGCAGCGCCTCACACGTCTCTTGGTAGCCCTCGTTATAACGATCTACTGCCTATTGAGCCTTCACAGCTACCCACTATAGACGCGGTGATCATCTCTCATGATCACTATGACCACTTAGACTACCCTACAATTATGCAACTAGATGCCAAGGTAAAACATTACTATGTACCCCTTGGTGTGGGACAACATTTATTGCACTGGGGTATATCAAAGGAGCGCATTAGCGAAATGGATTGGTGGCAGTCTAACGACTTGGATGACATCACCCTTACTTTAACCCCTGCGCGTCACTTTTCTGGCAGGCGCTTAGGCAATATCAAATCAACTCTTTGGGGTGGGTGGATGGTAGAAGCGCCGCAACAAAGGTTTTTTTTTAGTGGTGATAGTGGCTACGGCCCTCATTTTAAAGAAGTGGGTAAGCGTTTTGGACCTATCGATATGGCCTTATTAGATTCAGGCCAATATAACTTCCGCTGGGATAAGGTTCATATGACGCCAAAACAAAGCGTACAAGCCGCAAAAGATTTAGAGGCTCATATTTTGATGCCTGTGCACTGGGGTGCTTTCACTTTATCCTTACACCCATGGGATGAGCCTGCAGCACAAACGGCCCTCATAGCAAAAGAGCAACACCAAGCGTTTGTTATTCCACGTATAGGTGAACTCATTCAATTGCAGGATGAGCCCAAAGCTAGAGCACCTTGGTGGAAAAATTTTTAACATGAACTATGACATTGTTGAATTATTTTAGGCAAAAAAAAGCCCAATAAATTGGGCAAAAAACACTCAGAGATGAACTAACTTTTAGAAGTGTAGACCATCAATGAGCTTTGCGTAGAAAAAATGGGAAATAATTAAAATTAGATACTGCATTCATTAGTTTCACAGTGCAATTCTACGTCGGCAGCAGTAATCGCACTCATATTAAATATGCCACGGCCTGAAACCGACGGGATAACAATATGAGCAGGTTTAGCTAAACCATGCACAAATGGGCCGATAAGTAAGGCATCTGTTAATGAGCGAATAAGACCTAAGGTAATGTTGGCAGTGTCTAAGTTGGGCATTATCAGCAAATTGGGCTGCCCAGTAAGCTTTGAGTTGGGGAAAATTGTCTGGCGCAACTCTTCGTTAAGGGCCGTGTATGAATGCATTTCACCTTCTATCTGGGCATCAGGATAACGCTTTCGAAGTGTTGCAGAGGCATCACGTACTTTATGCGCTTGTGGGTCGCTAGATGTGCCAAAGTTAGAGTGGGATAATAGTGCTACTTTGGGCTCAATACCAAACTGACGTACGAATTCCATACTCGCTTCAGTGGTCGACACAAGCTCTTGCGCTGTGGGATCTACAGTTAAAAACGCATCAGCTAAAAATAAAGGACCACTGGGTAACAACAAAGCACATACGGTAGATACATGCGTGTCTGGTGTTTTACGACCTAGCACCTGATACAAGGTTTTAAAGTGGGTATCAAAGCGCCCCACTTTGCCGCATATCATTCCATGGGCTTCATCTAAGCTAACCATAACAGAGGCTAACGCAGTGGTGTTATTACGCATATCGTGTTTTGCAGTTTCTACGGAAATACCTTTGCGTGCCACTTTGGCATGATAGTGCTGCCAATAGCGGCTGTGTAAATCACAATCTTTAGGGTCAAACACATCCACGTCTAAGCCTAACTTAAAACTTAAGCTCAACCGATCAAGTGATTTTTCAATCACATTTTTACGGCCAATAAGAATAGGCTTTGCTACACCTTCATCCACTGTAGCTTGCAAAGACATGAGCACGTCTTCGTTTTCACCTTCAGCATAAACGATACGACGCTTAGGGCCTTGCTTAGCTTTTTCAATCATAGGCTGCATAAACAAGCCAGCCTGATTCACATAGCTTTGCAATTTAACGCGATAGGCATCAAGGTCTTCAATAGGGCGAGTAGCTACACCACTTTCCATCGCTGCCTTCACTACAGCCAATGGCACTTCTTCTATTAAGCGCGGGTCAAAAGGCTTTGGAATAAGGTATTGTGGGCCAAATTTGAAGTTTTCACCTGGGTAAGCTGATGCCACCACATCTGTTACTTCTTTACAGGCTAAATCTGCAATGGCTCTAACGCAGGCATGCTTCATGGCTTCATTAATAGTTGTGGCACCACAATCTAATGCACCACGAAAGATAAAGGGAAAACACAACACATTATTCACTTGGTTGGGGAAGTCTGAGCGCCCGGTAGCCACAATTGCATCTGGCCGCACTGCCATAGCAAGCTCTGGCATAATTTCTGGCGTAGGGTTAGCCATGGCTAAGATAAGTGGTCTTGGGGCCATGGTTTTGACCATGTCTTGGGTAAGTACTCCTGGAGCTGATAAACCCATAAACAAATCAGCATCTACCATAGCATCAGCTAAGGTGCGGTCTTGGGTTTGTCTTGCGTAAGCTTCCTTCCAAGGGTTCATCCCGTGGTCACGGCCTTTATAGATAACGCCAGAGCGATCTATTAAGGTGACGTGATCGCGAGGGAGCCCCATGCTCACAAGCAAGTCTAGGCATGCAATGCTAGCGGCGCCTGAGCCTGAGCCTACTACCTTAATGTCTTCTATTTTTTTGCCTACCACTCGTAAACCATTATAAACCGCAGCCGCAGCTACAATGGCTGTGCCGTGCTGATCATCATGAAATACGGGGATATTCATACGCTCACGCAAAGCTTTTTCTACTAAAAAGCATTCTGGCGCTTTAATGTCTTCTAAGTTAATGGCGCCAAAAGTAGGCTCTAACGAGGCAATTATGTCCACTAACTTATCAACGTCATTTTCTTGAATCTCAATATCAAATACGTCAATATTGGCAAATTTCTTAAATAAAACAGCCTTGCCTTCCATCACTGGTTTAGAAGCTAGTGGACCAATATTACCTAAGCCCAAAACAGCTGTACCATTGGTAATAACACCTACCAAGTTGCCACGAGCAGTGACTGCTGCTGCCATGCCCACATCTTCCACAATGGCTTCACAGGCGTAAGCTACACCTGGTGAATATGCCATCGCTAAGTCTCTTTTATTTGCCAAGGGTTTTGTGGGCTGAATACACAATTTACCGGGCGTGGGATGAGTATGGTAGCGCATTGCACTATCTTTAAGAGACTCAGACATGAACATTTCCTTAAGAGTAATTATTTAACAAACAAAAGCGATGTCGTTAGTGGGTATTTAATAGGCGCACAAGGGTAGCGCGTTCAGAGTAAAAGCTAAAGCTTCTACTGCCAATTAAATTTATGTAGTAATACTACAAAAATTGCAAATATATGTCAATTATAGATTTTTTATTGGCATTATTGTAATTTATTTACATTTTTATAGCCAAACTAAAGCAACCGTTTTAAAGATTGAGAAATTTCAGATTAAAGATTCAGAGGAGCATTTGAGTATGGAGAGAGCCAAGCAGGTACATCATGGCACCTGCTAATAATACCTGGATTCTAATCAGAGTTTAAACATCCCTAGCCATGTTATAAAACTCTTTATTTGGCTGTATGGAGGCAAAATTAACCAGACGATTACTGAGCCCAAAGAAGGCAGTAATAGCAGCAATATCCCACGTATCATCTTCACTAAAACCGTGGCCTTTGAGCATCGTAAAGTCTTCGTCACTTGTGGCTTGAGCATTGTTAGATATTTTGAGCGCAAACGTTAGCATGGCTTTTTGCCGCGCCGAAATATCAGCTTTAAGGTGATTGATCGCCACTTGATCAGCCACCAAAGCATCCTTAGCTCGTATGCGCAAGACTGCCCCATGAGCTACCACACAGTACAAACAACCGTTGTCACTAGATGTAGCCACAATGATCATTTCCCGCTCAGCTTGGGTTAGGCCGCTATCCTTTATCATTAACGCATCATGGTAATCCATAAATGCACGTAATTCGTCTGGACGATGAGCCATTGCCAAAAAAATGTTAGGTACAAAACCTGCCTTTTCTTGCACCGCTAACACCCTACTTTTAATGTCTGCTGGCAAACTATCTAAAGCGGCCACGGGATAACGACTAATATGGCTCATAGCTTGGTTCCTAATTAAGCATTTACATTAACTACAAAACGACCACGAGTTAGTCCATCTATTTGGTCTTGAGCCGTTTTCAAGGCTTGCTCTAAGGTAATTTCAGTCATAATAGCTTCTAGATGAGCAAGGTCTAAATCTTGCGCTAAGCGGTTCCATGCTGCAATACGATCGGCCTTTGGACGATACACACTGTCAATACCTGCTAGGGTGACGCCACGTAAGATAAACGGCATTACTGTCGCTGGTAAATCAAACCCTTGGGCCAATCCACACGCAGCCACTGTGCCACCATACTTCATAGATGCGCAAATATTAGCTAATGTATGACTACCCACAGCATCTATTGCACCTGCCCAACGCTCTCTTGCTAACGGCCTACCTTTTTCACTTAGCTCACTACGATCCATCACGGCAGTGGCACCTAAACTTAACAAATAATCTGTTTCTTGCGCACGGCCACTTGAAGCCACAACGTTATAACCTAATTTGGCTAACAGGCTTATTGCAACACTGCCCACACCACCAGCAGCCCCAGTGACTAGTATTTCGCCTTTATCTGGTGTTACGCCATGTTGTTCTAGGGCCATTACACATAACATCGCAGTGTAGCCGGCTGTGCCTATAGTCATGGCTTGTTTAGGAGTAAAGGCAGTAGGCAACGGCACTAGCCAATCACCCTTCACACGGGCCACTTGCGCCAATCCACCCCAATGCCCCTCACCTACACCAAACCCGTTAAGCACTACTTTATCGCCTACTTTAAAGTCGTTATGGTCACTTTTTTCTACCGTACCAGCAAGGTCTATTCCAGGCACCATAGGAAAGCTGCGCACTACTGGAGATGTTCCTGTAATCGCCAAACTATCTTTGTAATTTAGGGTGGAATAATCCACTTTCACCAATACATCACCTTCAGGTAATTGTGATTCTTCAATCTGACTTAATTTGGCGGTGTAACCTGTGTCGTCCTTGTTAATTAGCAGTGCTTTCATTAGAAAAATCTCATTGTTAATGTTGGTAGATTAGGCTACATAATACCTTTAAATGGACATAAAAGTATTAGTCTTTGGTAATCATTTTTGTTGCGACAGGCTCTCATATTGGAGGCTTATTAACGTCATTGCCCTCTTTTGAACAAAGTGATAGTTTTAGAGGCATATTAATAAATATAACAAATCACCTATGAAAATCTCAGAAATCCACATCTACCAAAAAGACCAACGTATCGTTGATGGGCCATATATTATGTCCACCATGACCTTAACCTCAATTGATGCCACTATTATAAAAGTGGTGGCTGATAATGGCTTAGTAGGCTGGGGGGAAGTGTCTCCCCTGGGCCCCGCTTACCAACCCCAACATGCACTTGGCGCTAGAGCGGCGTTGTGCCATCTTGCTCCTGATTTAATCGGTAGCTCTTGCTTACACCCGCTATTATTGCAAAGGCGCATGAACGATCTACTCAATGGTCACAACTACGCCAAGGCCGCCATAGATTTTGCAATTATGGATTTGATGGGCAAATATTACAAAGTACGCGTGTGTGATTTATTGGGCGGCCCAGTGCGAGAGCGCCTGCCTGCTTATTTTGCTATCAGTAAGGGCTCTCCTGATGACACTGCACGTAAGGCCAAAGATAAGCTAGCTCAAGGTTACAAGCGACTTCAAATTAAATCCGGTGGCCGAGATGTGGCTGAAGACATTGAAGCCATCCGCAAGGTTTGGGAAGCTGTAGGTAACAAAGCCAACCTAGTGGTTGATGCAAACCGTGGTATGACCGGCAGCCAAGCCATGCAATTAAGCTTAGCCTGCAAAGATATTCCTTTCTTGTTTGAACAGCCTTGTAATACGATGGAAGAGGTGAGCAATATTCGTCCCCAAATAGCTCATCCTATTGCTCTTGATGAAAATATTGAAGGCATTAACGACGTTCTTAGAGCTATTTCTATGAATGCATGCGATGGCTTCGGCTTAAAGCTCACACGAGTAGGTGGCCTCAACGCCATGGCTACCATACGAGACGTATGTGAAGCCCGCGGCCTGCCACATACTTGTGAAGACAGCTGGGGCGGAGACATTGTCTCTGCGGCTATTTTACATATGGGCGCTACTGTAAAGCCTGCCATGCTGGAGGGTGTGTGGACCGCTGGCAACTACATAGAAGAGAGTTATGATCCAGCAAACACTGTTGCTTGCACAGACGGTTTTTTCGATTTACCTACTGGTTTCGGCTTAGGCATAACACCCCAAGAGGATCGCATTGGCCATCTAGTACATTCTTTTTAAATATGGCTGGCCATCTTCACCCAAACAACATGTTGCCAAGCATACGCCCAGGCATCAAGGTGAAGCCGCCAGCAACGATGAGTCCACCAATGTAAAGCCCTATCATAGACCACCTATGCCTTTTCACATTGCCATTTTTAATGGCCCAGTAAGCGCTAGGCACGCAATAAAGTACCAGCACACTAAGTAGATGAATAAAGCCAAAATGGTTAAATAGTCTTGGACCAACTTGGGCTGACATCAATAAAGTGACCATGGCTGTAAACAGCATTAATACCATATAGATGCGACCTATAAGCTTATGTACTTCAGTGCCTTTTTTAGTGACCATCATAAAAGTAGCCATTAGAAATGCTGGCGCAATGGTACCTAAATGCATAAATGATAAGGTTTCATACCACAGATCTAGATTCATAATAAAGCCTTAGGTGCTAATGGAGCAATGTTTGTGGTTAAATTAAATGAGCATAGCGCCTAAGCACAATGCCTGCAAAAAGAGATATTAAAGCCATCACCCAAAATACCTGACCACTAATATGTTCGTACAAACTGCCAGCGATGGTCATGCTAATGCCCATGAAAGCTCCTAACGCTAGAGAGTCATATAGTGTTTGAGCGGAAGCTGTGAGCTGATCTGGCACTTTTTGGGTAATGTATTGGTTTATTGCCAAGTGGGTGGCTGCAAAAGTGAACGCATGTAAAAGTTGCACGATAAACAGCACGGCAACGTCAGTAGAGAACCCCAAGGTAAGCCAACGCACCACTGCTGCTATCACTGCCATCCACAAAAGGCCTTTAACACCCACCTTAAGTATTAACCACATGCCAATGGCAAACAACACCACCTCTGCAGCTACACCTTGGGCCCACAATAGCCCTATGACTGATTCACTGATACCAGCCTTAATCCAATGTAAGGTGCCAATGGTATAGAGTGCTCCATGACTAGCTTGCAACAAAGAGCCAGCAGCTACAATGACAACAAAACCAGGCAATTTAAACAACTCTATAAAGGCTAATTTACGATTTGTTTTAGCTTGTGGACGGATATCTGGTAGGGATAGCGAAAATACAATCACAATTGCAGCTAACACCAATAAAAGCTGAGGGTAGGCCTCTATAGTAAATGCAGTGATGTACAGCCCGCTAAGGGTAGAAGAGATAATAAAGGCCACAGATCCCCACAAGCGGGCCTTGCTATAATTGAGCTTGCCCAAACGAGTAGCGGCAATTGCTAGCCCATCTACCATAGGAATATGACTAGTTTGCAATGCACCCACTATAAACCAAGTCAAAAGCATGGGCCAAAAGGTTTCAAATTGTAAAAACACACTAAAGCCCAAAAATGCCAACACCGATAAAGCTAAGATCCAGCGTTTTTTATGGCCAGTGGCATCTGCTAATACTCCCACACCTAGGCCAAAAAACACCTTACTCACAAATGCAGAGCTAAGAATAAGCGCAGCTTCCTCAGCATCCAGTCCACGGCTTACCATCCAATAAGGCATAAACGGTAATACCAAACCAAAGCAAGTAAAATAAGCGAAAAAGAAACCAGAAAATACAAGTTGTCCACCAGCCTTAGTTAATTTTGTACTAGAGGGCATTAATTGATCCTTTTTATGCACTATTGTTTGGTAAATCGTAAAAGGTAAGTGTAGCCGATGAAGGCAAATAAATCCTGTTAGCTTAATGTCTAGATTGTAATGTGGGCAATGCCTGCCATACTGTGCCCTTCGCTATTTACTTGCGCACTAAAACCCTATGCAAAGCCCTTATTTTCAGTCATTTACACAAGATATCCAACGACTTAAAGTGTTATGTGCAGGCATTGCCAGCCTTATATTAATGGTGGGTATTGCACGCTTTGCCTACACCCCGATGCTGCCTTTAATGCAGCAGCACGCAGGCTTAGGCATTGCTCAAGGTGGATGGCTAGCGGCCTTCAACTACGCTGGCTACTTTTGCGGTGCTTTAATTGCCGCAAACATTAGCGATCTACAAAAAAAGGATCATCTGTATCGGCTAGGGTTATTGGTGGCGTTAGCTACTACCTTGGGCCTAGCGCTGACTCAAAATTTTTGGATATGGGGCGCTTTGCGGTTTTTTTCAGGCCTAAGTAGCGCCGCTGGATTACTTTTAGGATCGGGTTTAGTGATGCACTGGTTATTACGTCATCAATCACGCTCTGAACTGGGCATTCATTTCATTGGTATGGGTGCGGGCATCTTTTTAACAGCTCTATTTGTATACCTAATCGCAGAGCAAATAAGCTGGCAACAGCACTGGTATTGGTTCACAGCATTTGGGGCATTGTTAGCTATACCCGCATGGTTTTGGCTGCCCAGACCTAATCTAAGCGGCTATACAGTGGGGGGAGATAAGATGATGGATCAGCCTCCATCCAAGCAATTTCTCCAAAGCTTTATGCTGGCCTACTTTTGCGCGGGTGTGGGCTATGCCGTTATCATTACCTTCATTGTTGCCCATGTAAACCAAATCGCTGGCGACAGTGCTTATGGCGCCTTAACGTTTATGATCATTGGCCTTGCTGCTGCTCCTGCGTGTATTATTTGGGATCTTGTGGCCCGTAAGGTGGGTAATTTAAACGCGCTATTATTAGCCTACATTTTACAATTTACCGGCATGCTCATCCCTATATTAAGCCCAGGTTTAATATGGACCTTTGTGGGGGCTGCTTTATTTGGTGGCACCTTTATTGGCATTGTAAGCTTGGTGCTCACTATGGCAGGGCGCTACTTTCCTACCCGCCCAGCAAAAATGATGGGCAAGATGACTTTGTCATATGGCGTAGCTCAAGTAGCTGCTCCTGCTGCTGCTGGCATGCTTGCACAGTGGTCTGGTAACTACCATTTAAGCATTATCATTTCTAGCGGCATCATGCTTTTGGGTTGCTGGTTGATCTATAGCTTGCGTAAGCATGAGTAATATAAATCATGTTTAGGTACTTTATAGTTAAATCTATTAGCCAGCCAGATTTAACCCAGAGCCAACCAACCCGCTACACCAATCATTAACGTGCCTGCAATACGGTTCATCAGGCGCACATTGCCGCTTTTTTGCAATGCTTTACTTAGGCTTTTGCCCCCTAAGGCATATACCATTAAAGACATAGCCTCCAATGTTAAAATCACCGTCAGCAAAATCACCATCTGGCTTACTAACGGCCGCGCTGGATCTATAAATGGCGGTAACAACGCAATAAAAAAAGCCCAGCCTTTAGGGTTGGCCACTGCCGTAATAAAGCCCTGAGTAGCTAACTGTAGGCGGCCTGTATTGTTAGGAACGCCGTTAAGGTCTATAGCCATTTTACCACGAGAGCGCCATAGTTGGATGCCAAGATATAGCAGGTAGCCCCCACCTGCCAGTTTGAGTATTACAAACAATTGTGGGTATTGCACAATAAGTGCTGCCACACCAATTACCACTGACACAGCCACTAACCCTACACCAAAAAGCTCTCCTAGCATCATCCACATAGTGCGGCGTATGCCTACAGTCATACCTAGGGTAAGAGCTAGGGTCATGCACATTCCTGGCGTCACAGAAACAAAGAAAAAGGTAGGGATTAACGCGAACAATAAAGCGGTACTCATTAATTTCGTCCATTGAATTTATACTTAGCAAGGATAGTGCACGGCGTTCTAATCTGTGTCAATGAATGGGCACCATCTAAGACATTTTCAGGCAAATCAGTTACCATCAGCCCATACATTAGTGCGGTCATTATTCTAAAGCACTATCCAAGTTAAGGTTTATTTATGTTTCAAACGCGCACATTTTTTAAAACACTATTTGACGAAGTAGTCACAGTATCTGTGCCGTTATTCAAGCTTATGATACCCATCATTTTACTGGTGAAAGTGCTTGAGGAACTAGGTGCTATAACCCTTTTAGGTCAATGGCTAGGCCCTCTCATGGCGCTGGTTGGTTTGCCTGAAGAAATGGGCTTAGTGTGGGCTGCCACTATTGCCACCAATATCTATGGCGGCATGATTGTGCTTTATTCAGTCGCTGCTGATAACACTTTAACCGTGGCCCAAATGACTGTTTTAGGCGGCCTTTTATTGATGGCTCATGGTCTGCCTATTGAGACCCGCATTGCGCAGTTAGCAGGCATGAGAATGCGTGTGGCAATTATTACGCGCATGCTTGGCGCTTTTGCTTTTGCTTGGTTATTGCATATATTTTATGATCAAACCCAAACATTACAGGAGCCTGCGCAAATGATGTGGCAGCCCCAACCCATACCTGACGGCTTGGTCTATTGGTTTCTAGCCCAAGCAAAAGCTTTGGTGATGATTCAAATCGTTATTATAATATTGCTTACTTTTTTAAAAATAATGCGCATGCTGGGAGTAGAAAAAGTCATCCAATGGATGCTGCGCCCGCTACTTAAACTAGTAGGCATTGGTAAAGAAGCCACCACTATTACTTTAGTTGGCATCACCTTAGGCATCGCTTTTGGAGGTGGGTTATTAATTAAAGAAGCACATGCTGGTCATGTGTCTAAAAAGGACGTGTTTACTTCGTTAATACTCCTTGGCTTTTGCCATAGTTTAATTGAAGACACCCTGCTGGTCATATTATTAGGCGCCCACCTTTCTGGGGTACTTTGGTTTCGCTTAGTATTTGCATTTATGTTTACCAGCGCTATGAGCTACTGGCTGACTAAGGTAGGCCCTGAGTTCCAACAAAAGCACTTGATGAGACCATAGAAAATAAGGCCATGCTAAAAATTTCTACCCGTATTATTATTCCTGATCACGAGATTGAGCAACAGTTTATCCGCTCACAAGGTGCAGGAGGCCAACATGTGAATAAAACCTCTACAGCTGTGCATTTGTTTTTTGATATCCGCGCCTCCACTTCTTTGCCTGCCTACGTGAAACACAAATTGCTCAATACCTCAGACCACCGTATCAGTGCGTCAGGTAAGATTATTATTAAATCACAAGGCAGTCGCAGCCAAGATGCTAATCGTCAAACCGCTCTAGAGCAATTGACCCTAGTCATCCAAGCTGCCATGGTGCAAGAGAAAAGACGCATCGCCACAAAACCCACTAAAGGCTCCAA
Organism: Candidatus Njordibacter sp. Uisw_002; assembly: GCF_047730155.1. Taxonomy (NCBI): domain Bacteria; kingdom Pseudomonadati; phylum Pseudomonadota; class Gammaproteobacteria; order Pseudomonadales; family Candidatus Njordibacteraceae; genus Candidatus Njordibacter; species Candidatus Njordibacter sp. Uisw_002. The sequence goes on from NZ_CP159832.1 coordinate 1,744,768, forward strand.
AACCAGACGTTTGGATGGCAAAACTCAAAAAGGACATACGAAAAAATTACGCTCAAAAGTGCATGGGGTCTGAGACTACTTTATAGTCGCCAGGCACAAAGTCTATAGGCAATTTAATGTGGCCTACTTGGGTGCGATGAATGTCTAGCACTGGGTTACTAAAATGCCCAAACATGCGCTTTATTTGATGATAGCGACCTTCTTTTAGTATGACTTGCGCTGTGGTTTGCGAAAGCACATGCAGCTGTGCAGGAAGTGTTGTCAAATTTTCAAAGGCAAAATAAATACCTTCGTTGAAACCATCCACTTGGTCTTGGGTAATGGGATGGGTCACGTTGACTGTGTAGTATTTGGCAAGTTTGGTCTGTGGCTGAGTGATTTTTCGAGACCACTGGCCATCATTTGATAATAGCAATAAGCCTGTGCTGTGCAGGTCTAGCCGCCCAGCGATATGTAAGTGGTGATACTTTGGCGGCAAAAGCTCCAACGCTGTCGTGTGTTGGTCATCTACCGTAGCGCTGACAATGCCTGCAGGTTTATAGAGCATCACGTAGATAGGTTTGTGATGCCTTAGAAGTTTGCCTTCCACTTCTATTTTAGAAAATTGCCCAATAATCTGCTCACCGTCAAAGCAAACCACATCATCTAAAATCACTAAACCACGAGCAAGTAAAAGCTGAACTTGGCGCTTTTTATAGCTTAACTCTTGGCTGATAAACTTATCTAATCTAGCCGCATATGAAACCATGAATGCCTACCTAAATTTTTACCTAAGCCTTTACTGCAAGCTACCAAGCGCCACTAACAAGAAAGCTTTTATACGTTATTAGCTTAGTTTTATTTGCTTGTAAGGCACCTTCAAATTTTACATTAAGAGGGGATGGCATTTTTTTAGGCGTTTTAACAAACCAGTCTATTGCCAACTTACCCCGCTGAATATGGGCTTTTTCTGTTACCATCGCTGACATCTTTTCACTTGCCAAGACGTTATTTTCTGAGATAAAAAAGTCGCCTTGGGCTTGTACATCCGTTAATATTTTTTTGGCTTTTGCCATAGGCTTTTGCATCATCCAAGGGTCTATACGGGCCTCTTTTCCAGCCCTTTTAACCAACACAGGAAATAGCGGCGCCATGAAATCTATCAAGTATCCATCAGCTTCAATCCACCAATGGTGTTGGCTATCGCTACTTTTTAACTGTCCAGCCTGGTAGTCTCCAAACGCTAACACCTTCGCCTGTAAACCTAAATGGTAGGCCGCAGATCCCATGACAGGTTGCGCGGCAATACCATAATGACGTTTTAAAATTTGGGCGCCATACACGCTAAATAACATGCTGGCTTCATGGCTATCCACGCTGTCAGCAATAAGTAAAGAGTGGATAGTGGAATAGATACGGCGGTAATCGGCAAGAGTGATGAGCATAGTAGGTATTATTAAATTCTCAAAGGGTAAAAGAAAAGCCGGCAAAGTAAGCAGGAAAATCGCCTACCCTCTTAGCCAGCCTTAATTATAACCGATAGTATTAGTCGTTGCTCCAACCACTGATAGATTTCACTTCTAAGAAATCTTCCAAACCCCAAACGCCTCCTTCTCTGCCATTACCTGATTGCTTATAACCACCAAATGGAGAGCCTAAAGCCCTAAAAGTGCCGTTCATCTCCACCATGCCAGAACGTAAGCGGCGTGCAATGCGGTTTGCCTTGGCACTGTCTTGGGTTTGAACATAGTTAGTTAAACCGTATACTGTGTCATTGGCTATGTTGATGGCTTCTTCTTCTGTATCAAATGGGATCATGCACAACACGGGGCCAAATACTTCTTCACGAGCGATATTCATGTCGTTATTGACGTCAGCAAAGATGGTAGGTTTCACGAAATAACCTGTTTCCAAACCTTCTGGTTTGCCAAGGCCACCCACAACAACACGTGCTCCCTCATCAATGCCTACCTTAATAAGCCCTTGAATCTTGTTATATTGTAGCTCAGATACCACAGGGCCAATATGACGCCCGTGCTCAGATGCTTTACCTACTTGCACTTTTGCAGCAGCAGCGGTGGCTAGTGCAACGGCTGTGTCATAATAACTGCGCTCTACCAGCATACGCGTAGGCGCATTACAAGATTGGCCAGTGTTATTAAAGCAATGGAAAACACCCCGTGACACCGCTTTTTCATCAGCATCAGCAAACACTATATTGGCGCCTTTACCACCCAGCTCTAATGCCACCCGCTTTACACTGTCTGCTGCATTTTTAGAAATAAGCGCACCTGCTCTAGTAGAGCCTGTGAAAGACACCATATCAACATCTGCATGACTGGTTAATTGTGAGCCTACACCAACACCGTCGCCATTAATCATATTAAAGACGCCTGCGGGAAACCCAGCTTGGTGAATCATATCAGCAAATACCAAGCTTGATAGTGGTGCAATTTCAGAAGGTTTAAGAACCATGGTGCAGCCGGCAGCCATCGCAGCAATCACTTTTAGACTCACTTGGTTCATGGGCCAATTCCAAGGAGTGATTAATGCACACACACCAATAGCTTCGTAAATGATGCGATCATTGGGTGCTTGGTCATTTAATACACGCTCAAACTCAAACTTTTCCAGCTCACTAATCAAACCTTCAGTGTGGCTTGAGCCCGATTCTGCTTGAGAGGTTATGGCCATATCAATAGGGGCACCCATTTCAATGCTGATGGCTTGACCCATTTCGTCTACACGCGAAAGGTAAATATTGAGGAAGTTTTTCAACAATCCTAAACGGTATGCTTTTGAAGTTTGACTCCAGCTATCAAAAGCTACTTTTGCAGCAGCGACAGCAGCATCTGTGTCAGCTTGACCACCTATGGAAATGACAGCACACACTTTTTCAGTGGAAGGGTCTACCACATCCATCTCACTACCAGACAAAGGTGCAACCCATGCCCCGTTAATGTAAAACTTTTTACTATCGATCATAAGGTGATTCTCTAACACATCTAATTAATTGGACTAGGCACCATGACTTGGTGGCTGATAATCTTCTAAGAGCTTGAGTAACTTTGCAGGATTTTCATGCACAAGCAACAGCTCTAAGTGGTGTGGCTTTACAAAACCAGCTATCACTGCTTGGTCAAAAAAAGCTAATAAAGCATCATAATAGCCATTAATATTGAGTAAACCAATGGGTTTTTGATGAAATCCCAGTTGCGCCCATGTTAACACTTCTGTGAGTTCTTCCAGTGTGCCAAATCCACCTGGTAAAGCAATGAAGGCATCAGATAAATCAAACATCTTAGCTTTTCTTGCATGCATTGAATCCACTACATGCAATTGCGTTAATCCTTCATGGGACACATTTTCAGCAAAAGCTTTGGGAATTACTCCAACCACCTTTGAGCCCCCAGCTAATGCAGCATCTGCGACTTGCCCCATTAGGCCAAAGTGCGCACCACCATAAACCAAACCCATAGACGCTTTACTTATAGCGGCACCTAAAGCTTTTGCAGATTCCATAAATAAAGGCTCTTTACCTGGATTAGCACCACAAAAAACACATACATTTTGCATCTATATTCGCCTTTTAGGTTTTGAGCGTGAACATCTATCTTATGCGGTCACAGCTGGATTAATAGAGGTTAGGACTAGCAGGCTGCCGTCACAGAAACTTCAACTAACAAAGCAGGTCTAGCCATTGCCGCTTCTACACAAGCCCTTGCTGGTGCATGGCCTGCAGGTACCCAAGCGTTCCAAACGAGGTTCATAGCGGCAAAATCGTCCATCGATTTTAAGTAGATAGTCGCTGTTAACATGCGCGTAGAATCAGAACCTACACTGGCTAACAACTCGTCTACTTTAGCCAGCATGGTTTGGGTTTGCTGCGTAATATCTTGTTCAGCGTCTGCTGCAACTTGCCCACAAAGATAGGCTACATTGTTGTGCACTACAACTTTACTACTGCGCTCGCTAGTGCCGTGACGTCCTATGTTCATAATTTTGTCCTCAAAAGCTCAATGATAAGACCAAAGCCCATGTTGAAGCAAATCAATTGATCCTATCTTTAAGGCGCTGCCTGGTTTAATGCGTTATAGCGCAGACATCATTAAAAATGATCCCTTATACCCGCTTTTCATCGGTCATTAATGAGTGGGTTGTTATTTAGCTACAATAAAGGGCTGTTATAGTTCATTATATAAATTGAGACTTTTACGTGAAACGGACGCCCAGATAAAATGACCAGCTACAGCTTTTTTAACGTGTTACAACAGCACCCAACCCTGTGGTTAATAGGTGCAGGTTTATTGAGTTTATTGGTGGGTAGCTTTCTCAATGTGATTATTATTAGGCTGCCAAAAGCCATGCACCAAGAATGGCAACATGAATGCCGCTTATTGTTAGAGTCCTCCAAGCAAGATTCACAAATAGAGCAAGATCAGTCACTTCCAAAGCCCGCGTTGGCAGCCATTGCTTGGCCTGGTTCACAATGCCCCCAATGCCTTACACCCTTAAAACCTTGGCATAATATACCTGTTATTTCTTATGTTTTATTGCGCGGAAAATGTGCTTTTTGTAAGGTGCACATTAGCTCTATATACCCACTGGTGGAATTATTAACGGCGACCTTAGGCCTTTTAATAGCATGGTCACTGGGGCCAAGCGCCACCACCATCATGGCCCTAATACTGATGTATTGCTTGGTAGTGCTAACGTTTATTGACCTAGAACATAAATTATTACCAGATCAGCTAACACTGCCCTTACTATGGTTGGGTTTAGTAGTTAACGCTCTAGGCGGATACACTAGCTTACAAGATGCGCTTTGGGGCGCTGTGGCAGGCTACCTAGTATTGTGGCTGATTTACTGGGGCTTTAGATTAGCCACAGGGCGCCATGGCATGGGCTATGGCGACTTTAAGCTATTAGCCGCATTAGGTGCTTGGTTAGGCTGGCAAGCGCTCCCCATCATCGTATTAGCCTCATCTGTAACAGGCATCATTATAGGCTTAGGCCTTCGCCTTAGATCCACGCCTACGGACCCGAAAATGCCATTTGGGCCTTTTTTAGCTGCTGGAGGTTTAACTTACTTGCTTTGGGGTGAGCAGCTATGGCGCTTATTTGAGCTAACTTAAAACGACTTATTAAAGTAATGAAAAAAGCATTAGACATAATGAAAAAATGCCTCCAGAATTAGAATTAATCTTTAATGAGTTTTTGCGTATTAATTAACTAGAGATTTATATGTTTGCACGAGATCAACTTTCCTATACCAGTGTGGCACTATCGGCGCGTTCTGATATAACCGATGAACAGATGCAAGAGGCGGCCTTAGCTTATTACCAAACCATGCAAAAGCGCCATACCGTGCGTGAATTTACGCCACGTGAAGTGCCTGATGAGGTGATTCAACACTGCATTCGCACTGCAGGCTCAGCGCCCAGTGGAGCCAATCACCAGCCTTGGCATTTTGTGGCTATTCGTAACCCGCAAATAAAGCATGAAATTCGCTTAGCTGCAGAAGCTGAAGAGCAAAAGTTTTATGCTGGTGGGGGCGGCGATGAATGGATTAAAGCATTGGAGCCTATTGGCACTAATGCAGACAAGCCCCATTTAGACGTGGCTCCTTGGTTGATTGTGATCTTTGCTCAGCGTTATGGTGTGTTTGACGATGGTGATCGTTTTAAAAACTACTATGTCACTGAAAGTGTGGGTATTGCAACGGGGTTTCTTATTTCAGCACTGCACCATGCAGGCCTTTATAGCCTCACACATACACCCAACCCCATGGGTTTTTTAAACAAACTACTGGGGCGACCAAAACATGAAAAAGCGGTAATGATTTTAGCTGTAGGCCATGCCGCAAAAGACGCGACCGTGCCTAGCGTGGCCAAGATTAAAAAACCACTAGATGAAATACTCACTCTTATTTGAGATTGCAGCTAGGCCAGCTAATGCACTAGAGCTTAGCCAACTCAACAGCAATACCCGCCCCAAGGCGGGCATTGTTTAATACCAGCTGAATATTAGCTGCCAAACTCTCACCTTGGGTTACCTGGGCTATTTTAGATAATAAAAACGGCGTGCTTTGTTTGCCATAAATACCTTGGTGTTGCATTTGGATGATAGCTTCACTAATCACCTTCTCTATGGCATCGGGGTCCATGGCATAGGCTTGTGGAATAGGGTTAGCCACAACCACTCCCCCTGCTAGGCCCATACCCCACTTGGCAGACAATACCTTGGCTATGCTGGCTTTGGATTCTAATAAGTAATCCACCTCAAAGTCACTTGTTTGGGTGTAAAATGCGGGCATCACTTTAGTTTTGTAGCCTATTACAGGCACGCCGTGGGTTTCTAAATACTCAAGCGTAAGCCCAATATCCAAAATAGATTTAACCCCTGCACACACCACAGCTACACAAGTGTTGGCTAACTCTTGTAAGTCTGCAGAAATATCCATGGTGGTTTCTGCATTTCGATGAACGCCTCCTATACCACCGGTAGCAAACACTTTAATGCCAGCCATGGCCGCTATAATCATGGTAGAGGCTACCGTTGTGGCCCCATCTTGCTGTTGTGCCACAATAAAAGGCATGTCTCGGCGGCTAGTTTTAATCACCTCAAAGCCACGTTTTCCTAGGTGAGTAATTTGCTCTTGGTCTAGACCCACGGTTAAGCGACCATTAATAATGGCAATAGTGGCAGGCTCGGCGCCATTGTCTTTTACCGCCTGTTCAACTAACAAGGCTGTTTCTACATTCTGTGGGTATGGCATACCATGTGAGATGATAGTGGACTCAAGGGCTACTACAGGCTTGTTGTGAGCCAATGCGTGCTGGATGCGAGGATGTATATCAAGGTAATCAGTTAAATTAATGGCGTTATGCTGCACGGGTTTTCCTTTAAGGCTTGAAGTAATAGTTGAGGTGTTAGATGAGGGTTAATAGTAGCTTCGCTAGCCATGGCAACATGAGCACAAGCTAAAGCGGCACGGGCACGCTCATGGGAGTCATTACCTTGCATCCAAGCATTGACGATAGCGGCCATCATAGCATCTCCTGCGCCGTTGCTATTGACTATATCGCTAGTGTTTACAGTCACACTAGGGGTCATTATAAAGCACTGATTTACATCACAAAAAAGTAGGCCTTTAGCACCTAGGCTTAAATACAAATGTTTCACACCCTGCTCCATAAACCATGTGGCTAGCTGCATTACCTGTGCGTTGGAGGGGTGTGGCCCAAAGTCTGTGCCCGCCATAGCTTGAGCTTCTAATAAATTGGGCTTAATACTGTGGATACGTGACAAAAAGGGCACGACTCGTGTGGCTTTGTATACAGACACAGTGTCTACAAAAAATAGCTGATCAGGGAGGCTGTTAACTAAGAATGCCAAACAATCTGGAGACAAATTAGCATCTAGCACCACTATAGACGCCCCTTTTAATTGCGGTAAAAAAGCCTGTAGCTGGGCTGAACCAAATTGATTAATTAAGGCCATATCAGCGATCGCAATTTGCATTTCACCAGTATCACTTACAATGGATAAATAAGTTGAAGTAGATTCGCCTTCTAACACCACCATACATTGGGTTTGAATACCTAGCTGCTGGCAATGGTGTTTGAGAAAAGCCCCGTTTGTATCGTTGCCTATAGGTGCCATCAACATACAAGTTTGGCCCAGACGCGCTAGATTTTCTGCAATATTTCTGCCCACGCCCCCTGGGCTAGATGACACTTTGCCAGGGTTGGATGTATGCGGTTTAAGAGCCTCTTGCGCTAAGCCCAAAAGGTCCATGTTGGCACCACCCACCACTACACTGAAAGGTTTCATGTAAAATCAGGTTTCATATAAGGTTTTATAAAAATTCCGCATGGCTATCTGGTTGCTGGCATACGGCTAAAGCCTCTTTAAGTGACACCGCTCCATTCATCAGTGCACGACCCACAATCACACCTGCGATGTTAGGCAACATCCGCAAAGTGGAAATATCATCTAAGGTTTTCACAGCACCGCTGGAAATGACAGGGATATGTAACTCGTCTACCATTTGAGTAGTGATGGAAAATGTCGCTTCTGGATGATCATCATCAAGGTCGATGTCAGTGTAAATAATCGCAGCCACACCATGCTCTTGTAGGTCTTTTGCTACTTCTAAAGGGGTATAAATGGTTTCTTGCGTCCAGCCATGACACATTACTTTATTTTGACGCGCATCAATGGACACCACCACTTGGCCTGGGTATTGGGTACATAACTCCTGTAAAAAATGCCTATCTTCGATAGCTGCAGTGCCAATAACCACCCTAGAGGCGCCGTGTTCAAACCAAAAACGAGCACCTTCTAAAGTGCGAATGCCGCCACCCACTTGCACCGGCACATTGACTGCTTGAATAATTTCTATCACAGCTTGGTGATTATCGTGGCCACCGCGCATGACATTATCTAGATCTACTAGGTGCAACACTTGCGCGCCGTTTGATACGTGTTGCCGTGCCACCTCTAAAGGCGATATGTCATAAACGATGGGGTCTTGCATGTGGCCACGGCGTAAATTAACACAACGGCCATTTTGGATTTCTATGTCTGGGTAAATAACCATCTTCGAATTCCTCTTTATTGATACTTCTTTTTATTTTTATTTTTAGTCTCCTCTAGCATACCCCTACGCGGTAAAATATCCAACTAAGAGTGAAGTTTGGCGTGGGCAAGGCTGCTATAATGCCCACTAAGCGTTACTGCGCATTAACACCAATGTGATTTTAAAAATGATTGAAAAAGACATTATCGTTGTAGGAGGAGGGGCATCAGGCTTTTTTGCTGCCATCAATATAGCCAAACAAGCACCTCACCTTAAAGTCGCTATTTTAGAGCGTGGAAAAACAGGCTTGGCTAAAGTAAAGGTGTCTGGCGGGGGGCGATGTAATGTGACACACGCTGAGTTTATACCTAGTGAATTGGTACAAAACTACCCCCGTGGTGAGCGAGAACTACTAGGCCCATTTCACCAGTTTATGACCGGCGATACCATGGCCTGGTTTGAAGAACGTGGTGTGGCGCTAAACATAGAAGAGGATGGGCGTATTTTCCCCGCATCAAACTCGTCACAAACCATCATTGATTGCTTTTTAAGTGAAGCTGAAAAATACAACGTGGATATACTCTACAGTCATGCACTAAAAACCCTAAAAAACAAAGACAACCAGTTCCATCTTGACACTTCACAAGGCCATTTTTGTGCCAAAAAAGTGGTGGTCGCTACTGGCAGCAATGCCAAAATATGGGACCTATTGGAGGGCTTAGGCCATACGGTAGCTAAAGCTGTGCCTTCTCTTTTTACCTTCAAAATAAATGACGCACGCATAAAAGACATTCCAGGGGTGGTGGCAGAACACGTAGACGTTAAAATACTGGGCGCAAACCTATACAGTGAAGGCCCTCTACTAATCACCCACTGGGGCATGAGTGCGCCTGCTATTTTAAAGTTGTCAGCCTTTGCCGCACTGGAAATAGCTAAGCGAGATTATCAATTTCAAATAGAAGTTAACTTTATTCGTGAGTCTTTTGAGGACTGTTTAGAGGCACTAAAGCACTCAAAGCTAGTGTTAGCAAAAAAGGCAGTGTTTAAATCTACCCAGTTTAACCTTCCCAAACGATTGTGGCAGAAGCTTGTTTTGGCGGCTAATATTAAAGAAGAGGGCCGCTGGGCTGATGTGAATAAAGTACAAATAGAGGCATTAGTGCGCGAATTAACCCAAGCGGTGTTTCATGTGCAAGGAAAAAGCACTTTTAAAGAGGAGTTTGTGACTGCAGGCGGCATAGCTCTTAACGAAATCAATTTTAAAACTTTTGAAAGCAAACGTGTGCCTGGGCTTTATTTTGCAGGAGAAGTGCTAGATATTGATGCCATCACTGGCGGATTTAATTTTCAAAACGCATGGACAGGTGCTTACATCGTCTCGCAAAACATCACTAAAAGTTAATCGACCACGCCACATAAGTAACGAGTAAGTATTAGTAAAGATAAAGTGCATATACAAAAATAACCTGGCCCACAGTCGGCAGACGGAGTTTACTAGCGTATAATACCTGCTGATTTTTAAACTATGGAAGTGTTACCAATGACCGACTTCACCGACTATAAAGTTGCCGATATCTCTTTAGCCGCATTTGGCCGCATGGAAATCGACATTGCCGAAACTGAAATGCCGGCCCTTATGGCGCTGCGCACTAAATACGCCGCACAAAAGCCCTTAGCCAATGCTAAGGTAATGGGCTGTATTCACATGACTATTCAAACCGCGGTGTTGATTGAAACCTTGGTTGATTTAGGTGCGCAAGTACGTTGGTCCTCTTGCAACATTTTTTCTACTCAAGACCACGCTGCTGCTGCAATTGCCGCTGCAGGCATTCCTGTATTTGCTTGGAAAGGCGAAACTGAAGAAGAAGCCCAGTGGTGTATCGAACAAACTATCGTGCAAAATGGCAAAGACTGGGGCGCTAATATGATCCTAGACGATGGCGGCGATCTAACTACTATGTTGCATGAGCAGTTTCCAGAAATATTGGCCAACTGCCACGGCATTTCGGAAGAAACCACCACTGGCGTTCACCGCTTAGAAGAAATGTTACAAGCTGGCACTTTAAAAGTACCTGCCATTAACGTCAATGACGCCGTGACTAAATCTAAAAATGATAACAAATACGGCTGTCGTCATTCTTTAAACGATGCCATCAAACGCGCTACAGACCACTTATTAGCAGGTAAAAAAGCCCTAGTGATTGGTTACGGTGACGTAGGCAAAGGCTCTGCAGCTTCTCTTCGCCAAGAAGGCATGATCGTTAAGATCACTGAAATAGACCCTATTTGTGCGATGCAGGCCTGCATGGACGGTTTTGAAGTAGTGTCACCTTTTATAGACGGTGTGAACACAGGCGACATCAGCTGCATCAATACTCTACTGATGAGCACCACAGACATCATCGTGACTACCACCGGCAACACCAACGTGTGTGACGAGAACATGCTAAAGACCATCAAAAATGGTGCTGTGGTATGTAACATCGGTCATTTTGATAACGAGATCGACACCGCGTTTATGCGTGCGAACTGGAAGTTTGAAGAAGTGAAGCCTCAGGTACACAAGGTATATCGCGCTGCAGACCAGAACAAAAGTGACTTTGTGCTGCTATTGTCTGAAGGCCGCTTAGTAAATCTGGGTAACGCAACAGGCCACCCGTCACGTATTATGGATGGCTCTTTCGCCAACCAAGTGCTAGCGCAAATGCACCTTTGGGAAGCTAAGTTTGCAGATCTAAGTGAAGCGGATAAAAAAGCCAACCTATGGCTAAAAATCTTACCTAAAAAACTAGACGAAGAAGTGGCAGCAGACATGGTGGCAGGTTTTGGTGGAGTATTAACTAAGCTAACAACCACTCAAGCAAACTACATCAACGTGCCATTTGATGGCCCGTTTAAGTCAGAAAGCTACAAGTACTAAACGGCTCGAGGCGGCCATGCCGCCTCGTTTCTCTTACCACCTCATATCGCCTTCCTTGTGATTGCACGTGCAGCAAAGCAATCAATTGCATTATTTTTTTGCAAACTCGAAAAATCAAACTACACTTTAAATAACTTACTAGGATTCACTCCCAGTGAGCCAATCACTGCAGCAAGCTAAACTTGAGATATAGGGAAGCTAAAAGTACAGATCAGGATGATCTATATTTGCAGTGCTATCAACATGGATGTTGGTTTAAAAGTGCGGGGCTAGGATGCCCCGCCGCTTATACAAATGCATAGCTAATTAGACACTCTCACTAGTTAAACCTAGCCATCAAGATCGAGCACTCCTTCTCTAAAATGTCTGCAAATGACAATTTTGCTTATCATTATGAAATAATTCATGCTAAAACTTAAATTTGATGGTATCAATAGCCCTATGAAGTGCCTGATAATCCAGAATTCATCTTGAGCACTGCCAAAACCACTCCCAAAGAACTCACCGATCAGCTGTTGTCACAGCTGGACATATAACCGGTAACCGGAGCAAAGAATGCAACAAGCCAAAGCTATTTTAGCCAACACTGCCCTGCTTAACGCTTTACAGCTATTAGTTCACCAAGCCGGTGAAGCCATCATGCAGGTCTACCATACGGACGACTTTGGCATAGAGACCAAAAAAGATGATTCGCCCGTTACCAAGGCAGACCTTGATGCACATTATCTATTAATAGACGGATTAGCAAAGCTGACTCCCAACATTGCCATCGTCTCCGAAGAAGACCCAGCGTCTCAAGCGGTGCCACAAAAGCACAACTGCTACTGGCTCATTGATCCTTTAGATGGCACTAAAGAGTTTATTAATCGCAACGGCCAATTTACTGTTAACTTAGCCCTCATTGAAAATAACATCCCAAGCTTTGGTTTGGTGTCTACTCCCATTGATCAAACGCTCTACTGGGGTGGCAAACACCTGGGCGCTTGGCGCTTGCGAGACCACACCTTAGAGCAGCTGCATACCCAAACATGCCACGTGCCTATGCGTGTGGTTGCCAGTAAGAGCCACCTCAATGAAGCCACCCGCAACTTTATCGCAAGCTTAGGTGAGACCACCCTAGTGCAAGCGGGCAGCTCATTGAAACTGTTACGCATCGCAGAGGGTGAGGCAGATATATACCCGCGCCTTGCACCTACTTGTGAATGGGACACCGCTGCCGCACAAGCGGTGTTAGAAGGTGCTGGTGGCAAGGTGACCCAAGTGGATGGCAGCCCGATGAAATATGGAAAAACAGATATCTTAAACCCACACTTTGTGGCCAGTAGTTAGAATTACCCGTTAGCTCAACACTTCCATTTTTACCTGCGGGGAAAATGAGCACGCAGGTTATTAAAAGCCTCTGGATAAAGAATCACTAACATTTGCAACACCATAGCTATAGCCTTTTTGATTGCAGATAGTAAAGAATATGCACCGGTCATAGGTTCTAGTGAGTTTTTTGAAACTTGCCATCTATTATTATGGAATACTATGGGCGAAGATAAAGCTTAATTTACAAGCATATGCTACCAAGTCAATCGTTGCTATCACCTCAGCAAAAAACTATTATTTTGATACAGATAAGAACAATCACAGGAAGTCTAAAGCCCGAGACGAAGCAGTAATATCCGGTTATATAAAGTACATCGATACGTTGTTGAACAACGGTATAGGCGTGATATTTGTAGATCAAATTCCAGTGGCTGGTTGGGATATTCCAGGCAGGTATATTCAATTGGCCAAGCGTGGAAAGCTTTCCAACGAAGCGTTCCAGTATCCTAAATCAGTGTATGACGACCACACAAAAAATCTAACCAATATTAGGTCAAATTCACATCCAAATTTTTACCTCGTGTCACCAGCCAAAATATTTTGCTCCGATGGGGTTTCGTGCCATTCAGCAAGCCTACCCAATTTGTATTTTGTAGACACAAACCACTTAAGTCATACCGGCGCTCAAAAAATCGTCTCTCTAGTCAGAGCTGCCATCCTTTATCACCAGCAAGAAAAGCTTGGAAATGGGGGCTGAAAAACATTGATCCCTTATAAGAGAGATGGGTAGAATCCCTATACATCAATCCGCGTTCGCCATAAGGAAACTCATTCTGGCTTAGTAAGGATGTGGGAAATACTCTAACACCATCAATTTTCCTGGCCGCATTGATTAACGATCTATAACCTACTCGCATTGGCAAAGGTTTTTCCTTTAAACAGCCATTATCCAAAAACAAAACAAACTCTGCTTTTATACAATCTTTTAACGACACGGACAAATCTGGCAAGTCTTCGATTAATATGACTTGTTTATCTGCCTTCTGCAGCCGCTCAATAGTTCGGACCAATAGGCTAGTTGCTATAAAGCCGTTATTTTTACCAACTACCTCACCCTCTGTATCAAATAATCCTATGTCTTCACGCAAATACTCTTCACCCCTAAAAGCAATAAATACTTGTTTTATGTTAGGGTTGCCTGTTACAAAATCATACAAATTTTTAGTTCGGGCATGACAGCGCAAATGACCATGTTCTGGATGGAATCCACGGTTTGCTCCAAAAAACGGAGGGCAAGCTCCGGCTCCCACAAGCAACAAATTTCCGCCATTAGCATGTATTGAGTCGTTTAGACCCCAATAAAAATGATTAGCATGGGAATCGCCAATAAGGGCAGCTGTTATAGGCGCATCAATTTTACCTATTAAGCAGTATTGGTCTGCACCGAATTTCTCCCTACAATTGCGGTTATAACTAAGCCCTGCAGGCCACTTCATTTCCTCTAGTATGTCTGTAGCATTTGGATATTTTTCAGCAAAGTATGAAGTGTTGCTTAGGAGGGTTCCGTAGCCAACAAACCCCATTAAAATCATTCCAAATAAAGAAAAAAGTCGAGCTTTAGACGAAAACAAATGTGCCGTCTTAATAGGCTTCTCAACGTAATGATAAGTAGCCATTGCCAATAATGTAGTCAAAGCAAAAGCAACGAACAGAACTAGGTGACTTTCAAGGTTATAATTTTGGAGCCTAGCAAAAGCTAAAATGGGTTGATGCCATAGGTACAAGCTATAGCTAATCAAACCAATGTAAGTAAATACTCGCTGGGAGAGAATATTGTAAACCCAGGTATTTGGCCGCGCAAATACCAAAACCAACACAGTGCCAAAAACCGGAAGCAAAGCATACAAGGAAGGAATAGGAGTAGATCGGTCATATAAAAAGATAGCTACCAATATACTAACAAGCCCCACTGAAGCATAAACGCCATTACCTTCGGGCTGTTTTTTCAACAATAGTAAGGCTGTCAATGCCCCTGCAAACAATTCCCATGCCCTTGATACCAGTAGATAAAAATTAGCTTCAGGCTTGTTTGCTGCGCCCCAATGGCTTAACCACAAACTCAAACACCCAAGCACCAGGATAACGCCCATTACTGGGTTTCGGCCAAAACGCCACAAGGCCACAAGCAACAAAGGAAACAATCCATAATATTGCTCTTCTACAGATAAACTCCAAGTATGCAATAGAGGCTTTTCTTCTGCCGCTGCCTCAAAGTAACCACTTTGTTTCCAAAATAAAAAATTTGAAACAAAAAGGCTCACATAAACCAGACTTTTCGCATAACTAGCGTACTCGTCCGGTAGCATCCAATAAAAAGCGAAGGGTAAGGTAATGAACATGACCACAAACAAAGCTGGCAGTATGCGTTTAGCTCGACGATAATAGAAGTTGGAGTAAGAAAATCGGCCTTGCTCAAGCTCCTGAGCAATGATACTGGTAATCAGGTATCCCGATATTACAAAAAATACATCAACCCCAATAAACCCACCCGAAAAAAGTGCCACGCCAGAATGAAACAAAATCACAGGGACAATTGCTAGTGAGCGTAAACCATCTATTTCGGGACGATATTGCATTGGGGTTCGATTAACCGTTACACACTGGCATTAACGCCAATGGCTGTATTAGCGGCATTTTTGTCATGAGAAAGCTTACCTGCAATCATTGCGATCATCACAGCAAAAAACACCCCTGCATTGTTAATGTCCCATATCACCTCAGCTATACCGAAATCCATATAACCAACAACCATCAATATACCAGTAATTGCTAATGCTTTATTTTGTTGTAAATGCTGTCGGCATAATAACAAAAAACTGAAGTATATTGAGTACACCATGATAGCGCCAATTATTCCAGTTTCAAACAAACTGTTAAATAGCTGATTATGAGGCCCTAGGTGAGGACCAGCCTCGGTCGGTATTAACCCGGCCTCGACCAGAGGAATTTTTTCAATATAATAACTTCCAGGGCCAGTACCAAATAAGGGGTTATCGATAAAAATGAGCAACGCAGAGTGCCACAAAGCAAGCCTTATACCCGCCGAGCCATCAGCAACTTTTCCATGAACAAAATACTCTGTGATCGCTGGCACAATCATACTCAAGCGCTGCTGTACGAAAGGCACAAAATACCAAACTAACAGTGCCAAAAAAGCAAAGGTGAAGAGCACTAAGAAACGTTTTTTATAGGTTGGTTTATCTAATAAATCCACCATGACCCAGCACAATAAAGGCATAGATATCCAACCTCCCTTGGTACCTGACGCTAAGGATGCATAGACGCCAAGCAATAAAGCTACTGCTGCCAATGGGCCAAAAAGGGGGTTCATCTTCCAATTGGGCTGAAACATTGCAACCGACATCACACCTAGCAGTAAACTAATGTCTCCAAACGCCGCTATAAGACCGGATGTGCCACCACTAACCCTGTGAAAGCCCAAGTACTGTTTTTGATAAAAGGCCCATACCCCTGCCGCTACCGCGCCAAACCAAACACCCCATTTAAGAGCATTCTGAGAGAAGCCGACACGCCTTACCATAAAATAAATAGGAAGAACTAGTATAAAACGGCTTGGTTCTTGAAACTCCGTCCATATCCAACCCACTCTAAACCACAAATCTAAGGCCGTTATCGCTGGGTAAAACAGCCAAGAACCTAGCATAAATTTCTCAAGTTTTGACAGGGGCTGTTGCGGAGAGTTATTTAGTAAAAACAACAAGCCAGAAAAAACTAAGAATATAGCACTGTAATAAAGGGCCGAAGGGTAGTTAACACTTGCAGCAGGTACTATGAAGGCACATGCAGAAAGTACAAGCATTATCGATACAGATAAAAATTTAGACAAAATATAACCCTAACTATTGGCCTACGGCCGTTCCTTGTTAAATATAAGCGATGAAATGCGACCGTTTAAATCGCCATACAAAAGTACTTGCGCCCGATTATTTGCTAGAGCAGCAGTTTGTTTGCTGGATAGACTGCTAGGAAGCATAGCAATGGTTTGCTGTATTTGCTCTAAATCATGGCAAATAAAAATTCCAGAAGTTTCAAAATAGTCCCCTATATTGGGTGCTCCCCAGTAGATGGGCATAGTACCACAGAGTAAGCAATCCAATAGCTTTTCTGTGAAGTAATCCTGCTCCTGCACATTTTCAATAATCACGGAAAAACGGTAATTAAGAAGCCCATCTTGTTTAAGCTCGAATGGCGCATATCCCCGCCCCAACACCGTAATTGCTATGCCTTGTTGCTTTGCCCAAGTGACTACCCCATGGCGCATCTGATGCCCGAGTAAGTCTTTCTTTTCAGAGGCTATAATTGAACAGAGTTCAGGCTTAACTGAAGGGATATCTATTTCCCGCCCATCAACCCAGGATTCAACAACTGCTAGCTGATGTACATTGGTATACCGCCGTGCGTATTTTCCATACCTACAAAAAATTGCATTAAACTTGTGCCGCAGCAACCAAATGCTTTGGTAATAACGCTTTTGAATGGCTAATGGTTCAGCCATTAACAAATCAACTTTGCAACTCACTCCACCAAAACCACGTAGCAGCCGTGTAGAAGATGGATAAACAACCACATGGTCGTGAGTATTAAGGTCACCAATACACCCTACGGGTTCTCCGGTATCTGCATCCTGCGAGGGCCATGTAAGGCTACGTAACGGGATTGCCGCCAAATTCTTTTCGTGGCGCAGTTCATAGGGTAATATGCCAATCTTCATCAACCTGCCTGCTATTTTTGTGCCGTGGGTTTGGTTTTGGCAAAGTGATAACCAGACTTAAGCTTTAGTTTAAGCCTAAACCACGAACGCTTAATTTCCCGTTTGGCCTTATAACTGAACGACAGCCCTTTACTACCACCAATATTGGTGCCACCCACAATTTGGCTGATTTCATTGACTTGGTTAGGCACTGCAATTAACACATCAACACCATGCTGCCAAAAGTGCTGGTATGCCACATCCACTGGCATACCAAACTGAGAAAATGCCACTAGCAGGGCCTTAGCCGCACTACGGTTGACCACTTGAGATTGGGTACCCAAGGGTACTAACTTGGGTTTTATTAGTTGCGTCCGCTCATTTTTAGTCACACACACGCCGCTAATCGGTCTGCGTTTAAATAATTTAAGCATTACTGGTGTGTCACCCGCCAGAGCATCTTCCCATTGTTGTATATATTGAGAAATGTTGTGCACAAACTCCACATCATCTTCCAATATGATGGCGTATGGTTTATCACTAGCAGTCAAAAAAGTTTCGAGTGCTTTCCTGTGAGATAAAAAACAACCTATTTCTGCTGGTTTTAACGGCATAAAAAAAGTTTGTTGGTTCACTGCTAAACTATAATGCGCAGACAACACATCTGCTGAGCTATTAACGGCATCCACGGCAGAAATACGCACTGGAGCCAAATCCATGTTTTCTAAGTGAGGTTTAATCCTTTGCCACCGTTCCAAAGAACGATCTAAATTAATGACATAGAGCTCAAATTTTTGCTGTAAATTTTGGTTGTTCATTATTTATTTATTTGGTGCCATTCGTCTGGAATAAGGTCTTGTGCTTGTATGGAAGTATCATCAAACCAAGGTTGTGGTGCAACCACAATTTTAGCATGGTTTAGGTTAAGCCACGCACCCCACCAACTAAAAGTACTGTTGGCAATAATTTGGTGATCACACAAGCTAATAAGCACTAAATCCTCTTCTGCGTTAATGCTAGGTGCGGATACGAAACAAGCATCATTAGGTACATTAAGGTGTTTTTTTACCCATTCAGGATCGTCAGAAAACACAAATAATTTAACATCGCCAACCTGCTCAATAACGTAATCTAATGCCTTGTTATAGTAGCCTGAAGAACAAAGGCCATAGCGCGCCATGGTTTTTTCATCTTTTAAGTAATCACCACGCCGCACATGCAAAGCCACACTGGTTTGCAGTGCAATTTGAGCAGCAACAGTGGCCGCGCCAACACCTAGGGGCGCACACAACTGTAAGTCTTTGCGTATTTCCATGTTTGAACTGATATAGCGTTGGGACTGCCAAAAGCCAACTAACATAGTGCCTGCCCCTTGCGAGCGCATCGTACTGTCAAAGGCCAGGCTGGTTTCCCAAAACACAGTGTTCACAGGCCTTATTAGGCGCTTTAACCAGCGGGCCAAACGTATTTTCACCTCACTAAAAGAGCGAATTTCTTTAGGGCTAATATGTCGTGCTCGAATGTTAAAGCAATCAATAGCCAAACCCGTGTGATGCCC
The DNA here is from genome assembly GCF_047730155.1 of Candidatus Njordibacter sp. Uisw_002. Taxonomy (NCBI): domain Bacteria; kingdom Pseudomonadati; phylum Pseudomonadota; class Gammaproteobacteria; order Pseudomonadales; family Candidatus Njordibacteraceae; genus Candidatus Njordibacter; species Candidatus Njordibacter sp. Uisw_002. Next base: position 1,763,891 of record NZ_CP159832.1, read on the forward strand.
TTTACGCACCACATAACGGCCGTCTAGCACTAGCTCAACACCCAATTTATCGGCTAATGAGCGTGCCGCGGCATACTGAAACAGTTGATTACCCAAGCCACCCATCAGGCGTACATATATATTCTTCAAACCACCATCCTTACCAAACTACTTCCCAACCCAACAGACATAAACGTGTATAATTTAAAAACACGCCACCATAAAAACGGATTTTAACATGACCCAAACCATTTTAGTTACCGGCGGTTGTGGATATATTGGTTCACACACCGTTGTGGAATTGTTACAAGCCGACCATAAGGTGGTCATTCTAGACAATCTATGCAACAGCTCAGCAAAAGTGATTGAACGTATCAAAGCCATAGTTCAAATCAAGGATCAGACCCATGCAGAGGGTAACACGCTAGCTAACGATGATTCCCTCACCTTTATTGAAGGTGACATTCGTGATGAAGCCCTGCTAAAGCAGATTTTCATCACCCACCCCATCACCAGCGTTATTCATTTTGCTGGCTTAAAAGCAGTAGGCGAAAGTGTTAGCAAACCCTTAGAGTATTACAATAACAACGTCTATGGTACCTTGTGTTTATGCCAAGCCATGAATAAGGCTAACGTTAAAACCATAGTCTTCAGCTCTTCTGCCACCGTATATGGTGAAGATGCACCAGTTCCTTATAATGAGGCTATGCCCATGGGAAACACCTCCAACCCTTACGGTACTTCTAAGGCCATGGTAGAAAAGATGTTGGCAGACCAGTGCACCGCAGACCCACAATGGCGTGTAGCCCAGCTACGCTATTTTAACCCCATAGGGGCGCACAAAAGTGGATTAATAGGAGAAGACCCAAAAGGCATACCGAATAACTTACTGCCCTACATTAGCCAAGTGGCCATAGGCAAAAGAAAAGAGTTATCAGTTTTTGGAGGAGACTACCCAACACCAGACGGCACGGGCATACGCGACTATATTCACGTGGTAGATTTAGCCAAAGGCCATTTGAAGGCGCTGAACCATATTCAGCAGCCTAGTGAGAAGAAAAAAGGAGAAAAAGGGCAAGGAGAACATATTTGGAACCTTGGCACCGGCCAAGGTTATTCGGTACTAGAAGTAATCAGAGCGTTTGAACAAGCAAGTGGCAAAAACATACCTTACCAGATTAAGCCAAGAAGGAATGGAGATTTAGCCGCCTTTTGGGCCGACGCAAACAAAGCCAAAGCTGAGCTTAACTGGGTAGCAGCATACACCTTAAATAACATGGTAAGCGACTCATGGCGCTGGCAATCTAACAACCCTAACGGCTACAGCTAACCGCCATCTCATCATTGCGAGGGCCGCAGGCCCGCGGCAACCCACCCCTTAACAACGTCCATAGACATCATCCAAACGCTCTATGTCATCTTCGCCTAAATAGCTGCCCGATTGCACTTCAACCAAATGCAGCGGCAGCTTGGTTTCATTAGCTAAGCAATGTACCACGCCCTTAGGAATATATACAGAATCGTTGGCTTGCAACACATGGTCTACACCATCCACATGCACCTTGGCCACACCCTCTACCACTACCCAGTGCTCTGCACGGTACTTGTGTTTTTGCACGCTTAAGCGTGCCCCAGGGTTTACTGTAATGCGTTTAACCTGATAGTTAGGCCCAGAGTCTACACTGTCGTAACTGCCCCATGGGCGATAGACCTCACGCTGGTGAACTAGCTCATCGCGGCCTTGGAGTTTAAGCTGCGTGACTAGTTGCTTAATGTCTTGGGCTTGGGCAAGGGGTGCAACCAACACCGCGTCTTTGGTCTCGACAATGGCCATCCCTTCAACGCCTTGTAACGCTATCAAACGGCTGGTAGATTTCACAAAACAGTTACGGCTTTGGTTAACCAAGGTATCACCTTGGCATACATTACCCTGTTCATCCCTTGCATTGGTTTCATACAGCGCATTTAAATCGCCTACATCACTCCAACCACAATTCACCGGTACTACCACCGCTTTTTGCGTGTGTTCCATAATGGCATAATCTATGGAGATGTTATCACATTGTGCAAACTGGGCTTCAGGAAGACGTACAAAATCTAAATCTAACGTGGCACTAGCCACGGTTGCACGGCATTGGGCTAATAACGCAGAGCAATAAGCCTGTGCTTCTTCAATAACCACACTAGGCCGCATCATAAACATGCCGCTATTCCACAGGTAATTATTCGATGCTAAATAAGCGGTTGCGGTGGCTTCATCTGGCTTTTCTACAAAGTCATTAACCATTAAACCCTGTTCAGCAGCGCTATCATCACCATAACCACCAACAGCCTCACCACACTCAATATAGCCATAACCGGTGCAGGCAAAGTTAGGCTGTATACCCAAAGTAACCACATAACCTTCATTGGCTAAAGCACTGGCTTTAACAATGGCTGCCCTAAAACCTGCTTCGTCTGCAATGGCATGGTCTGCAGACAATACCAACATGGGGTGGTCCACACCTTGTTGCTGCAGCCGTAAAGCCGCAATAATTACCGCTGGTGCCGTGTTGCGCCCCATGGGTTCCAGTACAATATCCAGCCCCGCCGCTGTCATTCCGGCGCACGCCGGAACCTCTTCCCCCACCCGTCTAACCTGCTCTGCCGCCAAGAAACGCTGTTCTTGATTACAAATCAACTGGCTAGTACCCAAAGAAAGGCCACCCAACCGAGCAAAGGTCTGCTGCAACATAGTCAGCGAACCTTCATTCTCTACCAATACCTGATACTGCTTAGGAAAAGCCGCGCGAGACAAAGGCCATAACCGGCTACCCACACCACCCGCCATAACTACAGGGTTAATTATCATATCTATTTTCATCCCCGAAGCTCATCCAAATGTGCTAAGAACCATGCATAAGTCAACGCCAATCCGTGTTCAAGCCCAACATCATACGCCCAACCCAAACGCTTCAAGCGCCCAACATCCATTACCTTACGCATGGTGCCATCTGGTTTACTGGAGTCAAACACCAAGTCACCTTCAAAACCCACGGTTTTAGCCATAAGCCCAGCTAACTGAGCAATGGTGACGTCTTTACCCGTACCCACATTAATATGAGAACACATAGGGTCTGGCACCACTGCTAAAAACTCATTCCTAGGCAAACCCATAACATGTACACAGGCCGCAGCCATATCATCCACATGCAAAAACTCACGCATAGGTTTACCACTGCCCCACACCACTACTTCCTTAACATCTTGCTGCACCGCTTCATGAAAACGCCGCATCATGGCTGGAATAACATGGGAATTTTGAGGATGGAAGTTATCGTTTTCGCCATACAGATTAGTAGGCATTACGCTGCGGTAATCTCGTCCATATTGGCGGTTAAACGATTCACATAGTTTGATGCCGGCGATTTTAGCAATCGCATACGGTTCGTTAGTGGGTTCTAACTGCCCTGTAAGCAATGCCTCTTCTACAATAGGTTGCACTGCAAGTTTAGGATAAATGCAGGAACTACCCAAAAACAACAATTTTTGGACGCCGCTATTATGGGCGGCTTGAATAATGTTGTTTTGAATCTGCAAGTTTTGACTTATAAATTCCGCAGGATAAGTATTGTTCGCATGAATGCCACCTACCCGTGCTGCGGCCAAATACACTTGGTCTGGTTGCTGTGCATCAAAGAATCGCGCTACAGCAGATGCATCCAACAGATCCAGCTCACTACGAGAAGCCAGAACCAATTCAATACTGGTATCTAAATTAAGCTTACGAACAATGGCAGAACCCACCATGCCATTATGACCGGCTACAAAAACTTTTTTCTTAGCTAAAGTCATTATTTTTAGTTCTCTCGTGCCACAGGCACTTTAAACCCATGCTCTTTAAGCAACGCCTTTTGTTTAGCTTGGTCTAAATCGTGAGCCACCATCTCGGCACACATTTCTTCCACAGTAATCTCTGGCACCCAGCCCAACAGATCTTTAGCCTTAGACGGATCACCCAGTAAGGTTTCAACCTCCGCAGGCCTAAAGTAACGAGGGTTCACCCGCACAATAACATCTCCCACGGCCAAAGCCGGTGCATTATCGCCTGTAATAGACGCTACAGTAGCCACTTCATCAATACCTTTTCCACTAAAGGCAAGTTCAATACCTAACTCTTGGGCAGACATGCGTACAAATTCACGCACAGAAATTTGTTTGCCAGTGGCGATTACAAAATCATCGGCTTGTTCTTGCTGCAACATCATCCATTGCATACGCACATAATCTTTGGCGTGGCCCCAATCGCGCAAGGCATCCATATTGCCCAAATGCAAACAAGGGTCCATACCCAAAGCAATATTGGCTAAACCACGGGTGATCTTGCGAGTTACAAAGGTTTCACCACGGCGCATGGATTCATGGTTAAACAAAATACCATTACACGCATACATCCCATAAGACTCACGGTAGTTAACCGTTATCCAATAAGCATACATTTTCGCCACAGCATAAGGAGAACGAGGATAAAAAGGCGTTGTTTCCCGCTGAGGAGTTTCTTGTACTAAACCAAACAATTCAGAAGTAGACGCTTGATAGAAACGCGTTTTCTTTTCTAAACCCAAAAAACGCACGGCTTCAAGAATACGCAGCGTACCCAGGCCATCCACATCTGCAGTGTACTCTGGCGCTTCAAAAGACACCGCCACATGAGACTGCGCAGCTAAGTTATAGATTTCATCTGGCTGTACTTCTTTGATAATGCGAGTAAGGTTTGATGAATCAGACAAGTCGCCATAATGCAGATGGAATCGATTGTCATGCACCAAAGGATCTTCGTAGATATGGTCAATACGCTCGGTATTGAAAGAGGAGGAGCGGCGTTTGATACCGTGAACTTCATAGCCCTTTTCTAAAAGAAATTCAGCTAAATAGGAGCCATCTTGGCCTGTAACACCGGTAATAAGGGCAGTTTTCATGTCAATCCGTAATTGAAAGCGGTTAGACATAGATTATAATTGATTTTGATCGACCCTGCCCAGTTCTGTCCTAAGCAGATATATCCTGAAGAAGGGTCTCCCGAAATCGCGCCATATATTTGATCTGAAAGCCACCCACCTTGTGTTCGCTCGGGATAACCGGTCGGTGACCGTCTTACCAACAAACGATAAGGTTAGTTATCATGTGTTAAAACAGTCGCAGCTATCGGCTGAACACGTGCTACTGTAATCCCCCCGTAAATTAAGATCAGTTTTAAGTAGGATTTTCTCGTACACTAAACGAAGGAATTACCAACTTATCCTTACCGGGCGTTCGGTCCCTGATGAAATCTCAGTTTAAGTAAAAATTGGCAGTTCGAACAGAGCTGGGCAGTGGGTGGGCATATTGCTAAAACAGGCCAGGTGGTGATCAATCTGTAAAAAAGGCGAATATGAGAAAACAAAAAGGCATATTTGATGTGCCTTTTTGTTGGCTAAATCGATGCTGTGCACTTTAGAGGTCGCCTGGCAGCCATTTAAATGCTCTCAGGGATGCCTGCGTTACAGATTGAGTGTTGAGTTCTAACGCAGAACTCGTCTACCAAACACCACAACCATGCCAAGAATACACCCTAAGATAAATGCTAAAACTGCCTTTAGCATCACCCTTTGGGATAAGTTACTAGACACCTTTTCCTGAACACTCCCAACTAGATCAAACAACTCGCCCCTGTCGTCCAGGCTACTTAAATTTGACACTTGGATAATACCGAGCAAGGCCGAATGTATTTCTTCAAGTTCTGCAAATGATTGATTAATTAAATTAGAAATCTCCTCAACAGATATGCTTACTTCATCGCCGGTAGGCTTCTTAAAATCATAGAAGTTGATTTCGGTAATGACCACTTGAAGTTTGGTTGAAAGGTCTATTTTTTCTTGTAGCAGGCTTTTTCTATATTCTGGATCAGACATTTTAGAGCCTAATTCCATTAGTCGATTGATGACGTCCTCACCATACTGAGGAGAATATACAGTCGTTCCAGACCTGCTTCCCCCTTGTGATTTAGCGCCCTCAGAAGGGCTGTACGGTTGCTGATTAAATTCAATCAACGCCTGCTCATACACATCAACCATTCGCTCAAGACTAGATCGTTCACGCTCTAACTTACCTAAGCGAGCCTCTCTAAATCCTTTATACCAAGATTCATTTTTAACACCTACGCCGTTCTTAACGACCAGTTCTTTAAGTATTGAAATCCTATATGTATTTTCCAAATCTAACTTATAACGCAAATCTGCAACTGTCATGCCCGACTCTGGGTCTGTAATGGATTGGTTATCTAGCGAGCCCGATAACCCAGTAACACTTTTAGATAATAGACTGTAAGTGTCACTTAATACATTGACTTGAATGAGTAATTCATCAGAGTTTATATGGGTATCCAGCGTGCTTATTGTAGGAGCAAACATGCTCAAAACACCACGATCTTCAATGGCATGCGTTGCCCATATTTTTGGAATACTGTGCAACAGATCACTTGATTTCTTAAGGTTCCTGTCAAACAAATTCAGGTCTATGGTTAGGATCACATTCTTTTTAGATTGGGCAATAATTTCGTTTGTGTACTCAGAAACCGCATCACTATATTCTTGATTGGTTAATCCTTTTTCTTTTGACAACAACCCAGTCACTACAGACTCTAGTTCGCCAGCACCATTGAACGTAGGCGTCACATTGATCGCCCTCACTAGGTCAGAATAACTAAAACTTGGGCTATCCATATTTCTATAGGCTTCAGACAGGACTGACCCTGAGATTAGTTCCTGTGGTGAGAATTTTTCACCGTTTGGGAAAACCCCGTTTTCAACGCCTTGAAAGTTAAAATGAACTTGAATGCTCGCATAGTTGCTTTTGTCTACGATAAACCCACCCAGTGAATAGACTAGAGTCAGAGATAAACAAATTAGACCAAATAACAAAATACGATATTTCGCCTTCCACAAGGGGATGAAGATGTCTTTTAAGTCAATTTCATCGTCAAAATTCTGCTCAACTGGATTAAGTGCTTCCTTATTCATTTACATCTCCGGATCACTGAATTCAGTGAGTTAATTACAATACTAAATAGGGCATATCCAATCAAAGACAACTCAGCATTATGAAAAATAATGGCAATGATCAGCACTTGAAATATATAAAGAGTCAAGAATAAAGAGGCTCTGTTCCAGTAAAGAAGACTGGGGTAGAACAAAGTGAGCGTTCTTGCCAAGACAATACACTCTTGATGCCTGTCGTGTGTTTGGACATAGTTTATCACGTGTCCCCTTACTAGATTCTTACTCAATCTCATTGAGGTGGTAGCCGATTAAGGCCCACTGTGTGAGCAAGCTCGTCCAGTGGGGTGTTAAGCATTTCTCGTCCATCTCTAACTGTTACACCAAAATTATCAATAATTATAATCGTAAATCGAACATAGATGCACTTAAGAATACACTATTTTGGTTTTTAGTCGAAAATTCAGAATTGTTCCTATTTTTGACTGATGTTAAAAATGGGAAATTAGCCTTATAGCCAACACGCCTTCAAGGAATGGCTGGTGATGCATTACTTGAAGGCGTGTTGGCTATAAGGCTAATTTTTCAATGGCTTCGGCGAGTGATTGTGTAAATACGCAACATTTCTAGAAGTACGATAACAGCATTTATCGCACCTTTAAATCAGGCTTAAAACCAATAATTTATAGATTTCATTTCGCAAAAACGGTTATTATTTGATAAATTACGTATTAATAATATTAATGATATCAATCACGGAAAGGATTGCACCATCTAATGGCAAATAGTTTCTAAGCTCCAAAATATTGCCTGGTCGCAGAAAGTGGCATGTTATACTGTATGCACACACAGACTGATTGGATCAATAGCCCCATGCCCAAGAAGCCCACTGTCTCCAAAAGCAACACCCCTAAGAACGCCCTCACCCACGGGCTAACCAGCCAAAGCATCACCTCGTCAACAGACCAAAAAATCTACCAACAGATGTATGACGAACTCACCAGCGAATACGCTCCACAGACCATCACAGAGCGCATACTAATCGAGCGAGTGGCCGTCCAGTATGTCCGCTGGCAGCGTGCAATCAGGGAAGAGAGCAATGAGATCGAGGTAGCCAGCCTAACCGAAGTCGAGGAATTATCATTGCGCACCGCATTGAATCTTACCCAGGAACAAGCAGAGCATTACGCCACAGCCAGGTTTAGAGGCGAATTCCATAACGATGAACATATAGAAGAAAATTCCATACTTATTCAACGATTAAGCCAGGAATCGTTTCGCCTTTTGGAGCGCGGCGAACATACCACCATCCCAGACGATTTAGAAGAGTATCCGATGCTGTTCGTCCTTTTTGACCAACTTACCTTCAAGCATAGATGCAGCAAAGCTGAACTACTGGACGGTCGGTACGAGTTAGACAGCCTTGTTAGTGCCTTCATCAGGCAGTGCAATCGAACCCTTGAATCACAAGATTTATATCAGAGCAGTTCCATTGATAAAAAGCTGTCCCATAGTGATTTCTTAAACAAGCTCAGGGAGGAGGCACTAAAGCAGTTCATCTCGATAGACCTGCACCCCAAAGCAGAAAAGCTATTTAAGCTGGCCGAACAAGTGAGCATTTCACGATCCACCAACATAGATAAAATAACCCGCTACATGACCACTATAGACCGGCAATTTTCAAAAGCTCTGGGGGAACTACGCGTGGTGATAGAAGACCGCAGACGACGAGAAGCGCTTATGCCGAAGGGCTAAGGTGAAGCACCACACCTGGGTTAACTAGAGGATCACCAGTAAATTGAATACCAGCATCTTCCAGAGCCCGCTTAATTAACATTAGCACGCTCGTGTTTGCAGAAGGAATACCCTCCTGTAATTCATAACGACGGAGAGTTGTTATCCCTACACCGCTTTTATCAGCGAGATCAGTACCACTCCAACCTAAAAGAGCACGCGCAGCCTTTATTTGACTTGACGAAAGCATTAATAAACCCTATTATGGTATTAATAATACCAATTTGCGGGCTTTATAGCCCAAAATGTGAGTCTAACATGATCGACGACATCTTAGCCAAGTTTGATGGTGCCTTTGCCAAAAATACCATAAGAGCCTATCGGTCGGACTTTATTCAATACCAGACCTGGTGCGGACACAATAATATAGATTCAATACCGGCAACTGCCGATGCCATGGCGCAGTATGTTGACTACCTTGCCACCATAAAAAAAAGCGCAACCATCCGCCGAAGAATAAATAGCTTGGGCACAATACTAAAACTTTCTAAACACTATGACCCCACCAACCAGCCAGAGGTTATATTGGCCATCAAACGCATGCATAGAAAAATTGGGCGAGCTCAGCAACAGGCTACTCCCCTCACCAAGCCACTACTCAACCAACTACTTAACAACTGCGATAACAGCGCCAGGGGTTTAAGAAATGAAGCCCTTCTAAGACTCGGCTACGAAACGATGCGACGCCGGTCGGAGCTTTGTGCCTTTAAATTTGAGGACATCTGCCAAGCCCCAAGCGGTAAACCTGCTATAAGGCTGAAGTTCTCAAAAACGGATCAATTCGGGGCTGGGAAAATTTTACCCATCAGCCAAGAACTCTTCGACTTATTAGAAAAATGGAAGTGTATCGTTAGCGATGAAAGCTATATTCTAAGATCAATTAGTAGGCATGGGTATATCGGTAAGAATCTAAACCCTGCAAGCATCAGTACCCTATTAAAAGCACTGCAAAAAGACTTGAATTTGAACTCTGATGAACAGCCGCTCAGCGGTCATTCATTTAGAGTGGGGGCAGCGCTTGACCTTTTAGAGCAAGGAGAACCCCTTGAAAGGATAATGCTCAGAGGGGGTTGGCAGACGGATTCGACTGCCATGTCATATCTTAGAAACTGGATCTATTAAGTCAGCGACTCAGTTTCAAAAATACGATTATCCGAGTTATTTTTCATACGTCCATAACAAAGTGTTCGGGACAAACCCTCCTCAAGACCTATGGCCAGAACAAACCCAATATCACTGTCAGACGAAGCAAGCCGGGGATTACACAAGACTTGAATGTAAACATGTTCCAATACTCATTTTTTGCGCTCAAATTATCGAGATACTAGATTAGTTGTGGGCATTAAGCGTGCAGCAAATGGCGAGTTTAGCTAATCTGCAGCCGTAATTTTCGCAATTACTCTGCAAATCCTTTCCGCATCATCTTTTTGACAACCCACAAAGTGCAGAACCTTCGATGAACTCAAAGCACTTCTATAACCCTCAAAAAAACACTTCAGCTGGCTAACAACTTGCACATCATTCATCTTAGGCTTACTCGAACCATCAAGAGACATATCAATTTTTACATGATCCAGCTTTTTTAATCCTCGCCACAGCGTCATTTCAGACAAACCAGGCCTACTTTTTGAGTAGCGAAATTCAATGCACAACCCATTCGTTCGGGTAGCCAGGTACGACAACATTAGCCAGCAGAGGCTGCCAACAAGCATAGCGATTAAACTAGCACCCACCAAGTCAAACTCCGGAAAGAAAGACAACAATACAGCATAGCTTAGTACAAACGCTGCACCACCCATGGCTTTATAGGTGAACATATCAAAATACGAGTGCACCACTAGTTTCAAAATTCCAGCCTGTCGGCTTGAGCAATCTGCTCCTTATACACCCAATCAACTACATTTTGATCAGGTTGATATTCAGGCACAAGCTGTTGCAACATACTACGTATCATCAGCACATCACCATTCACCGCTGCAATTCGTAATGTGGTGATCATGGGTTGTAGCTCACTCCATGGTAAAAACTTTTCATTAGCTTTCATAATGCGTGGATGTTGCGTGGTTTGTGGATTATTACCTATCAAAAGTTCTTCATAAAGCTTTTCACCTGGGCGTAAGCCCACCACTTCAATGGCAATGTCGCCTTTTGGTGAGTTTTCATCTTTCACTCTAAAACCAGAAAGCTGAACCATCCTGCGTGCTAGGTCAATTATTTTAACCGGCTCACCCATATCAAGCACATACACTTCGGCTTCACTACTAACCCTAGCATCCCCACCAATTCTGTCAGTACTTATTCCAGGGCCAATTCCTTTACTAGGGCCGCCTGCCATAGCACCGGTTTGCATCACTAGCTGAGCAGCTTCGGGAATAGTCATGAAATAACGGATGATATCCTGATGAGTTAAAGTAATTGGCCCGCCTTGGGCAATTTGTTGCCTAAAGTAAGGCACCACAGAACCAGAAGAACCCAATACATTACCAAAACGAACCATGGCCAATTGAGTAGTACGAGGAATTTGTGCAGAAGGCTTGCCATCCCACATAGGTTCGAATGAAGGATTTTGTTCTGCTGCCAACGCCTGCAGGACAAGCTCACAGCAACGTTTACTAGCACCCATGGCATTAGTAGGGTTAACCGCCTTGTCAGTACTAATCAATATAAACCGCTCTACCTGCCGCTCTATGGCCACCTTGGCCATCACCAACGTACCTAACACATTATTTTTTACACATTCGGCTATATTGTGTTCAACAATAGGCACATGTTTTACCGCAGCGGCATGGTAAATAATATTCGGCTTCCAAGTGAGGATAATATCGCTTACACGGCTTTCATCCGCCACCGAACCAAGCAACGGTATTATAGTGGGCACTAGCCCAACAGCACTGTTATTACCTTTCTCACTGGATGCCTGAGATGAGGCAAGGTGATGATTAGTATCTAGCAGTTCGTTGTATAATGTATATAGCGAAAATTCGCTTAACTCAAATAATAACAACACCTTTGGCTTACGCTGCAATATTTGCCTACACAGCTCGCTACCAATACTTCCACCTGCGCCAGTCACCATAACGGTTTTGCCCGTAACTTGCTGTTGTAGCAGTACTTCGTCTGGTTCTGCAGGCTCCCGTGATAACAAATCATTGATATCCAAATCGTGTAGATCTGCATAATCAGCTTTGCCTAGGGCCATAGCAATCAACCCTGGCAAAGTACGAATACGTACATTCAAGGGCCGCAAGTGTTCTATAATCACGCTACGTTGCTTACGGGTAATGGATGGCATTGCAAGCAATACGTCATCCACCTGATGGCTAACCACAAAATTCTGTAATTTTTCTTGAGATATAATGGGCACACCCAGCAAGTCCCGCCCCTGTAGCTCCATGCCATCATCTACAAAAGCCAACAGTACACATTCACGGCTTTGCCCCAATCCAATGGCCAATTGCCTACCTGCAGCACCCGCACCAAAAATCACCACCCGTGATTGGTGAGACCCGACTGCGCCGGCACCAGCGCCTCTCTTTATATGTTTTATACGAACTGAATCTTCAATCTTACGCAGTAACCAACGCGCAAACATACGAGAACCACCAACAGCCAGCACAGCCACCATGGCATTAATGGGCACAACAGACCGCGGCACTCCCTCCACACCGCTTAAAAAAGCCACCAACCCCCATAGTACCGCATACATCATAACGGCCTTGACAATAGACCATACAGCCCTCATACCCAAGTACCGAATAATCGCCCTATACAGCCCAAAATGAGCAAACACAGGCACGGCAAACACTGGAGCAAACAGCACCAGCAATACTATAGGGTTATTCACGCCTCCGCTGGGCCAGTACCAATTATCCAAGCGTAGTGAAAACGACAGCCAAAGTGCGCCTATCAGCAATACAGAATCTGCAGCAATGAGAATGCTTCGCTTTGCTGGGCGGGGTATAGCGAGGATGTGTTTAAAAATAGTGTACATACGTTATTCGTCTACTTTTGAGCTTCGTTCAGTACGCTTGTGATAACTCTACAAGTCTTATCAATTTCTTCAACAGTCAATGTTGGATGCACCAAAAACATCAAAGATGTCTCTCCAAGCTCTTGGGCGTTTGGCAATCGTTTTTCAGGACGAAAAGCTGCATTGTCAAAAGCATGCTCTAAATAGACTTCAGAGCACGATCCAGAATAACAGGGGACTCCCTGTAGATTAATCTCTTCCATTATTCGGTCACGATTCCAATCGACATTTAATGCATCAGAATCAACAAACACATACGCCTTATAACCTGCATGGTCTATATATTCAGGAACGGTAGGAACACGTAACCCAGGTAGATTTTTAGCTGTTTTCCAGATTCTATTGGAGTTTTCTACACGCTTAGCAGTCCAATCTTGCATACGTTTTAATTGAACACGACCAATGACCGCTTGCATTTCGGTCATACGCCAATTGGTTCCAAACGAATCGTGCAACCAACGAAATCCTGGAGCATGCTCTCGTTCATAAATTGATTTCCAAGACTTACCATGATCTTTGTAAGACCACATTTTCGACCACAATTCACGGTCATTAGTAGTCACCATGCCACCCTCACCACCGGTAGTCATTATTTTATCTTGGCAAAAACTCCAACAGCCAATATGCCCAATTGACCCGACTGGCTTACCCTTGTATTTAGCACCATGTGCCTGAGCACAGTCTTCAACTACAAACAAATCAAACTCATTTGCTAAAGCCATCATCTCATCCATTGCGCATGGCCAGCCTGCTAAATGGACACAGAGTATTGCTTTTGTTTTAGGGCTGATTTTTTCACGAACGGATTCTGGGGTGATGTTTTGCGAATCTTTAGAAACATCAGCAAAGATAGGTAATGCACCCACATTCACAATTGACGATACAGACGCTAAAAAGGTACGAGATGTCACAATGATCTCATCTCCGACGCCAATATCTAAAGCTTTGAAGGCTAAATCCAAAGCTACTGTTCCATTCATCACAGCCACACTGTACTCAGCATGGCACCAAACAGAAAACTCCTTTTCAAACTCTCTGCATTCAGTTCCCGTCCAGTAATTCACCTTATTCGATAATAAAGCGGAAGATACTTGATCCGCTTCTTCTTGTGTAAACGAAGGCCATGGGGAAAATACTGTGTTTAACATGTTAACTCTTTAAACTCATCGATCCAAACGCTAGTTGCTTGAATATAATTATTAGTTAAAGGATGAACTCGAGTATATTTATTAAGAATACCTATAGAGCTCCATCCTAATCTTTCAGGGGCAATAAAATCTTTTTTAGGATTGTCTGCAACATACACTATTGATTTATTAGGATGTTCACGTTGAATGGCTATAAATGAATCTGGCTCAGGTTTACCAACACCAACTTCTTCAGATATAAAAATATATTCAAAAAAACATTCAATATCTAAAGAAACAATTTTTAGTCGTTGAGTTATACTTCTACCATCAGTGATCAAATATATAGGTATATTTTTCTTATTGAGCTTCTCAAGAATTGACATTACACCTTCATGTAATTTTATATTCGGCGTGTGATATCTGTAGGATAAAATCAAATGTTCTTTTAGTATTGTTGGTAATTTGTGCTCAGAAATAACATAAGAAAAAACATCAGGAACCTTTTCATTTAAAGCTTTTATAAAAGTTTCATAAGTATTTTTTGAATATAACCTCTCGATCAAATCCGATGAAAACTTATACCCCGACAAAATATAATCCATTTCAGAGTAAAGAGTGTCATCTAAATCAAATACAATTACATCATAATCTAAAAGGTTAGCCATTAGAAATTAACACCTCAGCGTCATAACGAAGCATAACTAGTTGATCTTCCCAGTCATCTGTATAGGATAGTTTTTGATCTAAAAAGACTTCCCTTAATAAAAACTCAGGGTACTTTGCTCCTGCCGCATTACTGAGAGGAAATCCCCCTCCGAACCTTGGATTGATTTCAATACCATAAATTTGATCAGTTGTTTTTGACTTGAAAACTTGAAGTGTTAAACAACCAAAAGCTGTTTCAAGCTTAGACATTGATTCTTTAAGTAAATTGATCAGTTTTTTATTGGTGCGTCCCTTGCTTATTTCTCCACCCCTAACCTCTACTCTTTGCCTAGGAACCATGCAAATAAGTTCACTCTGTTGGGTGTAATATACATCAACAGTATATTCATCAAACTCTTCGTTAGAAATTATTTCCATGTACATCATCTCTGATTTTGAAATCCCCCAAGTATCAAGCTCACCTTGTGATTGCAATATACGGATATTTTGACTCAAACTTCCTGATATAGGTTTTGAAAAACATGGGAATTTTATATTTTCTAACGGATAGGTAACTGGTACTGGAAAACCAATCTGATAAAACAAGTCATGAGTTAACCTTTTATCTCTGCAAGAAATCACTAATTCGCTATTAGATACAACAAGAGTAATCCCTAAATCTTTAAATTCCAGCTTATATTTAGCAAGTTTTAACAACTCAGTATCTATCGTTGGTACAACTAACTTTATTGATTCTTTAATACAAAGGGTTTTTAATTCATCAATGTATTCGTCTTTAAGTACGTGTGGTAATTCAAAACTTTTATTCAAAATATTACAAGCTGCAGACATGTTTGGGCGTATATCTGAACCAAATACATCTCCTTCGATACTTAGATCTTCAATAGCTTTTTTAAACGCTCTCACAAGTGAAACTCTTCTTCCTGCTGAAAGTACAAGAACATTATTTTTCATTTGTCGATTCCTTTAAATATAGGCATAGTCGCTTCACCATCAGCTGAAATACCCTCGCGCACGACGACTTTTTTGAGTGTAAGCCCGATCACTTTAATATCCAGCCAAAACGAGCGATTATCCACATACCAAACATCCAGTTTAAACTTCTCTTCCCAGCCAATCGCATTACGACCATTCACTTGCGCCCAACCAGACACCCCAGGACGCATCGCATGACGACGCGTCTGCTCTGATGAGTACAAAGGAACATACTCCATTAACAACGGGCGCGGCCCAACTAAAGACATATCACCCTTAACCACATTCCATAACTCGGGCAATTCATCCAAGCTTGAGGAACGTAAAAACTTCCCAAACTTGGTTAAACGCACCGAATCTGACAATAGCTCACCATTGGAATCTCGCTCATCGGTCATAGTACGAAACTTAATCATCTCAAACGGCTTGGTATTTTTACCGGGGCGAATCTGCTTAAACAAAATGGGCGCACCTAATTTAGATCGCACCAACCATGCTACCACTAAATACAGCGGCAGCAATAAAGGCAGGCTTAAGAAAATAAGTGTTAAATCAAATAGTCGCTTCACTTAAACTCCATATCGCGTATTAAAAAAAATTCATTATAAAAATCTTATAAAATTCAGATTCTGAAAAAATGTAACTTAAAGGCCTTTCAAAACCCCTTCAAGTTTTACGGCGTGTACGAATGGTGTGAATTCGCTTAACAAATCTTTATTCATATTAAGTGCGGGCAAGTCAGTTTTTTCTATTTCGTGAAACTGATTAACAAGCGCTGCCACATAAGGTTCTACTACAAAGCCCAGACGATTGCCTTTAACCCATTGTGCAACACTGGTTTCTAAGCCACAAATTGCCAAAATATAACATCCAGAAAAAGCATAAGAAGATGATTTACTGGGGAACGCGTAGTTAGTCACTTCATCTTCAATCGGCATAAGCCCAACAGCGTAAGAACGAATCAGCTTAGCAGCCTCTTTTCCTGGTAAGACGCCTAAATAGGTTACTTGTTCATAACGCTGTGCCAGATTTTTTACATCTGAGCTGTGAACGCCACCACCCGCGAAAACGAACGGTAATTGGCCGTTTTCATTTATATATTGCTCAATAGCTTCAAGTAACAGAGGAATACGCTGTAAACGTCCTGCATTACCACAATAGACAAATCCTTTCGCTCTTTCTTGAAAAGCAGAACTACCTTGCTCATCTTGTACTGAAGGGTTCGTCAGTAACGTTATAGGAATGTTTTTTCCTACACGTTTTACAATGTAACCTTTCATTTGGCCTGTTAAGGTAATGACTGCATTAGCCTTTAACGTAGTGCTAACATCAATAGCTTGTAATAAACGTGTTACCCAGTTAGATCTACCCGTGACAACATGCGTTGCTTCAGGGTGAATATCTTGCAAATGGTAAACAAACTTTTTACCAAACAAACCACAATACCACCGAACAACTAAGGGTGTGAACAATGGAGGATTGGTTGCTACATAAACCCTTGAAGGTCTGTGCCAACATAACGAAAAAAACACAAATATAGTGAAAAGTAACAACTCAAGAACACGTGAAAAAATACTGCTAGATGAGTTGGTTATACTCGGCAACGTTGCAAAAACAATACC
Source organism: Candidatus Njordibacter sp. Uisw_002 (assembly GCF_047730155.1). Lineage (NCBI taxonomy): Bacteria > Pseudomonadati > Pseudomonadota > Gammaproteobacteria > Pseudomonadales > Candidatus Njordibacteraceae > Candidatus Njordibacter > Candidatus Njordibacter sp. Uisw_002. Next base: position 1,781,100 of record NZ_CP159832.1, read on the forward strand.
ATTACCACGTGATGCAGCCTTAAGGTTCGCATGGAAATCTTTTTTTATCTGAGTAATAACAACTGGCTGTGCATATTTTTCAAGCGCCTCAGATAACAAAAGCAATGCTTCACCAATAGCAGGATTTTCAGGCCAAAAACTACGACTTATTATTGCTATTTTTTCTTTCGCCTGCGACATATTTAATATTTCTTCCAAACCACACGATTCACATAGTCGGTGTAGCTATGAATAATACGGACAATTTTATCAGACACATTGGGCATAGAATAATCATAAATTTGACGAATAAGCCGCTCGTCATCCCTAGGCTGGGACTCTAGGATAGCTAAGCCCTGCATTATTCGTTCAACGCCTAATCCAGCCATAATGACTGCAGCCTCTTCCATACCTTCAGGCCTTTCGTGCGCTTCACGCAAGTTCAAAGCAGGGAAATTTAAAATAGAGGATTCTTCGTTAATGGTGCCACTATCTGAGAGAGTAGCTTTAGATGACACTTGCAGCTTGTTATAGTCTTTAAATCCTAATGGCTTCAATAATTGAACCAAGGGGTTAAATTGCACTCCCATTGCATCTACACGCTTTTGGGTACGTGGATGAGTAGAGACAATAACGGGCATTTGATAAGTCTCTGCTATGGTATTTAAAGATTCAACTAAATTTGAAAAGTTTTTATCTGAATCGACATTTTCTTCTCGGTGAGCACTGACAACAAAGAATTTATGTTTTTGTAGTCCTAATCGCTCTAACACATCAGAAGAGTCAATACCGTCACGGTATGTGTTCAGCACCTCAAACATAGGACTGCCAGTTTTAATAATCATATCCGCGGGCAAACCTTCACGCAAAAGATAGTCGCGGGCAATGCTACTATAGGTAAGGTTAATATCTGCCATATGATCGACTAAACGGCGATTTATTTCTTCTGGCACACGCTGATCAAAACAACGATTACCGGCTTCCATATGAAAGGTTGGAATCTTTCTGCGTTTAGCAGACAGCACAGCCATGCAACTATTCGTATCGCCTAGCACTAGCATCGCTTCTGGATTTACTTCTGCTAAAACTTTATCTACACCAATGATCACATTTCCAATGGTCTCAGCAGCAGAACCTCCTGCAACACCTAAAAAATAGTCTGGCTTGCGAATACCCAAATCGTTAAAGAAAATTTCATTTAACTCATAATCATAGTTTTGGCCAGTATGTACAAGAACATGTTCACAATGCTGATCCAGCTTTGGAATAACACAAGCCAGGCGGATGATTTCGGGGCGTGTGCCAACCACTGTTACAATTTTAATTTTCTTCACTGACATAATTCTTATCCGTATTCTTAAGCTTGAGTGCCAACTGTTTTTGCATAGGTGTCAGGATTTTCTCGGTCAAAAATATCATTGGCCCACAACATAACAAACCTTTCATCATCACCCACATTAGTAATATCATGAGTCCAACCTGTTACAGTTTCAACAATTTCAGGTTGTTCGCCATTTGTATGCAGCTCATGAAACTCACCCGTAAACATGTGACGAAAACGGAAACAGGCTTTTCCTTTCCTCGGTAATCCCACCGATCAAAAAAGCTCAGATTTTCGTCCCATTAGAGATAAAACATCCACCCAAACACCAAAGATATTTAAATTTTTAAAACTTCATCAGATCAATTTTTGATATCACATTTTTGACACCTAACTTCCAATCTGAAGGGCTAACTCCAAAGCTATTTCTTATCTTATGGCACTCTAGTGACGAGTGCACTGGCCGCGCTGCGGCCGTTGGATAATCAGAGGTCTGAACCGAACGAATGAAACCTGGCGTCTTAAAGCCAGAGAAGCTAGCTTCTTCAAAAATAACTCGTGCAAAGTCATACCAAGAACAGGGCTGATCTCCACAATAATGAAATATCCCAGAAGCTGACCTTTCTTCGTTAAGTTGTATCACCATGGTCATAATGGCCTTGGCTATATCCTGTGCATATGTAGGACAACCAATTTGGTCCCCTACAATACTTAATTCATCACGAACCGTTCCCAACCGCACCATTGTTTTTAAGAAGTTATTCCCATATTCACTAAAAACCCATGCAGTCCTAATAATTAAATACTTACATCCCGAGGATTGAATAGCTAACTCACCGTTTAGCTTTGTATGACCATAAACACCCTGAGGGTTAGTCTTATCTAACTCACAATAAGGCACCGTAGAGTTTCCGTCAAACACATAGTCGGTGGAGATATGGATTAACCAGCAGCCTAATTCAAGAGAGATAGCGGCAAGATTATTGACAGCTAAATGATTAATTAGGTCAGCAGTCACCTGATCCTCTTCAGCCTTATCCACTGCAGTATAAGCAGATGCATTAATAACCACATCTGGTGCTATATGTATAATTTTTATCTTGCTCTCTTCGAAATCAGAAATATCAATTTGATCACGTGATGTGAAAATAACATTATACGTTGTATTTTTTAACTGATCGGCCAAGCATCGGCCAAGCTGACCTTTGCAGCCTAAGACAAGTACTCTCATATTTCTACATCAGCTAACTTTGCAGCACTGGCGTCTTTGGGTGATAAAATAGGATTACCTATTGGCCATGGAATGCCCAAATCGGAATCGTCCCATAAAATACATCCCTCATCAGAAGGGTCATAATAATCAGTGCACTTATATTCAAAATCAGCCATATCTGATAAAACCACAAACCCATGGGCAAAACCTGGTGGTACCCATAGTTGAATTTTATTTTCTTCTGAAAGAACAACACCTTCCCACTGACCATAGGTTGGCGAACCATGTCGAATATCGACAGCCACATCGTAAACTTCCCCGCTCACGACCCTAACTAACTTACCTTGGGGTTTCTTTTTTTGAAAGTGTAACCCACGTAATACACCCTTGGATGACCGGGAATGATTATCCTGCACAAAAGGCAACGCAATTCCGGCTAGCTCGGAATATCTATGAGCCTGAAACGTCTCTAAAAAAAAACCACGACCATCCCCAAAAACCCTAGGTTCGATAATCACACAATCTTGTAATTTTGATTTAGTCACTTTCATCGATAGCCCTCAGCGACTTTAAATAAATATTTACCATAGCTAGTTTTTTTAAGCGAAGCCGCTTTTTTAAGTAATAATGCCTTAGATAACCAACCGTTGTGGTACGCAATTTCCTCTAGACACGCAATTTTTAACCCCTGACGATGTTCAACAGTTTGCACAAACATACCTGCCTCCATCAAAGAGTCATGAGTTCCTGTATCTAACCAAGCAAAACCGCGCCCAAGCAACTCAACTTTAAGATCGCCTCTTACCTGATAGGCAATATTAATATCAGTGATTTCTAGTTCTCCTCGGTGTGATGGAACAATAGATTTAGCAATTTTAACCACGTCATTATCATAAAAATATAAGCCCGTTGCAGCGTAGTTGGATTTAGGTCTACTAGGTTTTTCTTCTATAGAAAGAACCTTTCCATCATTATCAAATTCTACTACCCCAAATCGTTCTGGATCACTTACATGGTAAGCAAAAATAGTTGCCCCACTGACCTGGGATGAGGCGGCTTTCAAATTTTCAGTGAAATTTTGACCATAAAAAACATTATCACCAAGTACTAGCGCAACGTTAGAATCACCAATAAACTCCTCTCCAATAATGAATGCTTGAGCAAGACCGTCGGGACTATCCTGAATAGCATATTCAATATTAAGGCCAAAGTCATGACCATTACCGAATAAGCGCTGAAAACCTGATATATCATCGGGCGTTGAGATAACCAATATATCCCTAATGCCAGCTAGCATTAATACAGACATTGGATAATAGATCATTGGCTTATCAAAAATAGGTAATAACTGTTTTGAGACACCTATGGTAATTGGATGTAGACGTGACCCCGTGCCTCCTGCCAATACAATACCTTTGTAGTCTGAATCCATATTAATCTCCTACCCTGTCTAGTTTATATTCACCTGTGAGTATCCTACCCCACCATTCTCGGTTATCTAAATACCATTGAACAGTCTTTCTCAGACCACTTTCAAAAGTTTCCTCCGGCACCCAACCAAGCTCAGATTCAATCTTAGAGGCATCAATAGCATATCGAACGTCGTGACCAGGGCGGTCATTTACAAAGGTAATTAAATCCCGATATAAACCTAAATCGTCAGGTTTCTGAGGAGACAGCTCCTCTAGAAGGTCACAAATGGTCTCAACAACTTTAAGATTAGTTTTCTCATTGTGACCACCAACATTATAGGTTTCACCTAACTTACCTTCACATAAAACTGCCAACAAAGCTTTAGCATGATCTTCAACATACAGCCAATCTCGTATTTGCAACCCGTCACCATAAATAGGCAGCGGCTTGCCATGGATGGCATTAAGAATTACGTGAGGAATAAGCTTCTCAGGGAAGTGATACGGACCGTAATTGTTAGAACAGTTAGTCACAACCACAGGCAAACCATAGGTACGATACCAAGCGCGGACTAAGTGGTCAGAGCCAGCTTTAGACGCCGAATAGGGAGAGCTTGGAGCGTAAGGCGTGGTTTCAGTAAAAAGGTCTTCGGTGCCGTGCAGATCGCCATACACTTCGTCGGTTGAAATATGATGGAACATAAAGCCAGCCTTGCTCAGCGAATCAAGCCCCATCCAGTACTCCCGAGCCGCTTCAAGCATAGTGTATGTGCCGAGCATATTTGTCTCAATAAATGCCGCCGGGCCATCTATAGAGCGGTCAACATGAGACTCAGCAGCAAGGTGCATGACTTTGTCAGGCTTATGCTCATTGAACACACGCTTTACCTCATCAATGTTACAGATATCGACGCGTTCAAAGATATATAAAGGGTCCTCACTAACATCAAGAAGCGAATCTAGATTACCGGCATAGGTCAACTTGTCAAGATTAACAACATGGTATTGCTTTTCTACTATTATATGGCGAATAACGGCCGAGCCAATAAACCCTGCTCCTCCAGTGACTAAAACTTTCAAACTCTCATCCTTTTAAAATTAGTTATAAATCAAGCTTTATTTACCCTCATATAATGGCGAAGTCCATATAAAAAGGTGAAGTTAAAGTATGTATTTATATTATATTAAATTATAAACATAATTTTCACTCTACAAATCCCTTCATATCTCCTGAAGTAATTATTACCATTTCATGTCCTAATCTTACTAGCTATATCGCAAGCTCATGGAACATTTTTGCGTGGACTAACTTGCTAGATGGTGGATACGCATCAGGTAGTAGAGCAATACTTATACTAGTATTGCTTCCAAACGACTCTCCTAACATAGTCAGTATAACTATGAATAATTCGAACCACCTTATCCGCAACATTTGGCATACTATAATCGTATACTGGGCGAAGTAACCGCTCCTCACCCGATGGTTGAAATTTAAGCACATTAAGAGCTTGCATAACACGTTCAACACCCAGCCCAACCATCATCACCAAGGCTTCCTCCATACCTTCCGGGCGCTCATGAGCTTCTCGAATATTTAATGCAGGAAAATTCATGATTGATGATTCTTCATTAATAGTACCGCTATCGGATAATACCACCTTTGCATTTTTCTGAAGGTTATTGTAATCATGGAAACCCAAAGGCTTAAGTAGTCGGATTTTTTTATGGAATTCAATCCCTTGAGACTCAATTCGATTCCGTGTTCGTGGATGAGTAGAAACAATAATAGGTAGGTCGTAATATTTAGCTACAGTATTGAGTGTTTCCGCAAATCTTGCCAATTGCTTTGGGTCATCTACATTTTCTTCTGTGTGTACGCTTACTAAAAAAACTGCCCTTTAACCAGTTCGAGATAAGATAGCACATCAGAAGAATCAATTTGAGGCATATAATAGTTTAATACCTCAAACATAGGGCTACCTGTTTTAATAACACGATCCGCAGGAAATCCCTCGGCTATGAGATAATCTCGAGCAATACTACTGTAAGTTAGATTAATATCGGCAGTATGATCTACTATACGCCGGTTTGTTTCTTCTGGAACACGTTGGTCAAAACAGCGGTTCCCGGCTTCCATATGGAAGATCGGTACTTTACGTCGTTTAGCTGAAATAACTGAAAGGCAAGAGTTGGTATCACCCAACACCAACATCGCATCGGGTTGAATTTCTTCCAACACTTGATCTACCTATATAATTATCTCCCCGATAGTTACAGCCGCATTTTTACCCGCAGTATTTAAAAAGTAATCCGGTTTTCGTATGCCAAGATCCTTAAAGAAAACTTCATTTAATTCAAAATAATAATTTTGGCCAGTATGAACTAATACATGATCACAATATTCATCTAGCCGAGCTAAAACTCTAGATAGACGAATGATCTCAGGTCGTGTTCCTACGACTGACATCACTTTCAATTTTTTTTGGTTGTATCAAATCTTGAATTATAGAGGTCTCGTAAAAGTATCAGGGGATTCCCTGTCAAAAATCTCATTTGCCCATAACATAACGATTAATTCTTCTTGACCGATATTTGTTATATCGTGGCTCCAACCAGGAACAGTCTCAACAACTTGAAGGTTCGAACTATCTACATCTAAGCTGTAGCGCTCACCTGTTATGATTTGTTCAAATTTGAAGCGAGCACTCCCTTTAATCACCAAAAATTTTTCGTTCTTTGAATGGTGGTAATGTCCACCTCGAGTAATACCAATATTCGCAGTAAAGAATGAAAATTGTCCACTCTTAGAGGTTTTTAACATTTCGCTAAAAGAACCCCGCTCATCTGCATAAGAAGGAATACTATAAACAAACTGTTCAGGGTTAAAATAACTCAAGTAGGTTGAATATAGTGCACGAGTGAAACCTATGCCAACATCATTAATTAAAAGGGATTCACGGCTTACCTTAAAGCTTCGAAGAAGGTTTGCGACTTCACCAACCGTGGTATCAAACAAAGGTGAGATGTTAACAAAACCGCTTGCCTGTTTTTTTTTAAGTAAACCAATAAATGCATTACAGACATCATCGATATAAACCAGATGAAGCTTTGAACTTTCATCGTGGATCGTGATTGGAAAATCATTAACAATGTTATGACAAAAAGTCGCTATCACAGAATTATAATTGGGTTTACACCATTTACCAAACACGTTAGGTAAACGGTATATATAAACTGGTGCACCACATTTTTCTTGATACTTTAAAACTGCTTCCTCAGCTAACGCTTTACTCTCGCCATATGGGTTCGAAAATTGAGCTTGAATAGAAGACGACAATACTACTGGAATATAACGGCCTATACGCATTAACTCATCAAGTAATTTTTGAGTTAAATCCAAATTTCCAGAAAAAAATTCAGATTCTTTTTTGGGTCGATTAACACCAGCTAAATGGAAAACAAAGTCAACTTCTGATAATTTAGGTTTTAACTGTTCGAAAGTATGACTCCTATCACACTCAATAATATCGTCGAACCCTTGTTCTCGTAGTCGAACTAAAAGATTCTTTCCAATGAAGCCTTGTACACCCGTGACCAAAATGCTCATGTTATGAATCCAAGTTATATTCTTGCCCTGCTACAACAGCTCGAATAAACTCAAGCTTGAGCAAAAGTTTCTGCATCTCTTCAATATTTAATCTTTTCGTGTTGTGAGAGTTGTAATCCTCAAGTTGACTAACCTTTTGATCGCCTTCTTCCACGAACTTACCGTAATTTAAGTCGCGGTTATCTGGTTGTACTCGGTAATAATCCCCCATATCGATGGCACCAGCCATCTCTTCGCGACTCAACAGTGCTTCGTAAAGTTTCTCACCATGACGAGTCCCGATGATATTGACTTGATGCTCCTCCTTTCCCATCAATCCAAGAAAAGCACAAGTTAGGGTATCAATTGTTACAGCAGGTGCTTTTTGAACAAAAATATCTCCATTATCACCATGTTCAAACGCATAAATTACTAGGTCCACAGCATCTTCAAGCGTCATCATGAAACGAGTCATTTTGGGATCAGTAATAGTTATAGGGCTAGAAGAGTTTACTAAATCTACAAAAAGAGGAATGACCGAGCCCCTAGACCCCATTACATTGCCGTAACGAGTGCAACAAATGGTGGTATGTGAGTGCTCTATATTGCGACTTTTAGCAACAATGACCTTTTCCATCATAGCTTTAGATATACCCATTGCATTAATAGGATACACTGCTTTATCAGTACTCAAGCAAACCACTTTTATTACACCGCTAACAACAGCGGCCTCTAAAACATTTTCGGTACCCAGAACATTTGTCTTCACTGCTTCAAGTGGATAAAACTCACACGAAGGCACTTGCTTTAAAGCTGCAGCATGAAAAATATAATCGACTCCACGAGTCACATTCAATACAGATTGATAGTCTCTTACATCTCCTAGATAAAATTTAAGCTTCGTACTACTATATCTTTTACGCATATCATCCTGTTTCTTTTCATCTCTACTAAATATGCGTATCTCCGCGATATCTGACGATAAAAAACGCTTTAAAACTGCGTTGCCAAACGAGCCTGTCCCACCTGTAATTAGTAAAACCTTATCTTTAAACACCATTGTAATTTTTACCTTGAGAAATTTTAGTTAAAAAGCCAAACGTATCATCGGCACACTTAGACCAGCAGTAGCTTTCAGCCAGCTTATATGCATTGGTAGCCAATGTTTCTTGTAACTCGATATCCGAAATGATTCTTAAAATCGCCGCAGAAATCGAAGCGGAGTTGTATGGATTGAAATAACAACCAGCTGCTTTTAAAACTTCCGGCATAGGACCTTTTTCCGAACACACAATAGGCAATTGCGACGCCATACCTTCAATTAGAATATTTGGTAAATTCTCACAACTCGAAGCAAAAACAAGTAGATCTGCGCTACTATACAAAGCATGAAGATCATCAAAAGCAATATATCCAGTCATCTTTAACACTTTGCCATCTGGATCTAAGCTATTCAGCAATCTTTTGCAAGACCGCCCATATCGACCATCGCTAGTACCTATGAACTCTATTTCAACAGGCAGCCCATTATTACTAAGACGCCAAACTGCTTCCATAACCTCTTTTTGATGTTTGTAGGGCATAAACATCGAGACATAAATTATTTTTAGCGGTCGTTTTGAACAAAAATCATCAAATCTACGATGTATTCTTGCGGGTTTAAAAAATCTAGGCTCGATACCGTGTGGTATTAAAACTGTCTCAGCTTTTATGCTATTAAGTGCTTTTATGACATTAGTTCTTGCATACTCCGTTAAGAAAATCACACCTTGTGCTCGGCGAAAAGAGTTACCTTGTACAAAACGTAATATCCACATCTTAAGTCTCATCAAGCTAAACCGACCGAATAAAAAGGATTCTGACGCCTCAAATGGCAGCATGTTTTGAGACATGGTTACACCTGGAACTGAGTTCATCTTCGGTAAAGTCCCTCCAGGGGAAAATACAACATCAGGATTTTCAGAACTTATTACGCCAGGAAAATTAAAGAGGTAACCCCAGATACGAAACAGGAAGTTGGAATCCATCCAGGGTAACCATTTCTTTTCAAGCCACGGTCGCTCGGGCAGTTTTTCAGCCGTAGCTCGAGAACTCCAAATTACTACCCGACCAACATTGGACCCCTCAATGTTAAATGCAGATATTAGATTAACGAGATGCGTAACTCCGCCACCGGCTCGTATATTTACTGCATCAATACCTATGGTAATTCGAGGCATGTTTAACTACAACCTTCATCGAAGTTTATACTCTGATTCATACCAATTAGAGAGTTCAATCTGAATGACATAGTAATCCTTTAATTAATTATTGCTGAATTTCAAGAAGTAGTTTTTTAAGCCGAGAATCAATATCATACCCAGAGTTGATCGCCTTATAATACCCTGCGTTTGCTATTCTCACTCTTGCTTCTGGATTTTCTAGATAAAACTTGATTTTTTCCATCATTTCCAATCGGTTTCGAAAGAATTCAGCCTCAACCCCCTCTTTGTAGAGCGAAGCAAGATCGTCAGAATATTCAGATAATAAAAAAGTTTTCGTGGCTGGAATTTCAAAGCATCTGCGCGTGTAGGTATCCCGATTAAGCTTAGATAAAAAGCATAAAGCAATCTTTGAGCCACATAATGCCTTATTGTAATCATTCCCCCAAGCCATTTGAACTGGCTCAAAGTCTCTAAGAATCCTCGAGATTTTCAGTGGATTAGACCAATATTTAGTGGGACCAAACAATCGTAAAGAGTAAGCCTTACTTACAATATCCTCCAACATTTCTAGTCGACCATCAGGCTCATAATGCCCTGCAAAAACCACGTCACATGAAAATTTTTGCTTATCATAAGCGTCAAGCTCAAGGTGGAAGCTTCTATCAGGCACATACCAAGATCTTAGTAAAGAAACCTCTTTAGCTCCAGAAACTTTAAATTCGTCTATATTTTTTTCTCTATAGGCGAATATAAAATCGTACTCAGGAACTGATTTTAAAAAATGACGCCAATAATACTTTGGCTGGGCTTCAGAAAAAGGGTCATCATTGTTGTAGCTTAGGATCTTACAACTCGGCAGAGCCCTTTTAAGCTCCCTAATTGTATTAGCATAAATGTGAGTCCCCCTGTAAATGAATATAATATCTGGTTTGCTACGAATCGTTATTTTAATAAAATCTCTATTTATCCGATGAACAGTAGGTCCAAATAAAAATTTATTTTGAATCCTATCAGTAATTGCCGTTAGCCAAGCTAAAGTAGATTTATTATGAGAAAAGTATTGGGACCACTTAAATGGAACCACCTGATGTCCAAATCTTTTAAAAGACTTACAAAGCTCTTCTTCATGAAGATCTGAGTGCCAATCACCTGCTATTAAGATTTTCATTATTTGTACTTTTTAGATATTCCTAACCTAGGAGTTCGACCGATTTTATACTTAATAAACCGGATAATTCGATCAGTTCTGTCCGACCCGATCAAAAGCAATATAAGGAAATAGCAGTAGAAAAGTGGTTGGCGCCAAAGTCCCAAGACACCTAGCTGAAAACCGTACTTAAGAAAAACCAATTTAGGCTTTTTTGATTGAATTGCTATAATTGGATAAGAGTAATTACCTACATCAGATATAATATTCTTATACACTTTGAGACCTGTACTTTGCTGGACACACTTGGCAATTTCAAACATCCCGCGCATAAAATGAATTGAAGAGTCTGGAGTTTGATCCAACGGGACAAATTTACCTTTCTCCGCATCGCTGTTCCCAAAGTCTGGAGGCGTGCCGTTACGACGTAATGCAATTATTTCTGGAGTGAATACGACGCTGCGAGTAGCGAGAATGTTGCCTGATAAGTAAAGTTGATATAGTAAAGTGCCATCAAACTTATCTGTAAATAATACATTTGCAGAATCCCGATGGAAAACCATACCGGGAATAACAACTGACCGTCTAAAGCCAAGCGATATCGCTCCAACTCCACCCTTGACGACTAATTCCTCAGGAAAATACCTAAACACTTCCTCATGAACTAGTGGGTTTTTTTCAAATGTGGCGTAACTTCTTACAATGACTCCACAAAGTGGTTCGCGTTCGATAATTGATTGGATATGGCTTAACGCTCCGCTACACATCAAATCGTCATTACCCATGAAAACACAATACGTTCCGGTGGCTAACGAGACTAATTCACGAATATTACCATCATATCCAAGGTTTTTTGAATTTTCTTTATAATCAATACTATCTGGGTATTTATCCATATATTGGCGAACGACCTGATTAATTGCCTCTCTCTCAGGAGAACGATCTTCACAAATAAGGACATTAAAATTCGTAAAGTTCTGATCAAAAATAGAGTCCAGAAGATCTGCTAGGAGATGGGCTCGGTTATATGCCGGTATACATACTGTGAGTAATGGCCTTTCTCTGTTCATGTTAAATTCCTCATTGCAATTGCCAACATTATTAAAGCAAACAAGCGACCACCATTTTGGCGACCCTTTAAATGACCTCTAACTAAGTTTCTTACAGATGACATGTCTATCACGGAAGGTAGACCCTCCATACGAGACATCAATCGAGATTCACCTTCAGCTCTTAACCATTCGTTTATTGGAATCGAAAATCCTTGTTTACGAGCTGTATTCAAACTGGACGGCAGTAACTTTTTCGCAAGTAGCTGCTGTATTCTTCTACTTTCACCATCACCAACTTTCCAGTGTGAAGGTATTTCAGAAAAACCAAACTCGATTAGTCGATGGTCTAGGAATGGAGCACGAACTTCTAAGCTATGGGCCATACTTGTACGGTCGACTTTTACTAAGAAGTCATCTGGCAAAATACTTCCAAAATCAGTTCTAGTCATCTGATCCACAGGGTCATCACCAGTCATAAATAAATTCAAGAGGAAATTTTCAGGTGCATCCATGCCTAAACCTAACTGGCAACTCGCTTCGTTTGTAAAGATACGATGCCGTAAATCTACATCGAAATAAGGGCTACCCCAAATAAGTTGCTGGTAAGGACCCTTTCTAAGCGCCGACAGCCTATTTCTACCCTTAATACCTCCAGGTAATTTGCCAGCCATATAAGCAGTAGCTTTGACGAAAGAGCCTGGGATATGACGCAGCCGATGAGCATCAGAAATGTTAGTTGAATAATGACCGTACCCACCAAAAATCTCATCCCCTCCATCACCACCAAGCGCAACTGTCACTTTTTTGCGAGCCATACCGAATACTAGCCAAGCTGGCAGTATGGAGGAATCAGCTATTGGTTCATCAATGAACGGCGCAAGTCCATCCAATATATCGAGACTGGGTCGATCCAAGTCTAATACGGTATGCCGTGTTCCAAAGTGACTAGCAATTATTTGAGCGTAGTGGGATTCATCCAACTTAGAACCAGGAAGCGCTATTGTGAACGTTTCGATCGGTCTAGAGCTTGCGTGTGCAGCTGCAGCGGTAACTAAAGAAGAATCAAGCCCTCCAGACAGCAAAACGCCTACTGGAACATCAGCCTCCAAACGCAAAGAAACAGAGTCGAGAATCAACTCCCAAGCCTTATCCACTAAAATGGATGGTGTTTTGTGTTGTTCCGCAATATTCTTAGGAACCGTCCAATAACGACGCAACGACATTGTATTCGTAGATAACTCTAGTCTTCCACAATGTCCAGCTGGGAGCTTTTTAACGCCGCTAAACAAACAAAGATCAAAAGGAACATAACCGAGAGCCAAATAGTAGTTTAATGCTGTAAGGTCTATTTCTCCCCTATCAGGAATTGACTTGAGTTCAGAAGCAAAACTATAACCATTTCTAGTTTCAGAATAGTAAAAAGGTTTTTCTCCAGCACGGTCACGAGCTAAGAATAAAAACGCATTATCTAAACCTTTAGATTGGTCATAAATAACAAAAGAAAACATCCCATTGAAATACTGAAGACATTCCTCACCCCACTCAATATAGGCAGCAAGTAAAACCTGAGTGTCGCTAGAACCTTTAAATTCACGCCCTAGATGTTCAAGCACCCTCCGTATCTCTCTAAAGTTATATATCTCACCATTGAACACGACTGAATACAATCCACAAGTACTTTGCATTGGCTGATGACCATCGGAGGATAGATCGACAATCGACAACCTTCGATGGGCAAAAGCAACTCTTTGGCATGGGGAAATCCAAAAACCGTCGCTGTCTGGACCACGGTGAGCAATGGCCTGATTAGCCAAAGCTAAAATATCTTTTTCAACACTCCCTATCTTTGGGGAGGTTAATATCACGAAACCACACATTATTTAGATTTCTCTCTATGCTGTCGAATATTATTCACTAATCTGGGCCTTTTCATTGCAAAAACTCTGGATAGAAAATACAAAAAAAATCCGGGATATAGAAAAGTTTTAAGAAGATTCATAAAATCTGACCTTAATGAATTTACCAGTCCGAATAGAAATGAGAATAGCAGTATCATAAACAATACTCTCAGACGACTTTTTGTCACTCTGTTAGCCATAAAACCTAACAATCCGCCAAGGAAAAAATGGGCTAAAAAGACACCAAAACGCCCGCCAGAATATATTGCTTCAGCCATGAAGCCAAAATCTTGCCCATACCAATTAAACCGCTGATGAAGCTCACTAACCAGAGGTTCACCAAACATATAAAAACCGAAAATAAATTGAGGGAAAAGAGTATTACCAATAGCCTTCAAATAAGACATATAGCCATGCGCGCCTTCAATATTTATTAACTCCAACATCTGAGTATTAACGTGTACTGTCGGCATTGGGCTTAGTGATAATTCGAAAAAAATGGGAATATAAGAAAGAGCAAGTTCAAGGTCCACAAAAAGTATCCCCCAACCTACATCAAACGCTCGATTTAAAGTAAATAGTTGACTACAAAACACTAGTAGCAGTAAAAGTAACGCATGCTTAATTATTGATCTGGATGGTTCATTCCTCATAGAAATCAAAAATAATTTAATAAACACTAGAATAATAGGAATCAGAGAAGCTCGTCGACTGCCGTCAAAGCCTACTATTCCTATATGTAAAAACAGTAAGATCCAATATATAAAGGTGTAATAATTTTCACCACTAAAAATTCTGGAATCGAAGGATATAAGGCCCAATAAAACCATATTCAAGGGAATAAGATAGAAAAACCAAAATGGCTTTATAGAATCTAAAAAGACAACCCTATCGCCAATACCCATCAATTCTATGGCATTTAGATAGCTATATATTTGAAAACAAAAGATTACAGCGAAAAGACTTATCACAATAAAAGACGGAATAGAGAGTGAAACATCTCTTAGACCAAAACTCTTAGCCAAAGAAATCCTGGCATTTTTTTTAACTATGACATAAAGACCACAGTAAAAAGAAATCGCTGCGATTGCCGAGCAAAGCAAGCTCTCATTCAAAAACTCACTAACTATGATTCCATCAAATTTTCCAGTGAAATAAATGAACACTATATATATCCAATAACTACCAGAAAAAAGAAAGCCAACTAGTAAGAGATAAAATCTAAAAAAACCTCGAGAAAAAAATGGTGGGCCCATCCATAAAAAAAAATTCATTACTAGCAGCCCAAGATTAACTTCCATACTAAAGCAAAGCCACTAAAGGAAGTTTTACCTTATTAAATTCAAGAATCTCTGTAACCCCATTATCCCCCCCCAACCAGCACTCACCTAAGTCAACACTATATATCACTATAAACCTACCCATTTACCTTTTGTAACCTCTATTATTCTAAACTCATGCCAAACAATTCATAGCCACTGAAAAATACTTTGCATAAAGTAGGTCACGCCTACCCATAAGAACATATTAACACCTAGCAAACATATATAAGTATCTAATTAAACGCACCTTTAAAAAACTCACAAATTGAGGCTCCTCGACGTTTCGAGTGGGTTAGCCATTGTTTAGTACCACGCCCGCTGGGCTGGCAATCATATAAATCATCGTGATGAAGTTCTTGTTTGTTCGATAGCCACTGGCTCGTGCCCTTGCTGCTTGGAACAAACTGTTTAACCCTTCCATACGAGCGTTTGTGTAGGTTGAAGTCCAGCGCCTTACAACTCGTTCAGCATGCCGATCTAGGGTGGCTACAGCCTTTCTCATGGGCTCAAATATATCGCCTATACCTATGAGACTACGAGCGTAACGAATGAAATTGGTAATACGCCACCGTGCTGCTTGGGGTGTCTTTGCTAGCCTAATCCAGGACAGCTTTTCTTTCACCATCCAAGCCACAGATGTGTGCGTGTCGCTATGAATTAGTTCAAGCAACGCCGCGTGTTGGTTTGCTGTTAAGCTAGATACGCCCCATTTTTTAAGCAGTGCCCATCGACTGTGTTTTGGTAGTTTGTTGTCGCTGTGCTCTTGTTTTAGCACCTCATCTAAACTGCGCGTAAAGGTTTGTACAATGTGGAACCAATCCACAGTAATTTCGGCATTCGGAAGCGTTTGAGCAATGCCGCTAAGGAAAGAAGGCGACATGTCGCAGACCATTTCCAACACGTTGTTTGAATCGCCTTTATGCCCATGTAGGAACGCTTTAAAGTCGCGCAGCGTCTGGGCTCCTTTGCCTGGAGTAGAAAACACGACGGGCATCGAAGCACGTTCTATATCAATAAAAATAGTGACGTAATTATGCCCACGCTTGGATGCTGTTTCATCTAAGCCAATGGCTTTAAGCTGACTCAGATCAAACTGATTAACCGCTTTTTCAACGTAGTGATGCACAACACGCCACAAGCGTTTGTCTGTGACTTCGATATGTCGAGCTACCGCTTTAACGAGCATTTCTCTAACCAGTGACAAGGTGACTCGTTCAAATAATAGTGTGAAGCCACTGCCTTTTCTCGACCACGGTACTTCAAGCAAGTGCACACCATGTTCAGGGCAGTTAACACGTGGCACTTTGGCAGTTATATAACAGTGGTGCTGGAAGAGGTTGAGGTGACGCCGCGTCTTCTTTTGGTATCATGTGTGGGGCACTGTTGCTGGCACTTAGCGCACTGGAATTGCGTGCCACGTTCGGTGCCTACGCTCAACTGTAGTTCATTGGATGACGTTGCCATATCGAGGTGTTGATCAAGCAATTTTCACGGCGCTGTAAGCCCTAGGCCAAGAATTAATACGTCGTTTTTCTGCACTTGATTTCCTCATTGGTTGATCTAAACTGAAGCTAAGATTATGGGCCAACCCACTCGAAACGTCGAGGAGCTCAAATTGATTAGGGTAAAGTTACTTATTTTGGGGAACTCTTACCTAACCTCGAGTATTTCGCTTTACTTCCTGGAAGAATCCATTGAACTTTATTTAACAATAAATAAATAAATTTCATAGCAAATTGGTATCCATCAAATGGCAAACAATTTAAACACTTGATCGAGTCATAAAGTGCCTTTGCGGCATTCATTGCAACCTCAAAAGATCCAGCTCTAGATCTTGAAATGAATATTCTCAGCAAATAAGTATGATATGTCCTCTTCCAAGAATCGAGTTGTCGACGAACGTTTAATTCAGGCAATTTTTGACTTTCTAATAGACTCGCAAAACTTTGGATAGCAACCATGAACTCTTTTTGCATTTCGACAGAACCAACATCATTACTCCAATTACCAATGTGACGGGTATTTCGAACAGAGTACTTCGGTAGATAGCAAATTCTGAATTTAAGCCCAACCTTTATAAACCATGCGGTATCTGCAAGAGCAAAACTAGAATCGAAATTGCCTGTCTTCTCCCAGACTTCACGTCTAAAAACCAGAGTTGACGGATGAAAGGGCCAATTATAATTAGCTTTCATATAGGGAATCATCGTCCGTCGATCTATTATGATTTCATCATTACTCTTTAAGTTAGACCTCTCTAATTTAACTGGCTGGTCAGAAAATTCTTCAACATTTATAAAGCTAGCGTGAACCAAACCAATGCTACCATCCGACATCAATCGCTTAACTGATCGTTCAAGATGTTCGGGTTCAAAAACGTCATCATCTGAACACCATGCAATTATATCTCCGCTACATGAGTCTATAGCGCGATTCCAGTTGGGCACTCCTCCACTATTTGATGTATTTTTAACGATCTTTAATATAGGGACTTCCGTCCTCAAAGACTCTAGAACCTCTAAAGTTTCATCTGTAGAGCAGTCGTCACTAACAACAATTTCAAACGGCCTGAGTGACTGATTCCAAGCTCCTAGAACCATTTTTTTAACCATTTTGGCCCGATTATAAGTCCCACATACCACAGAAACTTTTACCTCTTCATATTTCAAAATTTTCTCCAATTTAAAAAACTTTACGCTATGACTGAAATAACTCGACCCGGATTTCCACCAAAAACAACATTCTCCGGTACGCTTTTGGTAACAATTGAACCTGAGGCGATGACTGAATTACTGCCCACAGTTACTCCCTTCAAAATAGTCACTCCGAAGCCAATGAAGACATTTTCACCAATAAATACCGGAGCACAAGCATGACTACCATCTTGACGATGGGAGGGATCAATACCGTGAAAATCCGAATCAAAGATACACAAATTTGGACCGATTAGTGTATCTTTTGCTATAGAAACACTAGTTCTCTCAGCAATAATACAAGCATTATTATTAATAACGACGCCGTCAGCGATAACTACACTAGCAGAGGCTTCTCTTGCTTCAATATGGGCATATCCATTGTGAAAGAACGGTGAGGGCCAGCACCCTAAACTGCATTTTCCTAGGGTTATCTTGCCTTTTCCCGTAAACAAGACTGGCTGACCTAGAACAGCATTACTTGTTTTATTAAAGGCGTCAGATAAAAAATGATACTTATATATCCGGAGCATTAAGTGAATTTTTTTCACTATACGCAAAAAAATTTCCATAACATCCTCTCTATTATTAATAAAAAAACGATAGCAACATGTAAAAATAAAATTCATCGTTGGCCCGAGAAAAATTAAATCGCCTAAATTAAAGCCTTTGGCAGAATATTCGACGTAAAAACTTAGACAATGCGTGCTCTGAGCCCAGTCGCTTGGAAATCTCAAAAAGACAAAAAGAAGAAGTCCCCAGTAAAATCAAAAATAACAAAATATCGGATGAATATGCATCTAACTTAATAATAAATAGCACCAAAAGAATAACACTCAATGATAAGAGCATAAGCTTTAATGGACCTACTTCCCATGAAAAACCCGTTAGCCTTCTGGCAACCAGAAAGTTCCAAAATATAAGAAGGAGAAATATAATGGCATACGCCAGAGCAACTCCAGACAGATTGAAAAAATGTAAAAAATAGTAAATGATTACAATTTGTAACGAAAAAAACAATACCTCAGTAACTAAGAATAACTTTGCCCTGTCCAGAGCGAGCATAACAAAACCAATAGGCCAAGCTATAATCCTAGAGAAACAACCCAAGATGAAAAGTTGAATAAGTTCAACCGCAGGTTGAAACTGTTCACTATAAAAAATATCGACCAGTTGTGGAGCAAAGATAAGAGTACCAAGTAGTCCAGGCAAAGATAGTAATATTCCTATTTCTGTTTGCTCGTTGACTTGAGAGTTCATAGCGCGATTATTGCCTACTTGCTCTGATAACCTCGGATAATAATCAGTACTCATAGCATTCAAAATGAAACCAACAAACATCCCAGACAAGGCGAATGCTGCATTATTTATTCCCACCGAGGCTAAACCATACTCTCGGGAAATCAGCAACACCGTTATGTAACTCACTCCTGATGCCGACAATGCACTAAACATAATGCTAAAGCCTAATCGGCTAAGAGAAGCCGCTTCTACTGAAGAATGCACCCAACTTACATAAACTTTTTCTAAGGACAACTTTCGAACTAATAACTCTGAGAAACCTAGTTGCAATAATGCTACACACGCTAACGCAGGAGCAATCGCTCGCTCTCCTATGCTATGGTAGAGTATAATTGTTACTAGAGTTCCTATGAAAGCTGTAAAAACAGTCACTCTGGCTACATCAGCAACCTTTCGTAGACCCTGAAGTAAGGCAATATTGCCCAGCCCAAGGTTCATAAAAAATATGGCTAATGCAATAATACAAATATCAATTCCATACTTATCTGTTTGAAATGTAACTTGACTTAAATTGTTACTCATCAGCATCAAAATGAGCATGCTAATCAAACCAGACACGACACAGGCTCGTTTCAAAGTAACCGCTATACGTCCAACTTCCGTATAGTCATCTATTAAATGAGCTTTGGCTAATTTCCTAACCGAACTAGCAGGAATTCCGAGAGTCGCTATAGCACTGGCCACGCCCATAACAGCAGCAAAACCACCAATCATACCTACGCCGTATGCACCGAAGAGAAGTGCAGCATATTTTGTCTTCAGCAGTCCAAAAAACATGCTCAGAATGGCCGCCCCACCCATGATCCAGGAAGTTCGGAAGATATCTTTGTAACTTTTTCCTACGATAATCCTAAACTCTCCTTAACGGAATATGCAACTTCAGCTGCTTCATCGTTGCTCATATGAGGACTAATAGGGAGGCTTATAAGCCGATCTGCCATTGCAGATGCACGCGGGAATGCATCTTCACTAAAACCTAACCGGAGGTAAGCATCCTGCTTATGCGGAGGAATCGGATAATGCACTAAACTTCCTATGCTCTTTTCAGAAAGCTTAGCTAGCAACAAATCTCGTTTCTCAACCCGAATTGGGAACAAATGCCACGCTGATTGAACTTCATTTAGGATAGATGGGAGTATTATTTCATCAGCCAACAAAGTGCTCATATATATATTGGCAATCGCTTTCCGGCGGAGGTTCCACTCATCCAAATATTTCAACTTCACACTTAAAACAGCTGCTTGAAGCGAATCTAATCTGCTATTCGTACCTTCAACCTTGTTTATATATTTTTCTTTAGAACCATAATTGCCCAACATTCGGACCCGATCAGCAATATCAGGATCATTAGTAGTAATTGCGCCGCCATCACCGAGAGCTCCTAAATTTTTCCCGGGATAAAAACTCCAAGCGACCACATCACCATGACCTCCAATCCTTCGCTTCTTGTAATAAGCACCATGAGCCTGGGCTGCATCTTCGAGAACCTTTAATCCATATTTAGTAGCAATTGCCAAAATAGGGTCAAGATCTGCGGGCTGGCCGTACAAGTGAACGGGAAGAATAACCTTAGTTCGTTTAGTTATAGCCGCTTCAATGAGATCAGGCTGCAAGTTATAAGTTCCAACATCTGGTTCAACTGGTACAGGAATACCACCGCACTTTGAAACAGCTAGCCAAGTTGCAATATATGTATTTGAAGGGACGATTACCTCATCCCCTGGTTTGACGCCCAATGCCAATAGCGCCAAATAAAGCGCGTCCAGCCCGTTACCAACGCCCACAGCATACTTTGCGTTACAAAAGGATGCGTACTCATCTTCAAATTTCTGAAGCTCAGGCCCACCTATATACCAGCCTGATTTGAGCACCCTTGCTATAGCAGAATCGATTTCTACTTTTAATTCATCATAAGGGGATTTGAGATTAAGAAAAGGAATCATTACTATTTATTTACCAGGTTAAGAAATGTTGAGTATTCCCTAATGTAATCAGAGCTTTCGTAGTGATGAGACGCAAACACCAATAATACACAATCATCCGAATATTTATATTGAATCCCCCACGTCATCGGTGGGAGATGGAGACCAGTATTAGGTTTATCAAGCAAAAACTCTTCACGGTTTTTGCCATCATCAGCAACAACTACACAACTACCTTTGACACAAGTAAGGAACTGATGGCACTCGTAATGGGCGTGCTGCCCTCTTGTTTCGATACTAGGTACATCGAAAACTAAGAAGTACCTTTTTACAGAAAATGGAATAAACTGCCCAAACTCGCCCGCTATCAAACTTCCCCTGATATCAGATGCCATAGAGAAATGGTGCCTATTTACTCCAGAGACACCAGTTTTGTATACACACGGGGTAGAGGCCTCAATTTGAGCCACCCGCGCTTGGGTATGGGTAGCATCAACATAGCCGACTATTTTTGCAGGGTTCCCTACTACTATGGCGTTTGCAGGAACCGAGCGAGTGACCACAGCTCCAGCTCCAACTACAGCATTAGTTTCAATAGTAATTCCGGGTAAAATTACTGCCCCGGCACCAATAGAGGCGCCCTTTTCAATTAAGGTTTTTAAGAATATTTCTGGTGGCTTACGACTCCGAGGGAACCTATCATTAGTAAACGTAACATTCGGACCAATGAAAACATCATCGCCAACTCTTAAGCCATCCCACAACTGAACACCACTTTTCACCGTGACCCTATCACCTACTACGACATCATTCTCGATAAGACAGTGGGAACAAATATTGCAGTCACGGCCAACCTTGGCATCTGGCAAGATAATAACAAACTGCCACACACGAGTTCCGGAGCCGACGAACTCAGATTGAACACTAGATAAATCATGTATCAACGGGCTTAAACTCATAATAGAACACTCCTATCAAGACAAACTTTAAAAAACATGAACGACATTAATACTACCCACTAAAAACTACGATTTTTTTGGAAGTTCCAAGCACTTAAACACATATCTTTGAGTGTTTTTTTAGCTGCCCATCCCAAAAACTCGGTAGCCTTTTCGGTGCTTGCGAAGCAGGACGCGACATCTCCAGGTCTTCTAGGTCCAACAATATATGGTATTTTAATTGTGCTAACATTTTCAAAGGCTGCTAGCATTTGAAACACCGAATGCCCATAACCAGTCCCAAGATTGAAAACATTAAATGGTAACTCCCTGTCACCTAGCTCAGTCAATGCTGCACAATGACCCTCCGCAACATCCACAACATGAATATAATCACGAACTCCAGTTCCATCAAGGGTCTCATAATCATCTCCAAAAATAACTACATGGTCTAATGTACCTGCAGCTACACGCATGAGATAGGGTGCCAAATTGTTGGGCTTTCCGGAAGGATTGTCTCCTAACAAGCCACTGTCATGTGCCCCAACAGGGTTGAAATACCTTAAAGAAGAAATTCTCCAAGACGAGTCTGAATTAGCGATATCCGACAATATCTCTTCACAGTGAAGTTTAGTCCGCCCATAAGGGTTTACCGCACAAGTCGGATGCTCTTCGTCTAGTGGCAAGTAACTTGGATTACCATAGACAGTTGCACTACTGCTAAAAATCAAACTCTTAACATTGGCTCGATTCATGGCACCTAAAAGACTAATTATTCCGGAAACGTTATTTTTGAAATATTCCAAAGGATATGAAACGGATTCGCCGACCGCCTTTAACCCCGCCAAATGAATCACGGATTCAATGTTCTGATTACGTAAAACCCCCTCCAACACATCTGAATCATTCACATCGGCATCGAAAAAATCTGGCGTTTTACCCGCAATCTTTGAAATACGACCTAAAACAGATCTGTCACTGTTACTCAAGTTATCGTATATCGTAACTTCATGGCCAAGACCTAAAAGTAGCACGGCTATATGACTACCTATATATCCAGCACCACCTGTTAAAAGTATCCTCATAAATTCGACTCCTTCTCACAGAATTAGAAAGTAAACTTTAAACAAGATCAAACTGTAACTACTTTGAAGATATGTACCAATCTACAAAATTCTTAATTCCTACTTCAATTTCCGTGGTAGGCGAAAACCCCACCAAATCTTGGAGCGGCTCTATATCAGCATAAGTAACTGGCACATCGCCAGGCTGCATTGGCAAGAAATTTTTAATTGCTTTTTTTCCTAAAGCTGATTCTATTGCTCCAATGAAGCGCCCCAACGATACTGGGTTGTTGTTTCCAATATTGAGAATTTGAAATGCAGCATCAGCATTTGTTATTTCATTGGATTCTCGAACGGGTGGCAATCCAATTAAGCTGACAATACCTGCAACAATGTCATCGATATACGTGAAGTCACGCTTCATATCCCCATTATTGTAAACATCTATCGGAATTCCTGAATCAATCGCTTTTGTAAAACTATAGTAAGCCATATCAGGCCTCCCATAAGGTCCATAGACAGTAAAGAACCGCAGACCCGTGCAGGCTAGACCGAATAAATGACTATATGAATGCGCGAGAAGCTCATTCGATTTTTTTGTCGCAGCATACAGGCTAATCGGAAAGTCGGTGCTATCGGATGCACTGAATGGTTGTTTTTTATTCATACCATAAACCGAACTAGACGATGCAAAAAGAAGATGTTCAATGTTTGCGTGCCTACAACACTCAAGAAGATTAACAAAACCCACTAAATTACTGTCAATATATGATTTAGGATTGTCGATTGAATAGCGAACACCGGCCTGCGCTGCAAGATTAATTACAATTTCAAAACTATTACTAAGAAATAACCGCTTTAGCTCATTCATGTCGCTGAGATCAACTTCTAAAAAAGAATAGCTAGATACAATCGCACATTCATCTACAAGCTGATCCAAATTAGATAATCTAGCCCTTTTAAGACCTGGGTCATAATAATCATTAAGGTTATCAATGCCAGTTACATGATGTCCAGCATGAAGCAAAGACCTAACTAAATGAAAGCCAATAAATCCAGCCGATCCAGTTACAAGTATCTTCATTTAATCAACTCCAAATACATCACGACTGAAACATTTCTCATCAACATCCATTAGGCATTCAGCCTTTCTGTTAGCAACAATTACATCACTGACCACCTTGAAACTATTAAGGTCATTCACTACTTTTGACCCAAAGAACTCATCCTCGCCTAGTTCGGGCTCATAAATAATCACATCAATCCCTTTTGCTTTGATACGTTTCATAATTCCTTGGATAGCAGAAAACCTAAAGTTATCACTACCCTCTTTCATAGTCAGCCGATAAAACCCTACAGTCTTGGGTCTTAACTTTAGTATTTTCTCGGCGATAACATCCTTTCGGGTAGCATTTGACGAAACAATTGCTTGAATCAATGTCTGCGGGACCTGGCCATAATTTGCTAGGAGCTGTTTGGTATCCTTTGGCAAACAGTACCCACCGTAACCAAATGACGGGTTGTTATACCCTTGCCTAATACGCTCATCCATACACACACCATTGATAATACTCTCGGTGTCTAGATTATGCTCCAGTGCATAGGAATCGAGCTCATTAAAAAAAGACACACGCATGGCAAGGTAGGTGTTGGCAAACAACTTTACCGCCTCAGCCTCTGTTGACCTGATAAATAATGTCTCTATACCGGTTTTTATAGCACCTTCCACTAAAATATTGGCAAACTCTTTTCCCGCATCTAGCAAGCTACCCACAATAATGCGTGATGGGTAAAGGTTATTTTTTAGTGCCTGACCCTCTCGTAGAAATTCGGGTGAGAAGATAACTCGGTCTGTGCTGTGCTTTTTTTGCAGTGATTTAGTATGGCCTACAGGTATGGTGGATTTAATCACCACAAGTGCGTCTAGATTTAGCTGAAGAGCGTCTTTAACAACCCCATCTACAGAACTGGTATCAAAGCGGTTTGTATCAGAATCATAGTTTGTAGGGGTTGCTATTACCACGAAACTAGCACCTTCGTAGGCAGAATACTTATCTAGCGTGGCCGTCAGGCTAAGCTCTTTTTCAATTAGAAAGGCTTCAATTTCAGCATCAGCCACCGTGGATTGCTTATTATTAACCTTATCAACCCGAGTAGGGTCCACATCAAGCACAACAACATCGTTATGCTGGGCAAGAAGCACAGCCAGTGACATGCCCACATAGCCAGATCCTACAACAGTAATTTTCACTTTGTTTGTCAAATTAAGACCTACATTTTAATATCAAGAATTTACTTTAAGGGGTTAGCCAGCGTATTTATTATAACCGCTTATGGCGACTGAAAGGTCTATCAAACAAGCGATAATAACCTTTATCACGGACCAAGACCCATTCACTAAAACCCAATAGATCCCAAGCAAGGATGACTCTTCTTTGTAATCCGCTTCGAGAATACGTTGGTCTTATAGGTTTTTTGTTAACTTTCCTACTCGAGCTTAACTTTTCCTTGCGTGACCCTTACACCCTACCCGCTGCTTTCTTCTCTTTAAGTTTATCCAAACTCAACCTTTCTTTCGCACTCATAATATAAGCTGCAATGGCTAATAACAAAATGCCAGAGGCTTCGAAAATAATATTGATAGGTTCAAGCCCTTTTGTTTGCAAAACAATCATTCGTGTCAGTGCTGTAATGGCAATAATAATCGGAAGCGTCACAGGAATTCGGTGATCCTTATAAAATATCGCCACCATGCCAAGGACCTCGGCATAAATAAATAACAGGAACAAATCACTCAGATCAACTGTCATCATTTCAATAATACGAGCTACCTCGATTAATGCAGCACCGATAGTGGCTAAGGAAATTACTAACAATATTCCTTGCTCACCAAACCAAATTAACGTTTGAATCAAATTTTTGTCTTTAAACATAATTGATCACCTTTTTTTATTTAGACGAAAAACTCGACATTACTCAATTGTCACCAATTTAGCCAATTTTACTGTAGAAATTGACTTAAAGATTTGGCTTCTTTTTTTATAGACTCCAGAAACGCTGGACACTACTTTTTAAAATGCGATAAAAGCCATTATCACACTCTACCAGCCACTCTTTTCAATCAGCGCTTTGATAGTCAACTTCGTCTCAGGGTCACGCATGCCCACTGCTAAATTGGCACTTAAAAACCCTCGTTTATTACCACAGTCAAAGACGCCTGCGTCGGTCTCAAAGGCATTTAACCCCTCAACTTTAAGCAGCTCATCCAGTGCATCGGTGAGCTGTATTTCGTCGCCTACACCAGCCACAGTGGTCTCAAGCAGACCTAGCACTGCGCAGGGAAGAATATATCGGCCCAGCACCGCTAAATTGGACGGTGCCTCTTCAGAGGTAGGTTTTTCAACTAAACCCTTGATTGGCACACTTTTAAAAGGTTCACTTAGCTGTGTGCCCAAATCTGCTACGCCGTAATTTTCAATGGCCTCTGAATCAACGCGCTCCACCATGATTTGGCCTATGCCGGTGTCATTCCAGGCATCTACCATGGATGAAAAGCTGTGGTTCTTTTCTCGTGACGCTTGATCTAGCACTAAAACATCGGGTAACAGCACGGCAAAAGGCTCATCATTTAACAAGTGCTTCGCACAAAGCACGGCATGGCCTAAGCCTAGGGCATCGCTTTGGCGAATGGAGGTGACCTTTACCCCTGCAGGGATAATGTTTTTAACGGTGCCTAAAATGGTCTCTTTGCCCTTTTTTTCTAATCGGTGCTCTAGCTCATAGTGGGCATCAAAATGGTTTTCAATGGCTTCTTTGCCGCTGCGGGTGACTAAAATAATTTCTGTGATGCCCGCTGCTATGGCCTCTTTCACCACGTGCTCGATGATAGGACGGTCATAGACAGGTAATAGTTCTTTGGGGATCGCTTTAGTGGCCGGCAGCATTCGCGTGCCAAGGCCTGCGACGGGGATCACTGCTTTTTTGATTTTCTGTGTCATTCTTTATCCTTTGGCACCGATACACAGGTCTATTTTAAAGTGCAGGTCAGTCATTTTCAATGGATTGCATGTCGCGCTTAATGCTTAATGTCTTAGGGATTCAAGTCGCCCATTTTATCAGAACGACGTTTAAAAGGACCTGCCCATACCAAACTCTTTGGGATGAAGGTGAACTTAAATACGCGCAGTGTTTTCTAAAATGACCAACCATAGTGACCCTAACACTGGGTGAATTTCCATCGATTGACTCACCCAGGGATCAACCTAGTGCCCAACCCCATACTGGTTGATGTAGTTCAACAAGCCTTCAGTGCTCTTGTCAAACTGTTCATCCACTGGCTGACCATTTTGGCGCTGACTTATGGCGTTAAGCGTTGTTTTAGCAATTTGTTTACCCAGCTCAACGCCCCATTGGTCGAATGGGTTAATGTCCCAAATCACCGCTTGTACATACACTTTGTGTTCGTACATGGCAAGAAGGCTGCCCAAACTATAGGGCGTGAGCTCTTCCAGCATGATACTAGTTGATGGATGATTGCCTCTGTACAAATGGTCAGCTGCCTGATCACTGGATTCATCCCAATCTAGCAGGCTGTCCCCCATCATCAGCGCTCGGCTTTGGGCCAGGCAGTTAGCCAGGTTAAGGTCTTGTTGATACTGCAACTGTTGTTGGGTTGCCTTGCTGTATTGGTCAGACGGTGTGCGGGCGACTGGCGTGATAAAGTCTGCATAAAACGCAGTGGTACCCTGATGTAACAATTGAAAAAAAGCGTGCTGAGCGTCTGCGCCGACGTCTCCCCAAATCACCGGACTGGTGTCCATACTTACTCGGTCACCCTTTGTGGTCACCGACTTACCGTTGCTTTCCATTTCAAGCTGGCTTAGATAATGGGGTAATAATTTAAGGCGCCCGTCATAAGGCAGTATTGCATGGGCCTTTAGGCCTAATACATTGATGTTCCAGATTCCCGTCATGGCCAACAAAACGGGCAGGTTTTGCTTGAATTCTGTTGTTCTAAAGTGATGATCCATGCTTTGCGCACCTGCCAGCAGGTCTTTAAACCCTTGCATGCCTATTTTTAGTGCAATGGGCAAGCCTATTCCGCTCCACAGTGAGTACCTGCCGCCAACCCAATCCCAAAGTCTCACTTGATGGTCTTCGGGGATGCCCCATAAATCCATCCGCTGTGTATTAGCACTACACCCAATAAAATGATGCTGACCTATGAGTTTATCATTGGGTATTTTTTTGCGCAGCCAGGAACGCACAGTTTCAGCATTGGCAATGGTGTCGACGGTGGTGAAGGTTTTCGATGCTAAAATAAATAAGGTCGTGCCTTGATCTAGATGCTGCAGCATTTTGGCAAGCTGACTCCCGTCCATGGATGATACAAATAACAGCTGCAAAGTGTCACGGGTTTGAGCAGAAAATTCGTCCAAGGCTTGGCACACCATTTTGGGGCCGATATCAGAGCCACCCACCCCGATGTTGACAACGGTGTTGATGGGCTGGCCATCAAAACCAAGCCATTGTCCTGCATGTATTTTTTCTACAATGCTTTGCATCTGTTGCAGATTAGCTTCAATTTGAGGCTGCACGCTTTTGCCGTCTACGTTTGGATATTCGCCCGATGATTGACGCAGCGCAGTGTGAAGTGCTGGGCGTAATTCGCTTTCGTTCACTATGCCACCATTGAATAGGTTTTCTATGGCTTTACTTAGGTCTCTTTCGCTAGCTAGTTGTGTTAATAAGTCGAGGGTTTTTGGTGTTAAGCGTTGCTTGGAGAGGTCCAACAACATGTTCTGGTCTTGAAAAGACAGTTGGGCAAAGCGGGTACTGCCACCAGCTTCAAATAGTTTTATTAAGGCATTGTCCGCTATATCTTTTTGAAAGTGTTTAGATAGGGCGATCCAAGCTGGAGTGTTTGGGGTGGCGCGCAAAGAGTCGTCCTTATTTTATTACGGCATTGCGTTAGGTATGTTTAAGTATGACGCTGGTTGATCTAAAGCTCAGCTCAGCAATCTGCCATTGATTGCACGTCACGCTTAAGCTGCTCTATTTCTTGGGTGATTTTCTCGTGCTCGGCCATTTTTCGCTTTAAAAAACGAGCCGTTAATTTGGTTTTTTCTTCTATGCCTGTAGGGGTTAATAAATAGAGGTAGCCTATTTTGTCAGAGCTACGTTTAAAGTTGCCTGCCTTGACCTGCCCCTTAGCGACTAAAGCCTGCACACAGTAGTTTATTTTGCCCACGCTCACGCCTAACTCTTTTGCCAATTGCCGCTGCGATATCTGCGGATTAGAGTTAATGTATTTGAGTATTTGAAGGTGTGTTTCTGTCGACATGTTAAAATTAAACTTCGTTTAATGTCCAATAGAGGGCCATCAGTACAAGCAGGTGCGTGTGACAAATAATACAGACGCTACCGCCCTACCCGGTCACTTATGGCATTTGCAAATAGGCGTTCAGTTGTTGAACGCTGATGAAATAATAACACAAAATCTGCTCTAGAATGACTTCTAAAGAAGATCAGGCTATTTTTTGTATTTGGGTATTGGCCAGTGATGTAGGCGCTTGTTGGTGTAATAAATTAATCAGCACTATGGCCCTTTGCTGGCCGTCCGTGTGGCTATACACGGCTTGCAAGCCCTTAAATGGCCCTTCTATAATATTTACCTTGTCACCTGCCTGGGGCACGTTTTCTGCCTTCCACGCTAAACCGTTGCTTTCACGCAGCTTAAGCTGCTCTATCAGAGATTCTGGTATCACAATAGGTGCTGCCCCAAAACCTACGATTTTACTCACACCTCGGCTTGATCGAATGCTGGTGTAACTTAAGCCGTTTAATTCTGGCTGAGCGTTAATAAATAGATAACCTGAAAACAAGGGTTCTTCCACTTGAATCCGTTTACCACGGCTTAGCTTTTCTACTTGTATTAGGGGGCAATAACATTGGGCTTGCTGGCGCTCTAAGTTTTCTAAAGCGCGCATTTCTTGCCTTGGTTTAACCTGCAATAGCAGCCAGTTAGAGTCACTCATGGGGCGTCTACTTGCTTTAAGTCTTTTAAATTTACATCTTTGGCAGAAGCACCCCACCCTCGACGCTTTACCCAATAAAGATACCCTACCATCACTAGTATAAACACAGTGGCACTAGCTGCAGGCCACAAAATCTGTATCAAACCACCAAGGGCTAGCAACGACAAAGCCATCATAACCATAGCGATTAGGGTTTGCCGCGGACCTAAGCCTAAGTCTTGTAACATGTGGTGAAAGTGGCCCCTATCTGGGTGGAAGGGTGAGTTACCCGCTCTAAGGCGCTTTATAATGACAACTAAGGTGTCAATCACCGGCAATGCCACGCACCAAAGCACATTGGCCGGCTGCATCGCTCTACTATTGCCTACACCTTGGCTTAGCTCTATCAGCACCCATGCTAAAATAAAGCCTATAAACATGCTGCCTGCATCGCCAAGAAATATTTTACGTTGGCTGATGATGGAAAGGTTGGTCAGCAGGTAAGGCACTAGGGCCGCCGCCATCACTAGCAAAAAATCAAACAAACGGTAATTGCCACTGAGGCTCTCAAACAAAAACACACCGATGATGGCTACTAGTGCTAACGACCCTGTGAGGCCGTCAATACCATCACTCATATTAATGGCATTCACTAAGCCAATCACCGCAAATATGGTGAGTGGTATGCCCCACTGGCCTAGGTATATTTCACCCATGCCAAACAAATCACCCAAGGATTCCACATACACCCCTGCACCTTTGATCATAATAACGCAGGCAATGGTTTGAATAAGGATGCGTATCCATACGCCAAGCTGCTTAAGGTCATCCACCAGCCCTGCCACTAAAATAAGTGAAGCTGAAGCTAAAAGGTAAAAGAGTTTGTCGTGCAGTGGGTATACCGCAAGTATGGCCACTAACACGCCCACATAGATGGATAAACCACCAATTAAAGGGATGTGGCCTACGTGCTGTTTGCGGTCAGTTGGAATGTCAACTAAGTTAAAATAGATGGCAATAGGGCGCAGCACTTTAATCGCCACAAACGCACTGACCAATGCGATGAGATTGGCTTGCCAAAGTTCTGCTGTAATTGCCATGTTGCTGTCCTTAAGTTTCTAACCCAATTATACGCGTCATTTTCTAGGAACAATTCCTAATTTTCAAGAAAGCATCATCTAATTTTAATATTACTCTTATAGTAATGCAATTATATAAGAGTAATATATGCGCTTAATTGTTGTGGCTATCTGGTAACTATCAGTTTGCACTTGCCGTGGCGTCTGCATTAGCTAAATTCCGTGGTGTCGCCCATACCCTGGCGCAACACTTCTACTTCGCCATCTACCAAACTGACCAGTGAAGTGACTTCCATGCCGCAGTATCCGCCATCGATAATTAAATCAAGACTGTGCTCTAGGGTTTGTCTGATATCGTAGGGGTCTGTGAGCGGAGTGTCTTCATTGGGCAGTATCAGTGAACTGCTTAGCATAGGCTCACCTAACTCTTTTAGAATAGCTAAAGCGATGGCGTTATCTGGCACTCGCAGGCCTATGGTTTTCTTTTTGGGGTGGAGCAGTTTTTTGGGTACTTCTTTGCTGGCCTTTAATATAAAAGTATAGGCGCCTGGGGTGTGCGACTTTAGGATCCGATACGCTTCGTTATCTACTTTAGCATAGGTGGCAATTTGGCTAAGGTCTTCACACACCAGTGTGAAGTGGTGTTTGTCATCTAGCTGGCGTATGTTTTTGATGCGATCTATGGCTTTTTTATCACCTATGTGACAGGCGATCGCATAGGCGCAATCTGTCGGATACACCACTACCCCACCCTTTTGGATAATGTCTACGGCTTGCTTGATCAGTCGTGGCTGAGGAGATTCTGAGTGTATTTGAAAGAATTGGCTCATGGCTTGGGTGCTTTGGTTCTCTTGTGAGTGGGTGATGATGCTTGCAGGCTACCTATAAATGCCTGCATGGGCATCAACATTACCCACCACCCACATAGTTGATCATAATACCTGCTGCCACTGCAGAGCCTATAACACCGGCAACGTTAGGGCCCATCGCGTGCATTAGCAAAAAGTTTTGATTGTTCGCTTCTAAACCCACCTTATTAGACACTCGAGCAGCCATCGGCACCGCTGACACCCCAGCTGAGCCGATTAGGGGATTAATGCCTCCACCTGTCATTTTATTCATCAACTTAGCCATTAATACACCTGAAGCGGTGCCAATTGCAAAAGCAACCATACCCAAACAAAGAATGCCTAAAGTCTCAAAATCTAAGAAACTGTCAGCCGACAGCTTGGAACCAACCGCCAAACCTAGGAAGATAGTGACGATGTTAATTAACGCATTTTGAGTGGTATCAGATAAACGATTCACCACCCCAGACTCACGCATTAGGTTACCAAAGCAGAACATGCCTAATAATGGCGCAGCATCTGGCAACATGAAGGCAACGAGCAACAACAGTAGCAGTGGGAATACAATTTTCTCTACCTTACCCACTGGGCGTAGTTGCACCATTTTTATCTGGCGCTCTTTTTCTGTCGTCAAAGCTCGCATGATAGGCGGCTGAATCATCGGCACCAAAGCCATATAGGAATACGATGCCACTGCGATAGCGCCCAATAGATCTGGCGCAAGCTTACTCGCTACATAAATCGACGTGGGGCCATCAGCGCCACCAATAATACCTATGGCAGCCGCATCAGCCAGACTGAAATCCATCCAACCCAAAGCTGACATGCCTACAGCACCGATGAGTGTAGCAAAGATACCAAACTGAGCAGCAGCCCCTAAAAACAATGTTTTAGGATTGGCAAGTAACGGCCCAAAATCGGTCATTGCGCCCACACCCATGAAAATAATCAGAGGAAATGCGCCTGTTTCGATCCCTACGCTATAAAACATGTAAAGAATGCCACCAGGATCAGCCAAACCGGCTCCTGGGATATTGGCCAACAAACCACCAAAACCAATAGGGATGAGCAACAACGGCTCGAAGTTGCGTTTAATTGCCAAATATAGCAGCAGCAAACCAACAGCCATCATTACGATTTGACCAGGCTCTACTTGATATAAGCCTGAGCTATGCCAAATATTTAATAACTTATCCATGAATATTCCGCCTAAGCTAAGGTCAACAAGGTATCACCAACGGATACAGAGTCGCCTTCTTTAGCTGTGACAGAGGTCACCGTGCCCGCTCTACTTGTGCGGATTTCAGTTTCCATTTTCATCGCTTCCAAGATAAATAATACATCACCTTCTTGTACCGACTGACCAGGCACCGCATGGACTTTCCAAATATTACCTGCCAATGGCGCAGTGACAGGCTCTCCACCTGTCACAGGTGCAGGTGCAGCAGCAGCCACTGGAGCGGTAGACATCACTACATTAGATACGCCAACTGCTGAGATATCGCCACCTTCTGTCACTTCAACTACATAGCTTTGGCCATTCACACCAATGGTATACACCGTAGGTGCCTCAGCAGCAGCTGCAGCCGGGTTTGTGTTGGGCGCTGCAGATGCTGCGGCAGATTCAAGTGTTGGCACAGGTTCAAAGGCATCTGGATTATCGCGATTTTGTAAAAACTTAAGCCCCACTTGGGGAAACAATGCATAGGTTAGTACATCATCTATTTCACGCTCGCCTGGCGCTAACTTAATGTTCTTTTCTTTTGCAAGGCCACGAAGTTCAGTGGTGAGCTTCTCTAGCTCATCTTCAATGAGGTCTGCAGGGCGACACTTAATGGCTTGCGCACCATCCAGCACACGCATTTGAAGCTCTTGGTTAAATGGCGCCATAGCTGCACCATATTCACCCTTTAAAACGCCTGCTGTTTCTTTAGTAATCGTTTTGTAGCGCTCACCTGTTAAAATGTTAAGCACTGCTTGGGTGCCTACAATTTGTGAGGTAGGTGTTACAAGGGGAATAAAACCTAGGTCTTCACGCACCCTTGGGATTTCATCAAGCACTTCATCTAAACGATCTGCAGCACCTTGTTCTTTCAGCTGGCTTTCCATATTAGTCAGCATGCCACCTGGCACTTGTGCAACTAAAATACGCGAATCCACCCCCTTAAGAGAGCCTTCCCATTTGGCATATTTTTTACGCACTTCACGAAAATAAGCAGCCACTTCTTCTAACGCAATAATGTCTAAGCCAGTGTCACGATCACTGCCTTCAAAAATAGACACAACAGACTCTGTGGGTGAATGCCCATAGGTCATCGCCATCGATGAGATAGACGTATCAACGTTGTCTATACCTGCTTCTGCAGCCTTTAGGATAGTGGCTGTAGACAGGCCTGTAGTGGCGTGACAATGCATGTGCACAGGCATATTAGTTTCAGCTTTAAGCCTACTTACCAATTCAAACGCAGTGTAAGGATTTAATAAACCAGCCATATCTTTAATACATATAGAATCAGCGCCTTGGTCTTCAATTTTCTTGGCTAAATCAACCCAGTAATCAATGTTATGCAGCGCACTTAAGGTGTATGAAATAGTCCCTTGAGCATGCTTGCCGGTCTCTTTAACAGCTGCAATGGCAGTGGTTAAGTTACGAGCATCATTCATGGCGTCAAAAATGCGGAACACATCAACTCCATTCACTGCTGCTCGCTCTACAAATTTACGCACTACATCATCAGCATAGTGACGATAGCCCAAAATATTTTGGGCTCTAAATAGCATCTGCTGAGGGGTCTTAGGCATCGCTGCTTTAAGCGCGCGTATACGCTCCCAGGGATCTTCACCCAAATAACGAATACACGAATCAAATGTGGCACCGCCCCATGTCTCTATAGACCAATAACCAATTTGATCTAGCTTGTCAGCGATAGGGAGCATGTCAGCCAAACGCATGCGTGTAGCAAATAGAGACTGATGGCCGTCACGTAGGACGACGTCGGTAATACCTAAAGGTTGTTTAACAACGGTCATGTGTTTACACCTGTACTAAAAAACGAATATGGAAATAGAAGATCTAGAGCTTTCAATGATCTTGACGATAACGATGCACTGCCGCGCTTAATACCGCCATAAGTTGGGGATCGTTGGCAACATTTTGCGAAGGTTGCGCCATTGTTACGGGCGCTTCCATCACCAATTCTTCAACAGGTGAGAGACGCAATACAATGGCAGACATAGATTTGGTGGCAAACACCAACAAAGTAAGAAAAGTGAATACAAAACCCATACCAAACACCATTAAGGTGAGGCCTTCGAGCATTAAATCGGATGATGGCACGGTAGCAGCTCCGGTGATTTACCGCTTGTGGCGGCCTAATGATGCAGCCATTGTGAGGCTACTTATTATTTCAATGGCATAATTTACCCAGTTGTGAGCAAAGTCGCAACAATACCTAGTATAAAAATCAATGATTTTGCAAACACTTCCAAAAACGTCAAACAAATTCAACAACACGACCTATTTTGCTCATTTTAAGCAACAATGTAGCATTAGCCT
Organism: Candidatus Njordibacter sp. Uisw_002; assembly: GCF_047730155.1. Classification (NCBI taxonomy): domain Bacteria; kingdom Pseudomonadati; phylum Pseudomonadota; class Gammaproteobacteria; order Pseudomonadales; family Candidatus Njordibacteraceae; genus Candidatus Njordibacter; species Candidatus Njordibacter sp. Uisw_002. The sequence goes on from NZ_CP159832.1 coordinate 1,816,652, forward strand.
GGTGGTGGGTTAGCATTGTGGCCGATATACGCCCACATTTTTAAACCCTTGATCTTTGATGTGTAATGCATGTAATTGGCTCATTACACCCTTTTCACAATAAAATAAATAATGGCGTGTTTGATCTAAACTAACAAACTTTTCATTGATCTGAAAAAAGGGCAATGTGATTATTTCTACGCCTGGTATATTGAGAGGCTTTTTTTGCTGCTCACTTCTTTCGCGCACATCTACCACCACATCATTAGGCACTAAATCTTGTTGGGGTGTAAGCAGCTGTGATTGATTAAGCTCACCACCAAGGGTATTTATCGAACTAACGATTGTGTTTTCCAAGGCGCGCTCAAGTAGGCCAAAGTCAAAATTTTTCTCATCTTCTTCTACACGCTTAAGCTGCGCTCTTACTGTAGGGCGATCAGAAATTACACCACAATACTCTGGCATACACGCAGCAAGCTCATAGACGCCTATTTGAGCAGCTATATCTATGATTTTTTGCTTGTCAAAGGTAATTAACGGACGCAAGACTAACGCGCTTGTAACCTGATCAATCACTCCCAAATTAGTAAGAGTTTGACTGGATACCTGAGCTATGCTTTCACCGGTAACAAGCGCTTCTGCTTTTATCTTATCAGCTACTCGCTGTGCTACCCTAAGCATCATGCGCTTTAACACCACGCCTCGGTATGAATGATTAATATTTTGTAGTAACTCACCCACCACCTCTTCAAACGGCACAGATATAAACTTAACTCTAGCCGCAGAGCCAAACTTCTTCCACAGATAGTACGACACCTGCTTTACCCCAATTTCATGAGCTGCACCACCTAAATTGAAAAACAAAAAATGAGTTTTCGCACCCCGCTTCATCGTAAGGTAGCTTGCCACAGCAGAGTCAAAACCTCCGGAGATAAGTGACACAACAGCTTCTTGACTAGCTTGTGGATACCCACCCATACCATTAATTCGACGCTCAACTAGAAATACACGGTTATCTTTTACTTCTAAGTTCACCTTTATTTGTGGGGACTCAAGGTCTACTTTTAATGCTTGTGTTTGGTGCAGTAGGCCTGCGCCTATGAAACGTTCCATTTCACTGGATGTAAAATCATGCTCTCCAGAGCGTTTAACACGCACCATAAAGGTTTTTCCTGACAAACGATCAGCCCAAAAATCCTTTACTATCTCTAATACTTGGTGAAAATCTTCCAATGGGTATTCTAGAACTTGGATGACATGCGCAATGCCAGAAGTGTCCTCCAAAGCCGCCACTACCTGCTCATAAAGATCATGCGTCTGCACAGGGCAAATAATGTCCACTCGATCCCATAAGCGCTGCACCTTGATTTTTGGATCAATCCGCTGCAGGATGATTTTTAAGTTAGCCTGCAGACGCTGAATTAAGCGCTTTTTAACAGGAGGGCTCTTGATCGTAACTTCTGGAAAAAGTTTAACAATAAATTTCATAAGGCGATTTGCATATTCAAAATTTGCATTTTTAACTAGTATACCAATTAATAAGAGATAACCTCTATGACCAATACACACACAATGAAAGGCAGTTGCTTATGTGGACAAATAACATATAAGGCCAAAGCAACACCTTTATTTCAAGCCCACTGCCATTGTCAGGCTTGTCGCAAAAATGGAGGCTCCGGCTATGCTGCTTTAGTCTTTATACCTATTGAAAGCCTTACATGGCAAGGCGAAACTAGCACCTATAGTCATGACTCTGACTCTGGCACTAAAATGACTAAACATTTTTGTGGCAACTGTGGCAGCCAACTATTTGGCACTAACAGCGCTAAACCAGAACGAATTCACATTAAAGTAGGCACTATGGAAGACGCCTCATGGTTCCAGCCCCAGTGTAATGTGTGGGCTAGTAGCAGACTACCCTCTACTGCGGTAGATAAAGCGATTAAAGATTTTGCAACCATGCCAAGCGCTCCACCAAAAAAGCATCAACAAGCTTAGCATAGTGGTGAATCCTTTACTTTGTTAGTGGCCTACTGTGCTAGATGATCGTTTTATATACAAAAAAAGGGGCAGCCTAAGCTACCCCTTTTGTATAACTAAACACACCCAAACACTTTAGCGATAAGTGACTTGATCTTCAGCTTTAGTGACTGGACGGGTGATACCACCAATCATTTCAGCAAGGGTCACCATACCAATTACGGCGCCATCACGCATCACATTAGCCTGTGTGACGTCAGCTTCAATCATAGCTGGCATAGCTAACTCCAAAATAACATCAGATGCCAATTCTAGACCAGAGTCTGTAGAACCAGGCCCCATCACTGAGCTCACATCCAATACGCGAGCTCGGTTAATGTCTTTAATAAAGTCACGTACGTAGTCATCTGCAGGGTTTAACACAATCTCTTGTGGAGACCCTTGCTGGATGACAGCACCATCGCGCAAGATCACAATATTATCACCAATATTTAGCGCTTCGTCCAAATCATGGGTGATAAATATAATGGTTTTGTGCAGCTCTTCTTGTAAATCTAACAAGATATCCTGCATGTCGTTACGAATTAATGGATCCAATGCTGAAAAGGCTTCATCCATCAAAAGTATTTCAGCATCAGTTGCTAAAGCACGAGCCAAGCCTACACGTTGCTGCATACCACCAGATAACTGCGCTGGATAGTTATTCTCAAAGCCAGACAAACCCACTCGGTCAATCCACTTTTGTGAACGCTCATTCATTTCAGCTTTGTCAGTACCTTTAATCTGCAACCCATAACCCACATTATCAATGACAGTACGGTGAGGTAATAAGGCAAACTTTTGGAATACCATCGACAGTTTATTACGTCTAAAGTTACGTAACTCAACGTCAGACATCGCTAAAACATCTTCACCATCAACCAAAATCTCGCCAGAAGTAGGCTCAATCAAACGGTTTAAGTGGCGAATTAAGGTAGATTTTCCAGAGCCAGACAGCCCCATAATCACCTGAATACGACGAGCAGGAATATCTATATTTACATTACTCAAGCCTAGTACATGTCCGTGCTCAGCTTGCAAAGACGACTTAGTCGCCCCGTCTTCAACTTTTTGCACCATGTCTTTGCCGTTGGGGCCAAAAATCTTATAAAGATTTTTAATAGAAACTTTAATATCAGACACCATGGCCTCCTTGACGGTGCTTTTGCAACCGCTTACCGTACTGTTGGGAAACTCGGTCAAATATTACAGCCAAAGCAACAATAGCCAAGCCGTTCATCAAGCCTAATGCAAGATACTGATTAGAGACTGCACGCAGTACTGGCACGCCTAAACCTTTAACACCGATCATGGAAGCAATGACAACCATGGCCAAAGCCATCATGATGGTTTGGTTTACACCGGCAAAAATATTGGGTAACGCCAGAGGTATTTGAACATGAAGTAACTTCTGGCGATAGCTAGAGCCAAAGGCTTCAGCTGCTTCAAGCACTTCTTTATCTACCAAACGAATACCTAGATTGGTCAATCTCACTATCGGGGGGACTGCATAAATACACACAGCAATAAGGCCTGGTACTTTACCAATACCAAGTAACATTACTACGGGTATCAAATACACAAAACTTGGTATCGTCTGCATGACATCCAATACCGGAGTCACTACAGCTTGCAACCGGTTTGAGCGAGACATTAAGATACCTAAAGGTATGCCAAGGCCAATACACACAAACGTTGCTACAGAGATAATGGCGACCGTCGCCATAGTGTCTTCCCACATGCCAAACACGCCAATAGCAACAAACGACACAATGGTACCAATCACAATAGGTATGCTGCGAGCACCAAGCCACGCTAGTGCAGCAAAAATCAAAATCATTAGGGGCCAAGGCGCGTTGGTTAATAGTTTTTCAAACCACACCATAAAATACAAAAGTGGGTCAAAAAAACCTTCAATCGCCTCACCATATTGATTAGAGAACTCACGAAAGGCAAAGTCGATGCTCTTTTTTATATCTCTTAACGTCGTACGACCCAAGTCGGGAAATTTGTCTAAGAATTCCACAATTATTCCTACGTTGTATAAGTGAAAAAAAAACCTGCTAACTAAGTAGCAGGCTTTTGAAGTAACCCTTAGGTTAGTTTAAAGATTTTTTGATTAGGTTTGCAGCTTGTACACCAACCCAAGGTGTCCAAACGTCTTCATGGTTCATCAAAAATTCAATAGCAGCATCTTCACCACCAGCTTGGTTGTCGCCCATATACACTAGCATTGCGCCCATAGCAGAAGCTGGGAATACACGCTTACCAAAGTAAGCAGCAGCTTTAGGATCGTTGTTCTTCATGAATGAGTCAGTAACGATAGTATTGATTTCAGACGCGCTCCAAGCAGATTGCTTTGGATCAGCACACTCAGCTTGAGTAATACAGTTAGTCCAATGTTCCATTTCAGTAAATGGCACACCAAAATCAACCATAGACATATTAAGCTTACCCATCATTGCTGTAGGAGACCAGTAATAACCAAAGTAGTCATCACCACGGTTTACGGCTTTAGCCATTGCACCGTCAAGGCCAGCAGCAGAACCTGGATCAACTAGAACCCATCCTTTAGCTTCCATATCAAATGCACGGAATAAGTTAGCATTCACTTGCTGACAACCCCAACCTGCAGGACAACCTACAAAAGCACCTTTAGAAGGGTCTTCTTTAGATGGAAAAAGATCTGGACGCTCAATAATATCAAGTACAGTCTTTAGCTCTGGGTGATTAGCTAAAGTATAGCCAGGTACAACCCAACCTTCACCAGCACCCATGATAGGCTTTGGATTCATTGAATGTAGGCTGCCGGCTGCAAGAGCAGCAAGTAGAGGAACCTCTACAGCTTGTGTCCATAATTCTGGTGCAATGTCTGGCACACCTTTAGTGTCCATAGAAGCGAACGTTGTTAACGTTGCGCCAGGGATCAATTCAACAGAACAACCATACCCTTCTTCAAGGATGATTTTGTCTACGTTTGCCATAAACTCGGCAGACGCCCAGTTCATCTCTGCAATGGTTACGTCGCCACAGGCTGCTACAGCGCCTTGTGACATGGCAGTTGCTAGACCAGCAACAGCGATACCTTTAACAAATTTATTCATTTAAAACTCCGTTATTATAATTAGATTTGATTCATCATTAAGCGGTAATTAAAACTAACAAATCAAAAGAAAAATCACAAGACCCTTAGTCGTTGGAACCTACCTGTGCCGCACATAGATATATATGTGCCGCATTAAGTTTACTTTGCCAGGCCCAACTAAACAACCGTCATTGCTAGTTATAGTGGGTGGAGGTGGGGCATTATTGAATAATATGTGTAAAAGCTAAAGTAAAAGAAATTTGATACACCGTCGATAAGTAGGCTTTTTTTGTGACGTGCGGATAGATAGATAAAGACTAATTCCTGAGCTTAGTGTTTTTCAAAGTTGACTTGCACTTCTATCTCTGTCGACACGAAAAGCCCAAGATTCCTTGGACCATATTAGATGTGTTTTGTTTTCGTCAATAACCTTTTTAACTGCATTCCATTGTGCCATGCCTATATCAAAATGATGGTTAGGCTCTGCTTCATCAGGACTAAGGTTTTTTTCTACCAGCCACTTCACCGTGATTTTGTTTTGTCGCCAAGTTTCTAAAACTTCTTTAGACCCGTTGGCAGCATATTCTTGAAGCCAGTCAATTATTTTTTCACGATTAACATGGGCCATAGTTCGTTGACCAGTTGGCTTATGGGCACCAGAATAATTAAGCCCCTCAACTAAAGAAAAGTACGCATCTTCGGCATCAACTATACACTTCATCAACTGATTCATCATTTTCTCTTTTTACAAGCTTGGCCTTGTTATCTTATTCATTTTGACTTGAGACATCTACCAATTTTTCATTAGCATATGCATAGCCTCAAGCTCTTAAGGACGCTACTTGGGTCGCGCAGCAGGACACAGGATTATAGATCTTTCTCGGATTTTTACTGAGCGATACCTTTAAGCAGAATTAAATTAAAGGCAAAAAAAAACCACATAGCTTGGAAGCATATGCAGCTTGTATTTTAGTAAAACCTATAAGATTTACTATTTGTCTAAAAAATGGCGCGCCCGAGAGGATTCGAACCTCTGACCGCTCGGTTCGTAGCCGAGTACTCTATCCAGCTGAGCTACGGGCGCGCTATACCTTGTTTCGACTGATGCCGTATAAGGGATGCGTATGATAACGATAGTGAACCCACAGTACAACTGTTATCACTTGATTATTAAACATTTTTTAACAATCAGGTGTATTTTATTAAGATTATCTAATTTTTAATGAATCTAGCTGACCTCCCCTAATGGGATTGACTTTCTCATTCAATTTTATCCATCACGCTACCTGTTGTTGATGCTCTAGTGGTATTATGCATAACGATTTAAACAACGAGCCATATCGGCTTAATAACACTACGGCACCCATGAACGAACAATACAATGCGCACGACATAGAGCCAGAAATTCAAGCCTTCTGGGAAACTAACAACAGCTTTGAGGTGCAGGATAACCCTGACCAAGAGAAATATTACTGCCTGTCTATGTTTCCCTATCCTAGCGGCCGCTTACACATGGGCCACGTGCGCAATTATACTATTGGTGACGTCATTTCACGCTTTCAGCGCATGAAAGGTAAAAATGTATTACAGCCTATGGGCTGGGATGCTTTTGGTTTACCTGCTGAAAATGCCGCTATGAAAAATAACGTTGCCCCAGCCAAGTGGACTCATGAAAACATCGCTTACATGCGTGATCAACTTAAGCGCATGGGCTTTGGTTACGACTGGAGTCGTGAACTGGCCACGTGCGAACCTTCATACTACCGCTGGGAACAATGGTTCTTTACCAAATTATTAGATAAAGGTTTGGTTTACAAAAAAAATGCTGTCGTTAACTGGGATCCAGTAGACCAAACTGTATTAGCTAATGAACAAGTCATCGATGGTCGAGGATGGCGTTCTGGTGCATTGGTTGAACGCAAAGAAATCCCTCAGTGGTTTCTTAAAATTACTGACTATGCTGACCAACTATTAGATGATTTAGACCAACTTGACGGCTGGCCAGAGCAAGTGCGTACTATGCAGCGCAATTGGATTGGTCGCTCTCAAGGTGTAGAACTCACTTTTGATGTAGTGGGCCATGGCGCCTTAGATGTATTTACTACTCGCCCAGATACCTTAATGGGCGTCACCTATTTAGCTGTAGCACCACAACATCCCTTGGCCCTTAAAGCCGCTGCAACCAGCCCAGCCATGGCTGAATTTATTGATAGTTGTAAAAACATGAAGGTTGCCGAGGCTGACATGGCAACAATGGAAAAGCTAGGCTTAGACACTGGCTTCACTGCGACTAATCCCTTAACAGGTGAATCTGTGCCTGTATGGACTGCAAATTTTGTGCTCATGGATTATGGCTCTGGAGCGGTAATGTCTGTGCCAGCACATGACCAACGCGACTGGGAATTTGCCAATAAATACGACCTTAAAATTCAGCAAGTGGTGCGCCCAGCTGATGATAGTATAAAGGTAGACATCGCTGAAGCAGCATACACAGCAAAAGGTTTGTTAGTTAATTCTGGCGCATTTGACGACATGGATTTCCAGCTGGCATTTGACGCCATATCGGCCAAGCTTGAACAGCTAGGCAAAGGTAAAACCACCACTAACTATCGCTTACGTGACTGGGGTGTTTCTCGCCAGCGTTATTGGGGCACTCCCATTCCTATTATTAATTGTGATGCGTGTGGACCAGTTGCAGTGCCAGAAGATCAACTGCCTGTGGTATTGCCGACAGATGTAGAATTTGATGGTAGCGGCTCTCCATTAAAGAAAATGGACGAGTTTATTAATACCAGCTGCCCCACTTGCGGCGCTGCAGCAAAACGTGAAACAGATACCTTCGATACCTTTATGGAGTCTTCTTGGTACTACGCACGCTTCACCAGCGCCCACCATAATGACAACATGTTGGCGCCCAACAGCGCTGATTATTGGGCCCCTGTAGACCATTACGTTGGAGGCATTGAACACGCTATTTTGCACCTTCTATATTCACGCTTTTTCCACAAACTCATGCGTGACATGGGCCTTGTTTCATCTGATGAACCGTTTAAGAAACTTCTATGCCAAGGTATGGTGCTAGCTCACACTTACTACCAAGAAGAAGAAAAAGGCGGCCAAAATTGGATTTCTCCACTAGATGTAGATCCAATAGTTGATGATAAGGGTCGTATTACTGGAGCTGTGAAAAAGTCTGATGGCTCGGCCGTACTCTATGATGGCATGGGGAAAATGTCGAAGTCCAAAAACAACGGCATTGATCCGCAAACAATGATAGATCAGTATGGCGCTGATGCAGTGCGTCTATTTACCATGTTTGCCGCTCCCCCAGAGCAATCGCTTGAATGGTCTGACGCTGGACTTGAAGGTTCTCAAAGGTTTATTAAACGCTTCTGGAAGCAAGTGCACCAACATTTGTCAGGCCCTGCTGCACCCGCTTTAAAAGCAAGTGAATTAAACCAGCAACAACAAGACATGCGCCGCAAAACCCACGAGACCATTCAAAAAGTCACTGACGATATTGAACGCCGCACCACCTTTAACACGGCTATTGCAGCCATTATGGAATTGAGCAACACTATTTCTAAGTTTAGCGACACAAGCGACCAAGGCCGCGCTGTAAGAGCAGAAGGCTTAAGCACCGCTGTGTTACTGATATCGCCCTTTACGCCACATTTGTGTCACACATTATGGCAAGCAATGTCTGGCACCGATAGCATTTTACAAACGCCTTGGCCACAAGTGGATGAAAGTGCGCTTGTAAAATCCAGCATTGACATGGTAATTCAGGTGAATGGAAAGTTACGTAGTAAAATCAGTGTCGATGCCACTATGGACCGCGATACGATCCAACAACTGGCCTTAGCCGATGAAAAAGTGCAGAGCTTTATTAGTAATATGGCAGTACGAAAAGTGATCGTGGTGCCCAACAAACTAGTTAATATTGTTGTAAGTTAGCCTGGTGGGCAGCTTCCGGGGCAAAATAGGACGTAGCAAATGATCAATAAAACTGCAAGATTAGGTGCCATAGCTCAATTCAGCTTTGTAATGTGCTTGAGCCTAGCTATGGCCAGTTGCGGCTTCCACTTACAAGGCCAAAGCCAACGCTCATTTGCGCCCCAAATTGACCTTTATGTAGACGATGATCAGCTTGCATCTGCAGTAATTGATAATCTTAGCCAATACCCGGTGAGGTTAAATGTATTAGATTCAGTAGTAAATGAGGATAGTACGGCACCCACACTGCAACTTACGCGCACATTGCAACACACCACCAAACTCACACTAGATACCAATGGTGACGCTTTGGTGTGGCGCTATACTTTGAGTAGCCAATACCTTTATAGTGCTGATGGTACAAAACAAAGCACACAAAAATACCCCACTGATAACAAATCGCTACTTATATCTGTAAGCGCTGATGTGGATTTAAGTGGCACTAATGCCACTATTAACGAACGTATAAAAGCTGATAGTTGGGCTTTGTTATACCAACAACTTGGCTCTCGCATCACACGCCAGCTTAGTTTCCAATAATGCTTATTAAACCAGACCAACTCGATAATCATCTTACCAAAGGTTTAGCAGGTTGTTACTTTGTGCATGGTGATGAGCCTTTATTGCAGCAAGAAATATGCGATGCAATCCGCAACAAAGCACGTCACGAAGGTTTTTTAGAACGCGACTTGTTTCATGCTGAGGGCCGCTTTGATTGGCAACAAATCACTGCCTCTGATCAAGCTATGTCACTTTTTTCTAGCCGCAAGATCATTGAAATAAGAATCCCCAACGGCAAACCTGGCAAAGAAGGTTCCGCCGCTCTAAACTTATTAGTAGAAAATCCCAATCCGGATAATTTAGTACTCATTAGTAGCGGCAAGATTGACTCCAAAAGTCAGAGCTCAAAATGGTTTAAAGCGCTAGATGCAGCGGGTGTATGCATGGCAGTTTTCCCATTAGAAGCCCAACAAATGGGGCGCTGGATCAATAATAGAGTTAAAAAACTAGACCTAACCATCACCCCAGACGCATGTGAGCTGTTAATTCAACGCACTGAAGGAAATTTGTTAGCGACCGCTCAGGAATTAGAAAAATTCACCCTCAATGGTGCAAACTTTGAAATTACTGCACAACACATTGATAGTGATGTAGGCGGTCTTGCTCGCTACAGCAATTACCAGCTAGTAGACACTGCACTTATGGGCCAGGCCAGTCACAGCCTTACTATGCTCTATGGGCTCAAAGAAGAAGGCACTAGCGCAATGGATATTTTATGGGTGTTAAGTCGCGAAGTGAGGCTTTTGGCAAGCGTTATAGGTAACTCTCAAGGTATTGAAGCTGGACTTAGGCAAGAACGCGTGTGGGAAAAGCGCAAGAGCTACCTGCGCACTGCAGCGAAGCAGCATGATCATCAAAGTGCCCAGCACATGCTAGCGCAATGCGAAGCGATAGATCAGTGCGTAAAAGGCGTAAGCAAAGCTAATACATGGGATTTACTAAGTGGTTTGATAATGCAGTTAGCTGGAAAACCTATCCATTAAAGCGCCCTATGCTATAGGCACTCAAATCGGTGCCTTTTTCTGGCTCCAGCAACACTTCAGCCAACATTTGCCCACTTGTAGCCGCCTGAGTCATCCCTAAATGAGCATGCCCAAACGCATAAGCTAACCCTTGCCACTTTACCGAAGGCCCAAGCACAGGCAATGAATCAGGTGTAGAGGGCCTATGCCCCATCCATTTTTGACCATTTTGTGTATCCAATTCAGGTAAAAAACGCTTCGCTAAAGCTAGTAAATTATCACTGCGTTTATAATTTGGCGCTGCACTTAAACCAGCAAACTCTGACGCACCACCTACTCGCACGCCCATAGATAAGGGCGATACAGCAAACATCTGCTCAGCAAACAACAACTCATGATTTAGCTGTATATTTGGGTAAGGCAAGGTGGTGTTATACCCCCGCTCAGACTCTAACAAACACGTCTCCCCCACCTGCTTTGATAACTGCTTAGACCAAGCTCCAGCTGCAACTACAGTTACATCTGCCACATACTCACCACTTAAGGTTTTAATACCCACGACATGTTTATCTTGAGTTATTAAAGTGTCTACATTAGCTGCCAATATAGCCACACCTTGGCTCACTAGCCATTCACGTAGACTAGACACCAACTCCTTTGGATCATCAATAATACGCCATTGCGGCTGCAACACACCAAACGTCTTAGCCTTGCCTATAGAGGGCTCCATAGCACGCAGATCTTCTTCACCTAAGAGTTCATAATGCTGCCCATATTGCTTGCGGATAGCCCACTCTTGAGCGCTTAATTTAAAGTTTTCATAGTTATCATAGACGCGGATACAACCTTTATCTCGCACCTTATCCGCATAGCCTATTTTGGCTAGCATCGGATCATAGTCTGCACTGACTCGGCAATTAATAGCATGTAAGGCTTTGGCAATATGTGCCACATTTTTTCCACGGCTATGGCCAAGATACGACAACAACCAAGGTATTAAGTGAGGAATATGTGCTGCCCGAATAGACAAAGGGCCCATGGGATCAATCAGCCACTTGGGAATAGACCACATTTGGCCTGGCAAGCTGTGTGGTACACACTCACTAATAGCTAACGCCCCTGCATTACCATAAGAGGTTTTATCACCTGCTGGGTCTCGGTCTACAATAGTCACCTTAACCCCTCTAAGATGGAGGGCATAAGCACAACAAAGGCCTACCATTCCAGCCCCCACCACAATGGCACTGCTAGGCTTTTTCATGATTAATCTAAGTGGTTCATGTGTTCAATGGTGTCGTGGTGGTCGTTTAAATACTTTAACCACTGGCTCACTAGGGTAGCATCATCAGGTGCAGCGCTAACACCTGCACCAATATGGCCTTCTAATACGGCTTCAACAGCCAGGCTTACCGTGGTTGATACCAAGCGCGCCATTGCACTGCCTTGATCATTACCAAAAGCATCCATAGCATAGCTTTTACGCCAAACCGGCTGCTGTGTTTTTGGGTCTTTAGCCAATAATTCAACATGCAAAACCACCCGATCTTGCTCACCCTCTTGAAAGGCATATTTTTGCCAAAGCTCATCAGATTTAGCAGTCAATTGAGCAGTGCCAGTTTCGCCTTGGGCAGAGGCCACTAAACTAAAAATGTCTTTCCATGCCGCAGACCAACCTGTAAGACGCAAAGAGCCCCTAATAAAAGTATCGACAGTCCATTTGGGGTCAAAGTGATACTGGCTGATAAATGGTAACGAATCACGATTAGGAATCGCTTCAAAGGTTGCTGTATGTTCTTTAGATAGTGCAACGGTATAGTCTCGCATTGCATGCCAAGGCTTACTGTTAGTTTTAACTTGCGCATTTTCACGCCACTGTGCTGGAGACCTAAGGGCGGTAAGAACACCTAGTGGAGACCAAGAAAATTTATATTTGAAGTCATTCTCTTGTGCCGGTAAACCACCACAAAAAGATCTAAATTCAATATGATTATTGTCGTTATAAACTGTAGATTGACGATAATCATCCACCAAGGCATGAGCCAATAGATGATCTATACCCGGATCTAAACCCACTTCATTCACTAAACACAGGCCTTTATCTAACGCTTGCTGGTGTAAGTCGTGCATCTGGGGAGACAAATAGCTACTGGATACAAAATGAGCTTGGTTATCCAAAGCCAGCTGTGCCACTTGAACATGAAACGAGCCGGGCAACATAGACACTAATACATCGTCCTTACTTACATTTTGAGCAAGTTCATGCCAATCCAATGTGCGTGCCTGACATTGGCCATCCATTGCTTGTATTACCGCTTCAGCTTTACTAAGTGTGCGGTTCCACAGCCATAACTGTGCGCCATTGCCAATGAGCCGTTTGATACCAGGAGCACTAGAAAGTCCAGCACCTAACCAATGGATGATCGCCATAATGAGACCTTATTAAATTTTATTATTTGATATTACTGGTTAAAATCTAACACTAAACCTAAGGTTTTAACGTTAGATTTCAACTGATTTTTTCACCTTTAGCTTGTAAATCTGCATGGTAAGAGGAGCGAACTAACGGACCACTGGCCACATGCTTAAAGCCCATAGCTTTAGCTGCTGCACCTAATTCATCAAATTCTGCAGGAGGCACAAACCGATCTACTGGCAAGTGATTTAAACTAGGCTGCAAATATTGCCCAAGTGTAAGCATGTCGACCCCATGGTCACGAAGATCTTGCAACACTTGCAATACTTCTTCGTTGGTTTCTCCAAGGCCCAGCATCAAACCAGACTTGGTTAAAACATCTGGGCATTGTTGCTTGTATTTTTGTAGTAAATCTAACGACCACTGGTAGTCAGAGCCTGGACGGATCTTTTTGTACAAGCGTGGTATTGATTCCAAGTTGTGATTAAACACATGGGGCGGCGTCTTGGCCAATATGTCTAAAGCAATATCCATGCGGCCACGAAAATCTGGCACCAACACTTCAACCTGAGTTGAGGGAGTGCGCTCGTTGATGGCAGCGATACAATCGGCAAAATGCTGTGCTCCACCATCTCTTAAATCATCACGATCAACAGAAGTAACCACCACATATTTAAGAGCCATGTCAGCTACCGCTGTGGCCAACTCTGTAGGCTCATCTACAGACAGTGGATTGGGGCGTCCATGAGCCACATCACAAAATGGGCATCTGCGTGTACAAATTTCACCCATAATCATAAAGGTGGCCGTGCCATTACTAAAGCACTCACCTAGGTTGGGGCAATTTGCCTCTTCACAAACAGAAGCTAGCTTATGCTCTCGTAGCTTAGATTTAATGCGATTAATTTCGGGCGAACTACGCACCTTAATTCGCAACCAATCAGGTTTGCGAGGCATTTTATCTGTAGGTATCACCTTTATTGGGATACGGGCTACTTTTTCCGCTCCACGAAGTTTAACGCCTGCTTCAGCTTTGTATGATGTCGCCATGGTAACTATTGCTCGTTGATTATATTCAAAGGTGTTTTACCCAAGCGTCTTGGGTTTCATTAACTTGTGTATACTGCAATTGATGAATTATTTTTTTACATAGATTACTAGCCACAAGGTCTAACTCAATCACATCAGCTGCATCGTGGAAATCTTTCATTTGAACCATTTTTAAACCTGCGTAACCGCAAGGGTTAATCCGCTCAAAAGGGCTAAGATCCATGTCTACATTGAGTGCTAAGCCGTGAAAACTGCACCCCTTTCGGACCCGCAAACCCAAAGACGCAATCTTACAGCCCTCAACATACACTCCAGGGGCGCCAGCCTTAGTAGCAGCGTTAATGCCATAACCAGACAAACAGTCTATTAGGGCCTCTTCCATGTGTGTAACCAACGCTCTAACACCTATATTTAAGCGTTTTAAATCTAGCATAAGGTAGATCATCAACTGCCCTGGCCCATGATAGGTCACTTGACCGCCACGATCCGATTGAACCAAAGGGATATCGCCTTGATTCAATAGATGTTCTGCCTTACCAGCTTGACCTTGGGTAAACACTCTATGGTGCTCTAGCACCCATATTTCATCCAAAGTACTCGCATCACGTTGGTTGGTAAAGTCTTGCATTGCTTGCCAACTTATACCGTAGGCGTGAGGCGTTAAACGCCTTATTAATACGCCGCCAATACTACTTCCCCTAGAGGACAAGCTTAACCTTGCCACTATTCATTAAGGTTTGATGTATTAGCTTCAAGTGCTCTTCACTTTGCGCAGTCACTGACAAGCGGACCGATTGGAATGTTCCATTTTTACTGTCTACAGCCTGCACTTTTTTAAGGTCTATGCCCGATGCTAGCTCTGTTACGCACTGCACTACCCAGTCTTTATAATCTGGGGTTTTAAGACCCACGATTTTCAGACTGTAGTTAGCACAGGGAAACTCAATCTTTGGCTCTTCTTGCTTTTGTATTTCTTGCTTCAATTTCATCATTCGCCACTAATGAGTCGAGTTATACTATCTACCATACCTTTAATAAACCCACCTTCTCTAAGGTCTTTGCTGGCAATCAAATCTCTGCTGATAATCGTCTCTTCATCAAGGGTAATGACAAGCTTACCTAAAACGTCACCTGCTAAAAGAGGCGCCTCAATTTCGGTATTAATATCAATAGTGGCCTTAATGTATTTAGCTTGACCACGAGGAATAGTCACAGCAAGATCTTCTTCAAGCTTTAAATCTACATAATCTTCAACACCACCCCAAACTCTAGCTTGAGTGATGACTTCGCCAGCATCATAAAGTAAATGCGTTTCAAAAAAGCGCATGCCGTAAGTCAGTAATTTTTGAGATTCTTGAGCACGAGACTCTGTGCCGGCTGCGCCTAGCACAACAGAAATTAATCGTTGACCATCTTTTTTAGCCGACGCTACCAAACAGTATCCAGCAGCAGAGGTATAGCCTGTTTTAAGGCCGTCCACTGTGCTGTCGCGCCACAAAAGTTTATTACGGTTGGGTTGTCTGATTTTATTAAAGGTAAATTCTTTTTCTGAATAAACTTGGTACTGTTCTGGGTAGTCACGAATAATAGCTCTAGCTAAGATAGCTAAATCTCTTGCTGTTGTTTCAAGCCCATTGGCCGGCAGGCCTGTGGCATTTTTAAAGTTTGTTTGGGTCATACCCAAACGCACAGCATGTAGGTTCATTAAATCGGCAAAGGCTTCTTCACTGCCTGCAATATGCTCTGCCACAGCCACACTAGCATCGTTACCCGATTGAATAATGATGCCTCGCATTAAGTCTTCCAACTTAACAAACTTACCTTCTTGGATAAACATGCGCGAGCCTTTAGTACGCCATGCCTTTTCACTAATACGCACTTGATCTTCTAAAGACACATTACCCGCAGCAACTTCATAATCAAGAATATAAGCTGTCATCAACTTGGTTAAACTTGCAGGGGGTAACAATTGGTCAGCATTATTTTCTACAATGACTTCGCCTGTCAATGCATCAATCAATATGTAAGCTTTAGCAGCTAATTGCGGCGGTTGAGGCACTAATGCTTGGGCTGCGTAGGATGAGCTTGCCAACCCCATACATACAAATAAAGACATTGCCATTGCAGCAGCTTTAACTAGTGGCATAGTGCTAAGACCATGTTTTATTGCCTGTTTCACAGAGCAAAATAATAATTTAGCCGAAGCCACTGCAGTTGCCATACTCAAAACACCTTAAGTTGTTGATCCAATAAAACCTTGCGGTTTTCATTGGCAATTTTTAACGATCTGATTGTACCATGAGACCCATAATAGAATCAGCACATTAGGGCCTAATCATTAGCCCTTGCCCGCGCCCGAGCGTCACAAGCTGCTGCATTAACGCAGCAGCACTGCCATTGTCAGTCATAGGGCCAATTAATACCCTAAATAAATCTGGTCGATCATTGGCCTGTTCTACAAATACATTTGATCGCCTAAGCTCTTGCACCAAGGTATTGCGCAACAACAAAGCACCTCCAATCCGAGACACTGCAGCAACTTGCACGTAATACCCAGGCACACGCTTAGACTGTTGGCGAATTTCCTTGCTTGATGATCTCTTCGTTAAGGTGCCAGGCTTAACTGTGGGCTGGGCAATAGGAGTTGCTTTAGCCTTGGCGCCTTTAACAGCTGACGGTGTTAGTGTCTTTTTTGAAGCAGAAAAGCTATTTGCTTTGCGCTGTTTTCTAATCCGTTTTTCTAGCTCTGGGCTCCAACGACTTGCATCGATCGCCTCAACCAATACATTAGCCACACCTGTTTTTCGGTAATCTAATTTACTAGCAGCCGCGTAAGATAGGTCAATCACTCGATCACCATGAAAAGGACCACGATCGTTAACTCTAACAATCACTATTTTATTATTATCAAGGTTAGTAATACGGGCATAAGTAGGCAAAGGTAAAGACTTATGGGCCGCACTCATTGAGTACATGTCATAGGTTTCACCGTTTGAGGTTAAATGACCATGAAATTTTTGACCATACCAAGAAGCCAAACCACGTTCTTTAAAGCCCACACTTGATGGCATAACACTGTAGGTTTTACCCCACACTTCGTAGCGGCTTTTATTGCCACCACGACTATGAGCCTCAACTTTAGGAATCGCATCGGCTGCATTGCTCATATCCAAGTGCTGCTTAGGTCCTAAGTCTTGTTTTATGGAGTAGCGGGCTTCAGTTTTAGCTTTTGCAGCTGCCACCACTGCCGCTTGCGAAATGTTCACAGAACCAGAGGCTCCAGTAGGCTGCTTGCTAGTATTTGAGCATGCACTAATACCAAGCATCAGCACAGCACTTGAAATGAGACGTAATCCATATTGCATGTTAAAAACCTTGTTTCAAGCTTAGTTGAGTCTATCTTACTCTTGCGCGATGCCTTGAGCGATTTCTACCACTGCTCTAGCGTACCAAAGGGAATGATTATAACGTGTTATCGCGTAAAAGTTAGCTCCACCTAAACGGTACTCATTGCCATTTTCAGTTGAAAAGGCATACAAATTAAACTCGCCCGCGTCAATTGATGAAGATAAAGCAATCCCCCGAGCTTCCCACTGTGACAAAGGCACACCTTGGCGCTTGGCTTTCTTACTCACCCAAGCGGGCTCTACTAAAGAGTCAACAGTTAATAACCAAGGCTTGCCTGCTTGCCAGCGGTGGCGGGCAAGGTAATGAGCAATACTAGCGATGTTATCATCTACACTATTAAATAAATCGATGCGTCCATCACTATCTCCATCGACAGCGAAATCACGGTAGCTTGTGGGTATAAACTGACCCATTCCTACTGCACCGGCTGCAGAGCCTTTAACTTGTGTAGGATCTAAACCTTGGCTATAGCAAAGACGAAAAAATTCAGCAAGCTGACGCTGATAAAACTGACTCCTGCGAGGGTAGTCAAAAGACAGTGTCGCCAACACCCTCAAAGCTAAGTGCTTACCCATGTTAGCGCCGTAATTACTTTCTATTCCTGCAATAGCTGCAATAATAGCCGCATCTACGCCAGTCTCTTTGGCAACCTGCTGTAATTGTGCAGCATTTTTTTGCACAAAGGCCTTGCCTGATTTAATACGTGATGCGCTCACTAGCCGTTTTTGATATCCACTCCATTTCAGTTTATTTTCGGGCGCATTGCGCAGCACTGGCACAATACTGGGCTTGGCTTTTGTTTGAGCTAAGTATTGTAGGACTTGATCTTGAGTAAAACCCAAATCACCCGAATCATTTAACCATTTAGACACGTCATCTCGCGCAGTAAAGCTGGCATATACTTGTGTAGTTAAAAGCCCAATCAACAAGCAACCTAGCGTTATTTTTTTCACAGCAATCTCCCTATATATGTCCCTTAAGTGTAACTAATTACTACTTAATACCCAACTGTCTTGCACCAATAAAGGGGGACATAGATTGATACTTTAACTTTGTCATGGATATTTTCGTGTGTGCCTAATCAACCTATCAACTGTAAAATCTATCAAATATAAGAATAAATTTTAATACGCCTACCAATTGATAAGAAAAGTCTATCAATGGTCGTAATAGAATTAATTAGACACGCCCCCTTGTGACCTGCAAAATGCACAATAATTTCATTAAATTAATTACTGACCTTCGGACGTTCTATGACCCTTTCACCACTGCAGCTTAGACAACAGATCCGTAGCGGCTCTATGACCAGTAACACCTCTGGTTTGTGCTCAGGTTATGTACAGGGAAATCTGTGTATTTTACCTGAAGCTTATGCCAATGATTTTTTAAAATTTTGCCACCTCAACCCAAAACCATGCCCTATTATTGGCATGTCTGAAAAGCCCGGAGACTTTCGTCTAAAAAGCTTAGGTCAAGACATCGACCTGCGCACCGATATTCCTCAATATAGGCTTTTCAATCATGGCAAAGCTGATCATCAAGTGGGCAACATTCTTGATCATTGGCGTGATGATTTAGTGGCCTTTGTGCTTGGTTGTTCTTTCTCTTTTGAGGAAGCGCTAATAGCAGATGGGCTAGAGGTTCGTAACCTTACCGAAGGTGTAAATGTTCCCATGTATCGCACTAACATTGCCTGTAAAAAAGCAGGGCCATTTGCGGGCAATATGGTGGTTAGCATGCGGCCATACAAACCTGCAGATGCTATAAGAGCGATTCAAATATGCAGCAGATTCCCTTCTGTGCATGGCGCTCCAGTGCATTTTGGCTCACCTGGCGACATTGGCATTACAGATTTAAACCAACCTGATTTTGGTGATCGAGTCACCCTTAAAGACGGTGAAATACCTGTGTTTTGGGCTTGTGGAGTAACACCTCAAGTAGCCGTTGAAAGAGCTAAACCATCATTTTGTATTACTCATGCACCTGGCTGTATGTTGGTTACCGACTTACCCAACAGCCAGCTGGCGATATTTTAAACAAGGAAAATAACATGCTACTTAATTGCGATTTAGGGGAAAGTTATGGTTCTTGGACTATGGGCCAAGATGCCAAAGCAATGCCACACATTGACCAAGCTAACATTGCCTGTGGTTTTCATGCCGGCGATCCATTGGTAATGCAGCGTACATTGGCATTAGCAAAAACACATGGGGTGATGGTGGGAGCCCACCCTGCTTACCCAGATTTAGTTGGTTTTGGTAGAAGGTCTATGAACTGTTCAGCCCAAGAAATAGTGGCGTTTATGCACTATCAAATTGCGGCGTTAGAGGGCATGGCAGCTTGCCAAGGCTTAGTGCTAAGTTATGTGAAGCCCCACGGCGCCCTTTATAATGACATGATGAGCAAATCATCGGTGCGAGACGCAGTAATGCAAGCAGTGAGTAGCTATCCAACGCGGCTATCTTTTAATGGAGACAGTGCTCCATCATTAAAACTAATGCTGCAAGCCAACGCTTATGCCAAAGACCATCTAAAACAAGCGCAAGAGCTCAATTTAGAACTCTATTTTGAAGCCTTTGCAGATCGCTGTTACGAAGATGATGGCAGCCTAATGGCCCGCTCTAAAGCTGGCGCAGTATTAGATCATGATGCCATGCTAAAGCAAGTACAACAGCTCACTCAAACAGGTACCATTACCACAGCTAGTGGGGCAGCCTTAAAACTCCAAGTCGATAGTCTTTGCGTACACGGCGATAATGATGCCGGTATTGCGGCTATAGAATCTATCCGTAAGTTGATGGAAAATCCATCCACTGATCAAGCATAGCCACATACTATGAGCACCAATCGAACACACATAGCAATAGCCAGTGAAAATAGCTACATCATCTATTTTGGCGACCCTGACAGCTTGCAAATTAGCCCTGAAGTTAGTGCCGCTATAGCCAGTGCATGCGCCCAAGTAAAGCAGCATTTTGGAACCAAACTTATCGACTTAGTGGCATCCTATGCGTCTTTATTAGTCATTTATGACACTCATCAGTGTGACCACTTATGGGCAAAGACAGCCCTAAGATTGATATTGGATACGCCACAACAGGTTAGTCAAAATGGTGGCCAACTGGTTGAAATACCTGTGTTTTATAGTACTAAATATGGCCCAGAGCTTAATTTGTTAGCCCAAAATGCAGGGCTTAGTGTGGAGCAAATTATCGATATACATAGCGCTACAGAGTACCGTGTGTATGCCATTGGTTTTGCGCCAGGTTTCGCTTACTTAGGTGAAGTAGATGAACGCTTAGCCGCGCCAAGGCTTGCCACCCCAAGACTTAAAGTACCAGCTGGCGCAGTAGCTATTGCTGATCGCCAAACTGCAGTATATCCAGCAAGCTCTCCTGGTGGATGGAACCTTATTGGCCTTTGCCCTACCCCAATGTTTAATGCACAAACACAGCCACACATGCCTGTAACAGTGGGTGATCGAGTTCGGTTTGTGCCTATTGATGAGCAACAGTATCTCACTATGGGAGGCTTGTTACATGAGCTATAAAGTTCTTCAACCTGGTTTACTTAGTTCAATACAAGATCTGGGCCGTTTTGGCCAGCATGATATCGGCTTAACTACTGGAGGGCCGTTAGACAATGAAGCCTTTTTATGGGCTAATCGAATTTTGCATAACGTCCCAAACGCCAGTGCCATTGAATTAAGCTTTGGCGGTTTACAATTATTAGCCCAAACCAGTAGTTACTTATGCGTGACAGGTGCCCAGCTAGATTTGACTATTAATGGCGTTGAAAAGGCTTTATGGACGAGTCATAAAATCTTACCTGATGACGAAATTAAACTAGGCTATTCTAGCCATGGATGTCGAAGCTATGTCAGTGTAGCTGGTGGATTTAATATCAATCCAAGCTTTGGCAGCAGCGCAACAGTGGTTCGAGAAAAGGTAGGAGGCATTGCAGGTGCTAAACTTGCAGCCAATGATTGCTTGCCTTGCTCGCGCATCACGCAATTGCCACGCCAAGCACTAGCGCCAGAACACAGGCCTTTGTATGCTCAAAAAAACACCAATAGGCGTGATGGAAACACTGTATTACGCTTATTGCCTGGTTACCAACATCACCTGTTTGATGCCGCTACCCGAGCGCGTTTTTTCCATGGACAATATACAGTCACAGATCGAAGTGACCGCATGGGGATGCGCCTTGAAGGGCCAGCTGTGCCCTGCCCATCCCAAAACATGTTATCAGAAGGCATTTGCTTAGGTGCAGTTCAAGTGCCTGCCGATGGGCAACCTATTGTTCTACTTAAAGATCGTCAAACCATTGGTGGCTACCCTAAAATAGGTGCAGTTTTAGCCCGAGATACGGCTTCTCTTGCTCAGTTGAGGCCTGGAGATACGCTACATTTTGAAGAAGTAGATTTGTACCAAGCCCATACTATTAATACCCTAGCCCAACTTAAATTTAACCATACACCACTGTTGCACCTGAAGGATTAACCATGCTTAATGACCAACAACTTAGCCAACAGATTGAAGATGCTTTAGTCGCTCGAAATCCTCGTGGCATGGCCCAAGTGCAGCCTGCTTTAGATGCAGGTTATTGCTTAAGAGCGGCACAAATTTTACAAACTTGTATAAAAGGCACATCAGGAAGCACAGTGCTCATTGGCACAGGATTTCCTGTAGTAGGTACCTTTGAAACAGATGGTCCTGTGGGCGCTATCGCACTTTACCAGTGCTTAGAAGAACTAGGCGCTGTGCCTATAATTGTATGTGGAGAACCACTTGTGGGGGCTCTTAGCGCACGCTATCGGACACATAAAATTGAACTAGGTATTTCAGACAATATAGCAGCGCAGACTTTAGCTGCTCTGGAGCTTCTAAACCCACAAGCGATTGTTTCTATTGAACGCCCAGGCCAAGCTCAAGATGGGGGCTATTACAATATGCGTGGTGAGAGTATCAGCCAAGGCACTGCGTGTTTTGATAGCTATATGGACTTGGCTAAATGCCCTACTATCGCTGTAGGTGATGGTGGCAACGAAATAGGCATGGGAAAGGTAATCCATGCACTTGAAAAGCTGGATATCGTGCCTGCTATAACCCAGGCAGATGAGCTTATTATTGCAGATGTTTCTAACTGGGGCGCGTACGGCATGATTGCTTTTTTAGGTCTATGGCATAGACACGATTTATTAGCTAAAATTGAGCCCTTGTCTATTTTGCAGTATTTATCAGACCTTGGCAGCGTAGACGGTGTAACGCGTATAAACCAACTTACAGAAGATGGTTTGCCAGTAAGCGAAGGCCAATCTGTGATTAACCAATTACGCCAAATCACTGGTTTTTGTGATTAATTTTGTCAAAAAAATCAATATAGGAGCTCAGTGTGCGTCTTCGTAACCTCAACAGCTTTATTAAGGTGGCTACTTTAGGTAGTTTCCACGGTGCTGCGTCTCAGTTACATGCGTCTCAGCCTGCGATTTCTGCTCGCATTGCCACTTTAGAAGAAGAGCTAGGGGTTAAGCTATTTAAACGAGATCAAAGTGGCACCAAACTTACTGCACGGGGCAGGCAATTACTACCTTTTGCCGAACGCTTAGTGGCTATTAGTAGTGAAATGAAGGCTCAGTTACAAGATGACGCCCCTCAACAGGGTGTATTTCGTATTGGCATTGCAGACACTGTAGCGCACTTATGGCTAAGAGATTTGTTAAAGGTGTGGCGTGAGCAGCACCCATTAATCCAATTCGAACTCACTATAGACTTGTCTTTATCGCTATATAAGCAGCTAGAGGAACACCAACTAGACCTAGCGCTAATGGTGTACACAGGGCAAGCAGTGTCTGTTAACACCCAGCCACTAAGCTCGCTTCCACAAGTGTGGGTAGGTAGCCCTCACTTTGCCAAAAATAGCCGTAGTATGGACATCAACGCTTTAAGTCGATGCCCTATTTTAAGCTTTCCAGCAGCCACAGGCCCAGGAAAGCACTTGCAAGAATTATTTAGCCAAGTGGCAGAAAAGCCAAAATTTCATACCAGCAATTCAGTGTCTGGCTTATTAGCTATGGCCGAACAAGGTGCCGGCATTGCTTTATTGCCTCAACCTATTGTAGAAGATGCGTTAAACAATGAACGGCTTATCGCATTTAATGTTGATCCAGCACCTCCAAAACTAAAATTTTGTTGTGGTTGGCGTCAAGATGAAGATCGTTTATTACCACAATTATTAGCCGACAGCGCCAGTCAACTGGTTAGTCAAATTATTAGAGATTAAGTTATGAGCATTGTTTACCTTAATGGCAGTTTTATACCCATGGAAGAAGCTAAAATTTCACCTTTGGATCGGGGCTTTTTGTTTGGTGATGGCATCTATGAAGTGATTCCTTCTTATGGTGGAAAAATGGTGGGTTTTGGGCCACATATTGACCGTATGATCGAAGGTTTGGCCGCATTAGAAATACAGCTTAACTGGAGCCATGATCAATGGCGTGACCTATGCCAGGAGTTGATTAATCTCAACCCTGATCCTCAAGTTGGACTATATTTACACGTCACCCGTGGTGCCGACACTAAGCGCCATCACCCCTACCCTGCAGGTGTAACGCCTACAGTCTTTGCTATGCCTACGGCTATTCCGGCTGCTCCTATTCCGCAGCGAGATAAAGTTAATGCCTACAAAGTAACCACCATGCAAGATCATCGCTGGAAGAAGTGCAACATTAAATCCATTTCTTTGCTTGGTAATGTAATGCATTATCAGCAAGGCTACAGCCAAGGTAGTGACGAAGTTTTGTTATTTAATGAACAAGGTGAACTAACTGAATGCGGCGCCTGCAATGCATATATTGTTAAAAACGGCACCGTAATTACACCCGTGTTGGATAATCAAATTTTACCAGGCATCACTCGCCTGATTGCTTTAGGCGTATTGCGTGAAGACGGCAGCATTGCTGTAGAAGAACGAAATGTCACAAGAGAAGAAGTGTTTGATGCTGACGAAATTTGGATTTCCAGCTCTAGTAAAGAAATTGCGCCAGTGACTCAAATTGACGGTCAATTGGTAGGTGATGGTAAGCCTGGCCCTGTATGGGAAAAAGCTGCTCAACTATACAGCGCTGGCAAATTTAACTACTAGAGACTTCATCATGGCCCGTCCAAGTTATATGGCCGTAGACCTGTCTGCATTGGTTCATAATTATCAATGGGCCTGCAGTCTAGCTCCTCACTCACAGACTATGGCTGTAGTTAAAGCTAATGCATACGGTCATGGAGCAATAGAGTGCGCTATGGCTTTACAACCCTATGCCCCTATATTTGGCGTGGCCTGTATTGAAGAAGCTTTAGTATTGCGCAAAGCAGGCATCCATAAGCCCATCGTATTACTAGAGGGGCTCTTTAGCGCTGACGAAGTGGCTGTTGCTGCTGAGCAAGGTTTTTGGGTCATGGTAGAAGATCCTACGCAAGTTAGTGCTATATTGAATGCCAATTTAGCCAAACCTATTACAGTATGGATTAAAGTAGATACTGGCATGCACCGTTTAGGCTTAAGCCCAAGCAATGTGGATCGCTATTATCAACAGTTACGGGCAAGTGATAACGTAGCCCAAGGCATCGTATTTGCTACTCACTTTGCCAGTGCTGATGAAATTAATAACGACTTCACTAAGCATCAGCTAAAGCTTTTTATGGACACCGTTGAGCCTTTTAATACGCCTTTAAGTTTGGCCAACTCACCCGCTATTATGGCGTGGCCAAAAGCCCACGCTGATTGGAACCGAGCGGGGTTCATGCTTTATGGTAATTCACCCCTAGATGCAGATCACCCTTCAAGTCAGGGTTTACAGCCCGTTATGGGGATGTATTCTGCCATAACGTCTTTGCGTGAAATTGAGGCTGGACAAACAGTGGGTTATGCACAAACATGGACCGCTAAGCGCACTTCAGTCATCGCCACTGTATCCATTGGCTATGGAGATGGTTACCCTCGTAATGCTGCTTCTGGCACACCAGTGTTGGTAAACGGCCAGCGTGCTAGCCTTGTTGGCCGCGTATCTATGGACATGATTACTTTAGATGTGACAGATCTTCCGGGGGTTAAAATAGGTGATCCGGTATGTTTATGGGGCAAAGATTTGAATATCAATGAAGTTGCAAGACACTCAAGCACTATAGGTTATGAATTAATGACCAGAGTGACACAGCGCCTACCCATTAAGTATATCCGCTAATCTAAGTGCGCTATCTCTAAGTACGTTGAGGCCTGCGGGCATGTATAGACATTAATAAACCCAAACTTGCCATCAAAGTGACAGCCGATGTACCTCCATAGCTTACCATAGGCAATGGGACACCAACCACGGGTAACAAACCGCTAACCATACCGATATTAACCACTACATATACGAAGAAAGTGAGGGTTAAACTTGCCGCTAACATTCGATCAAACGGATGCGCTGCAGATCCAGCGATCACTAGACCTCTAAGTAACACTAGAAAATAGAGGGCAAGTAATAAACAAACACCCATTAAACCAAACTCTTCAGCAAGTACAGCAACGATAAAGTCAGTATGGGTCTCTGGTAAAAAGTCTAGGTGTGATTGCGTACCTTGTAACCATCCCTTCCCATTAATACCACCTGAACCGATCGCAATTTTAGACTGGATAATATTCCAACCTGCACCCAAAGGGTCGCTTTCTGGGTCTAAAAATGTCAGCACCCGCTGTTTTTGGTATTCGCGCATCCCCATCCATAAAAGGGGCAAACCTGCAGCGCCTATTACCATTGCAGCGATTAAATAACGCCACAATAACCCCGCAAAGAAGATCACAAAAACACCAGAGCTTCCCACAAGTAATGCAGTGCCAAGATCAGGTTGCTTTGCAATGAGTAATACAGGTATCGCAACTAATAATATAGCCACAAATACGTGTGCTAGCGAAGGGGGTCTGGGCCTACTAGCCAAATACCATGAGACCATAAGAGGTACAGCCAGCTTCATCATTTCTGATGGCTGAAATCGCGGTAAGCCTGGTAGCTCCAGCCAACGCTGAGCACCTTTAGCACCCACGCCAAAAAAGAGCACAGCAAGCAGCAATAAAAGCCCAGCAATATATACCAAAGGAATCCAGCGTTGCGCATGACGTAGGTTCATTTGCGTGATGAAAATAACCACTAGCAAGGCTACGCCATAGCGTATTGATTGTCTTTGCACCGCAGCGTCACTCGCACCAGAGCCAGAGTAAAGTACTAATAAGCCAAAAGACATAATGGCAAATATCAATATCAATAAAAATGGATCTAGCCTAAGCTTTACCCAGAGCCCTGGGCCCTTTCTTAAGTGTCCTTTTGCATCTGGGGCGCTGCGCTGGAAGTCCGCCATAATTATGAGCCTCCCACATTGTCTTCTGATTTCACCTCAGGTTTGGGCTCTAAAACGTATAAGTCGAAAAGCTTACGGGCCAAAGGTGCTGCTGCAGAGCTTCCGCCTCCGCCATTTTCAATAATCACTGCAATGGCAATTTTTGGATTATTAACAGGAGCCCAGCCTATGTACAAGCCATGGTCACGAAAACGTTCAGCAATTTTATCTGCATCATAGGTGCTGTCTTGCTTTATCCCCAACACTTGAGCGGTGCCTGTTTTTCCAGCCATTTTATAACTACTATTGGCGCCACTGCGACGCCCAGTGCCTTTTGCCCCATGCATCACGTCTATCATGGCGTTATGTACACCGTCCCAATCGCTATTTCGTTTGAGCTTAATATCAATTGGTTGCTTTGGATCATTACGACCTATGTCACTCACCTTAGTAACCGCTTGGCCATTAATAGCCTTAATCATACGCACTTGGTGCCATTGGCCTTTATTAGCCAACACCATAGTCATACTTGCTATCTGAGTGGGTGTGGCTGATAAAAACCCTTGTCCAATACCAAGGTTTAAAGAATCTCCTGGAAACCAAGACGCATTCCGATTAATGCGTTTCCATTGCTTGGTGGGTAACACAGCCTTAGTAGCTTCTGGCTGATCTGCAATGGTCACTTGCCCAAACCCAAATTTGGCAAGATATTTTGTCATTGGATCATTGCCCATCAAATGGGCAATTGCATAATAATAGGTGTCTACAGACTCAACGATAGATTTATGCATATCGACACGTCCGTGACCCCCTTCTTTCCAGTCACGATAAAAGCGCCCACCTTCTGTAAGCTGATAGTAGCCTGGGTCCCAAAGGGAATAGTTACGAGGGACTAAGCCAGTATCCATGCCTGCAAGAGCAATCACAGGTTTAACCGTAGACGCTGGAGGATATCGACCCCTTAATGCTCGATTGAATAAAGGCAGGTCGTCAGAATTGCGTAGCGCTTGGTAATTGGCATTGCTAATGCCAGTTACGAATTGATTAGCGCCATAAGTTGGCGCACTAGCCATAGCTAACACCCCACCAGTGCTGGGGTCTATTGCTACAATTGCACCACGCTTTCCCTCTAACAATTTCACAGCAGCTTGTTGTAATTGAGCATTTAAAAATAGAGTAATATCTTTACCAGGCACTGGTTCAAAGCGCTCTAATACCTGTAAAACTCTGCCTCTAGCATTAGTTTCTACTGTTTGGTGCCCCACAGTGCCATGCAATTCATTTTCGTAAAAGCGTTCAACACCCAATTTTCCAACATGATGGGTGGCACTGTAATTAACACTATCCAGCTTGGCTAATTCTCGATCATTAATGCGCCCCACATAACCCAAAGCATGCACAAAACCATCATCCATGGGGTAGTAACGCACCAACTCTGGTACGATTCTAACTCCTGGAAGACGGTGTTGATTAACAGTAATTTGAGCAATTTCTGTAGGGTTCAATTGAAAACGTAATGTTACTGGACTAAAAGGCCTGCGGGGCTGATTTAACCGACGTTTAAAACGTTTAATGTCATCTTGATCAATGGTAACCACTTCAGCTAGCTCAGTGAGCATAGAATCGATGCCTTTGTGCCCCTTGATTAATCGCTCTGGCACTAAGGTTAAACTATGGCTGGCACGATTGCCTGCTAACAAAACACCGTTGGTGTCGTAAATTAAGCCCCGAGTTGGCGCAAGGGCCTGTAACTGCTGACGATTATTATCTGACTGCGTCACATAATGTTCATGCTGAATGACTTGCAAATAAATCAAGCGGGAAATTAAACCAACAAAAACCAACACTATAAGCAGCAAAGCCCACCAAAGGCGGGCTTTAAATTGGCTGACTTCTTGGCGCTGAGAATCCATCTTTAACCAGGGCATAATCTGCTCAGCTACTTATGATAGGGGTGATTATTAAGCAAACTCCAGGCGCGGTAGATTTGCTCAGCAAGTAACACACGCACCAATGGATGAGGTAGTGTAAGAGGTGATAAAGACCAACGTTGGTCAGCCCTTGCCAAACAAGAATCGGCTAATCCGTCTGGCCCACCGATAAGTAGAGTGACATTTTTTCCACCCATACGCCAATCACCACACTGCTTAGCTAGCTCTTGTGTACTCCAAGGCTGACCAAGCACATCTAGCGCAATAACATAATCTTGTGCTGGGATAGATGACAACATCTGTTCTCCTTCTTTAGCAATGGCACGTTTTAAATCCGCACCTTTACCCCGAAATCCTAAGCCTAGCTCTTGTAACTGCAATTGCATATCGCTGGGCATACGGCGAGCATACTCATCATAACCTTGCGTCACCCAAGCAGGCATTTTGGTGCCTACTGCTAGCAACTTAATCTTCATTTATAGGCGAGGCTCTACATCACTAGATAAATTTTCTTTAAGTGCTGGGTTCCACAAACGCTCTAGGTCATAAAAATCACGAGCTTCAGCTTGCATCACATGAACCACAACATCACCTAGATCTGACAACACCCAATCGCCACTCATTTCACCTTCAATACCCAAAGGAGCAACGCCATTTTGTTTAGCTTGGAAAGAAACTTCGTCTGCTAAGGACTTTACATGGCGATTAGAGGTTCCCGTTGCGATTACCATGTAATCAGTAACATTTGATAAACCACGTACGTCTAGAAGTACAATGTCTTTGCCTTTCATATCTTCTAAGGCACTGGTGATCAATTTTAATAAGTCTTCAATTGGCATAGCCATAATTTGTGTTCCAAAAATCTAATTAATGCCGTAAAGGCTTTGGCTTGCAATGTAGTGTGCCACTGCAGGCGCTAATTCTGTTGCACTTGGTTGATAACCTAAGCACAGCTGCTGACGTATCTGTGTTGCAGATACGTCATGTTGCCCTAATTTCAGGTGGGCCACCTGACCAGATGGTGATGCTAATAACTGTTTAGCTTCATCCACTTTGTGAGCTGTATACCAAGTAAGCAACTCAGGATCTTTAGGCCAACTTACTTGTGGCCTTGTAAGCACCAACAGGTGCCCGTATGTTAGTAATTCTTGCCAGCGGTGCCATTGTGTTAATTGCGCAAAAGCATCCACACCCAAGCACCATATCAACGGCATCATAGGGCCTATTTCTTGCCTTACTTCAGCCATAGTTAACACACTATAGCTTGGTCCTTGGCGCTCAATTTCGCGCATATCTATAGCTAACTGCTCATGACTTTGAATCGCCAAAGTCAACATTTTTGCCCTTTGCTTCGACGTTGCAACAGGCGCATGCCTATGGGCAGGCTGGCTATTAGGTAAAAGATATAGGGGTTGAACACCTAAATAGTTACTTAGCTCAATAGCCAAAGACACATGGCCTTCATGGATAGGGTCAAAGGTACCACCCCACAGCACTCTGGCTGCTGGGCTTACATTAGGTGCGGATATGTCCATCACCAAAAACTACATATTTTTGAGACGTTAAACCTTGCAGCCCAACAGGCCCACGCGCATGTATCTTGTCAGTAGAAATACCTATTTCTGCACCCAGGCCATATTCAAAACCGTCTGCAAAAGCCGAGGATGCATTGATCATAACCGAACTTGAATCTACCCGCGCTATAAACTCACGTGCTTTGGTGTAGTTTTCGCTCACAATCACATCGGTATGATGGGAGCCATAAACGTTAATGTGCTTAATAGCGGCATCCATATTAGCCACTACTTTAATAGACAATACAGGCGCAAGGTACTCTGTATACCAGTCATCTTCTGTGGCTGCAACAATAGTGCTGTGGTAACTGCCAATTTGGGCCATCGCTTGCGGACATAAGCGCAGCTCAATATTAAACTCTTGTAGACTTTGCGCAAGTTGGGGCAATATTTCAGCCACACGAGACTCAGCGATTAACAAAGACTCCATCGCGTTACATACACCATAACGTCGAGTTTTAGCATTAATGGCTATGTTAATAGCCTTGCTGGCGTTAGCTTCATCATCAATATACA
The DNA here is from genome assembly GCF_047730155.1 of Candidatus Njordibacter sp. Uisw_002. Lineage (NCBI taxonomy): Bacteria > Pseudomonadati > Pseudomonadota > Gammaproteobacteria > Pseudomonadales > Candidatus Njordibacteraceae > Candidatus Njordibacter > Candidatus Njordibacter sp. Uisw_002. Next base: position 1,847,514 of record NZ_CP159832.1, read on the forward strand.
CATGGCAATTACCATCCAGGTGTTTAATCACAGGTATGCGCGCTTCGGCACTCACCCGCTTAATTAAGCTTTTGCCGCCACGAGGCACAATGACATCAACATACTCTGCCATGGTGATCAGCTCACCTACAGCAGCACGGTCTGTGGTTTCTACCACCTGCACTGATGCTGAAGGCAATCCAGCTTCTAGTAGGCCTTGCTTTACACATTGAGCAATAGCTTGATTTGAATGAGCGGCTTCTGAGCCACCTCTTAAAATGGCAGCATTACCCGACTTAATACATAAACTGGCTGCATCTACAGTAACGTTGGGCCGAGACTCATAAATAATACCAACAACACCTAAAGGGACACGCATTTTACCAAGCTGTATACCGGAGGGGCGAAAGCTCATTTCTGAAATTTCTCCAACAGGATCTGCTAGCGCTGCAACCTGCTGCAGCCCTACCATCATGGCGTCAATGCCTTCGTTGGTTACTTTAAGGCGATCAAGCATGGCGTCATCTAAACCGCGCGCTTTGCCTGCGGCTAAATCTTTCTCGTTAGCTGCAATTAGGTTTGACCTGGATGCGTTTAAAGCGCTGGCCATGGCCAAAAGAGCCTTGTTTTTGGCCATAGTCGGCGCTATAGCCAAAACTGAACTTGCAGCTTTTGCTTGAACTCCTAGTTTTTGCATATAATTGACGACAGACATGGCAATGAACTCTTAAATTTTAGTGAAAATACTAGCGCGCACATTATAGCCTGAATCTAAGCCAAATAGAGCAAAAGCGAAATTAATTAATCGAATTTATCTATTCACCCCAAGCTGGCACTAAAGTCTGGGCCAACCCAAGCTGGGAGAGTATTCTAGCCACCACAAAATCAATCATATCTGCCACACTTTGGGGTCTATTATAAAACCCAGGGCTTGCAGGAATAACTACCGCCCCCATGCGTGTTAATTTAAGCATATGCTCTAGATGAATTTCCGAATACGGAGCTTCTCTTGGCACCAGAATCAACTTTCTACGCTCCTTTAAATGCACATCAGCCGCACGCTCAATAAGGTTATTACTTGCCCCGCATGCTATTGCTGACAAACTCCCTGTGCTACACGGACACACCACCATAGCGTCGCCACCACCAGAGCCTGATGCAACCGGGGCCATCCACTGCTGCTTTGCAAATACGCGAAGCTGGCCTTCACTAGCACCATATAAATCAGTAAAAAAAGCCTGCATCGCTGCCGTTGCTGACGGCACCTTTAGGTCTGTTTCTGTGGCTAGCACTACTTGTGCAGCTGCAGACACCATCAACGATACTTCACATTTAGCAACCAACAGGCATTGCAACAACCGCAAACCATATTGGGCACCTGAAGCGCCAGTGATCGCCAAAGTCACCTTAAAAGGCGCCTCACCATGGGATGAGAGATGAGCAAACGTAGTATTCATAAAATTAATTGCGCAGTGAATTTAAACATCATTGTACCAGCTAACAGGCCATTAGCTAATACCCGCACCAACAGCAATACCTCGCTCTCATCATTATGGCGCTTGAAGATGATACACAGCGCATCAAAACAACATAAAAGAGCTCACAATTAGACTTAAGCCGCAAGACTTTTTAGAGTAAGTGTCGTACAATGACGCCCAACTTTTACGCGCTATAATGGACATATAAAAATCTAATGCTGAGCCTCGATCAAGCCCTTGAGCAAGCCCAAGTTGACCCCCAACTTGTATCAGTAGTCGACTCAATCACTATCACCTGTAAAAATATTGCCGAGCGTTTACGTGGAGGCGCTTTAAGTGGCCTTTATGGCTCTGCTGAGCAAGAAAATATTCAAGGTGAAGTACAGAAAAATTTGGACGTCATTTCCAACGACTTACTCAAGCAAGTGCTGCTAGCTAATAGAAGTGTGGCAGGCATTGCATCTGAAGAAGAGGAAGACGTTATTGCAGGCAACGAAGAAGGACAATATCTTGTCACTTTCGACCCTTTAGATGGCAGCTCAAACATTGATGTAAACGTCACCGTAGGCACTATTTTTTCTATACTTGCACTACCTAAAGACTGCACGGAAGTTACTGCGGACACTTTTTTACAGGCAGGTAATAAACAAATTGCCGCAGGCTATGTGTTATATGGACCCTCTGTCATTCTTGCTATCACCACAGGCAAAGGTGTGGCAATGTATAACTTAGGTGCAGATGGCGTGTTTTACCAAACACAAGATCAAGTGCAAGTGCCTACAACCACTGCAGAGTTTGCTATTAACATCTCTAATCAGCGCTTTTGGCAAGCTCCAATGCAAGCGTATGTTAACGACTTACTACTGGGTGAAGAAGGCCCTTTGGGGAAACGCTTCAACATGCGCTGGATCGCTTCAATGGTGGCTGAAGTACACCGCATTTTGACCCGCGGCGGGATATTCATGTACCCCTACGACAGTCGCGATCCAAGTAAAGCTGGCAAACTGCGTTTAATGTATGAGGGTAACCCTATGAGCTTTCTGATTGAACAAGCAGGTGGCGCTGCAAGTAACACCTTACAACCTATTATGGACGTAGAACCTCACCATATTCACCAGCGAGTGCCTGTGATTTTAGGTTCTAAAGAGGAAGTTGAACGCATTAATCGCTACCATAAAGCCTAGCTGTGCGACTAACTATATTAGTCAAAAAATTAGCTAACTCAGCGCATTAATCATCACAGTATTATTAACTATTATTAGGATCAAACTAGATCATGAGCTATCAAAACATCCCAGCCGGTAAAGACTTACCCCACGACATTTACGTTGTCATTGAAATTCCAGCTAACAGCAGCCCTGTTAAGTACGAAATTGACAAAGACGCTGACGCTTTATTTGTTGACCGCTTCATGGCTTCGCCAATGTTTTATCCAGCCAACTATGGCTATATTAACAACACCTTAGCCGATGATGGCGACGCGCTAGATGTATTAGTTGTTACCCCTTACCCTGTAGTACCTGGAAGTGTGATCCGCTGCCGTCCAGTAGGCGTTTTAAACATGACTGATGAAGCAGGTGAAGACGCCAAGCTGTTAGCAGTACCTCATGAAAAGCTAACTCAAGCCTATAATGATGTGCAAGACATCACCGATTTACCAGAAATGCTACGCAATCAAATCAAAGAGTTTTTTGAAAACTACAAAAACCTAGAAAAAGGCAAATGGGTTAAGGTTGAGAGCTGGGAAGGCGTAGAGTCTGCAAAAGCTAAAATCCAAGTTGCAGCCGCAGCCTACAAAGGCTAAAGCAGCAACAATGCACGATCTCTTTGCGCAGGCAATGAGATCGTGTGCTACCCTACCCTTGAGTTAACAACTCTCTTAGATCTATGATGCCTGCATTAGCGCGGGATATATAAGATGCCATCACCAATGAATGATTGGCCATCAAACCAAATCCAGAACCATTCATTATCATCGGACTCCATAAGGTTTCTTGGGTGGCTTCTAACTCACGAATAATTTGACGCAAACTCACTAGTGCATTTTTCTTTTCTAGCACTGAACTAAAGTCCACTTCAATCGCGTGCAATAGTTGTATTAATGCCCAACTTGCTCCGCGGGCCTCATAAAATACATCATCAATTTGAGACCAAGGCGTTTTAATTTCTAGCTCTGACGACGTGGTGGTGGATTGTGTGGCTGAAGCATCTCCTGCCAAATCTGTGTTTAAGCGCTTCTGGCCTACACTGGCACTAAGTCGCTGAGACAAACTACCCAATCGTGTTTCTACGTCACCTAACCATCTAGTTAAATTATCTGCGCGGGCATAAAATTGAGCTTGGCTTTGCTGCTGATCAGACAACCGCTCAAGATAACGTCCAAGTGCATTTATACCAGTACGATACTCTCCCTCGCTTGATGGCAACATCCAGCTTTGGCTATCAAAATTGAATTGCGGCTCTGCCACAGCTAAGTCAACATCTTCAGTAGACTGCGATTGCGATCGACTAAAATCTTTACGCAATGCTCGAGATAAATCACGCACTTGAATTAAAACACCATATTCCCAATTAGGAATATTATCCATCCACACGCCAGGCAAGGAGACATCGTTAGAGAGGTATCCACCTGGCTTGTCCAGTAAAGTAGTCGCTACATTTAACAAGGCTGTTGTGGTCGCTGCGCCCGTCACGGCCTGGTTGTTACTGGGCGGCAAAACGTCAGGCTCACTATTCCAATAAAAACCCAGCACCATGGCTATCAACACATACACCAGCACAAAGGCAGCCACTGACTTAAGTATCCAGTGGCTGCCATCCACATAATCTTCTTTAATGTTACGAAATCCCTGCTTAATGCTCAGCATTTTTTACTTCCTTATGAATACCTTTATATATTAACAACTACAATCTATGTTTATATGCTGTTAGTTAGAGTAAATTTCAAGCTCATCTTTGCGCGCTAGGTAAGTAACTTCTAGCCGCACTGGCTTGCTATGCTTTATATTAGCTCGGATGCGCTGCTCTGGATCAGCACCATTCATTACTTTATAGACCCACCGTGCTTGATTATCTTTAGGGGCAACAATTAATATAGTGGCCTGTAATTTTTGAGCCTGTTGTGCCACAGTGATCAACCACTTGGCCAAATGTTCATCTTGCTGGCCAATCAATTTAGCCGGCAGTGGCAGCCTTTGAGTTCTCATGGTTGGTGTTTTAGTCACCGGACCAGATACTGGCTTCAGTAGCTTTTTTGTGACTAGCTCAGGCGCTGCTGTAAGTTTTTTAGTAACTGCATAATCGTCTATCAAAGCCTTCATTTCATTAAGTTTTTGATGTTGAGGTTTCACTTTTTTAGCTCTAGACCAAAATACACGAGCCTGTTCCAGCTTGCCCTTTTTTAAGCTATTACGTAACAACTCATAATATCGTTGGACAATTTTTTCTAAAGCGTCAAGTGCCTGTGCGTTGTCTGGATTTTTGTCTAGCACCTGAGTTAGAAAATAATATGCACTTTCTCCTTTGGGCGTCGTTAACTTATCATTCGAAAAAGCCCACCCAGCTTCGCCTAGTAAGAAAGCAACACCGTCAGAAGACTGAGTATTATCAACCTCAATCTCAACCTCAACCTCAGACACCTGAGTCTTAGCAGTGTCATTTTTAACCACACCAGACTTCTGCTCAGTAATGTCCTTAACGATAGGAACTAGGTTTGCGCTCGGCTCTATCGGCGCCAAAGCCTTTAACACAGGTGATGATTGGGCAAGCCCAACACTTTGATCATTAGTGACTTGTTGCCCCTGCGCTTTTATAGGGAGTTGCGTAGCACACCCTGTGAGCATGAAAAACACACTACTAAAAACAACAGTGTTAAGGCGCAGGAATAGACGTAAAGCTGTCAAAGTCATAAAAAGCATCCAATATAGTTTACCCCTACAAGAGTAACATAACAGTGGCACAGGAGCGCAGACTCCTCTAGGGTTAAATAAAGTATAAAAACTTCGGCAAAATCCTGCCAACCTGCTATCATCTTCCATTATCTTCATTAACTTGCTGGCGCAATGGAAAGTATTTAATGGCACATATCCTGCTACTTAATGGTCCAAACCTCAACCTACTTGGTAAACGAGAGCCTGGAATCTACGGCACGCTCACCTTGGCGCAGATAGAATCACAGTGCCAACTACAATGCCAGCAAGCTGATGTTATTTTACATTGTAAACAAAGTAACGCCGAGCACGAGCTCATAGAGGCAGTTCATCAAGCCCAAGAAGATGGCGTCCAGTACATCGTTATTAACCCAGCAGCATACACACACACAAGCGTGGCCCTGCGCGACGCATTGCTTGCAGTAAATATTCCCTTTATTGAAGTGCATCTAAGCAATGTGCATCAACGCGAAAAATTTCGCCATCATTCTTATTTATCCGATATTGCTCAAGGCGTTATTTGTGGCCTAGGTGCTGACGGTTATCATTTTGCTATGGACGCCGCCATTGGACGTTTGAGCAGTTAATTTTCATTTTAAAAAGATACACAGGAGATCATGTGGATATTCGTAAAGTAAAAAAGCTCATCGAGTTACTAGAAGAGTCTGACATTAACGAAATTGAAATTAAAGAAGGTGAAGAGTCTGTGCGCATTAGTCGCGCCTCTTCAGCAATGATGGCTGCTGCTGCACCAGTAATGCAAGCCGCTCCAGTAGCCGCGATTGCTGCTGCACCACCTGCTGTAGCAGCTGAACCTGCTGCTGCAAGCGCACCTGCTGTGAATGGCCATGCAGTAGCCTCACCTATGGTTGGAACCTTTTATCGCTGCCCGTCTCCTGGCGCACCAGCGTTTTCTGAGGTAGGCCAAAAAGTTAAAGAAGGTGACGTTATTTGTATCATCGAAGCGATGAAAATGATGAACCAAATTGAAGCCGACAAATCCGGTACTATTACCGCGATATTGGTCGAAGATGGTGAAGCCGTTGAATTTGATCAACCTCTGGTCACTATTGCCTAATACCGGAGTTTCCTATGTTAGAAAAAGTTGTTATTGCTAACCGTGGAGAAATCGCCCTACGTATTTTACGTGCCTGTAAAGAATTAGGCATTAAAACCGTAGCCGTGCACTCCAAAGTAGACAAAGACCTAATGCACGTGCGTTTGGCTGATGAGGCGGTGTGCATTGGCCCCAACTCGTCAACCGAAAGCTATTTAAACATCCCACGCATTTTATCAGCGGCAGAAGTGACACACGCCACAGGCATCCATCCTGGCTATGGTTTCTTGGCAGAAAATGCAGACTTCGCAGAAATGGTAGAAACTAGTGGCTTTACCTTTATCGGACCTACTGCTGCAACTATTCGCATTATGGGCGATAAGGTAGCAGCGATTAAAGCCATGCAAAAAGCAGGCGTACCAACAGTACCAGGCTCTGACGGCCCTTTAGATGATGATGAAGAACGCACCAAACGCATCGCAAGAGGCATTGGCTACCCTGTTATCATTAAAGCCTCTGCAGGTGGCGGTGGTCGCGGAATGCGTGTGGTAGAGAATGAAGAATCTCTAATTACCTCTATTGCAGTCACCAAAGGCGAAGCCAAAGGTGCTTTTGGTAATGATACGGTTTACATGGAAAAGTTTTTACAAAATCCGCGCCATGTAGAAGTACAGATTTTGGCTGACGGCCAAGGTGGTGTTATCCACCTTTACGACCGTGACTGCTCCATGCAGCGCCGTCATCAAAAAGTAGTAGAAGAAGCTCCAGCACCTCACATGGATCAAGCTGCTCGTGCGCAAGTACTTAAAAGCTGCACCGATGCTTGTCTTGAAATTGGTTACAGAGGCGCGGGTACATTCGAATTTTTATATGAGGACGGTGGTTTCTATTTCATTGAAATGAACACTCGCGTTCAGGTAGAGCACCCTGTATCAGAAATGATTACTGGCATAGACATCATCAAAGAACAGCTGCTTGTTGCTAGTGGTTTACCACTATCTGTGAAGCAAGAAGACATCGTCATCAATGGCCATGCCTTTGAGTGTCGCATCAACGCAGAAGATGCTAAAACCTTCATGCCATGCCCAGGAAAAGTGACACAGTTTCACGCTCCAGGTGGCTTAGGTGTAAGGGTGGACTCCCATCTTTATAGTGGTTACACAGTGCCACCCTTTTATGATTCTATGATTGCGAAAATCATCACCCATGCGCCTACACGCAAACAAGCATTAAAACGTATGGAAGTGGCTTTGGATGAAATGATCATTGATGGCATCAAGACTAACATCGCTTTACAACAAGAAATTGTACGTGATGCACTTTTTGCTGAAGGTGGGGTTAATATCCACTACTTAGAAAAGAAACTAGGCCTCTAAACCTTCGTTTTGACATACTCGCCTTAACTTAATAGAAGCGTCTATAACCTCTATTAAGTTAAGGCAAAAGGGCTTAAACCCAGCACCTGCATTATTTGATGCAGATACTGGGTACTGGCCCTTTTTTTTAACCCCATATATTAAGCCTAACCGCTTCCAGAGATCTTTATGCCTTGGGTTCAAATTACCTTATCTTCTACACCTGAAAATTCTGAATTTTTAGAGGACATGCTATTACTATGCGGCGCAGGGGCGGTGAGCATGCTAGATGGTGCAGACCAACCTGTCTTTGAGCCTATCAAAGGCACCACCCCTTTATGGCAAGACACCCAAGTTATGGGTTTGTTTGAAGCAGATACCGATAGTGACGCTCTATTAGATCACCTTAGAAACGGCTGGCAAGAGGCTTTTCCTAGAACTCACTTCCCCACCTACAAGCTAGAAATTTTAGAAGATAAAGATTGGGAAAGGCAGTGGATGGATCGCTTTGAACCTATTCAGTTTGGTGAACGCCTGTGGGTTTGCCCTAGCTGGAAACCAGCGCCAGACCCAAGTGCTGCAAACCTTATGTTAGATCCAGGCTTAGCTTTTGGCACAGGCAGCCACCCTACTACTGCTCTATGCTTACAGTGGATTGCACAGCAAAACTGGGAAGGCAAAACTGTCATAGATTACGGCTGTGGCTCAGGCATCCTAGCCATTGGCGCCATTCTGATGGGCGCTGAGCATGTTGTAGGCGTAGACAACGATACCCAAGCGTTAACCTCAACAATTGATAACGCCAAGCGTAACGGTATTAGCGCCGATACCATTCCGGTATTTTTACCTGAAAACGCCCCTAACAAGGCAGTTGATGTAATGCTAGCCAATATATTAGCAGGCCCATTAATAGATATGGCAGCGCGCCTTGCAGCACTTACCAAACCCAAAGGTTTAATCGCTTTGTCTGGCATTCTGGATCATCAAGCCGATGCTGTGATAGCTGCTTATACACCATGGTTTGACATGCATAGCGTAGTGTCTAAAGACGAATGGGTGCGTATAGACGGGCAAAAACGCTAAATTTCATAAAAGGGAATACATATGTATTATAAAACTTATGGACTTTAGCACTGCACAGCTTGTCGCGATCAGCTGCATTTTTGTTTGGTCTGGTTTTGTCCGTGCAGGCCTTGGTTTTGGTGGCGCAGCCCTTGCGCTACCATTGCTGTTAATGGTGGCAAATCAGCCGCTATTCTTTTTGCCCATTATTGCTTTGCATTTATTAATTTTCTCTAGCCTAACCATGGGTAAAGGCTTCAAAAACGTTGATGGCGCCTTTCTAAAAGAATCACTAAGCTGGATGATTATCCCCAAGTTAGCTGGCTTAATAGGCCTATTAAGCCTACCCAATCAATGGATGGTGTGGATCATATATGCCATCACCGCAGGTTATGCCTTCACATGGATTATAAAGTGGGAAATACGCAGCCAGTCTCCTTGGGCAGACCGCCTGTTGTTTATAATTGGAGGCTATTTTAGTGGTGTATCACTTATTGGGGCGCCTCTAATCGTTGCTGTAGCAGTGCGAAAAATACCACTAGAGTCGTATCGTGATACCTTGTTTGTGCTTTGGTTTATTCTGGTGACGATCAAGATCTGCGCTTTTGCTATTGCTGGAGTAGATTTGCAATGGCAGTGGTCTCTCATGCTTTTATTACCTACCGCTTTAGGACATCTTTTGGGGCTTAGATTTCATCATTTTATGTTAAAGCATGATGCCCAAATAGTACGACAATGGTTGGGGATCGGTTTGTTAGCAATAGTTGTTATTGCTCTGTGGCAATAGCTTCAGGCTATCTGTGTTACAATATGTCTCGCATTAATCAAACAAGGGGAAAAGAATCTTATTAATTACACCAGTGGTGAGTACTAAATGAAGCGAATTACACTAAAAGTAGGAAGTGGCGTTTTAACTGAAAATAACGCTGTTGCCAAGGAAAGGATGCTAAATTTAGTTACGTTTATTGTTAAGTTGAAAAAAGTTTACGATGTCATTTTAGTTTCTTCAGGGGCCGTTTCTTTTGGTTACACCGCATTAAAATTAGACCGAAAAAAACATATCAGTAAAAAAGTACTCGCAGCTGTAGGCCAGCCTATTTTAATGAGTAACTATAAAGCTTTATTTGATATTTATGATGTAGATACTAGCCAAGTATTAATGACCGAAGAAGATTTTGATTCATTAGCCCATATTGAAATTTTTCGTCAAATTATAGATTCACAGATTGAACACGAAATACTACCTATCGTGAACGAAAATGACATTACTACTATTTCTGAGCAAGTATTTGGTGACAACGATCAACTCTCTGCCCACGTTGCCCATCACAGCAATTCTGAAACACTAGTAATCCTTAGTGACATCGACGGCTATTATGATAAAAACCCTAACGAACACGATGACGCCGCTTTATTCAAAAATGTGACTAAAATACCACCATCAGAACTTCAAAAACCAGACACTTCTAATCATGAGTTTGCTACGGGTGGCATAGTCACCAAATTAAAAGCTGCCCAGTTTATGCTAGATCAAGGGCGCCAAATGTTTCTTTGTAATGGGTATGATCTGACCTCAGCAGAAGAGTTTTTAATCGATGGGGTACACAATAAAGGGACGTTGTTTTCCTCTTCAAAGGGCTGAAAAGCACCAAAAATCATTTAATGAGTATAGCCTTATGCTCATAATTGAGTTGAACAAAAAACGTACAAAACGTACAATAGATGACTTAATTTTAAGGCTCATCTTGATCAATTTTAGGCGTTTTTTTAACTTGTAATGAATTACTCTACTGTTATTCACGGCTTTGCCATCGGTCCTCATCAACTTGAAAACGGGTTGATCTTGGCCCCTATGGCAGGCATTACTGACCGTCCTTTTAGGCATTTATGCCGTCAATTAGGCGCAGGTTTAGCCGTTGCAGAAATGCTCACTAGTGATACGTCTTTGTGGCATACCCAAAAATCTCAACGACGCCTCCCCCATGCAGATGATGGCACGCCAATTAGTGTACAAATTGCAGGTAGTGACCCTGCGCAAATGGCCCATGCCGCCCAAGCTAATGTAGCTCTTGGGGCTCAAATAATAGACATTAACATGGGCTGCCCTGCTAAAAAGGTGCTCAAAAAAGCAGCTGGCTCAGCATTGCTTAAAGACCCTAGACTAGTAAAAGACATTCTTATGGCTGTAGTTGATGCTGTGGATGTGCCGGTAACACTAAAAATACGCACAGGTTGGAGCACTGATCAACGCAATGGTCTAGACATCGCTAATATCGCTCAAGACGCTGGAATAATGGCTCTGGCAGTGCACGGACGAACACGTGCATGCGGCTTCAAAGGTGAAGTAGAGTACGACACTATCGCTGCGATAAAGCAAGCCCTCGATATTCCTGTGATCGCTAATGGCGATATCAACACTATAGAAGACGCCGCTAAAGTGCTTTCTTACACAGGTGCCGATGGCCTTATGATTGGCCGTGGAGCACAAGGCAACCCTTGGTTATTTCAGCAGATGCACCACTATCTTAAACATGGCAGCTTACTTGAAAAACCTAGTAATACCATGATTTGGGATATATTAAGACAACATCTTTATGGCTTGTATAGCCTATATGGGGAAGTGATGGGGCCACGCATTGCCCGCAAACATGTAGGCTGGTATTTAAAACAAGAACCAACTCAGCGTAAGTTATTTAACCAACTACCCAACCAAGTACAACAAATTGATTTTTTAAACTATTATTTTGCCAACACTGATGAGCAGGCAGCCTAACCTCATCAGCTATAGCAACAAAAACATTGTGAACACAACAAACCCAACCTTAGTGAAAAATACGATGACTAACAGCACTCAAAACGCCCATCTAAATGATGTGACTCATAATGCACAAGATACACAACAAGTGCCTAGGTCGTTACGACAAAGTGTGGAGGAGTCTCTAACACAATATTTTAGCGAGTTGGATGGACAACAAACCACTGCACTATATGAGCTATTTATGCATCAAGTGGAAGCCCCTTTATTTGAATGTGTGATGCAACATACACATGACAACCAGTCTAAAGCGGCTGCGGTACTTGGACTTAACCGAGGCACCTTACGTAAAAAATTAAAACAGTACGACTTACTTTAAGCAGCATCCATTTCAGCAGTTAACAGGATATGACCATGCCACAAGCACACGCCATTCGCCGCGCTCTTATAAGCGTTTCAGACAAACAGGGCATTGTAGAATTCGCCCAAAAACTGAGCCAATCTGGAGTAGAAATTTTATCTACTGGGGGCACTTTTAAATTATTAAGCGAGTCTGGCATCGCTGCTATCGAAGTGTCTGATTACACTGGTTTTCCAGAAATGATGGACGGACGGGTAAAAACTTTACACCCTAAAATCCACGGTGGTATTTTAGGTCGTCGCGGGCAAGACGATGCAATAATGGCAAAACATGGTATTACAGAAATCGATCTAGTTGTCGTTAATTTATACCCCTTTAAATCGACTATCGAACGTGAAGACTGCACCTTGGATATGGCTATTGAAAATATAGACATTGGCGGCCCTACCATGGTTCGTTCGGCTGCTAAGAACAACAAGCATGTTGCTATTGTTGTAAACACTAACGACTATGCCGCGATCCTTGAAGAGCTTGCAGCTACAGGTGGTCTAAGCCAAACTACACGCACAGACCTAGCCTGCAAAGCCTTTGAGCACACCGCAATGTATGATGGCGCAATCGCTAACTACCTGGGTAGCCAGATCGATCCCAGCTCTACCTTTCCTCGCACATTTAATACCCAGTTTAAGAAAGTTCAAGACATGCGTTATGGTGAGAACCCCCATCAAAATGCAGCATTTTATGCTGAACATGACCCTAAAGAAGCCAGCGTATCCACTGCACGGCAACTACAAGGCAAGGCACTTTCTTTTAACAATATTGCCGATACTGACTCTGCAATCGAATGCGTAAAAGCTTTCCAAGACCCTGCATGTGTCATTGTTAAACATGCCAACCCATGTGGTGTGGCCATTGGGGATGACATTACACAAGCTTATGAAAAAGCCTACAGTACAGATTCTACCTCAGCCTTTGGTGGCATCATTGCCTTTAACCGTGAACTAGATGCTGGCACAGCTCAGCGTATTATTGATCGACAATTTGTAGAAGTGATTATCGCCCCAAGTGTTAGCGAAGCAGCGGCAGCAACCTTATCTAGAAAACCAAATGTACGTGTATTGATATGTGGTGACTTACCTCGTTTAAGCGTGCCAGAACTAGACTACAAACGTGTCACTGGCGGCTTGTTAGTACAAGATCGAGACTTGGGCCAAATACTTGAAGCTGATTTGAGAATTGTAAGTGAGCGTACACCCACAGAAGCAGAAATGAACGATCTACAGTTTGCCTGGAAAGTAGCTAAGTATGTTAAGTCTAACGCGATTGTGTATTGCAAAAATGGCATGACTATTGGTGTTGGTGCCGGTCAAATGAGCCGCGTTTATAGTGCTAAAATAGCAGGCATTAAGGCTAGCGATGAAGGCTTAGAAGTGAAAGGGTCTGTAATGGCATCAGATGCTTTTTTCCCGTTTCGTGATGGCATTGATGCCGCCGCTGAGGCAGGTATTTGCGCAATCATTCAACCTGGTGGTTCTATGAGAGACGATGAAATAATTGCTGCAGCTAATGAACATAACATCAGCATGATATTTACTGGCATGCGCCATTTTCGTCATTGATCGCTATAAGTACATAAAGTTTAAGCCATTAGAAGCAACAAAATACAACAGGAAATAAGATGAACGTATTAATTATCGGTAGTGGTGGTCGCGAACACGCACTGGCATGGCAAGCTTCTAAAAACAGTAGTGTAAAAAAGATATTTGTAGCACCAGGTAATGCTGGCACGGCTTTAGAAAACAAAACCAAAAATGTGGCTATTGATGTTATGGACATTGATGGCCTTTTAGCCTTTGCCAAAAACAATGATGTAGATCTGACTATAGTAGGCCCAGAAGCGCCGTTAGTTGCTGGCGTGGTAGATCTATTTCGGGCTGCTGATATGGACATTTTTGGACCAACCCAAGGTGCAGCTCAGCTTGAAGGCTCTAAAACTTTCGCCAAAGATTTTCTTCAGCGCCACGGCATCCCTACTGCTGCATATGCAACCTTTACAGAGGTTGCCCCTGCCATTGCATATATCAAAGCGCAAGGTGCGCCTATTGTTGTAAAAGCTGATGGTTTGGCTGCTGGGAAAGGCGTTATTTTAGCCGATACTGTTGCCCAAGCTACTGCAGCAGTGGAAGACATGTTAGCTGGTAATGCATTTGGAGAAGCTGGTAATCGTGTGGTTGTTGAAGAATTTTTAATCGGTGAAGAAGCCAGCTTTATTGTGATGGCGGATGGAAAAAATGTTTTGCCACTGGCTTCTAGCCAAGATCATAAAGCCCGAGACGAAGGCGACCAAGGCCCTAACACTGGGGGCATGGGTGCATACTCTCCAGCGCCTGTGGTTGATGATGCAATGCATAAACGCATTATGGGAGAGGTGATTATGCCCACTGTTAATGGTATGGCTGCTGATGGCTATATCTATACCGGTTTCCTATACGCAGGCATCATGATAGCAGCCGATGGCACACCCAAGGTGTTAGAGTTTAATTGTCGCTTTGGTGATCCAGAAACTCAGCCAATCCTGATGCGTCTTAAAAATAGCATTGTGGAGCTATGTATTGCAGGCACCATGGGCGTCTTGGATCAAACTGCAGCTGAGTGGGATGAGCGTCCAGCAGTAGGTGTTGTATTGGCTGCACAAGGCTACCCAGAGGCTTACCCTAAAGGTGATGTAATTGATTTACCTGAAGATATAGATAGTACCAGCAAAATATTCCATGCAGGAACTGCCCTTAATGAAGATGGTATGGTGGTCACGAATGGGGGACGGGTACTTTGTGCGGTATCTCTTGGAGCAACCGTAGGTGAAGCACAACATAAAGCTTATGAACTGGCTGATAAAATAAGCTGGAAAGGCATGTTTTGTCGCCGTGATATTGCTTACAGAGCTATCGCTCGCGAACAACTTCATTAATAACAAATATTTGGGGTTTTTATGAGCACAATCTTTGACAAAATTATCAGCCGAGAAATTCCAGCTGATATCGTTTATGAAGATGAACAGTTACTTGCGTTCAAGGACATTGCTCCCAAAGCGCCAGTACATTATCTGATCATCCCTAAACAGCCTATTGCTACGCTTAACGATGCCAATCCATCCCATCAGGCACTATTAGGCCACATGCTGCTTACAGCAGCAAAATTAGCTAAAGACGCCGGTATAGCTGAAGGCGGATATCGGGTACAAATGAACTGCAATCCAGATGGTGGGCAAGTGGTTTATCACATCCACTTGCACATGATGGGCGGTAAAGCGTTTGGGGCTTAGCGCCCTTTATCGCGCACTATTGGGCATGAATCAATTGGGTTAAGGCTTCTACTAACAATTCACACTCACTTGCACTGCCTACACTTATGCGCAAGTAGTTAGTGATACGCGGGTTGTTAGTTAGATGGCGAACTATAATGCCTTGCTGTCTCAATGCCGCAGCAATGTCTGGCGCGCCCAACGTGTGATGAGTGACAAATAAGAAATTGGCCTGCGATTGAGTCATGCTAAAGCCTAATGCTTGCAACTGCCCTGCAAGCTGATCTCGTTGCGAGATATTAGCCTGGCAGGTTTTTTGAAAATACTCCACATCTTCAACTGCAGCTATGGCACCTGCTTGAGATTCACTGCTTAGTGGGTATGAATTAAAGCTATTCTTTACCCTTTCTAAGGCCTCAATAAGATGGCTTTGACCAAATGCAAACCCCACTCTTAAACCCGCTAATGAACGAGACTTGGATAAGGTTTGAACCACCAATAGATTATCAAACTCAGGCACAAGTTCAGTAGCTGAGCGCCCACCAAAATCTATATAAGCCTCATCTATAACAACCACTGAGTCTGAATTAGTGCTAAGTAGCCTACGAATGGCGGTCAAGCTAAGTAACTCACCAGTTGGTGCATTTGGGTTAGGTAGTATCACGCCACCATTAGGTTGCTGGTAGTCTTCTACATTGATGGTGAGATCTTGTGCCAAAGGCACTTCTGCTTTCTCTATGTCATAGAGACCACAATACACCGGGTAAAAGCTATAGCTAATATCTGGAAACAGTAATGGTTCATTATGCTGTAATAATGCCTGAAAAGTATGCGCAAGCACTTCATCAGAGCCATTACCCACAAATACTTGATCTATAGTTAAACCTGTGTGATTTGCTAAAGCCTGACGTAATTTAGTGGCATTAGGGTCTGGATACAAACGTAATGAAGCCCCAAGCTCACCTTGCATTGCCGCAAACACTTTGTCAGAAGGAGGGAATGGATTTTCGTTGGTATTAAGCTTTACTAAATTTTTTAGCTTAGGCTGCTCCCCAGGAACATAAGGCGAAAGTTCATGAACCTTAGGCGACCAGAAGCGATTTAAAGGTGTAATGGGTGTATTCAAGTTAAGTGTCCAACTCTACAATTTCATAGCCGTGGGTCATTGTTACGCCGCCTTTTTCTAACATAATCGAAGCTGAGCAATATTCTTCTGCAGACAGCTTAATAGCACGGGCCACGTGCTTATCTTTTAAATGATGTCCGGTGACCACAAAATGCACATGGATGTTTGTGAACACAGAAGGCACTGCATCAGCACGCTCAGCGCTAAGTTGAGCCACGCAATCAGTAACATCTTGCCGGGTTTTTTTAAGGATAGTCATCACATCAAAAGCGGTGCATCCTCCTAGACCCATCAATATCAATTCCATGGGCCTAGCACCTAGATTCTCACCACCCAAATTAGGTGGTCCATCTAGGGTAATGGTGTGGCCTGAACCGGATTCAGCGCTAAAACTAACACCACCGGCCCAACTTACTTTTGCTTGCATAATATTTTATTACCTAAGGGGTATAAGTGTGGTGCCCTTTACTGCTGAGCACGCCAAGTTTGTGAGCGACCAAATAGAGAAATACCAATATAACCACGCAAATCTAAAGTGCCATCAGCATTAAGTTTAATAGTGCATTTATACGCTTTACCGTTACCTGGATCATAAATAGTACCACCTTTCCATTGATGCTTGCCCTTCTTCTGCCCAGCGTACTCCATGCCATTAAGCATCACTAAACCAATAATTGGCTGCGTATGTTTTGTAGCGTCTGGGTTGTTGCGGTCAACTTTTACTTGTCCATCTAAACCACTCTTATCACCTACAGGATAGAGCGGCTCTTTAAGTGACATGAACTTACCAAAATATTTACCATCTTGCTGATAAATTTCAACCACGGCCTTGTCATCTGGGGTAACCCAGGAGCCCATAATTTTATCCCCGCTGGCCAAAACTAAGCTAGTACTTAAAACCCAAACTAAAGCCACCAAAGCGCTAAGCAATACTGCTTTTATGATGATTATTACTGGATTAACTGCAGGTAGAGCCACCACTTTGGCTTTGATTGAACTTGGTCTCACATCTAAATATTTTTTCATCATGCATCTTCTCTTATTATAATTAAAAATAGATTAACCGAATAATTCAGCTAATTTTTTACCAGGGTTATTAGCCCGCATAAAGGACTCACCCACCAAAAACGCATTCACATTTTGGTTTTGCATAAGCACCACATCATCAGGGGTATGGATGCCACTTTCAGTAATCACTATACGGTCTTTTGGCACCATAGGTAATAAATCAAATGTGGTTTGTAAGGTCAGCTCAAATGTGTGTAGGTTTCGATTATTTATTCCCACCAAAGGCGTGCTCAGCTTAAGAGCTCGGGTAAGTTCATCCGCATCATGAGATTCTACTAACACATCCATACTTAGCTCTTGGGCTAGCTGGGCTAATTGCTGCATTTGTTCATCTTCCAAACAAGCCACGATAAGCAAAATACAATCTGCACCAATAGCTCGTGCTTCATATACCTGATAAGGATCAATAATGAAGTCCTTGCGTATTACAGGTAGGGTACACGCTGCTCTTGCTTGTTGTAAAAAGTCTTCATTACCTTGAAAAAAATCTGCATCTGTTAATACCGAAAGACAAGCTGCACCGCCTTCTTGGTAGCTAGCTGCTATAGCAGCTGGATCAAAGTCTTGTCTAATAACACCTTTACTAGGTGAGGCTTTTTTAGCTTCAGCAATAACCGCAGGCAAACCATGGGCTAATTTATCCTGCATCGCTTTTGCAAACCCTCTAGGAGCCATCGCACCGGTTTTATTTGCTTCAACTTTAAGCTTTAGGTCGTCAATAGATGTATGTAGTTTGCGCTCTGCAATTTCTTCATGTTTGCGAGCTACAATGCGCTTAAGTACTGTTGGTGTCTGCATTATGCGTTTAACCCTTGTGTCAATTGAATCAGGTCATCAAGTTTTTGTTGGGCGCCACCACTGCTAATGGTCGCTTTAGCAAGCTCAATGCCAGCAGCCAGATCTACTGCCAAATTTGCACAATAAATAGCCGCACCAGCATTAAGCAAAAGCATGTCCAAAGGCGCTCCAGCATCACCTGCAAATGCTTGCTTGATTAACTTTAGACTGCCAACGGCGTCATCTACCACCAAGTCAGATAAGCTTGAATGGGATAAATTGTAGTCGCAAGGGTTAATAGTATATTCTGTAATTTCGCCATTATTAAGCTCCACCACATGAGTAGGTGCCGCAATACTAATTTCGTCTAAACCGTCTTGTGAGTGCACTACCATCACGTGTTTACTTCCCAAGCGTTGTAAAACTTGCGCCATAGGTTGTTGCCATTGCCTGCTGAAAACGCCTAGCACTTGATGCTGCGCACCTGCTGGATTGGTGAGCGGGCCCAAAATATTAAATAAGGTTCTAATCGCCATTTCCTTGCGAGGCCCTATAGCATGCTTCATCGCACTATGGTGAGCTGGTGCAAACATAAAGCCCACACCTAGTTGATCGATACATTGCTCTACTTGGGAGGGCTTTAGCATGATGTCTACACCGGCTGCTTCAAGTAAATCAGAGCTACCACTTTTGGAAGAGATCGATCGGTTACCATGTTTTGCAACTTGAGCCCCTGCTGCTGCTGCAATAAAGGCACTGCCTGTAGAGACGTTAAATATGCCTGAACTATCACCACCTGTGCCACAAGTGTCGATAACATGGTCACCTTTGGCTTGAACACCCGTTGCAAGTGCGCGCATAGCGACCACTGCTCCCGTAATCTCGTCTACGGTTTCGCCCTTCATACGCAATCCCACCAAAAACCCACCTACCTGAGCCTGTGTGGCTTCACCTGTCATAATCAGGTTCATAACAGCCTGCATTTGGGTTTGGCTCAAGTCTTGACGATCTGTAACGGCGGCAATAGCCTGCTGCATATTCATGGGGGACCCTTAGTCAACTAAGCAATTTTTCAAGAGTCACTACTCTAGCAAATTACGAGACTAAAAATCAGGGTTTATCGGTAGGTTTTGGTAAATAATTGAGTCTTTTTTGTATGAACAATTAACGTTTTAGAAAATTGGCTAAAAGTTCATGGCCTTGCTGAGTTAACACAGATTCAGGATGAAACTGCACGCCCTCTACATCAAGGGTTTTATGGCGCAGGCCCATGATCACCTCTTTTTCTCCAGCTGCATTTAAACTCCACGCTGTGGCTTCTAAACAATTAGGTAGAGAATCTGCTTCTACCACAAGAGAGTGGTATCGAGTAACCTCTAAAGGCTGAGCCAAGCCTGCAAATACGCCAGCATGTTCATGGGAAACTAAAGAGGTTTTTCCATGCATTACTTTTTCCGCACGAACCACTTTACCACCAAATACTTGGCCGATGCTTTGATGGCCTAAACACACTCCAAGCACAGGTATTTTACCCGCAAAATGTTTAATTGCGGCCATAGAAATACCGGCTTCATTCGGTGTACAAGGCCCAGGAGAAATAACCAAATGACTAGGAGCCAGTTTTTCAATGCTTTCCACACTAATTTCATCGCTCCGGTAAACCACAACCTCTGCCCCCAGCTCACGAAAATAGTGCACTAGGTTGTAGGTAAACGAATCATAGTTATCTAACATTAACAGCACAAAAAACCTCTCAGATAAGTGGGTCATAGGCCGTTTAACGGCTTTTACTTAGCGCGATTATACTTGCTGGTAGTCCATGCGCCTACCCTGAGCGAACCTTAGATAAATGGAATCCCCTGAGGCCAATCATCATCAACCCTGTAGCCAGCACTAAATAAGCTACCATAGTTAACACCGATTGCTGGAAGCTATAGCCTTGATCAACTATATATCCTAGCCACACAGGCCCCAAGGCCGAAGCAAAAACCACAAAGGTCCAATACAAACTTTTAATAGATCCCAAGTAACGTACGCCATAACATTCTGGCCAAAGTGCTGACTGCGTGGTTTGGGCTAAACCTGAACCAATACCTAATAAAACCATGTAGGGCCAAATAACCCAATAGCTGTCTACTAAGTTGATCATTAACAAAGCACAAGCAATAGGTACCAAGGTAAACGGCATCAACTTAAGTGCGCTAAAGCGATCAATCAACTGACCCGAAATTACCGCCGTTAAAGTAGCCACAAAAGAGTACAACAGATAATTGCCAGTCATAAAGGCGTGGGACCAGCCCTTTTCATCAGCTAGGTTCAGGTGATGAAAAAATAATGCAGTACTCACTAAAGAGGTAGCCGACACTGCTGGTAAAATTAAATAAAACCGATAGTCTTTAAGCACATCACGCCGGCGCCAAGATCTTATAGTTTGCACCTGTGCAATGGTTTGATTAGAAGCCCCATCAGCATGTTTTGAATCTAACTCACGCTGCGTGAGGTTGTTTTCATAGTTTAGGTGGCGAACATTATGACCACGTAACAGCCATATGGTCGCTGGAAGCACCACAACCAACACAAAAACAGCAACGCCAGTATAACTCCAGCGCCAACCCACAACAGCAATGGCCATGACAGCAATCAAGGGCAATATCGCTTCACCAGCAGCAAAACCGATGGCCACCATAGCAGTGGCTTTACCACGCTGACGTTCAAAGTATCGCCCCATGGACGTATAGGCAACATGACTCATTAATCCTTGACCTGTTTGGCGTAGTAAAAGCACACCAAAAACTAACCACACTAAGCTGTTTACTTGAGCTATAAACCAACAGCTAAAGGCCAAGAATAAAACCACAAAAAAGGAGTAACGTTGCAATGAGACTTGGTCGATTAGCTTTCCCGTAATCGGCAACAACAATGCACTCAACAAAGTGCCTGCCATGTAAACACCACCCCACTGGGTGTGACTCATGGCAAAATCTTGCTGAATAGCGTGGCCAAATATACCTATAAAATAGGTTTGTCCAAAAGACGATGCAAACGCGGTGATCAAACCAAACACCACAAAGCGCGTATGGTCTTTTAATAACACACCGTATGCGCCTAGTATCATGCTTTTAAAACCTCATCTGGCCTAAAGGGATGCATTAAATAAAGTTATCCCCCTGCGGCAATGAGACTTGCATTGCCTCCTGCAGCAGTAGTGTCGATACACAAATGACGCTCCATAGTATATCGCTGGGGGTCTGCAGATTCACTAATCAATGGTAACAATGGCCCAGTTTTATTAGCCAAAGCCTGTCTTAATTGTGTCTGATAGCCGACTTCACCATTAGCCGCATGATGGTCACCATTAGCAGCCACGGCATGATAGCCTGACAGCAGCGTAATGTCTGTAGCTAAAAGCTGTCCCTTAACCACCACCAAAGGCAAATCACTTTTAGGGATATTAAGGTCATTGGCTACCAACACGACACCATTTCCTTGAGCCAATGCAGTTTGGGCTTGTAACAAAGCGGCTTGTCTGTCTGGCCCCAAACATAACACAACGCCTCTGGGCACAGTGCTGAGCTGATTCAATTCACCTGTAGGGCCTGGTAGCAATACCACATCGCGGCAAAGGTCTTGCAACTTACTGGCATGAGCACCAAACACTTGGGTGAGTTGTGATAGGCGATCATTGGTCTGTTGCCACCTTGTGAGGGTTTTATCTGACAACGCATCTATAGCATTTTGCACTTGCGCCAAGCCTACAACACGGCCTGATGCACTTGCAGTTTGCACGGCTAATGGTTGGCGTAAACGCTGCACGTACTGAGGGCCACCCGCTTTAGGGCCAGTGCCTGAGAGGCCTTCACCACCAAAAGGTTGGCTTCCCACTACTGCACCTATTTGGTTACGATTAACGTAGGTATTACCTGCATGAATACCCTCAACTAATTGAGCCACACGTGCATCTACCCGAGTATGAATGCCAAAAGTTAAACCATACCCTTGAGCGTTAATGGTATTAATTAACGTAGCTAAGTCGTTAGCTGCAAAGGTAGCCACATGCAATACAGGGCCAAATATTTCTTCGCTAAGGTCCTCAATACCATTTAGCTTAATCACAGTAGGCCCCACAAATAACCCAGTTTTGGGCGCCAAAAGCTGCTTAAGTACATTACCTTTAGCTGCATGAGCGGCAATGTGGCTTTCTATTTTAGTTTTAGAGGCTTCATCTATTACTGGACCCACATCAGTGGTTAGATGCCATGGATTGTCCAAGGTGAGCTCGTCCATCGCACCAAAAAGCATATGTAAAACTTTATCCGCAATATCTTCTTGTAAATACAACATACGCAGTGCTGAGCAGCGCTGTCCCGCACTTTGGAACGCAGAGGCCAGTACATCCCGCACCACTTGCTCTGGCAGCGCCGTAGAATCAACAATCATGGCATTGATGCCACCTGTTTCAGCTATCATCACGGTATCTGCCGCCAGATTTGTTGCCATAACGCGGTTGATATGCTGCGCTGTAGGCGTTGAACCTGTAAAACACACGCCGTTAACCCGCGCATCACTGGTAATAGGCACACCCACTTCTTTAGTTCCACCTGGCAAAAACTGAACTGCCGCCACAGGAATACCTGCTTCATGCATCAACTGTACAGCTTTGTAAGCTACCAAATTAGTTTGACTGGCAGGTTTTGCCAACACAGCGTTACCTGCTGCCAATGCAGCAAATATTTGGCCACTAAAAATAGCTAAAGGGAAATTCCAAGGTGAGATACAACTGACTACACCACGTCCTTGGCTTAGAGGTAAGGATGCCATTTCTTGGGCATAAAATCTGGCAAAATCTACTGCTTCACGCAGCTCGCCCACGGCATCTAACCAAGTTTTTCCTGCTTCCTTAGCCAATATAGCAAACAGCTGCGTGGCATGGGCTTCATATAAATCTGCCACTTTCTCAAAACAGGCCACTCGCTTTTCCATTGGCATAGCAAGCCACTGTTGCTGCCCAATGGGCGCTGCTATCATAGCGGTTTCTACCTGCTGTGGCGTCGCCATAAATACTTGTCCTACTTGCTCATTATCAGTGGCAGGATTGGTCACCCTTCGTGATAATGTGTCTATATCTGAGCCATCGTCTAGAATTGTTTCATGACCAACAATAGGCCTTGCCTGCCAACACTGTTGCGCTAGATGTTGGCGTGCAGATTCCATCAATTCAACAGTAGAAGCATCGGTAATATCCCACCCTTTGGCATTTTTTCTAAAACCACCATGACCTTGGGCAAACATATTTTTTGGCTCTACGATGGCATGACTGTGGCAGCTTAAGCCCTCATCTAAACGTTCTAATACTGCATTTATAGGGTCTTGGGCGATGGTTTCTGGGGCGATTTCTGGATTCACTAATTGATGTACAAAAGATGAATTAGCTCCATTTTCTAATAAACGCCTCACAAGGTAGGCTAACAAATCTTGGTGCGCTCCCACAGGCGCATATACGCGACATCGCACTCCACCTTGCGCCATTACACTTGCATGCAAAGACTCACCCATGCCATGCAAACGCTGAAATTCATAGGCGTGACTAGCACCTGCCAGCTGTAAAACAGCTGCAACACTGTGTGCATTATGGGTGGCAAATTGTGCATAAATACGGTCATTCATAGATAACAATTGTTTAGCACAGGCCAAATAAGACACGTCTGTATTAGCTTTTCGGGTAAATACAGGAAAACCCGTCAACCCCATCACTTGGGCACGTTTAATTTCAGCATCCCAGTAGGCACCTTTGACCAATCGCACCATAATTTTGCGATCTAATCCGCAGGCTAATGCATACAACCAGTCCAACACCATAGGTGCCCGCTTACTAAAGGCCTGCACTACAATACCAAAGCCGTTCCAGTCACAAAGCATTGGTGAAGATAGTACTTGGGCAATCACATCAAGACTAAGATCTAGTCGATCTGCCTCTTCTGCATCTATATTAAAACCCATATTAGCTGCTTTAGCCTGTAAAGCTAGCGCTAGCACCTTTGGCACTAATTCGGCTAATACTCGTCCACGCTGGCTCCATTCATAACGCGGGTGAAGCGCAGATAGTTTCACCGAAATTCCTGGATTATTACGAATATCATCATCAGTGCAGTGTGGTGCAAGGTCCGCTATGGCGATACTGTAAGCATCAAAATAACGTGTAGCATCTTGCTCTGTGCGGGCGGCTTCGCCCAGCATGTCATAAGAGTGCGTGTAACCTTGACTGGTTAATTTTTTGGCACGATGTGTAGCTTCTTTCATAGTGCGCCCAAGCACAAACTGAGAGCCTAGCTCTTTCATCGACTGAGCCACAGCTTTGCGCACTACAGGCTCTCCCACACGCTTTACAAGGCCGCGCATGGTAGCACCTATTTTGTCTGCATCAGCAGGTGCTAATAATTTACCCGTTACTAATAATGCCCATGTAGATGAATTGATAAGGGACGAATCAGAATGCCCAAGATGGCTAGACCAATCACCAGCTTGTACCTTGTCTTCAATCAAAGCACTAATGGTTGCCTTATCTGGCACCCGCAGTAAAGCTTCCGCCATACACATCAGTGCAACGCCTTCTTTTGTGCTTAAACCATATTCTCCAAGAAACTTTTCCATCATCGTTGGGCTAGAGTGACTTCGTACATGTCGTACTAAATCGGCGGCCTGTGCAGAAATATTTTCACGCTTATGGGTAGCTAAATCTAACCTAGTTAACAAAGCTTTTATACACACTTGTTCGTCAGCTAAATATGCACTACGCATATTTGAGCGAATTATGTGAAGTTGCTTTTCGTTGGCAGGCAAATTAGAGGAAAGCGAAGAAGAGGTATTAGTCATAATGCATCCAGAAACTAACAAAGTTATATGTATTCAAGGAGGCATTGTATGCTCATGCTTAAGCACTAATCTCCTAAATATTCATTATACAAGACAACATTTAACTACATTTATAATAAAATATAGTTAAAAAGTTGCTATATAATCAAATTAATAGTTATATTAACTATGTTAAAAATATTATTTCCGAAAATAACACTACAATACAATATTAAAATACTAAGCAAAAAAGGCTAAAATAAATCTCATGAACACACTAGATCGCCATGACCTAGCCATCATTGCAGCCCTACAAAAAGATGGTCGCAGCACTATTACAGCTCTTGCAGACAAGGTGGGATTATCTAGTACTCCGTGCCAAATTCGACTAAAACGACTGCAAGATCAAGGCTTTATCACAGGCTATGTCGCATTAGTGAATAAAACCAAACTAGGGCTAGACCATGTGGCTTTTGTACAAGTAACTCTATCCTCCACCAGCAGCAAAACCTTAGCTGCGTTCAACACCGCAGTGTCTAGCGTTGCCGAAATAGAGCAATGTCACATGACCGCGGCCAGCTTTGATTATTTATTAAAAGTAAGGACCAAAGACATGGCCAGTTATCGTGCGGTCTTAGGGGAAAAGATATCCAATTTGCCCCATGTAGTGCAAACAAGTACTTTTGTGGTGATGGAAAGTGTCAAAGATTTTTAGTTAAATATACTATTTTTCATCCAACTTAGGCCTTCAATCGTAGTAGTTTTGGGTCGATATTCACACCCAATAAAGCCTGCGTATGCACTTGCATCTATGGCCGCAAATATTGGCGCATAATCCATTGTTCCAGTATTAGGCTCATGGCGCTGCGGCACACCAGCGATCTGCACATGCAATATGTAGGGTAGCAAGTTTTGAAACTGTTCCAGTGCATTGCCTTCATGCTTTTGGCAGTGAAAAAAGTCAAATTGAATACCTAAATTTTTAACATTGATCAGCTTTAGTAAGCGCAGCGCTTGGGCTTGATTAGAGAGCATATAATTAGGCATATCAATAGGGTTAATTGCCTCCATTGTAAGGCTAATACCTTGTTGTGATGCCTGCTGTGAAGCCCATCGCATATTCTCAACGTACACCTGCTCTGCCTCTTCAAGACTCACCCCCAAAGGCAGAATACCTGCCATAACATGTATCAGAGGCATACCCATCGCTGTGGCATAGGTCAATGCCTGCATCACACTATATTGAAAAGCTTCTTTTGAGTTAGCATCACATGCTAATCCACGATCACCCTCATTCCAATTGCCAGCATCAGTATTAATCAACACTTGCCTCATGCCACTGCTTTGTATGGCCTGTGCCAACTCTACCTCACTAAAAGCATAAGGAAACTGGCACTCTACCGCCTCAAAACCATGATTTGCTGCTGCCTGATAGCGCTCCAAAAAAGGCAATTCATTAAATAACATAGAAATGTTTGCACACAGCTTAGGCATAAGGATAATGGTATCTATTGGGTTAATTTTTGGGCACCTATCTGGGCCACCTATACAGAGCAGCTTATCATGAACACACATGCACCTATAGGTTTCATTGGCCTTGGACTAATGGGACAAGCCATGGCTACACAGTTAATAAATGCAGGCTATCCTTTGTGCATTCATAGCCGCACAAAGGATAAAGCAAAGGCATTAATTGCCTTAGGTGCAAGCTACGCCAATTCCCCTTTGCAACTTGCCAGCCTAGTAAAAGATAGCATCATCATTATTTGTGTCACAGACTCCATCGCTTTGGAAGATGTGGTCAAAGGTGAAAAAGGTTTGCTGCATCATATTGCGCCAAATTGCTTAATTATCGACATGGGCACTAGTTGTTATGAGCTCACTCTAAATTTGGCCCAGCAAACCCACGAAAAACAAGCACACTATATCGATGCACCGGTGTCTGGCGGTCAAATAGGTGCTCAACAAGGTACCTTATCTATTATGGCTGGCGGCAGCAGCAATCAGCTACAGCGGGCTAAACCTTTATTTGATGTGATCGGACAAAAAACCACCCATGTGGGTGCTGAAGGTAGTGGCCAATTAGCAAAATCTGCTAATCAAATGATTGTGGGAGCCACTTTAAATATTGTCGCCGAAGCTTTATTTTTAGCCCAAAAAAATGGTGCAGACCCAGCTAAAGTGGTGCAGGCGTTAACAGGAGGTTTTGCAGACAGTAAGATATTACAAGTGCATGGTAAGCGCATGGTAGAACAAAATTACACCCCCGGTGCAAGGGCTACAACCCAGCTTAAAGACTTACAACAAGCGCAAGACTTAGCCACATTAAATAAACTTACATTGCCTCTAAACCAAGCTAGTTTGAGCCAATGGCAAGGCATGGTAGATGCTGGACTAGGACACTTAGACCAAGCTGGCATTTTAGCTTGGGTAGAGCGCAATAATTAGCCTATTAAGGTGCTAAAACGTCTGCCACCCTTAGTTTCAGCTTAGGTATTAAGTCTTTCTCAAACCATCTGTTTTTACTTAGCCATATATTATTTCTTGGGCTAGGATGGGGCAACGGCACTTCATTGGATTCGTTCTGTTGCCATGTTTTAACCCTTTGTGTAAGTGATTGTTTGGTATTGCCAAAGTGATAATTTTGAGCATATTGACCCAAAACCAGGGTCATTTTTAAATGAGGTAATTGATCTAATAATTGAGCCCGCCAAGTGGCCTCGCATTCTATAAGTGGTGCCATATCACCATTTTTGCCAGTGCCAGGATAACAAAAACCCATAGGCAATATAGCCACCACTTTAGGATTGTAAAAAGTTTCAATGCTCATGCCTAGCCATTCACGCAGCCTCTGACCACTAGCATCATCAAAAGGTATTCCTGAATTGTGCACTTTACGCCCAGGAGCTTGGCCTGCGATGAGTATTTTTGCATCTGGGTGGATTTGAAAAACAGGCCGCGCTCCAAGTGGCAACTTATCCTTACATATAGTACATAATTTAATGCTTGCAACTAATGCCTCAAATGCGCTCATCTGATTATTAAAAACCAAAGATTTCATAAGGCGTTAGCCGCCAATGCTTGGGCTATAAAATACACTACATTTTTCTCACTAAGATCATCAATGGTGACTATTTTTATGTGACGCCTTTTCTTACCCTTTCCTTCCATTATTTTATTAACATCACTAAAGGCTGCCCCGTTACTAAACTCTATTGAAAGGTGGTTTTTGTACGCATAAATACCCCCGACCAATTGATCAGAAAGACTAAACACCAAACCACCATATTTAACATCTTCAACAAGCGTTGTTTCAGCTTTCAAAAATAGTGCTCTTATGGCAACAGCTGCGTCAAGTTGAGCAGCAGGTATAAGCTGTGTATCGACAAAAAAGGCGTTCACCTTGTTATTAGATGATATGCTCATAATTGTGATGTCTCCCAAAAAATGGGTTAATGATAACCCTCTATTTCCTATGCATCTTATTGATCAACAACCTCAAATATGGAGTCGATGATGATGGGTAAATTCCCTCTAAGCGACATCGCCCCAAATACAGACCTAGCGTGAATGCCTTTTTCACCAAACACCTCCACCATTAAGTCTGAACAGCCATCTAATACTTTAGGGTGCTGCTGAAAATCGTGCGTAGTATTAATAAAGCCTTGAAGTTTGATCACTTTAGCCACTTTATCTAGGGATCCAAGCTCAAGTTTAACGGCTGCTAAAATGTCTAACCCTGTCATTCTTGCAAACTCATACCCTTGTGCAGTGGTGTATTCGCTCCCAAGCCTACCCTGGGGAGCCTCGCCTAACCCTGTCACAGGGCCCTTACCTGAAACGTACAAGAGATTTCCAGTTCTCACACAGTTACTGTAGCTTCCTTTTGGATTACTGGCTTCTGGCAATTCTAGATTTAACGCTTTTAATGTGTCTTCAATGTTCATCATAAATCCTTTTAAGCATGGTTTCAGATATGGTTTTTTGGCAAACTATTTTGATGACGGATCAAGCTCAGCCTAACTTCAATTTTTTCTAATTCCAAAAAGTATAGCAGCGCATATCAAAAACATTTTTGAAGGCACAAAAAAAGACCAATAAATCAGTCTTTTTAACATTTTGAGACATTAAGGTTTCAAACGTAAAATCAGTCATCCAAGAGGAAATTTTCCATCAACTCTTTACCACCTTCTGTGGCAAAAGACTCAGGGTGAAACTGAATACCTTGAATAGGGTATTGTTTATGTTTCACTCCCATAACTTCATAACTGTTTGAACCCAACTCACCCACTACTGCAGTAATTTTCAAACAACTTGGCATTGATTGTGCGTGGGCCATCAGCGAGTGATACCTCATTACTTCTAGCTGGTCTGGAATGTCTTTAAATATATTTTCACCATCGTGGCTGATAGGGCTTATTTTACCATGCATTGGCAAGTGCGCTTTAACCACCTTACCACCAAAACAGTGCACTATGCCTTGCATACCCAAACATACGCCAAGCAAGGGGATTTTGGGGCCCAATTGCGTAATCACTTGAGCACACACACCAAAGTAGTGCTCGTCATCAGGTGAGCCTGGCCCAGGCGATATGATAATTCGATCTGTTCTTGCCGCTTCTATGTCAGCCACGCTGACTTGATCATTACGAGCTACAATCACTTCAAAGTCATCAATTTTACCATTGAGCTTGGCCGTTGAAAGCACTTCGCCTATGTATTGGTATAGGTTGTAAGTGAAGGAGTCATAGTTATCTACTAGATAAACGGTAAACTTTTCTTGGTTCATGATTTCACCTCCATAAATTGCTCTAGCACCTTAAGAGTGCCTGCAAATTTACGCTGAATTTCTTGGTATTCATCTTCTGGGTTTGAATCATAAACATTACCACCACAAGTTTGCACATAAGCTTTAGAACCATTGGCAAATACCGTGCGAATAGGAATAGCAAAGGTGCAGTCACCATTAAAACCAAAATGTCCTACTGCGCCCCCATAGGGGCCTCGACCATCAAGTTCTAGCTCATCTATTATTTTCATGGCTTCAATTTTGGGTGCACCTGTTAAGGTGCCTGCAGGGAAGTTGCTGGCTAGCGTCGAGAACATATCTTCGTTTTCGGCCATGATGCCCACTATTTCACTAGAAATGTGTTGCACATGACTAAAACGTTTTATGTCCATCAAACTGCGCACTTTAACCGTGCCAAAACGAGCTACACGGCCAATGTCGTTGCGGTGTAAATCAACAATCATGTTGTGCTCTGCAATTTCCTTGGGGTCATTCAATAAAGCGCGTGCTAAGGCAGTGTCTTCTTCAGGCGTAGCACCGCGTTTAGTAGTACCTGCTAATGGGTAGGTTTCCATTTCACCTTGGCGCAGGCGGAATAATAGCTCTGGGCTTGCACCAATCACCTTTTGTTCACCAAATTTAATGTAATACATTTGAGGAGATGGGTTAATGATACGTAACTGTTCGTATAAATTGATACTTTCGCCCAGCATATCAAAACGATATTTAAAGCCTACTTCACACTGAAATATTTTGCCCTCTACGATATCTGCCTTAACCTTTTGAACCGCATCAGCATGCTGCTGTCGATTCATGTCTTCACCTTGAGGCACCACCTTTAAAACACCAATAGCAGGCGCTTTAGCATTGATCAATTCTTCAATAAGATCGATACGATTGTCTTCATAGTGGAAGTAGATCAATTCGCCTGTCATCTTGTCGTAGATCAAACCATCCTTATATAAACCAAACTTAAATGCATCAAAGGCATCGCTTGCGCTAACGCTTAGGCTTGGCTCAAAGTAGTTCATGGCGTCATAACCAATGTAGCCAGTTAAACCACCAGCATACCTTCGACTAATAATATTTTGCGGCACTATGTCACGCAGCAAATAATAAGGGTTATCGCTCTCATAGGATTCGATATGGCCTGCACGGTGACTAATATTTAGCTGATTTTCATTGGCCCAAAAAATTTGCTCTGGGTCAAACCCAATCAATGAGTAGCGAGAAATATGGCTGTCTTCCCCTAACGACTCAAGCATGTAGCAGGTGTCAAAACGTTGTTCAATCTTTTTAAATAATTCAAAAAAATCACAGCTTGAGGTCACTGTGACATAGCTTGGCTTGCGGGCCATTTTTATTTTATTTGGACGAGTCAATTTTATAGCTTCCAGCTTGAAGGGCTCTAGAACCTCGGGTGACAGTAGCTATGCCTACACCGAGTTGTTGTGCTACACGGCGCTGTGATACACCTTTTGATAGTAGCTCGAAAATTTGTAATCGATTGATTAATTCTTGTTGCTCATAAGGTGTCAACAAACCCTCAAGTGCCGCCAACATTTGCTGCGGGCTTGTTTGAGTCATTAAGTAATTAACAACAGGGCTTAGTGAGTTGGTTTTGGGCATAGGCGTGGTGATGAATTTATTCATATAGTATCAATGTACTAGTACACTAGCATACGATTAAACATTTGCCAAGGCTTACAGGTGATCAACTACCCAATCAGGCTGGCACAAAGCAATATCAAGGCCATGGTTGTATCCACCTCTCACACCCACACAAGGCATGCCGCAGGCTTTAGCTGCGTTAATGTCATTACTAGAGTCACCCACCATAAGGCATTGTTCCAAATCAATACCCATCTGCTTGGCAGCTTTTAATAAGGGCATTGGGTGAGGTTTTTTTTCTGTAAAGGTGTCACCACAATACACCAAATCAAAATATTCAAGTATGCCAAATTTAGACAACAAAGGCCTTGTAAAACGGCTAGGTTTGTTAGTAATCACTCCCTGCTTAACTCCATTTTCTTGAAGACTTTGCAACAATAGCTCAACGCCACCATAGAGCTTGGTTTGTTGGCTTCCAAGCTGATGATAACAGTCCATAAATAGATCCAGTGCTTGCTCAAACTTAGGATCTAATGTTTGGGGTGTAAATTGATTAGCAAGGATTCTTTGCACTAAAACCGCCGCCCCATTGCCAACCCAGTGCTCCACTTGGAGCAAACTGGGGGCGCTTATATTAAGGGCTTCAGCCATAGATACGCTAGCACAATACAAATCTGGCAGACTATCAAGCAATGTGCCGTCCAAATCAAACAACACCAGCTTTGGCTTAAAACCAATAGTATTAAACAGTGGGATCATTATTTTTATCGACTAGTGGCAAGTTCTTTGCGCATTAGATCTATCGTAGCTTTGTAATCATCTGTATTGAAAATAGCAGAGCCTGCAACAAAAGTATCAGCACCAGCACGGGATATTTCAGCAATGTTAGCCACGCCCACACCACCATCTACTTCTAGACGAATATCTAGCCCAGATGCATCTATGCGCTGGCGCGCCAAACGCAGTTTATCTAGCGTGGATGGGATGAATTTTTGCCCACCAAAGCCTGGGTTTACCGACATTAATAAGATCATATCCAAACGATCCATCACATGATCAAGGTAATGCAAGGGTGTGGCTGGATTAAACACCAAACCCGCTTTTGCGCCACCATCTTTGATGATTTGTAATGAGCGGTCAATGTGATCACTAGCTTCTGGATGAAAGGTAATGTAGCTAGCACCTGCTGCTAAAAACTCTTCAATCATGCGATCCACAGGCTGCACCATTAGGTGCACATCAATCGGTGCAGTAACCCCATGGTCTCGTAAGGCCTTACACACCATTGGGCCAATAGTAAGGTTGGGGACGTAATGATTATCCATAACATCAAAATGCACAATATCTGCGCCAGCTGCCAACACATTGTCTACTTCTGCACCTAAACAGGCAAAGTTTGCCGCTAAAATGGAAGGTGCTATTTTAAAATCAACCATGGGGTAATATTCCAGTAGATAAGTTCAAAAAACTACTTACGCGACTTTTTAACAGCATCGTAAGCAGCTTGAATTTCTTGGGTTTTTTGTTTTGCAATAAGCATCATTTCGTCAGGCAAACCACGGGCAACTAACTTGTCTGGGTGGTGCTGACTCATTAGCTTTCTATAGGCCATTTTGAGAGTTTTTGTGTCACAACTTTGGTCTACACCCAGTACACCATAAGCTTGCTTTAACCCTGCTTGGCCCGCCCCTTCAAACTGACCCGTGCCACCACTTTGATGAAATGATTGTTCTGATTTCATGCGAGCCACAACGGCTTCAAAATCTTGTTGGGTAATGCCTAGCAATTGACAAACTTGTGTTAACACACGCCCTTCAGGCTGACTAAATTGGCCATCAATAAGCGCAGCTTCTAGCTGTATTTCAATAAACATTTGTTTCACTGCAGCATTATTCACCAGTACTCTTCGCAGTGGCTCTAGCACTTGGGTAAGGTCAAAGTCACTAGCCTTACCCTTATTAAAGCATTCAATAGCTTGCTTACGCAGTTCACCCGTAAGCTGCATACGTGTCATTACAGTTTGCGCATAATTAATTTCGTCTGCAGTGACTTGTCCGTCTGCTTTAGCAAGCTTGCCCATCACGCAGAAAGTAGCATTAAAAAAAGCAGTTTGAGCTTGCGCCTGAGTCCAATTTCCAATACCAGAAACACTACGAATCAGCTTGTCTAGGTAATAGCCTATAGCAGCGCCAAACAACATGCCACTTGGCCCACCAGTTAGCCCTATAAGCGCACCCAGCACCAATCCTGTTCTATGTCGTGCCATATTGGCGCCCAAACTGTAACTGTTCACATATTCACCAGTAATTAAAAAAGTGCCCTATAATAAATCGCGAAGCCCTAAAGCGCCACATTGAGTCCCTATAAATTGACTAAATTGGCATTTTTACGCCATTACAGGCTAATTGAAGCACCTATCTTTGAAAATTTGGTTTAAACTGCTTCTATTCGCTTAATTAGCCGCGCCAAGTTTTGGTCCATGAACACTGGATTTCTTTTGTCTATTTATAAATCAGCACCTAGCCTTCAACTAATGCTCCTTTATCTAGCAGCCTTCAGTGCAAGTCAATTGGCAGCGGCAAGTCACGAAGCTATTGAGCTAAACTGGGATGCATCAAACCCTTCACAGATTAACACCAGCTATTGTGCCGGATCTTACCTGCCCTTTACCCCAAAGCCTTTTGACCAAAGTATTGCTAAAAATAAACAGCCCATTTATACCAACGCAGATACTAGTGAGTCTACACAAGGCACAACACGCTTAGAAGGTAATGTAGAGCTACGCCAAGGCAATCTAGCAATCACCAGCGATACTGCAGTATTTGATAATAACCAGAGCACGATTGACATTGAGGGGCACGTAAAGTTTTATCGCCCAAATATGATCATAGAAAGTAACGATGCTAACTTCAACATGTTGGATTCACAAGCTACCCTTAATAAGGCTCAGCTGGCTTTGCCTGATAGCGAATTAAGAGCCACTGCCCAAAAGATTGATTACCACGCAGACGATACAGTCACCATGAATCAAGGCAGCCTAACTTTTTGCCCTCCTGGGGATAACACGTGGGCTATCCACAGCAACAATATAAGCCTAGATCCAAGCACAGGATTTGGTGAGGCTGATCATGCCATCTTAAAAATTGGCTCAGTACCGGTGTTTTATCTGCCATGGATGAGTTTCCCTATAGATGATCAGCGCAGGTCTGGCTTTCTATTTCCAACCTTAGTGCAGTCATCAAAGGCAGGCTTAGATGTGACAACTCCTTATTACTTAAATTTGGCCCCTAATTATGATGCATTGCTAACCCCTAGATTTACAGAGCTTCGTGGCACTAGTCTAGAGACTAACATAAGACATTTGGGCCAAAATAGTGAGCAATCACTAAACACTACATGGGTTCTTAATGACCCTCTATCAAATCCAAACAGATGGCTTTTGAATTACAATCTAAACACAGACCTAACTAACGTCCTGTCCAGCTCAGTGAATATTAATAGGGTTAGCGACAACGAGTTACTTGACGACTACGGCTTATCTACGTCAGATGAAACTTCATTGACTAGTAGTGCCCAGGTTAATTACAAAGGCTCGTCACCTATACTAAGCTCTGCAAGCATCAGCGTTATTACTCGTCAAAACTTAGGCAGTGGCATAGCCGCCTATGACCAGTTACCTCATGCCACCCTTTCAGGAGGCATGAGCCTCAACCAAGAACAGCAACTGATCAGTGCTGATTACACGGTAGATTTAACTCGTTTTATCAGAGATACCAGCTCACTAACCGGTGCTAACAAGATTACTGGCACTCGTTCACACATAGTGCCAAGCCTAAGCAGCTCGTGGGTTAATGAGTATGGTTTTATTAAGCCTAAGCTCAGCTTGCCCATTACTAACTACCAACTAAGCGATACCCCAGCTACGACCTCAGCACAACTAACACGGATCATTCCACAACTAGAAATTGACGGTGGATTAATATTTGAGCGTGCTCTTTCACAAGGTTACACACAAACCCTTGAGCCGCGCCTTTATTACACCTATACGCCATATCGACAGCAAAATGATGTGGCTGTTTTTGATACTAGTCAGACCGCCAAACCACTTTATCAACCTAACCGGTTTAGTGGGTATGACCGCATTGCAGATACCAACCGTATTACTTTGGGATTAGATAGCCAATTTTTCAATAATAAAGGGTGGCAAAAAGCTAAATTATCTATCTCTCAAATTCATTACCTTAGTGACCGTAAAGTGCAATTGAGTAGCTCTACCTTAGCTAACACTGAAACTTTTTCCCCTATTTATGGTCTCATGAATTATCAATTTACCCCCAACTGGAGCTCTGGTGCAGGGGTTGATTGGAACCCTAGCTCTGGCATAGTTGAAGCCACAAGCCTGAATACGAAATACCAGCTCAATGAGAAGATCATTGATGTAAAATACACACAAACATTAGACAGCACTGAACAAGGTGAAATGTCTTTAATCTGGCCTCTAACTCCTAAGTGGACACTGATGGCTAAGCACAAAGAAGACCTTCTTAACCAGCAGCTGCAGGATTCGATTTTTGGTGTAGAGTATGCCAATTGCTGCTGGAAAGGGCGTTTAGCCAGTCGTAGCTGGCTAGTAAACGCCGAAGAAGGCATGGAACACGGCATATTTTTTGAGCTTTCACTTAAAGGGTTAGGCCGAAGTGATAAACAATTGACCAGCGGCAACCAAGTGCGCATGGCAGACTTTATGAAAGGAATTACTGGTTATAATGAATACACTCAGTAAATGGGGCACGCGCCTAAGCTTAGTTGCAAGCTTGATATTACCTATCTCAGCCTTTGCTGCGACCAAAATTGATAGCATTGCTGCCATCATAGACGATGATCTTGTGTTGCAAAGCGACGTATCAACTCGACTTGTCAAAGTGCAACAACAGCTTGCTAAAAGCAATACCAACGTGTCTGACATAGAAGCACTGACAAGCCAAGTATTAGACCAGCTGATTATAGAAAACTTACAGTTACAAATAGCCGCTCAAAAAGGCATTTATATTTCTGAGACTGCATTAAATTCGGCTATAGGGCGCATTGCAAAAAATAATCAGCTATCCATGGATCAGCTTGAACAAGCTGTTAATGACGGTGGTGAGACCATGGCGCAATTTAAGGAAAAAATTCGCCAAGAGATGACTATTAATGAGGTACAAAAAACGTCTGTTAATCGTCGTATTGATGTCAGCGAATACGAAATAGATCGTTATTTAGCTTCAACCCAAGGCCAGAAACTTGCCGAAAAAGAGTATGAAATTGGCCACATTTTAGTGGGCTTGAGTGAGCAGCCTAATGCTCAAGAGCTAACAGAAGCTCAACAAAAACTTGACCAAATCAACAGCGCTTTAGCACAAGGCACACTATTTTCTAGTGTCGCTGCTACATACTCAGACGCTTCAAATGCTCTCAAAGGTGGTAGCTTGGGCTGGCGTAAAGGTAGCCAATTACCCGCCCTATTTGCTAGCCCTATTAAACAAATGGATATTGGTGAAGTGAGTGAACCTATTCGCAATAGCAGTGGTTTTCACATTATCACTTTAATCAACAAACGCGGCGTGAGCATCCAATCTGTGTCTCAAACAAGAGCTAACCATATACTCATACTGCCTAATGAAATTCGCTCAAGCACCCAAGCACAAGCACTCATTAATGAGTTGCACCAACGCTTGGCCAACGGGGCAGACTTTTATGACCTAGCGCGCACCTTTAGCGACGATGCAAATTCAGCACCCAGCGGTGGTGACTTGGGCTGGCTCAATGACAACCAACTTCCTCAAGTGTTGCAAAAAGCTTTGGATCAGCTTGATATATCACAGCAAAGTCCGCCTATAAAAAGCACCAACGGCTGGCATCTATTACAAGCAGTAGAGCGCAGAACCAAAGACATTGGTCAAGCTAACCTGCGCTTCCAAGCCAAACAAGCCATTATAGATAGCAAATTTGCTAACGAACTAGAAAATTGGCTGCGTGACATCCGTAACCAAGCCTACATAGAGATTCGCTAATTATGCGAAGATTATTGATTACTGCAGGAGAGCCTGCAGGTATTGGGCCAGACCTATGCTTAAGTCTAGCTGGCCAACCTAGCCTTGCTTTAGCAAATACTGAAATTGTGATTGTGGCAGATTTAGGCCTGCTGCTAGATCGTGCCTCACTACTTGGTTTACAGATCGATTTTTGCCAGATAAGCCTTAAAGATCCCATTACATCCACTGCTGCAAATCAGCTTAAAGTACTACACGTGCCTTTAAAGGTTGAAAGCCGGCCACACCACTTAGATGCTGACAATAGCTCCTACGTTTTAAACACTTTAAATATTGCTTGTGATGCTTGTTTAGCAGGCCAAGCGCACGCGATGGTTACAGCACCTGTGCACAAAGGCATTATCAACGAATCAGGCACTGCATTTAGTGGGCACACAGAGTATTTACAAGCTAGGTGCAGGGTAGACCAAGTAGTGATGATGCTCGCGTGTGATGCGATGCGCGTTACCTTAGCCACTACACATTTGCCTCTAAAAGACGTAGCTGCAGCTATTACGCCGGAGCTACTTAGCCAAACCATCGGTATTATTGACGCTGAATTGACCCATAAGTTTGGTATTGAAAATCCATGTATTTATGTGTGTGGTCTTAACCCACATGCTGGAGAAGACGGACATTTAGGAAAAGAAGAATTAGATATCATCATTCCTACTTTAGAGCGATTGCGAAGCCAAGGGCTCAACCTTGTTGGCCCGCTACCAGCGGATACTTTATTTAACCAAGATAACTTAGCAAAAGCAGATGTAGTGCTAGCTATGTATCACGATCAAGGCCTACCCGTGCTAAAATACGCAGGCTTTGGTGATGCTGTAAACATTACTTTGGGCCTACCCATCATTCGCACTTCAGTAGATCACGGCACTGCTATAGATTTAGCTGGCACTGGCAAAGCCAGAAGCAGCAGTTTATTAAAAGCTACTGAAAGTGCATTACAACTTTGCCTTCATATTTAGGTCGCCCACTTACGAGATTTTTATGGCCAGTCAGACCCCAAGAAAACACCAAGCACGCAAAAGATTTGGTCAAAACTTTTTACATGATCAAGGTATCATCCGTCATATAGTGGCGTGCATTCGGCCAAAACCAGAGCAAAAGATTGTTGAAATAGGGCCAGGCCTTGGCGCAATTACAGAACATTTATTGGCAAGTGCTGGTCATTTGGATGTA
The DNA here is from genome assembly GCF_047730155.1 of Candidatus Njordibacter sp. Uisw_002. Lineage (NCBI taxonomy): Bacteria > Pseudomonadati > Pseudomonadota > Gammaproteobacteria > Pseudomonadales > Candidatus Njordibacteraceae > Candidatus Njordibacter > Candidatus Njordibacter sp. Uisw_002. Next base: position 1,886,270 of record NZ_CP159832.1, read on the forward strand.
GTAGAACTGGATCGCGACTTGTTACCTCATCTGCGTATTTCCTTTGCCAGCTATGGCAGCAATTTACGTATTCACGAAGCTGATGCGTTGCAATTTGATTTTTCTAGCTTAAATATTGAGCAATCTGAAACACCCGATTCTACAAACCAAGACAAAGGTAAGGGCAAGCAATTACTGCGCATAGTAGGCAACCTACCTTACAACATATCTACCCCACTGATCTTCCATTTACTTAGCTACACAGACCTTATTGAAGACATGCATTTTATGCTACAAAAGGAAGTAGTATTGCGCTTAGCGGCTGGAGCTGGCACTAATAATTATGGCCGCCTAAGCATCATGGCACAATATTTTTGCCGCGTAGACCATTTATTTGAAGTGCCACCAGAAGCCTTTGACCCAAGACCAAAGGTAGACTCAGCCATAGTACGCATGGCACCTTATAGCAAGCTACCTTACGTGGCACATGATTTTAAGCATTTTGAACAGTTAGTAAAAAGTGGCTTTGCTCAGCGTCGTAAAACCTTGCGCAACAATCTTAAAGGCATCGCTAATGACCAGCAGTTGCAAAGTTTAGGTATAGACCCTAGCATTCGTCCTGAGCGTCTAAACGTAAGCGAATTTGTTGCTATTAGTAATTTATTGACACAAACACCTAGCTAGGGCCGTCCCATGAGCACCTCAAACATCACAACAAACACAGATACCGACCCAACCCATGGCTTTAATGTGGTTGTACAAACAGAGTTTCTTGCAGATCAGTCGGAACCTAGTCGTAATCGTTACGTGTTCGCCTACAGAATAACCATCACCAATACCGGGCATCAAGCCGCACAGCTTTTAAGCCGTAAATGGGTGATTACAGACGGCGATGGGAAAATTCAAGAAGTTTCCGGTGAGGGTATTGTAGGCCAGCAGCCATTCATAGAAGCTGGACAAAAGCATCAATACACAAGTGGCACTGTATTAGAAACCAAAGTGGGTAGCATGACTGGCTTTTATGGCATGATGGGTGCTGATGGCCAAGAGTTCAATACTCCCATACCCTCATTCACCCTCTCTTCCCCCAACGCCTTACATTAGTAAAATAGCGCAATGGCCAGCTACGCAGTAGGTGATATTCAAGGCTGTTTAGACGCCTTAAAGGCCTTGTTAGACAAAGTAGGCTTTTCATCTGCAGACGCTCTTTGGGTTGCCGGTGATTTAGTTAATCGTGGCCCAAGCTCACTGGAAACGCTGCGCTTTATTAAATCTCTAGGCCATCAAAGTAAGGTGGTACTTGGTAATCACGATCTCCACCTTCTCGCTCTAAACAGTAAAGACGCGCAATTGAAGTCTAGCGATACGCTATACCCTATTTTGGCAGCGCACGACCGCACACCATTGCTAGCTTGGTTACAAGCACAACCACTGCTGCACTATGACGCTGAGTTTGACACGGTAATGACCCACGCAGGAGTGCCACCTTGCTGGAACTTGCAGCAAGCACAAGCACATGCCCAAGAGCTACAAAATGTATTACAAAGCGATAAGGCCACCTCATTTTTTGCCGCTATGTATGGCAACCAACCTGACCTTTGGCATGATAGCCTTGCAGGAATGGATCGCTTTCGCTGTATAACCAACTACTTTACTCGTATGCGCTTTATCACTTCACAAGGTAGGCTAAACCTAACCTATAGTGGAAAACCAGATGCTAGCACCGATGACCCATCGTTACTTTTACCTTGGTTCGATTTACCAAGCGCAGTGACTTCAAGACAAGTATTTGGACATTGGGCAGCGCTGCAGGGCGAAACTGGCAAAGAAGATATTATTAATTTGGATATGGGTTGTGTTTGGGGTGGTAGACTTAAATTAATACGCTTAGATGACGGTCACTGTTTTAGCGTAGGATGCTAAGCAGCATATTGCACAAATACCTTACAAACACTACACTGCTGAGCTTATTATATAGGAATCAAATATGTCTGAAGTTATTTCAATTGCCCCTGCTGATGTTATGGACAAAGTTAATCAAGGAGCTTACCTAGTAGATATTCGCGACATAAATAGCTATCAACTAAGCCACATAAAAAACAGCACTCGCATTGATAACGAAACCCTGCCTACATTTTTACGAGAGGCCGACTTAGACAAACCTATCATCGTTTGTTGTTACCACGGTATTAGCTCTATCCAAGCTGCAGGTTTTTTAGCCCAACAAGGCTTTGACGAAGTGTACAGCTTAACGGGCGGCTACACTGCATATAGCGTTGCTCACCCTGAACACTGTAATTCAATATAAGAGAATGCTGTTATGGCCACTAGTAATACATACTTAGTTGGTGGTGCTGTACGTGACACTCTACTTGGCCTTGCGGTACACGAACGCGACTATGTAGTGGTAGGCAGCACTCCTGAAGCTTTACTCGCCCTTGGATACACTCAAGTGGGTAAAGATTTCCCAGTATTTTTACACCCCCAAAGCAAAGAAGAATACGCCCTAGCTCGCACCGAGCGAAAAGCTGGCCAAGGTTATACTGGTTTTCAAGTACACGCGACATCACAGGTGACATTAGAAGAAGATTTACTGCGCCGCGACCTCACTATTAATGCTATTGCCCAAGCTCCAGATGGTCAACTAATAGACCCCTATGGCGGCCAGCAAGACATACAGGCAAAACTCTTACGCCATGTATCGCAAGCCTTTAGTGAAGACCCGTTGCGCGTATTACGCACAGCACGATTTGCAGCCCACCTGCATCATCTAGGTTTTAGTATTGCCAGCCAAACCAAGGCTTTGCTAGTAGATATAACTCACTCTGGTGAACTCACTACACTGGCTAAAGAACGCATCTGGCAAGAAACTCACAAAGCGCTTAACAGTAGAAGTCCATGGGTTTATTTTGAAGTATTGGAAGCTTGTGGAGCACTCCAGGTGTTGATGCCTGCATTGGCCGAATTACTCAACCGCAAACCACAAGCACTCAATACGCTAAAGCGCCTAAGTGAACCAGAAAATAACGCCCACATACGCCTAACAGGATTACTTTATCAGCTTAATAAGCCACAGATAGAAGACCTTGCTGCACAAATAAAAATACCCAATGACCCCAAGAATTTAGCTCTAGCCACTAGTAACTACCAAAGGCAACTGCGTGCATACACCGAACTTGATGCTTCCCAAAAGCACCAAATGCTGAGTAATCTTGGCCTTTTGCGTCACACTGATTCATTGGATCAGCTACTTAGTCTTTGTGAAGCCATAACACGTACACAAGAGCCCCTGTTTGGCTGGCAGTCTCCAAAGCAACATATTCTTGCAGATTTAGCACGTATCCAAAGCGTAAAACCTGTCGCACTAATGGCACAAGGTTTTACAGGAAAAGCCTTAGGTGAGGCGCTCAAAAAAGCTCAAATAGATTCTATTCTTCAAGGTTAGGTACTCGACACTAAAACGAAATTTTAGTAAGCCTTAAGGTATGCTTAAAGTCATACGCATTATAAAGCTGCTGTATGCTTTTAGCTTTTGTAGGATGGATAACGTGAGCGGCAATGTCTGTCAGAGGCTGCAATACATAAGCGCAAGTTAGAATATCTGGCCGTGGCACTTTATTATCTTCATCTACTAAATCACCAAACAACAATAAGTCCATATCTAAGCCATGACTTGTAGGCTTATGCTGCAAGCCTGAAGGCCTTTGGCGGCCGTGTTTGGTTTCTGTAGCACGTATCCATGACATTAACTCTATGTGGGTTAATGGGCATTCAAAACCAACCGCCATATTGAGAAAATCTGGCCCATCCATACCCACAGCTTGGGCAATATAGACAGGTGAGCGCTGCACATTACCAAATGTCTTTGTTAGTTCAGCTACCCCTGCTTGAAGGCTAGCATGTGGCTGTATGTTAGCTCCTAGGCCTAAATACACATACGTCATCAGGCTGGCTTTTTACCACGTTCAATCATCACACCCACATCCATAGCATTGGCAATTGCATCAGGCTTACCTAATTTGATGCGTACAAAAGGCACAGGAAATTCAGCCAAAATTAATGCAGCTATTTCTTCTGCCATAGTCTCTACTAGTAAAAATTCACTTTGTTCTACAAATTGCGTTAGCCTGTCTGACACATCCTTGTAGCTAACAGTGCGGTCGATATCTTCGGTAGCAGCTGATGCACTAATGTCTACAGCCATTTCTACATCTAGCACAACCTTTTGACGGATTTCACGCTCCCAGTCAAAAATACCAATCACCGTGTCTACGGCCAAACCATGTACATATACTGTGTCCATTAGGAACTCTCTTTAAAATTGTGCGGGTTTTATAAGTAACAGCACGCTTATATTTGAGCCACCACAGGCAGCTCGTCTAAGGGCCAGCGTGGCTTTACTATTAATGTTAAATCATCACATTGGCCTGCTGCTAAGCGCTGAGCACCAGCGTAAGCAATCATGGCGCCATTATCAGTGCAATATTGTGGCCTTGGGTAATACACTTGAGCACGCAACTTAGCCGTTTCTAGAGCTAGTTTTTCACGTAGTTTAGTATTTGCACTCACTCCACCTGCCATCACTAGCGTAAAAAGCCCAGTTTGCTGCAAAGCTCTGCGACACTTAATCGCCAAGGTATCCACTACTGCTTGCTCAAAAGCTATAGAAATATCTGCCTTGTCTTGCTGTGTAAGTGATCCTTGGCGCTTTTTAATATCTTGAATAGCGTAAAGTACAGACGTTTTTAAACCACTAAAGCTCATATCCAATCCAGGTCTATCAACCATAGGCCTTGGGAATTTAAAGCGTGTTGCCTGGCCACTTAAAGCCAAATTGGCGACTAAAGGCCCGCCTGGATAATCCAAATCCATCATCTTAGCCACTTTATCAAAGGCTTCACCTGCGGCGTCATCTAAAGATTCGCCTAATAATTCATACTCTCCCAAGGAACGCACGTGCACAAGCTGCGTATGACCACCAGAAACCAGTAAAGCCACAAAAGGAGGCTTTGGGGCGTTTTCTTCTAACATAGGCGCAAGCAGATGACCTTCCATATGATGTACACCAATAGTAGGTAAATCCCAAGCCATGCCTAAAGCTCTACCCGTAGCAGCGCCAACCATAAGCGCACCAATTAGCCCTGGGCCTGCAGTGTAAGCCACTCCATCTACATCACCATAGGCCAACCCTGCCTTATCAAACACCTCCCGCATAAGCGGCACAAGTTTGCGTATATGATCGCGAGAAGCAAGCTCTGGCACTACTCCGCCGTATTGAGCGTGCACAGCCACTTGACTGTAGAGCGCTTCAGCAATTATTCCCTTGTCGGTATCGTAAATAGCGACCCCAGTTTCGTCGCAAGATGTTTCTATGCCTAATACACGCATGAATAAGCCAATTGTTTCCAAAATCAATGTAAGTAAGGTGAGAATTTTACCTTTCATCCAGTCCAATGACCACACATGCCATGCTATTTGCCTTATCTTTAACAAACACCTTAAGTTGGTGAAAAATGGGCTTTACACCAGCCAATACATAAGAGTAAAATATGCGGCCTTAATCAATTAGGAACATATCCTCTTTAAAGCTGTATTAGCTTTTACAAACAAGAGAATATGAATATAAAACATTCGGATGGTTGCCTAATGCAGCCTCCACTATTAGGTAAAGATATGCCAGCTGTAAAACTGAAAGACAACGAACCATTTGATATTGCTCTACGTCGCTTCAAGCGCGCTTGTGAAAAAGCGGGCACTTTAGCCGACGTTCGTTCAAAAGAATTCTACGAAAAGCCAACAAGTGTTCGTAAGCGTCAAGCTGCAGCTGCTGTTAAGCGTCATGCTAAGAAATTAGTACGCGAAAACCGTCGTCACGTTCGTTTATACTAGGTTTTACACCTACTAGATAGAACTCTGCACGACCTGCTTTACCGTCTGATAACCAAAGACACACAAGTAAAGCAATACATAGGGGCGGTTTTTCAGTTACCCGCCCCTTTGTCGTTTCTGACGTTTAAGTATTTAGCTCATCTTATATTAAACAGATGTGTTAAATTGAACTAGAAAAGACAACCAAACCATATTAAGTTGTGTATTCGTTAATACGTATAAACTACAACCTAATTACTGAAACCAAAACAGCGAGAACTCATCATGTCCGATTTAAAGCTTCAACTTAAAGATGCTCAAAAACAAGCCATGCGTGATAAAAACAAACCTCGCCTAACCTGCATTCGCACCATGCTATCAGAGTTTAAACGCATCGAAGTAGACGAGCGAATTGAACTAGATCAAGCCCGCGGTTTAGCCGTGTTAGATAAAATGTTAAAGCAGCGTCGCGACTCTATCAGTCAATACGAAGCGGCTAATCGTCAAGACTTAGCAGACATTGAACACAGCGAAATAAGTGTCATTCAAGAATTTTTACCCACCCCACTTACCGATGACGAAATAAGCTCTCTGATCACCCAGGCTATTACCGATTCTGGCGCCAGCAGCATGCAGGACATGGGAAAAGTGATGGGAATACTAAAGCCCCTATTGCAAGGCCGCGCAGATATTGGCAAAGTAAGCGGTAAGATTAAAGCACAACTTGCTTAAGCTTTTGTTATAAAGGCACACCACTTGGCGTCACGTATACCACAATCATTTATTGATGACCTCCTTGACCGCACTGATATTGTCGACTTGGTGGACGGGCACGTAAAACTTAAAAAAACAGGCCGCAACTACTCTGCATGCTGTCCTTTTCATAAAGAAAAGACCCCCTCTTTTAGTGTTGCCCCAGACAAGCAATTTTATTATTGCTTTGGTTGTGGTGCAGGTGGTAACGCCATCGGTTTTTTAATGCAGCTGGCCAATCTTAACTTCCCAGAAGCCGTAGAAGAGCTTGCCAGTAAAGCTGGCCTAAGCGTGCCTAAAGATGACAGCACTACTAGTAAAGCCGCATCTGCAGCCAGCCAAGCCAAAACCCAAGCGCGTAACCAAGCTTACGATTTATTAAACCGTGCCAGCCAGTATTACCAAAGCCAGTTGCGTCGACATGCAGATCGACAAAAGGCTGTGGTCTATCTTAAAGGCCGAGGCCTAAACGGCCAAATAGCCCAACGCTTTGGTGTGGGGTATGCACCTGAAGGCTGGCAAAATTTGATGTTGGAACTAGCCCCAAAAAAAGAGCAAGAGCAAGCACTTATCGACTCTGGCATGGTGGTGGAACACGAAGAGACAAAGCGTCGTTATGACCGTTTTCGTGATCGCATTATGTTTCCGATTAAAGACTACAAAGGCCGAATTATTGCCTTTGGCGGCAGAGTGCTAGGGGATGAAAAACCAAAGTATTTAAACTCCCCTGAAACCATAGTATTTCACAAACAAAAAGAACTTTATGGCCTTTATGAAGCCCGCCAGCACGAACGAAATTTAAAGCGCATTATGGTGGTTGAAGGCTATATGGACGTTGTAGCCCTAGCTCAACACAACATTAATTATGCTGTTGCTACCCTTGGCACTAGCACCAGCAGCTTTCATTTAGAACGTATCTTTAAGCTTGTCAGTGAAGTGGTATTTTGCTTTGACGGCGACGCAGCCGGTTTAAAAGCAGCAGATAGAGCCATGCACACTTGCCTACCTTTTATGGAAGATGGCCGCCAAGCTCGCTTTTTATTACTACCAGATGGCGAAGATCCAGATTCTGTAGTGCGCAAAGAAGGTAAAGAAAAACTAACGGCCCTTATAGTCGATGCGACGCCCTTAAGTGACTTTTTGTTCCAACGCTTAAGCAAAGACCTAGATACCCACAACCTAGAACATAGAGCCAAACTTGCTACCGATGCTAGCCCTTTGATTGCCACGATTCCAAAAGGCATTATGCATAGTATGATGCAAGCACGGCTAAGTAAAATTACTGGCCTAGACAAAGACACACTGGAACAATTGATCGCCCTAAAGGCCCCTATTGCAAAGCCAGAACCTCTAGAGACTTCCAAGCCAAGCGCCTTACCAACAACCAATAAAGCACCCATCACTGGCAGTAAGTCGGATCAAAATACAGCCGATCTAGCACGCCAAAGCACGCATGATTATGCTGATTACCACATGGCTCACACTAATTCAGACATAGATGAAAATGCGCATCATTGGCATGATGATCATTATCAATCAGCTCCTTCAGACCATAACGCGCCCCTTGGGTCTGCAAAGCACAGCTTCAATGCCATGTTGCCAAAAGTTCAAAACCCCGCACATGCAGCGATCAGGGTTATTTTGCGACACCCAGAAGCAGTAGAGCCCATCACCCAAATCCCAAGCCATTTATCAGAATTGAAAATGCAAGATGCGGGCGTATTGATTCAGCTACTTAGCACCGTGCAGGCTATGCACAAACAGCTCAAACGCTGGCCAAATCCAGCAGAACTGCACATAGAGTGCGCTTCTTGGGAGTCGTGGCCTATGCTTCGCCAGCTTGCAGCCTTAGAGTCTTTGCTGCCGCAAGGTAACTACCCACAACAGCTAGAAGAAGCGATTAGTCGATTGCTTGGTCATCACTTTGATGAGCGTTACGCACAGATATTACAATTAGCATCACAGCCCAATGCCGACGCCAGCATAAAAAAACAACTAAAAGAGCTACTAAAAGAAAAAGAAGAGTTGCAAAATCGGCTAAAAGGTAGACAATAGGTATCAACCGGATCTCATACGGATCCACGGCTATCGGGCGGCATGCTAGGCATCGCAAAAACAGACCCATAACAGCTATCACCTGGTGCAGGTTTCAAAAAGCACATGTTATCAGCTATTCCCTTAAACTTTGTGGAAGAATTATTGTTTTTCCACTATAATGATCAGCTGATTTTTCCACTATCCGTTTACTTACTATAGGGTTGTCATGGCCGCCAACGAACAGCAACAATCACGTCTAAAACAACTGATCACCAAAGGTCGTGAACAGGGCTTTTTAACGTACGCAGAAGTTAACGATCACCTGCCTCAAAATATCGCTGATCCAGATCAAGTAGAAGATATTATCGGCATGATTAACGACATGGGTATTACTGTATCTGAGCAGGCGCCAGATGCAGAAACACTACTCATGACAGACGGCGACTCTACAGACGAAGCCGCAGCAGAAGAAGCCGCAGCAGCCTTGGCCGCCGTAGAAAACGAAGCTGGTCGCACTACCGACCCTGTACGTATGTACATGCGCGAAATGGGCACTGTAGAGCTACTTACCCGTGAAGGCGAAATCGTCATTGCCAAGCGTATTGAAGAAGGCCTGCGCGACGTAATGGCTTCCTTAGCTTATTACCCAGATAGTGTTATTACTATCATTGATGTGTACAAACGCATCTTCACTGAAGAAGGCCGCTTAAGCGACCTATTTAGTGGCTATATTGATCCAGATGGCGAACCTAATCCATCACCAATTAATCCTACCACCGTTGTGAAAAACGACGATGAAGAGGAAGAAGAAACTGATAATGGGCCAGATCCAATTGAAACGGCTGAACGTTTTGCAGAGCTAGAAGAACAATTAGTTGTAGCTCTTTTGGCTGTTGAACAACATGGCCGCGAAAGCGAACAAGCTAAAGAAGCATACGCCCACCTTGGTTTCTTGTTCTCTCCACTGAAACTTGTGCCTAAGCATTTTGAGTCTGTGGCTAAGTTCCCACGTGGTGCACTTGCTAAAATTCGCGCGCAAGAAAAAATCATTACCAACATCTGTAATCGCAAAGCCAAAATGCCACGCGATGTTTTTCTTGACCAGTTCCCTGGCAATGAAACTAATGTAGGTTGGGCAGATGAACTAATTGCAAGTGGGCAGCCATACGCTCCAGCAATTCGCCGCAACGCAGTAGATCTGCGTCGTGCGCAGCGTAAACTTTCTATGGTGGTTGAAGAGTCTGGCCTTACCCTAGATGAAATCAAAGACATCAACCGTCGCATGACTATGGGTGAACTACGTGCTCGTCGTGCTAAAAGAGAAATGGTGGAAGCCAACCTTCGCCTAGTTATCTCTATAGCTAAAAAATACACCAACCGTGGCCTGCAGTTCTTGGATCTCATTCAAGAAGGTAACATTGGCTTGATGAAAGCTGTAGACAAATTTGAATACCGTCGTGGTTATAAGTTCTCTACTTACGCCACATGGTGGATTCGCCAAGCGATCACCCGATCTATTGCCGACCAAGCCCGTACCATTCGTATTCCTGTGCATATGATTGAGACTATTAATAAGCTCAACCGTATCTCTCGTCAAATGCTTCAGGAAATGGGTCGTGAGCCTACTCCAGAAGAGCTGGGCGAACGTATGGAAATGCCAGAAGAAAAGATTCGTAAAGTGCTTAAAATCGCGAAAGAGCCTATTTCTATGGAAACACCTATCGGCGACGATGAAGATTCTAGCTTAGGTGATTTTATCGAAGACAGCTCTATGGAGTCTCCGATCGATTCTGCTACTGGCGAAGGTTTAAGAGAAGCCACACGCGATGTATTAGCAGGCCTCACTCCTCGTGAATCTAAAGTGCTGCGAATGCGTTTCGGTATCGAAATGAACACAGACCACACGTTAGAAGAAGTAGGCAAGCAGTTTGATGTAACACGTGAACGTATCCGTCAAATTGAAGCTAAAGCCCTACGCAAGTTGCGCCACCCAATGCGCTCTGATCACTTGCGCAGCTTCATTGAAGACTAGTCTTCATAGATAACACTAGCTTAGCTTTTGCACGCCAGTCGCGCAGAAGCTAAGCTAGTTTTTTACTCCTTTTCTACACGCCATAGTTTTGGCAAACCTCATATACCCGCACCTTTAAACCCTGTATTGTTGCCTCTAAATTAGCTTTAATCATTGTTTTATTTCTAGCATTCTTCTGGGCTGCATACCTATGTTATTTCCCCTATTTAGATCAAGCAATGCAATAGGCATCATATGTGCCATAGGCGCTAGTGTATGTTTTTCTACTACAGACGTTATCATCAAATTTCTAAGTGATGCCTATGCATTACACCAAATTGTGCTCTTAAGATCTGCCATTGGCATTGTTGCTATTGTGATCATACTTATGGCCAGCAGTAATGGCATAAAGGCACTAAAAACTAACCGCCTAAGAAGACATTTATTGCGCGGCCTAAGTGTGGTGTGCGCTAACATTTTGTTTTTTTTGGGGATAGTGGCTATGCCATTGGCAGATGCAGTGGCTTTATTTTTTATAAGCCCCAGCATCATCACCTTATTTTCCATCATCTTTTTAAAAGAATATGTAGGGCCGCACCGATGGTTTGCCATAGGGCTAGGTTTTGTAGGTGTATTGATTACGGTGCAGCCAGGCAGTAGTGAGTTTATGTTAGCGTCTTTATTGCCCATAGGTGCTGCATTTTGTTATGCCGCTTTACACACTCTCACACGTACCATGCGTGATACAGAGTCTGCCACCACCATGACCTTCTATATACAAGCCAGTTTTGTTTTAGTGAGCACTTTGATGTGGGCGTTAGTGGGAGATGGGCAGTTTAACGACCCTAGTAACCCATCATTAAACTTTCTACTAAAGCCATGGGGTGCTTGGGGATATGGGGATATTAAGCTGTTTGTTTTATTGGGCGCGGGAAGCACATTAGGCGGCTATCTCATTAGTCAGGCTTATCGTCATGCAGAATCTGGCTTGGCAGCACCATTTGAATACATCGCCCTGCCCTTAGCCATGTTTTGGGGATTAGTGATATTTGACGAATCACCTAGCACCCTAACTCTAGTAGGTAGTGGTTTCATTTTAGCTTCAGGGCTTTACACCCTATATAGAGAAATACACCACTATCGTCTTCCAAACATGACAAATGCAAACGAGCACTAACTTAGCAAGCTTGTGCCCCAAGTGATCTACACAACACCTACGACTTAAGCTTGTTGCGTGAGCTAGCCCAAGGATCTAGTTTCCCAGTGCTAGTGGCTTTAACAGCAGCAACGTCGTGGCTAGACTTAGGCGCAGGTTTCCAAGGTGATGCTTTAGCACTAGAGATAGGCTCAGGCTTCCAAGCCGTTTTTTGTGCGGGTTTAGACCAAGGCGTATCATTACTTCTAGCGCTAGCATTATACTCTTTGGTGCTAGATTTAGCCGCACTACTGCCTGTGCGCCCGGCTAGCCGATCATACTCATTGGCCTTTGTTTCACGCTTTTCACGCACACGTTCTGCATCTTCCAAACTGAGCTCGAAAGGGGCACCTACTACTTGGCCTTCAGGGATAATCCGATCACGAGGCGGCAGCTCAAACTGATCACTAGACACCTTAGGCAAGCTTTTAAACTTATACAAATAGAAGGCTTCTACCTTTTCACGCGCCCACTGTGTTTTCTTTAAAAACTTTACACTAGAATCAATGCTTGGGTTAGTTTTAAAGCTGTGAATATACAAATAAGCATGAAGAATTTCAAAGCCATAATGATCAACAATTTCTGTGAGCATGGTTTTTAAATTCAAACCGTGCAGGGGATTGTTTTGGTAATTAATTTCTTCGGGCATGCCTAGGTGTACCTAATGTGGTTTATAGATTAAATTATACCTTATTACAGGCCTTGATGTAGAGCTTGATCTAAACCATGGTGAGTCCTTTTAGCGCCACATGCAATAGACTGCACAGACACATATGATTAAATGCGTATTTTAAAAAAGGAAACACACTAATGGGAAAAGTGCTTAGCCAGCAACAAATAAATGCCTACCATGAGCAAGGGTTTATATCGCCCATAGATGTAATGAGTGAAGATGAAGCCACCTCATACGCACACAGGCTAAAAGCCGCAGAAGAAAAATATCCAAATGAATTAAGCGGAGTAAACCGCAACAACGGCCACCTATGTTTTACATTTTTAGATGAGCTAGCCTACCATCCAAAAGTGTTGGATGCGGTGGAGGACATACTAGGGGCGCACTTCTCTTTATGGGGCAGCGTGTTGTTTATAAAAGAGCCCAACTCCAGCCACTTTGTAAGCTGGCACCAAGACGCCACTTACATGGGCATTACCCCACGTCATTTTGTTACTCCTTGGATTGCGCTCACCCATAGTGACCGGCACACAGGCTGTATGAGCATGATTCCAAAAAGCCACCTAAACGATATCCAGCCCCACAAAGACACTTATGGTGAAGACAATATACTCACCCGTGGGCAAGAAGTGGCCAATGTAGCTGTAGACCAAGCGGTGGACTTAATTCTTAAACCCGGCCAAATGTCGCTACACCACGCCATGACAATACATGGCTCACAGCCCAACCAAAGCCAGCACCAAAGGCGTATAGGCTTTGCACTGCAGTCTTTTATGCCCGCAGGTGCAACACAAACCATAGGCCAAAATAACTGGTCCCCTGCACGTGGCCATTGCGCCCAAGACGGCTATCACTACTTACCTCGCCCCCAAATAGATATGGCGTCTGAAAGCGTAATGACTAGAGACAAATGCAACCAAAACTTTTCCGACATCCTTTACCATGGGGCAAAATCAAAAAGAGACTATTAAATCAGTGTTTTAGCTGTGTTGAATCTTGATCTCAACCACCAGCACGGGTATCATGCGTGCTCCCATACGGGCCTGTGGCGCAGCGGTTAGCGCAGAGGACTCATAATCCTTTGGTCGTCAGTTCAAATCTGACCAGGCCCACCATATTAAAACCTTTAGTATTCAATACTTTGGGGCAATGTAGCCTAGCTTATAGCTGGGCTTTTTTGTAACTTTTTTTCTTGGGGTATGGCGGGGGTAAGGTTCAAACGGTGTTTGTGTTTTTTACATACCTACCTAAACCCCTGGGGCTATTCAAAATACAGGAAACAAGGTAATTGTCATTTTCTTTACGATCAATGGGAATCAACCCCACAGGAGTCTTAGTCTACGCCCCAGTTCTCCATCTTTTTCTGGCACCACTCCAAGGAGAGTCCCTAGCTTGGGCATATACATATGCGCTGGACTGACGCCACCACATAGGGACGCCTAAAAAGGTCGCTCGTGGTGTTGCAACGCAACCTGATAAGGCTACTATTCCGCCAGTAGGTATATTAATGAAAAACACATGAGCCACTCCTTGGTATAGCTGCTGTGTCGCCCTAACAAATAATTAGTGAAGCTTGAGAGGTACAGTTTCAAAGAACACTGTCATGAAAGGCCATATCTGATAATTAGCTAGCCTGATGCCCATAAACAAACTCATCTAAATCAATATCCAATACTGAACATATCTCAGTGAGGCTAGACAACAACATATCAGATTGGTTATGCCAACGGTAGATTTGCTGAGAGTTGACGCCTAAAGCACGGGCTAACTCAGTGCTCAGAATGCCTCTCTGAGTGGCAACTTCCTTGAGCCTAAGGCCAAGGCGGATGGTGTCTTCAGGCATGGTGTAAGGCTCCATAGGGCTGCTGAAAGTAGCTTCTATTTTACCACATTAAGCGTCCTACATCTAAGTTGTAGGTTTCGGTTTATGTGTCGCTAGGTGACATTTGTAGTGCGAAACTACCCACGACCAAACCGCCCCAAAGAACCTACTAAGAATTATTATAAAGTATACTTTCGTAGGTGAGTTGTAACCAATTATCGATTTGAGTCACTAATAACTTTCCATACCCTCGATCAAGTAATTTGTTGCTACGAGAGTTAAATTTTTTGAACAATGGTTTTGCTTAGATGGATATGTAACCCATCGCAGCAGATATTTTGCGTCCAGTTTCTTTAAGTGCTTCAAGCACTTCACCTTCTAACATTTCGCTAGATATTGTTGTAATTGGGCATGAGACGCTGATCGCGGCAACGCACTGTGAGTGCAGATTCAAAACGGGAACAGCAATGCATTGCAAACCTAGTGAATGTTCCTGCAGGTCTAGTGAGTAGCCTCGATTCTTGCTTAGCAATAATTCTTTTTCTAATGCCTTGCTGTCTGTTAGCGTGTGGGCAGTAATAGGAGTGAGCTGAAGGTCTTGCAAGATTGCATTCAACGAGCCCTGCTCTAGATTGGACAATAAAACTTTACCCGAGGCTGTTGAGTAAACATCAGTTCGTAAGCCAATAAATGAGGAGCACTGCAGCGCTCCAGCTTGATGCTGGACATCTACTTTATCAACATACACCACTTCGTTCTGATCAAGCACGAGCATGTGTACTGTCTCATTTAATTTTTTGCTTAAATCCTCAAGGTGACGGTGGCCTCTTTCACGAACATCAAGGCGTTGTAAATAGGCCTGACCCACACGCACAAGGTTTAGGCCAATGTCATACTTTCTCGAATCTTGGTTTTGTTGCAAGTACCCATATTCGGTCAACGTTTTAATGTGGTGGTGCACTGAGGATTTGTTTAAATCCAGAGATTCAGCAATTTCCTTAATGCTGAGAGGGCGCTTTGCTGCAGTAATTGTTTCAAATACTGAAATTGCTTTACCGATCGTATTTAGTTTTTTGATTTCATCTTCCATAGTGATTTCATAATACGAAACATAGGTTCTAATTGTCAAATGTTTTATTGACACATGCTTTGAAAGGGCGTAATTTAAAAACGTCCCATAATACGAAGCATCGTTTCAAATTAAGAAATGAAATTATGGGTTGATCATTTAAAAGTAAGGCTAGTGGTTTTTAGTTTCAACTCAATAGCCGAACATAATATAAAAAAATAAGTGGAGACACATCAAATGAAAAAACTTCTAGTTCTGGCTACAGCGATATTTGCGTTTAATGCGCCTGTATTCGCAGATTACCCTGAAAAAGATATTACTCTAATCGTACCCTGGTCTGCTGGTGGTGGTACTGACACCATTGCACGTTCTCTAGTTAAGAATGCTAAACAGTACATTGGCGTAAACGTAAATGTAGTGAACAAAACTGGAGGCCAAGGCGTGGTTGGCATGAACGCAACCAAAATGGCGCGTCCAGATGGCTACACTGCCGGCATGATCACCTTTGGGTTGAGTACATATAGGCTCATGGGCTTATCAGACATTTCTTATCGCGATTATGAATTGCTTCAATTGCTTAACCAAAGCTCTGCGGCAATCAGTGTGAACAAAGGTTCTCAGTTTACTTCTCTAGATGACGTGATCCAATACTCCAAAGCGAATCCTGGCATTGTGACATTAGGTCACACTGGTGCAGGAGCTGCTTGGCATCTATCTGCGGCTTCATTGGGAGTTATGCATGATGTTGAATTTAACTACATTCCTTTCGCAGGTGGCGCTCCAACACGCTCTGCATTGCTAGGTGGCCATGTTAGTTTGGCAGCAACTGGTATTGACGAAGTGAAAGATTTGTATGAAGCAGGAGAAGTAAATATCCTTGCAGTAAATGCAGCAACTCGTCATCCTGCTTTTCCTAATGTGCCCACTTTAGCAGAAGCTGGTTATAAGATAGACGCTCCCGTTCTTGATTGGCGCGGATTGGCTTTGCCTAAAAATGTACCTGCTGATCGTGTAGCATTTTTGGAAGAGGGCTTTAAGAAAATGTTCAATGACCCTGAGTTTCGCGCACTTGCAAAACAAAAAGGTTTGATCCTAGTATATGAAGATTCTGATGGTTTTGAAGGCTTCCTAGGTAATATGGAACAAGTTCTTCAACCTACATTAGACGCAGTTGGTCTATTGAAGTAAGTCGGGTTTAATTAAAACCTAATCCTTAAATGCCTGCCCATATATTGATGGGCAGGCGCTTTAGAAAAATGTATATATTATGGATAGCAAACGTATCGATATTGTCGTTGGCACCGTTCTTTGCATGTTGAGTGTCGCTGTATATGTGTATGCAGAACAATACACAGGTAGGGGTGTGAATAGCTACGGCCCTAATTTTTTCCCTCAAGCTTTATCCGTGTTGTTATTCCTAGCCTCAGCTGTACTGATTATTCGAGCGCTCACAGGACATGCCCTTAAAGGGTTAGAAAGGATCAATAAGCCAGGATTATTCAAAGCTACGGGAACATTAATTATTTCAGTAGTGTATCTACTCATGATGACGGTTGTAGGTTTTTTTGTCGCCACTGTTGGTTTTTTGTATATGGTTATGATGTTTATAGGACAAAAGGGGCAAACAGTTAGGATTCTTTCCAGTCTCATTGTGTCTGTTGTTATTTATTGCATATTTTACTTCTTCTTGAAAATACCACTCCCTGAAGGGATATTTCAAGGCGCCATTTAAGCTTGTCATTGAGGAACACCGAATGAGCGTTGTCTTTTTGTTTGATGCCTTTCAAACTATTTTTAGTGATCCCTATAGCCTCATGTTTATTTTGATTGGCGTTACAGCGGGTGTTGTAGTGGGCTGTTTGCCTGGTTTAACAGCAACTATGGGTTGTGCATTACTGGTTCCATTCACCTTCAGTCTTGACCCTGTGCAAGGGTTATTAATGTTAATGGGTATTTTTACTGGCGGGATATATGGCGGTTCAATTTCTGGCATCCTCATCAGAACCCCAGGTACGCCAGCTGCTGCGGCTACTTTAATTGATGGTTACCCTCTTGCGTTGAAAGGTGAAGCTGGAAAAGCTATAGGCATTGCAACCATTGCATCATTTGTAGGTGGTGTTATCGGCGCTCTAATCATGGCGTTTCTTGCGCCAGAGATTGCCCAGTTTGGCTTGCGTTTTGGCCCAGCCGAGTTTTTTGCCTTAGCGGTCTTTGGCCTCACCATGATCATTTCGATTTCTGGTGAATCACTTTTAAAAGGTGCAATTGCTGCATTGTTTGGTTTATTGCTCACAACCATAGGCTTTGATCCTTTATCGGGTGTTCCAAGATTTTCATTTGGCAATGAAAATCTACTAGGAGGCATTACCTTTATACCCGCTCTTATTGGTTTGTTTGGTTTTGCACAGGTGTTTCGCAACATCGAAAAGATGGAAATTACGCCTCATGTGAAATCAAAAGTTGGCAAAATTCTTCCAAGTTTCAAAGAGATAAAAAGCCTGTTCCCTACCATGCTAAAGTCTGGCGGTATGGGCACCTTTACAGGCAGTGTTCCAGGGTTAGGCGCTGATGTTGCAGCATTTGTTGCTTACGGTGAAGCAAAAAGAACTTCTAAGCATCCTGAACAATTTGGCAAAGGTGCCCTTGAGGGCGTGGCGGCTCCTGAAGCAGCTAATAACGGCGCCACTGGTGGTGCGATGATACCAATGCTCACCTTAGGCGTGCCAGGCGATGCGGTTACTGCTGTGCTGCTTGGCGCTCTAACGATTCATGGTTTTCAGCCTGGGCCACTCATGTTCCGGGATAATTTAGATATCGTTTATCCTATTTTTGCAGGTATGATTTTATGCCAATTTGTACTTTTGTTTGTTGGATTGTCAGGAGCGCGCCTGTTTGCAAAATTAATAAATATTGATAACAAAGTATTAACGCCGATCATATTTCTTTTATGCATTGTTGGTTCTT
This sequence comes from Candidatus Njordibacter sp. Uisw_002, assembly GCF_047730155.1. Classification (NCBI taxonomy): domain Bacteria; kingdom Pseudomonadati; phylum Pseudomonadota; class Gammaproteobacteria; order Pseudomonadales; family Candidatus Njordibacteraceae; genus Candidatus Njordibacter; species Candidatus Njordibacter sp. Uisw_002. The sequence goes on from NZ_CP159832.1 coordinate 1,904,641, forward strand.
ATTCAATGCGATTTAGTTTTTGGGATGTGGGTTTAGCATTAACCATTGGCGTGCTGGCATATTTTATGGAACGTGCTAAATTTCCAGTTTCACCCATCTTACTAGCTTTAATTCTGGGCCCTATGGCCGAGCAAAATATGCGACGAGCCTTGATGCTTTCCCATGATGACCCAAGCATATTTTTAACACGACCCCTTAGTGCTGCCTTTTTGATTTTGGCTGTATTTATGGCGGTAACCAGTTACAAAAAATTTAAAAAATTGCGTGAAATAGAACGGGATCTTACCAAATCCGGATCATAGTCAAGTCATCATTTTTGAGAAACAATAGATCATGTTAACAATAAAAGAAAAATCACAATGTCACTATGACATCCTGTCATTAGGTGAAGTGATGTTGCGGTTTGATCCGGGCGAAGAACGCATCCGAAGCACCCGCCATTTCAGGGTATGGGAAGGTGGTGGTGAGTATAATGTAGCACGCGGGTTGCGCCGTTGCTTTAGGCAGCGCGCTGCAGTGGTCACAGGCATTGCAAACAACGACATTGGTCTGTTGCTAGAAGATTTGATATTACAAGGAGGTGTAGATACCTCTTTGGTAAAATGGTTTGAATACGATGGTTTTGGGCAATCGGTACGTAATGGGTTGAATTTTACAGAGCGTGGCTATGGCATACGTGGTGCTGTAGGCTGTTCTGACAGAGGCCACAGCGCCACGTCAAAAATAAAACCCGGTAATATAGATTGGGACCATATTTTTGGCACACTAGGTGTTCGTTGGTTTCACACGGGCGGCATCTATGCAGCCCTTTCTGATGATTCTTACCATGTGGCCTTAGAGGCCATGAAAGCGGCTAAAAAATACGGCACCATCGTTTCCTACGATTTAAACTATAGGGCTTCATTATGGGCTAACCGTGGTGGGCTAAATAAATGCCAAGCTGTGAATAAAACGCTGGCTCCATTTGTGGATGTGATGATGGGGTTCCCTGGGTTGCTTGGTATAGAGATGGAAACTGAGGATCAAACCACGTTAGATACCAATGATTTTGAGGGGCTCATCACCAAGGCGACTCAACAATTTCCTAACCTAAAAGTTTTTTCCTCAACGGTTCGCCATGTTACCAGTGCTAGCCAAAATGACTGGTCGGCTATCTGTTGGGGCCACTCAAATTTTTATCGATCCGATGCAATTTCAAACCTTGATATTCTTGACCGTGTTGGTGGTGGGGATGGTTTTGCAGCGGGCCTGATTTATGGTTTGTTGGAAAAGGGCGACCTCCAAATGGCGGTTGAATATGGCAATGCACATGGGGCTTTGTCAATGACGACACCTGGAGACAACTCTATGGTCTCGCTTTCTGAAGTGGAAGGATTTATGTCTGATGGTGGTGGAAAAACTCAAAGATAGGGCAGCACAAGGGTCTAATAAATAATTAAAAATAATGTAACGGGTAGATGAATATGACAAACAAAAAACTTCCTAAGATAGGCTTTATTGGATTGGGCCTTATGGGTAGCAAGATGGTGGAATGCTTGCAAAATAATAGTTTCCAAGTGACTGTGCTGGGTCGTAAAAAAGATGTGGTGGCAGCCGTTCTTGAGCGTGGTAATGCAAGCCAAGCGACTACAGCGCGTGAATTGGCCCAAACCAGTGATATCGTAATGCTTTGTGTCACCACATCTGAGGTAGTAGAGAGCTTAGTTTATGGTGATGACGGCCTCCTGGCGGGGTTAAAAAAGGGCGCAGTTTTGATTGATTTTGGAACTTCGATTCCAGCGTCTACCCGAAAGATTGGTGCAGACCTTGCAACCAAAGGCATTGGCATGATTGACGCACCATTAGGGCGTTCACCAGCTCACGCTAAAGATGGTTTGCTTAATATTATGGCTGCTGGTGATAAAGACACATACGATGACGTGAAACCTGTTTTGGACGTTCTAGGTGAAAATGTATTCCACCTTGGCGCTCTTGGTGCGGGTCACACAACTAAATTGATCAATAACTTTATGGGTATGACTACAGCATGCGCTATGTCACAGGCATTTGCAGTAGCTAAGCTTGCAGGTATTGATGGGCAGCAACTGTTTGATATTATGTCGGCAGGCCCGTCTAATTCACCTTTCATGAAGTTCTGTAAGAACTATGCAGTGGATGGTGTAAGTGACCTTGGTTTTTCAATTGCCAATGCAAACAAAGACTTGGGTTATTTTGTTGAAATGGTAGATAACCTTGGAAGCCAGGCGATGATTGCTCAAAGCACTTCTGCAAACCTACAGGCGGCTCTTGACGCTGGCATGGGCGACAGCAATGTGCCTGAAATTTTTAACTACTTCTTAAATCTTAAAAAATAGCCAAAATAGCTCCCAATAACTTTACTAATCGAGAAACGAATAATGACTCATCAAGCCATAGCGCAACAGGCCATAGAATTAGTAAAGCCCTCTATTTATAAATTATTTGAACGGACAAACCGCAAAGAACTTCATATCGTCATCATGGATCCTAGGCTAAAACCTTGGGAATCAGATTTTACTTCTGCTATTTTATATGAAGAGTCTATTCGACATACAAAAATTTGGGAAAAACCATTTGATGAATTCGCCCGCAATAAAGCCAACCAAGCCTGGCGTGAAATGCAGGCAAATATAGTGCCCCAAGCAATACACCCATCTTCCCTTCGAGTAGATGATTTGCCATTTTATGGCTCTTTTGTTTATGGAAATATTGTCGTAGCCTGCAGCGGTGTGGAGCAGTGGTTTGATATGTTGGTCAGTGGCTGGATTGCAGTCGCTTTTGAGCAGCTTATGGTACATGAATTCCAAACACATTAAGTGGGTAGTTTTCTCGACCAAGTAAAGACCACAAACTGTCATCATTTTTCCGAATGTTTGATATTGATAATTATTAATATCAAACATCCATTAGCTAAGACCTATGCAAACCTCACTATGCTCTCTAAGAGCGTACTTTTCACATGAAAAAGTGTGGAACTGATGAACAGCTTTAGCTTTTGGTATAAGCCTTACACATTTTGTCTTCTTCTAGGAGAAGTCACAAATTGTTACTAGGGTTTGCTAAGGGCCGTTTGCAGTCCCTCATCCATAGAAAAACTCATCTAAATCCATATCCAATACTGAACAAATTTCAGTTAGGCTAAATAGCCAATAGGCATTACCGTGGTCTAAGGATTCCACAGTGAGGCTGCTGGCACTATTCTAGTCCTTGTTTGATTTCATGCGCGAACATTGAAAGTCTTTAGTTTGTGGCGGCCTGCAGCCCTTTCCAAAGGGTTTAGCCAAGTAAGACACTCGATACATTGCCTCTTGAGTGATCCCCTCCCTGTCGACAAAATGGAACGGGGGCTTAATGTGAGGCGCCTCACTAATTTATACCTCAACTATTAGTCACCTATACCAACTTAACTAAACACTAAAATCCGATTTACTAATCAGAACTATATTATCGCTTAGATTCAGTTTTACAGCGCTGTGAACAATAGCGAACATTGTCCCAGTCACGCGCCCACTTCTTGCGCCATGCAAAGGGCTTGTTGCATGTTTCACAAGTCTTTTGTGGCAGCTCACCTTTTTTTATCATTTTTGCCATCGTATTATCTTACAAAATATTGGTTGAGTTATGTTGGTTGATCAAACCACAGGTGTGCGAATCCTAAGCCTCAAGGAGAGTATGGCTAGCCATCTAAGTGCGTAATCGCCTTCACAGCAGCAGCACTATCTAGCACAGAGTCTTTAAGTGGTATTGGAGTCCAGTTGAACAAAGTTCGAGTTTGTGCGTTGTCAGCGTGTAGGTCCATACCTAGAAGCCCCAACATACCCTGTGCCTCTCGATCAAACAGCGACATAAAACGCAGTAAGAAATCTGGTGCCACGCGTGTACTAGGCCCCTTGTAGCCGTTTTCTTTTAAAATTTGAGCTACTTCTACAAAGCTACTACCCTTACTAGGCGAAGCAACAATTCGCTTGCCTACAACATCGGGGGTAATCATTGCTTGAACATGTAAGGTAGCCACATCACGCACATCTACTAATGGAAACACGAAGCTTGGCAACAGAGGCATTTTCCCACGTAGCATTTGATCCAACATGTCCATCGATTGTCCCGTAATGACATTGCCCAATGGAGGACCGAATACGCCCCCAGGATGCATACTAACCATTTCCATCTTATCTGCACCTGCCTGGCTTTCAATAAAGTCCCATGCTGCCTTTTCGGCCAAAGTTTTACTTTTAGCGTACGTGCTGATGTTAGCTGCATTAATATCGGTCCAATCTTTAGGGCCAAATATACCTGTTTTCATACTCCCCATCATTGCTAAAATAGAGCTGGTTAAGACCACTCGTTTTACCCCTGCTTTCTTTGCTGACCTTAACGCACGTAGTGTGCCCTCCACAGCTGGAATGATCATGTCATCCTCAGATTTTGGGTTGGCAATCACAAAGGGAGAGGCTACATGCATCACATAATCACAACCCTTTACTGCCTCATCCCAGCCATCATCATGAGTAAGGTTTAATTCAACAATACTAAACTGGCTTATATCTACATCAGCTGCAGCCAATGTTTCACGAACCTCTTTTTCCTTATTCTTACTACGCACAGAACCTCTTACGCAAAAGCCTGCATTTAAAAGTTGCCGAGCAATGTGCAGCCCAATGTAGCCAGACACTCCTGTTAAAAGTACAGTTTGTGACATACCAATTTCCTTTAGGATGGATTAATTACGTACCAACCGGTATATTAAGCATTGCTTCAACGCCTGTCAAATTAAAATACCAACCGGTACTAATAACATGAATTCTAATGAGTATAATAATTCAAATGCGCCAAGAGGCCGCCCTAGGACATTAAACCGAGATCATGTATTAGATGTAGCGATGCAGGCCTACTGGCATGACGGCGTTGATAATGTATCAGTAAATGAAATTTGTAAAAAAGCCAATGTCGCCAAACCTGGCCTTTACCGAGAATTCACTAATGAAGATGGCTTGATGAAAGCGGCGCTGCAAAGCTATCAAAAAAAGATATTGGCACCTCTATTTGAAGCGTTAAAAGCAGATGCACCGTTTAGGGAGACCCTTGGTTACATCGTCGCTTCCATCACTATGGAAAATCATGATGAGCAAGCACCTAAAGGGTGCCTTATGGCCAAAATGCGTCAGTCGCGCTCGTATATGGGCGCAGGCACACAAGCAGAAATAAGTCATATTCATGAACAGGTGTTAGATGCTCTGCACGATTGGGTTTTACGCTCAAAAACAAAAGGTGAATTCACTGCTGATCTACCCCCAAAATTAGCAGCAACCTACGTTGATGCGCAGATGCATTGCGCAATGTTGCAGTTGGCCCAAGGCGAGAAAAATAAAACAGTTAAAGAGGTGCTTACATTATCTTTTTCTGTACTGTTATAAGTTGGCCTGCATAGCTATAGAAGTTGGCAATAATACTGGCGTTAGAACCATCAAACCTATTTAACAAATCCTGAATAGCTGATATTTTTTGCTCAAACGACAATGACAAAAAGGTGCTATTAACTGTAAGACCTATGCGGTTAGGGTTAATGGTTTTTATGCATGCTCTGGATGATGTGCGTTACAGATTGAGCATTGAGTTCTAACGAAGAACTCGCCTACCAAACACCACAACCATGCCAAGAATACACCCTAAGATAAATGCTAAAACTGCCTTTAGCATCACCCTTTGGGATAAGTTACTAGACACATTTTCCTGAACACTCCCAACCAAATCAAACAACTCGCCCCTGTCGTCCAGGCTACTTAAATTTGACACTTGGATAATACCGAGCAAGGCCGAATGTATTTCTTCAAGTTCTGTGAATGATTGATTAATTAAATTAGAAATCTCCTCAACAGATATGCTTACTTCATCGTCGGTAGGCTTCTGAAAATCATAGAAGTTGATTTCGGTAATGACCACTTGAAGTTTGGTTGAAAGGTCTATTTTTTCTTGTAGCAGGCTTTTTCTATATGCTGGATCAGACATTTTAGAGCCTAATTCCATCAGCCGGTTAATAACGTCCTCACCATACTGAGGAGAATATACAGTCGTTCCAGAATTGCCTCCCCCTTGTGATTTAGCGCCCTCAGAGGGACTATACTGTTGCTGATTAAATTCAATCAACGCCTGCTCATACACATCAACCATTCGCTCAAGACTAGATCGTTCACGCTCTAACTTACCTAAGCGAGCCTCTCTAAATCCTTTATACCAAGATTCATTTTTAACACCTACGCCGTTCTTAACGACCAGTTCTTTAAGTATTGAAATCCTATATTTATTTTCCAAATCTAACTTATAACGCAAATCTGCAACTGCCATGCCCGACTCTGGGTCTGTAATAGATTGGTTATCTAGCGAGCCTGATAACCCAGCCACACTTTTAGATAATAGACTGTAAGTGTCACTTAATACATTGACTTGAATGAGTAATTCACCAGAGTTTATATGGGTATCGAGCGTGCTTATTGTAGGAGCAAACATGCTCAAAACACCACGATCTTCAATGGCATGCGTTGCCCATATTTTCGGAATACTGTGCAACAAATCACTTGGTTTTTTAAGGTTACCACCAAGCAAATCCTGGTCTATGGTTAGGATCACATTCTTTTTAGATTGGGCAATAATTTCGTTTGTGTACTCAGAAACCGCATCACTATATTCTTGATTGGTTAATCCTTTTTCTTTTGACAACAACCCAGTCACTACAGACTTTAGTTCGTCAGCACCATTGAAGTCAGGTGTCACATTGATCGCACTCACAAGGTCAGCATAATCGAAACTTGGGCTATCAATATTTCTATAAACCTCAGACAGGACTGACCCTGAGATTAGCTCCTGTGGTGAGAATTTTTCACCGTTTGGGAAAGTGCCATCTTCAACCCCTTGAAAGTTAAAATGAACTTGAATGCTCGCATAGTTGCTTTTATCTACAATAACCCCACCCAGTGAATAGACTAGAGTTAGAGATAAACAAATTAGACCAAATAACAAAATACGATATTTCGCCTTCCACAAGGGGATGAAAATATCTTTTAAGTCAATTTCATCATCAACATTTTGCCCAACTGGATTAGACGTTTCCTTGTTCATTTACATCTCCTTATCACTGAATACAGTGAGTTAACAACAATACTAAATAGGGTATATCCAACCAAAAACAAAGAGACTCTGTTCCAGTAAAGAAGGCTGGGGCAGACAAAAGTGAGCGTTCTCGCCAAGGCCAAGCGCGCTTGGTGCGTGCCGCGTGTTTGGACATAGTTCATCACGTGTCTCCTTAGAGTTTTCTGCACAATCACTTTGGGTTGTAGTCAATTCATTGAGACAGACGGTAATTCAAAGCCTTTGTAATACGAACAATCGTAGTTAAACCTGCACTTTTTAAGTCTCGCCCAATATGTCACTCTGCATAGGTGCTTTTTAAGACACCGCTTATAAGCACCGTTCTATCGCAAAAACAATAATATTATAATAATATTAATTAGACTAAATGGATTTATAAATATTATAACCAGATAAAAGAAACAGTTAATGATTAATAATCATAGTGATGGGTATAGGCATACAAGACAGAGCTTAATTTTTACCACTCCAGACCAAGAGGTAGTTTAGGTAATTTTGCGCTATATTAACTATTATTTATGACCTTAAAAAAGACACTATGATAAAAATCAGCATGCTTGCGCAGTGGTTCAACCATTTCGTTATCTCTATTATGCAGAATGTCTTGCTCGGTTTGGACGCGTTGCTTGATGATCTTGCCGCATCAGTATTTTTTATATCACCCATACAAGTGCGGTCTCTGCTAGCCAATAATGACCAAAATATTGTTCATTATTGGTTTATATCGCCCTTCATTTAATAGATGCAGTAGGCTTCCAGCGATGTGCCATGTCAATGTTAGTTTTGGAAAAAATAAAAACAGGCACCCCGGATGCTATATAGAAGGAAAAACTAAGGCTTATTAACTACCCAAAGGCTATTTCTTGTGTCTTAAGTGAGCGTCTTGAAAATTTGCGCATTCAACCCACTCGGTTACACTAGCCCTTGATCTGCTGTCTTTTTAAAATAGGACGTGGTTTTTTAAATCTTAATGGGTTGCTTTAAATATGCAATACAGCAGTTCATCACCAGAGCATTTTGCCGCCAAAGGTTGGAGCCGCAGTGGGCAGGATGAAAAGCTTTTAGCGTGGGTTGAAAGTGTGCGTGACCTGTCGCAAACCATGTATAAAAGCCCTACTAATGCGCATTGGTGGCGCCATGGTAAAACCTGGTTTGTAGGAGTGAATGTGTTACCTAATGATATTTTCGGCAAGGTGCCACAGGGCTTGGCTTTGGGGCACAATATTCAGCGCTGGCTAAGGCAATGTTTGCAGCTACAAAACACGCACCGGTTTGCTTTTGAACAAGGGCAACTTTCAGTCATTGGCCCTTCTTACCCACAGCAAGATAAAAACGAAACACGCCTTGTGCATAATTTTAGGCGGCTGCGTGATGCTGCGCATGTAGATGGTTTATTGCCCGTAGGCATAAATCGCAGGCGCATGCCGCAAGAGTTTCACCAGTTTATATTAGGCATCCCTTTGCAGCTTACGCCGCGCCATGCAGGCACTACAGTGGTTTGGGAAGGGTCACACACTATCATACAAGAAGCCCTCACCAAGGCTTTAAAGGGAATTGCACCGCACCAATGGCCTCATACAGATGTGACAGAAATCTATCAGCAAGCCAGGCAACAGGTTTTAGCTTGTTGTAAGCGGGTGGAAATACACACCCCACCGGGTGAAGCCTATCTCATACATCGTTTAGCAGTGCATGGTGTAGCGCCATGGCATGCGTGCCCAGAGGATGAAGGCAAGCATAGACCGGTGGTGTTTTTTAGGCCAGAGTACACACACCCCAAAGAGTGGCTCACCAAATTTTAATAATAAAAGGTAATATTAGAAACCGATACATCGGCCTCAAAGTCACGCCCATAGCCCACAATTGCAAACCGAGTAATGTCTTGCGCCAATAACTTAGAGCCATTGGAGCGGCTGCGTTTAAAGTCTTTAAAAGGCAGATCAATTATCTGCCAATCTTTAGAGGCGATAAAAGTAGCATAATAATAGTCTGAGTATGACCGAGTGTCTTTGGTGCGGATAAACACATGATAAACCTCACCATTGCCCCTAGCAGTTAACTTTGCACCCGATATACTTTGGCCTTGTGTTTGGGTGTTTGCAAATGAAATGCCTGCGCGCAGCTGGATAAAGCCACCGTTGTTTTGGGTGCTAACCTGTCCCGTAAGCCTAATAAAATCAACCTCGTTTTCGCGCCCCAAAGTCACTTTTCCATTAGACACCCCGCCCATGGTTCTATCACTGATATATTGCCAATAGTCACTACTTTGTGGACTGAATGGAAAATGTAAATCTTGAGGTTTGGCATGGGCGTAGGTGGTAAAAATAAACACCAATGCAATCACCATAGTGCGTATCTTGCTCATGGTGGCGGACCTATTTTTAATCATATAATACTCCCAAACCAGCATACTAGTTTACTTGCGCTTGCATAACCGCGCGTCAATTTCAGATAACTCTACAGCTGAGTAGTTTTAGCTTCAGATTTGCAACGCTTTGAGCAATAGCGAATAGAGTCCCAAGTCCGTGCCCACTTTTTTCGCCACGCATATGGTTTTTTGCATGCTTCACAAATCTTTTGCGGCAAATCACCTTTTTTTACCATTTTCGCCATCTTATTCCTTTTTATCTTCGGTTTTACTTACATAGCTTTTATTCGACGTTGAAGGAAAAAATCATAAACCGCAGATCATCGACTAATAGGCCAATCTGCAGCATCTACCGAATCTAAGTGGGTGTCAAATTGATGGCCTGCCCACTGCTTAATAAACACTTGGTGAGGGTCGTAAGTGAGGGTTTGTTTGTTTAAATCAAATCGACGGTGGCCTCTAGGGTCTGCACCCACACCTGCAAGGTATTGCCAATTGCCCCAATTAGAGGCAACGTCATAATCAACCAAATGCTCTTCCATATAAGCTGCACCATAACGCCAATCTAGCCCTAGCTCGTGCACAAAACAACTTGCCACCAACTGACGTCCTCGATTACTCATGTATCCAGTGCTGTTTAGCTGCTTCATGCATGCATTGACGATAGGATAGGGCGTATTGCCACTGCACCACTTTTGGAAACGCTCGGCGTAAAAGCTAGTTTTGGGCTTAACCGTTTTAATACCACTGACGCGGAACAATTTTTTGCCATGGCAATGCCCATACCACTGATAGTATTCACGCCATAATAGCTCAAAATATATCCAATACGTTGAGTCGTTGGCACCTTGTTCTTGCTCATAAAGCTTTAAGCAGTGTATTACCTGGCGTGCTGATAGGTTGCCATTGGCAAGCCATGGCGAAAACTTAGTGGAATAGTCCATACCATCTAAACCATTTCTTGTAAGCTTATAGTCACTGGCTAAACGGGTGCTAAAGTAACCCTCCAAATGAGCCAAGGCCTGCTCTTCACCTCCTTCAAAAAGAGGTGCTTGCACCAGACTGTAGGGTAGGTTTTTCCAAGTAGAGGCACTCACAGGCGATGGAGGCAATTGCTTTGGCGCAGCCAAGGGGAGATTGATCGACAGCGATTCAACATGTTTTCTAAATTTTGAAAAACCATCTGGTATCTTTTCAACGGCAAATGGAAGCTGAGCTCTGTGAAATAAGGTGTGCGTGTCAAGGCGATGAAACCCAATAAATGGGTATCGCTTCGCAAGTGTTTGCCAGTTTTTTTGCTCATAATACCCAGGGCTTACACTAGAATAAATATGGTCTATGTTATGCACTGTGATCAGCTGAGGGATTACTTCAAGCGCAGATTTTGTTGTGACCACAAGGTGCTGGCCTAATTTTTTTAGACTAGTTTGAAGGTCGCTAAGCGCTTGAGCCAAAAATACCTGCCGGTGCGGTGATAGTGAACTAGGCGCCTGTAAAGTTGCGCTGGATTGGGTCGTTTGAACACAATAAACACAGATTAATTGATCAACCTGCGCAGCTGCCAGCGTGAGTGCTTCATTATCATGAAGTCGTAAATCGTTGTTAAATAAAAAGAGGCCAGTTTTATGGGGCATCAATAGTTACCTGTGATTAGATTGTTCGCCTAGCAACACAGTTTAATACGCCCTCCACCAAAATGCCTGTGTCTGACAAAAGTTGACAACTTTTTACAATCTGCGGATGGACAACCAGGGCAGACATTGAGAGCATAGCTACAGTAAATTAAAACAGGTGGCACAACAGGCTGTGTAATTACTTTAAGCCACCTTTAATAAACCATTTCTAGCGGATTAAAAGATGAAAACACACTCAATTATTTGCGCATTGGCAACCACTGCGCTAGTTACGTCCACTTTTGCCAACGCAAATGATAACTCCTCCTTCGACATAGGCTTGGTTAGCGTTAATGGTGGCTCTATTTATGAAGGTGCAAAAAGCACATCGGCAGTCATGCCCTCCATTAGTTTCGAGTCAGATATTTTAAGTGTGAGTGTGCAAGAAGGCCTTGTGTATCAGTTGTCCAACAATGGAGCGCTCAAATTAACTGGTGCCATAGTGCCCAATTTTAGACCTTACAAAAGCACAAATTCTGCAAGCCTTGCGGGCATGACGCGTAAGATGTACTTTGATGCAAGTGTAACGGCTGCCTTCACTCTTGCACGCGGGCTAGACGCCAAACTGAGCATGGCCACCGAGCTTAGTAACCAATTTAATGGCAACGCCATAGACGCTTCAATAAGTCAGTTTGTGCCAGTGATGGGTCAGCCCATTATTTTTGGAGCTGGACTAAAATACCAAGATGCCTCACGAGCAAATTATCTTTATGGTGTTAAAGCTAGTGAAGCAACTGGCCAAAGAGCCCAATACGACACTGGTAGTGCTACTTCCACGTACCTTAGTGTGAGCACCTTCCATTCGTTTACGCAGCAAGTGTCTTTGTTTGCTAGCGTCAATGCGAGCTTTTTGCCTAGTAACGTGAGTAACAGCCCTATTGTTTCTAAAAAGCGCACTGTATCTAGTGTTATTGGCCTAAGCTACAGTTTTTAACGGCATGACCCATATAAAGAAGATATGTTTACTCGCTGTAACTGGGCTTTTGGCTGGGTTTGTTATTACCTCCTGTAGCAATCAGGAAATCTTCAGTAACACCAACCCTAGCGTGGTGCCTAAAGACTTAAGTGACGTGTTTAAATGGCGCATGACCAAAGACGCATCCCCTAAAAGGGAAGCCATAACCATCGCTGAAGATTGGCGCAGCCTTACACCTGATTCTAGTCATTATGCAGTGTGGGTTGGCCATGCCACTTACCTGATTAATACAGGTGATGTCACCTTGCTCACAGACCCTATATTTTCTAAGAGAGCCTCGCCTGTGGGTTGGGCAGGGCCAGAGCGCCTAATTCCACCCGCGATGACATTATCGCAACTACCTCCCATCGACGCGGTGGTAGTAAGCCATAATCATTACGACCACCTAGACCTGCCTAGCCTTATTGCATTGCAAAAAGCCAATCCAGACATGGTGTTTTTAATGCCACAAGGCGACAAGGCGTTGCTGGAATCTAAAGGTTTAAATAACGTGTCTGAGTTTAGATGGTGGGAGACACAAAAAGTGAATGAAACCACTTTCACCTTCACCCCCGTGCAGCATTGGTCTGGCCGTGGTATTACTGGACGCAATACTAGTCTGTGGGGAGGCTGGTTTTTAACTGGCCCAGACTTGTCCATCTATCATGCTGGAGATACGGGCTATTCGAAAGATTTCCTCACCACTAAAGCCCGCTTGGGCAAACCTGATGTCGCTTTCATCCCCATTGGGGCATATAAACCTAGGTGGTTTATGAGAAACCAACACGCAGATCCAGCAGAGGCTGTACAAATCGCATTGGATTTAGAAACTAAAAAAGCGTTTGGTATGCATTGGGGTACGTTCATTTTAACTGACGAAAATATTAGCGAACCGCCAGTTATGTTGGCTGAAGAATTAGTTAAACGTGACCTAGAGCCACGTTTTTTCACAGCCCCCAAACCAGGTGAAGTGCTTACTCTCAAGCCGAAGTTTTAAGAGCGCTTGCTCAATCAGTTTTATCACCGCTCTACTACCGTTCTAAAAGTTAAGTTCACTCTAGGTGTGTGTACTTTTTTGGAAGGTGGCAAGCGGTGTAGCCAGTGGTCTTGAGTGGTGCCTTGCATCACTAGCAGGCTGCCGTGTTGCAAAAGTGTAGTGTGGGTTTGCTGGGTGTGCTTATGCTTAAATGCAAAGTTGCGTTGGGCACCTAGGCTTACTGAAGCAATAGCGCCATGGCGCTTTAATTGCCTTTCATTGTCACTGTGCCAAGCCATGCCTTCATCGCCTGTGTGGTATAAGTTAAGCAGGCAAGAGTTGAATGTTTCTGAGGTGATGGTTTCTATCAACTGCTTTAGCTCTAGCAACTGGCTTGTCCATGGTAAAGCGGAGCGGGTGATTTTTGAATAGGTGTAATCAAAGGGTCTGCTGCCATACCATGCCACTTTGCGCTTGGTGATTATCTTTTTGTCAAACACAATGGCCTCGTCATTTCTCCACTCTATGGCATTAAGAAAATGCTCTAAAAAGAAATCTGCTGCGTTATCTTCTAGCACTACGCCATGATAATTTGCTTCACCGTCTTGGGGCAGCACATTAATAGGTGGGTCTATGCGTTGAGAAAAAAGTGACATATCAAACCTTACTTAGTGCACGGCGCAAAGCCATTGAGGCCTCCATGAAGGCTAAAATGGCTAAAAATACCAACACCGGCGTGTAACCAAACTCTACAATGCCAAAGCCTACTAAAAGTGGAAAACCAAAAATGCCAATAAAATAAGTAAGGGCGAATATTTGTAGGGTTTGTGGCCCTAAATGTTCTTCAGCGTCATTGGCCGCCATGGCCACAAGAATAGGATAAGACGCTCCATAACCTAAGCCAAATAAGATGGCTACGCTAATGTACAAAGGTATACTGTCGCCACTGACTATAAATAGCACCACACTTGCCGCCATGACGTACTGCAGCATTGCAATGGTGAGGTAAGGGTTATTACCACCCTTAAACTTTACCAACACCAGCCTGAAAAACACCACCGTTAAGGTATATACAAAAAAGAAGGTGGCGTAGTTTAAGCCTCGGTCATCAGCAAAAACGGTTTGGAAATTATTCATACCTGCAAATACGCTGGCCCCCATACACACCATTATTACTGGCAAAATGGCCCTAGACTTAAGCACTTGGCGCAAACCACTTAAAGTGATGCGTGAAGAGCGCTCTGGCGCTGGGTTTAGTGCATGCACTTTTATAGGATTTATAAGTATAAAGAACAAAATAGCGCTGATAACACATAGAATAGATGTAAGGTAGAAAACCGTTTGTACTGGGTATCCAAAGCCTTCCAGCACAGATGCAAATACAGGTGACAAACCAAAACCTGCCATCACAAAAATAGATAACAAGGTGAAAAAGCGCACTCGCTCTTCAGAGCTTACAAGCCGTGTGAGCACAATGGGCCCCAAAGAATATGTTAAACCCCAACCAAAACCTAAGCTAATACTTGCCACTAAAAGCCCTAATCCCACAGAGCTTACATAGCCATATAAAAACAAAGACACGGCAATCGCTATACATGCGATGCCAAGGGCACGCACTCTGCCAAATTTATCTGAAATATGCCCAGAAAAGTACACTGTAACAATGGTCGCTATGGCAGTCACAAACAGCATAGCCCCTACTACTTTTTCACTGGCGCCAAATTCAGCAAACAACCTTGGCAACATAAAGGTCAATCCGTAGGCTCCTGCTTGAAGAAAAATAGCTAAAAAATACATGGCAAAAGTGAGGGATCTAGACATAAGTTATGCTTCTTATAGTTATTTTTGGGTATCGATTAAAAAGGTCTTTTGGGGGGGCTAGTGTCGCCCTCACCTAAGGTTAACTGAAGCATCACAGAGTCTAGCCAACGCTCAAATTTATAACCAATCGACTTTATCACCCCTACTTCTTCAAAGCCCATCTTTTTATGAAAGTCTATGGACATATGATTCTCAGAATCGCCCACCACAGCGATCATTTGGCGAAAGCCTTCTTGTGTACATTGTATAATCAACTGGCTTAAAAGCTTTTGGCCAAGCCCGATGCGCTGGGCAGACTCTGCTAGATAGATAGAGTTTTCAACAGTGTATCGGTAGGCAGGTCGTGTGCGATATGCAAATGCATAAGCATAACCAAGCACTTGGTCACCACGCACAGCCACAATATAAGGGTAGCCGTCTTGGGTAATGGTCTTTTGCCTTTGTATCATTTGCTCCAAACTTGGGGGTAGCTCTTCCCAGCTTGATACACCATGAGTTACCTGCAGTGCATAAATAGCTTGGATGGCTGGCATGTCTTTATCACACACGTTACGAATAGTGATTTGAGTAAACACTGGGTTATCCTTACATCTATTAGTTAAATTTTAGAGGGTAAATTTAGACACAGCTAAGAAGCCAGGCCACAAAGTGTTGTTTGGCAGGCAAGCTATCATTTGTATTGGTTTCTACTAGGTAGTAGTCCCAGTCTGAAACGATACTAAAAGATTTCAACGCCACTAGCATGCCATTATCCACTAGATCGTCCACCAATGTACCCCAGCCAATACCCACACCTTGGCCTGCGATGGCAGCCTGCACTAGTAGCGTGTAGTTATTAAAGGTGAGCACAGGTTCACTAGGTATCACTTGATTTGATAGCTGGCTTGGTGCTTGATTTGGCAGCTGGTTAAAAAAACCACGCCAATTTAGCCAGCCATTGCCAGCTACATCTGCAAGCTTTAACAAGGGTAAACTGGCCAACTGTTGAAGGCCATCTATGGGGGCATTTTGGGCTAATAATGCTGGGCTGCACACTGGAAAAACATGCCCTATGGACACAAGATGAGACCTGTATTTATTAGGCTTACCTTTAGCAAATATAATAGAGAGGTCATTTTGTTGGGCGGTATAGTCTGGCTGAGTTTGTGAGGTGACAATGCGCACTTCTATTTCTGGGTGAAGTTTGCGAAAGTCGGATAATCTAGGCAATAACCAAAATGCAGCAAAAGCAAAATCTGTTTCTACATTGATACATTGGCGCATGGGTGTTTTTTGTAGTTTTGTTAAGCAATTTGTAATCTGCAAAAAGCCAGACTCTACCGCTTCATATAACTGCTGACCAGCATCAGTGAGAGCTACCCCACGATAAATACGTTTAAAGAGCTGTAAATCTAGCTGCTGTTCTAGGCCACGCATTTGTTGGCTCACTGCCGATTGAGTAGAGCCCAGCTCATGTGCGGCAGCTGTAAAGCTTAAATGACGCGCAGCCACTTCAAAGATTAATAAGCTTTGTGCCGAAGGCATAAACTCTTTTAATAACATTAGCACACCTAATACTTACCATTAAATTCTGACTAGTTTACACCGTTATCTGTGATGTTAGAATACTGGCATTAAATCACGTATGTTCTATCAAACATAAGCATAATAAGCCGAGCATTAACTAACATGAAGATTGAAAAAATCACGCCAGCTATTGGCGCCGAAATATCCGGCATTAGCCTTAATAATCTTAGTGCACAAGAATGTGATGATATTTATGCTGCGCTGATTGAGCACAAGGTGATATTTTTCCGTGATCAAGACCTCACGCCTCAAGCGCATATCGATTTCGCCAAAAGTTTTGGCGAGCCTGAGCCACCTCACCCCATTTACCCAAGCGTTGCAGGCTATGACAACATTGTTTTACTAAAAACTGGCCCAGACAGCAAGCCAGATGCCAATGACTGGCACAAAGACATGACCTTTAAAGCAAACCCTCCGTTTACCAGCATTTTGCATGCTGTAAACGTGCCTGATGTAGGTGGGGACACGCTTTGGGCCAACACTAATACAGCCTACAATGCGCTTCCCAAAATGTGGCAAGACTACCTAGCCGATAAAGACGCCATACACGACATAGGCACCTTTAGAAATGACCTTTACGCCAAAGGTGGTATAGAGGCGGTCAATAATGGGCTTAAAAATACGGGCTCTGCAGTGCATAAAATCGTGGGCACTCACCCTGTCACTGGGCTTAAGTACCTTAATATTAATCAGTCATTTACGCGCCATATCATGGGTGAAGTACAAGGTGAGAGTGACCGAATTTTGCAATTTTTGTATCTGCATATGGCCAAGCCCGAGTTTCAGGTGCGCTTACGCTGGCGTAACAACACTGTAGCGATGTGGGACAACCGTATTACTCATCACTACGCCATTTCAGACTATTTACCCAAAATACGCCACATGCAACGCGTGACTGTGCTAAACGACAAGCGTGAGTCTTAGTATTTGACAGAATATTTTTGACACAGATTTGAATAAAAAATCACTTCTAAGTGCTGAGCAAGATGCTATTGATATAAGTATTAACCCTATCATTACTCCAGCCACAACTGAGCTCAAGTTCTTTGAGCCTCCAAGCAGAATTCAAAAACCATATCGGGCTAAGTATTCCTCAGTAACAGCCCCACTTAAATGACTACGCAAGAGCTTTCATTTATCTAGCGTTTGGTTTAAACGGCGCCTTACTTTGCGAAGATACACAATTGGCAGAAATGTCCTATTTAGAGTTAGCTACAAAGTTGAACAAGCTAAGCTTGGACCTATGAACTAAGTGAATCAATTAAACTCTCGTGACCTCATGCTAGATGCTCAAGCACCGATTTTGAAAGGCTAGTTTTTTATTTTCGCACAATAACGGTGCGAGCATGCCGCTTTTTCAGTCATGAATCTATACCCATGTTCATACCTTTTGCTTTATTAATCATCGCCTTCTAAGGCCTTGGTTATACATTGAGCCCTGTAAAATCAACACAAAGTCAGCTAATTTCCCCCGCAAAGCTAAACTGGCACAGTTATTGAAAGAGTATGTGTTATGCAGAGTAATCTTACTGTGCTACCCAACCCAAAAGGCTGGGTGATGTAGCCCGCATACACACGATACCTTTAGCTTATGCGAGCTTTTTTGCGTTATTTATATTAGGGGCATACCTATGAACACAGCTATAACACACAGAGTCAAACGCAGTTTAGTTCTCGCCATTAAAACACTAGGTGCTGCTAGCCTACTTATCGGCACACCCATTGCACACGCTGCACTGGGCGAACCAGAAAAAGACGAACTCACGTTTGGTTTTATCAAACTCACTGACATGGCGCCCATCGCAATTGCCTATGAAAATGGTTACTTCGAAGACGAAGGCCTTTATGTCACTATTGAAGCACAGGCTAACTGGAAAGTCCTTTTAGATGGCGTGATCGACGGCAAATTAGACGGCGCACATATGCTTGCTGGCCAGCCGCTTGCAGCTACCATCGGCTACGGTACCAAAGCACATATTGTGACCCCGTTTAGCATGGACCTTAATGGTAATGCGATTACTGTCTCTAACGATATCTGGGCACAAATGAAGCCCAATATACCCACAGAAAATGGCAAGCCCGTTCACCCCATCAAGGCAGATGCTATGAAGCCAATTGTTGACAAATATAACGCTGAGGGCAAGCCATTTAATATGGGCATGGTATTCCCAGTGTCCACCCACAATTATGAATTACGCTATTGGTTAGCCGCAGGTGATATCCACCCAGGTTTCTATGCCCCACATAAGGGTGACACAAGTGGCACCATAGACGCTCAGGCATTGTTATCAGTAACCCCACCGCCACAGATGCCAGCGACTCTGGAAGCCGGCACTATCTTAGGCTACTGTGTAGGTGAGCCATGGAATCAACAGGCTGTGTTTAAAGGTATTGGAGTGCCAGTAGTGACTGATTATGAAATCTGGAAAAACAACCCAGAAAAAGTGTTTGGCATGACCAAAGAGTTTACCGAAAAATACCCAAATACCACTGCCCGTGTTGTTAAAGCTTTATTACGCGCTGCCAAATGGCTAGATGCAAAGGACAACGCTAATCGCCCTGCAGCCGTCAAAATTCTCTCCCAAAGTAACTATGTGGGTGCCGACTACGAAGTGATTGCCAATAGCATGACTGGGACATTTGAATACGAAAAAGGCGACAAACGTTCAGTGCCTGACTTCAACGTATTCTTCCGTTACTTTGCTACTTTCCCTTACTACTCAGATGCTGTTTGGTACCTGACTCAAATGCGCCGCTGGGGACAGATCTCAGAGCCTAAATCTGATCAGTGGTACTTCGATGTTGCCGCCAGTGTTTATCGTCCTGATATTTATAAAAAGGCAGCACTTGAGTTGATAGAGGAAGGGACGATGACAGCCGCTGACTTCCCTGAGTTTGACTCAGAAACAGGTTTTCGTTCACCACAAAAACATTTTATCGACAATATAGTGTATGACGGTACCGCCCCAAATACCTATCTCAAGAAATTTCCAATTGGCCTAAAAGACGAGACTCTCTAAGTCCTTAAATAGCCCATAAAAGCTGGCAACCTGCAAAGGTTGTCTGCTTTTGGAACAAATGTTATCCCCGCACACTCCGTCAAAAGGAAATCCAGTAACATGTTAGCCAAGCTTCAACAGCTACAAACCAAGGTGACCTTTGCGAGCCTATATAAATTTTATGATTCAGCAGCCAAAGCCATAGCACTGCCATGTGTGGGCATTGTTATGTTTATCTTTATTTGGCAAATAACTGCAAGCAACATCGTCACTTCACTGGGCCAGTTCCCTGGGCCAGGGGATGTTTGGAATCAGTCAAAAGTGCTTGTTACCGAGCATTATCAAGAACGCGAGAAAGCGCAGGTATTTTATGAGCGCCAAGAAGTACGTAACAGCAAAAAACTAGCCAACAACCCTGAAGCGGTTGCAAAGATTCGCCAGTATACGGGTCAAGCCACGTATTTTGACAAAATTGTAACTAGCCTGTACACCGTCGCTTTTGGGTTTTTAATTGCTACCTTAGTGGCCATCCCCTTAGGGATCGCTTGTGGACTCAGCGACAAAATTTATCGCGCTGTGAACCCTATTATTCAAGTGTTCAAGCCTGTGTCGCCACTAGCTTGGCTACCCCTGGTCACCATCGTGGTATCGGCCACTTATACCAGCTCCGATCCCTATTTTGAAAAAGCCTTTGTGACCTCGGCAGTCACCGTTGCCCTTTGCTGCCTGTGGCCTACAGTAGTTAATACGATTGTGGGCGTGGCTAGTATTGACCGCGACCTCATTGACGTAAGTCGAGTGTTGCGCCTATCAACTTTAACGCATATCAAATCCATTGTGATCCCCTCGGCTTTGCCCTTAATTTTTACCGGGTTGCGACTGTCTTTGGCGACCGGCTGGATGGTGCTCATAGCGGCAGAAATGCTAGCGCAAAATCCTGGACTGGGAAAATTTATCTGGGACGAATTTCAAAATGGATCCTCTAGTTCACTGAGCAGAATTATGGTGGCAGTCATCACCATTGGCATCATTGGATTCATTCTTGATCATCTGATGTTGATGATACAAAAACGTTTTAGCTGGAATAAACAGGCCACCTTACGTTAAACCCACACACGTTTTAAAACCCATACATCGACACTAGGATATTATTATGCAAAACCGCTATCTGGAAATCAGCCAAGTCAGTATCGATTTCCCTACCGATGGGGAACCCTACCGTGCCCTACAGAATGTCACCATGTCAATTCAAAAGGGCGAGTTTATCTCCCTTATTGGCCATTCGGGTTGTGGCAAATCAACCGTGCTGAATATTATTGCTGGGCTCCACCAGGCCACCGAAGGCGGCATTATCCTAGAGGGCCGAGAAGTCAACGAACCAGGGCCAGACAGAGCTGTGGTATTTCAAAATCATGCACTACTTCCATGGCTAACAGTTTACAAAAATGTTGAACTGGCGGTGAAGTCGGTCTTCAAGGGCACCAAAACTAAAGCTGAAATTGGCGCTTGGGTTGAACACAATCTAGAGCTAGTGAATATGACCCATGCACTTCATAAACTGCCTGGAGAAATTTCTGGGGGCATGAAACAACGTGTTGGCATTGCTCGATGCCTTGCGATGCAACCCAAAGTGTTACTGATGGACGAACCCTTTGGTGCACTGGACGCATTAACGCGGGCCCATCTCCAAGATTCCCTCATGGAAATTCAAGCCCAACTAGGCAGCACCGTAGTGATGATTACCCACGATGTAGACGAAGCGGTGCTGTTATCTGATCGCATTGTGATGATGAGTAATGGCCCAGCGGCCTCCATTGGTGAAATATTACACGTTGATTTAGAACGGCCCAGAAATCGAGTAGCACTGGCTGAGGATGCAGATTTTAATGCCTACCGCCAGCAAGTGCTCCGGTTTCTCTACGAAAAACAGAAGCATCCAGCCACCACCGCAGCCTAATAACCTAACACGCCTTTTAAGGATAGAAAAATCATGTTGAAAGTAGTAATCATTGGAAATGGTATGGTCGGCCATCATTATGTTGAGCAGTTAGCAGCCTCGCCAGTGGCAGCGAAAATCACCGTCATTGGCGGTGAAGCACGTCCTGCATACGATAGGGTGCATCTATCTGACTACTTTGCTGGAAGCACGCCTGAGGATCTTGCCATCACCACCAAAGAGCACTACCTAGACATGGGTGTAGATGCACATTTTGGCGATATGGTGGCCCACATAGACCGTCATAATAAGATAGTCATCACCGAAAGTGGGCAAGCATACAGCTATGACAAACTAGTATTGGCCACTGGATCCTATCCTTTTGTGCCTCCCGTTGAAGGCAATAATCTGCCACAGTGTACAGTGTATCGTACTATTGACGACCTAGGCATGATTCAAACCCAAGCCAACAACGCCAAGGTTGGAGTGGTTGTTGGGGGTGGACTATTGGGGCTTGAAGCTGCCAACGCAGTGCAAAACCTTGGCCTTGAAACCCATGTTGTCGAGTTTGCCCCAGGGCTCATGGGTGTGCAATTGGATGCGGGTGGCAGCAGCATGTTGCGCCGAAAAATTGAAGCTTTGGGGGTCAAGGTACACACTAGTAAAGCCACTGAGGTCATCGAAACTAACAGTGAAGGCGAAGGCCGAATAGTCATGCATTTTGCCGACGGTGGTTCATTAGCCACGGATATGATTGTATTTTCAGCTGGCATTCGCCCTTACGATCAACTCGCTCGTGACTGCGGATTAGTCGTTGGACAGCGTGGTGGCATTACTATAGACCAGTATTGTAAAACTAGCGACTCATCGATTTTTGCCATAGGTGAGTGCGCATTATTTGAAAATAAAATATATGGCTTAGTAGCTCCAGGCTACCGCATGGCAGAAGCCGCGGCTAGTCAATTAGGTAGTGAAAGCGTTTCCTTCCAAGGCGCCGACATGAGCACTAAACTTAAGTTACTAGGGGTGGATGTAGGCTCCATTGGTGACGCCCACGGAAGAGAACAAGGTTCGGTTGCCTACACATTTAGTGACGAACGCATCGACGTATATAAGCGCTTAATTGTAAGCGCCGATGGCAAAAGTTTACTTGGGGCTGTGTTAGTTGGAGACTGCTGTGAGTACGATACCTTGCTACAGTATTTTTTAAATGGCATTGATCTACCCTCTGATCCAGAATCCCTTATTCTGCCTGCTAACGCCGGTGGCTCACCGGCACTGGGCTCTAGCGCACTGCCTCTGACTGCCACCATATGCTCATGCCACAATGTCAGCAAAGGCGATATTGTAGCCACTATGGATGCCGGCTTTTGCTCACTAGGTGAAGTAAAGTCTGAAACTTCCGCCGCCAGTGGCTGTGGCGGCTGTGCAGCCTTATTAAAGAATGTTGTTGACGACGAAATGGAAGCACGAGGTTTGGACGTTGATACAGCGATGTGTGAACACTTTAATTTCACCCGACAAGAAATGTTTCACATAATCAAAGTGGAAACCATCAAAAGCTTCGAAGACTTGCTACATAAACATGGCACTGGCCGTGGCTGTGAAGTCTGTAAACCGACTGCAGGTTCAATTTTAGCGTCGTTGTGGAATGACTACGTGCTGGAAGAAAAACATGTGGGCCTTCAAGATACCAATGACACCTTTCTTGCGAATATGCAAAATAACGGTACCTATTCAGTGGTGCCCCGTATTGCCGGAGGTGAGATCACCCCCGATAAATTAATTGTGTTAGGGCAGGTAGCAAAAAAATACCAGCTCTATACAAAAATTACAGGTGGCCAGCGTATCGATTTGTTTGGCGCTCGCTTGCAGCATCTTCCTGCCATTTGGCAAGAGCTAATCGAAGCAGGGTTTGAAACGGGTCATGCCTACGGTAAAGCACTTCGTACAGTTAAGTCTTGTGTGGGCAGTACCTGGTGCCGATATGGTGTGCAAGACAGTGTTGCCATGGCCTTGTACGTTGAAAATCGCTACAAAGGCCTGAGATCGCCACATAAATTAAAATCTGGCGTGTCAGGATGCACCCGTGAGTGCGCCGAAGCGCAGTCTAAAGACTTTGGCATTATCGCCACCGAAAATGGTTGGAATTTGTATGTAGGTGGCAATGGTGGCATGAAACCGCGCCATGCTGAACTATTTGCCACCGACCTTGACGACAAAACTCTGATTAAATATATCGATCGCTTTCTCATGTTTTATGTACGCACCGCCGACCGACTTCAGCGCACCTCTGTGTGGATGGACAATCTAGAGGGTGGTCTAGACTACTTAAAGCAGGTTGTTATTGAAGATTCATTGGGCATCTGCAACGATCTAGAAGCACAAATGGACGCTGTTGTTGGCAGCTATCAGTGCGAATGGAAGACCACCATCGAAGACCCAGAAAAACTCAAACGCTTCCGCCAGTTTGTTAATTCCGAAGCCCAAGACAAAGCCATTATATTTATTGAAGAGCGTGGTCAGTTGCGCCCAGCTAAAGAAGAAGAGCTCCAAAAAATTTCAGCCACGCTAGACTAGGAATAGACCCATGAGTCTTAATATGAAAGATCAACATATCAGCATCTGTCGCCAAAATGACTTAATTCCCAACTCTGGAATCTGCGCAGAATTCGCAGGCAAACAAGTGGCTTTATTTTATCTGCCCAATGAAAGCCCCACTATTTACGCCATTGGAAACTGGGACCCAATTGGCAAAGCCAATGTTTTATCACGTGGCATAGTGGGTGATATTAATGGCCAGCTAGTGGTTTCGTCTCCATTATACAAACAGCATTTTGATTTAATCACAGGTAGGTGTATTGAACACAGTGACGTGAAGGTTCCAGTCTATGTCGTTGAGCTTGTGGACGATTATGTGCTAATAAATCAATGAGTTTTTAGACATGAACCAAACGTTAATTGCTACCACTGGCAAGGTTATAAAAACCACCTGCCCATATTGCGGGGTAGGCTGTGGAGTAAGTGCCACTGTTGAAAACAATCGTGTGAAAAGCGTTGTTGGAGATCCGTTACATCCAGCAAATTTTGGCAAACTGTGCGTCAAAGGCACTGCACTGCATGACACCATGGGCGAGCATGGACGACTATTGCACCCCAGCATAGATGGGGTCAATGTAGACTGGCCCACGGCCATTAATACAGTGGCAGAAAAGCTAGCCAAGGTTCGTAACCAATATGGCCCTGGGGCTATTGGATTTTACCTCTCTGGACAACTACTCACCGAAGACTACTACGTGGCTAATAA
Source organism: Candidatus Njordibacter sp. Uisw_002 (assembly GCF_047730155.1). NCBI lineage: Bacteria > Pseudomonadati > Pseudomonadota > Gammaproteobacteria > Pseudomonadales > Candidatus Njordibacteraceae > Candidatus Njordibacter > Candidatus Njordibacter sp. Uisw_002. Next base: position 1,929,403 of record NZ_CP159832.1, read on the forward strand.
GCTGGCCAAAGGGTTTATTGGCACCAGCCATGTCGATACCAACTCAAGACTGTGCATGTCCTCAGCAGTTGCCAGCCACAAACGCGCTTTTGGTGCCGATGCTGTGGCCTGCAATTATGAAGATCTTGAAGCGTGTAATCTGTTAGTACTTGTCGGATCCAATGCAGCTTGGACGCACCCAGTTCTATACCGCAGAATCGCCACCGCCAAAGCCAATAATCCCTCTATGCGAGTGGTGGTTATCGACCCACGTCGCACAGCTACTTGTGATCTGGCTGACCTACATCTAGCCATTGCACCAGGTGCAGACGCTTTTGTGTTTAATGGCCTACTTGCCTATCTGAACCAAGGTGGTCATCTAAATGCAGATTTTATTGCACAACACACCCAAGGCTTTGATGCGGCCATGGATGAGGCCAGCAGGCTAACTGACACCAAGCTTGCACAAGCGATTGGTGTTAGCGCTTTACAACTAGAGACCTTTTACCAATGGTTTGCTGAAACTGAGAAAACCATAAGTTTTTATTCAATGGGCATTAACCAATCTGCTACAGGTACCGACAAATGTAATGCCATTATTAACTGTCACTTGGCCACGGGTCGTATCGGCAAAGCAGGAATGGGTGCGTTTTCAATTACTGGCCAACCCAACGCCATGGGAGGTCGTGAAGTGGGAGGTTTAGCCAATATGTTAGCCGCCCATATGGATTACAACGAAGAAAACACGAGCACTGTAAGTGAGTTTTGGGATACCAAAAATCTAACCAAAACGCCAGGCTTAAAAGCGGTGGATCTATTTGAAGCAGTCGCCGATGGCCGTATTAAAGCCATCTGGATCATGGGCACCAATCCGGTGGTTAGCATGCCCGATGCAGATCGGGTGAGAGCTGCTTTGCAAGCTTGCGATACGGTCATCGTATCAGACTGTGTGGCTGATACTGACACCACAGCTACAGCCAATATACTCTTACCTGCCTCTGGTTGGGGTGAAAAGTCTGGCACCGTGACTAATTCTGAACGCCGTATTTCTCGTCAACGGGCCTTGGTTAAACCAGTGGGTCAAGCCAAGTCAGATTGGTGGATCATATCTCAGGTTGGTCAGGCTATGGGGTTTAATAACGCCTTTGACTACCATTCGCCCAGAGATATTTTTATTGAACATGCTAAGCTTAGTGGGTTTAAAAATACGGGTAATAGATTATTTAATATATCCACTCTAAGCCATTTATCCGAGCAACAATACAACCAACTTGAACCTATTCAGTGGCCAGCGACCCCCTTGAAGCCCAAGGGTACTGCAAGGCTATTTGAAGACAAATTATTTTTTACGCCAAGCAAAAAAGCTAATTTTGTTGTGATTAACCCACAACTACCTCAATGCCACACCCCCAGCGATGACTTTCCCTTGACGTTAAACACCGGACGAATTCGCGATCAATGGCACACAATGAGCCGTACCGCTCGAACTAGCACATTACTAAGTCATATAAGCCAACCCTTTGTCTCTATGCACCCAAATACTGCCAGTAGTTATGGATTGGTCGATGGTGACCTAGCCCAAGTGTCTACCCAAAGGGGGAGCATTACAGTCGTGGTTGCTGTGGATGTAGGCATGGAAGAAGATCAAATTTTTGTGCCAATACATTGGAATGACCAATACGCTAGCAGCGCCAGAGTTGACTCCTTGGTGGCACCGATCACTGATGTTATTTCTGGTCAGCCAGAGTTTAAATACAGCCGCGCGGCCATGGTGAAAGTAGACACACCTATATGGGCGACTTTAGTCAGTCATAACAAGCTAGACTGTACAAAATTTATAAATTGGAGCGCTGCGCCTCTAGACCAAGGGCAAGGATTTATCTACCAGATCGCTATTCAATCTAATTTTGATTGGCCAGACTTTATCGCTGCCAAACGGATGACCGAACAAGGGCCTGCCCAGGCTTACGAGCAATTTTTTGATCGTCAAAATGGTGACCAGCGCCTCATTTGCTTTAGCACTAAGCGTATTGAGTTTGCAGTCTTTAGCCATCAAGACAGAAAAATGTTGCCCGATCACTTATGGATGCGCACGCTCATGTCACAGCCTGTTGCGCAAACATATTGGCCTCTGTTGTCAGGCAACGCTTCTACTGCTGGAAAATTAATTTGCTCATGTTTTAAAGTGAGCGAAAAAGATATTCAGGCGGCCATTGATAGCGGTGCCAACTCTGCCGCTGCATTAGGACAACAACTTAAATGTGGCACCAACTGTGGTTCTTGCATCCCTGAATTAAACGCCCTACTGGCTCATAGCACAGCTACGTCAAGCAATTAAGTGTTTGATCAGCGTCTACTGAGTGTTCAACAACGCAGTGGGCGTTGGGTATGTCATTGCCCAGTGCCCGCAGTTTTGCAGCCTCTGGCTTTAGGCCGTGCTCTAGCCACCTTTTAATCAAGCGCTCTTCAAGCACATCTATCCCTGGGTTGATGAAGATGGTTTGATCCCAAAATTGACTAAGCCCCGCCCACAGCCCTTCTTTGAGAAGCAGGTAATTACCTTCCACAATCAAAACTCTATCACTTATAGAGACCACCTGTGACCCTGCAATACAGAGGTCTTTATTCCTGTCAAAGGTAGGAATAACTACATTATCTTCAAGGCTCACTAGCCTTTTAATTAAGTGCACAAACCCTGCCACATCAAAGGTATTAGGTGCACCCTTACGATCTGTCAGATGACGTTGAGCCAAGAGCACATTATCTAAATGAAACCCATCCATAGGGATTATTCTAGCTTGCACGGCTTTTTTTGAAAGTAAACTTAGTAGCTCATCAGCAAGGGTAGACTTACCCGCCCCTGGCGGGCCAGCTATAGCCACTATAAAACGCTTATGGCCTTTGGCGTTGTATATGATGTTGTCCACAAGGGTTGGTGTGTTCATGACATTCTAAGCACCTTGGCTTATTAATTATTTGATCATATGATCACCTGCCACAAAAAAGCCCATAGCCATTTAAGTAATGGCCTATGGGCTTTTTAAATCAATGAAGCGATAGCCCTATAGATGACTTGCGATTTGATCACATGATGCTTTTGCATCGCCAAACAACATTTTAGTGTTATCCATAAAGAACAGTGGGTTTTGCACGCCTGCATAACCTGATGCCATGCCTCGCTTAAACACAATCACTGTTTTAGCATCCCACACTTCAAGCACGGGCATACCTGCAATAGGGCTACCTGGCTTTTTAGCAGCCGGGTTTACCGTGTCATTGGCGCCTATGACTAACACTACATCAGTGTTGGCAAAGTCATCATTGATTTCGTCCATCTCTAAAACAATGTCGTAAGGCACTTTAGCTTCGGCTAGCAATACGTTCATGTGGCCGGGCAAACGCCCTGCAACAGGATGAATGCCAAAGCGCACTTCTACACCTTGTGCCCGCAGCTTTTGGGTAATGTCTTGCACTTGGTATTGTGCTTGAGCTACTGCCATGCCGTAGCCTGGGGTAATCACTACAGACCTTGCATTAGTTAACATACCCGCCACTTCTTCGGCCGTAGTAGGCTGCACCTCACCTTCTTCTTCGTCATCACTTGCAATAGGGTCATTACCAAAACCACCAGCTATTACAGAGATAAATGAACGGTTCATCGCGCGGCACATAATGTAGCTCAAAATAGCGCCAGAGGAGCCTACCAAAGCACCTGTAACAATCAACAAGTCATTGCCTAATAAGAAGCCTGCAGCTGCAGCTGCCCAGCCAGAATAAGAGTTCAGCATAGACACAACTACGGGCATGTCGGCGCCGCCAATAGAAGCCACTAAATGCCAACCAAACACTAAGGCGATAAGGGCCATAATGACCAGATAAGTGTCGTTGCCACCTTGGTTTACAAATTGTACCAGCATCACCGCACTTACTAGCAAAGCCAGCAAATTTAGCTTGTGGCGTTGTGGCAAGTTAAGGGCTTTGGAGGACATAATGCCCCGCAGCTTACCAAAGGCGACCAAAGAGCCAGTAAAGGTGACTGCACCAATAAACACACCCAAAAATACTTCTACCAAGTGAATATTTTGCATCACCGGCGTAAGCACTTGAGAATGGTCTAGATAACTATTCACACCCACAAATACAGCAGCCAAACCCACAAAACTATGGAGTATTGCCACAAGCTCTGGCATTTCTGTCATGGCTACTCTTTTAGCCATATAAACACCAATGGCAGAGCCAATTAACATGGCAATAAGAATGTAGCTTAGGCCTGTGGTAAGTGCCATTACTTTTGGGCTTAACAAAGTAGCCAATAGCGCTAACGCCATACCTATGATGCCAAGCCAAATGCCACGTTTGGCAGATTCTTGTTGAGATAGCCCACCAAGGGCCATGATAAATAATACAGCGGCGATAACGTAAGCTGTGATAACCATTCCTGCTTGCATTAGTCGTCTCCTATTTCTGGAACATTTTTAACATACGTTTGGTGACATAAAAGCCACCCACGATGTTAATGGATGCGATGAGCACAGAGATCAAAGCAAGAATAGTAACAAGATTAAGCTCGTCACCCACCTGAAGCACCGCACCTACTACGATAATGCCAGACACCGCATTGGTGATGGCCATCAAAGGCGTATGCAAGGCGTGTCTAACGTTCCACACCACGTAATAACCAATAATGCATGACAGAACAAATACCGTGAAGTGTCCTAGAAATTCAGCGGGTGCGTTTAGGGCAATCCATCCTACAAGCACTGCACTTGCAGCGCCTAAACCATATTTCACTGCGGCTGACATTTCCTGCTTAGTTGGCTCAACAGGTGCGCTATCTTGCGCTTTCTTTACTGGCGCTGCTGCCACTTGGATGGGCGGCGCTGGCCATGTCACTGCGCCATCTTTACTGATGGTAACGCCACGCATGATAGGGTCTTCAAAATCGATCACCAACTGGCCATCTTTTTCAGGGCAAAGCAGCTTTAGAAGGTTAACTAGGTTAGTGCCATAAAGCTGAGATGCTTGGCTAGGCAAGCGTGCCGGCATATCGGTATAACCGATCACTGTCACGCCATTGTCTGTAGTGATCACCTTGCCAGGCTGGGTAAGTTCACAGTTACCACCGCCACCAGCGGCTAAATCTACTATTACGCTGCCTGGGGTCATAGTAGACACCATTTGCGCCGTAATTAGCTTAGGCGCAGGCTTACCAGGAATCATAGCCGTAGTGATAATAATATCCACTTCCTTAGCTTGGTCAGCAAATAAGGCCATTTCAGCGTCTATAAAGGCCTTGCTCATCACCTTGGCATAACCATCGCCAGAGCCACTTTCTTCTTCTAGCTCTACTTCTAAAAACTCAGCACCCATAGAGTTAATTTGTTCTTTTACTTCTGGGCGAGTATCAAAGGCTCTCACTATAGCGCCTAAGCTACCTGCCGCACCCAAGGCCGCGAGGCCTGCAACGCCTGCGCCTATAATCAGCACTTTAGCTGGGGGCACTTTGCCTGCAGCAGTGATTTGGCCAGTAAAGAAACGACCAAAATGATGGGCTGCTTCAATCACTGCGCGATAACCGCCAATATTAGCCATAGAGCTTAAGGCATCCATCGACTGTGACCGGGATATACGCGGCACAGACTCCATAGACATGGCAGTAATATTGCGCTGCGCTAATTGTTTAAGCTGGTCTTCGTTTTGGGCGGGTGCCATAAAGCTGATCAAGTGGCCACCATCTTTGAGCAAGTCTAGCTCATGACAAGCTTGAATAGGATGCTCTAAAAGCGGATTCACCTTAAGCACCAAATCACTTTGGTACACGGCTTTAGTATCCATATTAATCAAGGCGCCAGCAGCTTGGTATGATGCATCATCAAAGTTTGCTGCAAGGCCTGCATTAGTTTCAATACAAACATCAAAGCCAAGCTTTATGAGCTGCTCTACTGTTTTGGGTGTGGCAGCGACTCTAGTTTCGCCAGCCATAGGTTCTTTGGGTATACCGATAAGCATGGAATTACCTGTGCGTGGGGTAGAAAAATCTATATGAGTAATTTACCTGTTTTGCTAACAGGTCGCTTAGAAAAAGCGATCTACATTTTTATCAATAACCCAACGAAAGTGCAATGGAAATGCCTATAAGAGTGCTAAATAATTAACATATTACAAAAAATAAATGAAATAGGCCCTAATATAGGCGAAAAAAAACTTGCGCTGCCATTTTGCTAGCAAAACACAGCGCTTAGTACTTGGTGAAAGTTAGCTATTGATTGCTAAGTGCACCCAAATACTCGCCCCATAACCTAGGGCAATAACAGGCGTCCATTTAAGGTGGCTAAAAAACGTGTATTGGCCCCTAGCTTGGCCCATTAAGGCAACCCCTGCTGCAGAGCCTATAGATAATAAACTACCACCTACGCCAGCTGTTAAGGTGACCAACAACCACTGCACATGAGACATATCTGGGTTCATAGACAATACCGCAAACATCACTGGTATGTTATCTACCACAGCAGACATAATGCCCACTAAGATATTGGCATTAGTGGCGCCAAGCTCACCATATATAAATTCAGACGCCATACCTAGGTAACCGATGAATCCTAGGCCGCCTACGGCTAAAATAACACCATAGAAGAAAAACAAGGTGTCCCATTCTGCTTTGGCTATTTTTGAAAAAATGTCAAACTTATAAGGGTCTTCTTTTGATCCAGGAGGGATACTAATACCATGAGACCATGAATGTGACTTACGACCCAGGTAATAGCCATAAAGCTGCAAATACACCAAACCTGTCATCATGCCAAATACAGGCGGTATGTGTAGGAAATTATGGAAGCTTACCGCAGTGGCTATGGTCATAAGAAACAAAATTACGATGGTAAATCCACCATATTTCATGCCTATGTTGCCCGCAGACACTGCACCTGGTTTGCCATGGGGAATTGCAAAATGCATGATGGTTGCCGGAATCAAAAAGTTCACTACAGAAGGGATAAATAGGTGGAAAAACTCTGTGAATTCCACCACACCTTTTTGCCAAACCATAAGTGTAGTGATGTCTCCAAAGGGGCTAAATGCGCCGCCTGCATTAGAGCTCACTACAATATTAACACACGCAATGGCTACAAAACGCGGCTCTTTATCACCTACTGCCAATACCACAGCACACATAATTAAAGCGGTGGTAAGGTTGTCTGCGATAGGAGAGATGAAAAAAGCTAAGATGCCTGTGAGCCAAAAAAGGGCTCTATAGGAGTAGCCTTGCTTCACCAACCATAAACGTAAAGCGTCAAACACACCACGCTCTAGCATGGCGTTAATGTAAGTCATGGCCACTAACAAAAAGAAAAACAGTTGAGAGTATTCTAAAAAGTTGTGCTCTATGGCAGGTTTAATGGCGCCAGATTGGCCTTCTATATTGTAAGCCACTGCAATAATGATCCATATCAAACCCGCTGCAAGCATCACGGGCTTAGACTTTCTAAGGTGAATCTGCTCTTCAAATATCACCAACACATAAGCGATAAAAAACACAGCTAATGCAGCCCAACCTACCCAATGGTGAGTTAAATCTATAGGGGTGGAAGCCAGTGATACGTCACCAGAGGCCAAGGCCGTAGTACTAAATAAGGCACTAAAAATAAATCCGCCAAACAAGGCGATGGTGTTTTTCATGATCAAAAATTCGAAGATAAAGTATAAAAAATGTTTAACAATACATTATTACACTAGCTTGGGTAGGAAACAATTCTTCTTGTGGTTTTGGCACCTAAAAGCGACTAAAGTGCTACAAGGGCTGCATGGGCTGCAAAGGCTGAAAGGGCTAGAGCATTTTTGGATAATATAAAAGACACATAAAAAAGCCCTGCTCATAAGAAAGGCTTTTTTAGTCACTAAAAATAGCGCCCATAGGCGCTTATTTAAGGAGCGCTTGGTAGTGTAAATCTGTGTATTTTTCTTTGTTGGCATCACTTTTTTGCTTCGCGACGAAATCGTCAAACAAGCTGACTTCTGTGTCATCAACCATCGATAATGCTGATTTTACTTTAGTTTCTGCGTCTGCAGCGCTAAGTGCTGGGTTATTTTCGATCTCTTGCTGCACCAAAGTTGTGATGGGGCTTACAAACTGGTGCTTACCAGCTGGGGCTTTCATAACATAAGGCTTGCCTACTAACTTCCCATCATCTTCATCAACTGTTTGCGCACTCACTTCTACCAGTAAGGGTTTATCGATATCAATACCCGGTGCGACTGTAATGACGTAAACGCCGCCCACTATCGTTATGTCTTGTGGTTCCGCGGTTTCACAAACACCATTTTCATTGATATCAAGGCAAACCTTGGCGCCACGTAGATAACCGTCTGCGGCAGTGCCAGTAATAGTAGTTGACTTATCCACTGCTGTTTCGCTACCGCATCCATAAAGCAATGAAAAAACCAGGCTCGAGGAAAGGATTTTTAGTAAAGGGTGATGTTTTATAAACATTATTGGTGACCTTTTTAGCTTCAGCTATTATTTTTTCATTTAAAATTATTACCATTTGATCTTCGAACTCTAAAGCACTTATAATAACATTTCAATATAAGATAGTTGAAAGAATGTATTTTGAAGAATTCATTGATTTGATGAGTGTGCTTGTAATGGCGGGGGTAAAGCGGCTTAGGGCTATAAAATAGGAAACTTATGACGTATAGCCGCATCTATTTCTGGGTCTATATAGGTAGGCTCATTTTGCAGTAATTGCACAGCTTTTATTTTAGCCCGATCCCAGTGATCCATAGATCCTGATTCTTGCCACACGATTGGCTCTTCCCGGTCAGCAAGTTTAGGGTAGTAATAATCTCGCTCCATAGACTCCATAGTTTGTGGGGCATCTATAAAATGCCCAGAACCGGTCACAGCGGCCTTAATAGACTCAAAACCCAGAGCCTCATCGGTGACTTCAATACCACGAATAGTACGATGCACATGGGATAACATTTCATCATCCATTACAAAGGCTTCAAACGATACCCCAAGCAAACTGGCCATCATGCCCGAAGATTCATACACCATGTTGCCCCCGGCTAAACCACACGCTAGTGCCGAAAGGGCTTTTTCCATACCCATCTGAGCATCAGGAGCTTTAGCATCGGTCATACTAGATGCACATCCAGAGGGCAAGCCCAAACTATTGGAGAGTTGAGCTGAAGCAGCATTAAGCAATGCCATCTCACCACCACCACCGCGAAAAGCCCCCGTGCGAAGATCTATAACTAATGGCCAATTAGAGAATATCATTGGATAACCTGGCTCAAATACATTCACCATAACCAGCGCTGCTAGAGTTTCTGCCAAGGTTAAAGCCAGTGTGCCTGCCAGTGGTGCAGGCGACGTCGCCCCTGTCATGCCAGCCACAATATTACTCATAGGCACGCCGTGTTTCATACATTCCAAAGCCACCATTACTGCATCTTCACCATATTTAAGCGGCGAAATAACGGGGCTAATATGGGCTTTGCAAAATGGCTTTTCTGCAAATTTACCAGGCCCTCCTAAGGCCATGTCAAACATTTCTACAATGGGAGCCACATGCTCTGGCAACGTAAAACTTGTCGCCACAGGTTTAGTGGTGCCTTTTAACAAAGCATAGGCTGTGTTGATGTCTAGCTCATACAAATCAGGCACATCGGTGGCCACACAGCAGCGAGTAAACCAAGCCACGTTGGGTAACTGATCTACCAAACGAGTAAGGTCGTGCAAATCGGTTAACGTGGATGATCTGTACACCCCAGTGTGTAAATCTAACGTTTGCACTGCAGCGCCACCGGTACCAAAGTAAACTTTGTCTGCGCCTACCTCAATATTATGCTTTGGGTCGCGGCCATAAAAAGTAAATTGTTTACATGCCCCTGCGATAATTTTTTCAACCATTGCAGGTGGATAACACAAACGGCCTGTATCATTTAGCCTTGCGCCATATTCCAACGCCTTATCAAGCAATATGGGCGGCACATCTGCCATGCCTATCTCATCTAAAATCTTCAAAGATTCAGTATAAATACGTTGCACTTTTGCAGGCGTTAGCGGCTGATACTGCCCACCAGACTGCCCAGGTGCGCAAGGGTTTGTAACTGGCGGTTTAGCGCGCTGTGCGTGCTTGGCTGCTCGTGCAGAAGGTCGTCTAGCCACGGGGCACCTCCTCTTCTTTGCTGCGTGGCTTTAGATTTTGGGGGTCGTATAAACACCGCTCTACTTTTTTAGCTTGGTAATGGGTGCCTATAATTTGGATGGTGAAATCATCCACCGCTTTGGCTACATCAGCTTTAAGGTAGGCATAGGCTAAATTTTTGTTAATGCGGTGGCCATAGCCTCCTGAAGTCACTACCCCTACCTGCGCACCCTCATGGAAAACAGGATCACCACCATGGGCAGGCGCTACATCAGCCATCACTTCAAAGGTGCATAAGGTGTGTCCACAGCCTTTTTCTATAGCCGCTAACAACGCCTGCTTACCCACAAAGTCTTGTTTGTTTAGGTTAACAAAGCGATCTAGGCCTGCTTCTATAGGGTTAAATTCATCAATAATGTCAGCCTTCCAATGCAAGTAGCCCTTTTCCAAACGCATAGATTCGGTTGCATAAAGGCCAAACTTAGTTAAGTTAAAGGCTTTTCCAGCACTATCGAGTAAGGTCCATACTAAGTAGAGTTGCTCATTGGGAATATGCAATTCGTAGGAAAGCTCTCCAGAAAAGCTCACACTCATGGCTAGCACTTGTGCATGCCCTAAGGTCATCGGACGTGCTTGCATCCAACCAAATCCTTTTGCACTCCAATCACAGCGAGGTGATAAAGACTGCAATAAATCACGCGACTTAGCTCCTGCAACAACCAATATAGTGTGGCTACTAGCCATTTCTGTAAGCACTACTGTGTCAGGCTTGGTGGTGAGCAGGTAATCTCGGTCATGCCATTCTGCGGCGGCAGCACTGCCATACCAAAAGTGATTTTCTCCTAGCTTGGCAAGGGTAGCCTCACACAACATACGGCCATTTTTATTGAGCAAATAGCACAAACGAACTTGGCCTACTTGCTTGGGTATACCGCCACACACCAAATGATCTAGCCATTGCTGTGTGCCTTCGCCTTTAAGTTCATAACGATTAAAACCAGACACCTCCATCACACCTACATCTTTTTGGAGGGCGGCTATTTCTTGTGCCACAATAGGATGAGATTCATTAAAGCGGTAGGTGGCTGTTTCTTCAAAATCTGGCGTGGGCTTAAACATCAACGCCCGCTCCCAGCCATTCACTGTGCCCCACACAGCGCCTAGTTGATCTAACACAGGGTAAAGGGGGGTGGTGCGAGCAAGTCTTCCCGCAGGGCGCTGCTCATGAGGCATGTGGTAATGGAACTCGTTTTGGTAGTCTTCTATGGACTTTAGGCAAGTGAGTTCAGTGTTGGCATACTGCGTGAATCGTCTTGGGTCTGTGTACCAAGAGTCCCATTCAGACTGGCCTGATACGATAATCTCAGCCAAAATTTTACCATGCCCGCCACTTTCACCAATACCTGCACGCAAGCCAATGGCACAATAGGCGTTTTCAACTCCAGGAATAGGCCCGATTAGTGGAGCACCGTCTATGGTATAAGTTATTGGGCCGTTAATAATGGTGTGAATACCCACGTTTTGTAAGGCGGGCAAACACTCAAAAATGCCTTCCATGTTATCTAAGCAGCGATCTAGATCATCTGGGCACAACGCTTTAGTAAAGTCTGGGCTGATACCATCCATACCAAAGGTTTTACACCCCTGCTCATACACCCCTACTAGCAAACCATTTTTTTCTTGGCGACAATAAAAATCATCACGAGGGTCGCGGATAATAGGTACACGCTTATCCAAAGCTTCAAGCTCTGCCATAGGTTCTGTAAGAAAATACATATGTTCCATAGAAGTGACAGGGTGCGTAACCCCAAGCATGTTGCCCACTTCATTCACCCGATAACCTGTGGCATTGACCACTTTTTCACAGGTGATATCGCCTTTTAGGGTATGTACTATGAATTCGCCGTTGGCTTTGCGGGTAATATTTTCTACTGGATTAAAGCGGTACACCTTAGCTCCAGCTTCACGAGCCTTGCGGACCATAGCAAAAGTAATGCCCGCAGGGTCAATGTCGCCATCGAGTGGATCCCACCACGCACCTAATAAGCCTTCAGGATTGATCAATGGATGACGTTTTGCCACCTCACTTGGGTCGATAAACTCCATATCAGCCCCCATGCCATTAGCCATGCCTACCATATGTTTGTAGGTATCTACTTGAGCTTTGGTGTTTGCAAGGCGCATGCCGCCAGTGAAATGGTATGCAAACGGAAAGTCCTCATCTTGCGCCAGTTTTTTATACAGTTGGATACTATGGCGTTTAAGGGCAATAGCGGTTTGATTAGCACCAAATTGCGTGACTTGAGCTGCAGCATGCCACGTAGAGCCGGAGGTCAGCTCATCACGCTCTACTAAGGCAATGTCAGTCCAACCATGGTCTATAGCCAAATGATAAAAAACTGATGCACCCGCAATGCCACCGCCAATGACGACCACACGTGCGTAAGAATCTACCCGTTCACTCATGCTATAACCTCTACTACTGGCCCTGATAAAGTCAGCACCTATATTTATTATGATCACAATTTACTCACCCAAAGGTGTTCACACAAGCAAAAAGTATTGCTTTATGGTTCAAAAATATTCAACAATAGATCCATGAAACACTCTCTACCCCCTCTGGAATCGCTCAAGGCTTTTGAAGCCGCGGCAAGGCGCTTAAGTATCACCTTAGCAGCAGATGAACTGTGCCTCACTAAAGGCGCAGTAAGTTATCAAATCAAACGCTTAGAGCAGCATCTTGGGCAGCCATTATTTAAACGGACAACACGCCAGATTTTGCTCACTGATGCTGGCCAAATGTTCTATCAAACCACTCAAAAAGTATTTGAAGACCTGTCTAACCAGATACGCCTGCTCAACCAAAACCACCAGCAAAATTTAGTGATTGCAGTCACAAGCTATGTGGCCTTGCGCTGGTTATCACCAAAATTAGCCAGTTTTTGCGCCCAAAACCCTGATATTAATGTCATTATTCAGCATGCCATCAACCAACCTCATTTTAGTCAACAAGGTGTAGATATTAGTATTCGTTGGCAAGAATGCTTAGGCGGTTTAAGCAGCGACTCTAAAATACAATTGCCCATGCCCATGTTTGCTGTGGCCAGCCCAAGGCTAATAGAGCGTTATCAGCTGCTAGCAGGCGGCTTAGATAGGCCAGAAAATCTTGGCCAAGCGCCTTTTTTGAGCATTCCTTTATTATGTGAAGAACGAGATTTAGATATATGGCAGATGTGGTGCCAAGGGCAACCCCTAGCCAACCCTAGGCATATGATAGAAGATGCCAATGTTAGAGTGCAGGCAGCTATTGATGGCCAAGGTATTATGCTGGCAGATGCTTTGATGCAAAACGAAATAAATAATCATAGCCTTGTGCCTGTGAGCACCCACCAATTGCTAGGTTATGGGTATGCTATTTCTCCTCATTCTGCCAACCCTCAAGTGCAGCTATTAATGCGCTGGTTACAAACCTAGGAACACTTATTTTAACTAGTGTTATCAGCCACAAAAGTGGCTATAGTGAGCAACCAAACTTTTATTAGAAGCCTGCCATATGTCTAGCACCTCAGAAAATCTAACAGGGATGCTTTACATGACCCTATCCATGGGGTCATTTACGCTAGCAGATTTAGCTTTAAAGTGGGCCTGTGAAATATTACCCACCGGGCAAGTGATGCTCATTTTGGGCTTGGGTTGCTGTGCTTTATTTTGGTCTGTCACTCAGCGCAACCAAGAAAAAGCCTTTAGTCGGGTGTTTTTCCTGCCTGCGGTGCTGCTGCGCACCTTTGGTGAAGCAGTGGCTGTTATCTTCATTTTTCTAGCCCTGATCCATTCTGCTTTTACTTCTGTGGCAGCTATTTTACAAACATTACCTTTATTAATGACGTTGATTTCATTCATATTTTTGGGTGAAAAAGTAGGCATCCACAGGCTTTTAGCTGTGTTGGTGGGTTTTGTAGGTGTGCTATTGATTATACGCCCAGGTCTTGAAAGCTTTGATGTATTTTCTTTGTATGCAGTGCTTGCCGTGGTTGGCATGTCAATGCGTGATGTAGGTTCGCGCTTATCACCTGCTAGTATTTCTGCATCGATGTTAGCGCTTTATGGTGCTATGACATTTGTAGTGGTTGGGTTGGTGATGATGTATTTTGGCGGCAGCAAAGTGCCCTCTTTAGAGGCTAGCATGTATTTGATAGCGATGATCTTATTTGCCTCAAGTGGCAGCTATTACGCCACTAAGGCTATGCGCATAGGCGAAGTGTCGGTTATTAGCCCATTGCGCTATACGCGCCTATTGTTTGGCATGTTGGTAGGGGTATTTATTCTTAAAGAACAGCCTGATCAATACATGCTTTTAGGTTCAGCCATTGTGGTGATGGCTGGGCTTTATGTGTTGTTTAGAGAACAACTTCAGCATAAAACTCAATAATGAACCAAAGTGGTCTTCACCTGAGCGACCTTCACAAGGGTGCCCTGCTTATTCTATTGTCTGAGATGGCATTGGTGCTTACTGGGGTGATGATTCACGCACTGGTAAAATACGTCCCTACCGAAGTATTGGTATTGGCACGCAATGGCCTAGGCTTATTGTTTTTTATGCCTTGGTTGTTGCGTAATGGTACCCGATGCGTGGTTACTTCTAAGCTACCACTTCATTTATCCCGTTCTTTGATCGGCCTTTGCGCCATGTATTGCCTGTTTTATTCTTGGGGGCATTTACCTCTAGCCCAAGCTGCACTGCTAAAACAAACAGCTCCTTTATTTATTCCTATTGTTGGTTTTATTTGGCTTAAAGAAAGCATAAGCGCCTGGACTTTTATAGCTATCTTAGTAGGCTTTGTAGGCGTGTGGGTGGTGCTAAACCCTAGCCAGCACACACAAATACCCTGGGTGGCTTTGCTTGCTATTTTTGGCGCATTTTTAGGGGCTACCGCTAAAGTGGTAGTGCGTAAACTAACGCTGACCCAAAGCAGCCTGGTGATAGTGTTTTATTTTTCTTTGTTTAACACCTTGTTTTCCCTAGTGCCTGCCATATTGGTATGGAATACCCCAAGCCTTTTATTGCTGGCGGGCATGGCATTAATGGCAGGATTTGCCACCTTAGCACAGCTGCTTTTAAGCAAAGGGTATCGTTATGCACCTGCAGGGCAATTAGGTGCATTCACTTATGGTTCAGTTATTTTTGCAAGTATATTAGGCTGGTTGCTTTGGGATGAACTAGTCACCTTTGAGGCGATGATAGGGATGGCTTTAGTGGTGGCCTCTGGTGTGATTGTATTATTAGCTTCAACTAGATCAAAAGCCTCAAGATCATCCTAAACTTAAGATGAGCTTTACCTGCTTGTTGTTTTTAATGAGTTTGCTAAATTGCACTATGATCTTAAACAGCACTGTGTAATAGTGTTGCATTAATTATTGCTTGTCATTAAGCCCTCTCAATCGCAACACAAAGGCAACAATCTCATGCACTTAGCTCCTTTTTTAAGCATTTACGATATCCATGAAAAGGTGTTGGCTGATGCAACATATGCTATTGATTTAATACACCAAGCCCACGCACATATAGAGCAACATGAGCCGCAGTTACAAGCATTTAGGGCCATAGGAACGCCTTCATCCACTAACCAAAAAGGCTTTTTGTCTGGTGTGAGTGTGTCAGTTAAGGACCTTTATGCTGTGACGGGTTTTGATACTTTCGCAGGCTCGCCCTTAGCACTAAACGAATTTGATACCTCAGGCACTTTAGTAGAGCGTCTCACAAAGGTTGGCGCCCATGTTTGTGGTAAAACCCACACGGTAGAATTTGCCTTTGGTGGCTTAGGCACCAACCCCCATTGGCCAGTGCCGGTCAATCCATTTGATACCCAACAACACCGTGTGCCCGGTGGCTCTAGCTCTGGTGCACCCGTATCATTATGGATGGGAGCTTGCCAGCTGGCCTTAGGTTCAGACACTTCAGGCTCTGTGCGTGTGCCTGCCGCTTTTTGTGGCACATTTGGCCTTAAAACAAGTGTGGGTAGATGGGAGAAAGATGGCATTGTGCCTTTATCACCCAGCATTGATACTGCTGGGCTTTTGGCCCTAACTGCAGCTGATGCACTATGGGGATTTGCAGCGCTGGACCCTGCCACCAGCAATAATCCTCAAGCATTTATTACGCAAAATACGGCCACACCAAAAAGCCTTAAAGGTGCTCGTATCGGCGTGATTACAGCTCTATTTGAAGGCTGTGAGGGCGGTATTGATACGCGTGTATTAGCAGCCCTAGCTCAGCTAGAAGTACAAGGTGCAATTTTAGTAGATCTGGACTGGCCTTATCTGGAACAAAGCTATGAACTATTTTCACAAGGTGGTTTTTCGGCTTTAGAATTTCCTGCATTTATCCGTTCCAAAGAGCGTAAACCATGGTTTGATCAATTAGCACCCAGTACCAAAATGCGCTTTGCTCATCTTACAGATGCGGATATGAATGATGCCCCTGCACGTATTGCCGAAAAAAGTGCGCTTATAAATACCTTTAACCAAGCCGCAGAAGAAGTGCTAAAAAGCGTGGATTTTGCAGTGTGTCCAACCTGCCCTATTAGTGCACCCACTTTGGCCTATGTAGAAAACAGCATGGAACATTATAAAGAGCGCAACTTCAAAGCCTTGCGCAATACCCAAGTGGCTAATCTACAGCACCTTTGTGCCACCACACTGCCTTGTGGGTTGGATGACTATAATATGCCATTAGGTTTGCAAATAATGATGGGGCATAACCAAGATCAAGAGTTGATGCTGTGGAGCGTTGCTGTGGAAACTATTATCGGTGATGCACTGCATCACTATGGTAAGGCATCATGATACTTAAGCCTGCTGGCATTCAAGCTTACACACTGCTCACGATACAAGGTGCTGTGTGGGGTTCATCATTTCAGGCTATCAAATATGCATTGGATGGGTTTGGGCCTATGACTATTTCTGCTGGGCGCATATTAATTGCTGCCTTGGTGTTACTAGCCTACGCTTTAATGAAGGGAGACCGCTTGCCTCGTTCCCCTTGTGTATGGATGAATTTTTTGCTCATTGGTTTTTTTAGTTGCGCCCTACCTTTCTTTCTTATTCCTTGGGGGGAGCAAACATTAGATTCTGGCAGAGCTTCCATTTTTATGGCCACAAGTCCATTAATAGCTATAGTGCTGGCCTATTTTACTAGCAACAACGAACAAATTACCGGTTACAAAGCGCTGGGATTTATCATCGGATTTATTGGAGTGTTGTTTGTTATAGGGCTGGATACTTTCGACTCTGGCGTAGGTGAGTTATTGCCTCAACTTGCCATCATTGTGGCTGCTGCCTCTTATGTTGTGTCAGGTGCCATGGTGAAGCAGATGAAAGGGGTGAGCAGCGCTATGCTGGCAGCCGGTGTATTGCTTGGGGGCTGTCTTGTTACAGTGCCTGCTAGCTTGTTGCTAGAGAACCCCCTGGGTGATGTAGCTAATGTGTCAGACTCAGCAATTATTGCCTTAGTCTATTTGGGTTTGGTACCTACTGGTGCAGCTTTTTTTGTGCGTTTTTACCTAATTAGAGTATACGGCTACACTTTTATTGCTCAGGTAGGTTATCTAGTGCCTTTATTCAGCGTGTTATTTGGCGCTGTTTTGCTAGATGAAACTCTCACCATTTCAATGTTTGTTGGTTTGCTATTGATCTTTGGCGGCATTATGATTAGCCGCAGGGGTGCCAAGCACTCATAAATTGTAAGCGCCTGATTACAAAGAGAAGCTCATCACAGGCTCGCCCAATACATCCATACGCGGATCAATGCCTAGCCCCGGTGAGGAAGGTGCAGTGACCCAACCATCGTGGCGATCAAAGCCACCTTTGTGGGTTGCATCAACTGTGGTGATGCTCACCATGTCTCGAGTGTCTAAGATACAACGCAACAAGTGCGCAGGAATAGTTTGGCCCAAATGAGCAATGGCAGCAAAGGCAATGTCAGAACCCACAGTGTCCTGCACGCTAAGGCTGTAGCCTGCAGCAATACACATGTCACGCTGGCGACGACAAGGGGTTAGGCCTCCATTTTTGGATATTTTAAGCCCCACTCCTTCTGCACCATCGTCGCTAATCAATTGAGCTATGGCAGCATCACTGGTGGCTAGTTCATCCCACACCATAGGTATAGATGTACGCTTTCTAAGGGACATATGCTCACGCCATGTGGCACAAGGCGCTTCCAGCACAATATCTGCATGACTGGGTAACAAACGTAAAAAACGCAACGCCGTTTCTACACTCAGCCCGCCATTGGCATCTACGATGAAGTACTCTCCTAATTGACGGTCAGCTAAACACGCCATCACCCGATCAGCATCTAACTGCGGGTCTTCGCCAATTTTTATAGAGTGGCCGCGATAGCCTTGCAATCTGTGGGCCTGCACACGAGCACGCATAGCTTGTGGGTCTCCTGCATAGATGGAGGAAATAACAGCCATAGGCTGCTGCGTGCGGCCACCCAATAGATCACATACAGGCATGCGTACTGCTTTTCCAAATATATCCCAGCACGCAATATCTATAGCCGCTTTAGCGTGACCATGGCCCACTAAAGCACTATCCATAGCATCATAAACTCTATCTACTCTGCGCGGGTCAAGGCCCAATATCATAGGCGCCATTTCTGCAATACCTGCCCTCACGCCCAATGCGTGAGCGGCTACATAAGTGGCCCCAAACGGCGTGCTTTCTCCAAAACCAGTTAGGCCATTATCGCTAGTCACACGCACTATGGTGGCGTCAAAGGTTTCATATTCTCGGCCACCAGATAAGCGGTAAGTGCCACCTGCATAGGGTAGGTCCACTTGATACACATCAATTTTACTAATTTTCATCATAGCAACCTGCATATAAGACTGTGGGCATAATGACTTATTTAGGCCTCTGGAATAAGCACTAACTTACCAGTAAATCCTTTTTTCAAAAAATCTGTTTGTGCTTGATGAATGTGTTCTAACGGATAGGTTTTAGCGACCACTGGTCTAATTTCATCTGCTTCAATGTAGCTTACCAAGTTGTCAAAAACTACCTGCTCTTGATAGGTGCAACCAAAGAAAGTGAGGTCTTTAAGATATAGTGTGCGAATATCTAATTCCACCATAGGCCCAGCGATAGCGCCAGCAGTAGCATAACGGCCACCTCTGCGAAGCACTTCAAGTAGCTGCGGCCAACCTGGGCCTGCAATTAAATCCACCACTAAATCCACCGAATCAGTGCCTATGGCTGCCACAAGATCGGCCCCTCGTGCCACTAGTATGTCAGCCCCCAAGGCTTTTACATCGTCATGCTTGGCACTGCCTGCCACAGCAATAACATATGCCCCACGGCGTTTTGCCAGCTGCACAGCCGCAGAGCCTACGCCACCTGATGCCCCTGTGATTAATACTCGCTCACCTGCTTTTAGGCCTGCTCGGTGTAGCATATTTTCAGCAGTAGAATAAGCACAAGGGATAGAGGCTAGCTCAACATCGCTCCATGATGTATTCACTGCGTAAGCTTCCACACTTAGCGCACAAGTATATTGTGCAAAGCCACCATTGAGCTCAGACCCAACAGTAATACAGTCAAAGTCACTAGTGCTGTTTACGCTTTGCTGCATAGAACGCACGATAACCCGTTCACCTATGCGTTCAGAGTTAACTCCTAACCCTACAGCAATGACTTCACCACAAATGTCAGCGCCTTGAACGATAGGTAGTTTCAAAGACGAACCAGACCATGTTGCTGAAGAGGCATCTAGCTGGTCATAGCCTTCATCGGCGCCACTATTAGTATCCCCAGTCACTTGTTTTGAATACCAGCCAATACGGGTGTTGATGTCAGTGTTATTCACCCCTGCTGCCAGCACTTTAAGTAATACCTCGCCTGCTTTAGGCTGTGGCGTAGGTATGTCTGTACGATACACCAGCTGGTCTAAGCCACCATGGCCTATAAGATGCACACCTTTCATGTGGCTGGGTGCACTAGAATTTAATGATGGAACGATAGACTTCATAAGGCTTTGCATTAATGATGGAGAGATTGATGAACATAGCAGCTTGATGTATTCCAAACAAGCAATTTTGAAGCTAATATTGGTGGGCATAATAGGTGTTAAGTTTTCGCCTTTCTTTATTATTTAGAATAATCTAATATATACAATATCTTAACAAATTATCCATTAAAGCAGACTGCGCCATGGCTACAGACACCACTTTACCCCTTTTTTATGGGTTAAAAAATAATTATCCTCAGCTTTTTCAGTGGTTGCTACAAGTGTTTTTTGTGGGGCTAATGTTGGGCACAACTCGAATAGTGATTACGCCTTTGGCTGAGCAAGAGTTTGGCTTAGCTAAGGATTCATTATTACTACTAAGCACCTTTGTGATTGCCTTTGGTGTGGTTAAAGGCTGCATGAATTTTGTTGCCGGTTTCTGGGCCGAAAAAATTGGTCGCAAACCAGTTCATGTTGCGGGATGGCTTATTGCCTTACCCATTCCAGTGTTATTTTATTTCGCCCAGTCATGGGCTTGGGTAGTTTTTGCTACGGTACTTTTGGGCATTAACCAAGGCCTTACTTGGTCTATGAGCCAAACTGCCAAACTAGACTTTACTAAAGCTAATGAGCGCGGGCTTACTATTGGTTTAAATGAATTTGCAGGCTACACAGGGGTTGCACTAGGTGGGATAGCAAGCGCTTATATCAGCCAGTGGCTGGGGCTTAAAATAGGTTTATTAATATTAGGAGGGCTCATCATTATTTTTGCCCTTTTGTTCACTTGCATAAACATTGTCGAAACCAAGCCATGGGTTACACAACAGTCACAACCCAACACGCCAACAACGCCAACAGATAGCTTCTCTACATGGCATGTTTTTAAACAAATGAGCTGGAAAAATTCACGACTGCTAGCCATCACTCAAGCAGGCTGTATTGAAAAATTTGTAGACGCCTTGGTGTGGATAGTTTATCCAGTATACCTTTACCAAAAAACCCAAGATCTCACTTTAACAGGCTGGATCATTTCTATTTACGGATTAGTTTGGGGGGTGAGTCAGCTGATTACTGGCCATTGGTCTGACCGATTTGGCCGCCAACGCATTAACGTTTTAGGCATGTCGATAACGACATTAGGCGTAATGCTAATGCCTTGGTTTGAGACTAGCCTTGGCTGGTCAATCACCGCGGCCATCACAGGCTTCGGCATGGCTTTGCTTTACCCTAATTTATCAGCTGCTATTGTAGATTTATCCAAGCCCCAGTGGCGCGCCACAGCTATGGGCATTTATCGCTTTTGGCGAGACATGGGGTATGCCATTGGAGCCTTGGTTTTAGGTTTATCCGCGGCTTGGTTTCAAGATTTAACCGCAGCATTTTGGGTGGTTGGCTTAAGTATGGCAGCTTCAACAATTTGGTTAGCTATACGAGGTTAATCTAACCCTTATATAAAAGTGTATAATATAAAACTAATTTAGAAATTTGGTAATAAAGGCGCACTATGATCTATTCAAAGACCAAATACCAACTTCATTATCTTGTATTAAACCTGTTGGTTATTGGTGCTTGCGAAATATTTTTTTTGGCCGATGTAATATTTGATGTCTTTAACTATGACTTAATCAAACTGCATTGGGTCTCCCACACTCAAGTTGAGGTTGTTTTTACGCTTTGTTTAGGCATCACCCTCTTCTTTTTTGTACACAACATTCGTAGTTTATTGAAGCGCCAAAAGAAGGCAGAAACGTCGGTTAAGGTAGCGTCTGGCGAACTTAGTCTGGTTATTCAGCGCTATTTTGAAATTTGGCGGCTCACACCTTCTGAAACAGAAGTGGCATTACTTTTATTCAAAGGATTTTCGGCACAAGAAATTGCTGACCTTCGTAGCACTAAAATTGGCACGGTTAAAAATCAATCCAGCGTGGTTTATCAAAAAGCGAATGTTAAAAACCGTAACGAACTATTTGCCATTTTTGTAGAAGACCTCTTAGGGGATCTTGGATCATCCTCCACCTAAAAAACATCATAAACTATAGTCACATAGCCTTAACTCCAGCCAATTGGAGTACTTTAGTTGATTCTAAAGCATAAAAAACACCGCTATTCTTCACTCTAAGTTTTAGGCAACTCGCCGCTAAGCTGAGAATTAATATGAGGAATACCCAATGAAAAAGACACTACTACCTAGCCTTGGCTTAATCGCCAGCCTACTTTTAAGCCAACACACTTTGGCCCTTACCTTTAAAACTGGCGAGGTCATTGGTCCTGATGGAAAGTCTTACGTGGGTATGTCTCCACAAAATAGAACTCGATTGCTTGCAGCAAACCCAGACAGAATTAAATCTGGGGTGATGAGCAAACAGTTTTTTCTGGTTTACAACAACCAGTTAATTACTATTCCAGTGACTGAACTTAGAAACAAAACTAGTGAAGAGCGTATGTCATTGATTATGCAAAACATAAACAATAACACCAATGCTCAGGTCATTAACATTGAATTAAGTAATGACATCGACCACCCCGAAGAAGCCTTTGATGATGTTCTTGAACACGCTTCTACCCGCATAGTAAACGATGCCATTGATCAAGAAATCCAAGAAAGTAATGAGCTTGAGATGATGAACAACCACTTGGAGACTGAACTTAACGACCACTTGGAGACTGAACTTAACGACCACTTGGAGACTGAACTTAACGACCTAGAAGATGAGTTAGAACACAGCCTAGGTCACGACCTAGAAAATCAACTAGATTCAGTATTTGATGACCAGTTTGAAAATGAGATCAACGAACATCTTGAGCAAAACCATGGTTATGATGAGATTGGTCATAACGATTCAAACGACAATTACAACGACTCACATGATGACAACGACCATGATGACTAATTAAGCAGGTTTTACTAGCACTTAGTCTACTGGTTATTGGTGGTTGTGCGCTGGCCTTTTTTGTGGGATCTTCTTATTAAGAAACCACAAAAAACATAAAAGCCCTTAAAGGGCTTTTATGTTAGAGCAAGAGGTCGTGCATGCCACCGGCACAAAATACTCACCAAACGGCTTTGAACGCTGCCCTAGGGTCTACGAAAAAGCAAAAAACATGGCATTATCTGCCCCCTCTTCCATTGCAAGTTTCGGGGTATTTTCATAAACCTTTTTCTATAGCTTTAGCACTTAAATGGCTGTTTAATAGTTGGTTTCCTATTTCAGAACGCCTGATTATACTGGGGTTATCTATATTGTCTTGGGTGTATTTCCACCCAGCTATTGCAGCCTGTAGTGAATTTGCACTAGGCTGGATAGCACAGATTTATGTGCGTAACTTGGTGCTTATGGTGGTGATTGCAGGCGGGCTACATTTATACTTTTATCGCTATCAAAGACAAGGCGACAACCTACACTATGATGCTCGCACACAGGCTCTGAAACACAAAAAGTTCACCTTTAATCTACAGGTAAAAGACAATATGTTTTGGTCTATTGCCAGTGGTGTAACCATTTGGACTGGCTACGAAGTGCTCATGATGTGGTCACTGGCCAATGGTTATGTGCCCATGCTCACATTACCTGAAGATTACATTTTATTAGCACTGCTCATTTTTTTAATCCCAATATGGGAAACGGTTTATTTCTTTGTAGTGCATCGTTTTTTGCACTGGCCACCTATGTATAAAGCCGTGCATTACTTGCACCACCGCAACACCAATGTGGCCCCTTGGGCGGGCATGTCCATGCACCCTGTAGAGCATATTTTGTTTTTGGGCTCTGTACTGGTTCATTTTTTTGTAGCTGCCAACCCTTTACTCATTATTTTTCATCTGCAGTATTACACCCTTAGCGCCATTACCACGCACACAGGTTACCAAGGCCTTAATATTGGTGGCCGTATAGTGATGGCTTTAGGCACCTTTCACCACCAGCTGCACCATCGTTTTTTTGAGTGTAATTATGGTGGGCTAGAGATACCCATTGACCAATGGACTGGGTCTTTTCATGATGGCACTGATGAATCTCATCAAGCGTTTTTGCACAGGCGAAGGCAAGCGTCTGTTAAAAAAAGAAGCAACAACCTATGAACCCTAACAACACTTTAGCGCCGCAGCTTAGCCGGCTACTCCAAGATTTACGCCAGCACTTATTGCTGCTGTTAAATACAGCAAGCAACAATGATGTGGATCGACTACCAACGTTAAACAAAGTGATCCATAGGTTGGGGAATGCTTTTGATGTGGTTGTGCAAGATCAAAAGGCTAACCCTTTATCTGATGTATTACTGCAGATAGAGCACACCAGCGATAAGTTGCCCGATAGGTATAGAGAAATAGTTGGGTGTATTGTTGCTTTGTCAGATCATTTACCCTGGTATCAAAGGCCTGCACTTAATAATGATACATTTATGGCAGGCCATGTAAACGCCCAAATTATTGGTCCAGAAGGTTTGGAAGTGCGCCAAGATTTAATTGTAGGGGTGACATTAATGCGCCCAGATTTAGACTATCCAGACCACCAACATGAGCCACAAGAGCTATACCTTGTGTTAAGTGATGGAAGGTGGCGCCAAGGCAACGTTAAAGGTAATGGAGATTGGCATACACCCGGGCTTGGTGGCTTGGTTTATAACAAAAGCAATGTCATGCATGGCATGAAGTCTGTTGCGACACCATTAATTGCCCTTTGGTGCTTACCTTTGGATAAGCCCTTTACACCTTTTAGCGCCGCGATTAATACCCCTGTAAGCACTGGCGCTAACGATTAGCTTTATTGCGTGCTGGCCCACTGTTTAGCAGCATTAATAAGTGCATCTACATCGGCTTCTTGAGTGGTAAAATTGGTGACTAAGCGCACTACGTTTTCACCCCAACGATCGGTGTAAAAGTAAAACCCTTGGTCAAGTAAACTGTTAATCATGGCTTTGGGAATTTTACAAAAGAACATGTTGGATACAGTTTCATCTAACATTTCTACGCCTTTTATGCCCCTAAACCCTTGGTCTAAGCGTTGTGCCATAGCGTTCGCTTGGCGGGCGTTATCAAGCCATAAGTCGTGTTTAAAGTAAGCCTCTAATTGCGCCGACATCAAGGTCATTTTAGACATTAGCTGGCCTGCGCGTTTGCGTCGCCAGCCCATGTCTTTGGCCAAAGCTTTGTCAAATATTACAATAGCTTCTACGGCCATGGTGCCATTTTTGGTGGCCCCAAGTGACAATATATCCACCCCCGCCTGCCACGTCATAGCAGCTGGTGAGCAGCCTAAAGACACTAATGCATTAGTAAAGCGTGCTCCATCCATATGCAGTTTGAGGTTATTTTCTTTGCAAATTCGACCTATTTCACACAGCTCTTTTACACTATACACACTGCCTGTTTCAGTGGTTTGGCTTAGGCTCACCACAGCATTTTGCACCGAATGAACATCACCGCTGTTGGGGGCGGCTACTTGTGCTAGCTTTTTAGGGCACAGCTTACTTTGCGCTCCATCTACCAATACCAGCTTGGCTCCATGAGTATAAAATTCAGGTGCGCCACACTCATCTATGTTGATATGGCTTTGTGGGTGGCACAATACTGCGCCCCATGGCGGTGTTAGGGCACTTAGGGCTAAAGCGTTGGATGCGGTGCCTGTAGGCACTAAAAACACACTTAGTGAACACTCAAATATTTCTTCAAGTAGCTGTTGTACGCGCTTGCTGTGATCATCGTTTCCATAGGGCTGCTGGATGTGTGTGCCTGCGTCCATAATGGCTTGCAGCACACTAGGCGCTGCCCCTGCCGTGTTGTCGCTAGAAAACACCCTATTTGTTAGTGTGCGTGTGTTAGGGGCGGACATAGATACTCTCCATCAATGTGACCCTTGTGATACTAGCTGCCATAAAGCATTCACTAAGGGTTTTTTTAGGTTCTTTTTAAGGGCAAACAAACCCACATCATAAGCTTCAAGCTGTGGTTTTACATCTAATATTTTAATACGCTCTAAAGTGGGGCTGTTATCTAATACAATTTTGGGCACTACCCCTATGCCTAAACCTAGGCTTACCATAATCACTATGGCTTCGTTACCTGCCACTTGAGCGTATATTTTGGGGGTGACGTCCATGGCTCTAAACCATGCATCTACGCGCTGGCGCGATAGGCCTCCTTCGGCCAAGATCATAGGCACTTGCGCCCAATCTTTGGGGTGAGTGGGCATCACTAAAGGCTGCTCTAGGTGGGTTTGGTCTTTGGGGGCAATAAACACTAAGGGTGAGATGGTAATGGGTTTAAAGGCCAACTCTCTGGGTATATGTTTGGGCCGTGCAGCGATGGCAAGGTCTTCTTCGCCAGACAATACATGGGTAATGCCTTGATCTGGATCACCTGTATGAAGCTTTATTTCTATGTTGGGATGGTCTTTTCTGAAGCGCTGAAATAGGTCAAACAATAAGCTATACACTGCGGTAACAGAGCAATATAAACTCACTTCACCTTGCAGCTGATCATGTGCATTTTGCACTTGGCTAACAATACCCTGCCATTCGCTGATAGCAGTGCGGGCATAGCTTACAAAAGCTTGGCCTTGAGTTGTGATTTGCACACTTCTATTGTCTCGAGTAAATAGGGTGACGCCAAGCTGGTCTTCTAGTTGTCTAATGTTTCTAGACAAAGCTGATAAACTAATATGACACGCAGCACTGGCTTTACCAAAGTGAAGGTTTTCTGCCAAAGCTAAAAAATGTTTGAGGTGTTTTATATCCATAGCTTAACTTTATCATAGTTTTAGCTTATGTTTTAATATATGGCTCACTATGTGTCGAATATATCAATTTACGAAAATACCAACAAAGCGTATTATGAGCTTTGTTGTAAAAGACTCTAATACCGATTTTAAAAACACAGGTTCCCCCCATGTCTAATAACTACTTTAATACCTTGCCTTTGCGCGAGCAGCTAGAACAACTTGCCAAATGTCGCTTTATGCACATGAACGAATTCACCGAAGGCGTAGAAGCCCTTAAAGGCAAAAAAATGGTCATTATTGGCTGTGGCGCTCAAGGCCTTAACCAAGGCTTAAATCTACGTGACAGCGGCCTAGATGTGTCTTACACATTGCGCCAGTCTGCCATTACTGAAAAGCGTCAGTCATTTAAAAACGCTTCTGAAAATGGCTTCACCGTAGGCACTTACGAAGAGCTAATCCCTACTGCAGACATCGTGCTTAACCTTACACCAGACAAGCAGCACTCACCTGTAGTTGCAGCGGTAATGCCATTAATGAAGCAAGGCGCATGTTTGTCTTACTCTCATGGCTTCAACATTGTTGAAGAAGGCATGAAAGTGCGTGAAGACCTTACCGTTATCATGGTGGCACCTAAGTGCCCAGGCTCTGAAGTGCGTGCTGAGTATGTCCGTGGTTTTGGTGTGCCTACTTTGATCGCCGTGCACGAAGACAACGACCCACAAGGCCACGGCCTTGCGCTTGCTAAAGCATACGCTGTGGGTACTGGCGGCCATAAGGCTGGCGTATTGATGTCATCTTTTATTGCTGAAGTGAAGTCTGACCTAATGGGTGAGCAAACTATCCTTTGTGGCATGTTACAAACAGGCTCTTTGTTGTGCTTTGACAAGATGATCGAAAAGGGCATGGATGCAGGTTATGCGTCTAAGCTAATTCAGTATGGCTGGGAAACTATCACTGAAGCCCTTAAGTATGGTGGTGTAACCAACATGCTAGATCGTCTTTCTAACCCAGCTAAGATCAAAGCTTTTGACCTTTCTGAAGAACTAAAAGTGATCATGCGTCCTTTGTACAACAAGCATCAAGATGACATCATCAACGGCACTTTCTCTGCCACCATGATGGCAGACTGGGCTAACGATGACGTTAACCTTTTAGGCTGGCGTGCAGCAACAGGCGAAACTGCCTTTGAAAAAACCCCTGCTGGCGACATGGAAATCTCTGAGCAAGAGTATTTTGATCACGGTATCTTGATGGTAGCCATGGTAAAAGCTGGTGTAGAGCTAGCGTTTGAAACCATGACTGCTGCTGGCATCATTGCAGACTCTGCTTACTACGAGTCATTGCATGAAACACCACTAATCGCTAACACCATTGCGCGTAAGAAATTGTATGAAATGAACGCCACTATTTCTGATACTGCAGAATATGGCTGTTACTTATACAACCACGCCTGCTTGCCTTTGCTAGCTGACTTCATGAAAGGCATGGACACAGACGTGATTGGCCGTGGCCTTTCAAGTGATGACAATGGCGTTGATAACGCCCGTTTGATCGAAGTAAACGCAGCCTTGCGTGACCACCCAGTAGAAGCTATTGGCGCTACATTACGTGGCCACATGGCAGACATGAAGAAGATCGTTTAAGCGAGATTATTTATGTTACAGCTGCACGATTTGTCAGTAGAGTTTGATGAAGGTTTTCAACTTAAGCACATTAACTGGCAAATCCAGCAGCACCAACAATGGCTGATTACTGGCGCTAACGGCGCCGGAAAATCAGCCCTTGCTGCAGTGCTAGCTGGCTATGGAGAAATCTTAGCTGGCAGCACTAGCAGGCTTCCTACTACGATTGGCTGGGTGTCTTTTGAAGCCCAATCCCAACTTATTCAAGCCGAGCTTAAAAAAGATGATGCTGACATTTTAGATGTCATCAGCCTTGGCACTTGTGTGCGTGAAATTATTTTCACCAACGAGACAGACCCTGTTATTGCAGGCGAACTTATTCAAAAGTTTGAGCTAGAGTATTTGCTTGAACGCGCCTTTAGAAAGCTCTCCACTGGAGAGACTCGCAAAGTGATGTTGATTAAAGCTTTGTCTTGTCATGCCGATTTACTCATTTTAGATGAGCCTTTTGATGGCCTTGATCAAGCCTCTCACACCATGCTGCAAAACCACCTGACACACGTGGTAAAACATACCCCTGTAGTAATGGTGCTCAATAGGTTTGATGAGATTCCAGATTTTATTAGCCATATCGCCTATATGGAAGATGGGCAACTGCGTCATCAAGTTAACCGTGAAGACACTCAAGCTTTTAACGAGCTTTATCAACTATTGCACCTTAAAACCACCCACCTGCAGGTGCCTAATTCAGATACAGACAATACAAGGCCAGCACTTAACCCAAAAGAACCTTTAGTGAAGCTGAGTAATATCTGCATTAAACACACCGACATGGTGCTTATTGAAAACCTTAACTGGTGCATACAACCCAACCAACATTGGCAGCTAAGCGGCCCTAACGGCAGCGGTAAAACAGCGATTTTGTCATTGATCACTGGCGACCACCCACAGTGCTACACCAATGATATTTTTGTATTTGGCTTTCAAAGAGGTAATGGGGAAAGTATTTGGCAGATAAAACAACACATTGGTTATGTATCTACAGCCTTACAATGGGAATATCGCGTGGGCACAAGCTTAGCTAATGTGATTATCTCTGGATTTTACGACTCTATAGGTTTGTATAGCAAAAGCACCGATCAGCAAAAGCACATCGCCAACCAATGGCTAGAATTACTGGGCATGCAAGGCCGTGGCGACCAGCCGTTTAATAAGCTGTCTTATGGCGACCAAAGGCTGCTGCTTATCGCCAGAGCCATGGTAAAGCACCCACCATTATTGATTTTAGATGAGCCGTGTTTGGGCCTTGATGACATCAACCGCCAGCTAGTGCTAGCCCTGATAGAAAAGGTGTGTGCCGCCAAGGAAACTTCAGTGATTTACGTAAACCACCACGCTCAAGATCGTATTGCAGGCATAGACCATTATTTAGCCTTAGAGAAATCGTCCGACAACGCTTAATTGTCTCGCATGGGCCTGCATCATCGGGTAAAGTTTAGCCCTAACACTCTTTTTTTGTAGGACTCATAATGAAAAGCTGGTTAATACTCTTGTGTGCTGTGGTGTGCGAAGTGGTAGGCACTTCTGCCATTAAATACTCCGAAGGCTTTACTAAAGTAATCCCATCTATTGTGGTGTTTGTAGCTTTTGGCATGGCATTTTATATCTTGTCTATTTCTTTAAAGGTAATCCCTATTGGCATGGCATATGCCGTGTGGTCTGGCCTTGGCATTGTGCTTATTTCTATTATTGGCCACTTTGTATTTAGCCAAAGGTTAGATGCTCCCGCGTTTATTGGCATGAGCTTTATTTTAGCTGGCGTAGTGATTATGCAAGTATTCTCTAAAGCTGTAGCCCACTAAACTCAACTCAACAGGACACTTTTATGCCCAAGGTTGGCATGCCAGAAATTAGACGCCCACAGCTGATACGCGCCACTATGGAGGTGATTAATCAGGTGGGCTTTTTGCAAGCTTCGGTGGCTAAAATAGGCCAACAAGCTGGTATATCTCCTAGCATTATTAACCATTATTTTGGTGGTAAAAGTGGCCTAGTAGAAGCCACCATGCGCAGCATTTTAAAAGACCTAGCCACGGGCATAAACTTACGCTTAGCCAAAGTGCAAAAAGACAACACCATAGGCCGTATAGAGGCCATAGTGGGAGAAAACTTCAGCCCCCACCAGCAAGATGAAGCTGTGATGAAAACCTGGCTAGCCTTTTGGGCGCAAGCCATGCACGACCCAGCACTTAACCGCCTGCAACGGGTGAATGAAAAACGCTTATTGTCTTACCTGCGGCTAGAGCTAAAGCGCCGCATGCCCCACCAACAAGCCCACATGGTAGCCACCGGCATAGCCGCACTGATCGACGGCATTTGGCTGCGCGGTGCCCTTAACCCACAAGGCATAGACTCAAACTTGGCACGCCAAGTGATTAGTGATTATTTGGCTTTGTATTTGGATAGGCAGGGTTAGCTGTCGCTAGACTGGCCTAATCAACAGACGAGTTTAAACTACCAAAAGCCACCTCAGCCGCCTCTAATGCACCTTCTGCTACGCCACCAAACTCGTAGGCCATTTCTGCACATGCAAATAATAGGCAGTCTTGCCATACTTGCTCTAGCGCTATGGGCAAGCCAAATTCGCTTTGCGAGGGTGACGTGTGAGTATCTGCTTGGGTAGCAGTGTAGGTTTGTGTGGCCCAGTCTTGCACTTGCACTTGCAAAGGTGCAGCGGCTTGTGGGCCAAATAGCTGCTGCAGTTGCTTGATGACATAGGGGATTAATTGATCACCTGCTTCTTGGCGTTGCTGAGCAGGCCAAGCCACAAAACCAAATAATGCCCCTTGGGATTGATCTTCTGGCGAGGCGTCATGTATTTCACCTAGTGGCCCAAGCCTGCTCATGCCATCGCCTGATAAACCTTGTGTGCGCCAAAATGGCGTTTCATACACGGCAGTCACTTTGCACTGGCCTGCCATCCATGTGGGCATGTTAAGCAGCGCTTGATTTTGGGCAGGTGATAGCTTGGGTGAAAAGGTAATTAGTTTTTCTACTACTCTGGGCGGCGCACACAACACTAGCTTGCGTGTGGTGATGTTTTTTTTGCCTGTGGCACTTTCACAATCTATGCGCACATGGCGTGGTGCTTCGTTTGTATCTTCAAGGGTAACATTATTGACACAATGGTTTAGCCACACTCGATCAGTCTCTAGCCGACTGTAGAGGCCGTCTATTAGGCTTTGTAAGCCTCCTTCTAGCCGAATGGAGCCAGACATAGGTGCAGCATCAATAGTGGCGTTAATAGCGCCAAATTGGTCTTGATAAACCAATGTGCCTTGGTCAAATTGTGGGTAGCGTTTAATACCCATTTCTTTAGCAAGCTCATTTATTCTAGGCTGTTGAGGCCAAATCCATGATGGGCCTAGGTCATATCGATGTGGGGTAGCTGAAGCGTTGCCTACTAAAGGCTCTGATAGTATGCGGCCACCCACTCTTGGGCGTGCTTCTAGCAGCAGGTAATTAGTGCCTTGGGCTTGTAATAGCGCGGCTAAGCGCATGCCACTTAACCCCCCGCCTACAATTACTACGTCATACATTGGGTTTTTCATTGGCTTGGGTAGCTTGTCTATGTGAGTGAGGTTTAGCGGCCAAGATTATACAAAGCCCAAAATTCATCCACTCGTGCGCCGTCATAATGGTCGGTGTATTCAGCTGGCAATAGTTGTAGGTCACCTTTGGTGGCTGGGTGACAAATAATCTCGGTGGGCACTGCCACTTTGGCTAGCTGGCCTTGCCACTTATTACGCAATATAAACTGCTTACGACCGGGGTATTTGAAGGGCAAATAAGACAGGCCCGCCTGTTCTACCGCAGCCTTTGCTCTAATGGAAAACCAACACAATAAAAACTGTGGCTTACCTAGCAACCCCCAATCTAAAACTAGCCGTGTATGCCCCACACCCAAAGCTTTGGCTTGTGGTGCAATGCGCGCAATAATGCCTGGCAACAAATGCACATGGTGATGCGAGTCAAAGTAGCTAAGTGCTATGCCTTGTTGCTGCAAGGCGGTTACTTGCAAGGTAAATTCGTGTTCAATGTCTTTGAGCAATGCTTTTGAGAGTGTGCGACAACCAAACCAGCTGCGCTTGATCAAGGTCAATAGTGGCATAGTGTTGGCTAAGCCATCCACATGATGATGGCCACTGGTTTGCCCCAAAAGCACACCGTTGGTTAAATTGAAATGTAGCCCAAGTTTAATGCCAGGCACCGCCTTTAGCTCATCTAACAAATAGTCTTTGTGCAAACTATTGGCCATAATGGAGACCCGCTTTACCACCCCTAGCTGGGCTAGCCTTAGCATGCCTTCATTCACTGCGGGCGAGATACCCCAGTCATCCGAAGTAAGTTGTAGGTACTCATTTTGGGGCGCAGTTAGCACAGGCCGTGGCTGGTATTCGCCCTTATTTTCTTTATGTTTAAGGTGGGCCAAGGCCTTCACTGTGCGTATAAGCTCACCACCCAAGCGCAAGGTAGATTGGCCATGCTCGTGCATTAACGTCACAGGTATAGACGTCACTTTTTTGTCATGGCCCTTGGCCAGTAAAAATAGCTCTACATCGTAAGAAAAACCATGGCAGGTAAGGTGGCAAAAAAACTCTGTAGCAAAAGCTCTAGTCATCAGCTTTATGCCACATTGAGTGTCTGTTTGTTTGATACCAAACAAAAGTCTCACAGCACTGTTATAAAGCAAGCCAAATACATGGCGCTTAAAAAATGAGGGTAAAAGCTTAGTGGGCAAATGCACGCGGCTTTCTGATAATCTGCGGTTGCCCACTACTAGCTGGGCACCTTCATTCACTGCGTCTTTAGCTAGGCCTAAAAAAGCGAGGTCAAACGGTAAGTCTGCGTCTATAAAACTCACTAGCTCGTATTTTGTGCTTAAAAACGCAGATTGCAAAGCTGCACCTTTGCCTTTTGGGGCTAGGTGCTGGTGAATCACCACACGGGCATCTTGTGCATATTTTGCCAAAAGTATGGCTTGAGTTTCTTGCACTTGGGCCAAGGCCCCATTCACGCTCACCACCACTTCAAACTGACCATGCCAGTGCTGCTGCAAATAGTTCAGCAACACATCCACGGTGTTTAGAATAAACCCGCCACTAGATTTAGCGGGAATAATGATGGATAAACTTGGATCAGCCATAGAGCAGTATATATCTCTTACATTAACTACAATTAATGATTGTAATACAACCCACAGCCTCTGTCGTGAGACAAACCACTTTAGCGCAAGATAAAGCCATTAATCTTGGACAGGTTCAAGGACTCTAACGGGGGTGCCTGTGCGCTGCTTATCTTGCCATTGGTCTGCAATCCATACATTAGCATTAGAGGGAGCTAGTGGAGTGTTACCCAAGATCAAATCAGCAGCTTTTTCTGCCACCATCATCGTGGGGGCATTCAAGTTGCCATTAGTAATGACAGGGAAAATAGATGAATCCACTACCCTTAGGCCCTTTACGCCACGCACTTTACAGTGATTGTCTAGCACAGCCATTGCATCATCGTCTGCGCCCATTTTACAGGTACATGAGGGATGATATGCACTTTCCACATTTTGTTTTACCCAAGCGTCTATCTGCTCATCGGTTTGCACATCTTTGCCAGGTTGAATTTCTTCTCCTTTAAAGGCATCTAAGGCAGGCTGGTTTAGCACTTCGCGAGTTAGGCGAATACAGTCACGCCAGTCTTGCTGGTCTTGCTGGGTGCCTATGTAGTTAAAGCGTATTTCGGGCGCGTCACTGGCTTTGTTAGACGTGATGCGAATATGCCCACGACTGCTAGGCTTATTAGGCCCCACGTGCACTTGATAACCATGACCATCAAAGGCGGCATTGCCATCATAGCGCATGGCTGCAGGTAAAAAGTGGTATTGAATATTAGGCCATTTAAGCCCCGCACGAGAGCGAATAAACCCACATGACTCAAAGTGATTAGTTGCACCTAGACCTGTTTTAGTAAGAATCCAACGGGCGCCTATGAGCCCCATATTGAAGTAATCTAACTTGCTGTTTAGGCTTATAGGTTGCTTACAACGATATTGGAAGTACACTTCTAAGTGATCTTGTAAATTTTCTCCCACACCTGGCAGCTCATGTAATAAAGGCACATTGGCATCTGCCAGCACTTGCTTTGGGCCTATACCAGATAGTTGCAATAATTGTGGCGAACCCACAGAGCCAGCACTTAAAATCACTTCTTTACGGGCAAATACTTGCTTTATTTTTTCACCTTGAAGGTATTCTATGCCTTTGGCTTGTAGGCCATTAAAAAGCACTTTTTGTGCAGTCACTCTTTTCATTAAGGTGAAGTTAGAACGCTTAAGGGCTCGGCGCAAATGAGCATTACTGGTGCTAGATCGCACTCCATTTTTAACGGTCATGTGCATGGTGCCAAAGCCTTCTTGCTGCTGGCCATTATAATCTTTGGTGTAGGGGTAGCCGGCTTCTTGTCCAGCATCAATAAATGCTTGATATAAGGGGTTAAGGCGCATGTCATTGCCACCACACGTGCCTACCGGCCCACTGCCCCCACGGTATTCATCTTCACCATTTTGCCATGTTTCAGCCTGTTTAAAGTAAGGCAAACAGTCTGCATAGTTCCACCCTGTAGCGCCTTGCTCTTGCCACTGCTCATAGTCCATGGCATGACCACGCACATACACCATGCCGTTTATAGACGAAGAGCCACCCAACACTTTGCCCCTTGGGCAGTGCATTTTCCGCCCATCAAGGCCTGTTTCGGCTTGGCTATGAAACTGCCATGCATATTTAGCAGTATTCATGGGGTACGACAATGCGGTAGGCATTTGGATGAAAATACTTTTATCTGTGCCACCGGTTTCTAGCAACAACACTTGATGCTGGCCACTTTCGCTAAGTCTATTGGCTAAGATACAGCCTGCAGAGCCTGCACCCACAATAATGTAATCATATTTCTTGGTCATGGGGTGCTCCTTAATAGGGTGATTCTAAATCGTCTAAACGTACAAACACGCTTTTAACTTGAGTGTAGTGATGCAAGGTTTCTGGGCCGTTTTCACGCCCCACACCTGATTGCTTATAGCCACCTACAGGCATTTCTGCAGGGGAATCGCCCCAGCTGTTTATCCAGCATATACCAGCTTGCATCTGGTTTATCACCCGATGCGCACGGCTAATGTCTTGGCTAAATACACCCGCTGCCAAGCCGTAATCTGAATCATTGGCCCGAGCAATCACTTCGTCTTCGTCAGTAAACTTTAAGATAGACATTACAGGACCAAATATTTCTTCTTTAACATGCACCATGTCATCAGTGCAGTCTGCAAATACAGTGGGCTCTACAAAGTAACCATTTTTAGTGGCTTCACTATGGTGGCGATTACCACCACATACCAAACGTGCGCTGGTAAGTTTGGCGCCTTCAATGTAGCCCATTACTTTTTCTAGGTGTGGTGCACTGATCAAGGCACCCATCTGAGTGTCCAAATCTAAAGGATCTCCCAACTTAATGCTATTGGCACGAGCCACTACTTTGGCCACAAATTTATCATACACACCTGCTTGCACATATACTCGGGTGCCATTGGTGCACACTTCGCCTTGGGTATAGAAGTTGGCTAGCATGGCACCTGCCACTGCGTTATCTAGCTTGGCATCGTCAAATACCAACAACGGTGATTTACCACCTAGCTCCATAGTCACTTGCTTAAGGTTGGAGGCAGAATCTGCCATAATTTTTTTACCCGTACCAGACTCGCCAGTGAACGACACTTTGCTGATGTCTTTATGTGCCGTGAGCATTTGGCCTACCCGATAATCACCTTGCACTACGTTAAATACGCCATCAGGCATGCCTGCTTCAGTGAATATTTCTGCCAATTTCATCACACTTAAAGGGGTTTCTTCTGAAGGCTTAAATATCATGGTGTTGCCAGCAGCCAAGCAAGGCCCAGACTTCCAACACGCTATTTGAATGGGGTAGTTCCATGCACCAATACCAGCACACACTCCCAAAGGCTCACGACGTGACATAAAAAAGGCGTCTTTACCTAAATCTTGCTGAGTGCCCTGCATGCCACTAATAAGGCCTGCGTAATATTCAATCACATCCGCACCCGAAGCAATGTCTACACAATTGGCTTCTTGTAACGGTTTGCCAGTGTCCAACACTTCCAGGTGTGCAAGTTCATCATTACGTTGGCGCAGTATTTGAGCCGCCTTTTGCAAGATACGCGCGCGCTCCACAGGCATCATATTAGACCAAACAGAAAAACCTGCTTGGGCTGACTCTACCGCAGCGTTTACATCCTTTTGGCTAGCTTGATCTATGGTAGCAAGAGGCAACGCTGTAGCAGGATTTATGCTAATAAAGGTTTCATTAGACGTTGCGCCTTGGTGGGCACCGTGAATATAAAGCTGTGTATGTTGCATAGGGTTAAGCCAATAATAAGATTAGATGTAAAGTTAGCATAGGTTAAAAGCGTCATTGATTAAGCTTTTATTGAATGATCGTTCAATAAAGATTTTACTAGAATTCACGATAATGTCAATCACACAAACTGGACGCAAAGCACTCAAAATGCGTACACTGTTATGAATAATACCTAATTTAATAAGTAGAGAGTAAAACATGCTCAAAGTTTTGTTGAAAAGCCTTAAATGGATCACCATTAGTTTAGTAGTTTTAGTCGTTACTTTAAGCATATTAATATGGAATATCACTTTTCACCCTCCCGCTTTGCAAGAAGAGGTGGTGGTTAATCAAACCAACACACCCATACTAGAGTCTGGTCAATCAGTAAAAATACTTAGCTGGAATGTGCAGTATATGTCAGGTAAAAATTATGAATTTTGGTATGACAGGCTAGACGGTGACGGCCCAGACATTCGTGCTAGCAAGGCTGACATAGATCAAACCTTTAACCAAATTGCACAGCTGATTATTGAAAAAAATCCAGATATTATTCTGCTTCAAGAATTACATGACAATGCCAAACGCACAGACTACGAAGACCAGCTTGAAAGGTTGTTGAGCTTACTTCCACCTGAATACAACAACCACAGTGAAAGCTTTTACTGGCAAGCAGGCTTTGTGCCTTTGCCCCAAATTATGGGCTCTGTGGGCATGAAACTAGCTGTTATTTCTAAATATAAATTAGGTAATGCACTGCGCCACCAGCTTGCTACTATCAAAACTGACCCCATAAGTGATCAATTCAACTTTCGCCGGGCTATACAAGAAGTAAGCTTGCCTATTAATAATGGTAGCCAGCTTACACTAATGAACACCCACTTTGACGCCTTTGCCCAAGGCTCTAATACCATGCAACAACAAGTGGCTTATTTAGAAAAATTATTAACTGATAAAACTGCCAAAGGGCAACCATGGATGATTGCGGGAGATTTAAATCTACTACCCCCTGGCCAGTATGAAAATATGGATGCCACGGCGCGTAGTTACTATCAACCAAAAAGTGAATTAACTGGTATTTATCAACAGTTCAATGTGATCCCAAGCCTAGAGCAGGCCAACGGTGCTAATGCCAAAGAGTGGTTTACTCACTTCCCTAACAGGCTTGAGGTCACTGCCCCTGATAGAACCATCGATTACTTTGTGCATAGCGATCAATTGCAGGTAGAAGACGCTAAAGTACTGCAGAAAAACACCTGGCATATTTCTGATCATTTGCCGATGATTGTGACTATCGCTATACCCTAAGGTTGTCGCTACAAAACATCACAGCAATGGGGACTTTATCTGCATAAACTGCTATATTTCGCGTTATGGAACAGTCTGAATTATTTGAAGCCCCAAGCCCGTGTATCGGCGTATGCGAAAATAGCCCAAAGGGTTATTGCAAAGGATGCATGCGTTCACGTGATGAGCGTTTTGGATGGCATGAAATGAACACAGGCGAGCAGCTTCAAGTGATGAAACTGTGTGCTAGGCGTTATCAGCGGGTTATTGAGCGCAAACAAGCAAGAGCCAATGGTGAGGTGAACCTAGAGCTGAACTTTCCAGACCCTTCAGAACCTAAGTCGCCTCAAAGTAATTTACTATAATAACGTTGCTGGCCCCAAACTACGCAACTGGGGTCATATGTTGCACCATAAGCTGCAAACTCTGGCGACCACGAAACTCATTAATATCTAATCGATATACCAAGTCTGCCTGCTCACAGGTGCTAGGCCAAACCGCTAAGTCTATGTTGAAATAAATAGCATCCACAAGCTCTCCGGTTTGAAGATCTGCCAACACCAGCTTCAAGTGTTTCTCCCCTACAATACGCTGTTGCACTAAAACAAAGCGACCGTGAAATGTAGGCTCTTCAAAACCCTGACCCCAAGGCCCTGCTTGTTGTAATAAAAAGGCCTGATTAAGCTGCAGCTCTTGCGCACTTAATTGGCCATCAGAGCGCCACTCTTTAGCTAACAAGCTATCTGGAAGATGTTCTTGGGCATAGGTGTCTAGCGCCTCTTTAAAGGCTTCAAACTTATCAGCTTTAATGCTTAAGCCCGCAGCCATGGCATGGCCACCAAACTTGATAATAAGCCCAGGATTATGGGCATCTACTGCTGCTAAAGCGTCACGCAAATGAAATCCAGCAATACTACGACAAGAGCCTTTTAAAGTATCGGCATCTCCCATAGCAAATACTAGTGCAGGCCTGTGCCACTTTTCTTTAATACGAGAGGCCACAATACCTACTACACCCTGATGCCAATCTGGGTGAAACAAGCATACGCATTTTGGTAGTTCTTGGTCTTGGCTAGATTCTAAACGCGTTAATATGTTACCCGCTTGTTGCTGCATATCTGCTTCAATATGACGCCTTTGTGCATTGAGCTCATCTAATTCATGCGCTAGTTGGGCGGCAATATGCTCATCATCACTTAACAAACATTCAATGCCCAAGCTCATATCTTCCAGCCTGCCCGCTGCGTTAAGCCTAGGCCCTATACTAAAACCAAGGTCTGTGGCTTGTAAGTTATAATGCTGGCGTTTGGCTACTGCCAATAGCGCTAATATCCCAGGCCTAGCTTTACCTGCACGAATACGTGCTACACCCTGGGCTACCAAAATGCGGTTATTGTGCTCCATAGGCACTAAGTCTGCTACCGTGCCTAAAGCCACTAAGTCTAAATATTGCGCCATGTTAGGGGCTTTTATGCGCTGCTGATCAAACCAACCTTGTGTTTGTAGCTGCCTACGCAAAGCTGACATAACATAAAAAATAACCCCAACACCTGCGGTGGACTTAAACGGAAATTCACAACCAGGTTGATTAGGATTAACAATAGCATCGGCATCGGGCAATGTTTCAGCGGCTAAGTGATGGTCTGTCACCACTACTTTTATACCTAGTTCATGAGCACGAGCAACGCCTTCGTGGCTAGCAATGCCATTGTCTACAGTAACAATTAAATCAGGCTCTATAGCTTTGGCGTAATCCACTAACGCAGTACTTAGGCCATAACCAAAATCAAACCGGTTGGGCACTAAATAGCTTACATTTTTGGCGCCCATAGCACCTAGGGCTAGCAATGCAAGGCTGGTACTGGTGGCTCCATCACAGTCAAAATCACCCACAATAAGGATGTTTGCCTGAGCTTCAAGGGCTTGCACTAGAAGCGTTACCGCAGTGTCTATGCCTTTAAGCTGATGGTAAGGAAGAAGTTTTTTGAGTTGATAATCCACTTGTGCAGGATCATTGATGCCACGGTGAGCAAGCACACGTGCAACAAGAGGGTCAAAAGCTGCGTCTAGAGCAGCATTGGATGTGCCTAAACGCAAGCGAACTGACATATATACGCTCTTAAATCTTACTGGTGATGTATTGCTGCACCACTAAAAGGTCGTTATCTAATACTTCACAACGCTCCTTTCGTTCTAGCAAATCAGCCAAGTGGTTTGGCAATTGTGGCGTAGGTTGCCCAGCCTTAATGACGGCTTCAGGAAACTTAACCGGGTGAGCTGTGGCCAATGTGACCATAGGCACATGTGGATATTGATTACACACTCGACCCGCTTCCACACCAATCGCACTGTGTGGGTCTAGTAAATAATTATGCTCTTGCGCTACTTGGCTAATCACATCACAGGTAGTGTCATCATCAACACGGTGGCTAGAAAATAGCTCTCGTGCTTTTTCCCAGCGTTGTGGCTCTAAACTATCGGCAGTGCCGTTATTTAGATCTTCTAATAACTGACTTAAAGTTGGCCCATCACAATCATATAAATCAAATAACAAGCGTTCAAAATTACTGGACACCATAATATCCATGCTAGGAGACAAGGTTTGTACTAGCCCATGCTTTTGGTATTGATTAGCACTTATGCAACGATGCAAAATATCATTTTCGTTGGTAGCCACAACAAGCTGCGCAATAGGTAAACCCATCTTTTGAGCTAAATAGCCTGCATAAATGTCACCAAAGTTACCGGTAGGTACGCTAAAGGAAACCTTGCGATGAGGCCCTCCCAAAGCCACTGCGGCATAAAAATAGTAGACAATCTGAGCCATAATACGAGCCCAGTTGATTGAATTTACCGCGCCCAGCTGTCCACCATTTAAGAAAGACTGATCTGCAAAACTTTGTTTAACCATTTGCTGACAATCATCAAAATTACCACGCACAGCAATGTTGTGAATATTATCACCGATTAAGGTAGTCATCTGGCGGCGCTGCACTTCTGACACGCGTTCATGGGGGTGCAGGATAAACATTTTCACACGCTTACTATGCTTACACCCTTCGATAGCAGCAGAGCCTGTATCGCCAGAAGTAGCACCCATAATCACTAAATGTTTGTCACGTTTAATCAGCGCGTTGTCCATTAAACGGCCCAGCAACTGCAGGGCAAAATCTTTAAAGGCTAAAGTAGGCCCATGAAATAGCTCTAACACCCATTCGTTTTTATCTAGCTGAACTAATGGCGCCACAGCCTTATGATTAAAACCCGCGTAGGTTTCATCCACCATCACTTTCAGCTCACTACTACTTACATCTGCTTCAACAAA
Source organism: Candidatus Njordibacter sp. Uisw_002 (assembly GCF_047730155.1). Classification (NCBI taxonomy): domain Bacteria; kingdom Pseudomonadati; phylum Pseudomonadota; class Gammaproteobacteria; order Pseudomonadales; family Candidatus Njordibacteraceae; genus Candidatus Njordibacter; species Candidatus Njordibacter sp. Uisw_002. The sequence continues at coordinate 1,970,952 of NZ_CP159832.1, forward strand.
CGGCAATAAAATTTTATGGGCTAGATCGGCATAATTAAGCTTGGACCAAGATGCAATTTCTTCATGACTAAACTGAGGTAATGTTTCTGGCACATAAAGGCCACCATCACTGGCCAGGCCTGTGAGCAACACTTCTTCAAAACTAAGGCTTGGGGCCTGACCACGTGTACTGATATAACGCATAATTTTTTAGCCGCCTAAGTTTTCAACACGAATACGAGTAACTTCACCGTTCACATCTGCCAAGGCTTCAATAGCTGCGATGGCGCTGTTCATATGGCCCTCTACTACTGGGCGAGTCAAGATAATCACAGGCACTTGGGCTGACACATGAGTATGTTGGCGAATGGCTTCAATACTAATGCCTGCATCACCCAAAATTTGAGTAATTTGAGCCAAAACACCAGGCTTTTCAGACACGTTCATACGCATGTAAAAGGCAGTAACGACCTTTTCCATAGGTAAAATAGGGCTATCGGACATAGTTTCAGGTGAGAAGCCTAAAGATGGCATCCGTACCGTTTGATCTAAAGACATGTCACGTACAATATCTACCAAATCAGCTATTACAGAAGAGGCGGTAGGCTCTGCGCCAGCGCCAGCACCGTAATACATGGTGGGGCCTACTGCGTCGCCTTCTACTAAGACGGCGTTCATCACGCCATTCACATTAGCGATTAAACGTTTTTCTGGAATTAATGTTGGGTGTACACGCAGCTCTATGCCTTCTGAGGTGCGACGAGTGAGGCCTAGGTGCTTAATTCGAAAACCTAAAGATTCAGCATTAGCCACATCTTGTGCTGATATTTTGCTGATACCTTCGGTGTAACACTGGTCAAATTGCAAAGGAATACCAAAAGCAACAGAAGATAAGATAGTTAGCTTATGAGCCGCATCAATGCCTTCTACATCAAAGGTAGGATCAGCTTCGGCATAACCAAGCTCTTGTGCTTCTTGCAACACGTCGGCAAATGCACGGCCTTTGTCACGCATTTCTGTAAGAATAAAATTGCCTGTGCCATTGATGATGCCTGCTAACCAATCAATACTATTCGCAGCCAAACCTTCTCTCATCGCTTTAACGATAGGAATGCCACCTGCAATAGCCGCTTCATAAGCCACCACTACATTATGCTTGGCAGCTGCTTCAAAAATTTCATTACCATGCACTGCAATCAAAGCTTTGTTAGCTGTAACCACATGCTTACCATTTCGGATAGCGGTAAGCACCAGCTCTTTGGCAGGTTCATGACCACCAATAAGCTCTATCAAAACATCCACATTGGGGTTGTTGGCTACGGCAAAAATATCATCCGTGATGCTTGTGTCACCAGTGTCACAATTAATGTTTGGACGACGCTGTGCAATCTGTTCAACCACAATAGCGCGGCCCGTGCGGCGGGTGATTTCCTTGCTATTACGTCCTAAAACGTTAAACGTACCGCCACCCACGGTGCCAAATCCACAAATACCAACTCTTACCGGTTTCAAGGTAAACCCCATTGCGAAAAAATTCGCATATCAATTAATGTATAAAACAAGGCGCATATTGTAGCCTAACAGGCTTTGCCTGTCAGCTTATAAGCAGAACGAAAACGCTGTTAAAGAATGCCTAAGCGCTTAGCCATTTCTTCTGCTGGCACATAACCAGGCATAAGTTGGCCAGAATCTAACACTATGGCTGGAGTGCCAGTAACGCCTATGACCTCACCCAGTGCATAATGCGCAGCCACAGGGTTATCACACAGTTCAGGGGAGTCTTGAGGGCTTTGTTTATTGTGCGAACGAAGCTTGGCCTGTGTTAAAAATTCATTAGGATTTTGTGCACACCAAGAGTCTACCAATACCTGGTAGCTAGACGATTGTAGGCCTGCGCGAGGAAAGGCTAGGTACCTCACTTCGATACCATAACCATTTAGCTGATCCATTTCTGCATGTAGCTTTTGGCAATAAAAACAGTCGACGTCAGTGAATATAGTAATACTGGCCTTTTTTTCACCTTTAGCAGGAAACACCCATGCTTTTTGAGCTGCGTCACTTTGCATAGCGATAAGCGTCTTTTTTAAACTACTGGCTTGGGTTAAATTAACTAGCCTTGCACCAATAGGGTTTTGAAACATAGAGCCTGCAAAGAAAAAAGTACCATCTTCATGCATATAGATTTGATCACCTGTGTTAAGCACGATGTCATACATGCCTTCCATCGGTGTGGGCTCAATACTTAAGGCCTTTATGTCTGGATTTATTCTTGCCAAACCAGCCTCTAACTTGGTGTAATCTGCAGCTAACGCAATAGATGCGAAAAAAGACAATGAAAAAATTAATCTGGTGGCCGTTTTAATAGTCAGTAAACGCATAATAAGAGTCTAGCCTCTGGGATGGTGTTGTGAATGTAAATTTTGTAATCGCTGCGTAGCCACATGAGTATATATCTGTGTGGTTGATAAATCACTATGGCCTAAGAGTATTTGAATCACCCGTAAATCGGCACCATGATTTAATAAATGTGTGGCAAAAGCATGCCTTATTACATGGGGAGAGAGCGGCTTTTGAATTTGAGCGGCAACACCATGTTGTTTTATGCGGTGCCAAAAAGTTTGCCGAGTCATATGTTGGCCCCTATTACTAGGGAATAGCACGCCGCTTGCCATGGCTTTTAATAACTGCGGCCTTGCTTGCTTAATATATTTTTGCAGCCAGTCTTGGGCCACCTCTCCAATAGGCACTAATCGCTCTTTAGATCCTTTACCAAAGACTTTTACCACACCAGAGGCCAGATTGAGCTGGCTCATATCCAGCTCACACAGCTCACTTACTCGCAATCCGCAGGCATATAAAAGCTCAAGCATTGCCCTGTCTCGAAGGCCAATGTTTGTGGTGATATTGGGAGCCGCCAATAAAGCTTCAACATCTGCTTCTGTGAGTGATTTAGGAATGGGGCGCCCTTGCTTGGGCGCATCAATCAATGACGCAGGGTTAGCCTGTAAATGATTTTCACGCACCATGTATTGGTAAAAGCCTTTAATGCTAGACAAGTGTCTAGCTAAAGAGCGCGGCTTAATACCTTCTTTAGAGCGCTGCGCCAAAAAGCTCATCAAATCATTTGCTTGCGTTGCCACCAAAGTTAGATTACGCAGTTTAAGATATTCATGCAGCTGGTGCAGGTCTGTGTTGTAACTTACAAGGGTATTTTTACTCAAGCCTTTTTCTAGCCATAGTGAGTCTGTGTAGTATTTGATAAATTGAATATCATTACTCATTAATCAGCTAACACCTTGGATTATTATTTGAGGCAAAGGTTCTGCAGCAGCGCCTGCATTGCTAAGAGTATAGTATGTAAAAGAAGTATTGTATCTAAGTGCGCGAAGCCCTTTTAGAATCTGTTATCAAGTTTAGCCAAAAAACGCGTGTATCGCATTTATCGTAAGCTTAAACTCAACTTACGTATAAAACCTAGGAAACGTCTTGTAAGGGAAAAGTGAGAAGCTTGATCAGTCACAATATTAATTAATCAATGTTAGTCGATGGGCTTATGCCTGGCCAGCTCGCTAATGAAAAAAACTACAGGCTATTTAACGTGTGGAGTGTAAGTGGTTGAACCATTACTTGTTTTATAAGATTTAAAATGTCCAAAATCGCCCACACAATAACTTTGGATCTACACTAACCCGCGTCAAAATATGGTTTAAGCGGGATTACAGCAACGATAAGTTGGCCCCTGCCTAAATCTCTACGTTTAACCTAGGTTCTTAATGGGATATTATATCCTTCGTTAAAGCTCTTAATTCCTTGTTATGTCATTAAAAAGCCACCCAAGCTAGCTTGGGTGGTGAATACCCAGCCACTGGGCTGGGTCAAAGTGCCAAAGTGTCAAATTAATCCTTTAGGCAGCGAACACTAGACCCAGACGCCTTTTCGTCGGTACTGCGGAGAATCCTGGCTTCATAACGGTACAGTTGGCGTCTGTAGGCACCACCACCTGACTCCGAACTACTCCACAAGGACGTGGTGCTTCCACGACCGAAGTTTAAGTCTCCCGTTAACTTAGCCTCGAAGCCACTAGTACCACCTACCTTTAGTTGTGTGCCTTGGTTGGTACCACGCGAGCCCGTCCTATCTTGCCAAGCCGTAGACATACCTAAATGACCTTCTAAGACTTTCCAGTCACTATCAGATGGTAACCTCCAACCACTAGGACAAACATTCATTGCTGCATCCCAAGTGTAGAGATAACCGTCTGATGAGTCAGTCCGATAATCCGTATCTAGCGTATTATTTAAAGTGGGTACGAATGAAACATTAGACGCACTCCACTTTTGCGTGCCTAAAAGGATAAAATTAGTCACATCAATGGTGATGTTAGCACTTTGTGAGTCCGTGTCAGCCTTGGTGATCTCCACTGTAAGCGTGTAGCTAGGCGTGGTTTCAAAATCAAACTCGCCACTATCAGCCACGGTAATTTGTCCAGAGTCACTAATGGCGAAGGCGTCATTGGTATTGCCACTGGTAATGCTAAAGCCTGAGGGGCTACCTGTGGTCTCTAGCATTGCACCGACATTAGCACCATTGGGTGAATTGACATCAATTTCAAGCATTTGAGCGCTGATGCCGATTGCACTGCCTTCATTCACGTTGGTCACGTTGAGGGTGATGTTAGCACTTTGTGAAGTCGTGTCAGCCTTGGTGATCTCCACTGCAAGCGTGTAGCTAGTGGTGGTTTCAAAATCAAGTTGGCCACTATCAGCCACGGTAATTTGTCCAGAGTCACTAATGGCAAAGGCGTCATTGGTATTGCCACTGGTAATGCTAAAGCTTGTGGGGCCACCTGTGGTCTCTAGCACTGCACCCACATTAGCACCGTTGGCTGAGTTTTCAGCAATAGAGCGGCTTTGCGCGCTGATGCCAATTATCTTAATTGCATCTACCAAGGCTTGGATTTGTACAGTCGTGCTCGCCACTTTATTCGCCACCGCTGAATTAACTGCAGCAAGATTGTCTACCGTAACACCTGTAACATCAGCTTCATTATAGTGCTTTAGCGAGGGCGCGATACCTGTGCCATCGTAAGCCTTAATAATAGCGATAGCTAAATCACCTCTAAAACTTCCCTCTCCAGCACTTGAAATAATATTTCCTGAAGTTGTGCCATTAGTAATATTATTATCACCAGAATTAGTGACGAAGTTATGAATTGCTGTAGCAATATCAACCACTTCTGTTCCTGAATTACGTCCTTCAATGGTTCCAACAGCAGACCCATCAGAACCCTGCAGGTCTGCTAGGAGTGCCGCCATAGTATCCGTTGGGTTATCATCGCCAGAGTTTTCACCCATCTGTGATATTGCAGCAAGTATAGTAGCGAACTTACCAGCGCCATCATTTGTCGCTATGGCGGTGTTTATATCAGTGGGAATGGCGCTGGTAATATTAATAGAACCAAGACCAAATGCAGTCGCCACTTCAGCATTTATAGCTGCAATGTTGCTAGCTAAGGCAGTGCCTGCGTTAGTATCTGCCATTTGATAAGCTATTTCAGACAAGGGTGTTGCCACCATAGTTACGCCACCGGTGCCTGAGTATCTTATTGCTGCACGAATCTTTGGTGCAACAACACTGTCGCCAGTTGCTTCGTCCGTATACTCACCACCAGTACATTCTGAATAAACCAATCCGCTTGGTAACACTACATTAGACAGGGAAACCAAGCCATCAGGCCCTGTTAATCCTGAACCATTGCCAATAGGGGTGCCTGCGGCATTGAATAAAATGCATGTTGCACCAACGGTCGCAGCATTGAAGTCACCAAGTACCACGCTAACGCCATTTAAAAGCTTTTCAACACGAATCTTGTTAGATCTTTCAGCATAATTTAAATCCGTTAAGCTAATTCCACCTGAATCTTCGAATGCTTTGTCTGCTACTTTAAGGCGAGCTGATGTCGGATTAGCGCTATAGGGTAACTGTACTCTTAAAGTTGCATAAGCAGTGCGATTGGCCGTGTTAGAGTTTTCAGAGCCCACTTCAAGGGTGGTGGAAGCGTTAATATCAGCTTCAATGCCCAAGCGAGTACCTTTAATGTCTTCACCTGTGACGGCATCCCAATAGTATTGAGTGCCTTTGATTCTTGCCCACGGTAAGTAAGGCATTTGGCCCGTTAGCCTGATGTCATACCCTGCGAGGGGCTCTTCGGTATAATCTCCTATCACCACCTTGCTAGATAGCGGGTGATATTTATTAGCATTGGCACTAAAGTTAGCTCTTTGATACTCCAAACCAAGGGAGGCCCGGCTGTGCTTAGATTCCGTTTCATAATCGGTGAAAAGGTTGATACCTGCAATAGCCTGTCCACCTTCTAGCAAGTAACGCTGACCAATGCCTAAGTTAATAGTGACGCGGCGCTCACCATGGTTTTCACCTGAACTAATTTGGGCTTGAGTAAAGATCAATTGAGTCGATGTGTCTGTGAGATCGCTTAAAGGCTGAATGGTTTTAATGCTGAATTGTGGGTTTTTTGTTTCCAACTGGCGCAGTGAAACCTGCGTTTTACCATGACCTTTGCTATTTACTACTTCATTCGCTTTTTGATTAATTAAATCTTCAGTTTTGTTAATTGCCGTTTGTGTTAAAGAGCTAGATACCTTATCTCTTAGCTCATTAATCTGAGCCCCATCAAGGGCCGATCGAACGTTTGAAAAAGCACTGGAAGATAAAGCAGAATGTGCACTTTTTTGACCGCTGGCTTGGGCGGCTGACTTTTGCTCTTGGTCAAGACCAAGCTCACGGCCAGGGTTCATGGATGTTTTATTTTTCACATCTTTCGTATCACCAGCAGGCGTAGCGCAAGCAGAGAGAATTAGAGTTAAGAATACTAAGGAGCCAAAAAATTTCGCTTTTTTAATTACACTAAAATGCTGAATATGTACCAAAGTGCGCTCAATAATTATAACCCAAACCGTCCAACTCATGCTTAATCCTTGACTAATATAACATGTGATAAAATATCACAATATAATTCTATTACAAGGAAATTTTATAATTTAATATTATCATATTAATAATTTAATATTAGATTATAAAAATAAAACATATGACAATAAAAATGTAATATGTTTTATTTCAAAGACGATAAATCAACGGTTTTAGGTACAAGGGTTTCTGGGTGGGGGTAACGTTATCCTATATAAAAGCAACCTAAAGTCTTTTATCGCCTTTGGAGACTTTAAATGTTGATAAGCTTTTTAGAATTATTTTAAGCCAAAAAAAACCGCACCTAACGCTAAGTTAAGGGCGGTTTTTTATTGATTTAAGCTTAACGCTTACCCAATTTTTCCTTAATACGTGCTGCCTTACCAGACAAGTCGCGCAAGTAGTACAACTTAGCTTGACGCACGTCACCACGGCGCTTAACAGAAATACTGTCAACCTGGTGGCTATAAGTTTGGAAAGTACGCTCAACGCCCACACCGTGAGAAATTTTACGTACTGTAAAGGCAGAGTTTAGTCCACGGCTACGGATGCCGATAACTACACCTTCGTAAGCCTGTAGACGCTCACGAGTACCTTCTTTTACCTTCACTTGAACCACAACGGTATCGCCGGGGCCAAATTCTGGCATTTCTTTGTTCATTTGTTCAGCTTCGATACGCTGAATTATCAAGTTTTTGCTGCTCATGGCACGCTCCTGTTCTTCACTCTTGGGACTGACCCATTAAGCGAATAAATTCTGCTAAAGATTGCTCTTGTTCCTTTGTCAGTGTTATCTGTTCTAGTAAATCAGGCCGCCGCTGCCAGGTTCTACCTAGCTGCTGCTGCATACGCCAGCGGGCAATAGCTGCATGATCCCCACTTAACAGTACTTTGGGTACTGGTATACCTGCAACCATTTCTGGGCGGGTATAGTGAGGGCAATCCAACAAGCCCTGAGCAAACGAATCTTCTTGCGCCGATTCTGCATGCCCTAATACTCCAGGTAACAAACGTGAAACTGCATCGATAAAGGTCATGGCTGCAAGTTCACCGCCACTTAATACAAAGTCTCCAAGAGACCACTCTTCATCTATGTCGGCACCAATTAGGCGTTCATCAATTCCTTCGTAACGCCCTGCTACCAATACCAAGCTCTCCTGCTTGGCCAGCTCTACTACACCAGCTTGGTCTAACCTACGCCCTTGGGGTGATAAATAAATCACCTTAGGCTGGCCTAATTCGGCTTTTGCTTGGCCGATGGCATCTCGTAAAGGTTGTACCTTCATCAACATGCCAGGCCCGCCACCGTATGGCCGGTCATCCACTGTGCGATGCTTGTCCTGAGTAAAGTCGCGTGGGTTATACCCTGTAACTTGCAGCAAACCTTGCTGCGTTGCTCTTCCTACCACACCAAAATCTGTTAAAGATTTGAGCATTTCTGGAAATAGCGTTACTACACCTACTTTCACCTAAAACTCCGGATCCCAATCGACCCGAATAACACCTCCAAGGAGGTCAATCTTTGTAATCACTTGATCTGGCAAATAAGGTATTAGACGCTCGTTACGATCAATACTTTCTTCGTTGCCTTTTACTACTAGCACATCATTAGAGCCAGTGGCGATCAGGTGGTCGACCTTGCCGAGTTTTACCCCTGCAACAGTCTCTACGTTCAGCCCAGTCAGTTGTTGCCAATAATAATCACCGTCTTCTAAATCTGGCAATATGGCACGATCTACCGAAATATCTAATCCGCAAAATTCGCGGGCTTGATCACGGCCTTCACAACCTTCTAGTAATGCTATTAATCCTTTGCCGTGGGTCTTACCCTGGGTAACTTTCAGTTCTTGCCAAACACCGTCGATACAGGTTTGCCAAGGTTGATAGTCAAAGATGTTTTGCATTGGTTCGGTGCTTGAAAACACTTTTACCCAGCCCTTCACTCCGTAAACGGTAGTGATACGACCCAGCTTTACGCGTTGGTCTAGAGCCATGATCCACAATCCTTACAACAATGAGTTAACAACAAAATGCTTAGTTAGCTGTTATACAGCTACTTTGCGGGCCGCTTTAATCAGTCCAGCAACACGTACAGTTGGTTGAGCACCTTGGCTCATCCAAAAGTCTACGCGCTGCATGTCAATCCGAGTTACTTCTTCTTGGCCACGAGCAACTGGGTTATGAAAACCCACACGCTCAATAAAGCGACCGTCACGCGGATTGCGCTGATCAGCTACAGTTAAATGATAGAAAGGGCGCTTTTTAGAGCCCCCACGAGCTAAACGAATGATTACCATTGCGTTAGATCCCTTTACGTCGTGTAAGTTTTGAAATCACTTACTATTCATCAATGCAACGCGCCATAATTGGCGACATCACGGAAATGGGCATTACCCCAGCTGAATTAATAGCATGTCAAACATGCCTAAATCAGGGCGGGTATTGTACGTCAAACTACACACTAGTACAAACTTATCCTTATCTATATTCTGCAACCAATTAAGGCTTTAAAACGCCTTGTAGCTAGTCTCTTTTTTGTAATTGATTTACAGCCTTTTGTGGAGTATCTTCGCAATATCAAGATAAAGGCTTTTAAAGCGCTGCCTTGACATAGGAATAGGCGAGCATTAGCTCATCTATTTTATTTAGACGCAGCCAGTTAGGAGTATTTATGCGCACAAATATCGGCAAATCCACCCAAAGCATCTGGGGCGGAGAACAAGAACACGAGCTTTATGAACGCTCAACTCAAGTCCCTGTAGTGCATAGCGTGTCTTTTGCATATAAAGACATCGATACATGGCACAAAGTCGCTCTAGGCGAAGAGCCTGGACACATTTACTCTCGCAACACCAACCCCACCGTGCGCGCCTTTGAAGACAAAGTTAAAGTATTAGAAGGCGCACAAGCTGCTACCAGCTTCTCTTCTGGCATGGCAGCTATTAGTAATACTTTGGCCACTTTCCTTAAACCTGGTGATCGCGTTGTGTCCATTAAAGACAGCTATGGCGGCACTAATGTTATTTTTAACGAGTTTTTGCCTCCCTTAGGTATTGAAGTGGCTCTGTGCGCAACAGGAGATTATGAGGAATTAGAAACCCAGATCGATAAAGGCTGCACGTTGCTGTATCTGGAAACACCAACGAACCCCACTATTAAAATTGTGGATATTAAGCGCTTATCTGCCAAAGCTCACAGTGTGGGTGCACTAGTGGTAGTAGACAACACTTTTGCCACGCCTATAAATCAGTTGCCGCTAGAGCTTGGTGCTGACATTGTCTTGCACTCAGCGTCTAAGTATCTTGGTGGCCACGCTGACGCATTAGGTGGTGTCATCTGTGCCTCTAAAGAGTTAGTTCAACAGGTGTATCATTACCGAGAAATAAACGGTGCTACTTTGGCCCCTATGGATGCCTATAGCTTGCTGCGCGGTATGAAAACTCTAAAGTTACGCGTGGAACGCCAAAACGACAACGCTATGGCAGTAGCTCGTTACCTAGAAAGCCACCCCATGGTAGAACAAGTCAACTACCCTGGCCTTGAATCCCATGCTGGCCATGACATAGCCAAACAACAGATGTCTGGTTTTGGCGGCATGCTAAGCTTTTCTGTGCATGGTGGCCTAGATGCCATTAAGAAATTTTTACCACGCCTTAATTACGCTCACATGGCCGCAAATTTAGGCTGTGTTGAAACCGTAGTAGGCCCTCCTGTAACCACTTCGCATGTAGAGTGCACCGCACAAGAACGCGCGGCAGCTGGCATACCCGAAGGCCTAGTACGCTATTCTACCGGCATTGAAGATATTGAAGACCTGATCAATGATTTAGAGCAAGCGCTTAGTGTATTAAAGTAAGTTCCATTAAATGGAGGCTATCAAATGAAACCTATAAAAAGACGCTTTGAAGCCAGCGAATATCTATCTCGTCAAGCCAAAACACGCACTGCCATGGAGGCGGCCAATGTTGAATTGCTTATCATTTATGACCCTGCCAACATGTATTGGCTCTCAGGTTATGATGGCTGGTCATTTTATGTGCACCAATGTGTAGTCATAGGCAGCGATGGCACACTATTTTGGTATGGCCGAGGCATTGATGCCAAAGGTGCAGAGCTCACAACTGACCTAAAACTTGATAATATCCTTATCTACCCTGATGATTATGTAATGACGCCAGAGCGCCACCCCATGGAGTTTTTAGCTACAATATTACAAAAAAAGGGTTTAGATAAATGTACTATTGGTCTAGAAAAAGATAATTACTACTTTTCTGCACGAGCTGCTGAATCACTGTATGCCACTTTGCCAAACGCTCAATTTAGCGACCAAACTGGCCTAGTAAACTGGCAGCGGGCAGTAAAATCACCTACTGAAATTATTTACATGCAACGCGCTGGAAAAGTAATTGAAGGCGTTTACGAGCGCATTATGCAAGTGGCGCACGCAGGCATGCGCAAAAATGACCTAGTGGCAGAAATCTTGCACGCCAGCGCCCAAGGTAAGGGTGGGCACTATGGTGATTACCCCTCTATTGTGCCGCTGATTGGCGCAGGTGATGAAGCTGCGGCTTGCCATATGACATGGGACGATCAGCCTTTGAGCTTGGATGATGGCATGTTTTTGGAGCTTGCAGGCGCCCACAATAGATACCATTGCCCATGCTCTAGGACCTTGTTTTTAGGCACCCCTACACAAAAATACCTAGACATTGAAAAGATCATCAACGAATGTATTTTTAATGCCTTACAACTATTTAAGCCTGGCATTGCCTGTTCTGAAATTGCCCAAAATTTTACAGCCACTCTTAAGCGCCATGGCTACGAAAAAAATAACCGCGTAGGCTATCCTATTGGCCTGAGTTACCCACCCGACTGGGGTGAGCGCACCATGAGCCTAAGAGCCAATGACCTCACCTTGCTAGAGGAAAATATGACATTTCATTTTATGCCCGCCATCTGGTTTGACGATTGGGGGTTTGAGATGACTGAAAGTGTTCGTGTCACCCCTAATGGTGGGGAGTGCTTATCTAATGTGCCTCGACAACTGTTGGTGAAGTAACTGCTATGAAAAACAACCCTATCAGCGCCACAATTGACTTCGAAGAAGACGGTATTCAGCATGGGTTCCTTAAAGTGCCCTACTCCAGCAACCTATCTGCATGGGGATCAGTGATGATTCCTATCACTCAAATTAAACGTGGTGATGGCCCTACCGCTCTGCTATCTGGTGGTAATCATGGTGACGAATATGAGGGGCCCACTGCCCTATTTGATTTAGCTAATCAACTATCCATAGAACGGGTTAATGGGCGTATTATTATCATTCCAGCTATGAATCATCCTGCTTTTGTTGCCGCCGATCGGGTTTCACCCATCGATAACGTTAACCTTAACCGCACCTTTCCTGGTAATCCACAAGGCACCGTTACACAAGTTATTGCCGACTATTTTAGCCGCACCTTAGTGCCCATAGCAGACATAGTATTGGACATCCATTCCGGCGGGAAAACTTTGGACTGCTTACCCTTTGCAGCTTCTCATGTACTTGAAGACAAAGCGCTAGAGGCTCGCTGTGAAGCCGCCGCAAAAGCCTTTGGCGCACCTTTCTTGCTGAAAATGCTAGAGCTAGATGCAGACGCCATGTACGACACTCAAGTTGAATCTATGGGCAAAACCTTCGTGACGACAGAGCTTGGTGGTGGTGGCACTAGCACGCCCAATACCATGGCGGTGGCTCACAATGGTGTGCACAATTTACTTGTGCATGCTGGCATACTTAGCGCTAAGCTGAAACCCAACACCACGCCCACCATACATCTAAGCATGCCAGACAACAGCTCATTCATTTGTTGTTACCATGAAGGTTTAGTAGAGCCTTGTGTGGGGCTAGGTGATAAGGTAAAAACTGGTGATTTAGTGGCCAAAATTCATAACATCCAGCGTACTGGCTGCGATCCAGCACTCTATTATGCAAAACGTGATGGGATGGTATGTATAAAACATGCCCCATCACTTATCAGTATGGGTGATAATTTATTTGTGATTGCGCAGATTGAAGACCCCACCAATTAAGGCAAGTCTTGTTTTTTCCGAATGGTGGTTGTTTCAACCACATCTTCTAACAATCGAGCTTCTAGCTCAGCTGCAGACATGTAATCTAAATCCCAATGATTACAAATATCATTTCTAAAACGTGTGTGATTTTTTTGAGTAGATTTTGACTTCTTACGGTCAAAGTAGTTTAGCAATTTCTGACTAATGCTCATGGCATTGATACCCCAACCATTGACTGGTTTTTTTACTAACAATAGTTAATTGGTTTTAGCTTACTTAACGACTCATTTAAAGACGTATGTTGAAATAAATACCTACCTTTACACAACCATACAAAAAAACAATACTATACAAAAATTATCGGTGTACAAGTATTTACTTGTACAGTATCATTTTTTGTATAACTATTTTTTGGCAGTGATCGCTCCATTGCCTGTGTGGCACATCGACTATGCAACAACGTAAAATTGACTCTAAGCTTACTGATATCGCACAAAAGTCTGTGTCTAACATGGGCAGCATTTTGATTGGAGAGCTAAATGAATCTGTAGCAAACGTAGATTTTGAAGGCATGCTAAGCCGATCTTCTGCCCTATCTAGATTTGCCAAAAATAACACCCGTAGTCATCTTTTAATGAATGATTTAAAGACTATGGCCCAAGGTAGCCCTCTTGGCAGCATGGCAGCGATTGAAGCTGCCTCACAAATGCATCATGAAGGCGCAACCAAGCTACTAATTGAATGCCTTTCACAAAAAAACCCCAGCGTGCGCCGCCAAGCCACATATAAATTAGCTAATCGACTGCCTGATATCAGTGCGCTACCTTTGCTACTTCAGCAACTATACTCTGGCGGCATTGACACAATGCATGCTCACCACACCTTGGAACAATGGTCATATTCAGCGCCTAAGTTAATCGCTAAATGTGTGAGCAATGCCTTACTGACTAACGGTGAGACGCTAATAAGGTCAAGGTTAGTGGATCTTTTAGGCGCTTTGAATGGGGATGAAGTTACACAAACTCTCGCTCACATAGCTGTGGATACTCAAGAATCTTCCCCTGTTCGCATCGCTGCTATTAGCGCATTTAGTGGTCGTAGTGATTTTTTTACACAGTCATTTAAGCCAGTATTGCATCAACTTGCAAAGCAAAGTAATGAGATAGGTGCTTATGCGACGTTAGCCATTCATGACCAAGCCATGGAGCAGCCCACGCAAAGCATCAGCCTTGATGGCGGCCTGCGCATGTGTCAATTAGTGCTTGCACAGGTTGATAAATCTTTAAGCTTTGGTGGTTGTGGTGAAACGGGAGGCGTAGCTAGCTTGCTTGTGTCACTTGGTGATGCCTTAGCACGTCAAAAAGATATTGACCAAGTGCTTACCATAGGGCTGGGCAGCGCTGAAGACGCCATAAACGCCCTTAACGTGCCTAAAAACACCCCTCAACCCTTTCACATTGTTAGTGCTGGAGATACCTTGCGCCCTATGCATAGCACCAATGCTTGGGAGCATTTACCTGTACTTAAGCGCAGCATTAAACGCTGTTTAGGTCATTTTGGTGGCGTGGATTTAATTCATTTACGCATGTTAGATGCAGGCACGTTTGCAGGGGCTAGCGTTGCCAATGCATTAGATATTCCCGTATGCTTTAGTTTCGCACCAGACCCACAAAATACTGTACAGTCTATGCGCACTGGCAAACAGTTAACCCAAGATGATTTTCTCAGCGCTGATGCTCAAAGCAACCTATGGTTTCGAGCGCGCATGTTAGAAAAAATGGCTCGTACGTCAAGCCATGTAGCGTTATTTCCTCAGAAAAAATGCGCCTTATTACTACAAGATATCCGTAAAGATCTTAACCACCAAACACAGCAATCAGTCACCATAGCAGAGGGTATTGATATTAGACTGATTCGTGAAGCAGCGTTGAGTTATTCACACCTAAAGCACCACGCAGCTCATGGCGTCATTGCCCAATTAGAAGAGAAAATTTGCGCCACTAGGCGCCATTTACCCCTGTTGCTGAGTGTGGGCCGCTTTCATCCTATTAAAGGTATGGCGCGCATTGTCACTGCATGGGCTGCAAACCCATTGCTCCACAATACCTGTAACTTAGTATTGGTGGGAGGCAATTTAAATAACCCATCCACTGTAGAAACTTCTGTCATACAAGCCATTGACGCGACAGTGCCTCTTAATGACCCGCGCAGAGCAGGTTTGATTATGCTCGGCGGTCGCCCAAGGGCTGAGACTGCCCAGCTGATGGTGGCCACTATGATGGGCCGGTCTGGCTATTGGGCTGATGGTGGCATTTATGTGGATGGCGCGCCTAAAGAAGAGTTTGGTTTGGCTTTGATAGAAGCACTAGCCACAGGATTAGTGGTGGTAGCTCCAAGCACTGGCGGGCCTTCTACCTTTGTAGATCATGGCGACACTGGCATTCTTGTGGATCCAGACCATAACTTTGGAAGTTCTATTATTCAAGGGTTTTCACTAGTAGGGCGTGCAGGTAGAATTCGCAAAGCACAAACCATGGTTGAACAACGCTACGCTATAGATACCATGGCAGAAAAACTCACTTCGCTGTACATAACGGTTAAAGATTAAATATGACACTTTTGGTGATTAGTCCTGATTTTATTTCCCATTACAGCCCTTTGGCAGTTGTCGCTAAAGCAGCACAAGCCGCCGGCCAAAGAGTAGTGGTTGCCACAGGGGAAAATATGGCCCCTCGCGTTCACGCTGAAGGCTTTGAATGGCAACTTTTGCAGCTAAGTCAAAGTGCCAACAGTGGGATTGCACAAAAAAATCCAGCTATTACGCGTTTTTTAAACGCCACTAAAGAAGGTGCTATAGCCACCATTACCTGCCAAGCATTAGATAGAGAAAAAGATTTGCTTTGGCAGCCAGTTGAAGTGGCAAAAAAAATTGCTTCGCTCTGTGAAGATATAGAGCCTGATGATATTTTAGTTGATCACATTTCGTTTGGTTCCACCCTTGGGGTATATGCCACAGGCAGGCCTTTTACTACGCTTATTCCAGGTCATCCAAGCCAACTACCTGTCGGCAATGAACGCTACGGTATCCCCGCAGTTTGGCCCAATTGCATGCAACCTAAAGCAGATGAGTTGGCGCGCCAAGAGGATATTACCGACCGAGTCACTGCAAAATTTACTGCACTTTGGAATGCCGCTTTACAAGAAATTGCACCCAACATGAGCCCTGTAAAGGATGCCTTTCGCGTGCATGGCAACCAAGTGCTCTACAACAGCCCAAAGCATTACCACAACGTTGAGCGCGAAGCCCACTTGCCATTGATACATGCTTTTGTTGGGCCATTAATACGCGAAGAAGAGCTTACACAGACTTATCAAACATGGCTTGATGCTAATGATGAAAGGCCCACCGTTTATGTTGCTTTAGGTACTTTTTTATCGCACCGAGACGACGTATTGAAAAAACTATCACATGCTTTGCAACAAACTAATGTACGCGTGGCCATGGCTATCGGTTCCAACTTAAAGTCTGACTTTGAACCCTTACCCACTGATTGGTTAGTGGAAGCTAGCTTACCTCAAGTAGGGCTATTACAAGGTTGCGATCTGATCATTCACCATGGTGGCAATAATAGCGTGCAAGAAGCTTTAGCTTTGGGTGTGCGCCAAATAACATTACCCTTTTCAACTGATCAATTTGCTAACGCTTCTGATTTAGAGCGCAGCGGGCAAGCTTTTGTAATGTCACCTAATGATATTTGCGTTTTAAGCTTAGCCAAGCTTATTAAGGACGCCCTAGCCTTACCCAAACCTAAAAAATCAATACCTATAAGCTCTGCGGTATTGGCCAACGCTTTATCTAACAGGTAGTAACCTAGAAAAACCAGTTTAGGTTAGTTTTCTTTACGAGCAATAATGCCATCGCGTATTAAACGTAGCCGCACACCAAAGCTTAATAGAGGTTGAACAGGCAATGCATTAGGCTTAGGTCTAGCCTCTATCATCGCCATGGTATCAGTCATTTGGCCACTAGCACGGTAAGCCATTTGTTCCCCAAACAAGGTAGCTAAACCGATGCCACCCCCGTTGTAGCAGCCTGCAACCAAGAGTTTTGAATCTAGCTGATCAAACACTTGGCCATTATTACCACTAATACAGGTAATACCAGACCAACAGCTATCAAAAAGATCATCACTTAGCTGCGCAAATCTGCGTTTGAGTCCACGAAGGTGCAAGCGTTTTCGCTTTTCAAGTTGCTGCGCTGACATATTCATTTTGGGCCAAACCTCAGCTGTATTACGCACCATAATACGTCTATCTTGAGTCAACCTTACAGTGGCACCCATAGCTTGAGCAGATAATAACCCCCAGGCCTTTGGGCTACCTATAGATGCATACTCAGCGTCGCTTAAAGGCCTAGTCATACTTGCAGTGAGAGTGAGGGGAAATGCACGCTTACGCTTCACTTTGGCACTAGCCATAAAGCCATTAACAGCCAATAGCATGTGTGGGGCTTTTACTTGGCCCAGAGGCGTTGATACTAAAAAATCAGTCCCTTGTTTTTTCCACGTAAGCATTGGACTATTTTCGTAAAGCGTTACGTTGTCTGGCAATAGATCGATGTAAGCCCTTGCTAACTTGGCAGGCTGCAACATAACACCACCTGCTGTCCACAAAGCTTGAGTATAATAAGAAGTGCCTAAACGCTCATTAAGCTGCGCCCCATCTAACACACGATGCTCTAAATCTAACTCCCCCAGTAGCTGGCTAAAACGCTGTAGCTTTGCTTCATGGGCAGGCACTGCGGTGGCGTGAAATTTGCCACTGGCATCCCAGTCGCAGTCAATTTTATGCTCATTGACTAGTTGCTCAACACAATCTACACCAGCCTTATTAAGCGCATATTTTTCACGATATTGCTGCAAGCCTGTGTCGGACATATGCCCATCATTAAGGGTGGAATCAACCAAATAACCAGAATTACGCGCACTGGCTCCCTCACCTGCTCGTTGGGCATCAATAATAATAATATGAGCATTAGGATTAAGTTCAGCAAACTTTCTAGCTGCCGACAAGCCTGTATATCCTGCACCTATCACCACAAAATCTGCAGTATACTCGCCCATTAAGGCAGGCTTTGGCTCACGCGCAACAAGCGCTTGTGTCCAGCCACAAGTGTGATCATTGATTGGCAAAGGTGAGAATATATTACTTTTCATTCGTTGCTAGACTCAAGCTGGCGCATGTACTCCGCAGGATCAATAGCGATACCTAATGAACGCTTTTCGATGTAAAAGCCTTTTTTAGATTCTCTACAACGAAAACACACATAAGCACCTATTTCAAATTCCAGGGCTTTTCCGGCTGAGAAGTAAGCGTACTCTTGATCTGCTATAACTAGGGTGTGGATGTAGTATTCTGGCATACCTAGCCATTCAACATGAGGCCCATCAGTGGTGACAGATTGAAGATGACCACGGCCTTGTATGGCTTTAGCTTTGACGTAGGGCTTGCGAGCCATATATTTTCCTAAACGAGACGATTAAACTAAGGCTATTGTAACCAGCTTAACCCTTGGCGTCAGCCAAAATACAGTGAATAAGTCATCTAATCATGCCCACAGACCAAATTCCATCAAAGCACTTAGCCTCACCTATTGATGTAAGTCCTTTTACAGTGACTCCAATCGGCATAATCCACTCCTGCTTCAAAGAAAAATTTGCCACTCCTCGTCAGCCCGGCTTAGTGCCTGCTGCTTTAGCACAAATAAAGCTTCATCCACCCTACAATCAAGCTGACACTGTAGCTGGGTTAGAGGAGTTCTCTCATATTTGGTTAAGCTTTATCTTTCATCACACTGCTGGACAGGGCTGGAAGCCAAAAGTACGACCACCAAGGCTTGGAGGCAATAAAAAAATGGGGGTGTTTGCAACCCGCTCAACTTTTAGGCCCAACCCCTTAGGTTTGTCACTGGTCAAACTAGAATCTATTGATACCAGTAATGGTGTGACCTTACATGTGAGTGGGGCTGATTTAATAGATCAAACCCCAATCTTAGATATCAAGCCCTATCTGCCTTGGGTAGAGTCTATACCCCACGCAAAAAGTGGCTTTGCAAGTGATGATCAAACGTTACAATTACCCATTTATTATAGTGGACAGGCACAAAGTGCTTTATCTGAGCGGCCTGCGCTTAAAGAACTGATTGAACAAGTATTACATCATGACCCTAGGCCTGCCTACCAGCAAGATCCTGAACGCATTTATGGCTGCAATATTGCCGACATTAACTTGCGCTGGCAAGTAGAGTTAGATCACATACAGGTCGTTGAAATCAGCTAATAACATGGCTTGGCTATGTTAATATAAATCCAACAATACACAACGCTTAACTCTTATGACAATGACAAGCATCACACCACAAAATTTGATCGCCTTAGACCAACAACATGTATGGCATCCTTATGCGTCAATGGATAAACCACCTCCAGCTTATCCTGTTGTAGGAGCTCATGGAGTGCGACTGACCCTTATCGATGGACAAGAGATCATTGATGGCATGGCTTCATGGTGGTGTGCTGTGCATGGTTACAATCACCCACACCTAAACCAAGCCATGAAAGTGCAAATTGAAGATATGTCTCATGTCATGTTTGGTGGTATTACTCATGCCCCTGCAGTGACTTTAGCCAAGCGCTTAGTTGATTTGACGCCAGCTGGTCTAGATAAGGTTTTTTTCTCAGACTCAGGTTCTGTGGCTGTCGAAGTTGCCATAAAGATGGCATTACAATATTGGCACGCTAAAGCACAGCCTGACAAAAATCGTATGCTGACTATTCGGAATGGCTACCATGGAGATACCTTTGGCGCGATGGCAGTGTGTGACCCTGTCAATGGTATGCACGGGCTGTTTGCCAGCGTATTACCACAACACTATTTTGTTGACGCTCCCCCAATGGGCTTTGATCGTCCCTTACAGGCAGGTGACTTAGACGAGCTTGAAGCCACCATGAGCAAACACCATAACAACATAGCAGCGTTAATATTAGAGCCTATTGTGCAAGGTGCAGGCGGCATGCGCTTTTATAGCCCACAGTGGCTAAGTGGCGCAGCCAAGCTATGTAAGCAATACAATATTTTATTGATTGCTGATGAAATAGCCACAGGGTTTGGCCGCAGTGGCGCTTTATTTGCTTGTGATCACGCAAACGTAGCGCCTGATATCATGTGCCTAGGCAAAGCCATTACCGGCGGCACTATGAGCTTTGCAGCTACTCTTGCAACCTCTGAAATTGCTACCAGCATTTCACGTGGTGAGGCCAGTTGCTTTATGCATGGCCCCACGTTTATGGCCAACCCTTTGGCCTGCGCTGTGGCTAACGCAAGCCTAGACCTACTCGAAAGTAATGATTGGAAAAACCAGGTGGATGAGCTAAATAAAGGCTTAACACGGCTATTAACGCCTGCGGTATCCTTGCCTTATGTTGAAGATGTGCGCGTCTTGGGTGCCATTGGGGTGATACAAGTAACACAAGCCGTAGATCTTGGTATCATTCAAAAAATGTTTGTGGCCGAAGGTATTTGGGTAAGGCCTTTTGGTAAGCTGGTTTACGTGATGCCACCTTTCATAATGAGCCAAGAGGACTTAGCCACGCTTTGCAACGGTATGCTGCGTGTACTGGAGCGTTATTTTGGGCAAGATTATGCCACAAACTAAAATAGAC
Organism: Candidatus Njordibacter sp. Uisw_002; assembly: GCF_047730155.1. Classification (NCBI taxonomy): domain Bacteria; kingdom Pseudomonadati; phylum Pseudomonadota; class Gammaproteobacteria; order Pseudomonadales; family Candidatus Njordibacteraceae; genus Candidatus Njordibacter; species Candidatus Njordibacter sp. Uisw_002. The sequence goes on from NZ_CP159832.1 coordinate 1,991,693, forward strand.
CCCCTCTTTGAGGCGTTGTTTAGCTGCAATATACAAGTGAGAGTAGCCGACTTAAATTATGGTAATCACTTAAGTAATGACCGCGTTTTGAGTTATTTTCACGAAGTTAGAGTTTTATGGCTGAGCCAAAATAATCTTAGTGAGCTAGACGTGGGTGGTTGTGGCCTTATTATGACCGGTGCTAATGTGGAATATCTTCAGCAAGCACATTTGCATCAACAGCTCACCTTAACATTGGGCCTACGTGAGGTAGGTAAGGTACGCTTCACTGTCATATATCAACTTTGCGACAGCCAAACCAACCATGTAATTGCCTTAGGTGAAACTCATATGGGGTGCTTTGATTATCAAAACCAAAAGCCTACCAGAGCGCCTCAGTCTTTATTAGACATCTTCACCCACTCTAAGATGTAGGCAACGTATCAGTGCTCAGTCAAAGTAAGCATAGCAGTATGTAATAGGCTCCAAGCCACTTTTTTGGGCGGTGCACTTTTGACATTCTTGAGCTAAGGATACCCTAGAGAATTTATTACAATTAGCACATTTGGCTTTTTCAGCCATTTGCCACTGCAGGCCTGGAAACTCTTGCCAGCGCTTGCCCAAACTTAAGATCACCTGCCCTTTTAGCAAATCTCCTGCTTGATAGCGCCCTACAATGATTTTAATGCGTTGACCTACTGCTCTTTTGCGACGTTCTTCTTCCACCTGCGCTTGATCTGGCGCCGTATGCCTGGCTAGAATGCTCATGGTGTCAGCCATGCCTTGTTGCTGCTTGGCGAAGTGCTTAAGAGCATGTTCAAGCTGGGCATCACGCCCTAAAGGAATGCTATAGGCTAAAAGGTCTGGGTCCCAATGGCCTCCTGCAAGGTGCAAAGATTCCATCAGATCTATACTGTGATCACCATACAAACGTAAGTCGTTGGCGGTGGTAATTAATTCATAGCCAATAGGCAAATAGTTAAGCAGTGCCTTGCTAATGCCTGTGTCAATTTGGGTGTCATTATCATCAAACCAATCACTCATTACCTTACTCCCACTTACTCCTTGCCTTACCCTCTGCCTTTTATAGACTATGCAGGTATCTTTGTACTTTATATTATTCTATGTCGTCATAACCATCGTAGCTATGCACTAAGTCTTCAAAGCGAGTGTACTTACCAATGAAGGCCAAACGAGAAGTGCCTATGGGGCCGTTACGTTGTTTACCAATAATGATTTCAGCCTTGCCTTGATCTTCACTATCTTCGTTGTACACTTCATCTCGATAGATAAACATAATAAGGTCAGCGTCTTGTTCTATGGCTCCAGATTCACGTAAGTCTGAGTTTACAGGGCGTTTATTTGGACGGTTTTCTAAGCTACGGTTAAGCTGCGATAGGGCAATTACTGGGCATTTAAGCTCTTTAGCTAGGGCTTTCAATGAGCGTGAAATTTCAGAAATTTCTGCAGTACGACCTTCGGTATGACCTTTAATTTGCATCAGCTGCAGGTAATCAATCATGATCATACCTACACTGCCATGCTCACGAGCTATACGCCTTGCTCTAGTGCGCATTTCCGTTGGGCTTAAGCCTGCACTGTCATCAATATATAACGGCTTATCTTTGAGTAAATTTACTGCACCTGTAAGCTTTGGCCAATCATCTTGCTCTAATTTACCAGTACGCATGCGAGTGGCATCAATGCGGCCAAGAGAAGACAACATACGCATCATCAGCTGCTCGGCGGGCATTTCCATACTAAACACCAATATGGGTGCATCACCTACGATAGCAGCATTTTCTACGATATTCATGGCAAAAGTGGTTTTACCCATAGAGGGACGACCGGCAATAATAATTAAATCAGACTTTTGCATACCTGCTGTGCGGTTATCTAAGTCTGTAAAACCTGTACTGATACCTGTAATGGCACTGTCTGAACGAAATAATAGATCAATACGCTCTACTGCACCTTTAAGAATAGGGTTTACATATTGTGGGCCACCTTCTTTTGGGCGTGCCTCAGCAATTTCAAACACTTTACGTTCAGCTTCATCTAATACATCATCAGATGAGCGACCTTCTGTATGAAAAGCAGATTCAGCAATATCATTAGCAACACCAATGAGCTGACGTAAGATAGCTCTTTCTCGCACGATATTAGCGTAGGCGGTAATGTTAGAAGAGCTGGGAGTGTTTTTTGCTAGCTCACCTAGATAGCTTAGCCCACCTGCATTAGCAAGCTCATCAATGCGACTTAGCTCTTCTGACAAGGTGATCACATCAATGGGCCTAGAATCACCCACAAGCTTGGTCATTACTCTAAAGATAAGCCGATGATCTTGGCGGTAAAAGTCTACCTCTGCAACAGCTTCAGACACTCGATCCCATGCCATTTCATCCAACATTAAGCCACCTAGCACAGACTGCTCTGCCTCTAACGACTGAGGTGGTACTTTAAGCGCATCAAGTTGTGGGTCTGACTTGAGTAAATGTGAAGCTGGCTGCATGTGATTTCTGTTTTATAAGCTAGATATTACCCATGATAACCTTTACTACAGGCACAAAAAAGCCCCTTTAACGGGGCTTTTTAAGATTGTGCTATTAGGTCGCTATGCGCGCCATGGCAAAGGCCTAAGGCCTATAGCAATGGCAGCAAGAGCAATCTACTCAGCAACAAGTGTTACAGTCACTTCAATAGTGATATCACTATGAAGCTGGATAGCAACAGCTGTATCGCCTAGGGCGCGCAATGAGCCTTCAGGTAAACGCACTTCAGTCTTATCAATGGCATGACCAGCAGCCACAATAGCAGTAACGATTTCGTTAGTGCCGATAGAACCAAACAGCTTACCTTCCTCACCAGCGTTAGCAGCAATAGTAACAGTTAAGTCACCAATGGCATCAGCACGGGCTTGTGCAGCAGCTAGCTTTTCAGCAGCAGCAGCTTCAAGCTCTGCACGACGAGCTTCAAAAGCTTCAACGTTAGCTTTGTTGGCAGGTACAGCTTTGCCAGTTGGAATTAGGAAGTTACGTCCATATCCAGCTTTAACAGCAACAGTGTCGCCCAATGCGCCTAACTTACCAATTTTTTCAAGCAGAATTACATTCATGTTTAATTCCTTAATTTGCTCAACATGTATACATGAAGAGTCTTATTCTAATTTTTTTACCCTAACTGGCAAACGCTGCCTTAAATTGAACACGCTGTCCAAAGTGGCTAGCAAAGCTAGCAGTGTAAAGACCAATTCGCCTAGCATTACAAACCCTAAGTAGGTTGCAATTAGCCAAACACGGCCTAATTTCAATTGCTCGACCAAACCATGCACTAGTGCTAAGCCTGTAAATAATAATGGTATTGATAATACAAACAGCCATTGTGTCATATCGGTAATATTGCCTAAACCAAATACGGCAAAAGCAAGTGATCCCGTAAGCCATAGTGGCAAACGCAGTTGATGGAACTCACTTTGAAAACCACCTGGGTTATACAAAGCCGCCTGCCACCAACGTGACAGCACCACACAGGCTAATAATATAGCCATGTGCACAGCACCTAACAAACCCTCCATGAGAGATTGTATTTGTACTTTATCAACACCTTCTGCCTGAAGCGAAATACCTGCTTCGGCAAAAGCTGTCATTACATCTTGCAAGTAGCTTACCAAAATAGGCATCGATGCTGCTGCAGCTAAAATGCTGGCAACTAACACATAAGCCCAATTGGCGCTGTAGCGTAAAACGCTGGCCAAACCTGCTACCCCAATTAAGGTTAAAGCAGGGGTTGGATCACCTCCACTCCACCAAACTATGGCAGGTAGTAGGCTCCACATAAAAACACTGGCACCGGCTTGATAACCTTTTCGCAAGATTACCAACGCCAAAATTGCCGCACTTACCCAAAACAACACAGGAATAATGGCAAATAACACTGCAACTATAGTTGCCTGTTTATTACCACGCATGGCGTATTGAGCTAGTTTGCGCATAATGTTAATACGATTTACTGATGAGCGTCAGTGTATGGCAACAATGCAACGTAACGAGCGCGCTTAATAGCGGTAGAAAGCTGACGCTGGTAGCGTGCTTTGGTACCGGTAATACGGCTAGGTACAATCTTGCCAGTTTCAGATACATAGCCTTTTAAAACTTCAATATCTTTGTAATCAATTTGAGTCACGCCTTCGGCAGTGAAACGACAGTACTTACGACGACGAAAAAAACGTGCCATGGTCAATATCTCCAGTTAATTATTCAGCTGCAGCTTCAGCTACAGGTGCTTCTTCGGCTTGAACTTCTACTTCAGGAGTTTCGGCACGAGGGGCGCGTTCTTGACGACGACGGTCTTCACGGCTTTCAGCAGCTTTAACAGGAGAGTCACCAGTTTCAGCAGCTTTCATACGTACAACCATGCTACGGATTACGGCATCGTTGTAACGGAAGTTACTGTCTAGCTCGTCTAATGCAACATTTGAACATTCAACGTTCATAAGTACATAGTGAGCTTTGTGGATTTTGTTTATTGGGTATGCCAAGTGGCGACGGCCCCAATCTTCTAAACGATGAACAGAACCACCATCAGCTTCAATAGTCGTGGTGTAACGCTCGATCATAGAGGGTACTTGTTCGCTTTGGTCTGGGTGGACCAAAAAGATAATTTCATAATGACGCATTGCTGCTCCTTATGGGTTAAATAGCCTTAAGCATGAAGTAATTCGTTATTGAACGACCACCTTAAAGCAAGGAGAAAAATCACACATAGAAATGTGATGGCGCATTATACGTAAACTTCCCACAAGGCACAAGCCAAGACATTGTAACCACCTACCTAGCAGCCCTAAAACTAGATTAAAAAGATCAAACATTATTAATTAACACCGTCTTTTTCGGGACTAGGACTGTGGCTACTGCTATATTAGGCTCCATAACTAAAAGGCTCGGTTACGCTAGTCTCTTTTTGGCTCTTGCTAAGCTATGCCACACTAATATTTTATGGAAACAAACTATGTGGAATATCTACTTATCTGGTGAAATACATACAGACTGGCGTGAGCAAATTATTAGCCGCTGTAAAGATCTCAACCTTCCTGTAAATTTTTCATCAGCCTGTACTGATCATGAAGCCAGTGATGCAGCAGGTGATCATCTAGCAGATACAGCGACGAGCTTTTGGCGTGACAACCAATCAGCCAAAGTAAATGCTATTCGCACCAAAAACCTCATCGCCCAAGCCGATATTGCTATTATTAGATTTGGTGACAAATACAAACAATGGAACGCTGCTTTTGATGCAGGTTACTGCGCTGCGATGGGTACGCCCTTTATTACCTTACATAGTGAAGACATTATTCACCCACTAAAAGAAGTCAATGCGGCTGCCATGGCCTGGGCTACAGATGTTGAGCAAGTCATCACCACCCTAAAACACGTTACCCAGTAGCCACGAGCACTCCATTAATGAGCAAAAAAACCAGCAACTTAGGCACTAAACCTGTAATTGGGTTATTTTTTGGCATGGCTGCACCTATCGCTGTGGGCATGATGGTGCATGGTCTTTACAATGTAGTGGATGCTATTTTTGTAACTCGCGTGATCGGTGTTGATGCTATGGGTGGTATTTCCATTGTATTTCCTATTCAGATGTTTATTTTTGCTTTGGCCACGCTAGTGGGTAGTGGCATGGCATCTATTGTAGCTAGGCAACTAGGTGCTAAGCAGGATGATAAGGCCAACACCACAATCGATATGGCTTTTCGCTTAGGCCTAAGCCTAGCTATAGTGATTACTGTTGGAATCTATTTAAACATTAATTCCTTGCTGCATTTTTTAGGCGTTTCTGACGCCTTGTGGCCATACGCATATGACTACCTAATGCCTTTAGTGTTACTTAGCTTTCCTATCGTATTAGTGAGCAGCATTCCTAGTGACTTGCTCAGAGCCGAAGGCAAAGCTATGCTCATGATGATAGGCATGGTGTCATCAGCTGTGCTTAATATCATATTAGATGCTGTGTTTATCTTCGTGCTAGAAATGGGCGTAGAGGGTGTCGCTTACGCCACTATATTGTCTCAAATCTTTGCAGCAATGGTGATGCTTTACTTCATTTTAGGTGGAAAAACACAGCTAAAATTGCGCCCCTTTGCCTACAAAATGGACTGGCCTATTCTTAAAGACATTACTGTTTTGGGTATACCTATATTGATTTCACACGCTGGTGTATCACTATTTATTGGCTTAACCAATTACAGTGTCACCCAATTTTCTGAAGTAAATAGTGACTTGTATGTGAGTGCTTACGGCTTAATTGGCCGCTTAATGATATTTTTCATATTGCCAGCCATTGCTATGACGATCTCTTTTCAGACCATAGCAGGCTATAACTACGGTGCCAAACACTACGATCGAGTCTTGGAAACTATAAAAGTAGGGGTCACGGCAAGCCTATGCTATGGATTAGGTGTAAGCGCTATAATGCTTTTTATTCCTCACCAAATTATTGGCATTTTCACCCAAGACCAAGCATTGTTAGCCACTACAGCTGGTATCGCTTTTTGGTCCTTCTTGTTGTTCCCACTATCCAATGCACACAGCGTCATTAGCTCACTGTTTCAAGCCTTAGGTAAAGCACGCCAAGCTATTTTCTTATCGTCCTTAAGAATATACCTTCTGCTGATACCTGCTTTACTTATACTACCCAAAATTTATGGCATTGAAGGTATTTGGTATTCATTCCCACTAGCAGATGCTATAGCCTTTGCTGTGGTGGTATATTTTGTATTTCGTGAACGAAGTAATCTCATAGGTTTAAATCTAGCGTCCAAGGCACACGCTCAAGCAGACCAGACAAACCAAACACAAAAATTAGCGTAGATAAGGCAACTGGGAGTTTAAATGGTTATCATCATATTATGGATATTAGGCATTTTTATTATTGCCATGTTGATAAAAACACTGCTTCAAAGGGCATCTATAACAGGCAAACCTTTGCTACTCTTAATGACCACTGTGGTGATTTTATTGGCAGCTTTGGCTTTGATTTTAAGTGGATTATGGCCTGTGGCCATGAGTTTACTAGGCGGGTTAGCGGTCTATGGCAGACCTATTTTAAGAGCTTTTGGGCTATGGCAAACGGTTAAACGTTTCAGAAAACCCAATGCGAACTCTAATTCTAATGCTAACAATCCTTCCCAAAGCACAGTATCCATGGACAAAGCTCAGGCAAGGAAGATATTAGAAGTAGAAGCCAATGCAAGTAAAGCGGACATCATCATGGCCCACAAACGCTTGATGGCAAAAAATCATCCTGATAAAGGTGGCAGCACCTATTTGGCTAGCCAAATAAATCAGGCAAGAGATATGTTACTTAACGAGTAAAGTGCAAAAAAGCCTAGCTACGCTGGCGAACTGCTTCAAATAAACACACCCCTGCAGCAACAGATACATTAAGACTACTCACCTCACCTTTCATGGGTATTTTAACGAGTTGATCACACCCTTCACGGGTTAAGCGGCGCATACCTTCACCTTCGGCGCCCATCACTAAGGCCATATTGCCCTTAAGATCGGTTTGGTGAATGTGAGAAGTAGCCTCACCTGCAGTGCCTGTGATCCAAATACCTGCATCTTGCAGGGTTTTGAGACACCGCGCTAGGTTAGTCACCTGCACAAAAGGAATACTCTCTGCTGCACCACATGCTACCTTACTTACTGTGCTATTGAGTGAGGCTGATTTATCTTTAGGGGCAATAACAGCATGCACGCCAGCTGCGTCTGCTGTGCGCAGGCACGCCCCTAAATTATGTGGATCTGTGATGCCATCTAAGATCAACAAAAATGCAGGCTCGGTAAGGTCTTCTAACAACTGTGTTAAAAAATGCTCATCCTTCACTGGACTTGGAGTGCATCCGGCCACTACGCCTTGGTGGCGACCGTTCACTTTATTATCCAAGTCTCGACGAGGCATTATATGACATTCAATACTCTGCTCATCTGCCAGCGCCTTCACTTGCTTTAAGCGTTGATCATCACGGCCTTCTTGAAACCAAATTTCTTGCACGCGTTCTGGGTTACGCTGCAGCTTGGTTTGCACAGCATGGATGCCAAAAACGTATTCGATGTTAGCCATAATTAATGCATCTCGATGTGTCTATTGCGAAGCAGCTTTCTTGCGTCGAGCCGTGCGTGGCTTACCAGGTGTTTTAGCAGGCTTGCCCTTTTGATCAAACAAAGGGGTGTCAGCTTTTGCATCAGCATCCACCTTTTTAGACTTAGCCTTGGGCTTAGACTTCGGTTTAGATTTGGGCTTAGATTTTGGTTTTGGTGGCGTATCAGCCAATTCAAAATCAATTTTCTTTTCATCCAGATCTACCCGAACCACTTGCACTTTAATGGTATCGCCTAAACGGAAACTTTTACCACTGCGCTCACCTTGAAGACGGTGCTTTGCTGCGTCAAAGTGATAATAGTCACCTGGTAACGCACTGATATGCACAAGGCCTTCTACATAAACGTCGGCCAACTCTACAAACAAACCAAAACTTGTAACGGCATTAATAGTGCCATGGAAGTAATCGCCAATATGACCTTGCATGTATTCGCACTTAAGCCATCCCTCTACATCCCAAACAGCAGCATCAGCGCGACGCTCTGCCATTGAGCAATGCTCGCCTAACACGACTACATCGGCTGTAGAGTATGGATACCAAGGCGCTTGAGGCTGTTTTTGTGTTGCCTTAATACGCTTCACATAACGGCTTGAGCGTTTGCTCTGGATGACACTACGTATAGCACGATGCACCATTAAGTCAGGGTAACGGCGAATAGGTGAAGTGAAATGAGCGTAGGCATCGTAACCTAAACCAAAGTGACCTTCATTTTCTGGAGTATATACCGCCTGGCTTAGTGAGCGCAGCATGACTGTTTGCACTAGGTGTGCATCTGGCCTTCCTTTAATAGAGCTCAACAATGTTTGGTAGTGCTTTGGCTTTGGGTCTTCTCCACCTGGCAAAGAAAGACCCATTTCACCTAAAAATCCACGCAAATTTTCCAGCTTGCTAGGTTTGGGACCCTTATGTACACGAAACAATCCATCCAACTTATGCTTTGCTAAAAACTTAGCTGTACTTACGTTAGCTGCCAACATGCACTCTTCGATCAACTTATGCGCATCGTTACGATGCACAGGGACTATGTCATCGATTTTACGGTCTTCCCCAAAAACAATACGTGTTTCTTGGGTTTCAAAATCTATCGCACCACGAGCATCACGAGCCAAACGCAAAGCAGCATAAAGTTTATGTAGCTGGTCTACTGGGTCCACAACGTGCTGATACTCTTCACGCAAAGCTGCACATTGATCATCAGCTGAATCTAACATTGCACCCACTTTGGTGTAAGTTAAGCGCGCATGGGAGTGGATCAAGCCTTCGTAAAATTCATATCCAGTTAGCTTCCCCTTGGAGCTAATGGTCATTTCACACACCATCACCAAACGATCAACATGGGGGTTTAATGAACACAACCCATTAGAAATGGCTTCTGGCAACATGGGAATAACGCGCTCAGGAAAGTACACTGACGTGGCACGTCTATGAGCTTCTGTATCTAAGGCTGTTCCGCTGCGAACGTAGTGACTTACATCAGCTATAGCAACATATAAGCGCCAGCCACCTAAGGTTCTTTTACGACAATAGACCGCGTCATCAAAGTCACGCGCGTCTTCACCATCAATGGTGACAAAAGGCATAAGACGCAAATCTATACGATCTTGCTTATCTGCCTCTGTCACTTCTGGCGCTAGCTGAGCCGCTTCATTGCTAGTCTCTAAAGGCCACTCATGAGGTATTTCGTGGGTTCGAATAGCCACATCAATTTCCATACCCGGAGCCATGTGCTCACCCAAAATCTCAGCGACTTCGCCTACAGCTTGATTACGCTTATTTGGCTGGTGGGTAATACGCACTGTGACATACTGGCCATGCTTAGCTTGTAGGATGTTATCACTGGATATGAGGATATCTTGGCTTATACGTTGATTATCTGGACGTACAAAACAAATACCATTTTCCTTAGTCAAACGACCCACTACTTGGTGCGTATTATGTTCGGTAACCTCAACTATAGCGCCTTCGCTACGGCCTTTACGGTCTATTCCAGTAATACGAGCCAAAGCTTTATCACCATCAATCACAGCGCGCATTTGGCGATGGCTCAGAAATAGATCATCACCACCTTCATCGGGCTTTAGAAAACCAAAACCATCACGGTGGCCAATAATCCGTCCGTGTATAAGGTCCATTTTTTGAATGGCTCCGTAAGCGCCTTTGCGGTCACTTATCAGTTGTCCATCACGCTCCATAGCACGCAAACGACGGCGCAGTGCTTCTACGTCCTCTGCTTCAAACAGAGCAAGTTCAAAACTTACCTGCTTTAATGTTGCTGGGCCGCTACGGTCACGTAAGTGATCCATAATAAATTCACGGCTGGGAATAGGGTTATCGTACTTCTGCGCCTCACGCTGAGCGTGTGGATCGTCGATTTGTGTCATTTTTTCCTAGGTGCCAAAAGGATGGCGTTTAACAATTGTTTCAATTCGATCTGGACCAGTAGATATGATATCTACTGGCGCTTCAATCAACACTTCAATGCGGGCTATATAGGCCATCGCTGCAGCAGGCAATTGTGCTTCTGTCTGCGCGCCTACAGTAGACTCTGTCCAACCCGGCATAGTTTCGTAAATAGGAGTAACGGCTGCAAAACCTTCAGCGTCACTTGGGCAAGAAACTTCATTGCCATTTGCATCGTGGTAAGCCACGCACAATTTAATTTCATCCATGCCATCCAATACATCCAGCTTAGTCAGACAAATACCTGACACACTGTTAATCTGAATCGCATGCTTAAGAGCCACTGCATCAAACCAACCACAACGACGCGGACGACCTGTAGTAGCACCTAGTTCATGACCACGATTAGCAAGACCTAAACCAATGTCATCAAATAATTCTGTTGGGAATGGGCCACTACCAACACGGGTAGTGTATGCCTTAGTAATACCTAATATGTAATCTAAGTAAAGTGGGCCAAAGCCAGAGCCTGTAGCAGTGCCTCCGGCTGTCGTGTTTGACGAGGTCACGTATGGATAGGTGCCATGATCGATGTCTAGCAAGGTGCCTTGGGCACCTTCAAATAATATATCAACACTTGCACGGCGTAAGTCATGAATTTCAGCAGTCACGTCGGTAAACATGTCCTTGATTTTTTCAGCTTGAGCCAATGCAGTTTCTAATACTTCGTTGTAATCTAGAGGCTTTACACGGTAGAAATTTTGTAATACAAAATTGTGATAAGTCATCACTTCTTTAAGCTTTACTGCAAAGCGCTGTGGGTCTAGCAAATCACCCAAACGTAAACCGCGACGCGCTACCTTATCTTCATAGGCAGGTCCGATGCCACGACCTGTGGTGCCAATCTTTTCTTCACCACGAGCTAACTCTCGCGCTTGGTCTAGAGCAACATGGTAAGGTAAAATCAAAGGGCAAGCTGTGCTGATGCGCAGACGCTCACGCACGGGTATACCACGAGCTTCTAACTCGCCCATTTCCTTTAGCAAGGCATCCATAGCAACAACTACACCATTGCCGATAAAACAGGTCACTGTATCACGCAAGATACCAGAAGGGATCAAATGCAAAACTGTTTTTTCACCTTCAATTACTAACGTATGGCCTGCGTTGTGACCGCCTTGAAAACGTACCACTGCCGTGGCCTGATCGGTGAGTAAATCAACGATCTTACCTTTGCCTTCATCACCCCATTGGGTGCCTAAAACGACGACATTCTTACCCATAATAATTTGCTCTAGTTTATGTTGCTGTACGTAAAATCACGCTAATATAAAAACTTATTCTGCTGGGACGATCTTCCAAGCATTATTTTGCCAAACCAATTGGCGAGAACATTCTTTTGAGGCTGCGCTATGCGCTAACTGTGCCACCAAACGCTCACCCTCCAAACGGAGTTCTGACTGCACCTGCCATAGGCTTTGGCGCTGTTCATTAGTTAAAGTAGCCTCTACTGGCATAGCAATAGCATCAGACTCTATACAAAGCACTTCCGAAAGTTCTGATAATACTTTTAGGTCTGCACTAAAGCCTGTCGCAGGACGGGCTCTACCAAACACCTTGCCGATATCATCATAACGGCCACCTTTGGCGATTGCTTGACCAAAGGCTGGTGTTAATGCAGCAAAAACCACGCCTGTGTGATATTCATAACCGCGCAGCTCTGCCAAATCAAAGTATAAGGTAACCTGTGGGAAGCGCTCGCTCACCGCTTTTGCCAAGCTACGTAAATACTCAATGGCATCTGTCACTTCTTGGCACACATGACCAAATAGCTGCCCTGCTTTATCTAGGACGCTAGCCTCGCCATATAACCGAGGCAATTGTGAAAATATTGCTTTAGCCTCATCAGTTAAGTCCATCGCTGAAACTAAGGCGTCTATATCAGCTACCGCTTTACTTTGCAGTAGGTTAAATAATTCTCTTTCATCATCATCTGCTAAACCCAATGCACTAACTAAGCCTCGGTAAATACTCACGTGGCCCAAGTCTAGAGTAATAGGGTGTTTGATACCGACACTAGTTAGGGTCTCTAACATCAGACTAATTACTTCAAGATCGCTGTCTATGCCAGCATGACCATATAGCTCCGCACCCACCTGCAGGGGGCTGCGCGAAGCCAAAGGGTTAGCTGCACTGGTATGTAATACTGTATTGGAGTAGCACAAACGATTGATACCATCGCAATCTATGCTATGGGCATCGATACGAGCGACTTGAGGTGTAATGTCTGCCCTAATACCCATAGTACGACCCGTTTTTTGATCGATCACCTTAAAGGTGGCTAAATCTAAGTCGTCGCCCGTGCCAATCAGCAACGAGTCAATGTATTCAATAAGCGGCGGCATCACCAAATCGTAGCCCCATGCTTGATAAAGGTCTACCACAGTACGGCGAAGGCCCTCTATACGAGCAGCTTCTGGAGGCAAAACTTCTTTTACTCCATCAGGTAATAACCAACGATTCGCACGGCTCATGTGAGTTCCTGTTCCCCATAAAATTGCATTATATCAACTAACCAAAAGCAGACAAAATAGCCCTAAAAGCATACTTATAAAGCCTAAAATACGCATATTTCGGTCACTTATCTGACCCAACTGAGCCACCATTTTACGCCATCTTTGTGGGTATAAAAAAGGTAACACACCTTCCAATATGAGCATCAAGCAAAAAGCCACCAACAGGTGTTGCATCATTTCATTCATGGATTTCTACTAATATTTCAAACACAAAAAAACCGAGCATCATACAGCCCTTCTCGGACCCTACTTCTCGGTTGCACGATTGTACTCCTTTTAGCCGCAAATGACCACTGCCACGGCTCAAAAATCAACCACTAAAAAGGGCCCCAAAGGGCCCCTTTAATCATGATTTTACTTAAACCAAAAGCTTACTTTAACGTAGACTGGTTCATATACTTGAAGAACTCACTATCAGGCTCTATCAGCATTACATCACCACCAGCACCAAAAGTTTTACGGTAGGCATCTAAGCTACGGTAGAAACTATAGAATTCTGGATCTTGGTTAAAGGCAGCTGCATAGGTTGCAGCAGCAATAGCATCGCCATCACCACGCACAAGCTCCGAATCACGATAGGCATTCGCCTCTATGATGGTTTCTTGACGATCTGCATCGGCACGAATACCTTCGGCAAGCTCCTTACCTTGAGAGCGAAGCTCACGAGCTTCACGCTCACGCTCTGTGCGCATGCGGCCGTAAACAGATTCACTGACCTCTGCAGGCAAATCAATACGCTTAACGCGCACGTCAATTACTTCGATACCCATGTCTGCTTTAACTACCTCATTAAGCTCTAACAGAAGCTCAGACATCAGATCATCACGCTCACCAGAAACAACTTCGGTCAACGTGCGCTCACCAAACTGATTACGCAAGCCCGTATCTACACGAGACGCTAACAACTTAGACGCTGTAAACTCATCACCTGATGTTGCAGTATAGAAGTCGGCCACATTGAAAATACGCCACTTAACGAAAGAATCTACGATAAGCGCTTTTTTCTCTAACGTTAAGTACCGCTGCGGGCGGGCATCCAAGGTAAGCACACGTGCATCAAATACACGCACTGTGTTTACAAATGGAATTTTCACGTGGAGGCCAGGCTGAATGTCAAACGACACAACCTCACCAAACTTAAGCATAATTGCACGCTGCGTTTCCTTCACTACAAACAGTGAAGAAGAAGCGACAAGGAGTGCCACAAATAGGCCAATTAAGGTCACTAAAGTACGAGTAGCCATATTAACGAGACTCCCTTGAAGCTGAAACATCTTGCGTTAGCTGCTGAATCACACGGTTGGTAATTTCATCCACCATACTGGAAGAAACCTTACCACCAGTGCCCGTTGCTGCGCGCAAAGACTGGTTCTGCATTAGCTGATCTAAAGGTAATACCATCATATTATTACCACCTTCAACGTCTACCATCACCTTAGAGGCGTTGGAAAGTACATCTTCCATAGCCACAATATAAAGACGCTCACGAGTTACTTCCGGAGCTTTTTGGTACTCTGCAAGTAGCTTAGTGAAACGCGTAGCCTCACCTTCAGCACGGGCAACTACCTGAGCACGATAGGCTTGCGCTTCTTCAGCTACACGCTGTGCACGACCACGAGATTCTGGCACGATACCGTTAGCATAAGCCTGGGCTTCGTTCTTCACTCGTTGCTCATCTTCACGTGCCTTGATGACGTCATCAAACGCATCTTGTACTTGCGAAGGCGCAGCTGTGTTTTCGATGTTAACCTTAATGACTTCTAGGCCAGTTTTGTAATCATCTAGCAGATTCTGCAATCGACTCTCTACATCTAGCGCAAGAAGTGCACGACCTTCGGTCAACACTGAGTGCATTTCTGAGCCGCCTACAACATGGCGCAAAGCACTTTGTGTAGCTTGTAATAAGCTGTCCTCTGGACTCTTAACTTCTAACAAGAAGCTTTTAGGATCAGACACAACATATTGAACCGATAAGCCTACTTCAACAATATTTTCGTCTTCTGTAAGCATTAAGGCGCGGTTTTCAACGTTACGCACTGCTGTGACGTTAACTTTAGTCACGCTGTCAAATAAGGGCGGGTTCCAGTGCAAACCTGGCTGCACAGTCTCACTGTACTTACCAAGACGCAAAACTACAGCTCGCTCTTGCTGGTCTACTGTATATAAGCCCATTGCGGCCCATAAAACTAAAACGATAGTAGCACCAAAAAGGATAATTTTACCTGTAGGCGCTGGGGTATTGCTACCGCCTGAGCCAGAGGTGTTTTTATTACCTGAACCGCCAAATAAGCCACTGATTTTCTCAATCATCTTATTTAACGCTTCATCTAGATCTGGTGGTCCCTGATCTTGTCCGTTCGGACGGCGATTGCCACCCCATGGATCTTGGTCTTTACCGTTATTACCCGGTTCATTCCAGGCCATAAACTTCTCCTGATTATTGAAATTATAAAACTGTTATAAGTCCCATGGGTTGGCTGGCTGGCCTACGAAAGGCGTTGCATCCATTCCTATGCGACTTAATGCTTGTAAAAAATCTCGCTTTTGTAAGCGAACGTCCAATACCATATGGCCCTGATCGTTAACATCTTCTTTTTCTACTGCGTCTAACGCGTAAAGTTGGGCTCTAAGGTTACCAAACTGTGGCTCTAGCACAATTTGCTGAGCAAAGATTTCGCCCCCTAAACGCTCACTAATGGCTTGCACCAAAAGCTCCACTCCATCGCCTGTTAATGCGCTTAGCCAAACTCTTCTTGGCACGCCAAATCCATCACGGTCAATACGTGCTGGGCAGTCTTGGAGCATATCAATCTTGTTGTAAACTAACAAATAGGGCAAATCATCAGCACCAATTTCTTTGAGTACAGACTCCACTTCTTCTATATTGTCATCACGCTTTTCATCATTGGCATCCACCAGATGAAGTAATAATGTAGCCTCTGCTGTTTCTTGTAATGTAGCACGAAAGGCATCCACAAGCTTATGTGGCAAATGACGAATAAAGCCCACAGTGTCTACTAAGATAGTGGGGCCTACATCTTTAATTTCAAGACGTCTAAAAGTGGGGTCTAAAGTGGCAAACAATTGATCGGCTGCATACACCTGCGCAACTGTGACCTGATTGAACAAGCTAGACTTGCCTGCGTTGGTATAACCCACCAAAGAGATAGTGGGTATTTCCGCACGCCGGCGGGCACGACGCCCCTGCTCACGTTGCTTACGCACTTTACCTAAACGCTTCAAAATAGTGTTGATACGTACGCGCAATAAGCGCCTATCTGTTTCTAGCTGTGTTTCCCCAGGGCCTCGAAGACCAATTCCACCTTTTTGGCGCTCTAAGTGAGTCCAGCCTCTTACCAACCGCGTAGACATGTGTTCTAACTGAGCTAGCTCAACTTGCAACTTACCCTCGTGTGTACGGGCGCGCTGGGCAAAAATATCAAGAATCAAACCGGTTCTATCTAATACCCTGCACTGCAGCTCAAGCTCTAAATTTCTTTCTTGGCCTGGGCTTAATGCATGATTAAAGATAACGATTTCAGCGCCATTTTGTTCTACAGCTAACTTAATTTCTTGTACTTTACCTGAGCCTACATAGGTTTTTGGATGAGGTGTTGCTCGTGAGCCACCTATAGTTAATAGGGGATCTGCACCGGCTGAATAAACCAGCTCTTTTAATTCGTTAGCATCTTCACGCTCTCCTTCTTGGCCCATTTCTAAATGGACAAGGATTGCACGTTCGCCTGATTCATGACGTTCAAAAAACAAAGCAATAACCTAAATCAAAGCGAGCACCTAGAGGTGCTCGTTGGGGGTTCACGAAAATTAAACAGATTATTCCTGCTCATCTTCTTCGGCAGGCATTTTAACGGGCCTTGATGGCACAACCGTTGAAATAGCGTGCTTATACACCATTTGTGAAACAGTGTTTTTTAGCAAAATAACAAATTGATCGAAAGACTCTATTTGTCCTTGCAGCTTAATGCCGTTAACTAAAAAAATTGAAACAGGCACCCGCTCTTTGCGCAATACATTTAAGTAAGGGTCTTGTAAAGTTTGCCCTTTTGACATGGTAACTCCTTGTGTCATTGATCCAACTTTAGAGTAAAGCTAGATATATAATCCTGCGTAAATATGCTAAAACTTGCAAGGCGTTTTACGCCTCCTTTACGCTACCGCTCTATTCTATCGAATAATTGCAAAACATTGAATGTTAATTTTGCATCTAGGCTATCAAAAGTGTGTAATTGTGGCCAGCTACGCAGCCAAGTGAGCTGCCTTTTAGCTAACTGCCTGGTCGCTACTATGCCTTTATGCTGCATAGTAGCGTAGTCATAATCACCACTTAGATGCTGCCACATTTGCCGATAACCAACACAACGCATAGAGGGTAAGTCTAAATGCAGATCCTTGCGAGCCATTAAAGATAGCACCTCTTGCTCAAAACCTTGCGCTAACATACTCTCAAAACGCTGCTCTATACGCTTGTGCAATACAGCCCTATCTTCTGGCCATACGCCAATGGAAGTGATTTGATACGGCAATTGTTGCTGTTTTTGCCTAGCCCAATGAGAAGTTAGCGTTTCCCCACTTAATAAAAAAACTTCCATTGCCCTAGCAATGCGCTGGGGGTCCGCTTGGTTGATTCGCACCCCAGCTACAGGGTCAATTTCACACAAGCGATGATGCATTGCTAGCAGCCCATGGTCTTGTATTTCTTGTTCTAATTGTTCGCGCAATGTCGGCTCAGACGCCGGTAATGGCGCCAAACCTTCCATTAAGGCCTTGTAATACATCATCGTGCCACCTACCAACAAAGGCACCTTACCGCGCGCGGTGATTTGTGCCATAAGCTCTAGCGCATCAGCACGAAAGCAAGCAGCTGAATAGGCCTCAAGTGGGTCGCGTATGTTAATTAAGTGGTGGGGAGCTAGAGCTAAAGTTTGGGCGTCAGGCTTAGCACTGCCTATATTCATATCTTTGTAAATAAGTGCTGAGTCAACTGAAATGATTTCACATGCGCATCGCTGCACAAGCTCTACAGCCAGATCTGTTTTGCCTGCAGCAGTTGGCCCCATAAGAAAAATAGCGGGTGGCAACTGGGGAGCATCTAAATAGTTATCACTCACCAACTATTGCCCTCGCATGAATAGCTTGTCCAGATCTGGCAGGCTAACTTGCGTCCATGTAGGCCGCCCATGGTTGCACTGGCCACTACGCTCTGTAATTTCCATATCTCGAAGCAAAGCGTTCATTTCTACATGGTTTAATCTTCTATTAGCTCGCACAGCACCGTGGCAAGCCATGGTGCCTAGCAGTTCATTATGGGCAGCTCGAATACGATCACTGCTGCCGTAAGTGAGAACATCAGCTAATACATCACGCACCAGCTGTTCTACGTTGGCATGTTGCAGCAAACTTGGCACCTGTCTCACCACTAAACTTTCCGCACCTGATCTGTCTATTACAAAACCCAGCTCAGTAAATAGCTCTTGCTGCGCTTCCACTTGGTCTGCTTCACGCGAGCTCACTGACATTGATATAGGCACTAATAAAGGCTGGGCCTTAATACCCTGTTGTGCCCATGAGGTTTTCATTTTCTCATACACTATACGTTCATGTGCTGCATGCATATCTACCACAACAAGGCCTTGAGCATTTTCAGATAAAATGTAAATACCGTGGAGCTGAGCCACAGCGTAACCTAAAGGTGGCACCTCTCCTGCTTGAGCTACGCTGCCTATTAAGGAGCCTGATACAGCACCTGTATTACCATGTAAGTTGGCATACACCCTACTTTGTTCTTGTATCTGCGCAGGAGAATATTGACTTGACGCGCTGGGGCTCCACGACATTGATGACGTAGGATTACCCGCCACTTGACCTAAGTCCACCTGCGTTTGCCCAGAAAATACTCCGGCTTGTAGCCCTTGAGGTTGTAATTGGGTGGGATCTTGCATGACCCCCAATTGCTCCACTGTCCCACCTGTGGGAGTTTCTGGACGCACTTGAGCTAAGGTTTTATGCAAACTGCGGAAAATAAAGTCATGCACTAAGCGCCCATCACGAAAGCGAACTTCGTTTTTAGTAGGATGTACGTTTACATCTACACTGGCGGGCTCCAACTCTAAGTACAATACAAACGCTGGGTGACGACCATGGAACAGCACATCGCGATAGGCTTGGCGCACGGCATGCCCCACTAGCTTGTCTTTGACCACACGACCATTCACAAAGAAATACTGCAAATCCATTTGGCTGCGTGAGAAGGTAGGTAGGCCAACCCAGCCCCATAATCTTAATCCTGGCGCTTCCATTTCAATGTGCAAAGCTTGCTGCATAAATGCAGGGCCACATACGCTAGCTACACGTTTTTCTTGAGCAGACTGGGTGTCAGCTGGGCGTAAATTATGGATTACCTTTTGATTGTGCTTTAGGCTAAATGCCACGTCAAAGCGACTTAATGCCAAACGTTTTATGACTTCTTCTAGGTGACCAAACTCTGTTTTCTCGGTACGTAAAAACTTGCGCCTGGCTGGGGTATTAAAAAATAAATCCCTTACTTCCACTGTAGTACCCACTGGATGTGCAGCAGGTTGCAATTGAGCTGCCATGTCACGACCTTCGGTGATGACTTGCCAGGCACTATCTTGATCTTGTGTGTTTGAAGTAAGGATGAGCCTAGACACTGAGCTCACACTAGCTAAAGCTTCTCCACGAAAACCTAAGCTTTGTACTGATTCCAAATCTTCTAAACTGGCAATTTTACTGGTAGCATGGCGACTTAAAGCCAAAGCCAAATCTTGCTTATCAATCCCTGTGCCATTATCACGCACTCGCATCAGCTTTACGCCGCCTTGTTCCACGTCAACATCAATCTTGTTAGCTTGGGCATCAAGACAATTTTCTAACAACTCTTTAATCACTGATGATGGGCGCTCCACCACTTCGCCAGCCGCAATTTGGTTGGCTAGACGTGGGCTAAGTTGATGTATTTTAGAAGTCATTAGATACTCACAATCATAATGGGAATTTCGTTTAGGTTGTTGGAATGATTAATTTTTTACCAACTTTTAATACAGATTTATTGGTCATCTTATTGACGCTTTGCAGGCGCTTAACACTGGTACCAAATCGCTGAGCAATAGCAGAAAGCGTATCTCCAGAAACTACCTTATAAGATATCTGTTTTCGCTTTGCCTCTACCACAGAGGCTACATAGGTATTGGCTATAGGATAGCTATAAAAATAGCTTTTTAAGCCTTTAAAAATAGCGGTGGCCATTTGCTTTTGATATGTTTTAGTGCGTAACTTTGCAGCTTCACCAGGGTTTGAAATAAACCCTGTTTCAACCAAGATTGAAGGAACATCTGGCGATTTGAGCACCACAAAACCTGCCTTTTCAACATGGTTTTTATGTAATTTAGCAATCTTACCTATGTTATTGAGTACCTCTTTGGCAACTCCAAGGCCTGCAGATTGGCTATAGTTCATCGACATATCGATTAAAGTCATGGCCACATCATCTTCTTTGTCTTCCAAGCTAATGCCACCAATACCACCAATTAAATCAGCTTCGTTTTCTTTTTGTGCTAATAAGCGCCCCATTTCACTTGAGGCACCACTAGAAGACAATATCCACACAGATGCACCTTTAGCTTTACTGTTTTTAAAAGCGTCCGCATGGATAGAGATGAAAAGATCAGCCTTAGCATTACGCGCTTTTTTAGTACGTCCTCTTAAGCTTATGTAATAATCACCAGTGCGGGTGAGTAAAGGCTCAAACCCAGGTTCCTTTTTGATCAATGCTTGCAATTCTTTGGCGATCCCTAGGACCACATGTTTTTCACGTAGCTTTTTACCACCGTATTTAGGCCCTAACGCTCCTGGATCTTCGCCTCCGTGGCCAGCATCAATAGCAATAATTATATCTCTTTGGCTATCTAGCAAAGACAAACTACTGAGCGTATTTTTTGGTTGTGACACTTTCGAGGGCGTTGAGGATTTAGCCGTTGGCACAGTTTTTTTCACTGCACCTTTAGTAGGTGTTGGCGTGGTGAGTTGATAGTTGGATAAATCTATTACTAAGCGGTGCCCATAACTCGCATTGGGAGGCAGGCTAAAAATTTTATGGCTAGTTTTATAAGCTAAATCCAACACTAAACGTAACTTATTGCCGCTGCGCTGACTAGAGCGAACAGCACGTATAGGGCTGTTAGAAAAGTCCAATTTCGCCATCGATGTGGACAAAGTACTCTTGTCTATATCAATCACTAATCTATCTGGATTGGTCAGTGTGATTTTTTCAAAGGTGATCGCACCACTAATATCTAGCACTACCCGTGTATTATCTGGGGCGGGCCAAATGCGTATATTTTCTATTTCTGCAGCAATAGTAGACGTTGAGAAATAGGTCAACAAAAGCAGCAATAAAACCCTCATGTATTGACCACATCTAAGCCGCGTATGATTTTATCGCCCCTATTTGTTTGCGACACAAAACACAAATTACGACCACGATCTAGGGCAGAAATAGTAATCACCACATCAGCAATGGGCAAATAACCCAAACCTTTATCAGGCCACTCAATTAAGTTAATAGCAGATCCATCAAAATAATCCCTAATGCCTAAATAATCTAACTCTTCTGGGTGCCCTAGGCGATAGAGGTCAAAGTGGTGGAGTTGTTGTTGGCCAAATTGATATGGCTCTACCAAAGTATATGTGGGGCTTTTAGTGGCTCCTATGTGGCCAAAATGGTTCATTACACCGCGCGTGAAAGTAGTTTTTCCCATACCCAAATCTCCCTGCAAAAACACCGTAACTGCTGTTCGCGCTGTCACAATCTGATCGCCTTGTGCTTCTTTGGGGATGGCATTTAGAGACTTTCCAAACTGCTTACCTAGAGCCACCATAGCGTCTTCGCCGTGGGCTTGTTGTTGATACTCTAGAAACATGAACTCAAAAACCTACACAATATATAATTTATCAAGGTGCAATATAGCCTAAAAGCATAATAAAAACCGCCTAGGTTATAGTATTTCATGGGTTTTTTTCATTTTTAGAGATTCAAGGGATTCGTCTAGGTTAGAATAACGCTTATGCCTACGCCAAATTCACCTACAGTTAACGTCACCCAAACCCTAACACCGCAACAACTTGCGCAGTTATCTATGCAAATTAAGCAGTTGGCAGGCGAGTTTGGCTTTGCCGATTGCGGCATTACTGACACCGATAACGAAACTGCTGGCGAGCGATTAGAGCAGTGGCTAGATCTAGGCTACCAAGCAAACATGGACTACATGTCCAAACATGGTAGCAAGCGCTACCGAGCGAAGGAGCTAGTACCTGGCACTAAACGAATCATCTGCTTACGTATGGATTATCTAGACCCTAAGCTAACCACTTTAAGTGCATTACAAGATGGCGAGCGCGCTTATATAGCACGCTACGCACTAGGCAGAGATTATCACAAGCTAGTGCGTAAACGACTAGCTCAACTTAGCAAAGCCATAGAAGCCTTAATAGGGCCCTTTGGTCATCGTGTATTTGTTGACAGCGCACCGGTACTAGAAAAACCCTTAGCTCAAAAGGCAGGCCTTGGTTGGCAAGGTAAACATACATTGCTCATTAATCGTAAACAGGGGTCATGGTTTGTGTTGGGCGAAATTTTTGTTGATTTACCTTTACCCATAGATGAGCCTTATCAAAAAGATCATTGCAGTCGCTGCGAATCCTGCATGAATGTGTGCCCAACCAATGCTTTTCCACAGCCGTACGTATTAGATGCCAATCGATGTATTGCTTACTTAACCATCGAGCACCGGGGCAGCATCGCAAAAGAATTGCGGCCTTTAATAGGCAATCGCGTATTTGGCTGTGATGATTGCCAACTTGCTTGCCCATGGAATCGGGCACCTGGCACCACTCAAGAAAATGATTTCAAACCTCGCCATGGTTTAGATCAAGCAAAACTGGCACAATTATTCCAATGGAGTGAGGAACAGTTTCTTGAACGCACCCAAGGCTCACCAATTAGACGGGCAGGCTTTGAAGGCTGGCAACGAAACTTGGCCATTGGGCTAGGCAATGGCCCAGCCACAACTAACAGTATACAAGCACTAGAAAACCAACGCGACAAAGCTACGCCTATGGTGGCGGAACATATTGACTGGGCTTTAAACCAATTATTAAAGCGTAAATCAAAAATAATACCCATCACTCCATTACCCTTGGCAGATCACTTAGGCCATAAATTAAAGTACTTGTTTTAAATATACCAGCGCTGTAAAGGCCTTTAGAAACAAGCTAGGGCAAAGTAAAATTTATTCGTGCTAAACTCAGAGATTACACTTAAAAGGTAGCTTTTGTTGTGACCATCCCTAAATGTCTAAATGGTTTTTATGCTAGCCCAGTGGCTGCAAATACCGCAGAAAAATGGATCATTGGTGTTATTGGCCAGGATATTTTATTGGCTAATAACGCTGACATAAAAAGCAACCCGTTTATTGACTGTAATGTTGCACAACAGCTGGATGTTTTTTGCAAAAGAAAAATCACCCTTGGCCAATGGCTTTCTCGTGACTGCGAAGTTTGGGATTTAACACCCGAAGCTGACAGCACTGATGGTTTTAACACAGCGGTTCTTCGGGATTTACTGGCGATCGCAGGTGAAGAGGTTTTTTCTCTAGCCTGCAGAGCAGTACAGCTGTTAAATTGGCAGGACACTCACCGCTTTTGTGGTCGTTGCGGCCAGCCTAATCAAGCCACTCATAAAGAGCATGCTATGGTTTGTACAAGCTGCAACATCAACAATTATCCGCGTATTTCACCGTGCATTATTGTAGTCGTTACTCATGGAGATCGGTGTTTGTTAGCCCGCAATGCCAGTTGGGCTAGCGGTCGGTTCAGCGCTTTAGCAGGCTTCCTTGAGGCTGGGGAAAGTGCGGAACAAGCATTGCACCGAGAAGTGTTTGAAGAGGTGGGTGTAAATATAAATAACATCCGCTACATTGGAAGCCAATCATGGCCTTACCCTGGCCAACTAATGCTTGGTTTTATTGCCCAGGCAACCAGTGAAGAAATCAAAGTTGATGGTATCGAAATCGCTGAGGCAAACTGGTTTCACTACAAACAGTTACCTGAAAAAATCGCTCCACCAGGCATCATTGCTGGTGCCTTAATCAAGCAATTTGTAGATGAAGCTACCTTAATTTATGGCTAGCCATCTGTGCGATTTTATTAATCTAGGCATCCATCCTCAAAAAGTGATCTCGGTAAAACTTCATTTCAGCAATAGAATCACGCACATCATCAAGCGCTAGGTGACTGCCGCCTTTTTTGAGGCCATCAAGCAACTCTGGGCGCCAACGGCTGGCAAGCTCTTTTAGCGTACTTACATCTAGATTACGGTAATGAAAGTACGCTTCAAGCTGTGGCATATACTTCACTAAAAAACGCCTATCTTGGCCGATAGTATTGCCACACATAGGTGAATGCCCGCCATCTACCAAAGTTTTAAGAAAAGCAATGGTTTGCTGCTCGGCATCAGCACAACTCACTTTACTCTCACGCACTCGTTGAGTAAGTCCGGATTGCCCATGCTGATTGATGCACCAAGCATTCATAGACTCCAATACCTCATCACTTTGGTGAATAACAATCGATGGTCCCTCACCCAGCACGTTTAAGTGTGCATCAGTGACAATAGTGGCAATCTCTATAATAACGTCTTGTTCAGGGTCAAGACCTGTCATTTCTAAGTCTAACCAAATCAAATTTTTGGGGTGTTTCACAAGAAAAGTGCTCTAGGTGTTATTGATAGACTGAATTATGCCTCACTTCGGAGTAGAATAAAGCCTTTACTGACAACCCAGTATACTATTTATCCATGGCAAAACGTAAACTCACCCGTCACCAGCAGTGGCAAATCGATAAAGTGCAAGAAGAGCGCCGTGCGCGGGCTAATAAACAAGATGGTGCGATAGAGCAAGCTATAGAGCATGGAGACCTATCTGCTGAGCAACAAGGGTTAATCATTGCTCATTATGGCTCGCTAATAGACGTTGAAGCTTTGCACGGCCAACACCAAGGTGAGATTTTCCGTTGTAAGATACGTTCAAATCTAGGATTTTTGGTGACTGGAGATAAAGTGTCTTGGCGTCAAGCAGCAGATCAAAGCGGTGTTATTGTGGCTCGTGATGATCGTAACAGTATTTTAAGCCGTCCAAATAAGTATGGCGACCTTAAACCTGTGGCCGCCAATATTGATCAAATTATTGTCACTTTCGCCCCCAAACCTTATGCTCACGCCAACCTCATCGATCGTTATCTAGTGGCCGCCGAGGCAAGTGATATAGAGCCTATATTGTTACTCAACAAAACTGACCTCTTAGATGAAGAAGCTAAAGAGCATCTTGAGCCTATGTTGGCACGCTACCAAGCCCTGGGTTACCGTATTATTCGTGCTTCAACTCAAACTTTAACTGGCCTTGAAGCTTTGTATGCCGAACTTAATAATAAAGTAAGCGTGTTTGTAGGTCAGTCTGGGGTTGGTAAGTCTAGCCTTGTAAATGTGTTACTTCCCGGTGTAGACATAAAAACCAGCGCTTTATCTGAACAAACCAACAAAGGAGTTCACACCACAACCACAGCTAAGCTGTTCCACATCCCTAATGGGGGTCAATTAATAGACTCTCCAGGAATCCGTGAGTTTGGTCTTTGGCATATGGACACAGCCACCTTACTTGAAGGTTTTGTCGAATTCAGGCCTTATCTAGGCTACTGCAAGTTTAGTGATTGTAGTCACGAACATGAGCCTGCTTGTGCTTTACTTCAAGCTTTAGAAGATGGGCATATCGACCCTGTCCGTATGTCTAGTTTCCAACATATCAAAGAGTCGTTAGACGACTTCACCACACACAACTAAGGATTTTTCATGGGCGATCGTTTATTTGTATTGATGCAATACCTTTTACCACAACATTTAATTTCACGCTTAGTCGGCTTTTTGGCCCACAGCACTATACCTGCGATTAAAGACCCTTTTATACGCACTTTCATCAAGCACTTTAAAGTGAACATGGATGAAGCTCAAAGACAAACACCTAGTGAGTTTGAAAGCTTTAATGACTTTTTTACCCGCAGTTTAAAGCCAGGCGCTCGGGCAATTGATATGAACCCGCAACATTTAGCTTGCCCGGTAGATGGCGCTATTAGTCAGTTGGGGCAAATAAATGGTGAAAACCTATTCCAAGCCAAAGGCTGTGAGTTTGACCTCACCACTTTATTAGGTGGCAATAGCGAACTTGCCAACCCTTTTATAGATGGCAATTTCGCCACAATTTATTTAGCCCCTAAAGACTACCACCGAATTCATATGCCTTGTGATGGCACACTTACACACATGGTGCATGTACCTGGACAACTTTTTTCAGTGAACCAAGCTACAGCTGCTAAAGTGCCAGGTTTGTTTGCTCGTAATGAAAGGGTTGTGGCTATTTTTGACACCGAGTTTGGACCTATGGCCATGGTGCTTGTAGGGGCAATGATAGTGGCCAGTGTTGAAACGGTATGGGCGGGGTTGGTATGCCCAACAGGCAAAGCTGTGAGCCAGTTTAACTACGGTAGCCAAGAGCCTATCCACTTAAAGAAAGGTGAAGAAATGGGTCGATTTAAATTGGGCTCTACCGTAGTGATGTGTTTGCCAAAAGGGGCAAGCCAATGGCCTACAGAGCTTAGCGCTGGTACGACCACACGCTTAGGGCAAATGTTTGCCCTGCTTAACTAAAGGTGGCTTAACAACTAGATGAGCTAGGCTCGGTGGTGGCTAAAGGCCATCACCTTACTGATGTCTTTTTCTCCAGAAACTAACATCAACAATCGCTCTATACCTAAAGCCACACCAGAACATTCGGGTAGCCCAGCTTCTAATGCCTGTATTAGTCTAATATCTGCAGCCATTGCAACTTTACCCATAGCTTGCCTTGATTGATTATCTGCTTTAAAGCGCCGTGCTTGCTCTATAGCATCGGTTAATTCGTGGTAGCCATTAGCTAGTTCAATACCATTTATATATACCTCAAAGCGGCGAGCTACTTTATTACCCCATTCATCTTGCGCCTGACGTGCTAGAGCGCACTGGCTGGCTGGATAATCAAAAACAAAACACGCTTTGGGTAATGCTGGTTCAATACAATGGCTCATTAACAAATCTAACCAAGTGTCTCTTGGAGTATCCGCATCCATTTGCACATCTACAAGGGCAATGGCCTTTTGCCTAATAGACTCGTCGCTTGCTGTTAATGGGTCAATGGATAGTATGCTTTCAAAGGCCGTACGATAACTCAAATAATGCCACTCAAGCTCCTCATTCACTAGCACCGTATCAATGAGACACGACACCTCTTGCATCAATTGCTCTAAACTATAGTTGAGCTGATACCACTCTAGTAGGGTAAATTCTGGATTATGTTTGCGGCCTATTTCACCGTTACGAAAAGCCTTGCTGATCTGATAAATACTGCCACTGCCAGCTGCTAGCAAACGCTTCATTGCATATTCAGGGGAGGGCATTAAATTCATTTGTGTGCTTGATAAAGCACCATCTTGAGTAAAAGCGACAGGGATAGAGTCTATATGAGGGTCAGACACCCCATAATGAGACATTACGGGGGTATCTACTTCTAGTAAGTGTCGAGCGTCAAGGAATGCACGTATTTGACTTATAACCTTGGCACGCTGTTTAAGTTGCTTTATATCAGCACTAGGTTGCCATGGCATCGTAAGGTCCTAAGGTTATGCGCGGCTTACGTAGTCGCCTGTGCGGGTATCAATTCTTAGTACTTCACCCTGCTCAATAAATAAAGGCACACGCACTGTAGCACCTGTAGCTAAGGTTGCAGGCTTACTGCCACCTTGAGCGGTATCACCTTTAAGGCCCGGGTCAGTTTCGGTCACTTCAAGGTCTACAAAGTTAGGTGCTGCCACAGCAATTGGTGCATCGTTCCATAATGTCACTATGTAGATTTCTTGTTCTTTAAGCCACTTAATACTGTCACCTAATGCACTAGCATCAGCACCATATTGCTCAAAGGTTCCATCTGCCATCATAAAGTGCCAAAATTCGCCATCTGTATAAAGGTATTCCATGTTGCGATCCATCACATCTGCCGCCTCAATGGATTCACCTGATTTAAAGGTGCGATCCCACACCCGGCCAGATTTCAAGTTTTTCATACGTACCCGAGTAAAAGCTTGACCCTTACCTGGTTTAACAAACTCTACGTCTACCATGGCACATGGATCGCCTTCTAGCATTACTTTAAGGCCAGATTTAAATTCGTTACTGCTATAATTAGCCATTTTATCGCTCTAATCAAATATACATCGGAAAATCTATCGCTCATGATACCGCAAAGCATCACCCAAGTTGACCCTTTTAGCTTGATTAAGCACAAAAGTTTGCCAAATGACTGGCGCGCACAGATGCGTGAAGCCTATCGTACGCCTACAGAATTACTCACTGCGCTGGATTTTAGCCCAGAACAACAAGTTGAGTTATTAGCTCACGATCAAGGTTTTATGACCTTAGTTCCCAGAGCCTTTGCGCAAAACATGCGCCCACAAGACCCTACTGACCCCTTGTTATTGCAAGTGTTGCCTCAGGCACAAGAAGCCATATCACATGCTGAGTTTAATAATGACCCGCTGGAAGAGGCTCGCTTTAACCCAGTACCTGGTGTTGTGCACAAATACCACGGACGGGCTTTATTAATTGCCGCAAGTCACTGCGCTATCAATTGCCGTTATTGTTTTCGTCGCCACTACCCATATGACGAACAAAAACGCTCACGCAACCAGTGGCAAGAAAGCCTGAACTACATTAGCTCACAAACTGATATAGAAGAGATTATTCTTAGTGGGGGCGATCCACTAGCCCTAACAGACTCACTATTATTTGATTTAATTAGCGCCATTGAACAGATCCCACATATTAAACGTTTGCGCATTCATAGCCGCCTGCCCATTGTGTTACCACAACGAATCACTTTAGAGCTATGCCAAAGACTTGAAGCATCCAGACTGACCTGTGTCATGGTGGTGCACGCCAACCATGCTAACGAGCTCGCCCTAGACGTCGCGCAAGCTTGTGCGCTATTACGTATGCATAAGGTGCAACTACTTAACCAAAGTGTATTACTGGCCAGCATTAATGATAATTTGGAGTGTTTGAAAAACTTAAGTGAACGCTTGGTTGATCTGGGCGTTATGCCCTACTACCTGCATTTGCCAGATCGTGTAGCTGGCACCACACATTTTTTTGTAAGCTTAGAGCGATGCCAAACTTTAGTGGCGCAAATGCAGGCCTGCATGTCTGGTTACTTAGTACCAAAACTTGTACGTGAAGAGGCTGGCAAACTAAGCAAAACGCTATATTCGCCAAACTAAAAACTACAAAGCAAAATAACTCAGACTAACTTAAACTAAATACAGTAAAGCATCTAAATCTAGATTATTTATCTGATGAGGTGCCTGTTGCCTAACTAACGGTTTGCCATGGAACGCCACGCCCAAGCCTGCTTTATTGAGCATAGGCAAATCATTTGCACCGTCTCCAACAGCAAGGCATTGTTCTAGTGTTAAACCCAAGGTTGTGCGCAACTGCTCCATCAGCTCAACCTTTCTATCGGCATCCACAATCACACCAGAAACTTTGCCTGTAAGCTTTCCATCCACCTCTTCCAAACCATTAGAAAAAGCGCCTTGCATTCCAAGTTGGCTTGCTAAAGCATCTGCAAAATAACTAAAGCCTCCAGACAATATAACGCAATATATACCTTGGCTTAACAAACCTTTCATTAGCTTTTCTGCTCCTGGCATTAGCTTAATAGAGTTTTTGATAGCTGCTAATTGGCTCGTTTCAAAACCTTCAAGTAGGGCTAGGCGCTTTCGAAAACTTTGTTCAAAATCCAACTCACCAGCCATGGATCTGGCAGTAATACTTGCCACTTGTGGGCCTATTCCTTTTGTATAAGCAAGCTCATCCATCACTTCAGCTTGAATCAATGTGGAATCCATATCAAACACTGCTAGCTTTATTTTTTGTATAGGCTTATTTGCTGATTGTAATACATAATCAAACTGACTCTGTTTAGACTGCTCTTTGAGCAAGGTATCTAACTGCAAAAACACTAGCTCATCATTACTACTCCATTGCCATTGATGCACCATAACACTCACATCATCACTTAGGTTTTGAACTGACGCTTGTGTTTGTAGCCGGTTAAACACGCTGTCGATGGCTGCAAAACTCACTTCATTAGTCATATTGAATAAGGTTAGGCGGTGAAACATAGACACAACTCCTTGAGTGGGCTTAGCATTTTATCATTAGTGAGTTAGAATGGTGTTGATTTTTACTCTTTAATACAGCGCTGATTAACACCTAATGCCCAATAAAATTTTATCTTTTCGACATCTAATGCACTCACGCCTGACTTTAGTTCAAAAGACAGTGTTTTTACTCATTGCCACCTTTGTCATTGCGGGAAGCTCTATAGGGCTGATGACTTACCAACACCTAAGCGAAGTGGCCGGTCAACAACATACATTTATAAGTGAAAAAATGGGCCAGCAATTAGCAAATTTAAGCGCCCCTTTGATCATAAAACAAGACTACATTAGCCTCAACGTCACCTTGGCAGAACTAAGGCAACAAGGCGCTTTGATTGGTGCTGCTGTATATGACGCTGATGGGAAAATGCTTGCTAAAACGGGCCTTCTTAATGATGCAGAATATTTAACGTTGCCTATTGAGTTAAACGAGCAACTTATTGGCAGCTTACACTTACGCTATGCCACTTTAGACCTGCAGCCAAGCCTTAACGAACTCACAAAACTATTGTGGCCCACTATAGGTTTGGCGTTGTTAGCTTGCATTGTGCTTGGATGGTGGTTTGGTGCTCGATTAGTACAACCGTTGCATCGCTTACATGAGGCACAAGAACAACTACTTGAGTATGGCAAAGCACCTCCTCTTGATGACTCTCGACTTGATGAATGGGGCATTATTAACTTAGGATTTAATTCAATTAATGAAGAGCGCTTGTTACACACACAAACAGAGCACCAATATGAGCTAGAAATGCCGGCCGGCAAAGGGGTAATAACTGGAGATCATTACGATGATAACCAACCAGAATTAGAAGCCCCTAATCAGCAAGAAGCGTTCAATCAAGAATTACATAGCTTGGCGCGAGAGTTATCTTCAGATCCTGAACTAGGGGATCCACTTTTTGCACCCAAATTGCAAGCAGATCCAGTTGAGGCCGCTGCAGGCTATAGCGAAAACCATTTACCTATATTTAGCATGGACGATTTGCGTAATGGTGAAAACTCCACCCCATTGCGACCCATACGTATGTCTGTAGATGCTTTTGAGCCTATTCATGATGCCATGACAGATCCGCTGCCTGACCCTGCTCAATCAACTAATACAAGCGCCGTTACGCCTAGCCCTGATTCCGAAGGACTGCACGCTAGGCTAGACGAAGAGCCCTTAGTGAGCTTGCTATATATTAACGTCAATACCCGTGACCAAGGCCCCATGGCCGCTGCAGAAAAGCACTTACTGCTTAAGTCTTATCATCGCTTGGTGGACCAAGTGTGTGCGATTTATGGTGGAGCAATTGAAACAAAAGAAAACCACGATGTACTTGTCACCTTTGATAAACCTCATGAGCATATGACCCATTGTGTGAATGCGCTATGTGCTGCACAGTTTTTCTTCGGTTTATACAAAGCCTTTAATGCTCAAAGAGCTACCCAACAAAAAGCTGGATTGAATATTCAAATTGTAGTGCACACTGGCGTATTAGAAGCGTTGAATACGCTCACAGAAGAAGCATCACAGCTGTCTCGCCGTGAACGCCAAGACCATATGGTCATCAGTCAAAATGTGGCTTATCATCCAGAATTGCAGCAACGCGTACTGCAAGCAGACAATTGCATAGCACTGGCCAGTGGAGCGGTGTGTTTAGCCCGCTTAAGCAGTGACTATCAAGACTTGTTGGACATGCAAATAAGTCACTTTAGCACTACGAATTAAGGCTTTATACCTACAGATTAGCGTTTACGCTAAATCTGTAGGCGTTTCATCTACCTCATTAGGCACACTGCCTTCTACAGCCAAACTATCCACCTTTTGGAAACCTCGAGGCAGTTTATTGCCTCTTCGACCGCGCTCACCACGGTAATGAACTAAGTCAGAAGCCTTCAAACGCAAATAGCGTTTTCCCGAATGCACTAGCAATTCACTGGTTTGCGTAACCAAAGCACAAGCCACCATGAACTCGTCACGACTAGCTACACGAGCCGGCGATATACTAATAATTTTATTACCCTTACCTCGCGCTAACTGAGGCAAATCCTGTAGTGGGAAGACTAGCATACGCCCCTCATTGCTCACTGCTGCAATCCAGGTGTCTGTCAGTTGACTTATGTGCTCAGGCGAAATGATTTTTGCACCTTTAGGTACAGACAATGTTGCCTTACCGGCTTTATTCTTACTCAGCAAGTCTTCGAAAGTAGCTACAAATCCGTAACCAGCATCGGTACTCATCAGTAATAATTGATCAGGTTTGGCACTTACTGCAGCAGAAAACTGCACTCCACTTGGTGCATTAAATCGGCCACTAAGCGGCTCACCCTGGCCCCTTGCAGATGGCAATGTATGTGCCTCTAAAGAATAGCTACGCCCACCTTCATCAATAAAGGCTACACTTTGATTACTGCGGGCTTGCACCATTAGCAAGAAATCATCACCAGATTTATAGCTCATGTTAGAAGGGTCTATATCGTGCCCTTTTGCACCACGCACCCAACCTTGCTTAGACAAAACAACAGTTACAGGCTCGGTAGTTAGTAGGTCACGCTCTGTCAGCGCTTTCGCTTCTTGACGCACAACAATTGGTGAGCGTCGATCATCGCCAAAAGCTAATGCATCTTCAGTTAATTCGCGTTTGATAAGAGTTTTTAACCGGGCTTTAGAGCTTAACAAAAGTTCTAGCTTATCGCGTTCTGTGGCAAGTTCATCTTGCTCTGCTTGAATGCGGTGCTGTTCTAAGCGAGCTAAATGGCGCAGTTTCAAATCTAAAATAGCGTCAGCTTGCAAAGCTGATAGTTCAAACCTTTGCATGAGCACAGGCTTGGGCTTCTCTTCTTCTCGAATGATGGAAATAATTTCATCTATATTTAGATAAGCAGTCAACAAACCTTCTAAAAGATGCAACCGCTCTAACACTTTATCCAAACGGTGCTGCAAACGACGAGTAACCGTCTCCATTCTAAATGATAGCCACTCTTTTAATATAGCGCTCAAGCCTTTCACTTGAGGTTTACCGTCCACACCAATGAGATTTAAGTTTACTCGATAAGAACGCTCCAAATCTGTAGTAGCGAAAAGGTGGTTTAATAACTGCTGCGTGTCCACCCTATTTGAACGGGGAACAATCACCAAACGTGTGGGTTTTTCATGGTCCGACTCATCACGTAAATCGGCCACCATAGGCAATTTTTTAGCCTGCATTTGCGCAGCTATTTGTTCTAATATACGAGCACCAGAAACTTGGTAGGGTAAAGCCGTGATAACAATGTCACCATCTTCATGATCTACCAATGCGCGCATACGAATACTGCCACGACCGGTTTTATACATTTCTAATAAATCACGTGGCGGGCTTATAATCTCTGCAGTAGTGGGCATGTCAGGCCCTTGCACAAACTCAAAAAGCTCTTCAGTGGTTGCCCCAGGGTGATCCAACAAATGAACACATGCAGAAACAACTTCACGTAAATTATGGGGTGGAATATCTGTCGCCATACCCACAGCAATGCCTGTGGCGCCGTTGAGTAATACGTTGGGCACGCGAGAAGGCAACACCAGAGGCTCTTGTAACGTGCCATCAAAGTTATCCCCCCAATCTACTGTGCCTTGGCCCAGCTCACCCAACAACACCTCTGCATAGCCTGCAAGCTTAGCTTCGGTATAACGCATAGCAGCGAAAGATTTAGGGTCATCTGATGAACCCCAGTTACCTTGGCCATCTACTAGGGTATAACGATAAGAGAAGGTTTGCGCCATGTGCACCATAGCTTCATAACAGGCACTATCACCATGAGGGTGAAATTTACCTAACACATCACCAATAGTACGAGCTGATTTTTTATATTTAGCAGAGTTTTTGAGCCCTAGCTCAGACATTGCATAAATGATGCGTCTTTGTACAGGCTTTAGGCCATCCCCTATGTGGGGTAGTGCACGGTCCAAAATGACATACATCGAGTAATCTAAATACGCTCGCTCGGTATATTCTTTAAGGGGTAGACGCTCAACGCCTTCATCAATAGGGATGACACCAGACATAATAAAAAACATCCTATTTGAGTGAGTTCAAGCCAACTAAAATGCTCGCCACACACATGCTAAATCAAAAAAATTAAGCTTGAGTATACCGTAAAAAGTGGTTTGATAAAGATCCCACCAGCATTTATTGAATGCCTACTACTATTTCTTAAATGAATCAGGCCTATGGCATTAATTACTGAAATATAGCTCAGATTTTGATTACTTTTTAACCACTAATCCGATATAATAGAGCCAGTGAAAACTAACCCATGATGGCTTGTGTAATATATAGACATTTACTCACAAACCATCAGACCAGCAAGGCAGGGCCGCCAGAGCCCACCTGACAATAATTTGTTGAGTCATTGATTTTCATAAGAAAACTTTAACTTTAAATCTCTAAGGAGAAAAATTATGTCGCTACATCCTACGCTTACAGAAATGGGTATCACAAGCTTTGCATCAATTAGCAAATACACTCTTCGCCAAGAAGGTGATTTTGATATTCTTAAAATATACTACAAACGTGAGAAAGGTTCTTTTTTACCTCGTAGTAAGAAGTTCCGCTTCGGACGTGCTACGCGCACTGTAATGGTTGACTCTGGTCGCCAGCAATGGAAAGAAGTGAGCGAAATCTCACCGTTTTTATTACGCGCCCTTACTGAGCTTAACAAGCTAGCTAACGAAGAAAGTAAAGCTGTAGATAGCAAAGAGTCTATCGCACAAGATCTAGTACACCTAGAACGCATCATGGCTGAAAAGCTAGCTGAAATTCGAGCTAAAATCGAACAGCTATAAACTTTTTCGACAATAAAAAACCGCGCTGGGCTTCCCTAGCGCGGTTTTTTTATCTGTGCAATTTGACTACAAAGGAATTTCATCAACTGCATCTGCAATATTATCTATACTTTCATCAACCGCATCTCCAACCACCGGCACTACAGAAGCTACGGCACCCACAACTCTCATTGGCACTGTAACTATTTTTGTTAGCACGCAACCCGTTAAACTCACACACAAAAACGCTGCAAATATCCACTTATACAACATTGTTATTGCTCCTTTGTTACAGATAATCGAGTGGTTGCTAGGCTTTGCTTTATGGTTTTTAAATGCCCATGAAAATCTTCACCACGGCGCAATATTACCCCAGTAGCCAATACATCTATTAAGGTAAGCTGGATCATTCTAGATTGCATGGGCATATAGACATCAGTGTCTTCAGGTGATTCCACACCCAACACTAGACTAGCTTCTTCAGCCAAGGAGGAGCCTATCTGCGTAATTGCAATCACAACAGCCCCAGCACTGCGGCCAATACGAGCCACTTCTACCATCTCTTTGGTGCGGCCAGTAAAAGATAACAGCACTAGTACATCTCCACGCTTACAAGCTGCCGCCGTCATACGCATCATTAATGAGTCATTATGGGCTACAACAGGAATATTGAAACGAAAAAACTTATGCAAAGCATCGTGAGCAACAGCGCCAGAGGCACCCATACCAAAAAAGCAAATCTGTTGGGCCTGGCTTAAATAATCCACCGCACGCTCTATCACCTTGCTGTCAATTTGCTGCTTTGCAGTGTCTAAACTAGCCATAGTACTTGTGAATATTTTATCCGTGTATTGCGCAGCAGTATCGTTTTGATTAACGGTTTGGCTTACATAAGGCATGCCGCGGGCCATACTTTGAGCCAATTCCATTTTAAAATCTGGATAGCCTTTTAAGCCAAAGCTTCTACACATACGGTTAACTGTAGGCTCACTTACTTTAGCAAGCTCTGCTAATGCTGCGATACTCATTCGAGTTGCTGTTTGTGGATCAGCAACAATCACTTGCACCACTTTGCGTTCAGATCGGTTAAGCTGATCTTGTTGTGTGGACAATCGCTGCAATAAATTATTAGTCATTATCATCTGTTCTTTTAATCTAGCTTATTTGTTCATTTATGTAAGTAATATTACCAACATTTTTGATATTTTTGTGACTTTTTAGCAAGTTTAATAGTATTATTACATGTCCAATATACATACAAGGTTATACAAGCCATGCCGAACAATCCATCATCTAATGAGCATACATCAGCTACAGGCATATTAAGCCATAGTTTTGTTTTGTTTGGCGCATTAGGCGATTTATCACTTCGAAAACTCATGCCGGCTCTGTACCAACTTGAACATGCAAAGCTATTAAGCCCAGAGCTCGCCATCATGGCTGTAGCTCGCAGCGCTATTAATACCGCCGAATTAAGATTGCGCGTTGAGCATACACTAAATCAATACATTGGCGCAGATGAATTAGATCCTAGCTCCTTATCGGGACTATTACAACGGTTGCATTATTGCCAGGTAGACCTTACCCAAGCGCAAGATTATGTCGCCCTAGAAAAAGCCCTAACCTCTTGGCACCCACAAGTCACTTACTACTTGGCAACTCCACCAAGCTTATATAAAGACATCTGCCAACACTTGCACACGGCAGGCGCCATTAACGAACATAGCCGAATTGTGGTAGAAAAACCCATTGGCCACGACCTTGCTTCATCTAAGGTAATTAACAACGCATTGGCTTTATATTTTGAGGAAAGCCAAATATTCCGTATCGACCATTACCTAGGCAAAGAGACCGTACAAAATTTAATCGCCCTACGCTTTGCCAACCCACTATTTGAAAACCAGTGGAATAACCAATACATCGACTATGTTGAAATAAGCGTAGCAGAAGATGTAGGCATTGAAGGTCGTTGGGGGTATTTTGACCAAGCTGGCCAAATGCGTGACATGGTGCAAAACCACTTAATGCAGCTTTTATGTTTGGTCGCTATGGACCCACCATCAAAGCTTGACGCTAACAGCATACGTGATGAAAAAGTTAAGGTGTTGCGCGCACTAAAGCCTATTAAAGAAGATGCGATCAACAATCACCTAGTCTTAGGTCAATATACTGATGGCCAGTTTAAACAGCAGCCTGCACCTGGCTACCTAAATGAACCAGACGCAAACACCAATAGTGACACGGAAACCTTTATTGCCTTGCGTGTAGAAGTATCTAACTGGCGCTGGACCGGCACACCCTTTTACTTGCGCACCGGTAAACGCATGGAAAGCAAAGTAACTGAAATAATCATTCACTACAAAGCTCACAACCACTTCATTTTTAACCCAGATCAAGCCAAGCTTGCAAAAAACACACTGGTCATTCGCTTACAACCTTCTGAAAGTATTGCCTTACAAGTGCTCACCAAAGAGCAGGGTATAGACACGGGCATGCTTCTTAGACGTGACCCACTGCAGCTAAATTTGGCACAAACACAAACTAATGTTCGCATTCCAGATGCCTATGAACGACTCTTGTTAGAAGCTATAAAAGGCAATCAAAGCTTATTTGTAAGACGTGACGAAGTAGAACTGTCTTGGCAGTGGTGCGATCAAGTAAGACGCAGTTGGCAGTCTGGAAATAAATCCCTAGCGCCCTACCCAGTAGGAAGTACCGGGCCCCAAGAAGCCCTCGATATGATTCAAATGTATGGACACCATTGGTATGAAGACTGTGATGAAAACTAATAAACCCTCAATACTGAGCGCCCCTATTGAGTGGTTAGAAAGTGTATCGGCACAAACTCTTGCCACTACACTTGCCTCCACTATTGCAGGCCAATTGCGCGATGCCTTAGTGCAAAGGCCAAGAGCCAGCCTTGCAGTCTCTGGCGGTCGCACGCCCAAAGCGATGCTACAGCAACTAAGCCAGCAAAAGCTTGACTGGCACCGGGTAGATATTACCCTTGCAGATGAACGCTGGGTGCCCGAAGGCGACAGCAACAGCAACACTGCGCTAATAAAGGCTTGGTTATTACAAAATGAAGCATCTGACGCCACTTTTTATCCCATTTATACGGGAGAAAAGACTGCATACGAGGGTCAACAACACTGCCAACAAGAACTTTCATCCATGCATTTTCCACTTGATGTGTTAGTGCTGGGTATGGGTAACGATGGACACACTGCTTCCTTGTTTCCCTTATGCCCTTCATTAAGCGAAGCACTTTCCACACAAGATATTTGTATCGCTACCTGCGCACCAGTAGAGCCTACTGATCGCATGACTCTAACAGCCAATACATTAAAACTTGCAAAAAATACACATTTACATATTGAAGGCAGTGGCAAACTCCAAGTGCTAGCGCAGGCTATGGAACTAAAAGATCCCTTTCAGATGCCCGTTTATACTTTCTTTCAAAAACCCCTTTTTATACATTGGTGCCCATAGATGACCAGCTCAATTACCACTTTAATGCAAAGTAACACAAAAAAATTAGATCAAATATGTGCTAGCGCACCTGTTATTCCAGTACTTACTTTAGACAATGCCAAGCAAGCTATTGGCGTTGGCAAAGCTTTAGTGGATGGAGGCTTAGTTGTTTTAGAAATCACTTTGCGCAGTGACTACGGCCTAACCGCTATTAAACAGCTCAAACAGGCTTTG
The DNA here is from genome assembly GCF_047730155.1 of Candidatus Njordibacter sp. Uisw_002. Classification (NCBI taxonomy): domain Bacteria; kingdom Pseudomonadati; phylum Pseudomonadota; class Gammaproteobacteria; order Pseudomonadales; family Candidatus Njordibacteraceae; genus Candidatus Njordibacter; species Candidatus Njordibacter sp. Uisw_002. The sequence continues at coordinate 2,030,706 of NZ_CP159832.1, forward strand.
CCCAATGCCATTATTGGAGCAGGCACAGTAATTACGCCACAGCAGTATGAAGCTTGTGTAGAAGCTGGAGCTGACTTCATTGTAAGTCCAGGTTTTACTGACGAGCTTTTAAAATATGCTAGCCAAAGCACAGTACCCTTATTGCCTGGCATTGGCAGCGTAAGTGAAGCTATGCAAGCGATGGCTCTAGGTTATCGCAGGTTTAAACTATTTCCTGCAGCTGTGGTAGGCGGAGTAGACTTTTTAAAGGCCATTGGCGGCCCAATTAGCGAACTGAAATTCTGCCCAACCGGAGGCATCAAACCTACCAATGCGGCAGAATATTTAGCCCTAAAAAATGTAATGTGCGTAGGTGGAACATGGCTAACGCCTGCTGATGCAGTGCAGCAGGAAAATTGGCAAGCTATAGAAGACCTAGCTAAAAAAGCGTGTACGCTAGCTCTACCTAAAAACTAACAAGGCAAAAAAAAGCCCTTTAAGCTTAAACTTAAAGGGCTAAAATACCGCCTTCTAACTACAAACTCCCATAACAAGAGCCCTATAAAGAAGCTCTAATTACGAGAAGCCTTAAAATAGTCAATTAACGCATTGGTAGAGTCATCATGCTGATGCCCAGCCTCTCCTTCAATTTCCTGTAATATTCCTTTAGCTAGAGTTTTTCCTAGCTCAACACCCCATTGGTCAAAAGAACAAAGATCCCAAATTACACCTTGTGCAAATATTTTGTGCTCATAAAGTGCAATCAGTGAGCCCAAGTTTCTTGGATCAATCTGCTTAAGTAATACCGTATTACTAGGCCGGTTACCTTGATGCACCTTATGGGGCAATAGCTTTTCAAGCTCTACCGAGTCTAACCCTTGAACTTCCAACTGACTTCTCACTTCCTCGGCGCTAATACCATTCATCAACGCTTCAGTTTGAGCAAAGAAGTTAGCCATTAGGTTTTCGTGATGGCCTTTAACAGGAGTAGAGCTAGCTAATGACCCTATAAAGTCAGCTGGCACAATCACATTACCTTGGTGCAGTAATTGATAAAACGCATGTTGCCCGTCGATACCCAACTGACCCCACACAACAGACGCCGTCGGATATGCCACTTGATTACCTTGGCGATCCACATGCTTACCGTTACTTTCCATATCAGCCTGCTGAATATAGTCAGTGAAGCTTTCTAAAGGCTGGTCATAGGGCAAAATTACGTGGCTTTGCGCCCCATGTAGTAGACCATTCCATATACCTACTAATGCCATAATAGTAGGCATATTCTTTTGCGCTGGGGCATCTCTAAAATGAAGATCCATATCATGAGCACCGATTAATAGTTGCTCAAACTTATCAAACCCTAGGTATAACGCAATCGGCAAACCAATAGCTGACCAAATAGAGTATCGGCCACCTACCCAGTCCCACATGGAAAATCTAAAACCTGCATCAATACCAAATTCTTGCACTGCTTCAGTGTTAGAAGACACCGCCACAAAATGCTGCTGTACTGCACGTTCGTCAAATGCCGAAGCCATAAGCCAATTACGCGCAGTTTGTGCATTGGTCATGGTTTCGCTAGTGGTAAAGGTTTTAGACGCTACTACAAATAAAACTTGTTCCGCATTTAAAGGACGTAAAATTTCAGCAATCTCTACGCCGTCTACGTTAGATATAAAATGCACACGTATAGTAGAGTCAGCATAAGAGCGAAGCGCTTGAGTTACCATTTTTGGCCCCAAGTTAGACCCACCAATACCAATGTTAACAACATCTGTTATGCGCTTGCCAGAATATCCAAGCCATTCGCCACTGCGCACTTTTTCAACAAACGTACGCATATGAGACAGCTCGTCATTGATCATATCCATCACATTAGTTTGATCGACGTACACTGGCGAATTACTTCGGTTACGCAGCGCTGTATGAAGCACTGCCCGGTCTTCAGTAATGTTAATCTTTGCGCCTCGGTACATGCGCTCTATAGAGGAGCTTAGACCCATGTCTTGAGCTAAGCCAAACAGAGAATCCATTATTTCAGGCGTCAAACAGTTTTTAGAGTAGTCTAATAATAAGTTAGGTAATTCAATCGAGTAGGTCTCAAAGCGATTACCTTCTTTAGCAAATAGCTCACGCAAGTGAGTACTGCGGTGCTGCACTGCCAATTGTTGCAATTTTTGCCAGTGTTTAGATTTTTCAAGCTGTAACATTGTGTCTCCGTGACTCGTGATCAAGTGCTATAACGGCGCCGTTTAGGCCCGGTTGCTCTGCAATGCAGAGGTAGATAGGTATCTGCTGAAGATAAGTAGAAGTTCGGCCTTTATTAGTAAAGCTTTGGATAAAATCGCTACTTAGTAAAAATTGTTGCATGCGTGGTAAAATCCCACCAGTTAAATAAACGCCACCTACCGCGCCAAACGCTAAGGCTTCATTAGCCACTGCATTACCCAGCATTTCACAAAAGGTACGCAGTGCTTGATAGGCCAACTCATCAGGTGAGGCTAGCTGAGCTTGTTGTAAAATATCTGCAGGGCTACTTAAACTAGGTGGCATAGATTTAATGTGTGCCACTGCATGATATAGATCCATCATGCCAGAGCCTGATAGCAATCGCTCAGTAGACACATGTTCGTATTTACCCCACATATATTCCAGCACTTGCACCTGCAGCTTATTCGTTGGTGCAAAGCCTACATGGCCACCCTCACCCATGACAGGCAACCAACCGTGGTCATGGGCAACCAGTCCTGCCACACCTATACCTGTGCCTGGCCCCATAACCAAACGATTACCTTTTGCTACCGCCTGCCCTTGCTTCACTAGACATAGATCTGCAGTGGCGATTTTTGACATGGCCCATGCTTGAGCAGTAAAGTCATTAACCCACAACGCCTGTACTCCAAGTGCTCCATCTACCTTGGCTTTATTAACACGCCAATGGTTGTTGGCTAGCGAAAACTGGGGTAAATGCACAGTACCCGCAATAGCAATACAAGCTTTACTGATCAAGCCCGTAGCATTAGTGCTAGAAAGATATGCAGACACGGCTGCCTCTAAGCTAGGATAATCTGCGCAAGGGAGTATCTTAATATCTAGTAAATCAGGCACATCAGCTTGTGTTAAAGCAAAACGTGCGTTGGTAGCGCCAACATCGGCGACTAAATTATAGTCAGGCATAGGTGTACATCACTTTGTCATCGGAGTAAATAATTACACACACGTGCTAGCGCCTAATTCAGCGGCACTAACCTGCATGCGCATGCCAGCAAATAACTCACGGCCCATGCCTACAGTTACGCCTTCTTTATGCGCAGCTTGAGTTCTTTTTTCTAAGACGTCAGCATCTACCATAAGCTCTAGGCTGCCATTGTGGCAATCTAGCTTTATCATATCTCCATTTTCTATTTTACCAATAGTGCCACCTGCTTTTGCTTCTGGGTAAACATGGATAGCAGCTGGTACTTTTCCAGACGCACCAGACATACGCCCATCAGTCACAAGCGCTACCTTAAATCCACGGTCTTGTAACACCCCTAAATAGGGCGTTAGTTTGTGTAGCTCTGGCATGCCACAAGCTTGTGGACCTTGAAATCTAAGCACTGCAATAAAATCTTCTTCTAACAAGCCTTGCTTAAATGCATCTTCAAATTCTAACTGATTATCAAACACCTTAGCAGGCGCTTCTACCAACCAATGCTGCGTTTTAACTGCTGACACTTTAGCGACGCCACGTCCTACATTACCTTCTAACCTTACTAAACCGCCTGTAGGAGAAAAAGGTTGGTCTGCAGATCTTAATACATCAGTGTCTGCACTGGTTTCTGGGGCAGCCTGCCACACCAACTTACCGTCGTTTAGCTTAGGTTCTTGGCAATAGCGACTAAGGCCATGGCCCATCACTGTTTCGACATCTTCATGTAATAAGCCATGTTCTAGTAAGGTTTGTACTAAATAAGGCACGCCACCTGCTGCATGGAAGACATTAATATCTGCCTCACCATTTGGGTATATACGCGTCAGACTAGGCACTACAGTAGATAACTTATCAAAGTCATCCCAGTTAATAATAATACCGGCAGCCCGTGCAATTGCAATCAAATGGATCGTGTGGTTAGTAGAACCCCCTGTGGTAAGTAGAGCTACAATGGCATTAACTATCGTTTTTTCTGACACGATTTGAGCTAAATTTTGCTGTGCAGATGAATGAGTAAGCTTAACCGCTTGCTGGGCAGCTGCAATTGTCAGGGTATCTCTCATAGTGCCATCTGGTGCCACAAATGATGAACCTGGTAAATGTAATCCCATTACTTCCATTAATAACTGGTTACTATTAGCCGTACCATAAAAGGTACAAGTCCCTGCACTATGATAAGAGGCTGACTCACACGCTAACAGTTCATCCCGGCCTACTTTTCCTTCAGCATATAACTGGCGGATGCGTGCTTTTTCTGCGTTTGGTAAACCTGATGGCATTGGCCCTGCAGGTACAAATACCACGGGCAAATGACCAAAGCTTAAAGCACCAATTAACAGACCTGGCACAATTTTGTCACACACCCCTAAACAAAGTACCGCATCAAACATATTATGAGACAAAGCTACTGCCGTAGACATAGAAATCACATCTCGACTAAATAAGCTTAATTCCATACCAGGCTGCCCCTGAGTCACACCATCGCACATCGCCGGCACTCCACCTGCAAATTGTGCAACACTGCCCATGTCTCTAACCGCTTTTTTGATAAGTTGCGGGTAGTTTTCAAATGGCTGATGAGCTGAAAGCATGTCGTTATAAGACGACACAATGGCAACATCAGCACTGTCCATCATAGTCAGTCGATCTTTATCATCCTGAGAGCAAGCTGCAAAACCGTGGGCCAAGTTCCCGCAAGACAATGTTGAACGACTGACCCTGCCGCCTTTAGCAGCATCTATATTAGCTAGGTAGTCTCCCCTACTTTTCTTACTGCGTTCAATAATGTCTTGAGTAACCTGAGCAACAACCTGCTTCATAACAACACCTTTATGCATATATTTCAGTAATATTAACAAATTACTGCTTATTATAAAACCTATTAGACGTATAAATATTTGATATACCGGCAATATGTATGTAATATTACTAACATATAGATACTACAGGAAAACCACAATGACTATTCGCATTGCTATAAATGGCTTCGGCCGAATCGGCCGCAATATTGTTCGCGCCTTATATGAAAAACAAAATTCAAGCCCATATGCTGCACTAGAAATAGTAGCTATCAATGATTTAGGCCCAGCTAAAACTAATGCTCACTTGCTTGAATTTGACAGTGTGCATGGCCGCTTTAACGGAACTGTAGATCATAACGATGAGCACCTATTCATTAATGGTGACAGCATCAAACTCTTTCAACAGCGTGATCCAAGCCAACTACCTTGGAGAGAATTACAAGTAGATCTGGTCCTTGAGTGTACCGGCCTATTCACCAAACGCGAACAATGCCAAGCTCATATTGATGCAGGCGCAAGCAAAGTAATTGTATCCGCACCTGGCACAAACTTAGATGCCACCATTGTATATGGTGTGAATCACGAAACTCTTACAGGTGACGAACGCATTATCTCAAACGCATCCTGCACCACTAACTGCTTAGCCCCAATGGCTAAAATACTTAATGATGCATTTGGTATTGAACAGGGGCAAATGACCACCATTCACTCTTATACCAATGATCAGCTACTTACTGACGGCATGCATTCAGACCTTTACCGGGCTCGCTCTGCGACTCAGTCTATGATTCCTACTAAAACTGGTGCTGCAGCTGCTGTCGGCTTAGTGTTGCCAGAACTAGCTGGACGATTAAATGGCATGGCTATGCGCGTGCCAACCATCAACGTTTCCGTAGTAGATCTTACCTTCATCAGCAGTATTGATACCGATGCGCAAACGGTTAACAAAGCGATTCATGACGCTATTTCTAACAACCCTCATTTGGGCCATGTTATGGAGTATGTTAACAAGCCACTCGTCTCTGTAGACTTCAATCACAACTCAATGTCTTCATGTTTTGACAGCAGCCAAACCTGTGTTCAAGGCAAGTTAGTAAAGGTGATGTCGTGGTATGATAACGAATGGGGATTCTGTAACAGAATGCTAGACACAAGCTTAGCGCTAATGGCTCGCTAATCTAACACTTTTGAAACAACCCAAATAAATCTACACACTATTAAGGATAAAAAAAACACCATGAGCTTAAGACGCACAAAAATTGTTGCCACATTAGGCCCCGCTACTAGCAGCCAAGAAGCCCTTGAAAAAATCATCGCTGCAGGGACCGATGTCGTGCGCCTTAACTTCTCACACGGCAGTGCTGAAGATCACAAAAAACGTGCGCAAACCGTGCTTAAAGCTGCTGCAAAAGTAGGTCGTCACGTCGCTATACTGGCAGACTTGCAAGGCCCCAAAGTACGGATCGCACGCTTTATAAATAATAAAGTGCAGCTAACCAATGGACAAAACTTTATTCTAGACCCAGGTATGGATCTAGAAGCTGGAACCGAACAAGCCGTCGGCTTAGACTTTCCTGAACTAGGTAAAGATCTGCACCAAGATGACATCTTATTATTAGACGATGGCCGAATAGTGCTTAAAGTTGTTCGCGTAGAGCAAAACACAGTTCACACTACTGTAGAAGTAGGCGGCCCTCTTTCTAACAACAAAGGTATCAACCTTCAAGGTGGAGGCTTATCAGCCCCGGCTCTAACAGACAAAGATCGTGCAGATCTTATTACTGCCGCAGAAATTGGTGCAGATTACATTGCTATTTCATTTGTAAGAAATGCTGGCGACATGAATGAAGCTCGCGCTTTACTAGAAAAAGCCAACAGTAATGCTGGCTTGATTGCTAAAATTGAACGCGCAGAAGCTATTGAAACCGAAACATTAAAAGGCATCATCTTAGCCTCAGAGGGCATTATGGTTGCCCGTGGAGACTTAGCTGTAGAAATTGGCGATGCCATGCTAGTAGGTGTTCAAAAAGACATTATTAAGCACACACGAAAACTAAACCGCATTGTGATCACGGCAACACAGATGATGGAGTCGATGATTACAAGCCCAATGCCTACGCGGGCTGAAGTATCCGATGTAGCCAATGCAGTGATGGATGGCACCGATGCCGTTATGCTGTCAGCCGAAACAGCCGTAGGCGATTACCCGGCTCAAACAGTTGAAGCTATGGCTAGAGTATGTCTAGGCGCTGAACAGCACAGAAACGCCCATAAGTCTTCTCATAGGCTAGACATCGCAGTACACAGCATTTATGAAAGCGTCGCACTAAGCGCTATGTATGCGGCAAACCACTTGGATGGCGTAAAGGCCATTATTTGTATGACCCAAAGGGGAAAAACCCCACTACTGATGTCACGCATTAGCTCAGGCATACCTATTTTTGCCTTCACTTCTCACGCTGAAACACAACGCCGTGTTTGCCTTTACCGGGGTGTAATTACACATCCATTTGATTCTAAGGTCATTGAAAACGACCAAGTAAACCACGTGGCAGTTGAGCAGCTAAAAAAATTAGGCATCGTAACAGATGGCGATATCGTGCTCATATCTAAGGGCGATTATGTGAAGGCTCATGGCGGCACCAATACGCTAAAAGTAGTACGTGTTGGTGATTTGATCCAATAACACAGCAGCTGGCATGCTAGCTGCTGTGTTATTTTACTAGGCGCTGCTTACTGCAGCGCTTAGTCATTCAACCTAAATGCCACAAACAGTGGCATTCCTTGGCGCACAATGCGCAAAGAAATAGATCGATTATTAGGCAGAGCTTTTGCTAAGCTAGCAAACTGTTCCACACTAGCGATGCGCTGATTAGCAATGCTGGTGATCACATCACCAACCTGCAAACCAAGCTCCTGAGCCACGCCAGCATCTACTTCTGTAACATCTACACCATTACGGATGCGCCACTCCTGGGCCTTTTCTGGCGCCAAGGAAGCCACCCGCACACCAATGCGCTCAACATAGCGGCTCTTATCCACTTTACCTAAAGCGCTAAGTTTATTTTTTGGCAGATGCCCAATCAACACATCCACATCGATAAGCTCTCCATCTCTTATCACCTTAATAACAGCAGTACTTTGAGGCACTATAGCTCCTACAAAGTGAGCCACTTGAGCTGACATGACAACATCATTCCCATCTATTTTGGTAATCACGTCTCCTGTTTGTAGACCCGCGGCAAAAGCTGGACTATCGTCTAGCACTTGAGATATTAATGCACCCGAAGCCTTATCCAAACCAAAAGATTCTGCAAGGTCTTGACTGACCTCTTGAATCTGCACACCCAGCCAACCTCGCGCCACTTGACCTGTTTCTCGCAGCTGTTTGGCCACGGTGGAGGCTGTATTACTAGGAATAGCAAAACTCACACCCATAAAACCACCTGAGCGGGTATAGATTTGAGAGTTAATACCGACCACTTCTCCGTCCAAATTAAATAAAGGGCCACCTGAATTACCTGGATTTATGGCCACGTCTGTTTGAATAAAGGGCACATAAGTTTCTGAGCGAAGACCTCGCCCTTTAGCACTCACAATGCCCGCGGTGACTGAGTAATCAAAACCAAAGGGAGATCCAATAGCAAGCACCCACTCCCCCACTTTCAACTTATCTGAGTCTGCCATGGTCAAAAACGGCAGCCCTTGTGCGTCAATTTTTAATAAAGCTAAGTCAGAGCGTGGATCGCTACCCACAAGTTCCGCTTCCATTTCACGACGATCACCTAAAGCGACAATAATTTTTTCGGCCCCCTTAACCACATGATCGTTGGTAAGAATGTAGCCATCTGCACTGATCAGAAAGCCTGAGCCTGTAGACTGGGCTTGAGGCGCACGCCTTTGCTGAGGGGGTTGCGAGGGTTGCTGAGGAGACTTGGGAGCAAAAAAGTCTTTGAAAATTTCAGGCACCTGGCCCTGGTTGGGAGCTTGGGGTTGATTACCTCTAAACCTTTGGGTGTTGTTACGCACAGTACTAATGTTAACCACAGCAGGAGATGCTTTTTCAACAAGTATTGTAAAGTCTGGAAATTGTTGAGCTTGTGAAAAGCTGGACGACAACATGACGAGCAACAACAACGCGCTCAGTTTATAGTGCAAAGTGAATTTTTTCATCAGAACGCGTCTCCATCTATTCATATGGTAAAAATATATTACTCATAATCATACGGCAGTTTTAACGAGCTAAGGGCACTATAGAGCTCATTTACAAAAAACTTTCAAAGCTTTGCAGAAGCATGTGCTGATATACAATTATATGTATAAATATTTGGTGTTAATCAGTCGTGAAATGAAGTTCCTGCACCTGAACACTGCTTTGCTGGCGAAGGATTACTGGCTGCCACTGATTAGAGTTAATAACAGAATCACTTTGGCTGTACCAGCGCAGCAGCAACAAACCAAGACCTAATCCTAGCAACGCTACAATGACTGTAACAGGCTCAGACAATCTCAGCCACTGAGCTAACAAAGCACACCCAAGCATTGTTACCAAAGGCATAGCAAAGGTTAGCAAGCTGGCTTTAATAAAGGCGTTTTGAGGGATACCAAGAACCACTTCATCGCCCACACTTAAGGACATAGCCAAAGGCATGGGCAACTGGATACGCGAACGCTTACAATCTGTCGCTTGGTTCATGAGTCGTTGGCCACAGCCACTTTTCATGCTGCAAGATTTACACGTGCTCAGGCGAATTGTATCAAGCCATACTGAGCTTTGATCAATGGCATGGACGTGGGCAACTTGCTCGATCATTGAGTCGTGTGCATTAGACATAATTCAGCCCTACAGCCTTAAAAGGCGTTTATTGGGCTGTAAAGGATACCACAGAGCTGGCCACTTGCTCGCCTTGCGCTAAACTTAATTGGCCAACCAAGGTGATAAACATTGAGCTGCCATTATGCGTAATCGTTTGGCCTAAAACGAGATTGGAACCAGCAAAGGTATGGCCTTCAGGAATGGTGCGGCCATTTAATGCTTCAACATAAAGCGTAAAGTTATCAATGCCATCACTATAAGTAAGCACTTCCCTTGCCACTTGGTTTGAGGTATCTAAGCTGCGTTGGGTTAGTACAAAACCAGTCGGTAAATTTGCCGCTGACCAAGTTGCATCCGCTGCGTTAGCCGCTTCTATGGGTGCTTGCAAACGAATGATATCATTAACGTTATCTACACTCGCAGAAGCGACACCCGTGCTAAATAGCGCAATACTGTTATTGCTATTTCTGGGCTCTAACAACACAACGCCTTGCTGGGCAGGAATTACTTGTGGCACAGCCGATATACCAATACGCTGGGCGCCAAGGACCATAACCATAGTCACACTTGCTGCTACAGCCAAACCGGCAACAGGCTGCCAGAAACGATCTAAATAGCTTACTTTAGATGCTTGATTGTTAGGTGCAGCAAAAGATTGTTGCGCATAGCACGGCTCTGCCACGATCGCTTGACGCACCCGATCTGAAAAATCTAATGATACAGAGGCTATACTTGCTTCACGTTTTAGTGCAGCACTAGCTAGTTGGTAACGAGCCCACTGCAACCTTACTTGCTCATCACTCTCACAGGCTTTGAGTACGCGCTGAAGCTCAAGCGGCTGCGCAACATCATCCATTACTGCAGATAATGATTCACGCACTAGTTGTGCATCACTGTTGCGGGTGTGTTTAGTTTGTGTTGGTGCCAAAATATCGCTTCCTAAATTTTGCTTACGGCAGTTTGGACGCCAAAAGTCTGGTTTGGTTCAATGTTATTTTTACACTATCTTCACAGAACGCTAATCACGATCCATAAGTTTTGCTACTTCTTTGTCAATTGCCTCACGAGCTCTAAATATACGCGAACGCACAGTGCCCACGGGGCAGTCCATTACTTGTGCAATTTCTTCATAACTCATACCTTCAAACTCTCTCAATGTAAGCGCAGTCTTAAGGTCTTCTGGCAGCTTGTCTAGGGTGGCAAACACCTTATCTTGAAGCTGATCACGAGCCATCAAATTTTCTGGGGTATCCACGTCTGCCATGACATCTGCACTACCATAGTCGCCGTATTCATTAGCTTCTACATCAACATCTGGTGGTCTGCGAGACCGAGATACTAAATAGTTTTTTGCCGTGTTAATGGCAATGCGGTAGAGCCATGTATAAAACTGACTATCACCGCGGAAATTAGCCAACGCACGATAGGCTTTAATGAATGCCTCTTGACTGACGTCCATGGCCTCATGATGATCCTTCACATAACGACCCACTAAACTGATGATTTTGTGTTGGTATTTAAGAACCAATAAGTCAAAGGCGCGCTTATCCCCAGCTTGCACTCGTTCTACAAGCTGCTGGTCAGATGAGACTGAATTAGGTGGGGCCTTTTCAATGGGCACTTAGGTTTCCTTATCTAAATTTGGCTCAGTACACAAATTGCGATTCGCTAGCAATTTAATAGCCTAATAAGAGTACAACAGATTAGCCTTGTAGACACTAGTTCAGAGTAAATCTAACCAGTTAAAACATATCTGCGATAACAATAAGCATTTCACCTTAGGTCTAGCCAAGCTATAATCGAAGACTTTAGCGAATTACAACAACAGCAACCTTATGCAACAAGACTTTCAATACGACGTGCTTATTATAGGTTCCGGCGCTGCCGGGCTTAGCTTAGGTTTAAAATTGGCCGCAACTCGCAAGGTCGCTGTAATAAGTAAAAACGAACTAAACGCTGGTGCTTCAGGTTGGGCGCAAGGTGGCATTGCAGCAGTACTTGACCAACAAGATCGCATAGATGATCACATCCAAGACACCTTAATAGCAGGTGCTCACCTTGGCAATCCAGAAGCCATCCAATTTACCGTAGAGCAAGCAAAAGCCAGTATTGATTGGCTTATTGGTCAGCGCGTACCCTTTACTCAAGACGATGCAGACCCAACAGGATACCATCTGACCCAAGAAGGTGGTCATAGTCATAGGCGTATCATTCACGCGGCAGACTGGACTGGTCGAGCAGTGACCACAACCCTGCTAGAACGAGCGACAGAGGCCAAAAACTTAGACTTGTTATCTCATCAGGTAGCTGTTGACTTAATTACTAATGCGAAACTAGGATTGCCAGGCAACCGCTGTGTAGGCGCCTACGTATTAAATCAACAAACGGGCCACGTCAACACGTTTAAAGCACAGTGTGTCATTTTAGCCACAGGCGGTGCCAGTAAAGTGTATCTTTATACGAGCAATCCAGATGGCTCGTCTGGTGACGGTATAGCTATGGCTTGGCGTGCAGGTTGCCGTGTAGCTAACATGGAGTTTAATCAGTTCCACCCTACCTGTTTGTATCACTCACAAGCCAAATCATTTTTGATCACTGAGGCTATCCGTGGTGAAGGTGGAAAGTTAGTATTGGCTAATGGTGAGCCATTTATGCAGCGCTTTGATGACCGCTTAGAGCTAGCCCCACGAGATATTGTTGCCCGTGCCATAGACCACGAAATGAAACGCCTTGGTGATGACTGCGTTTATTTAGACATTAGCCATCGTGGACGTGAGTTTATCCAATCTCATTTTCCCAACATTTACCAACGCTGCATGGAACTGGGCATAGACATTGCTAAAGATCCTATTCCTGTAGTGCCTGCTGCACACTATACCTGTGGCGGCATTATTACCAATCAAGACGGTATGACTGATATTGAAGGCCTATACGCTGTTGGCGAAACCGCTTTTACAGGCTTGCATGGTGCTAATCGATTAGCAAGCAACTCATTATTGGAATGTTTCGTTTATGGCCACGCTGCGGCAAAGCACATCGAAAAAAATTGGAGCGAAACCCCACCTAAACGCACTATTCCTACCTGGGATGAAAGCCAAGTAAAAGACTCAGATGAAGACGTAATCATCTCTCATAACTGGGACGAATTACGTCGCTTTATGTGGGACTATGTGGGGATAGTTCGCACAGACAAACGCTTAACCAGAGCAAAGCACCGTGTAGAGTTGCTACTTAGTGAGATAGATGAGTTTTATAGTAATTATCGCGTAAGCCCAGACCTTATAGAATTACGCAATTTGGCCTTGGTGGCCTCACTTATTATTCATAGTGCCCAGCAACGCAAAGAAAGCCGTGGTTTACACTACACATTAGACTATCCAGACACCCAAAAAACCGCCCGTAACACGATCATGACACCTACTAATTTTGATTGGCAGTAGGGATTTGGATATGCCAACGGCCAAACACTCTTAATTTACGCAACATGTCTGGGGGGCCACTGTCAGCCAGAAGTGGCCACCAAAACTGCTGCCCATCTGAAAGCCTAATATATAAGGTAATAAAATAAGGATTAAAGGCTGATTTGGGCATGATTTGCCCACTCACTTGCTCACCATTTTTTAGATAACAGCAAAAATCATCCGCAGTCCAGCTGACAGCAACTACGCTGGTGCTAGATTTAAGTAAAGCCCAGCGCCAAACCCAATACCAGCTCATACCCCCAGCAAACAACGCATAAGCTAACGCCAACCACACGTTTCCTAATATACCCCAGCCACAAAGGCTCAAAGCTAGCCAAACAACACCTGCCACTAAAGCAAGGTGTGGTGAAGCCTTAAGCTGAAACTTGGCTCGACTTAGCATAGTCTTTAACCAACTTAACCATGGCATCAAGGTCTGCATCTCCACTCGCACCGTGCCCCATAAACCAGGTAAATAGGTCTGGATCTTGCTGGCCCAACAATCTCACATAGGTTTGTTGCTCTTGCGAACTGATAGAAGGCAACACATTAGCGGCAAATGGCCCCAGTAAAACATCTAATTCCAGCATGCCACGACGACTGTGCCAAATTTGCCGCTTTAATTCTGTTTGATTCAACATTGAATTCCTCTGTCTTAACCCATACCATGTACACATGGCGTAATTTTAGCGCAAACTGTCCAACTATGCCTGCTAGGCATCCATATTTAGATTATTAACAACATGAAACAAACCTATTTTTGCCCGCTAGATCATTTTGGTAGCCTGAGCTTGTCTGGCCCCGATGCACAAAAATTTTTACAAGGCCAAATCACCTGTGATGTTACCAAGGTGACACAGTCTTTTGGCCAAGCTGGTGCGTACTGCACTCCAAAGGGCAATGTCATTGCCAACTTCAACTTAGTCACACATGCCGACACTTTACTCATGCATATGCCCATAACTATGGTAGAAAGCGTGCAAAGGGCGATGTCCAAGTACATAGTATTCTCTAAAGCTCAGCTGCAAGATGCAAGTAGTGACTGGAGCCGATTTGCAGTGTGGGGTGATGAGGCTATGGCATGCATTACTCTGGTATTCGGTTTAGCTCCACAAGAGCAAATGTCATGCATACAAGATCTTAACTACTTAGTATGGAGCAATGACGCCAATAGCAAAGAATTTATTGTCTATTGTAGCCCTAGCCACAAATCAAAAATAATGGTCCAGCTTGAACAACAAGCAAAATTAGCCGATATGAGTGCGTGGGAAGCTAAACAAATCAATAATGGCCTCGTTTACGTAACCCCAGAAATTAGTGACAGCTATGTGCCACAGATGCTCAACTTACAAGCCACAGGCGCAATTGACTTTAAAAAGGGCTGTTATACTGGGCAAGAAATCGTGGCCCGTATGCAGTATTTAGGTAAACTTAAACGACATTTACTGATAGGACAAGCAAGCTCACCTATCGCTTTAAAGGTGGGCCAACAAATTGATGCCACCAAGCGAAAAAATGTAGGCCGCATAACCAGCGTTGCCTCAACTGGCGGCAACAACTACGAGTTTACTGCAGTTATAAATCGTACAGAAGCACAAGAAGACACACTTAATCTGCATGAGCAAGACGGCGCAATCATAAATTTAGTGCCTCTGCCTTATGAAATTGATCCACAAGTCTTTGAGCGCATTAAGCTATAGTTAAAGTGATGGAGTTAAAGCAACACAAATTGGCTAGGCTCTGCTAACACTGGAGTGCGCTGCCAATCTATAGGGCTTTGGCCGCGCTGTGTTATATAGGCATTGGCCTTTGAGAAGTGCGCGCAGCCAAAAAAACCCCGATACGCTGATAACGGAGAAGGATGCACCGTTTCAAGCACGCAGTGTTTGCTTGCATCGATAAGGCCAGCCTTAGCTTGGGCTGGTTTTCCCCACAGCATAAACACCACGCCATCACATTGCTGGCTGATTGCACTAATAACAGTGTCCGTAAGATACTCCCAACCTTTGCCCTGATGCGCACCTGCTTGACTATGCTCTACTGTGAGCACTGTGTTAAGCAACAACACACCTTGCTGTGCCCACTGGCTTAAATTGCCATGCGTGGCAGGCTGCACACCTAAATCATTAGTGAGCTCTTTAAGGATATTACGTAAAGACGGAGGTGTCTTAACACTTTGATTCACAGAGAAACTTAAGCCATGGGCTTGGGGTTGGCCTTGTTCAAATCCGTGATAGGGATCTTGACCTAAAATCACCACTTTAACTTGCTGCAATGGGGTAAGTTTAAAGGCGTTAAACCAATCACTTTGTTTAGGTAGCAAAGCAATCTTTTGATCTAGCTGCTGCTGCAAAAAGGCAGCCAAAGCATTAAGCTCAGGCTGAAGTAAACAAGGCTCTAGCACCTTAAGCCAGCTCTTATCGAGCTGGTGTAAGTGTGCATTTTGCCAAATGGACTGAGCCATTTTTTAACAGTTCTACTATTTAGCTTCAGGGCGCATGTGCGGAAACAACAACACATCGCGAATAGACGGGGCATCAGTGAATAACATCACCAAACGGTCTATACCAATACCTTCACCTGCTGTAGGAGGCATGCCGTATTCTAAAGCGGCTATATAGTCTGCATCGTAATGCATAGCTTCATCATCTCCCGCATCTTTTTCGGCTACTTGAGCCAAGAATCGTTCAGCTTGGTCTTCAGCATCATTTAGCTCTGAGAAACCGTTAGCAATCTCACGACCACCTACAAAAAACTCAAACCGATCTGTCACAAACGGATCAAGGTCATTACGCCTTGCTAAAGGTGACACCTCTGCAGGGTACTCAGTGATAAACGTTGGCTGATCTAAACGATCTTCTACTGTCTTTTCAAAGATCTCAATCTGCACCTTACCTAAACCATAATAAGGCTTAAGTGGAATACCAAGCTCTTCAGCAATAGCACGTGCACCGGCTTCATCAGCTAACTGAGAAGCTTTAATGGTAGGGTTGTAATGTAAGATAGAATCAAACACAGAAATACGTTTAAACGGCTGCGCAAAGTCATACTCGCTGCCTTGATAAGTAACTTTACTATTACCCAGTACAGACTCTGCAATATGTCGCAGCATGCCTTCTGTTAAATCCATTAAGTCGCGAAAATCTGCATAAGACCAGTAAAATTCCAGCATAGTGAATTCTGGGTTATGACGCGTAGAGAGACCTTCGTTACGAAAGTTGCGATTAATTTCAAACACGCGCTCAAAACCACCTACCACCAAGCGTTTAAGGTAAAGCTCTGGAGCAACACGCAAATACATATCACGATCAAGGGCATTATGATGAGTAATAAATGGGCGGGCAGATGCTCCACCGGGAATCACCTGCATCATGGGTGTTTCTACTTCCATAAATTCGCGAGCAATTAAATATTGGCGAATAGCTTCTACCACGCGGGTTCTGATTACAAAGGTTTTGCGAGACTCTTCATTAACAATAAGGTCTACGTAACGTTGGCGATAACGCATCTCTTGGTCTGCAAGGCCATGATGCTTATCAGGCAGTGGACGCAGGGCTTTAGTTAATAGCTGTGGGTCTGACATATCTACAAACAAATCACCTTTGCCAGATTTTTGTAATACCCCTACTA
Source organism: Candidatus Njordibacter sp. Uisw_002 (assembly GCF_047730155.1). Classification (NCBI taxonomy): domain Bacteria; kingdom Pseudomonadati; phylum Pseudomonadota; class Gammaproteobacteria; order Pseudomonadales; family Candidatus Njordibacteraceae; genus Candidatus Njordibacter; species Candidatus Njordibacter sp. Uisw_002. The sequence goes on from NZ_CP159832.1 coordinate 2,047,590, forward strand.
CACCCACAATGTCACCTAGGTCCCAGGTTTTAAGCTCGGCTAGCTGTTCTGGCGTTAGGGCTTTACGATTGACATAAAGCTGGATACGACCAGACACGTCCTGAATTTCCATGAACGCACCACGATTACGAATGATACGTCCTGCCACCTTTACCGGTATAGCCAATTCTTCTAACTGGGGTTTATCTTTTTCGCCGTGGGCATCTTGTAAATCTTGGGCGTAGCTGTCACGACGAAAATCATTAGGAAAGGCATTCCCTGCTTCGCGGCGCTTGGCTAATTTGGCACGACGCTCAGCAATGAGTTTGTTGTCGTCTTGCATTAAACTTTCGTTAGTATCATTCATAGGTCTTGGTTCTACTATTGGGTAATGTGTTTACTACGTTTATAAACCAGCCTTTAAGCTGGCAACAATAAATTGGTCTAAATCGCCATCTAATACCTTATCACAACCACCAGTCTGCACGTTGGTTCGTAGGTCTTTAATGCGTTGATCATCAAGCACATAAGAGCGTATCTGACTGCCCCAGCCAATGTCAGACTTGGTGTCTTCTAGAGCTTGCGAGGCTTCTTGGCGTTTATGAATTTCTTGCTCATACAGCTTGGCACGCAACTGCTTCATGGCAGAATCACGGTTTTGATGTTGCGAGCGCTGATTTTGACACTGCACTACAATGCCAGATGGGCCGTGGGTTAAACGCACAGCAGAGTCAGTTTTGTTAACATGCTGACCACCAGCACCACTGGCACGGTATGTGTCTACGCGCACATCTGATGGGTTTATTTCTATGTCGATATCATCATCAATTTCTGGTGAAACAAATACCGAGGCAAACGATGTATGACGGCGACTACTAGAATCAAACGGCGATTTGCGCACCAAACGATGCACACCTGTTTCTGTGCGCAGCCAGCCAAAGGCATAATCGCCTTCAAAGCGAATGGTGGCACTTTTGATGCCAGCAACATCACCATCACTGACTTCCATCAGCTCTACTTTAAACCCTTTTTGCTCACCCCAACGCAAATACATGCGCAAAATCATACTCGCCCAATCTTGAGCTTCAGTGCCACCAGAGCCAGATTGAATGTCTAAAAAGGCAGCATTTGGGTCCATTTCGCCAGAGAACATACGCCTAAACTCTAGCTTTTCTAGGCTTGCAGTTAATGCGTCAATCTCTGACTGCACTTCGTTTAGGGTGTCTTCGTCATTCTCTTCTACGGCCAAATCTAATAATTCGCGAGCATCAACTAAACCCACGTCCATAATGTCGATGGTATTCACCACACCTTCAAGCATGGCACGCTCTTTACCTAGGGCTTGCGCGCGCTGCGCATCATTCCATACATCGGGCTGTTCTAAGTCTCGCTCTACTTCTACCAAACGTTCTTTTTTACCAGCATAGTCAAAGATACCCCCTAAGCACATCAGTGCGCTGCGATAAGTCTTTCATGGCTAAGATGTAAGGATTTATTTCAAACATTAAGGGTGACCCATAATTGGCAATAAATGTGAGCGTGAAATGATGGCAGTATTATACCCGATAGTGGCTATTTTGGGCACCGTTTACCTTGGCCTTTCTTGCCTAGGTTGTAGAGTATTTTAGGAAAGCTTTTTGACTCATTGTAAAATTAAGTTTAATGCTAGATTAAAAACATAGGTTTTAATTCAAACATCGTCTAACATTAACTAATAAATCAATGATAAAAGATTCAAGATGTCTAACCATGTAAACACTTTAGGCCAGCAAATAGGCCTTCCGTTACCCCACTGGACACCGTGCCAAAAGCCCTCCAATACCATTATAGAAGGGCTGTATTGCCGCTTAGAACCTCTAAACTGTGAGCAACACAGTGAAGATTTATGGCAGGCCTTTAGCGCCGACAAAGAAGACCGTATTTGGACTTATTTACCTTACGGCCCTTTCACCAACAAAGCCCAATTTATAGCGTGGTTAAACAGCCATAGCAACAGCCAAGATCCATTATTTTATGCCATTATTGCAACCCAAAAAACAGGCAAAGCAGTAGGCATTGCCAGCTACTTGCGCATACAACCAGAAATAGGATTAGTGGAAGTGGGGCATATCAACTATTCCCCTGCCCTGCAACAAACCACCGCTGCCACAGAAGCTATGTATTTAATGATGAATCACGTTTTTGAACTAGGCTACCGCCGCTATGAATGGAAGTGTGACAACGAAAACCAAGGCTCTAAAAAAGCATCTAAACGCTTAGGTTTTAGCTACGACGGACTCTTTCGACAAGCCGCTGTATATAAAAACCGCAGCCGAGATACCGCATGGTTTTCTATAATTGATAAAGACTGGCCCACTCTTCAGGCAAGATACAAATGCTGGCTTGCACCAGGTAACTTCACCATTGATGGCAAGCAGCTAAGCAAATTAAGCACATAAGCTGCAAATATGTAGCGTTCCATCCCGATTTAACTCATGTATAATCGCGCTATGAAAATTCCAAAACGAATACTTCCGCTGGTCGAAAATGGTTTAGTCGACGAGGTGCTACGGGCCTTAATGAGCGGTAAAGAAGCTGATGTTTTTGTAGTGCGTTGCGGCTCTGAAATTCGCTGCGCAAAAATATATAAAGCTCCTGAAAAACGCGCATTCAAACAAGCTGTCACCTACCAAGAAGGGCGAAAAGTTCGCAACAGTCGTAGAGGTCGTGCGATGAGTAAAGGCTCAAAGTTTGGCCGCGAACAACAAGAAGAAGTGTGGCAATCTGCTGAGGTGGACGCCCTTTATAAGCTTGCAGACATAGGCGTGCGGGTACCCAAGCCTTATGGCTGTTTTGATGGCGTGTTATTGATGGAACTCATTACCTATGGTGATGGGGACGTTGCTCCACGACTAAATGATGTATCCATGACCCAAGAGCAGGCCTTAGCAGACCATGAAACCCTGATGCATGACATTATGCGTATGTTATGTGCAGGCTTAGTGCATGGCGACCTTTCGCCATTTAATGTGCTAGTTGATGATCATGGCCCTGTCATAATAGACTTGCCACAAGCAGTGGATGCTGCGGCAAATAATAATGCCCAAAGCATGCACCAGCGAGATGTAGAAAATATTACCCATTACTACGCCCAATATGCCCCTTCCCTAAGCCACACCCGCTATGCCCCAGAAATGTGGGCTTTATTTGAAGCAGGCGACTTGCACCCTGGCACCCAACTAACAGGACTATTTGAAGAAGACACAGAATCTGCTGATGTAGATACTGTGCTAGAAGAAATAAAACAGGCGTTTATGGAAGAGCAAAATAGGCTGGAGCGGATAAGAGAAGCTAATTCAGTAGATTAAAAAAATCTAACTAAACTTTGCAAACTCTATTTTCGGGCAACGATCCATCACCACAGCTATGCCAGCAGCTCTTGCCATAGCTGCTGCTTCTGCATGGTAAATATCTAGCTGCATCCACATCACTTTAGCACCTTTAGCAATCACTTCACTGGCCAACGTTGGCATGGCTTCACTGGATCTAAAGCAGTCCACCATATCGATTTCAAAAGGAATAGACGCAAGATTTGGGTAGCAGGTTAAGCCTAATATTTCTTTGTGCAAAGGGTGCACGGGAATGATTGAATAGCCAAGCTGTTGCAAGTACAGGGCTACTTGATGACTGGCTCGGTGAGGCTTAGGAGACAAACCTACTATCGCAATAGTTTGCACCTGAGTGCTAATACGCTTAATGTCGTCAATATGTAACCCATCAATAGCCATAGATTACTCGCCGCTGTAAACACAGCCAGAAGTACAAGTTTCTTTTAACTCTAAGCGTGAAAGCTGAGGCAATACTGGTTTTAGCTGCTGCCAAATCCACTTCACCATCACTTCACTGGTAGGGTTTTCTAGGCCTTTAATGTCATTAAGGTAGTTATGATCTAGTTGCTCATAAAGCGGTTTAAACACCTTTTTAATGTCGCCAAAATCCATAATCCAGCCAGTGGTCTCTCCTACTGGGCCAGACACCACGATGCGCAAGGAAAACGTGTGCCCGTGAAGACGGCCACATTTGTGCCCTACTGGTACGTTAGGTAAAAAATGCGCCGAGTCGAAGCTAAAATCTTTGTATATTTCCATTAGCGAATGCCTGTAATTTTGTGAGTTTGCAAGCTTAAGCGCCACCGTGGGTGCTGCATACAATAATCTATGGTTTGTTGCACGTAGTTGTCATCATCATTGGAGGAGACAATATACGCTTTATCTAGCGGTTGTAGATAATGGTTTTCAAAATCCCAATCTATAAACTTTTCTGGCATAGCATGATGCTGCGGGTACACAAGCTTTAGCTCGTGACCTGTGGTTTGCACAATGTCTGAAGCGCCTTTAGGGCTCACACAGATCCAATCAATACTCGCTGGCACTGGTAATGTACCATTGGTTTCTATGGCTATTTCAAAGCCTTGTCCGTGTAACTGACCCACCAAGTCTTCATCTACCTGCAGCATAGGCTCACCGCCTGTCAGCACCACTAAAGGATCACCTGGCAGTCCTTCTGGCCAACAGCTTGTTATCAGCTTGGCTAAATCTTGTGCGGTGTAGCGACCACCTAACGTGCCATCGACGCCCACAAAATCTGTGTCACAAAAGTCACAAATGCTTACCCCACGGCGCGCCTCGCTACCAGTCCAAAGGTTACAACCGGCAAACCTACAAAATACAGCAGGTCTGCCAGCTTGGCGGCCTTCACCTTGCAATGTATAAAAAATTTCTTTAACAGAATACATAATTATAATGACACATACGGCACGGGGTCTGTGAGCCCTGCTTTAGCAAAGGCTTCTAAACGCTCTACACAAGAGCCACATTTACCACAGGCTTTTTCTTGGCCTAGGTAGCAGGTCCAGGTTTGGGCATAATCTAAACCCATGCTTAAACCAGCTTCAAGGATAGCCAGCTTACTTTGGTGTAAAAAAGGGCTAATAATTTGTACATCGTCGTAGTTGGCTATCGCTGACACCACATTCATGGCATCAACAAACTCTGGGCGGCAATCTGGGTAGATATCGTGATCACCTGAATGAGCGCCATAAAATACATCTGTAGAGCCTATGGACACAGCGTAGCCAATAGCTAAAGACAATAGAATCATGTTGCGGTTGGGCACCACAGTAGACTTCATATTATCTTCTTCGTATTCACCTGTAGGAATATCTATGTCTGCAGACGTTAAAGAAGATCCCTGCAATAGCTGGTTAATCGCGGTGATGTCCACCAGCTTATGAGAAATACCTAAATCTGCACACGCTTTCACTGCCACATCTAGCTCTTTACTATGGCGCTGACCATAGTTGAACGATACGGCATGTACTTCATAACCTTGCTTTAAAGCAAGGTGCAGCACGGTGTAAGAGTCCATACCACCGGAATAAATGACGACGGCTTTGGGCTTCTCTTTTAGTTTCTCTGATGGAGTCGCTGTTGAGTTCATGTGCGGCTAATCTGCAATACAAATAATTAAGCCGCGCATTATACCTTAAGCTTAGTATTTACGCACTTTTAGCAAGCTTAGGTTGTGCCATTTCCTGCAAAATACCGCGCACCCACAAAGGGCGATTGAGGGTGTACAAATGCACCTGGTTAAGCCCATGATTAGCTAGCTGCTCTATCTGGTTTAAGGCAATATCAATGGCGAGATTAAATTGATCATTAGTGTCACTTAACTGTTCAAATTGAGCCACTATTTTTTTAGGTACAGTCGCGCCACAACGGTCGGAAAAACGCTGAATTGCCTGAATATCATGAATAGGCATGATGCCAACGATGATGGGAACATCTATTGCTTGAGCTTGCAGCCGTTCAGCAAAACGCAACAATGCATCAGTGTCATAACAATACTGCGTCATAATTTGGCTGGCCCCTGCCTCCACCTTAGTTTTTAAGTGAGCAATATCTGCGTTCGCACTCGTTGCTTCTGGGTGAGTTTCTGGATAGCCTGCCACAGAAATAGTGCCATCAAACCATTGTCTTAAACCTGCCACTAAATCAGCACCATAAACATAACCTTGGGGATGGGGAATAAACTGTCCGTTTGTGCCATCGCCCCTAAGAGCCACCAGATGGTCAATGCCCGTTTCGATAAAAGCTTTAGCGGCTATATTGACTTCTGCCTTACTAGCGCCAGCTGCGGTGATATGGGCTGCAGGTGCATGTCCAAGTTTTTGTAAACGTTGAATCGCACTATAACTTTCAACTTGGCTTGAACCACCAGCGCCGTATGTCATTGAACAAAATTCAGGTTTCCAAGAAGCAAGATCATTCAGGCAAGTATCCAGTGCAAGATGGCTAACATTAGATTTAGGAGGAAAGAATTCGAAGGAATAAAGGCTGTTCAAGGTGTGCTCCGGTGTTTTTTACACTTTATAGAGCCATTATTATGTCAGCTTTAAATGGGCTGCTGGGTGAAAAAAACATGCCAAAGGTGAATGTAATTCATACTTTAAGATAGTTTAGAGTATGTATTACAGATCTACAGATACCGACACTGCCATCACCAAAAGCAGTAGCAACTCTGTCACTTCAATGCTGGCACCAGCGGTATCACCAGTCCAGCCATCTATGCGCTGCATCATCAAGCGACGCATTAAGGCATAGCCTAAAGCACTCGTTGCCAGCATAGCCGATGATAAAGCTATTGTTTGGTACAGCATCAATGTAACCAAGATCATAACCCAAAACCAAACCCACTTAGCCTGCACTTGGTTTTTCAGCTGTGTACCCAAGCCCTCACCTCTCACATACGGCGTATGCACAACTAACACCATAGCCTGCAACCTTGCCAACACTGGCACCATCACTAGCATCAACCACCACCAAGATGCGGCGGTTTGTGCGAAATGTATCACCTCACTTAAAGCTAGCCACTTAAGCAATAAGGTTAATACTAAAACCACCACAGCACTGGGGCCACACGTAGGGTCTTTCATCAAATCTAAAGTGCGCTGTTTATCTCCAAACCCACCTAACCATGCATCAGCGCTATCGGCTAGACCATCAAGATGCAAACCACCCGTAATCCAAACCCAAAACACCAGCACTAAAGCGGCTTGTAGCTGTGGGCCGACTAAGATACCAAAATGGTTGAGCGCTGCAGGTAAAAGAACTACCCAGCCGCCAATCGCAGCACCTACCACAGGGTAATATAGTAGCGCTTTACCTGACACCTGAGGTGTGGGCACGGTGTTAGCAATAGAAAACACTTTATAAACAGGGATACGAGTAAGAAACTGAAAGGCCAAAACCAAGGCATGATAGTGTCGTTTAAGCATTTCAAACATTCTAATTTGCACCAAAGTCTAGGCTGATATGGTAATCAGAGTGGCCACTTTCGTCGTCAAAAGTCACCAGATGCAAAGGTACAAGCCCAGCATAGGGTAAGTTAAAATTAAATAGCCCCTTGGCATCCATGTGCAAAATAGACCCTAACATAGCTCTAATCACACCCCCATGGGTAACAATTAACATGTGCTTACAATTTAACTTAATGGCACTTTTTACATGCTCATGGAAAGCTTCCATCGCTCTGATTTGTAATTGTAGTACCGTTTCGCCATTGGGGGCACAGCAATGCATTGGATTGCTCCAAAACTGGCTCACAGCTTCTGGCTGCTCACGCCATATTTTGGCACGAAGCTGTCCATCCCAATCGCCAAACGACATTTCTTTAAAGCGCTTTTCTATCTTTAGCTTAGGCATCAATGAAGCTGAAAACTTTGCACAGCGTTGTAAATCAGAGCTCACAAGGTAGTCTACAGGCAGCTTAAGGGTTGCAACGCTTTGATGCATTTGCTCAAACCCTTGATCCGTTAAAGCCACATCTGTATGGCCACGATATATGTCATCTAATTTGGTTTTACCATGGCGCAATAAACTAATTTTCATTACCGGCTAGATACCATTAACTGGCTGTTCTGAAACCTGCGCTTCAGAAAAGGTGGCCATTTCGTTATGCGTAACACATGCACTTTTCAATATAGATAAAGCCACGCCAGCGCCACTGCCTTCTCCTAAGCGCATACCCAAATCAAGAATAGTGTCAGCACCTATTGATGCCATCATTGCCTGATGTCCAGGCTCCGCTGAAGCATGAGAAAAAAACATCCACATGTTGATGTCAGGCTGAATTTTTGCGGCTAAAATAGCCGCTGAAGTGGTAATAAAACCATCTACTAAAATGGGCATACCCACCTGCGCTGCACGAATGTAGGCACCAGTTAATGCCGCAATTTCAAGCCCACCTACATGGCGTAGCGCTTCTATTGGGCTAGTCATGGCGTCTTCATGTTTGTCCAATGCAGCTTCTATAACTTGGCCTTTATGTGTAACACCTTGTGCATCTAAGCCAGTGCCTGGGCCCACTAGAGCTGTGACACTTTGACCCGTAGCCCATGCTGCCAAAGCCGTAGCAGAGGTGGTATTGGCAATGCCCATATCACCACCTATAAACAAGGTAGCGCCATTGGCTGCTGCACGCTCCACCGCAGCTTTACCAGATTGCATAGCTTGGCTTAGCTGCTCTATAGTCATAGCAGCTTGTTGTGAAAAATTAGATGTGCCTGCCATAATGGTGTTATCTACAACATTGTCCATAGCAGACAGATTTACCACAGTGCCTAGATTTACTACTTCAAAGGAAGCATTGTTTTGACGTGCCAATGCACAGATTGCAGCCCCACCACGAGAAAAATTCTTTATCATCTCTCCAGTAACCACTTGAGGAAATGCAGACACACCCTCTGCCGCGACGCCATGGTCGCCAGCAAATACCACTACCTGAGCATTATCTACACTGGGCTTTTGCACACCTTGCATAGCACAAAGTCGCACAGCCATAGCTTCCAAACTCCCCAAAGATCCAGGCGGCTTGGTCAGTTGTCCTTGGCGCTCTAGCCCTTGCTCTTTAGCTCCCGTGTTAAGTGTGGCTAAGGGTGCATTAATCCATTCAAGAGTCATAGTCATTACTTCTCGTTCATTTAAAAATTTATTTTAACGTTTAATGAAAAATCATAAACACATATAAAGCTACTTTTTTAGGCTCAATGGCAATCCAGCTACGGCCAAAGTCACCTCGTCACATACTTGCGCTAAGCGCTGATTCATAAGGCCTGAATAATCTTGAAATTGGCGGCTTAATTCGCCCATTGGCACAATGCCTGAGCCCACTTCGTTACTTACCAATATTAGATGATGACGTGTTTGAGTTACTTGGCTAACCAGCGCTTCCAGCGCTGAATCCACATCATTGTCTTCAGCACACAAATGATTACTCAGCCATAACGTTAAGCAATCCACCAACACACAGCGTGGAGCTTGATCAAGGTCTAACAAAATTTGGCTTAGCGCTAATGGCTCTTCCACAAGCCCCCAATGACTTGGCCTGCGTTCCTTATGAATAGCTACTCTTGCTGCCATGCTGCCTGGCTCATTGCGCTTACTTACTTGAGCTGTAGCCACATAGACGACTTCTAAACCACTGCTCATGGCGGCTTGCTCTGCTAGACCACTTTTGCCAGATCGAGCACCTCCCAAAAACAGCTGCCGCAGCGGCATAATAGACGTCATAACGAATTGCTCTGATACTTATGGTTAAATATATGTATAGTTTATAGCGTTCCTTTGCCCTTTAATACTTAAAAGCGACTAGGATATTTCAATCTTCAAATATACGCCTTGTTCACCACTTCAGCGATAGGTAAACTTCGCTATACATTGAATACAGCACCAAACATAACGGCAGAACATAGACTATGAAAAAACCCATTAGTGATCAAAAACACCAGCAACGCATGAGCAAAGTAAAGCAGAAAATTGATAAAAAAATTGCCAAAGCTGACAAAGAACAAGGTGTATCTGTATTACTCACTGGCAACGGCAAAGGTAAAAGCAGCTCCGCTTTTGGTATGCTGGGTAGGAGTTTGGGCTATGGACACAAGTGCGCCGTAGTGCAGTTTATAAAGGGGGATTGGGAATGTGGAGAAGAACTGTTTTTTAGCCAATTACCATTAGTTTCATACCACGCCATGGGCGCTGGATTCACTTGGGAAACCCAAAACCAAGAAGCCGATAAAGCAGCAGCTGAAAAAGCTTGGGTGCTAGCTGCGTCCTTACTGGCAGACCCTGACATCGATTTTTTAATCTTGGACGAACTTACCTATATGTTTAACCATGGCTGGTTAGATTTAGAGATGGTAGCCAAAGCGATCACTGAGCGCCCTGCCAACATGAACCTTGTGGTCACAGGACGAGGCGCACCTAATGGCTTGATTGAAGTGTGTGACACAGTGAGCGAAATAAAAGATGTTAAACATGCATTTAGAGATGGCATTAAAGCTCAGCGCGGCATCGAATTTTAGATAAAAAAAATGGCCTGAGTTACCTCAGACCAAAAAATCGCCACATATAATGTGGAAAGCATCGCTACCATACTGGCAACGATGCTTGCTGCCAAGTAAATGGCTTAAAAATCAGAATAATTCCTAAAGTTTTATTTAATATACTAATACCTAATCCACCTTAAGCATTTTTATTTAGAGATTTAACTCATGTCCATTGCACTATTTTTTGGCTCCACCACAGGTAATACAGAAGACATAGCCGACCAAATTCGTGACATTTTAGGCACTGATAAGGTAGATATTTTTAATGTGGCAGATGATTCTGTAAGCTTGATGCTAGACTATGAAACCGTGATTTGTGGCATTCCCACTTGGGACTATGGTGAGTTACAAGCTGACTGGGAAGACATCTGGGAAGAGATCGATGCGCTAGACCTGTCTGGCATTCAAATGGCCTTCTTTGGCTGTGGTGACCAAATTGGTTATCCAGAGTGGTATCAAGACGCTATGGGCTTACTACATGATAAATGTATAGGCCTTGGCGCTAAGGCGATAGGCTACTGGTCCACGATGGGTTACCAATTTGAGGTGTCTAAAGCAGCAACAGCAGATGGCAGTCAATTTATAGGCTTAGCGGTTGATGAAGATAGTCAGCATGAGCTTACAGACCAACGTGTAACCACTTGGTGCAAGCAACTGCTTGAAGAGATAAGTGAGTACTAACTATGGATGCTAAAGGCCCCTTATCTGGATATAGAGTGATTGAATTAGGGCAACTGCTTGCAGGCCCTTTTGCTGGCTGTATGCTGGGATATTTTGGTGCAGAAGTCATCAAGATTGAATCTCCAAACGGAGGCGATCCTATTCGCAATTGGCGCCAGATGAAAGACGGCACATCTTTATGGTGGTACTCATTAGCTAGAAACAAAAAATCTGTCACTATAGATCTTAAAACTAAAGCGGGCATTGAACTGGTTAAACAGCTGATTGATACAGCAGATATTGTAATAGAGAATTTCCGCCCAGGTGTAGTAGAAAACTGGGGCATTGGGCCTGAAGAGTTTAAGCAATCCAACCCTAAGCTTGTGTATGCCCGTATTTCCGGTTATGGACAAACAGGCCCCTATGCCAGCAAACCCGGCTTTGCCTCTGTATGTGAAGGCATTAGTGGTTTTCGCTACGTCAATGGCCACCCAGATCAAGCTCCTGTGAGGCCCAATCTAAGCATTGGTGACACTATTTCTGGCATCCATGCAGCGCTGGGTATTTGTTTAGCCCTGCTTGAACAAAAAAACAGCGGCAAAGGCCAAGTTGTGGATGTGGCTTTGTATGAGTCTATGTTTAATTTGATGGAAGCAGTGGTGCCTGAGTATGACGGTGCCAACGTGATTAGACAGCCTTCTGGCAGCACAGTGACTGGCATTGTGCCTACCAACACCTATAAGTGTTTGGATGGTAAATACGTAGTGATTGGTGGTAATGGGGATTCTATCTTTGTGCGCTTAATGACAGCAGCTGGCTACCCAGCCATGGCTTGTGACCCTGCCTTGTCATCTAATGCAGGTCGTGTAGAACATGAAGTTAAAATTGACCAAGCTTTGTCCTCTTGGTGTGCAGAAAATGACTCAGTCAGCATTCTTGCTATTTTAGATGAAAACGCGGTGCCTGGTGGGCCCATATACAACGTAGAAGACATGGTCAATGATGAGCATTTTAAGGCCCGTGGGCTATTTGAAAGTGTAGAGATCAACGGTGAAGCATTAAAGATTCCGGCTATTTTGCCAAAATTATCAAACACCCCTGGTGCCACTCGCTGGGCTGGACCGGCGCTAGGCAGCCATACCCATGATGTCCTAGGAAGTCTATTAGGCTTATCTGGCGAAAAACTAACGCAACTTGCCCAAGAAGGCGTTATAAAAAAACCAAACTAATGCCAAAGCTTGAAGCCCTAACACCCACAACCACGCAGTGGCGTATGCAACTTGTGGGTAAACCCCTAAGGCATTAGAGGGCCAAAGGTTAACCACGACACCCAAACCCCACTGACAAGCAAACGCCACTACAAATACACATAAATTAAGGCTAGCATTAGTGCGCCCTACTAGGTTTTTCGGCACCGATTGTGACAAATAGGCATACATAAGCACACCAGAGGTGCCAAAGAATCCACTCAAACCCCACCATAAATGATGCCATTGGCTCCATTCATTAATGATCACCCATTGGCTGCACATGTACACCAACATGCCGGACACACTCACTATATGAGCACTGATACCATAGCGCTGAGCATAGGCAGCTAGCGCCCCCAACACCACAAAGCCTGCAGTCATTGCCACAGCCATAGTGAGAATAATTTGCGCCGTTTGAGACTCAGATAAAGCCAAATAATCACGCAGCCAATAGCCAGACCACAAGCCCACAAATGCACCAAAAACGCCTTGAGTAGCTACAGATAGGGGGGCAATTTGGTAGAAGCGTGGGTGCTTGATCACTTGCCACAAAGCCCCTAATTGCTGGCCTAAGCTTTCACCATTTGAACTCACCTTGTATTTGGGCACCAAACTATAGACCAATACACTGGCTATAATAGAAGCCACAGCTAAGCCCTGAAACAAAAGTCGCCAGTCTCCCCAAGTTAAAAACCACTGTACAGGCGTAGAGGCACAGACCACTCCCAGGCCTCCTGCCATTAGTTGTAGGCCGTTAACTAAGGGTAGTGTTTGTGATGGCAGCAGGTTAGCGTAGGCAGTGAACGCTGCCATTAGACAGGCAGATACGCCGATACCAATAAGCCCACGCCCTATTAATAGCCCCATAGCGGAGCTTGCAAAAGCAAATATCAATGCGCCTAGTGCTGCTATTAATAACAGCGCAGCACTGACCTTGCGGCTTTCATAGCGATCTAACAATATGCCTAAGGGCAACTGACACAAAGCAAAGGTTAACAAATAAGCACTGCTAACCAAACCCATTTGGTTAGCATTGAGACCAAATTCACGCACTAAATCTGGCGCAATCGCCACATTTACCACACGATATAAAAACGACAAAAAATAGCCAAAAGCAAAAGGTAAAAATAGCTTAAATAACATCATATGCCTTTAATGATTGCTTGCATGATTAGAACTTCGCATTAAAACACTTCAATAAACCTAAAAAAGCCACTAAAATCAGAGGCCTTTATATCATATTTAATCGATACCTATTAGGCCTATCCTGCATCTGGCCTCTATTAAAAGCTAGCTTCAAAAATAACTTAGATACATTCAACAGCTCATGTTTTAATTTGTAAAGGGTAGCTATTATGAAAAAAACCATATTAATCACAGGTGCTACTGACGGCATAGGCCTCAACACAGCAAAAGCTTTAGTATCTTTAGGCCATGCCGTATTGATACATGGACGAAGCCCAGAAAAGCTAGCCCAAGTAGAAAACACTCTTAATGCCATACCCGATGGCATTAAGGTAGTGCCTTATCTAGCCGATTTGTCAGATCTTTTAGAAGTGGCCCACTTTGCCAGCGCTGTAAAGGCAAGCCATACCAAACTAGATGTCCTCATCAACAACGCTGGTGTATTAAAAACCAATACCCCAATCAATAGAGATGGCATGGATGTGCGCTTTGTAGTAAATACTCTCGCGCCCTATTTACTCACCCAAAAATTACTGCCTTTGCTAGACAGCACAGCACGTGTAATCAACCTATCCTCTGCAGCACAAGCGCCAGTGGATTTAGATGCGCTAACTGGCAAAAAACATGTCAGTGACGACTTGAATGCTTACGCACAAAGTAAACTAGCAATTACTATGTGGTCGTGTGGTGTGGCTCAAAAATTAAGCCTGCAAGGCCCAATAATTGTGGCGGTCAATCCAGGCTCATTACTTGCGACAAAGATGGTTATAGAAGGTTTTGGCATAGCTGGAAAAGATGTCAACATTGGTTCTGACATCCTTATTCGCGCAAGCTTATCTGACGAGTTTAACAATACATCTGGTGAGTATTTTGATAATGATTCAGGCCAGTTTTCAGCACCACATATTGATGCACTTAACCCTAAAAAAAATGAAGACTTAATTCAATGCATAGAAGGCATCTTAAATAAAAGTAAGTCTTAGTCATATTTTTACAAAAAAATACCCTGACAATGCAGGGTATTTGTAGTCATCGCTTAGTGAGTGACACTAGCTATAATCTAAAAGGGAATGTCATCGTCAAACCCATCATCAAAACCACCTGCTTGTTGCTGTGGTTGTTGTGCAGGCTGTTGCTGCTGGGCTGGTGGTTGTTGCTGATAAGACTGTTGCTGCTGCGGCCTGCCTTGAGGGGCTTGCTGATTATAGTTTTGCTGCTGGCCGCCACCTTGAGGTGCACCTTGACCACCTTGTTGGGCGTTTTGGCCACCTTGTGGACCACCTGCTTGAGCGCTACCTTGACGGCTGTCTAGCATTTGCATTTGTGAGGCTACTATTTCAGTACTGTAACGCTTCACACCGTCTTGTTCCCACTGGCGAGTGCGTAAAGAGCCTTCTACGTATAGCTTTGAACCTTTACGAACGTATTCACTGGCAATTTCTGCCAAACGGTTAAAAAACACCACTCGGTGCCATTCTGTGCGTTCTTGAGGTTGGCCTGTTTGCTTGTCCTTCCAAGATTCTGATGTGGCTATGCTTAAATTTGTGACTGCACCGCCGCTGGGCATGTACTTTGTCTCTGGGTCGCCGCCCACATTGCCTACCAAAATTACTTTATTTATACCTTGTGCCATGATCTTCTCCTGATGTATGAGTGTTAAATTGCTGTATGTGTTAGCACACTAAATTAACCCAGCTAAGTGCAACCGGGGGGAAAATTATAGGCCTTAAGTGGGTATTATTCAAAGCCTAAAGTAGTTATTTTAAGAAGAGATTTAGGCCACTTCTTTAAATGCTGTTATAGGCGGCTAGTTGTGCCTATAATGGTCGGTTTGGCCCTTAGTGGATTGACCCATGGATACGATCATAGTACGCGGTGCACGCACACATAACTTAAAGAACATCGACATCGATATTCCGCGCGACAAGCTAGTTGTCATTACTGGTTTATCTGGCTCTGGCAAATCATCTCTAGCCTTTGACACACTCTATGCCGAAGGCCAAAGACGTTATGTAGAATCCTTATCAACATACGCTAGGCAATTTCTTTCGATTATGGAAAAGCCTGACATTGACCATATCGAAGGCCTGTCACCTGCGATTTCTATCGAGCAAAAATCCACCTCACATAACCCCCGCTCTACTGTAGGTACCATCACCGAAATTTACGACTACTTGAGGTTGTTATTTGCCCGCGCAGGAGAGCCTCGTTGTCCCGATCATGGCTTGCCATTAGCTGCTCAAACTGTGAGCCAAATGGTAGACCAAGTATTAGCTCAAGAAGCTGATAAACGTTTAATGCTTTTAGCCCCTGTAGTTCAAAATAGAAAAGGTGAGCACTTACACACCCTGGATGAGCTTAGAAGTCAGGGCTATATACGTGCGCGTATTGACAGCACCTTATGTGATTTAGATGACACTCCAGATTTAGAGAAGAATAAAAAGCACACTATAGAAGTGGTTGTAGACCGCTTTAAAGTAAAAGAAGGTTTACAGCTTCGCTTAGCTGAGTCCTTTGAGACTGCGCTAAACCTTACTGACGGCATCGCTAAAGTAGCATCAATGGATGATCCGTCAGAGCCAGAAATGATCTTTTCATCGCGCTTTGCTTGCCCCACTTGTGGCCACTCTATTGCGGAGCTAGAGCCACGTTTATTCAGCTTCAATAGCCCCTCAGGTGCATGCCAGTCTTGTGATGGTTTAGGTATCCGTCAGTTTTTTGATGCTGGGAAAGTAGTACAGCAACCTGCTAATAGCTTATCTGAAGGGGCCGTTAGGGGCTGGGATCGTCGCTCTATTTATTATTATGGCCTTCTTAGCGCTATGGCAAAGCATTACGGTTTTAGCATGGAAACTGCTTGGGAAAAGCTTAGTGATGAGGTTCAAAAGCTGATTCTTTACGGCACTGGAAAGGTGCCTGTTGAATTTAATTATATTAATGATCGTGGAGACAAAATCACTCGCAATCACCCCTTTGAAGGGATCATTAATAACATGCAAAGACGCTATCGTGAGACTGAGTCAAACATGGTGCGCGAAGACCTAGGCAAGTACCTTAATATGCAGCCTTGTCCTAGCTGTAAAGGCAGCCGTTTGCGCACAGAAGCAAGGCATGTGTTTATTGATGAGCTCAATTTACCGCAAATCACCAGTAAAGCTGTGGGTGCTTGTTCTGAATACTTTGCCAATTTAGAGTTATCTGGTAAACAAGGGCAGATCGCTGACAAAATACTCAAAGAAATACGCCTACGATTAGATTTTTTAGTGAACGTAGGCCTAGAGTATCTCACCTTAGATCGTAACGCTGATACATTATCTGGTGGAGAAGCCCAACGCATTCGTCTTGCAAGCCAGATAGGTGCTGGCCTTGTGGGTGTTATGTACATTCTTGATGAGCCCTCTATTGGCCTGCATCAACGAGATAATGAGCGTCTACTTAAAACATTGATACATCTGCGTGACCTTGGCAACACAGTAATTGTGGTCGAACACGACGAAGAAGCCGTGCGCTTGGCAGATCATGTCATAGACATTGGCCCTGGTGCTGGCGTTCATGGTGGACGTGTAGTGGCTCAAGGCACACCAGAAGAGGTCATGGCTAATCCTGATTCCCTTACTGGACAATACTTAAGTGGTGTTAAGTGCATTCCCCTGCCAGCAAAACGCAACAAGCCTACTAAAGGCCAGTGGCTAAAGCTACTTGGCGCTACAGGTAACAACTTACAAAACGTAGACCTAAGCATTCCATTAGGTTTAATGACTTGTGTGACTGGTGTTTCTGGCTCAGGCAAATCAACTTTAATCAATGCAACACTGTACCCTTTAGCTGCCACTTTGCTAAACAAGGCGACCACTTTAGTTGCGGCACCCCATAAGGAAGTTATCGGTTTAAATTTGATGGACAAAGTGGTCGATATCGACCAGAGCCCCATTGGACGCACACCTCGCTCTAATCCTGCCACGTATACCGGCATCTTTACACCCATTAGAGAATTGTTTGCAGGCACCCAAGAAGCTCGTTCTCGCGGTTACAAGCCTGGACGCTTTAGTTTTAATGTTAAGGGTGGGCGCTGCGAAGCTTGTCAGGGTGATGGCGTCATCAAAGTAGAAATGCACTTTTTACCTGACGTATATGTGCCTTGTGATGTGTGTAAGGGCAAACGTTATAACCGTGAAACCCTAGAAGTTCAGTATAAAGGTAAAAATATTACCGAAGTGTTAGACATGACTGTAGAAGCTGCAGTCGAGTTTTTTACCGCTGTGCCTATGATTCACCGCCGTTTAAAAACCCTAATGGACGTGGGTTTAAGCTACATTTGTTTGGGCCAAAACGCGACTACCTTATCAGGTGGTGAAGCCCAAAGGGTGAAGTTATCAAGGGAATTATCTAAGCGTGATACTGGCCAAACCTTATACATACTTGACGAACCCACTACCGGCCTGCACTTTGCTGACATTCAGCAACTATTGGTTGTACTTCATCGCCTAAGAGACCACGGCAATACTATTGTTGTGATAGAGCATAACTTGGATGTAATCAAAACAGCTGACTGGGTGATAGACCTAGGCCCAGAGGGCGGTAATAAGGGAGGGCAGATCATTGCAACAGGCACGCCAGAGGAAGTGGCGGCTAATACTGTGTCCCACACAGGGCGTTTCTTGGCACCTTTGCTGGTGCGTTAGATGCACTAAGACAAAAGGGTAAGCAACCGTGGTTGTAGGTTGAACACGAAGCTTACCTATGTCTTTTTTGATATCAAATCTAAGATAAAAAAAACCCAGCTCAAGGCTGGGTTTTTTTACTACTGTAGAAAGTTACTCGTCGCTAGTTACAGGACGATCAACTAATTCTACATAGGCCATAGGGGCGTTGTCACCAGGGCGAAATCCACACTTCATAATGCGGATATAACCACCAGGACGAGCCTCATAACGAGGGCCTAGTTCATTAAACAGCTTGCCAACTGCTTCTTTGCTACGAGTGCGAGCAAAGGCCAAACGGCGATTAGCAACGCTATCTTCCTTAGCTAGGGTGATCAGTGGCTCAGCCACACGACGCAGTTCCTTCGCTTTAGGTAGGGTCGTTTTGATCAACTCGTGCTCAAACAAAGATACAGACATGTTTTTAAACATGGCCTTACGATGAGAGCTGGTACGATTTAGATGACGACCACTTTTACGATGACGCATTTGTTAGTTCCTTATCAAACTAAGTTTGAATTTTTGCCGGTTAAGACGTTATGCCTGAATGCCTTTCAACATAGCCGGTGGCCAGTTTTCTAGACGCATTCCAAGCGACAAGCCACGAGAGGCTAGTACATCTTTAATTTCGGTCAGTGACTTCTTACCGAGGTTCGGAGTTTTAAGCAGCTCAACTTCGGTGCGCTGAATCAGATCACCAATGAAGTTTAAGTTTTCTGCTTTAAGACAGTTAGCCGAACGTACGGTTAGCTCTAGGTCGTCTACTGGACGTAGAAGAATCGGATCAATTTCCGGCTCATCAACCTTAGCTTCTGGTTCGTTGTCGTTTTCCAGGGCCACAAACACTGCCATCTGACGTTGCAGAATGGTAGCAGCGCTACGGATTGCTTCTTCAGGATCTATAGTACCGTTGGTTTCTAGATCAATCACTAGCTTATCCAAGTTAGTACGCTGCTCTACACGAGCACTTTCAACCGCGTATGCAACTCGCAATACGGGGCTAAAAGAAGCGTCTAGTTGTAGCTTGCCAATGGCGTGAGTTTCTTCTTCGCCAAAGTCGCGTGTGTCGGCTGGCTCATAGCCAGTACCGGCACGCACAGCAAGCTGCATTACTAGCTTGGTTGCAGTGTTTAAATGGGCAATCACATGGTCTGGGTTAGCCACTTCAATATCGTGGCTCAGTGCGATGTCGGCTGCAGTTACAGTACCAGGGCCCTGTTTAGTCAGGGTTAGGACTGCTTCTTCACCGGCGTGCATAGTTAGTGCAACGCCTTTAAGGTTAAGCAAGATTTCGATAACGTCTTCTTGCACTCCCTCAATGGAGCTGTACTCATGCTCAACACCGTCGATTTCTACGTCAACGATTGCCGCGCCTGCCATTGAAGACAAAAGAATGCGACGCAAAGCGTTACCTAGAGTGTGACCAAAGCCACGCTCTAATGGCTCAAGAATAATCTTAGAGCGTGTATCACTTACACGTTGCACTACGATGTTACGCGGTGTCAAAATATCGTTGGTTGAAGTCATGGACTCACCTTTCACTGGGGCGATTAATTATAGAGATTACTTAGAGTAAAGTTCTACAATCAATTGCTCATTAATTTCGGCTGGCAGTTCGCTACGCTCTGGAGTACTTTTGAAAGTACCTTCAAGTTTAGTAGTATCTACATCACACCACTCTACTGCGGCACGCTGGGCGGCCAACTCTAGAGCACTTTTGATGCGTAACTGCGCTTTTGCCTTTTCACGGATAGAGATTACGTCACCTTCAGCTACTTTGTAGCTTGGGATGTTTACAGTCTGACCGTTAACCAAAATGCTCTTATGAGAAACAATTTGACGTGCTTCAGCACGAGTAGAGCCAAACCCCATACGGTAAACAACGTTATCTAAACGCGTCTCTAGTAAGCTCAACAAGTTAACACCTGTTGCGCCTTTAAGACGGTCCGCTTCTTTGTAGTAGTTACGGAATTGACGTTCAAGAACACCGTACATACGACGAACTTTTTGCTTTTCACGTAACTGCGTGCCGAACTCAGACAGACGACTACGGCGTGCGCCGTGTACACCTGGAATGGTATCAGCTTTACATTTTGAATCTAATGCTCGCACACCGCTCTTAAGGAACAAATCTGTTCCTTCACGTCGAGACAGCTTGCAAACGGGTCCAATATATCTTGCCATTTGATCCTACCCCTTTATACGCGACGCTTTTTAGGCGGGCGACAACCATTATGTGGAATTGGAGTCACGTCTGTAATGTTAGCAACCTTAAGGCCGCAACCGTTTAAAGCACGAACCGCAGACTCACGTCCTGGTCCTGGGCCTTTAACAAATACATCAATGTTCTTCAATCCAAATTCCATTGCTGCTTTACCAGCACGTTCTGCAGCCACCTGGGCGGCAAAAGGCGTGCTTTTTCGAGAGCCACGGAAACCAGAACCACCAGCTGTTGCCCAGCTTAGTGTATTGCCCTGGCGATCGGTTAAAGTAACGATCGTGTTGTTAAAAGAAGCGTGAATGTGCGCTAGCCCATCCGCTACCTGCTTTTTAACTTTTTTACGTGTACGAGTACCTGGCTTAGCCATGTTGATATCCTGTACTTAGCTTATTTGCGAATTGGTTTAGTCGGGCCTTTACGGGTCCGCGCGTTAGTCTTGGTACGTTGTCCACGTAGCGGTAAGCTACGACGATGACGTAATCCACGATAACAACCTAAGTCCATTAGTCGCTTAATGTTCATTGAGATTTCGCGGCGTAAATCGCCTTCGACGTTCATTGCAGCAATGACGTTACGAATCTCATCTAATTTCTCTTCGCCCAAATCACGAACCTTAATACTTTCCTCAATTTTGAGGTCAGCGCAGATTTTTTGAGCAGTAGGTCGGCCAATACCAAAAACATAAGTCAACGAGATAACCGTGTGCTTATTGTCTGGAATATTGACACCAGCTATACGAGCCATTCAATTTACTCCGTTCGAGACACTCAATAAGTGTTTCGTTTTTTATTCTCTTCGTCACAGAAGGCGGCGAATTATACATCCCCCGCCATCCCGCGTCAATCTAGCTTAGCCTTGGCGTTGCTTATGACGTGGTTCAACTTTGCAGATCACTCGAACTACACCGCTGCGACGTACGATTTTACAGTTTCGGCACATTTTCTTAACAGATGCACGTACTTTCATTTCGAACTCCTAAATTCTTGGGGCTAACAAAAGTCTTAACCTAAAAGACCGCCATTACCCTTTAAATTCGATTTCTTCATCAGGGAACTATACTGGTTTGACATCAAGTGAGATTGTACTTGAGACATGAAATCCATGACTACAACTACAACGATCAGTAATGATGTACCACCAAAGTAAAAAGGCACATTCCATGCAATTACTAAAAACTGCGGCATTAGCGAAACCGCGGTAATGTAAAGCGCACCAAATAACGTTAAACGACCTAAAACAGTATCGATATAACGCGCCGATTGTTCACCTGGGCGAATGCCTGGGATAAATGCCCCAGACTTCTTCAAGTTATCCGCCACGTCTTTAGGGTTAAAGACCAATGCGGTATAAAAGAAGCAAAAGAACACAATACTTATTGCAAACAGAAGTATGTATAGGGGCTGACCTGGCGCTAGCGCCAAAGATACATCCTGCACCCATTCCATATTATCTGCTTGACCAAACCACTGACCGATTGAAGCCGGTAGTAATAAGATGGCCGATGCAAAAATTGGCGGAATAACCCCCGCCATATTCACCTTCAAAGGCAAATGACTGGACTGTGCGGCGAATACCTTATTACCTTGCTGACGCTTGGCATAATTAATGGTGATTCGACGCTGACCTCGCTCCATAAACACAATAAATGCGATGGTGGCTAGGGCCAGTACAGCAATTGCTAACAGGGCGATAATATTCAAGTCACCCTGACGGGCAGACTCAAATGATTGTCCTACCGCGCCAGGAAGACCTGAAACGATACCTGCAAAGATGAGTATTGAGATGCCATTACCAATACCCTTTTCTGTCACTTGTTCTCCAAGCCACATTAAGAACACTGCACCTGACACCAAGGTTACGACTGCAACGAAATAAAAGCTGAGGTCCGCATTAAAGGCAATTCCTTGCCCTGCAAGACCGACCGCCATAGCTAAAGACTGTACTGTCGCTAAAATAACAGTACCGTAGCGGGTGTATTGACTTATTTTCCGTCGACCAGCTTCACCTTCCTTCTTCAGCTGCTCCAACTGTGGACTTACCACAGTCATAAGCTGCATGATTATCGAAGCCGATATGTAAGGCATAATGCCCAAGGCCAAGATACTCATGCGCTCCAATGCGCCACCTGAGAACATGTTAAACATGCTCAAGATGGTGCCTTGATTCTGCTCAAACATAGCGGCAAGGCGGTCAGGATTAATTCCAGGAACTGGAATGTGTGCCCCAATACGATACACCAATATGGCGATCAGAACGAAGCGCAAGCGAGACCATAGCTCACTTAACCCACCTTGATTGCCAGTTGGCGACTTACCTTGCTTTGCCATAACTATGCCTCGATTTTACCGCCAGCAGCCACAATAGCAGCTGCTGCGCCCTTAGTTACACGCAAACCTTTGACAGTAACTGCCCGGGTTAGCTCGCCACTAAGGATGATTTTGGCGTCTTTCATGCGATCATTGATCACGTCAGCAGCTTGTAGCGCTGCTAAGTCGATCACATCAACATTCATACTTGCCAATTCACTTAACCGCACTTCAGCTACAAAAGCAGCCTTGCGTGAGGTAAAACCAAACTTCGGTAGACGCCTTTGTAGAGGCATCTGGCCGCCTTCAAATCCTGGCTTAACACTGCCGCCAGAACGAGACTTTTGACCTTTATGGCCGCGGCCACACGTCTTGCCCAAACCTGATCCGATACCACGACCTACGCGCTTTGGCGCATGAGTAGATCCATCGGCTGGGGATAGAGTATTTAAACGCATATCAATTCCCTTATTCGCCTTCAACGCGAACCATGTAGTTGACCTTATTGATCATGCCACGTACAGAAGGAGTGTCTTCCACTTCAACTGTATGCCACATGCGCTTGAGGCCGAGACCTTTGACGCAATCACGGTGACGTGGCAATTTGCCATGCACGCTGCGTACAAGGGTGACCTTGATCATAGACTTTGTTGTTGCCATGACTAATTACCCCAAAATTTCTTCGACAGTTTTACCACGCTTAGCTGCAATCTCTTCTGGAGAATTCATGGCTTTAAGGCCATTGAATGTTGCACGCACTACGTTTACCGGATTGGTAGAACCGTAGCACTTAGCTAATACGTTATGGACACCAGCCATCTCAAATACAGCACGCATTGCGCCACCAGCGATAACGCCAGTACCATCAGATGCAGGCTGCATGTATACCTTAGAGGCACCATGGCGAGCTTTGATTGCGTATTGAAGGGTAGTACCATCCAATTCCACTGTGATCATGTTGCGACGTGCAGCTTCCATAGCTTTTTGGATTGCAGCAGGCACTTCACGAGCCTTACCACGTCCAAAACCTACACGGCCTGCGCCGTCACCTACCACTGTTAAAGCGGTAAAGCTAAAGATACGACCACCTTTAACCACTTTAGATACACGGTTAACCTGTACCAAGCTTTCTTGCAGGTCGCCGTCTTTCTGTTCAATGTTAGCCATTGTCATATTTCCTTAGAACTGCAAGCCAGCTTCACGCGCGGCATCAGCCAACGCCTTCACTCGGCCGTGGTATTTAAATCCAGAACGGTCAAATGCAACCGTCAGAACACCTGCTTCTTTAGCGCGAGTTGCGATCAAAGTGCCTACTTGTGCAGCCGCATCAGCGTTGCTAGTAGCGCCAGAGCGCAAGCTTGAGTCTAGTGTAGAAGCTTGAGCTAATACCTTAGAACCGTCGCCAGAAATAACTTGTGCGTAAATGTGCTGCGGTGTGCGGTTAACACACAAGCGAGTCACACCTAAGTCACGCATCTTATAACGTGCGCGTGCAGCGCGACGTAATCGTGCAATTTTCTTTTCCATCAGTATCCTACCTTACTTCTTCTTAGCTTCTTTACGACGCACATGCTCGTCTGCATAACGTACACCCTTACCTTTATAAGGCTCTGGCGGACGGAAGGCGCGAATTTCGGCGGCCGCTTGGCCAACACGTTGCTTGTCGACACCGGAAACTACGACTGTAGTTTGGTTAGGGCACTCAGCAGATATGCCTTCAGGTAACTGGTAATCTACAGGATGGGAAAAACCCAACGTTAGATTAAGTACAGAACCTTTAGCAGCAGCACGGTAACCAACACCTTGTAATAACAAAGTCTTAGCGAATCCGTTAGCTACACCGTTAACCATGTTGTTAACTAGGGCACGGGTGGTGCCTGACATGGCGATGGCTAGCTTACTGTTGTTGCGAGCACCGAAGGTGATTGCGCTGTCAGCTTGGTTTACTTCTACGTCTTGGTGAATGACCAAGTCTAAAGAACCTTTGCTGCCTTTAACGGTCAAATCGCGACCATTAATTGTAACTGTTACCCCTGTGGGCACAGCCACTGGGTTTTTTGCTACTCGTGACATGACAACTCCTTAGAATACAGTACAAATGACTTCACCACCGATACCAGCAGCACGGGCTGCGCGGTCGGTCATGACGCCATGAGAAGTTGTAACGATTGCAACGCCTAAACCACCTTCAACAGTAGGAATAGAAGAAGCGCCTTTGTACACGCGTAGAGAAGGCTTAGAGATGCGTACAATCTTTTCGATTACAGGCTTGCCTTCGTAATATTTCAAAGTGATGGTCAACTCAGGCTTTTTGCTTTCAGCAACAGAGATGTCACCGATATAGCCTTCGCTTTGTAGGACCTGCGCTACTGACACCTTCAACTTTGAAGAAGGCATAGTGACTGATACTTTACCAGCCATGTGCGCATTACGGATGCGAGTGATCATATCCGCTAATGTGTCTTGCATACTCATGTTAGTGAGCTCCAAATTATAACTTAAGTGCGACATGCCCTAAGGCTTGCTTTACAAAAGCGTGATTAGACCTAAAGCCGGTATTGACTTTGGTTTCCAACCACCCGATTTTTAAAAACTGGCCACGAAGTCAAAAACTTCGCAGCCAACTTTTTTACCAAGAAGCCTTTTTAAGGCCTGGTACATCACCACGCATCGCAGCTTCACGAAGCTTGATACGTGATAGGCCGAACTTGCGGTAAACCGCATGTGGACGACCTGTGATCTGACAACGACGCATCTGACGCACTGGACTTGCGTTGCGAGGCAACTTTTGCAAAGCCATTTGTGCATCCCAACGATCTTCATCGCTAGTGTTCACGTCATTTAAAATTACTTTGATTGCATCGCGTTTAACGGCAAACTTAGCAACTGTTTTTGCACGTTTGTCTTCACGCGCCTTCATGGAAGATTTAGCCATGTTATCGCCCTACTTTTTGAACGGGAATTTAAGGGCTGTTAAAAGCGCCAAACCTTCCACGTTGTTGCGTGCTGTGGTTGTGATAGTAATATCCATACCGCGTAGCTTATCCACTTTATCGTATTCGATTTCAGGGAAAATGATCTGCTCGCGCACACCCATGCTGTAGTTACCACGACCGTCGAATGACTTAGGATTTAAGCCTCGGAAGTCACGGATACGAGGGATAGAAATATCTACCAACCGATCGAAAAATTCCCACATTTGCTGACCGCGCAAAGTAACTTTGCAACCTACTGGCCAACCTTCACGCACTTTAAAGCCTGCAATAGACTTACGCGCTAGGGTAACAACAACTTTCTGACCTGCGATAGCTTCTAAATCAGCTACTGCGTTGTCGATCATCTTTTTGTCGCCAATGCCTTCACCTACACCCATGTTTAGAGTGATCTTGGTGATCTTTGGAATTTCGTTAACGTTAGCTAGTTCAAGCTCTTTGTGGAGCTGAGCTGCTACTTCGTTCTTATATAATGCTTTTAGTCTTG
Source organism: Candidatus Njordibacter sp. Uisw_002 (assembly GCF_047730155.1). Lineage (NCBI taxonomy): Bacteria > Pseudomonadati > Pseudomonadota > Gammaproteobacteria > Pseudomonadales > Candidatus Njordibacteraceae > Candidatus Njordibacter > Candidatus Njordibacter sp. Uisw_002. Next base: position 2,073,794 of record NZ_CP159832.1, read on the forward strand.
ACATAGTCCGAATCCCCTTATGCGCCGATCACTTCGCCGCTGGACTTGTAGATACGTACCTTACTGCCGTCTTCAAGAATCTTGAAGCCAACACGGTCGCCCTTGCCAGTCGCGGAATTGAAAATAGCAACATTAGAGGCAGCAATCGCTGCTTCCATATCTATGATGCCGCCAGGTTGGTTCGTCATTGGATTTGGCTTCTGGTTTTTCTTAACCATATTGATGCCAGTTACAATGAAGCGACCATCAAGAACTTTCGCGACGGTGCCGCGCTTGCCCTTGTCTCTGCCTGCGATAACGATAATCTCGTCATCACGCTTAATTTTAAGCATTTTGTTATCCTTTCCTACAACCTTCTCATACTAGAAAGAGCGCTAACGCGCTCTTTACTCTACCTATTGTGCAAATAGCTAGTTTAGACTCCAAAAAGGAGACTTAAAGTACTTCAGGTGCCAGGGAAATAATTTTCATAAATTTCTCGGTACGTAACTCGCGCGTTACTGGGCCGAAGATACGTGTGCCGATAGGGGCGTCAGATGCGTTTAATAACACAGCTGAGTTAACGTCAAAACGGATGATAGAACCATCCGGACGACGTACACCTTTACGGGTCCGTACTACAACAGCTTTAAGCACTTGGCCTTTTTTCACCTTACCGCGAGGAATTGCTTCCTTAACAGTAATTTTGATGACATCGCCGATGCCTGCGTAACGACGGTGAGAACCGCCGAGTACCTTGATGCACTGTACTCGCTTGGCGCCGCTATTATCAGCAACGTCTAGCATTGATTCTGTTTGAATCATTGTTTACTCCAAACTATAAGGGCCAATTTCATTCGCTTTCACCAGAAAACTCTAATTTAGGCGTCCGAAATTGGGGAACCCTAGAAGCGAGGCAGGTATTCTACACCTTTGCGACGCTTTCTTCAATTTTTACCAAAGACCAAGACTTAGTCTTTGAAATCGGGCGTGTTTCACCAATAGTTACCAGGTCACCGGTGTTGCACTCATTGTTTTCATCATGTGCATGAAGCTTAGTAGAACGCTTCACATACTTATGATAAATAGGGTGCTTAACGCGACGTTCAATCAGAACAGTAATGGATTTCTCCATCTTGTTGCTGATAACCCGGCCAGTGGCGAGACGAGACTGATCAGTAGCCGTCATATCAATTACCTGCCTTTTCGTTAAGAATAGTCTTTACGCGGGCGATATCGCGACGCGTTTGTCCCAACAAATGAGACTGACCAAGCTGACCTGAAGATTTTTGCATACGAAGGTTAAACTGTTCCTTTAACAGGTCCAGTAAAGACACTTTCAACTCATCAACAGATTTTTCACGCATTTCAACAGAATTCATTACATCACCGTCCGCTTAACAAAAGTGGTAGCGAGTGGCAATTTAGCTGCAGCAAGCGTAAACGCTTCGGTAGCCAACTGCTCTGAAACGCCTTCCATTTCAAACAAGACTTTGCCTGGCTGAATTTGGGCAACCCAATATTCAACGTTACCCTTACCCTTACCTTGACGAACTTCAAGAGGCTTTTGAGTAATCGGCTTGTCTGGGAAAACTCGGATCCAAATTTTACCACCACGTTTGATGTGGCGCGTCATAGTACGACGTGCCGCTTCAATTTGACGGGCGGTAATACGGCCACGGCCAGTAGCCTTAAGACCAAATTCACCAAAGCTTACTTTACTTCCGCGAAGTGCAAGACCGCGGTTACGGCCTTTATGCATTTTGCGGAATTTTGTGCGTTTAGGTTGCAACATTACAGTATCCCCTATTTAGCTTTTTTCGCAGCGTTGCTCTTAGCAGCGCGGACTTCGTCCAAACCACCTAGAATTTCGCCTTTAAAGATCCACACTTTAACGCCGATGATGCCATACGTAGTATGAGCCTCATAGGGTGCGTAGTCGATGTCTGCACGGAATGTGTGCAATGGTACGCGACCTTCACGATACCACTCAGAACGTGCTATTTCAGCACCACCAAGACGACCGCCTAGCTGAATCTTGATGCCTTCGGCACCCAGACGCATGGCGTTTTGTACAGCGCGCTTCATGGCACGACGGAACATAACCCGACGCTCCAGTTGGCCAGCTACACTTTGTGCAACGAGTTTCGCATCCAATTCTGGCTTACGAATTTCTTCGATGTTGATGTGCACAGGCACGCCCATCATCTTAGAACATTCATTACGTAGCTTTTCTACGTCTTCGCCTTTTTTACCGATAACGATACCAGGGCGAGCCGTGTGAATTGTAATACGTGCATTTTGTGCAGGACGCTCGATTTCGATGCGACTTACTGAAGCACGCTCTAAGCGTTTCTCCAAGAAGGCACGAACTTTCAAGTCCTGCAACAGGTTAGTCGCGTAAGCAGAGCGGTTCGCATACCAAGTAGAGGTATGGTCCTTCACAATACCAAGACGAATACCCGTAGGATGTATTTTCTGTCCCATGGTAGCTCCTATTTCTCAGCGACTTTTAAAGTGATATGACATGAACGCTTCAAAATTCTGTCCGCACGGCCTTTGGCGCGTGGACTGATGCGTTTCATAGTCGTACCTTCGTCAACAAACGCAGTAACTACTGCTAATTCATCAACGTCTAGACCATTGTTGTGTTCTGCATTAGCGATTGCTGAATCCAACACTTTCTTTACTAACTGAGCAGCCTTTTTTGGGCTGTAAGCTAGAATAGTAAGTGCTTCATCAACACGCTTTCCGCGAATTTGATCGACAACCAAACGCGCTTTTTGAGCAGATATTCTGGCACCCATGTGTTTTGCGGTGACTTCCATCATATTCTCCATTAACGCTTGGCTTTCTTGTCTGCTGCATGGCCCTTATAGGTCCTTGTAGCAGAAAATTCGCCTAGTTTATGCCCTACCATGTCTTCAGTTACGAAAACAGGTACGTGTTGGCGTCCGTTATGGACTGCAATCGTCAACCCTACAAAATTAGGGAAGATCGTCGAGCGACGAGACCAGGTTTTAATTGGTCGACGTTCGTTCATCTCAACTGCAGTCTCAACCTTTTTCAACAAATGAAGGTCGATAAATGGACCTTTCTTTAGTGAACGTGGCACAGCCGTATCCTCTTTCTAGTTATTTAGCGTTACGACGACGAACAATAAGTTTGTCGGTGCGTTTGTTGCTACGAGTTTTGTATCCCTTAGTAGGAGTACCCCATGGTGAAACAGGGTGACGACCACCAGAAGTACGACCTTCACCACCACCATGTGGGTGATCAACTGGGTTCATTGCCACACCGCGAACGGTAGGACGAACACCACGCCAGCGGGAGGCGCCAGCCTTACCCAATGACCGAAGGCTATGCTCGGAGTTGCTTACTTCACCTAGAGTGGCTTTACACTCAACGCGAATTTTACGCATTTCGCCGGAACGTAGACGTAATGTAGCGTAATCGCCTTCACGAGCTACTAGTTGCACAGAGGCACCAGCAGAACGAGCGATTTGCGCACCCTTACCTACTTTCATTTCAACGCAGTGCACTACGCTACCCATAGGGATGTTGCGTAGAGGCATGGTGTTACCACTCTTAATCGGTGCATCTGCACCAGAGATGATTTGATCACCAGCCTTCATGCCTTTAGAGGCAATTATGTACCGACGTTCACCGTCTGCATATAGCACAAGTGCGATATTTGCAGTGCGGTTTGGATCGTATTCAATACGCTCTACAGTGGCTGGAATGCCATCTTTATTGCGTTTGAAATCGACCATACGATAATGCTGCTTATGACCACCACCGATATGACGGGTAGTGATACGGCCGTTATTATTACGACCGCCAGACTTTGACTTCTTCTCTAACAAAGGAGCGTATGGCTTGCCCTTGTGTAGATCAACGTGTACGACTTTAATGACGTGACGACGACCCGGAGAAGTAGGTTTACACTTAACTACTGACATGTGCTTCTCCTTACGCCTCAGCGATGAAATCGATGTCATGGCCTTCCGCTAAGCGTACATACGCCTTACGGATGTTGTCTTTGTGTCCAACGCCATAACGGGTACGTTTAGTCTTACCCTTAGCATTAAGCACGCGAACAGACGCCACTTTAACTTCGAACAACTGCTCAACAGCCTTTTTGATTTCTGGCTTAGTCGCATCCGCGGCAACGCGGAAAACAACCTGACCACCGTCGTCAGCGACGATTGTGGCTTTTTCAGAAATATGTGGGCCTAGCAGTACTTGATAAATGCGTTCTTGGTTCATCCTAGCAACTCCTCGATCTTCTTCAGAGCAGCAACGGTGATAATAACCTTCTCGCTTCCGACCAAGCTAACAGGGTTAATGCCAGCGGCATCAACAACGTCAATCTTAGGAATGTTACGAGCGGCTAAATATAGCCCCGTTTCTACAGCTTCAGTCACAATTAGCGCGTCGGTAGCATCAAACTCAGCAAGCTTAACAAGCATTGACTTAGTCTTAGCTTCAGCAAGCTCGAAAGTTTCAACAACAATCAAACGCTCTTGACGTACTAGCTCGGCTAAGATGCATTGCATCGCAGCACGGTACATCTTGCGATTCACTTTTTGTGAGTGATCTTGAGGGCGAGCTGCAAATGCACGACCACCACCAACCCAAATTGGGCTGCGGATAGTACCAGCACGCGCACGACCTGTTCCCTTCTGATTCCAGGGCTTACGACCGCCACCGCTCACTTCTGAACGGGTCTTCTGCTTGCGAGTACCTTGACGGCCGCCAGCTAGATATGCGTTTACTACTTGATGAACAAGCGCTTCATTAAAGTCACGACCAAAGGCTACTTCGGACACTTCAATTGAACCACCTGCGACAAGATTTAAATTCATGATATTCTCCTAAGCCTTACCGACGGATTTTGACGGTAGGTCTAACGATCACATCACCACCTGGTGCACCAGGAACAGCGCCCTTGATCAACAGCAAGTTATGCTCTGCGTCGACACGAACGATTTCTAGTGATTGGGTAGTAACTTGTTCAGAGCCCATATGACCCGCCATTTTCTTGCCTTTCCAGACACGACCGGGGGTTTGACACTGACCAATAGATCCGATAGAACGGTGGGAGAGTGAGTTGCCGTGGGTTGCATCTTGCATGGTGAAATTCCACCGCTTGATACCGCCCTGAAAGCCTTTACCCTTTGATTGGCCTGTTACGTCCACTTTCTGTCCAGCTTCAAAACGCTCAACAGTTAGCTTATCGCCAACAGAGACTTCTTCGCCATCAACATTGCGCAGTTCCCATAGACCACGACCAGCAGCAGAATTTGCCTTAGCAAAATGGCCTGCAGCGGCCTTAGTAACGCGTGAAGCGCGACGTTCGCCAACAGTAATCTGAATAGCTGCATAGCCGTCAGTATCTGCTGTCTTCACTTGCGTTACGCGGTTAGGATCAACCTCGATAACGGTGACTGGCACGGAATCACCTGCTTCGGTGAATACACGGGTCATGCCCGCCTTCCGTCCGACTAATCCAATAGTCATTGTATTACCTCAAATTGCCAGTTGTGCAAGGGGCTGCTTACCCACTACGGCTGACGATACACGTCAATTACACGAAAATAATAATGTTATGCAGATTTAAAGCGCTGCCACGCTGCCTTTCGGCACTACGATTCGATTAGCTCAAGCTGATCTGAACATCTACGCCCGCAGCTAGGTCTAGTTTCATCAAAGCATCTACAGTTTTTTCTGTAGGGTCTACGATGTCTAGAACACGCTTATGGGTGCGGATTTCGTATTGATCACGCGCGTCTTTGTTGACGTGCGGTGAAGTCAATACTGTAAAACGTTCTTTACGAGTAGGCAGTGGGATAGGACCACGAACCTGCGCGCCAGTGCGTTTAGCAGTATCTACGATTTCCAACGTAGAAGAATCAATCAGACGATGATCAAAAGCCTTCAACCGAATACGGATTTTTTGGTTTTGCATTATCGACTACAACCTTCTTTAAACGGGTTTAAATCTAGCCCATTCCCGCGCCAAAAAGAAAAAACCTTCTGGCCCAAATAAAATGGGTACGGGATTGTACGGGATTAACACCCCAGATGCAACTATAGGAACCCATCAAAAACAGTAGGCCGGGCGCAAAAAAGCAACGCCTGTATTATTGAATTGACCTATACTCAATACTATCATTTACTCTAAGACACTTGGCTTTATGGCTGCTCCTTTAAAGCACCTTGCAGGCCCAGCCATGGTGCTGCAGATAGCTAACCGCATTAGCGTAAACATGCCCGCGTTTAATACAGCTGCTTTTATACAGCAGTTTGTAGCCCACTATGATGAGCTAGAACTCATGCCCCGCTGCCACTGGGTAGCACAATGCTTGCACCAGCACCTGCCAAAAGACTATCCCACTGCGGTTGATATTTTGTTACAAAGCCTTGGCCCCGTGCACCCTTCCACCACAGACTTTAGTGATATTAGTTTTTTGCACCTGCCTTTTAGTTTGTTTGTAAGTAAGTATGGTTTGGACTATTTTGATGAGTCTATGGCCGCTCAATATGAAATAACCCAGCGCTTTAGTGCCGAGTTTAGTATTCGTGCATTTATCCAACGATACCCTGAAAAATGTTTTGACCTGTTCCAAGATTGGATTAAAGACGCTAATCCCCATATACGGCGACTCGTGTCTGAAGGCACTCGGCCTCGCTTGCCTTGGGCCAGCCATTTGGTAGATTTGCAGGCTGATCCATCACCTATTATGCCTTTGCTTGAAGCATTAAAAGACGATCCTGAACTATATGTTAGGCGCTCTGTGGCTAATAATTTAAATGACATTGTCAAAGATCACCCAAAGCGTGTTTATGCCTTACTTACGCAATGGCAAAAACGCAGCAACAAAAATCGAGATTGGGTAATAAACTATGCACTGCGCTATGCCATTAAACGTTGCGAGCCAGAAGCTCTCGCACTACTTGGTTATAAAGACGCACAAGGCATCACACTAAGCCATGGCTCCATTGCACCTGCGCAAGCCAAGATAGGTGAGTCGGTACAAATAAACGCTACTATTTGCAACAAAGGGAAAGCTAGTAAAGCCTTAATGGTAGATTTTGCAGTGTATTACATTAAAGCTAATGGCAAGCCTAGGCCTAAGGTATTTAAGTGGAGTCAATTGCAGCTAGCGCCTTTAGAGCAAAAGGCGCTAAGCAAAAAGCTGAACCTAGCCAACCTTTCTACACGCACTCACTTTGCCGGCCCTCATAGGGTGGACATTATCATTAATGGGCACTGGTCTTATTTAGGCACTTTTGAGCTTAATAGATTAACAGCCATTTAGTAGAGCATGATCCAATTGAAATTTGTCCATACCTGCTTTAACACATTCATTGTAGAGCTTACTGATGATGGTTTTATCAAAGGTAGAGTACTTTATCGTTAATTTCTTAAATGGAGGCGCAGCAAAAACGCTGTCTGCATATTGTGGAGATTCAAATGAAATTCCCAATGACTTAGATAATAGATCTCTAAGAACAAATTTTTTGTGTAGATTGGTTTTAAATATAGTTGGATCAATATTCATTGAGCCGGTAATAATTTCATAGTCTGAATTAGCATCTATAAAATAAGCAGTATCCTTGCTTCTTAACTCGGGTGGAATAAGGGGTTCAGAATTTAAATAATTTGTGACTGTACCTAAGAAAATAAAATAGTTGGCTTGCTCCTCAGAACCCACCCTTCTTAGTTGGACTGGGCTGATCATATGATTAATTTCTGAAATGAGTGAATCTAAGTCACGGCTCAATAAAGTAGAGATGTCTCCTTTCACAAATATGCTTATGTCGTTCACCCATTTCCAAATCCTCTGATCATTGTTATCAGCATACTGGCCTAATGTAAGCTCTTTAAAATAACCAAGCTGGCTTTCAAAATACTCATATTGATATTTATCTGAACTGTGGGCTAGTGTTATAGGCACAGCCAATAAAAGCAGTAACAATAATTGGGAAAGCTTTTTCGCTTCGATCACGTCATCTAATGAATCCAGCCATCTATAGCTCATAAATAGTCCTTTACATCAAAGGGCTGAAAGACAGCCCACTAAAACCCAGCATCAGGTTTTTATTCGCTTTCAAGCAAGGTGCAACAAGGGTCTGAGGCATGGCGGTGCGTCTCACACATGTTTAACACTTCTTGTTCGGCATTAGCTTGTGTAGTTTGGTTGGCTAACCAAAAAGATTGCCCAGAACAAGCCGCCACTGCAAATGCTTTGGGAGCACTGGCTTTTTTATACTTCACATAGCGGACAATATCACGATGAGCTATTAGCTCCTTGGGTGCGGTGTCTATTTGCTTTTGGGTAAGCCCACTTCTTTCTTGTGAGCCTTGCTCATCAATCACACTGCACTGACCATCTCCTTCACTGTAATGACGACACATACGCAGTGCTTCATTATAGGCTGCTTGCTCAGTTACTTTGTCATCGGCAAAACCTGTGGCAAAAATAGCTCCTCCAGCATCTGTAGCTATGGCAAACGCCTTATAGCCTTTACGCTTTTGGTATGTAGTATATTCATCTCTTATCCAGCCTTGCTCTGCTAAGGCTTCTATAAATGCTGGGTTTGTGGGGCCTGAATAAGACATATCCAAAGGGGATAGGGATGAGCATGCCTGCATCAAGCCAACCAATAAAACGGTAATAATGCCTTTTAAGTAATTCATGTTTCCTGCTCTTTAATATAGTGTGTATTAAAGCTAGCACATGAAATTTTATTCGCCTGTTTTTTGCTTCTGTTTTTTGGCTTAATTTTAGCTAATTTACAGGCACCTGTGATATCTGTAGTCCGGAAGTAGAACTGTGGACGATATTCCTTAAAGAAAGGGCCGCTCGTGCTTGAAGGCACTCGAGCTCATTTACCGTGGGCCAGGCATTTGTTAGATTTGCAGGCTAATCCTTCACCTAAAATGCCTTTATTTGCAACGAAGGGAAGCTAGTAAAGCCTTAATGGTAGATTTTGCAGTGGATTACATTAAAGCTAATGGCAAGCCTAGGCCTAAGGTATTTAAGTGGAGTCAATTGCAGCTAGCGCCTTTAGAGCAAAAGTCGCTAAGCAAAAAGCTGAACCTAGCCAACCTTACTACACGCACTCACTTTGCCGGCCCTCATAGGGTGGACATTATCATTAATGGGCACTGGTCTTATTTAGGCACTTTTGAGCTTAATAGATTAACAGCTATCAATAGCTCATAAATAATCCTTTACATCAAAGGACTGAAAGACAGCCCACTAAAACCCAGCATCAGGTTTTTATTCGCTTTCAAGCACGGTGCAACAACGGTCTGAGGCATGGCGTCGCGTCTCACACATGTTTAACACGTCTTGTTCGGCATTGGCTTAGCTAGTTTGTCTGGCTAACCGAAAAGATTGTCCAAAACAAGCCGCTACTGCAAATGCTTTCAGTGCACTCAATCACACTGCACTGCCCATCTCCTTTACTGTAATGACGACACATAAGCAGTGCTTCATAATAAGCTGCTTGCTCAGTTATTTTGTCGTCGGCAAAACCTGTAGCAAAGATAGTGTCTCCAGCCTCTGTAGATATGGTAAACGCCTTATAGCCTTTACGCTTTTGGCCTGTGGCATATTCATCTCTTTTCCAGTCTTGGACTGCCAAAGCTTCTGTAAATGTTGGGTTTTCGGGGCCTGAATAAGACACATCCAAAGGTAATAGGGATGAGCATGCCTGCATCAAGCCAAACAATAAAACGGTAATAATACCTTTTGAGTAATTCATGTTTCCTGCTCCTTAATAGAGTCTATTAAAACTAGCACATGAAATTTTATTCGCCTGTTTTTTGCTTCTTTTTTTGCTTCTGTTTCTTGGCTTAACTTTAGCTAATTTACAGGCACAAAAAAGCCCCCTTGATATGCACCAAGGAGGCTTTTTTTACAGCTTATATGTTAGCGCTTAAGCTAGGATACGAGCTACAACACCAGCACCAACAGTACGGCCACCTTCACGAATAGCGAAGCGTAAACCTTCATCCATTGCGATTGGGTTAATTAGCTCAACAACCATTTGGATGTTATCACCAGGCATTACCATTTCTACGCCTTCAGGCAATTCACAAGCACCTGTGATGTCTGTAGTACGGAAGTAGAACTGTGGACGATATCCCTTAAAGAAAGGAGTGTGGCGTCCGCCTTCGTCTTTGCCTAGCACGTATACTTCAGCTTCAAACTTGGTGTGTGGAGTGATTGAACCAGGCTTAGCTAGTACTTGACCACGCTCTACGTCTTCACGCTTAGTACCACGTAGTAGTACACCAACGTTCTCGCCTGCACGACCTTCGTCAAGCAACTTACGGAACATCTCAACACCAGTACAAGTAGACTTGGTAGTATCTTTGATACCAATCATTTCCACTTCGTCACCAACGTTTACGATGCCGCGCTCAATACGACCCGTTACAACAGTACCACGGCCTTGGATTGAGAAAACGTCTTCGATTGGCATGATGAAGTTACCATCAATCGCACGCTCTGGCTGTGGGATGTAGCTGTCTAGTGCGTCAACTAACTTACGCACTGCAGTAGTACCCATTTCGTTTTCATCTTCGCCGTTCAATGCCATCAAAGCAGATCCTGGGATGATTGGCGTGTCGTCGCCTGGAAATTCGTACTCGTCTAGAAGCTCACGAAGCTCCATTTCAACAAGCTCTAACATCTCAGCGTATTCTTCTGAGTCTGCGCCGCCGCAATCTTCAGCCAACAAGTCAGACTTGTTTAGGAATACTACGATGAAAGGTACACCTACCTGACGTGACAACAAGATGTGCTCACGCGTCTGAGGCATTGGGCCGTCAGTTGCGCCACATACCAAAATAGCTCCGTCCATCTGTGCAGCACCAGTGATCATGTTTTTCACATAATCAGCGTGTCCTGGACAGTCAACGTGGGCGTAATGACGTTCTGCAGAATCATATTCAACGTGTGAAGTGGCGATGGTGATACCACGCTCGCGCTCTTCAGGGGCGTTGTCAATCTGAGAAAAGTCTTTCAACTCTCCACCAAACGCTTCTGCACAAACACGAGTCAATGCAGCTGTTAATGTAGTTTTACCGTGGTCAACGTGACCAATGGTGCCGACGTTTACGTGCGGCTTATTTCTTTCAAACTTTTCCTTAGCCATGAGTAGAATCCTCTAAAAAGTTAGGCTTGATTAGTTACCGCTTCAGCAATATTCTGAGGCGCTTCTGAATAGCATTCAAATTCCATAGAGTAGCTGGCACGGCCTTGAGTTGCAGAACGCAAATCAGTAGCATAACCAAACATTTCACCCAATGGCACTTGTGCATTGATGATTTTACCAGCAGAGCTGTCATCCATTCCCTGAACTATCCCACGACGACGATTCAGGTCTCCCATCACGTCTCCCATGTTCGTTTCTGGGGTTACCACTTCAACCTTCATCATCGGCTCTAGCAAACATGGGTCGGCTAATTGAGCAAACTTCTTCAAACATTGAGAAGCGGCGATTTTAAAGGCCATTTCGTTAGAGTCAACGTCGTGGAAGGAACCGTCATACAAACGGGCTTTAAGCCCCAACAAAGGATAGCCGGCTATTACACCATTTTTCATTTGCTCTTCAATTCCTTTTTGTATAGCTGGGATGTATTCACGAGGAATAGCACCACCCACGATTTCGTTAATAAACTCTAAGCCTTCTTCATCAGAAGGGCTAAATTCAATAACCACGTGACCATACTGACCGCGACCACCAGATTGACGCACAAACTTATGATTGGCATCAACGGTAGCACGAATCTTTTCACGGTAGGCCACACGTGGCTTACCTATGTTGGCTTCAACACTAAATTCTCGGCGCATACGATCAACGATGATATCAAGGTGTAATTCACCCATACCAGCAATAATAGTTTGGCCTGTTTCTTCATCGGTTCTCACTCGAAAGGACGGATCTTCTTGAGCAAGTTTACCAAGTGCAACACCCATTTTCTCTTGATCAGGCACAGAGCGAGGCTCTACAGCTACAGAGATAACAGGTTCGGGGAATTCCATACGCTCAAGAACAATTTTGTTCTCCACTGAGCACAGAGTATCGCCTGTGGTGACGTCTTTAAGACCGATGGCCGCTGCAATATCTCCAGCACGTACTTCTTTAATCTCTTCACGGTCGTTAGCGTGCATTTGCACCATACGACCCACACGTTCACGCTTACCTTTAACAGAGTTAAACACGTGATCGCCAGATTTCAATACGCCTGAGTAGACTCGCATAAACGTTAAGGTGCCCACAAATGGGTCCGTAGCGATCTTAAATGCCAAGGCAGCAAACGGGGCACTATCATCAGCTTCGCGAGTTGCCAATGTGCCTTTTCCGTCGTCTAGTGTGCCTTCAATAGCCTTTACTTCGATTGGTGAGGGCATGTACTCAACCACTGAGTCCAGCACCGCTTGTACACCCTTGTTCTTAAATGCAGAACCAGCATGCACCAGCACAATCTGATTGGCCAGCGTAGCCTTGCGTAGCCCAGCTTTAACTTCTTCAATAGATAGCTGGCCTTGTTCAAGGTACTTTTCCATTAAATCATCGTCTGCTTCGGCTGCGGCTTCTACTAGCTCTTCATGAAATTGGTCGGCCTCGTCTTGCATATCAGCAGGAATATCTTCCAGCTCATACGTCATGCCTTGGTCTTCTTCATTCCACATAATGGCTTTCATACGCACAAGGTCGATAACGCCCTTGAATTCGTCTTCTGCACCAATGGCTAGCTGAATCGGCACAGCATTGGCACCAAGACGTTCCTTAAGCTGCTCAACTACCATAAGGAAGTCAGCACCTGCTCGGTCCATTTTGTTGACAAATACCATGCGCGGTACGCCATATTTGTTGGCTTGACGCCATACGGTTTCTGTCTGCGGCTGAACGCCGGAAGTCCCGCATAATACTACCACCGCACCATCTAATACCCGCAGGGAACGTTCAACTTCTATAGTGAAATCGACGTGCCCTGGGGTATCAATAATGTTGATGCGGTGGTCTTCGAACTGCTGGCTCATGCCTTTCCAAAAACAGGTAGTCGCCGCCGATGTGATGGTGATACCGCGCTCTTGTTCTTGCTCCATCCAATCCATTGTGGCTGCACCATCGTGCACCTCACCGATTTTATGGGACCTTCCAGTGTAAAACAAAACACGCTCGGTAGTCGTGGTTTTACCCGCGTCTACGTGAGCCACGATACCAATGTTGCGGTATCGATTTATTGGTGTTTTACGAGCCATACAGTTCTCTCTTTTCTCTGCGATCAGCTTTGTTTAGAAGCGGAAATGAGAGAAGGCTTTGTTAGCTTCAGCCATACGGTGAACGTCTTCACGCTTCTTAACCGCAGCACCTTTGCCTTCAGCAGCATCTAAAATCTCACCAGCAAGACGTAAAGCCATAGACTTTTCGCCACGCTTGCGTGAGTAATCTACCAACCAGCGCATAGCTAGGGCAGACCGACGTGCTGGACGTACTTCAACTGGTACTTGGTAAGTTGCACCACCTACACGGCGAGATTTAACTTCGACCATAGGTTGGATAGCTTCTAACGCTGCTTCAAATACTTCTAGTGGATCGCCGCCTTTACGCTCAACGATTTTCTCTAGAGCACCGTAAACGATACGCTCTGCAACTGACTTCTTGCCTGAGATCATGACATGGTTCATGAACTTGGCTAGGGTGACGTTGCCAAACTTAGGGTCTGGCAGGATGTCACGTTTGGCGACAACTCTTCTTCTTGGCATGATTGGCCTCAAATATACTTCAGGTTATGTTCAGGAATTAACACTCATTATTAAGTGCTTACCTGACCTTACTCTTATCGGTTCTCGATAAGTCTTATGGCCACCTGCTAAAAAGCAGAGTGGCTAACAGTCGCTACTTACGCATTACACATACATAACAGCTGCCCGTCCTAGCTGATTACTGTTTTAAAGCAGTGATCAACTAAGGAAAGTTTCTTTAAGACTTAGGACGCTTAGTACCGTACTTAGAACGACTCTGTTTACGATCGCTCACGCCGGATGTATCCAAAGAACCACGTACTGTATGGTAACGAACACCTGGCAAGTCTTTTACACGACCGCCACGGATCAATACAACGCTGTGCTCTTGTAGGTTATGACCTTCACCACCAATATAGGAGGTAACTTCAAAACCGTTTGTCAAACGCACACGACATACTTTACGTAGAGCAGAGTTAGGCTTCTTAGGGGTGGTTGTATAAACCCTTGTGCAAACGCCACGACGTTGAGGACATGCCTGTAGTGCAGGTACATCACTCTTTACGATTTTACGCTTACGAGGCTTACGAACCAACTGGTTAACTGTTGCCATTATGCAAACTCCACATTCTTCATCGGCACAACACTAACAACCTATTTGCTAGCACCGCCGAAATACCCAAAAATACACAGGACTATATTTGCCTGCCAATTTCGGGCGGTGAATTATATTCGCTTTGGTGGAGTAGCGTCAAGCAAGCAGACCCCTATTTTCAACCTACAAGGCTAATTAAACCCTAATTTTGACCCACATCCGGAGAAAACAAACAAAAAGTGTAAAACTTCGTTAATTAACCTCACATAGGTGACATTTTCGTCCGTTTTAGTTCGATATCAGCTAGCCATTCCTGTACAATACGGCGACTTTTTTAAGACTGTAACTAACTGGAGCCCTCATGGCTGACTTAAACTTATACCGTAATATCGGTATTTTTGCTCACGTAGATGCGGGCAAAACCACTACCACAGAACGTATTCTTAAACTTACGGGTAAAATCCATAAGACAGGTGAAGTGCATGATGGGGAATCCACTACAGACTTCATGACTCAAGAAGCTGAGCGCGGAATAACTATCCAGTCTGCAGCAACGACTTGTTTCTGGAAAGACCATCGCATGAATATCATCGATACGCCTGGACACGTAGACTTCACTGTAGAAGTATACCGTTCGCTTAAAGTACTTGACGGCGGCGTGGGTGTATTTTGTGGTTCTGGCGGCGTAGAGCCTCAATCAGAAACTAACTGGCGATATGCTAACGAATCTGAAGTAGCTCGTATCATCTTGGTTAACAAGATGGACCGTATGGGTGCAGATTTCTTGCGCGTTGTTGGCCAAATCGAAAGCGTACTAGCTGCTGTTCCACTAGTAATGACTTTACCTATCGGCACAGAAGAAAACTTCGTGGGTATGGTTGATGTACTAACCAAGAAAGCTTATGTATGGGATGACACCGGTCTTCCAGAAAATTTTGAAGTGTTAGACGTATCAGAAGATATGGTTGACCTAGTAGACGAATACCACGAGAAGCTTATCGAAACTGCCCTAGAGCAAGACGATGACCTTATGGAAGCTTATTTAGAAGGCGAAGTACCTTCTATAGATGAAATCAAGCGTTGTATCCGTAAAGGTACTATCGCACTAGATTTCTTCCCAACTTACTGTGGCTCTGCGTTTAAGAACAAAGGCGTACAGTTGGTTCTTGACGCGGTTATCGACTACCTTCCATCACCTACAGAAGTTGACCCACAGCCTTTGACAGACAAAGAAACTGGCGATGCGAATGGTGAGTTTGCCATTGTTTCAACTACAGAGCCACTGCGCGCTTTGGCGTTTAAGATTATGGATGACCGTTACGGCGCACTTACTTTCGTACGTATCTACTCGGGTACGCTAAAGAAAGGCGACACCATTCTTAACTCTTTCACTGGCAAAAGCGAACGTGTTGGACGCATGGTAGAAATGCATGCTGATGAGCGCACTGAATTGAGCTCAGCTCAAGCCGGCGACATTATCGCTATCGTAGGCATGAAGAACGTACAAACTGGACACACTCTATGTGATCCAAAGCACGAATGTACGCTTGAGCCGATGATCTTCCCTGAGCCAGTAATCTCTATCTCTGTTACTCCTAAGGATAAAGCCTCTACTGAGAAAATGGGTATAGCCATTGGTAAGATGGTTGCAGAAGATCCTTCTTTCATTGTTGAAACAGACGAAGATTCAGGCGAAACCATTCTTAAAGGAATGGGCGAGCTTCACCTAGACATCAAAGTAGACATTCTTAACCGTACTTACGGCGTAGATCTTATTGTAGGCCAACCACAGGTTGCTTACCGCGAGACCATCACTACTAAGCTTGAAGACAGCTACACCCATAAGAAGCAATCTGGTGGTTCTGGCCAATACGGCAAGATCGACTACATTGTTACTCCTGGCGAAACAGGATCTGGCTTCATCTTTAAGTCATCTGTAGTAGGTGGTAACGTACCTAAGGAATACTTCCCAGCGATTGAGAAGGGTTTCCGTACTATGATGGTAGAAGGACCACTAGCTGGCTTCCCTCTTCTAGACGTAGAAATTGAGTTAGTTGACGGTGGCTTCCACGCAGTTGACTCTTCAGCGATTGCTTTTGAAATTGCTGCTAAAGGCGCATATCGTCAATCTATGCCTAAGGCTGGCCCACAGTTGCTAGAGCCTATCATGAAGGTAGACGTATACACTCCTGATGATCACGTAGGTGATGTTATTGGTGACTTAAACCGTCGTCGTGGCATGATTAACGACCAAGAAGCTGGCGTTACTGGTGTACGCATTAAAGCTAACGTACCTCTTTCAGAAATGTTTGGTTACATTGGCCACTTGCGCACAATGACTTCTGGCCGTGGTCAGTTCTCAATGGAATTTGCACACTACTTGCATTGCCCTAACAGCGTTGCTGAAAAGGTTATTGCTGAAGAGAAAGAACGCAAAGCAGCTAAGTAAGCTTCTTGCGTAAAAAAGCCCCGCCTGGCTTAACCAGTGCGGGGTTTTTTATTGCCTAAAAAACTGCGCCAAAATTAACAGGAAGCTCTTTATCGCGCCCACAAAAAAGCCCGAACATGTCGGGCTTTTTATTCGCTCATTCGTTATGAATGGATCGCTCTAACTAGCGCTCATTTCAGCCCGTAGCGCTTCAGTTAGTGCTGCTTGCACTTCTTCTGCACTTACGGTTGAAACACCTTCAGAAGCACGTTGTTCAGCACGTTTGCGCTTGCGCTCTGAGTGGTATGCTAAGCCAGTACCGGCTGGAATCAAGCGGCCTACAACCACGTTTTCCTTTAGACCACGTAGGTGGTCTTTCTTGCCAGTTACTGCGCCTTCAGTCAATACACGAGTAGTCTCTTGGAAAGAGGCTGCTGAGATGAAGGATTCTGTAGCCAAAGATGACTTAGTAATACCCAACAAGACACGCTGCATGCGGGACTCAATTTTGTCCTCTGCAACCATCTTCTCGTTAGCTTCTAAGTAGCGAGTGTATTCAACCTGATCACCTTTGATCAAGTTAGTGTCGCCAGAGGCAACTACATCCACTTTACGTAACATCTGACGCACAATAACTTCAATGTGCTTGTCGTTAATGATTACACCTTGTAGACGGTATACGTCTTGCACTTCAGTAGTAATGTAACGCGCTAGCTCTTCAACACCTAAGATACGCAAGATATCATGTGGGTTGAATGGGCCATCAGCAATTACTTCACCCTTCACTACTGTTTCGCCTTCAAACACGTTAAGTACGCGCCACTTAGGAATAAGCTCTTCATAGTTGTCACTGCCATCTGTTGGCGTAATAACTAGACGATTCTTACCCTTAGTTTCTTTACCGTAGCTTACGATACCAGAGACTTCTGCCAAGATAGCGGCTTCTTTTGGCTTACGTGCTTCAAACAAGTCAGCTACACGAGGTAGGCCACCGGTGATGTCCTTAGTGGTTGCACTTTCTTGTGGAATACGTGCAACTACATCACCAATTTCTACTTTACCGCCATCGGTGATGGACAATAATGCGCCACCAGGAAGAAGGTATTGAGCTGGCGCTCCAGATTCAGGGTTAATGATTTCGTTACCTTCATCATCAAACAACTTAAGCATTGGGCGTAAGTCTTTACCTGCCGATGGGCGCTCACCTACAGTAAGCACCTGAATAGAGCTAAGACCAGTCAAATCATCAGTTTTAAGGCTGATAGTAAGGCCTTCATCTAATCCTACAAACTTCACTGTACCAGCCATTTCAGAAACGATGGGGTGAGTGTGTGGATCCCAAGAGGCGGCAACTTCACCAGCTTCTACGCGTGCACCATCAACTACTTTAATCAAAGAACCATATGGAAGCTTATAGCGCTCACGCTCACGACCATGTTGATCGGTCACACCTAGCTCTACAGAACGAGATGTAGTGATCATGTGGCCATCTGTGCGGGTTACTGCTTTTAAGTTATGTAAGCGGATATCACCAGCGTTCTTAACTTGAACCTTATCTTCTGCAGCTGCTCGAGACGCCGCGCCACCAATGTGGAAAGTACGCATCGTAAGCTGAGTACCTGGCTCACCAATCGACTGTGCAGCAACAACACCTACTGCTTCACCAATGTTAACCTGATGACCACGACCTAGGTCACGGCCGTAACAGCTAGAACAAATACCATGGCGTGTTTCACAGGTAATTGGAGAACGAGTTTTCACTTCGTCTACAGAAGATAGTGATTCATCATTCTCTAAACGCTCAACCCAAGCTTCATCAATTAGAGTGTTTTTAGCAATTAACACGTCACCGGTGGTCGGATTGATTACATCTTCTGCAATCATACGACCCAATATACGGTCACCTAGTGGCACACGTACATCACCACCATCAATTACTGGAAGCATTGTAAGACCATTTTCGGTACCACAATCTACCTCAGTCACTACCAAATCTTGTGCTACGTCTACTAAACGACGAGTCAGGTAACCAGAGTTAGCTGTTTTTAGTGCCGTATCGGCCAAGCCTTTACGTGCTCCGTGAGTAGAGATAAAGTATTCCTGTACCGAAAGACCTTCGCGGAAGTTAGCCGTGATGGGGGTTTCGATGATAGAGCCATCTGGCTTAGCCATCAAACCACGCATACCACCTAACTGACGCATCTGGGCTGCACTACCACGTGCGCCTGAGTCGGCCATCATGTAAACAGAGTTGAATGACTCTTGCTCAACTTCTTCACCTGCAGCGTTGATCACTGTGTCGCTCTTCAAGCTGTCCATCATGGCGCCAGCAACAAGTTCGTTAGCACGAGACCAAATGTCGATCACCTTGTTGTATTTTTCGCCTTGAGTTACCAAGCCATCACGAAACTGTGATTCAATTTCACGCACTTCATCTTCAGCACCGTTGATGATGGAGGCTTTTTTGTCTGGGATAACGAAGTCGTTAACACCAACAGAAGCTCCAGAACGGGTCGCATAAGCAAAGCCCGTATACATCAACTGGTCAGCAAAGATAACCGTTTCTTTAAGTCCAACATTACGATAACAAGCGTTAATTACTGTAGAAATGTCTTTCTTCTTCATCGTCTTGTTAATCAAGCTGTAAGGCATACCTTGAGGCATGATTTCAGACAACAGTGCACGGCCAACAGTAGTCTGGGTTACAGTGTTGAAAGCTTCCATTGAGCCATCTTCAGACTTGATGTATTCGACAACACGCACTTTAACAATCGCTTGCAAGTCGACATGCTTAGCGCCATAGGCACGCTGCACTTCGGCGACGTTTGCAAATACCATACCTTCGCCTTTGGCGTTGATACGGTCACGAGTCATAAAGTAGATGCCCAATACAACGTCTTGGGAAGGTACGATAATAGGGTCGCCGTTTGCTGGGGACAAGATGTTGTTGGTAGACATCATCAAGGCGCGACATTCAAGCTGAGCTTCAATAGTCAGCGGAACGTGGACAGCCATTTGGTCGCCGTCAAAGTCAGCATTGTAAGCCGCACAAACTAAAGGATGCAGCTGAATAGCTTTACCTTCAATCAATACAGGTTCAAATGCTTGGATGCCCAAACGGTGAAGTGTAGGCGCGCGGTTTAACATCACTGGATGTTCACGGATTACTTCGGCAAGGATGTCCCATACTTCAGCAGTTTCACGCTCTACCATCTTTTTAGCTGCTTTAATGGTAGTGGCAAGGCCACGCAATTCTAGCTTAGAAAAGATGAAAGGCTTAAATAGCTCCAATGCCATTTTCTTAGGCAAACCACACTGATGCAAACGCAAGTATGGTCCAACCACGATTACTGAACGTCCAGAGTAGTCTACGCGCTTACCCAATAGGTTTTGACGGAAACGACCTTGCTTACCTTTGATCATGTCAGCCAAAGATTTTAATGGACGTTTGTTAGAGCCAGTGATGGCACGACCACGACGACCGTTATCCAACAAAGCATCCACAGACTCTTGTAACATACGCTTTTCGTTACGTACGATAATGTCTGGCGCACTCAAATCTAACAAACGCTTAAGGCGGTTGTTACGGTTGATTACACGACGGTATAAATCGTTCAAATCTGAAGTTGCAAAACGGCCGCCATCTAGCGGCACCAATGGACGCAGATCCGGTGGCAAGATAGGCAGCACTGTAAGTACCATCCATTCTGGCTTGTTGCCAGAAGCCAAAAAAGCTTCCATTAGCTTTAAGCGCTTAGATAGCTTCTTGATTTTAGTTTCAGAGTTAGTAGCGGGAATATCTTCACGCAACTGAATGGCTTCTTGTGCCATGTCTAAATCTTTCAACAGTGCTTGAATCGCTTCAGCACCCATACGCGCATCAAAGTCGTCGCCGAATTCTTCCATGGCTTCAAAGTACTGCTCATCGTTCATCATCTGACCACGTTCAAGTGTGGTCATACCTGGATCGATAACGATGTAGCTTTCAAAATAAAGCACACGCTCAATGTCACGCAAAGTAATGTCTAGCAACAAACCAATACGTGAAGGTAATGATTTAAGGAACCAGATATGTGCCACTGGGCTAGCCAGCTCGATGTGTCCCATGCGCTCACGACGTACTTTAGCCAGTGCAACTTCTACGCCACACTTTTCACAGATTACACCACGGTGCTTTAAACGCTTGTACTTACCGCACAAACATTCGTAGTCTTTTACTGGGCCAAAGATTTTGGCACAGAATAAACCTTCACGCTCAGGCTTAAAGGTACGGTAGTTAATGGTTTCTGGCTTTTTAACTTCGCCAAAAGACCATGAACGGATCATTTCTGGCGACGCCAAACCAATTCGGATCGAATCAAATTCGTCCGAATGACCTTGGGCTTTCAATAATTGTAGTAAATCTTTCATTGCCTTCTCCTACCTTAATTCTTAGTCAGATTCCAACTCAATATCGATACCTAGAGAACGAATCTCCTTAACCAATACATTGAAGGATTCAGGCATACCTGGTTCCATGCTGTGATCACCATCTACGATGTTTTTATACATCTTAGTACGGCCATTCACGTCATCAGACTTAACCGTTAGCATTTCTTGCAAGGTGTAAGCGGCGCCGTATGCTTCTAGTGCCCAAACTTCCATCTCACCAAAGCGCTGACCACCAAACTGAGCTTTACCACCAAGTGGCTGCTGAGTTACCAGACTATATGAGCCGGTAGAGCGAGCGTGCATCTTGTCGTCAACCAAGTGATTCAACTTCAACATGTACATATAACCTACGGTCACAGGACGATCAAACTTATCACCTGTGCGACCGTCATATAACCAAGTTTGGCCAGAACGATCTAAACCACCAAGCTCTAACAAACGCTTAATTTCACTTTCTTCAGCACCATCAAATACAGGAGTTGCTAATGGAACGCCCGCTTTAAGGTTTTTAGCCAATTCAAGGATCTCGTCATCGCTGAAGCTGTTTAAGTCTTCTGAGCGATAGCAATTGCCATCGTTATAGATCTGGTCTAAGAAGCTGCGTATTTCTTTAATTGACTTAGCACGTTCTTGCATCATCATTTCTTCGATGCGCTCGCCTAGGCCTTTAGCAGCCATACCCATATGAGTTTCTAGAATCTGGCCCACGTTCATACGTGAAGGTACACCTAGTGGGTTTAGTACTATGTCTACTGTTTTGCCAAATTCATCAAAAGGCATGTCTTCAACTGGCATGATTACAGAGATAACACCTTTGTTACCATGACGTCCGGCCATCTTATCGCCAGGTTGGATACGACGCTTAACAGCCACGTAAACCTTAACGATTTTTAACACACCAGGTGCTAGGTCATCGCCAGTTTGTAACTTTTTCTTCTTGTCTTCGAACTTAGCGTCCAAATCAAGACGAGTTTCTTCTAAAGACTGCTGTGCTAATTCTAGCTGCTGAGCTAGTGTGTCATCAGCCATACGCAGCTTGAACCAATCAATACGGTCAACTTCTTGTAAGTTTTCAGCCGTAATCACGTCGCCCTTACTAAAACCAGCACCACCGTTTACTGCGTTGCCGATTAGGGCTGCTGATAAACGTTCGTAAGTAGCTGATTCAACAATACGGAAACGATCATTGATGTCTTTACGCTCTTGGTCTAGCTGCATTTGCTCAATAGCAACGGCACGTTGATCTTTATCAACACCATCACGAGTAAATACCTGTACGTTGATGACAGTGCCCTTGGTGCCTGTTTTAACGCGTAAAGAAGTGTCTTTAACATCAGAGGCTTTTTCACCAAAGATGGCACGTAGTAGCTTTTCTTCTGGCGTAAGTTGAGTTTCACCTTTAGGTGTAACCTTACCTACTAGAATGTCACCAGGGCCTACTTCAGCGCCAATGTGCACAATACCAGCTTCATCTAGCTTAGATAATGCACTTTCACCAACATTTGGAATGTCAGAAGTGATTTCTTCACTGCCTAATTTAGTATCACGCGCTACACAGGTTAATTCCTGAATGTGAATGGTAGTGAAACGGTCTTCTTTAACTACGTTCTCAGAGATCAGGATCGAGTCTTCGAAGTTGTAACCGTTCCAAGGCATAAAGGCGATGCGCATGTTTTGACCCAAGGCTAATTCGCCAAGGTCAACAGATGGACCGTCAGCCAATACATCACCACGAGCAACAGTGTCACCTAGGTTGACGATTGAACGTTGATTTATGCAAGTGTTCTGGTTTGAGCGGGTGTACTTAGTCAGGTTGTAGATATCTACACCTGCATCACCTGCTTCTGTTTCAGCATCATGAGCTTTAACCACAACTCGTGTTGCATCAACTGATTCAATCACACCGCCACGAGAAGCTACCACACATACACCAGAGTTCTGGGCTACGTGACGCTCCATTCCAGTACCGACTAAAGGCTTTTGCGCTTTTAGTGTAGGCACTGCTTGACGTTGCATGTTTGAACCCATCAAGGCTCGGTTAGCATCGTCGTGCTCTAGGAATGGAATTAATGAAGCGGCAACAGAAACTACTTGACGAGGAGACACGTCCATATAGTCAACGTTGTCTGGCGACATCAAGGTAAATTCATTTTCGTGACGTACTGTTACTAAATCTTCTGAAAGATTGTCATTAGCATCAAGCTTGGCGTTGGCCTGGGCGATGATGTGCTGACTCTCTTCAATAGCAGATAAGTATTCAATATCTGATGTCACTTTGCCGTCAACTACCTTACGATATGGAGTTTCTAGGAAACCATAGTCATTAGTGCGGGCATAAGTAGCCAAAGAGTTGATCAAACCAATGTTTGGCCCCTCTGGCGTTTCGATAGGACATACACGTCCGTAGTGAGTAGGATGTACGTCACGGACTTCAAAGCCTGCACGCTCACGGGTCAAACCACCAGGCCCTAAAGCAGAAACACGACGTTTGTGTGTCACTTCCGAAAGTGGGTTGTTTTGGTCCATAAACTGAGACAGCTGGCTAGAACCAAAGAATTCTTTGATTGCAGCAGAAACTGGCTTTGCATTGATCAAGTCTTGTGGCATTAGCCCATCTGACTCAGCCATGCTTAGACGCTCTTTAACAGCACGCTCTACACGAACTAAACCTACGCGGAATTGGTTTTCTGCCATTTCGCCTACTGAACGAACACGACGGTTACCTAGGTGATCAATGTCATCAACGATGCCTTGACCGTTACGAATTGCGATAAGCGTTTGCATAACAGCAACGATATCATGGTCATTCAATACGCCTTCACCAGTAGTTTCAGAACGACCTAAACGACGGTTGAACTTCATACGGCCCACAGCAGATAAATCGTAGCGCTCGCTAGTGAAGAACAAGTTGTTAAACAAGTTTTCAGCAGACTCTTTAGTTGGTGGCTCGCCTGGACGCATCATGCGGTAAATTTCTACCAATGCTTCAAGCTGGGTGCGTGTTGGATCAGCGGTCAGGGTATCTGACATGAAAGGACCACAATCTAAATCATTGCTATAGATCAATGGTAACGCAGTAATACCTGCCGCACGTAAAGCTACAAGTAACTCTTGAGTCACTTCTGTATTACAGTCGCAGATTATTTCGCCAGTAGCTGGGTCAATCTGGTCACGGGCAATTTTCTTGCCTACTAAGTATTCTTCTGGAATTTGTAGCTGCTTTAAGCCAATCTTTTCCATTTGTTTGATATGACGCGCAGTAACACGACGTCCTTCTTCGACCAAAACAGTGCCTTTTTGGTCAACAATATCAAAGGTAGCTGTTTCGCCACGCAAACGACTTGGCACCAAAGTCATGGTGAAACCTTCATCGGTCACTGTCACGTCTACATTTTCAAAGAATGTTTCAACGATTTGTTCGCTGGTATAACCCAAAGATCGTAGCAATATAGATGCAGGTAGCTTACGACGACGGTCAATACGCACATACAAGGTGTCTTTAGGGTCAAATTCAAAATCTAACCAAGAACCACGGTATGGAATAACACGAGCGTTATATAACAACTTACCAGAGCTGTGGGTTTTGCCCTTGTCATGGTCAAAGAATACGCCAGGAGAACGATGTAGCTGAGAAACAATAACACGCTCGGTGCCATTCACAACGAAAGTACCGTTGTCAGTCATCAAAGGCATTTCGCCCATGTAAACTTCTTGTTCCTTAATGTCTTTGATCGCCTTAGCCTTAGAATCACGATCATAAATCACAAGGCGCACTTTAACGCGCAATGGTGCAGCATAAGTTACACCACGTAATTGACATTCTTTAACGTCAAAAACAGGCTCGCCTAGCTTATAGGTCACATATTCTAAAGATGCATTGCCAGAAAAAGAGACAATAGGAAAAACAGATTGAAAAGCAGCATGAAGGCCTAAGTCTTTACGCTGGTCAACACCTTGACCTGAATGTAAAAACTTGCGGTAAGAGTCGATCTGGATGGCCAGCAGATAAGGCACATCCATCACCGGAGGCAGCTTTCCGAAATCCTTGCGGATACGTTTTTTCTCAGTGTATGAGTAAGGCATCAAAAATCCCCGATTTGGGTCTGTATTCAGACCGTTAAATTGGTCGGACAAATGTCCAAATATACTGGTTCCGCCCTAGGCGACGGGGGCATACTCCCCGCAAAACGTTACTGGCAAAGGGTTTAACCCACTTTGATCCAGCCTTTTTTGGTTATAAAACACGGCATAAAAAGCCTGCGCTATAGAACCGAAAAAGGCCGGTGGCAAATATGCCACCAGCCATGCGCTGTCAAACCTATAATTCCCAGAGGATCATAGGCTCAAGCAAGCACATCTAAAAAGATGGCTTACTTAATTTCGACAGTTGCGCCAGATGCTTCTAGCTCAGCTTTAAGGGCGTCAGCGTCTTCTTTAGAGATGCCTTCCTTAACTGCTGCTGGAGCACTTTCAACTAGGCCTTTAGCTTCTTTCAAGCCAAGTCCAGTTGCTGCACGTACAGCTTTAATAGCTGCAACTTTCTTTTCACCACCAGAAACTAGAATTACGTCGAATTCAGTTTGCTCTTCGGCTGCTGCGCCAGCGTCACCGCCGGCAGCTGGGCCCGCTGATGCTACTGCTGCAGTAACGCCAAACTTCTCTTCCATAGCGGAGATCAGTTCAACCACGTCCATTACAGACATGTCAGCTACGGCATTGATGATATCGTCTTTAGTGATAGACATAACAATTCCTATTCTTTAATAAGACCCAAATGGGTCATCATGTTCATACGTAAAGTCGGTTAAATCCAGTCCAATTGGACAATAGAATTAAGCGGCTTCCTGTTCTTTTTGATCGCGAACTGCTGCTAAAGTACGTGCCAGCTTGCTGGTAGCACCTTGCATTACGCTCATCAACTTAGCAATTGCTTCGTCGTATGTTGGCAATGTTGCCAATACGTCGATTTGATCAGCACCCATAAGGTTGCCTTCAAACGCCAGTGCTTTCACTTCAAATTTACCGTTGCTTTTTGCAAAATCTTTGAACAAACGGGCGCCAGCGCCTGGATGATCATTTGAAAAAGCAATAATACTTGGTCCTTTGAAGGAGTCCTGCAAACACGCATAATCCGTGCCTTCTAAAGCAATCTTAGCAAGAGTATTACGCACAACCCGTAGGGTTACGCCATTCTCTCGAGCTTGCTTTCGAAGAGCAGTCATGTCACCTACAGTAACGCCGCGTGAATCGGCTACAACTGCAGATAGAGCACTGGTGGCTGCTTCGTTGACTTCTGCGACAATCGCTTTCTTGTCTTCGAGACCTATAGCCACGCTATTTCTCCTGAAATAATTATCCAACTCCTTATCTTTACTTGCTTACACAGGTAAGAATAAGAACCTAATAACGGTGTTGGATTCAAACATCTGAATCGGGTTCACCGTCTGCGTAGGCAATCATTAAGGCAAATCACCAAAAGGATCAAAGCCACCTACGGTCTTTGACAGTCTTGTACATGTACAAGACCCCAAAGTTTGGTTTATTAAAGACTCAAGCCAACTGCACTTACAGCCTAAAATATGGCTCCCCAAGGAGAGCCGAATGCGTTAAAACTTAACAGCACCATGGTCAACCGAAAGGCCTGGGCCCATAGTGGTCGAAATAGTAACTTTCTTGATGTATACGCCTTTAGCAGAAGCTGGCTTCATCTTTTTAAGATCGCCAAGTAGTGCAATTAGGTTTTCTTTTACTGCGTCTGCAGTGAAACCTACTTTGCCTAGCGAGCAATGGATGATGCCGGCCTTGTCTGTACGGTAACGCACTTGACCTGACTTAGCATTTTTAACAGCAGTAGCTACATCTGGTGTTACAGTGCCAACTTTAGGGTTAGGCATTAGTCCACGTGGACCAAGAACCTGACCTAGCTGACCTACTACACGCATTGCGTCTGGAGAAGCAATAACCACGTCAAAGTCCATTTTACCGGCTTTGATTTCTGCAGCCAAATCTTCCATACCAACAATGTCTGCACCAGCAGCTTTAGCTTTTTCTACGTTGTCACCTTGAGTGAAAACAGCAACACGAACATCTTTACCAGTGCCGTTTGGAAGCACTGTAGAACCACGAACAACTTGGTCAGATTTACGTGGGTCAACGCCCAAGTTAACAGCGACGTCGATTGCTTCTGCAAACTTAACAGTAGATAGCTGCGCCAACAAATCAACAGCAGTGTTGATCTCGTATACTTTGCCTAGCTCAATCTTTTGCGCGATTGCTTTAGCGCGTTTGGTCATGTTAGCCATTAGATAACACCTTCTACATTTAAGCCCATAGAACGAGCACTGCCCGCGATAGTACGTACAGCTGCATCCATGTCAGAAGCAGTTAAGTCTTCCATCTTAGTGGTTGCGATTTCTTCAAGCTGCGCACGAGTTACAGTGCCCACTTTCACAGTGTTTGGACGTGCAGAACCACTTTTAAGGCCTGCGATCTTCTTCAACAATACTGCTGCAGGAGGAGTTTTGGTGATAAAGGTAAAGCTACGATCTGCATATACTGTAATAACTACAGGTACAGGCATACCAGCTTCCATGCTCTGAGTTTGAGCATTGAAGGCTTTACAAAATTCCATGATGTTTACACCATGTTGACCCAATGCTGGGCCTACTGGTGGACTTGGGTTGGCCTTGCCGGCAGCAACCTGTAGCTTGATGTAGGCTTGTACTTTCTTAGCCATGATGATGATCTCCTAATGGGTAATAACGCCTTCCCTAGCCTTTAAGCCACCGCTAAGCGATAGTTAACAAGCAAAAGAACAGCTCCCCTATTCAAAAAACATTCCGCTAATGCTGAATGCGCAAAAACCCTGGACGCCGCTAACGACTCCAAGGTTTAACATTGGCAGCCTAAGCTGCCAAAAATTAGGCCTTTTCGACCTGAATAAATTCTAACTCAACAGGGGTTGATCGGCCAAAAATAAGCACAGCCACTTGCAAGCGACTCTTCTCGTAATTAACTTCCTCTACCACACCGTTGAAGTCTGCAAACGGCCCATCCACAACACGAACCATTTCACCTGGCTCAAAAATAGTCTTAGGTCTTGGCGCTTCTGCACCAGTCTCAACACGCTCTAAAATAGCATTGGCTTCACGCTCTGTAATAGGGGCAGGTTTGTCAGCAGTACCACCAATAAACCCTAATACACGCGGAGTTTCTTTAACCATGTGCCATGTGTCGTCATTTAGTTCCATATTTACTAGCACATAGCCAGGGTAGAACTTACGTTCACTACGGCGCTTTTTGCCCGCACGCATTTCGATGACTTCTTCTGTAGGCACCAAAACATCGCCAAACACATCCTGCATTTCAAAACGCTCAATGCGCTCATGCAAGGCGCGCATAACCTGCTTCTCGTAACCTGAGTATGCGTGAACAACGTACCAACGCTTTGCCATGATAATATCCTAACTAAACTTTTGAGCTGACTAGCCAATCAAAGACGCAACAGCCCAACTCAAAAACGAGTCTAGACCCCACAAAAACAAAGCCACAATCAACACCACAACTACTACAATTAATGTAGTCTGTGTTGTTTCTTGCCGATTTGGCCAAACCACCTTACGGATTTCTTTGCGGGCTTCTTTAAAACTAACTGCATAACCCCTGCCTTTGGTAGTTTGCAAAGCAAAATACAATGCCACGCCCGCCAAAGCCACTAGAGCTATCGTACGGTACAACAGGGATTGATCAGAATATACAGAGTTACCTACAACACCAGCAATCACTATAGCTAGAACAATTAACCATTTAACGGTGTCTAAACGTGAGTTCTTTGTAGTTGGTGTAGCGCTCATATTGGAGCCTCTAGTTAACTGTGCTTTTTACTTTGGCTATCATTACCCAAAGCATTAAAAATATGGCAGGCCAGGAGGGATTCGAACCCCCAACATTCGGTTTTGGAGACCGACGTTCTGCCGTTGGAACTACTGGCCTAGAACATCTTTTGACGTGATTGTTTAAAACATGCCAAAAGTATGGGACGCGTATATTATACGTGCCCCATGATATTTGCAAGCAATTAGAGCTAACTGCTTGCATTTGTTCAGCTTAAATTAAGCTAAGATACGAGCTACAACACCAGCACCAACAGTACGGCCACCTTCACGAATAGCGAAGCGTAAACCTTCATCCATTGCGATTGGGTTAATTAGCTCAACAACCATTTGGATGTTATCACCAGGCATTACCATTTCTACGCCTTCAGGCAATTCACAAGCACCTGTGATGTCTGTAGTACGGAAGTAGAACTGTGGACGATATCCCTTAAAGAAAGGAGTGTGGCGTCCGCCTTCGTCTTTGCCTAGCACGTATACTTCAGCTTCAAACTTGGTGTGTGGAGTGATTGAACCAGGCTTAGCTAGTACTTGACCACGCTCTACGTCTTCACGCTTAGTACCACGTAGTAGTACACCAACGTTCTCGCCTGCACGACCTTCGTCAAGCAACTTACGGAACATCTCAACACCAGTACAAGTAGACTTGGTAGTATCTTTGATACCAATCATTTCCACTTCGTCACCAACGTTTACGATGCCGCGCTCAATACGACCCGTTACAACAGTACCACGGCCTTGGATTGAGAAAACGTCTTCGATTGGCATGATGAAGTTACCATCAATCGCACGCTCTGGCTGTGGGATGTAGCTGTCTAGTGCGTCAACTAACTTACGCACTGCAGTAGTACCCATTTCGTTTTCATCTTCGCCGTTCAATGCCATCAAAGCAGATCCTGGGATGATTGGCGTGTCGTCGCCTGGAAATTCGTACTCGTCTAGAAGCTCACGAAGCTCCATTTCAACAAGCTCTAACATCTCAGCGTATTCTTCTGAGTCTGCGCCGCCGCAATCTTCAGCCAACAAGTCAGACTTGTTTAGGAATACTACGATGAAAGGTACACCTACCTGACGTGACAACAAGATGTGCTCACGCGTCTGAGGCATTGGGCCGTCAGTTGCGCCACATACCAAAATAGCTCCGTCCATCTGTGCAGCACCAGTGATCATGTTTTTCACATAATCAGCGTGTCCTGGACAGTCAACGTGGGCGTAATGACGTTCTGCAGAATCATATTCAACGTGTGAAGTGGCGATGGTGATACCACGCTCGCGCTCTTCAGGGGCGTTGTCAATCTGAGAAAAGTCTTTCAACTCTCCACCAAACGCTTCTGCACAAACACGAGTCAATGCAGCTGTTAATGTAGTTTTACCGTGGTCAACGTGACCAATGGTGCCGACGTTTACGTGCGGCTTATTTCTTTCAAACTTTTCCTTAGCCATGATAGCCTCCGAACGATGGGCGGCCACTTGACCGCGCTAAGTTAAATAATGCAGATGCCCATTTATTGAGTAAACTGCAGATAACAAGAAGGGTAGATATATTGCTATATCTACCCTTCAAAATATACTGTGCTCCCCTGCCCTTATGACAATGGAGCTCTAGGGCGGAATTGAACCGCCGACCTCACCCTTACCAAGGGTGCGCTCTACCCCTGAGCTACTAGAGCGTATAACGCACTAAACTGGCTCTAAATAGCCTTATATCAATCCGCTAACTTATGCGAACCTTACTCAGTATGGAGCGGGTAGCGAGAATCGAACTCGCATATACAGCTTGGAAGGCTGTCGTGATAGCCATTATACCATACCCGCAAAGAATGGTGGTGGGAGGTGGATTCGAACCACCGAAGCTTACGCGTCAGATTTACAGTCTGATCCCTTTGGCCGCTCGGGAACCCCACCCAAATAATTCTTCAACAGGAACTGGTGCCGGCACGAGGAGTCGAACCCCGGACCTACTGATTACAAGTCAGTTGCTCTACCGTCTGAGCTATACCGGCTAATTGCCTGTGCTCTTGAACTCACCTGAACTCAAGAGGTGCGTATAATACTGAACGTATATGTAGGATGCAAGCACCAATGATGATTTTATTAAAGTTTTTCAGTGTTTATCCAATTCAGCCACTTCAGCTATGCCATTAAGCACCAACCCTTCTATATAAGTCAGGCCCAGCTCATTAGCAATCTTCTCTCCATCACCCCCACACAAAAGAATGCCATAGCCATTTAGCTGAGCTTCTTTTATCAAAGCACGCACACCATGTAGGGCCATTTTATGACAGCCAAAAGAAACAGCGTCAAATGTGCTGGTTCCAGGTAAAGGGCTAGACTGAATATCCGCTGATGCTGCGTTAGATTTGGGCGCGCAAATATTAATATTTGCTGTGTCGCGTGTTAGCGCCTGGACCATAAGCCTAGCACCAGGAATGATATAACCACCTTCATGGCGACCATCTGCTCGTATATAGTCAAAGGTAATGGCACTGCCGCAATCAACCACACACACGGCCTCTTGGGAGAGCTGCCTTGCAGCCACCATAGCCAACCACCGATCCACACCCAGCAAAGAAGGCTGCCGATATGCGTTAATTAGGTCTTTAAAGCTGGCTTGAGTTGAAAAGCGATTACATGGTATTTGTTTTTCTATGAGCCAAGTCTCCAGGAGACTATTCTTTTCCCTATTGGCCACACTTGCCAAAAACAATGCGTCAAAGGAGGCAGGCAGGCAGGCATGTAACTGCTCTAAACTCAAACTGCAAGTCGGCATGGCTCCATAGGACTGCACTAATCCATGGTACTGCAGACGCCATTTAAGACGAGTGTTCCCTAAATCTATCAGCAACTCACTCATACGCACCCCCTAAAGGCCGCACACTTATTTCACCACCACTATAAGCTTTAAGCACGCCATCAAACTCCATCATTAGCGCCCCTACTTGATTAACACCTCGACAAACTCCCTCAACTTGTCTACCCGGCAATAATAGCTGAACGTTTTTGTCTTGATAATAGTGCAATTGTTGCCACTGGTGGCGCATCACTGAAAATCCGTGTTGCACAAACAGAGCTAAGTGCTGATGTAAGCGCAAAAGAATCTGCGCCACAATATCGTTACGGGTGAGGTTGTAACCTAACTGGCAGAGACTAATCCATGGCTGATCAATGGCATCATTTTGCGTGAGGTGTACATTTAAACCCATACCGATAACTACATGACATGGACCTGTTGCATCACCTCGCATCTCCAGCAAAATACCCGCAAGCTTTTTGCCATCAACTAAAATGTCATTTGGCCACTTAAGCTTAACTTCCTGCACACCCAAATCAGATAACGCTTTAGCCAACGCTAAACCCACAACTAAACTTAATCCTTCTAGGGCTGCAGCCCCACCAGAAAAGTTCCAGCCCAAAGATAAAGCTACATTTTGACCAAACGGAGATTGCCACTGACGACCTAAACGGCCTCGGCCAGCTGTTTGCACTTCAGCCAAGACCACTTCGCCATGAATAGACTGCTGCTGCTGGCGCTGCATTAAAGTTTGATTAGTAGAAGGAATAGACATGTGCAGTTGCACATTAAAGGGTGGGGTTAACTCAGGCAGCTGACGCTGTATAGCTTCAACGTCTAATAGATCTAATCCGCCCACAATACGATAGCCTC
The DNA here is from genome assembly GCF_047730155.1 of Candidatus Njordibacter sp. Uisw_002. NCBI lineage: Bacteria > Pseudomonadati > Pseudomonadota > Gammaproteobacteria > Pseudomonadales > Candidatus Njordibacteraceae > Candidatus Njordibacter > Candidatus Njordibacter sp. Uisw_002. The sequence goes on from NZ_CP159832.1 coordinate 2,106,558, forward strand.
GGCCACGAATACGGTTTAGCTTTACTCCTAATGCTTCTACGCCCTTAAGCTGCTTCCATACAGCAGCCCGCGTCATACTCAAGTGTTGCCCCAAAGCAGTACCTGAATGAAACTGGCCATCGGCCAGCAAATGCAACAGTTGATTAAGACTAGTTAGCGACATACAAATGAGTACATCGCTAAGCATCTGGCAATAAGCCTGAACATTACTTTCTTTTGTCCTTTTTCTTACCTTTGTTTACATGCTTTACTAAGCGCTGTTTTTTACTAATCTGGCGCTGGGATAACTGGTTCTTCTTGCCGTCAAACGGGTTATCACTGGTGCGGAATTCAAATCGCACAGGAGTGCCTCGAATTTTCAACACTTTAATAAATTTATTTTCTAAATAACGTTTATAAGTAGTAGGCAATGCATTAGTTTGATTACCATGCACTATGAACAATGGCGGATTAGATCCACCAAGGTGTGCGTATCGCAATTTAATTCGACGTCCGTGCACTAGCGGTGGCTGGTGATCTAGTATGGCATCTTCCAACAACGTGGTTAGCTTGTTAGTGCTCCACTTAGTAAAGGCGCAACCATGAGCTTCTTCTACTGATTTATACAAATCTCCCACGCCAGAACCATGTAAGGCTGAGATAAAGTGAATACGTGCAAATTTGGCAAATTCCAAACGCGCCTGCAATTCATGTTTCACATGAGCTTTGTCATCAACGCTCATGCCATCCCATTTATTGACCGCAATGACTAAAGCTCGACCCGCATCAATCACAAAACCTAACAAGTGCATATCTTGCTCTGTAAGGCCTTCATGCGCATCAACTACTAGCACTACAACATGTGCGTCCTTAATGGCTTGCAGGGTCTTAACGATAGAAAACTTCTCTACAGTCTCAGTGACACTTCGCCTGCGACGCACACCTGCCGTATCAATTAATGTATATGGCTTATCATTGCGCCTGTAAGGAATATAAATGCTGTCCCGTGTGGTACCTGCTTCATCAAAAACCACAACCCGATCTTCACCTAACATACGGTTCACCAGCGTAGACTTGCCTACGTTTGGCCTACCTACGATGCCGATACGAATGCCGCCTTCAGAGTCTTCTGGAAAGCCTTGATCTTCTGGAAAAGGTGCTAGCACATCTTCAATCAGCTGGCTCACACCACGCCCATGAGAGGCAGCAATAGGTCGAGGCAAGCCAATAAGACCTAAGCCATAAAAGTCGCCTAGAGCCACATCTATGTCTATACCATCAGTTTTATTAACGACCAAGTAAGCTGGTTTGTCACAGCGGCGCAGATGATCTGCAATCAACTCATCAGAAGGATTAAGGCCAGCCTTTCCATCTACTAAAAACAACACGGCGTCAGCTTCTTCAATGGCAAGCAAAGATTGCTCAGCCATAACTTGATCTATACCAGCCTCGTCGCCACTGATACCACCTGTATCAATAACAATATAGTCTCGCTCTTCAGTTTTACCTTCACCGTACTTACGGTCACGGGTAAGGCCTGGAAAGTCTGCTACTAAAGCGTCGCGAGAACGGGTCAAACGGTTAAAAAGTGTGGATTTACCCACATTAGGGCGCCCAACAAGAGCAATTACGGGATTCATAAATAAACCAATTATTTCAAGCCAAGACGTATGAGACGACCATCTTGACTGAGTAAGAAAATAGTATCTTGGTAGCTTTGACTACCAATACGAGCATCTTTAATGCTCAATTTTTGACGACCTAAGAAGTCGCCATCCTTAAGCTGAAGCACGTGAGCATAGCCTTGCGCGTCAACTACTAAAACCTGATTGTCCAAGCCCATGGGGGAAGACAAAGAACGGTGCTTAAGGCTATCGTTCTGCCACAACACAAGACCAAGATCTTTATCATAAGCAACTATTACATCTTGTGCGTCTACAATTAATACAGCACCCCCAACTAGGGTTGCACCACTAACGCTAGAAGCCGGTTGCTGCCAAATTATTGAGCCTGTTAAAGCATCGATGGCGGCGATACTTCCTTGGTAGCTCGTCACATAGAGCAAACCATCTATTAACACTAACGCTCCGTCAATATCAGCTAAGCGCTCTGTTTCTGAACGCCCCTTAGTCGTAGCGATTACTTTTTGCCAAACCACACCACCTGTTTGGTTATCTAAGGCAACTAATTTACCGTTAGCAAAACCTACGTAGGTATAAGTTTCGTTAATTACCGGTGTACTTGTGCCACGCAGGGTTAAGCTGGGCAAACTTGCCGCATAAGACCATTGAAATTTACCATCTTCAGTAGCGTATGCGCTTACTTTTCCATCAACTGTTTGCAACACTACTATTTGACTATTAGCTTGTGGCACAGCCAATGCTTCACTAGATGCATTCACCTGCCATAAAATAGACCCATCTGAACTACTTAGAGCCATTAACTTGCCATCACGAGATGCCACAAACAACTGTTCGTTCACATAACCTATACCTGCAGTAATTCGCTCTTCCAGCTCAATAGACCAATTGACCTGGCCAGCCTCTAAGCTAAACGATGTTAGCTGCTTTCCAGAGGCAGCAAATACTGCATTCTCCAGTAACACAGGCTTCAAAGTTGAGCCCCCGCCAACATTAGCACCCTCACCCACAGACATTGACCAATGGTTCACAAGTTCAAGCTGGGGCTCAAATGAATTTAGTGTTGTCGGCTCTGGCAACGTGCCTCCTGATGACGAGCACGCACTAAGAACAATTAACGTTAGGCTGGCTAGCAGCACCCTGAAAGGTCTAGCGTTCATCTTAATAATCCTTACACTCGTCATTATTTGGACATCTCTTAGCTACTGTAAAAAGCTACTACTGTGAAATATTATCTAACTTCAAACCTAGCAAGGGCTTACTTACTCCACTAGAAACAGCAATTACCGAGGCCGCGGTGTAGGCTTCTCTTGCAGCATCCACATCACCTTTTACAACAAAGATATCACCACGAGTTTCTAGCCTAGCTAGCTGCCAAGCATCATCGCCGTCCACTAACAGAGCTAACGCTTCACTGTGTTGGCCCTGCTCACTCAAAACCTTCGCTAAGCGAACACTAGCCAAGGCATTAACTTCAGCATCACCTTGCTGATCAACAACCCACTGTAATTGCGATGCTGCCGCAGACAAGTCACCAAGCTGCACCTCTACACGAGCCACCATAAGTGCTGCAAATTGAGCATAAGTAGCCGAACCAAACTCTGCCCTGAGTAAATCACTGTTGTAACGTATTTGTGTTATTTGCGTATCACTTAATTGACCAGCAGGAGCATTATTCATAAGCTCCTGAAAGTAGACACTGGCCGCTTCAGCCTCGCCCACTTGGTGATCTTGATATGCATTCCAGCTCAACACACCACCTAGTGCTACAGCAATGGTGAGTATCAATGACTTACCGTTATCTTTCCACCAGCTCTTTAGCGCTTCTACTTGTTCTTCTTCTGTCTTCATTTCGGCCACAACCAAAAACTCCTTAATGTTGTTTGTAATAATTATTTAATAAGCTCAGCCACATGCGCTGAAACTTTACTAAGAGGTATGCTTTGCTGCTCACCTTGACCTTGTAGTGGTTTAATTTGGATTTCACCTTGAGCTAACTCATCGTCGCCCATAATAAGCACCAGCTTAGCACCACAACGATCCGCTTTTTTCATTTGATTCTTTAGACTGCCACCACCACAGTGCCACAATAAGCGCAAACCACTGATATCAGTTCGTAACTGTTCGGCCAACTGCATGGTACGTACGCTAGCACCATCTCCAATATGAGCTAAGTAAACGTCTGCTTGCTGGCCTAAACCAGCAGGCTCTTGCTGCATTTCTTGCAACAATAAAATCATTCTCTCCACACCCATCGCCCAACCTACAGCTGGTGTAGGCTTGCCGCCAAGCTGCTCTATCATACCGTCGTAACGACCACCACCGCATACAGTACCTTGAGAGCCTAACTTGTCAGTGACCCATTCAAACACGGTTTTACAATAGTAATCTAACCCTCTAACTAACCGAGGGTTAATCTGATAAACAATGCCTGCCGCATCTAAAAGCTCACGTAAACGCTCAAAATGCACACGTGATTCATCATCTAAGTAACCATAGAAATCAGGGGCGCCATCTAATAGTGCTTGGGTATTAGCATTCTTACTATCCAATACTCTTAATGGATTAGTACTGACTCGTCTTTGGCTATCAGCGTCAAGGAACTGCATATTAGCCTGTAAAAACTCTACCAGGTCTGTTCTATAAGCAGCCCTAGCTGCAGAACTGCCTAAAGTATTTAATTGCAATGTTACAGCGTCTTGCAAACCTAGTTCGCGCCATAAGCGAGCTGTCATGATAATTAGCTCTGCATCAACGTCTGGACCTTCTAAACCATAAACCTCAGCACCAAATTGATGAAACTGACGCTGGCGTCCTTTTTGAGGACGCTCATAGCGAAACATTGGCCCGTGATACCACAAGCGCTGCACTTGATTATAAGTTAAACCATGCTCTTGAGCAGCACGTACACAAGATGCTGTGCCTTCAGGCCTTAGAGTCATGTTGTCGCCATTACGATCAGCGAAGGTGTACATTTCTTTTTCTACCACGTCTGTGGCTTCACCTATTGAACGACAAAATAAATCAGTCTTTTCAGCAATGGGCATACGAATTTCTTGATAGCCGTACTGGTCAAAAACTGACTTTACCTTTGCTTCAAAGAATTGCCACAATGGGGTTTGATCGGGCAATATATCGTGCATGCCGCGAATGGCTTTTATAGACGCCAAAATAAGTTCCTTAATTTAATGGAGGTGTCGCTAACTAATAGAGTGTTATTTAGTCAAAGTAAGGCGCGCAATATCTTTTCGTGTGAACGGCTCTAAATCTATAAGTTGTCCGTCAAAAGTGAATTTTTCTACACCAGAAGAACGACCCAGCAGCACTTCTATTGGAGCAGTAACTACTTGCGTTATAGTATCACCTGCAGAGTACAAATCTGACAATATCATCTTACCATTGCCGTCTTTAATTTCCACCCAACAGTCTTTATCAAAAACCATAACCAACTGCGCCTCGTTAGGTGCCAGCAGCACAGCCACCTCCTCTTCAACAAGCGCAGCCGCAGGCACATCAATGATAGCGGGAGCAATGGCCAACACCTGCTCTGCAGCCAGCTCCACCACTTCATCAACAACAGACTGAGCTTGCTCTGCAGACACACTCGCTTCCACTTCACTTTCATTGGCTACCAACAAAGGCAGGTCTAGGGCATCTTCTTCGGTATCTAAGGCGCCATCAAGCGCATCGCCATCTGTCACTTGTGTTGCTGTGCTGGTTAGCTGCGAAGACATCAGCCCACCATTTTGACTCTGCCACCAAACAACAGATGCAACTAGCAAACCAATGACAAAAACAATTGAAACTAGCTTTACCCAAGTGTCACTAGGCTTACTTTGTCGGCCAAGCTTTTGCACTGCCGACCTAGGCTTAGCACTATTATTTGGCACACCATAAGCTGTGTCAAAAGCATCTACCAAACCCTGCCCATCCAAGCCCACATGACGCGCATAAGAGCGTATATATCCTCGAGCAAACACAAAGCTTGGAATTACAGTAAAGTCGCTTTCTTCAATGGCATTGATTACTTTGGATGTTAAATGTAAATCACGAGCAGCTTCTTTTTGGGACAAACCCATATCATCACGCGCTTGGCGCAATAAGTGTCCGGGAAAGCCTGGTAACTGACCCTCCAATTCTGCTTGATCTTGCATACTTAATGATTCCAAATCAGTCACAATCAATACCTTTATTATTCTATGCCGTGTAAATAAAAATTAGGGCTTTATACACCCATCATAACGCCCATTTTTGGACACTACCAGCATCACGAAGTTCCTTGCCCTAGTTACTTATCTATGTCACTTACTTTAGGCACGTAGATTTTCAATTAAATCTGCTTAGCTTCAATACGTGCTGCATGGGCAGCACTGCGCCTGGTACGATCTTTTACCTGACCCACCAGTTGCCCACAGGCAGCATCGATGTCATCGCCACGAGTTGACCTAATGGTAGTTATAATACCGGATTTTGCCATAATTCGTTGAAATGCTTCAATTTGTGGCCTTGGACTACGACGATAATCTGACCCTGGAAAAGGATTAAAAGGAATTAAATTTAGCTTACAAGGGACACGCTTAAGCACTTGGGCTAATTCGCGAGCATGCTTTGGCTGATCATTAATACCATCGATCATGGTGTATTCCATGGTAATCACACGCTTGTCAGTTAGGTTTTCTAAATAACGATTACACGCATCCAACAAAGCATCTATATTATACTTTTTATTAACTGGCACCAATTCATTGCGCAGCAAATCATTAGGGGCATGTAAAGAAATAGCCAAAGACACATCTGTGACCTGACTTAGCCGATCAATCGCAGGCACTACTCCTGCGGTACTTAAAGTAACCCTGCGCTTAGATAGATTGTATGCATTATCATCCATCATTAGGGCGATGGCAGGCGTTACACTATCAAAGTTGAGCAATGGCTCACCCATGCCCATAAACACCACGTTGGTCACCCTACGAGGCCCATTAGGATCAACAGGACCAAAGGATTTGATAGCAATACGCAGTTGCCCAATAATCTCAGCTGAGGTCAAATTACGGTTAAAACCTTGCTTGCCAGTAGAGCAAAAACTGCAATCTAAAGCGCAACCTACTTGAGATGAAACGCATAAAGTAGCACGATCACCATCAGGTATGAGCACCATCTCAACCTTGTTACCCCCTGAGACACCAATCACCCATTTGCGCGTACCATCTTTGGAGTCGCCACGGTATAACACTTCAGGCTCTACAATTTCAGCACTTAGAGTAAGCTTTTCACGCAGCTTTTTACTGACGTTACTCATGCTTTCAAAGTCATCTGCACCAAACTGATGGATCCACTTCATTACCTGAACAGCCCTAAATTTTGGCTCATCCATAGTTTTGAAATAAGCTTCCATTTGAGCTTGAGAGAATCCCAATATATTCATCTTTGTGCTAACTTCGGACATTATAAGACCTGTATGTAATACTTTTTTGCGCGACCATTTATTTGATCTAAACGCAGTGCGGCGTTCACTAGGAACGCCGCACGTTGCATGCTGCTATTGTTACTATGTGAAGATAAACAATAACAGACTACTTTAACCAATGGCTATTAGCCACCGAAGAAGTAGGCGATTTCACGAGCGGCTGACGTAGTAGAGTCAGAACCGTGTACCGCGTTAGCATCAATAGATTCTGCAAAATCAGCACGAATAGTGCCTTTTTCAGCTTCTTGTGGGTTAGTTGCGCCCATTAGATCACGGTTCATGTTCACCGCGCCTTCACCTTCAAGAACCTGAACAACAACAGGACCAGAAGTCATAAAAGAAACCAAATGACCAAAGAAAGGGCGCTCGCTGTGCTCAGCGTAGAAACCTTGTGCTTCAGCTTCAGTCAATTGCTTCATTTGCATGTTAACAACTTTAAGACCGTTAGACTCAAAACGAGAAACAATTTTGCCGATTACATTTTTTGCTACAGCATCAGGCTTGATGATGGACAGAGTGCGTTCTACCGCCATGGTATTCTCCAAACAGTGGACCCATTAAATGGGCTAATATTAAAAAAGCAAAGACGTACATATCAGTACGCGATTTTTGACCGCGTAATTGTACGCTGTTTTTTACTCTTTTAATAGGCTGTTAAACCCTAATCAAGCTCATCAATCCATGCAGTCTGAATAGCTTCTAGTACTTTTTCGCCACAACGCTTAGGGTCATCCTCAAAGTCTGGCAACGCCATAACCCACTCCATCAAATCTGTAAACCTCACCAAACGGGGGTCTATATCTGGATGCGTCTCATATAGCTCAATAGCAATATCTATCGTATCAGTCCAACCTATACTCATAAAAACTCCAACCACTTCAACTCACTTTAGTGAGCTTCAGATACAATGTTAATAGTATATTTAGGGATTTCCACTACTAGATTATCGTCTGCAATTACAGCCTGACAGCTAAGCCTAGAATCTGGCTCCAAACCCCACGCCTTATCTAACATATCATCTTCTAATTCGTCTGACTCAATCATTGAATCAAACCCCTCACGCACAATCACATGGCACGTAGTGCACGCACATGACTTTTCACATGCATGCTCAATATCAATACCATTTTCTTTTGCAGCATCTAAAATAGTTTGTCCCGCAGGCGCTTCAAAAACCTGCCCTTGTGGGCAAAGTTCGGCATGAGGAAGAATAATAATTTGTGGCATTTAAGTTAGCTCCTAGGCTAGTGGCTGTTATGGCCAGCTGCGTTACAGCTGATCTACAGCTTTACCCGCAAGGGCACGTTTAATACTGTCATCCATACGCATTGCTGCATAGGTATCACTGGCCTTAGCCATGATTTCAATTTGTTTAGCAATGACATGATGATCTTGGCCATTACGAACCAATACCAGTTGCGCCATTTGCTCTTCTATAGTTTGCAGCTCTTTGCTTGTCAGTAAGCGCTCACCATCTTCTGCAAGAGCAATAGCAACAGCTTCAACCAGTCGATCTGCCTCAACCTGCTGCTCGCGCAGACTACGGGCACTACGATCATCTTCTACGTTGCTCCAGCTTGCTTTAATCATGTCTGCAATCTGCACATCAGACAAACCGAAGGACGGCTTAACCTGCACTGATGCAGCAACTCCAGAGGTTAATTCTCTAGCACTAACTTCTAGCAACCCATCCGCATCCACCTGAAAGGTCACTCGAACCTTAGCAGCGCCAGCAGCCATTGCCGGAATACCACGTAACTCAAAACGAGATAGCGATCGACAATCTTGTACTAGTTCGCGCTCCCCTTGCAAAACATGAATAGCCATGGCAGTTTGACCATCTTGATAGGTGGTAAACTCTTGAGCGCGAGCCACAGGAATAGGCGTATTACGGTCAATAACTCGCTCAACTAGGCCGCCCATCGTTTCCAAGCCAAGCGATAAAGGCAGAACATCAAGCAACAAAAGCTCATCGCCACTTTGATTACCTGCCAACACATCCGCTTGTCGAGCAGCGCCTAAAGCGACAACTCTATCTGGGTCAATATCATTGAGTAAAGGCTGACCAAAAAGATCAGATACTCGTTCCTGCACAAGTAAACTGCGTGTTGAACCGCCCACCATAACTACTCTAGAAACATCACCAAGAGCAACTTTAGCATCACGTAAAGCGCGTTTAGTCGCTCTTATAGCTTTATCTACAATAGGATTAAGCAGCGCATTCATTTGCTCACGAGTCAGCACAAGCTCAGCATAAACCTGCTCACCTGGCCAACCTTCAAAACATAACTGAGCCGTTTCCACTTCACTCAAAAGCTCTTTTGCAGTGCGAGCCAAGCGCAGTAAAAAACGCTGCTGAGCTAAATCTAGCTGAGATGGAATCTGACGCTCTTGGCGCATCCATTCAGCGAGCGCTTGGTCAAAGTCATCTCCACCTAGTGCCGAATCGCCGCCAGTTGCCAACACTTCAAATACACCCTGCTCCATACGCAGTATGGAAATATCAAACGTGCCACCACCCAGATCAAACACAGCTACAGTGCCTTGGTCTTGTTGATTGTGTTCCAGACCATAAGCTACTGCAGCAGCTGTAGGCTCATTGAGTAAGCGCAACACCTGAATTCCAGCCAATTGGGCAGCATCTTTGGTGGCTTGGCGCTGAGCATCATCAAAATAAGCAGGTACTGTAATGACAGCTCCAACCAACTCACCACCCAAACTACTCTGCGCACGCTGCACTAATGCTCGCAAAATATCAGCAGATACTTGCACTGGGCTTTTTAGGCCAGACACAGTAGAAATGAAAGGCATACCCTGATCACATGCCTCAAAGAGGTAGGGCATGTTTTCGCCAAAACGCTTCACATCTTCAATACCACGGCCCATTAACCGCTTAACAGACATCACCGTATTAGCAGCATCATTCACTAAATGAGCTTGGGCTTTAGTACCAACCTGAGGCGCATCGTCAGCTAAGTAGCGCACCACAGAAGGCAGTAAGTGCTCTCCTAGGCTATTGGGCAAGGTTTCTGCTTGGCCACTACGAACACTAGCCACTAATGAATGAGTGGTGCCCAGATCTATGCCAACAGCGAGTTTGCGCTGATGAGGTTTGGCGCTTTGGCCAGGCTCTGCAATTTGCAACAAGGCCATCTATGAATTCCTTAATCGAGCAACACGCCTTCAAGGGCGTCTAATTGCTGCTGTAACTTAACGATAAATTGGAGCTTACGTACTGCTGTTTCTGCAACTGATAAATCTGATGCTTGATAAGCTTGTGCAAACTCACTTTCTAACTGACTCGCCTGATGCGTGAGCAAAGCTGACATGGAGTCAATTTTCGATTCTGGGTCTTGTGCTAAATGTATATCATCTAAGGACTCTCGCAACTCAATTTGTTGCAGCAAAAAATCCATAGGCATTTGGGTATTGGTGGGGGCTAACGGATCCATACCCTCAAGCTGCAGAAGATATATACCGCGCTTTAGCGGCTCACTCAAGGTTGCATAGGCTTGATTTAAATAAGTAGTGATCTGCACTGCTCTTCTTTGCTTACTGTCAGGCGCAGATACACAACGGTCTGGATGATGCTGATGCTGCAAGCTATGATGCAGCTTTCGTAACGCCACAACATCTACAATAAAGCTACAAGGCAAGCCATAACAAGAGAAGTAATCTTGAGTAATATTCATTGTTCTAAAGCACCAAAGACTGTCTAAACGTTAAAACTTTCACCACAACCACACTCACTTTTAGAGTTGGGGTTGTTGAATTGAAAACCTTCATTAAGACCTTCTTTAGCATAATCCAGCTCAGTACCGTCTAAATACAACAAACTTTTTGGGTCAATCACCACTTTCACGCCTTTGCTGTCAAAAATGGCGTCATCTGCAGAAATTTTGTCGACAAACTCTAGAATGTAAGCCATGCCTGAGCAACCCGTGGTACGGACACCCAAACGCACGCCCTGCCCTTCGCCACGATTCACTAAATAATTAGTGACGTGGTCGGCGGCTGCCTGTGTAATGGTAATCGCCATGATGGCTTCCTCTTATGGAGACTTAATAACGCCCAGGCGTTACTGTTTGCTCTTGTAATCGTGAATTGCAGCTTTAATCGCATCTTCAGCAAGTACAGAACAATGAATTTTTACTGGTGGCAAAGCCAACTCTTCAGAGATATTCGAATTACGAATTTCTCCAGCTTGGTCCAACGTCATGCCCTTCATCCATTCAGTAACTAATGAACTTGACGCTATAGCAGAGCCACATCCATAAGTTTTAAACTTAGCATCTTCAATGACACCTTCGTCATTCACTTTAATCTGCAGGCGCATTACGTCACCACATGCAGGCGCTCCAACCATACCCGTGCCTACGTGTGCATCTTTTTCGTCCATCTTTCCCACGTTACGTGGATTTTCATAATGGTCAAGAACCTGTTCGCTATATGCCATGTGCTTATCCTCTCAATCTATTGTATGTACTAGCAGTGGTAGACCACTGCTATGTTAAATGCGTTAACTGCTACTGATTTAGTGCGCAGCCCACTGCACCGTGTCTAAATCAATACCGTCTTTGAACATATCCCATAAAGGTGACAATGCGCGCAACTTATTGACCGCATTAAGAGATAACTCAATGGCTTGATCAATGTCTTCTTCTGTAGTGAAGCGTCCGATACTAAAACGAATAGAGCTATGAGCCAATTCATCATTCATGCCCAAAGCGCGCAAGACATAAGATGGCTCTAAACTAGCAGAAGTACATGCAGAGCCAGAAGAGACGGCTAGCTCACGTAACGACATGAGCAGAGATTCACCCTCTACGAAGTTAAAGCTTATGTTTGCATTACCAGGCACTCGCTGTGTTGGATGGCCGTTCATGTATACTTCTTCCATGTCCTTAACACCATCCCACAAACGCTGACTTAAACGTTTAATGCGAGCATTGTCTGTCTCCATTTCTTCTTGCGCAATAGCAAATGCAGCACCCATTCCAACAATTTGATGAGTAGCTAGGGTGCCAGAACGCATACCACGTTCGTGGCCGCCACCATGAATCTGAGCTTCTAAGCGAACTCGTGGCTTGCGACTCACATACAAAGCACCAACACCCTTGGGCCCATAGGTTTTATGGGCAGAAAAAGACATTAGGTCAACTTTTGCTGCAGTGAGATCAATTTCTATTTTGCCAGTGCTTTGAGCTGCATCAACATGGAACAATACTTTATTTGCACGAGTGACTTCTGCAATAGCCGCAATATCTGTAATTACGCCAATTTCATTGTTTACATGCATCAATGAAACTAAAATTGTGTCTTCGCGTAAGGCATCTGCAACCTGTTGCGCACTTATCAAACCATCTGTTGTTGGGTCTAAATAAGTGACTTCAAAACCTTCACGCTCAAGCTGACGACAAGTATCTAAGACCGCCTTATGCTCGATTTTTGAAGTAATTATATGCTTACCTTTTTTATGGTAGAAGTGAGCCACGCCCTTAATGGCAAGGTTATTTGATTCTGTAGCACCAGAAGTCCAAACAATTTCTCGAGGATCAGCTTTAATTAAATCAGCAACCTGGCGACGAGCATTTTCTACAGCTTCTTCTGCCTGCCATCCATATATATGAGAACGTGAGGCTGGATTACCAAAGTTACCCTCTTGGGTCAAACAATCACACATCAGCTTAGCAACCCTTGGATCTACCGGTGTCGTTGCTGAGTAGTCCAAAAAAATAGGCAATTTCATGTATATTCTCCGCTGTTAGAAACAGCTGTTAATCAATCGTAAAACAGATGAGTGGCAATCACTCATTTACAAAATTTAGAAATTCGGCAGTATTAGCTTGTTCAGAAAGAAGCCTTGGGCTGGCTTCCATTTGCCCCTGACTCACCAAATCTGCCAGACTAATACCACTTAAAAATAAGTGTATCTGGTTACTCAAGTCGGTCCACAAATGGTGCGTCAAACACTTATTTCCAGCCTGACAATTTTCTGTACCTCTACAGCCGGTGGCATCAACCGCTTCGTTAACCGCATCAATTACTTGTGCCACAAAAATAACGTCAGCGTCTCGGCTAAGACAATAGCCGCCACCCGGACCTCTTACACTTTGCACCAAACCTTTGCGGCGCAACTTAGCGAACAGCTGCTCTAAATACGATAACGAGATGACTTGACGCTCTGATATGTCAGCCAAACTTATAGGCTTATCTGATGCATGAATAGCAAGATCTAACATCGCTGTCACTGCATAACGGCCTTTAGTGGTGAGCTTCATCTGAGAACCTTTGCTTTCTACTTAGTACCATTTTACTAAAACCTGACTAAATTAGTCAAGTATTAACTGAGACCATTAAAAGCTAGCTTTACTAGCTTTCAGAGGCACATGGATCCACCGCAGACTCAAAGTCTGTAACATTCAACTCTGGTAAATTTTCGTCTACAAAACTGGCGTCTAACTCTTTCATTTTAGCCGCCATACAATGTAATTTCCTATCCACTGCGTGCATATGATCCAGTATGGCTGATAAAGATTTAGCCACAGGATCTGGCAAATCCGAGCTCATTCCGTAGGCATCAAATTTATCTGCCATATCTTTACGCAGCTTTTGCTGCGCCTCACTTGGCTGTTCGATAATACGACCAGGAATGCCCACAACAGTGGCGTTGGCTGGCACAGGCTTAGTGACCACCGCATTAGAGCCTACACGAGCATTTTTACCCACCTCAAACGGACCTAATATTTTTGCTCCAGCACCAACTACCACACCATCTTGCAACGTAGGATGACGCTTGCCTTTGTCCCATGTTGTGCCACCTAAAGTGACGCCATGATACAAAGTAACATCATCTCCAATAATTGCAGTTTCACCGATCACTACACCCATGCCATGGTCAATAAAAAAGCGATTGCCTATTTGAGCCCCTGGATGGATTTCAATTCCCGTTAACCATCGCGTAATAGTGGACAAAAATCGCGCAAGCCACTTTAAGCCAAGGTTCCAAAAACTATGAGCGATACGATGCATTAACAAAGCGTGCAAGCCAGGGTAGCAGGTGAGAACTTCTACAAAATTTCGAGCCGCCGGATCACGGTGAAAAACGGAAGCGATATCTTCTTTGAGATGTCTAAACATGAGCTTAATCCTGAATTAGTGTGGCAAAGCTTTATCAATATACAATATATGGCGATTAACGCAGCTTTTTCAACGTGCGCTGTATAGCAGTTAAGATGCCTCGCATAATATTATGTTCAATGCGGTCCATACGGGCTCGCACATACAGGCGCCTCAACCTGGCCATTAGTTGACGCGGACTTTCTGGGTCTAAAAATTCAACCTCTATTAAAGTCTGCGCCATATGCTCAAATAGCTTTTCCATTTGGTCATTAGTGGCCAGCTCTTCATCCCACTGAGTGCCCCAAATAGGCTTAGGTGTATCGCCTTCGTTAGCTGCCAATAGAGCCATGCGTAATTCATAGGTGATCACCTGCACTGCTGCCGCTAAATTTAGTGAGCTAAACTCTTCATGTGAAGGAATATGCACGTGAAAATTACAAAGATGAAGCTCTTCATTTGTAAGGCCCCGATCTTCACGCCCGAACACAAAGGCGACCTGATGCTTGGGCAACTCAGCCAAAGCTTGGGCAGCTGTTTCTCTAGGGTCTAATAAAGGCCATGGGATATTTCGACTGCGAGCACTAGTGCCCACCACTAATGCACACCCTTGGATAGCTTCAGCTAAGGTGTCAACCACTAGTGCATCTTCCAATACATCTTGAGCTCCAGCGGAACGTGCATCCGCTTTACCACTAGGAAAATCTCGTGGCTCCACCAAGACTAAATTATGAATACCCATGTTTTTCATGGCCCGGGCTGCGCCGCCAATATTGCCAGGGTGTGACGTATTTACCAAGACAATGCGGGCGTTGGCCATTAAATTTTGCATGAAAGCTGCTAACCTAAAGAGTGAATGAATTTAGAAGACGCAATAATAGCGATATTCAATAATTTTGTCGTGGTTAGAACGCAAATCTACAGCTGTAACTGGGTTTTTTTCTGACTTTTTTGCTATACTTCGCGCCTTCGACGCATTTGCGTCCCGTTCTTTATAAACTTTAAGGTAATTCTCTCATGCTTCCGCTAATTAATATTGGCCTGCGTGCCGCGCGTATCGCTAGCGAACAACTCATCAGGTCAATGGAACGGCTTGATGTTATTCACGAAGAAGGCCAGGAGCTGGAAGCCCACCTGCTTAAGCAGTTTGAAGGTGCAGAACGCACAATTGCCTACGAAATACATAAAGCTCACCCAGAACAAGGGATTATTGGTGCTGTTGCAGGAGAGATGAATCCGCCTGCTGAACCACCAAGCAAAATTTGGCACATCAGTGCTATCGACGGCCTTGATCAATATGCCCATAGTCTACCTATGTTCACTTTGACCATGGTCTGCTACGAAGAAGGAAAATTGGCTCATTCAATCATCATTTGCCCATCTAGTGGTGAAGAATTTTGTGCCAGCAAAGGACGTGGAGCGCAGCTTAATGGCCGCCGCATACGCGCAAGCAAACGTGCAACCCTTAATGGCGCTCAAATATTTGGCGGCGGTAACAAAAACCGTGAAGATCTAACAGATTTTGATCGTGGCCAAGCAATCTCTCGCAACCTGTTTAGCCAAGGCGCTACCAATTATGCTCAACTGAGTGTCAATATGGCACTTGCTTATACTGCTGCGGGGCGCTTAGATGCCTTATGGCACACCAGTTTAGATGAGACTGCTGACGCAGGTTTATTGTTGATTTTGGAAGCTGGCGCTTTGGCCGCTGACTTTAATGGAGGCTCACCAATGAATAAAGGAGAGCTAGTTTGCGCTAATACTAAATTGCTTAAGCTCATGCTTAAAACGGTGCATAGCGCTTAGTATAACCCTTAATTCAGACCTTAACCCTTACTGCTGCAACAGCTAAGCTGCGCAACAGTAAGAGTTAAATGGTAGCTTAAGGGCGTTCCAGGTCTTCTTCATCCTGCTCAAAACCCTCACCTTCTTCAAACCCTTCCCCTTCGATGACTTCCTCTTTAGGCGGAATAATCAGGTCTTCGTGGCTAATACCAAGCATCAACAATACGTTTGCTGCCACATAAATAGATGAGTAGGTTCCTACCAAAACACCGATAGTTAAGGCTAGCGCAAAGCCGTGTATTAATTCGCCACCAAACACTAGCAATGCCATCAACACCAACAAAGTAGTGATAGAAGTCACTAAGGTTCGACCTAGCGTTTGCGTTAATGACTCGTTAATAACTTCTACAGAAGTGGCCTTGCGCAACTTGCGAAAGTTTTCTCTGATTCTGTCAGACACTACAATCGTGTCATTCAATGAATAACCAATCACCGCTAAAATGGCGGCCAACACAGTCAGGTCAAAATCTAGCTTAAATATTGAGAAGATACCCAATACGATCAGTACGTCATGAATCAAAGCCACCACTGCACCTACAGAAAATTTGATCTGAAAACGCAGGGCCACATAAATCATCACAATGGCCAAAGCTAGCAGCATACCTAAACCACCTTGCTCAGTAAGCTCTTCGCCCACTTGGCCACCAACGTACTCAGAACGCCTAAGCTCAATAGGCGTGCTTGAAGCAGACTGCAAAGCAGCAAGCACCTGCTCACCTACCTTGTCGTTAAAGGTTTGGCTAAGACGCACTAAAACATCTTTTTCAGAGCCAAAATTTTGCACTACTGCGCCATCAAAACCAGCAGTTTCAAGCTGAACACGCACATCTACCAAACTAGGAGGCTGTTCGTAGCCCACTTCAATTAGCGTGCCTCCAGTAAAGTCCAAACCAAACTGAAGTTGATTGACCGCCAATGAAACGATGGCAGATAAAACAAGGACAATAGATAAAGCGCCTGCCATTTTTCTAAGGGCCATAAAGTTAATAATCTTCATGTCGCTCATTTACCTGCTCCCATAAACAAAGGCCATATTTTAATATCCGTGATTTTTTTGCCACCATACACAGCATTAACCATTGCACGACTCACCATAATGGCAGTAAACATCGAGGTCACTATGCCTATAGACAAGGTAACTGCGAAACCTTTAACTGGGCCAGTACCTACGGCATACAAAATAACTGCCACTAACAAGGTGGTAATGTTGGCATCAAAAATAGTGCTGAACGCCCTTTCATAACCAGCATGAATAGCTGACTGTGCAGGCATACCGGCTTTTAACTCTTCTTTAATACGAGAGAAAATGAGCACATTGGCATCTACCGCCATACCTACTGTAAGCACCACACCTGCAATACCAGGCAGTGATAAGGTAAAGCCTAACAAAGACATGACAGCTGCTACTAACAGCAAGTTAAAGGCCAGCGCTACGTTTGCGATCACACCAAAGACGCCATAAAAAGCCATCATGAACAATACAACAAAAGCTAAACCAATTTGGACTGAGGTCAAACCAAGATCTATGTTTTCCTGACCCAAGCTTGGCCCTACGGTACGCTCTTCCACAAAGTACATGGGAGCTGCCAATGAACCAGCGCGCAATAACAAAGCAAGCTCAGAGGCTTCCCCCGCACCATCTAGCCCAGTAATACGAAAGCTATTACCTAATGCTGTTTGGATAGTGGCCAACGAAATAATGCTTTTTTCTACGTAGGAGTGGCGTTTATCTACGAGCTGACCATCCACTTCTACTATTTTAATGCGTGATTTATGCTCTACAAAAACCACAGCCATACGCCTTTTAACCGCGTTTCGTGTGACTCGATTCATTAACTTTCCACCCTGACTATCAAGGTCGATGTTCACCTGAGATGAACCTGTT
Source organism: Candidatus Njordibacter sp. Uisw_002 (assembly GCF_047730155.1). Taxonomy (NCBI): domain Bacteria; kingdom Pseudomonadati; phylum Pseudomonadota; class Gammaproteobacteria; order Pseudomonadales; family Candidatus Njordibacteraceae; genus Candidatus Njordibacter; species Candidatus Njordibacter sp. Uisw_002. Next base: position 2,124,493 of record NZ_CP159832.1, read on the forward strand.
TCGTCAAAGTTAGACTGAGCGTTAGAAACACTTGTGCCACTAATAATGAGGCCTTTTTCTAAGGTTGCTTTACGCTCAGGGTTAGACCTAAAAGTAAACTCTTCAGTGGAAACACGAGCAGCGCCTGGCTTAGCTTCTAAACGAAACTCAAGATTAGCTGTGGCACCTAGCACACGCTTTGCTGCAGCTGTATCTTGCACACCAGGAAGTTGCACAACAATGCGGTTGCGGCCTTGGCGCTGCACTAAAGGCTCAGCCACACCTAATTCGTTTACACGGTTGCGTAAGGTTGTTAAGTTTTGGTTTACTGCATAATTTTCGATTTCACGAACAGTGGATTCATTAAGGCTAACCAAAAGGTAGTATGAGTCGCCTTCATCTTCGGAGCTCATCAAAAACTCACTGTAATCCGATTTAAGCTGAGAGCGCGCTTGATCTCGCACTTGAGCCTCTACAAACTTTATTCGCAAGCTGCCATCGTCTTCGTGAGACACTGAACGATAACGTAGTTTTTCAGTGCGCAAAGTGCTTTTTATTTCACTAACATACACATCTAAGCGCTGAGCAACTGCCTGCACCATATCCACTTCAAGTAAAAAGTGAACGCCACCACGTAAGTCTAAACCTAGTTTCATAGGCCCTGCACCTACATTGGTTAACCAATCTGGTGTGGTAGGGGCTAGGTTTAATGCAGTAAGGTAGTTATTTCCCAAGGCATCGCTTAATATTGCTTTAGCACGTAATTGAGACTCAGAATCTGCCACGCGTACGAGTACGTTTTTAGCCGTCAGCTCTATTCCCGTGGCACTTAAGCCTGCCTGCTCTAAAGCTTGCGTTGCTTGATCAAGCACCTGCTCATCAATGACTGTGGCACTTCTTGCTCCAGATATTTGTATAGCCAGATCATCTGGATATAAGTTTGGCAGCGCATAAAGACCACCAAGAGCCAAGCCTACAATAATGAGGAGGCTTTTCCATAAGGGATAACGATTTAACACAGGCTTTCCTTGAAAAACGAGTCATAAAAAAAGCCTTACCATAGGTCAAACACAACCAAACACACCAAGGCTTTTACATTACTAAGTTAGATAGACTTAATGGTGCCTTTTGGCAACACAGAAGCCACTGCGGCTTTTTGAAAATGTGAGTCTACGCCATCAGCTAAGGTGATCGTCACAAAGTCGTCACTTACTTTAGCGATCTTACCGATCATACCGCCGTTAGTTACTACTTCATCACCCTTAGACAAACCACCCATTAGGTTTTTGTGGTCTTTGGTACGCTTGGCTTGTGGGCGCCAAATCATGAAATAAAATACAGCAGCAAAAATCACCATCATAATCACAAGAGAACTGGTATCACCACCTGGCGCAGCTGCGCCTTCGGCCATGGCAGGTTCAATAAAAAAACTCATATTAACTCCAATAGTATTAACTAAAAAAAAAATTATTAATTCAAAGCAGGAGTGGCTAAACCACGCTTGCTATAAAAATCATCGACAAAGTCGTCCAATGTACCCGCTTCCAGTGCCGCACGCAATCCTGCCATTAGCCTTTGATAGTAATGTAGATTGTGAATAGTATTTAGCTGAGCACCTAACATTTCACGACACTTGTCTAAATGATATAAATAGGCCCGAGAAAAGTTACTACAGGTATAGCAATCACATTCTTTATCTAGCGGGCTAGTATCTGTTTTGTGCACAGCGTTACGAATTTTAACCACACCGTCGGTAATAAATAGATGTCCATTGCGTGCATTGCGGGTAGGCATAACGCAATCAAACATATCTACACCACGCCTTACACCTTCAACCAAGTCTTCTGGCTTGCCCACACCCATCAAGTAACGAGGCTTATCAGCTGGCAATTTAGGCGCCGTATGGGCAAGCACTCGCAGCATATCATCCTTGGGCTCGCCCACAGATAAACCACCAATAGCAAAACCATCAAAGTCCATGTCAGCAAGCCCCTTCAAAGACTCGTCTCTTAAATGCTCATACATACCACCTTGCACTATGCCAAATAGCGCCGATGGGCTTTGCCCGTGTGCGTCTTTACTCCGCCTAGCCCAGCGCATTGAACGGCGCATTGACGTAGCAGCTTCTTCTTCTGTAGCTGGGTAAGGGGTGCACTCGTCAAAAATCATCACCACATCTGAGCCTAATTCTTGCTGCACTTGCATAGAGGACTCGGGGGTCATATACACCGTATCGCCATTGACTGGAGACTGAAATTTAACACCTTCTTCGTTAATTGCAGCGCCCAAGCTAAATACTTGAAACCCACCTGAATCTGTAAGGATCGGTTTTTGCCACTGAGCAAAATTGTGCAAATCTCCATGTAACTTTATTACTTCAGTACCTGGCCTTAGCATCAGATGAAAGGTATTACCTAGAATAATTTCCGCCCCTGTAGCTTCGATATCTCTAGGCAACATACCTTTTACCGTGCCATAGGTACCCACGGGCATAAAGCATGGCGTTTCCACAGAACCACGAGGAAAGGTCAATCTGCCACGACGCGCTTGACCACTTTGGGACAACCGCTCAAATTTCATAAAACAACTACGACTCATGTCCGCTCCAAAGCAGAAGAATTTGGTGTCACTAACATTGCGTCACCATAACTAAAAAAACGATAGCTTCGCTCAATGGCTTGGGCATAAGCATTCATCACATTGTCCTTACCCGCAAACGCACTCACTAGCATTAGCAAGGTAGATTCAGATAAGTGAAAATTGGTTACCAAGGCGTCAACACTTTTGAAACTATAACCTGGGTAAATGAATATATGTGTCTCACCATTAAAAGGCTTGATCTGGCCATCTACACTGGCACTTTCTAATGATCTAACGCAAGTTGTGCCTACAGCAACCACTCGCCCACCACTTTCGCGTGTGGCTTTCACCGCATCTACAACTGCAGCACTAACTTCCACTAACTCACCATGCATATGGTGGTCTTCAATTCGCTCAACTTTAACTGGCTGAAAAGTACCTGCCCCAACATGCAGCGTAATATAAGCGAAATTAACGCCCTTAGCAGCGATGGCATTTAATAGTGGCTGATCAAAATGCAAGCCTGCAGTGGGTGCTGCTACCGCACCGTGATGCTCACCAAATACAGTTTGATAACGCTCACGATCTGCAGTGTCATCTGGGCGATCTATATAGGGCGGCAATGGCATATGGCCTAAACGCTGCAACACATCCAATGCAGCCTCGCCTTCATCAAGCATAAGTTCAAATAGCTTGTCGTGACGCGCGACCATAGTGGCCCACACCTCACCTTCCAATAACAATCGAGCACCTTCTTTAGGCGACTTACTTGAGCGCACATGGGCTAAAAAGTGACGTTCTCCCAACAACCGTTCCACCAAAACCTCAATCTTACCACCCGATTCTTTAGCACCAAATAAGCGCGCAGGGATCACCTTGGTATTATTTAATACAAGCAAATCACCTGCTTGAAGAAAATCTAGTAAATCCGTAAAACCACCGTGAGTAAGCACGCCCGACTCGCCATTAAGCTGCATCAAACGACTTGCCGTACGATCAGGTGTTGGATAGCGAGCGATGAGCTCGTTAGGAAGGTGGAAATTGAATTCTGAAACTTGCATGGAATCTTAATGGGGACTCTGAAGAGAATCCCAAGGCCTAAGTAATTGGGGCCATCATAATAACAAAATAGATTGTCGCCGCACAGGCGTATTTGGCGCTTATTTTTGCCCTTAAAGAACCCCTTTCGGGTTTATCTTCCATAGAACTCACTCATCGCTTGGTTATTTTGTTAAAACCCAACAAATAGCTGCTCATTCGTTGACGCTAAAGAAGAACTCTGTATAATTCGCTCCTCAATGTGCCAGTGTGGTGAAATTGGTATACACGACGGATTCAAAATCCGTTGCTTCGCGGCGTCCCGGTTCGAGTCCGGGCACTGGTACCACATTGATCTTGGTGCGGTCGGTAACCTATTGATATACATGCAGAAGTTCTATCTGCTAACTATCATGAGAACCACTGCTATGCACCATGAATACTCTTATATCGTACTCCGAAAACACACCTACTATTACTCTCGCAGAGTCCCATTGGACATGCGTGGACAATATAAGTCCAAACGTATTGTAGTCAGCCTTCGCACTCACTCTAAACGAGCAGCCTTAAGAGGTTCGCAACAGGTCAGCATTCAGTTGGAAAACCACTGGAGCGCTATTAGAGTGCAGGAAATAACCAATAGCATTATTAAGCAAACTAAAAAGCCACAGTTATCTGTTGATTTTAATGGTTGTGGCTTCGACTTACTCGATGCGCGAGATAATTACTTAAAGCTCAAAGGTCACGACAAAAGCTCCATATTCCAAAGGATTGCTGAACGAAACATCGAGTATGCAATTGATGTCATCGGAAACAAAGATCTTGGAGAGTACACAACTACTGATGGTGCAAGCTTCAGAGATGCACTACTCGCCAGAAGCCTAACTGTAAGCTCAGTCAAACGTATCTTCTCCTCAGTTCGCTCAATCGTTAACTTAACGCTAAAAGAACATGGGCTTCGAGCTACGAATCCATTTGCTGGCACCTACATGCCTGAAGAAGTTAACGCTAAAAAGCGAACACCTTTCCCTGAGGACTCATTAATAAAGATTCAAAAGCTATGTCGCAGACATGACGATGATCTTCGCTGGCTGGTATCCCTAATCAGCGACACAGGAATGAGGCTTGGAGAGGCATGTGGACTCAAGGTGGCTGATATTGAATTAGATGCTGAAATACCATGCGTACACATTCGCCCAAACGAAACTCGAAGACTCAAGACCACATCAAGTGAAAGAACCATACCTCTTGTTGGCGAAGCTCTGTGGGCAGCTTCACAAGCTGTGAAACACTCAACTAGTGAGTTCCTTTTCCCACGATATACAAAGCTAGGCAAGGCCAACTCTAATTCAGCAAGTGCAGCTCTCAACAAGTGGCTAAGAACACATGCTCCCAAGGGTTGCGTCATACATTCTTTTAGACACTCAATGCGTGACCGCCTAAGGGCCATTGAGTGTGCCAAAGACATTGTAGATCAGATAGGTGGGTGGGCTGCTGGCAGTATTGGCGAAAGCTACGGGGATGGTTATCCTATAGCTGTGCTAAATAAATGGCTTGAGTTGGCAACTTCACAATCCAGATAACCCAGTGGTTCTCATGATAGTTAGCAGGTATAACTTATGCATGTATATTAATAGGTTACCGATCTCACTAAGATCAATGTGGTACCAGTGCCCAGCAAATGATTACATTACTCACTACCACGTACTGGCACCAATCCGCATGAATCTTAAGCTTCTTTGCCGTAACTCATGCGCCTTAGTTCAGTCAACATTACAGAAATGTACAACAGTCTGGCTTACCAGCAAAACACAAGCAGCTTTGCACTAAAAATAGCACTGAAGGATCCCATATAAGGCCTCTAAAAGAGCCTGTGGGGGACACTTTAAATGACTAATGCTACTGGCTCAAAAGGTTTATTATTTTACGCTCATTGGCACCTGAGGTCTTCACAGGCACACTTTAAGGGTGGTGCAGGGCCATAGGGGTAACCTACGTTATTGTTTATGTGCAGTGCGACAGATTAGGTGTTTAAAGGTGTAAACCACATTGAACATGTATCACTTTAGGTAGGGTTACAGGTATGCGGTATTGAGTGCTTGGTTATTGGGGTAATACATTAAGGTATTTGAGTTCTTCACATTAACTGCAAATGACTTATTTAGGTACATACTATGGAGACTCGAAGGCTTTCTCTGGCCCTGAAAGTTAAAGATAACAATATAATGAGTATCAAAACAGAGTTTGCGAATATGTTGGAGCACGAGCAATCTGTCTAAATTAGAAACAATATAAAATAAAAGCCAGGTTTTAGTCTGGCTTGTATATATCTGCGATATCAAAAGCAAGCAACCCAAAACACAAAAATAGCCCATTATTCAAATAGGTCAAGAATCTCTTCATTTGTCATTACCCCAACGTTAAATTCTTTTGACCCTATTTCTTTCATATATCGAAGGTAAGCCTCTAAAAGAATACTAGACTCGACCGACATGTTGTATCCAACCACATATAGCCCCTTATTCCGCTGTATGCGTCCAGCAGTTGAGCCGTCTTCATATATTTGAAACATTACTTCAGTGGATGAAACCCCTGCTTTCTTATCGTCACAAGCATTAACGGGAATACATGAAGCAGTTTTTTCAACTCGTCTATTTACATTATTATCCTGAGCAACGTCAGTCCAACTATCAATTTTAGCTAATCCAGATATTAGAAAATCTATACTTTCATGCGAAACTTTAATTGTATCTCTGACTTTAGAATAACTAGAGGAGGGATCCATAAATTCAAATGAATAGTATAAGGCGCCTACATCGGAAACTTGCGGCATAACTAGCATTTCACCTACTTCATCAGTTCCTGGAACGTAGTATGGGATTTTAGGGAATGTCTCAGCTGCTCTAAAGGCAGAAACTTTTAGGTTCGCATTATTAGGGCGAATAGGCGTAGAAAAACGTTTGCTATAAAAAGTCTGCATATACGCTTTTTCTTTTCTCAGTTTCTCTATTTCAGATCCAATAGTAGAGGTTATTTTTTCCCTTCTGGTAGGTGATGCGTTAGAGGTATATTCCAAGATAGCCACAAGCATTGTGATTCGTGACTCTACTTCATCTATCTTTAAGCGAGCTTCACCTACACTGGCTACTACAGACGCCTTTACTTGCATTTCCATTGAGTCTGAACTGTCTGGACGTTTGGTTTGTTTGACTGAGCTAGCATTCTCATTGGAACTATTTGATTCAATGTAAGTTGTAGATTCTGTCTCTGCTAAGGGCTTATTAGATGTTTTTGGAAGGACTTCTTGTGGTGCTGGTATAGCTGTACTAAAAAAGGCAAGTGGGCTTATATCGTCATTATCTTTTTGCAGATCAGCGGCTTCTGAAACTTGGTCGATTTGTGTTTGGACCATCTGCTGGCTTTCACTAACAACTGCCAGTGCTGAATTATCAGCTATTGATAATGCTGCTAGGCAAGGCAAATCACGATCAAAAATAATAAACTGACCTTTACCATCACTTATCGTAATCGTTGCAGTTTTGCCCTGAGAGGCTATTTTATAGTAGTGGTCGTATAAAGAGCTATTATGCTTAATAACTGATTTAATGGTACCAATGTCTTGTAAGTCAATGTAATACCCACCATTATCTGTTTCGTTGAAAACGTCATCCAAATATAAAGAAATTTGAGCATCACAAGAAAAAGAAGGGTTTTTTATTAATATGATATTACCTGCTTGAGCAGATTGGGAAATGTATAAAGATAAAGTCAATAATAAACAAGACTTTGTTAAGCGATTAAAGTCCACTACAATGGTCTCCATTACAACTATAACCGTGCGCGCCGTCATGTTCACCCTCATAAGTCCAGCCACCTGCAATCATTTCGTCATGATAGTCTTGCCACCAATCACGTAAAGCTTCATCAACAGCTTCGTTAATTTTTTCATCAACAGCTTCGTTGATTTTTTCACCAACAGATTCGTTAATTTTTTCATCAACCGCACTTTGTATCTTTTCTTGCATAGCTTCCACAACGGAACTTTTCATCTCTGAGAACATATTACCAAGGGCACTGTCCATTTGTGCAACTTGTTCGTCACTTATATTCCCCACGTATGCAATAGCATCATCTTGGCTCAAGTCTAATTCTTCCAAAAAATCAGAATTTGCAGCTGCAACAACGTACTTCTGTACAGATTCCTCACTAGGAAACCCGTTCTGTTTTGCAAGCTCAGCAATATAATCAGATCCTTCTGGTATCTTAGAAAGTCTCAAGAGTGGTGTGCCAATAATAAATAAGTCTCCACCAAAGTATCCATCTGGAGTGTTTATTTCTTTTGAAAACTGCCACTGAACATTTTCCCCAGATAAAGCGGTGCCGAACCTTTTAGCGTAACTTATCTGTGTTACTTTGCCACTAGCCTGAACCACAGATCCGTCTGTTTTGAACGTGAGAGCGGATGAATCAAAAGCAAGCAACCCAAAACACAAAAATAGCCCATTATTCAAATAGGTCAAGAATCTCTTCATTTGTCATTACCCCAACGTTAAATTCTTTTGACCCTATTTCTTTCATATATCGAAGGTAAGCCTCTAAAAGAATACTAGACTCGACCGACATGTTGTATCCAACCACATATAGCCCCTTATTCCGCTGTATGCGTCCAGCAGTTGAGCCGTCTTCATATATTTGAAACATTACTTCAGTGGATGAAACCCCTGCTTTCTTATCGTCACAAGCATTAACGGGAATACATGAAGCAGTTTTTTCAACTCGTCTATTTACATTATTATCCTGAGCAACGTCAGTCCAACTATCAATTTTAGCTAATCCAGATATTAGAAAATCTATACTTTCATGCGAAACTTTAATTGTATCTCTGACTTTAGAATAACTAGAGGAGGGATCCATAAATTCAAATGAATAGTATAAGGCGCCTACATCGGAAACTTGCGGCATAACTAGCATTTCACCTACTTCATCAGTTCCTGGAACGTAGTATGGGATTTTAGGGAATGTCTCAGCTGCTCTAAAGGCAGAAACTTTTAGGTTCGCATTATTAGGGCGAATAGGCGTAGAAAAACGTTTGCTATAAAAAGTCTGCATATACGCTTTTTCTTTTCTCAGTTTCTCTATTTCAGATCCAATAGTAGAGGTTATTTTTTCCCTTCTGGTAGGTGATGCGTTAGAGGTATATTCCAAGATAGCCACAAGCATTGTGATTCGTGACTCTACTTCATCTATCTTTAAGCGAGCTTCACCTACACTGGCTACTACAGACGCCTTTACTTGCATTTCCATTGAGTCTGAACTGTCTGGACGTTTGGTTTGTTTGACTGAGCTAGCATTCTCATTGGAACTATTTGATTCAATGTAAGTTGTAGATTCTGTCTCTACAGGATTAGCAGTAGTAGATGCACTAGTTAACTTTGCTGGGGCGGCAATATCAGCTATCTCAATTACGGCTGCAACTTGTTGAGAAATTTGTTCTTTCTCAGTGACACGCGTGAATTCAAAAGTGTGTGTTGGATGGTACTGCTTACTACGACTATAAATCCAGTTCCTTCCCTCAATGTTGCCACTTATCTTAAATGAAGAATATTGGCGTGAGTGAGAGTTATTCTGCTTAACTTCCAATAAAACTTTACCATCTGATTTAACTGTCCCGGTAATGACCCCATTATGATATAACTTGCAAAAATCGTGGGTATTCCCACCGCCATTGTTAAATATATACCCTTTAGCTATGCCATTTTTTACAACCAGCTCAATATCTATAGGCAAGCGCTTTGGGCATACTGTTTGTGCACTCATTCTAAATTCAAAAGCAGCATTATATTTACCATCCCAAGCATTTGCTGTGGCATGAGATAGTGTTAGAAGACTAAAAAATGTACCGATTAAAGCAAGAGATGTTTTATACATTACGCAGATAACCCAGTGGTTCTCATGATAGTTAGCAGATAGAACTTCTGCATGTATATCAATAGGTTACCGACCGCACCAAGATCAATGTGGTACCAGTGCCCTACTTCGAGTCCTAAGGGATGTCTCAGAAGCGCCCATATACATGCAGATACAACGATATCAATGACTCTCCTCATGGTCAAGAGGATTAAATTGGTGCATACCTGTGGTCTACATCTTCTTGGTTTGTATTAATAATCTCCCAATACCCATAGCTCCTCACACCACCCAACTTCTGTGATAACTGCATGACATCACTCACGGCAAGGCTCACTAGTCGTCAACACCTTCAGCAGGCTCTATTGAGCAGTGCAGAAGCTGTTTAAGCGTAATGTATGGCATAACCGACAGACTAGATATGGGCCTCAGGGAGCTCAATAGGTCCTGAGGGAGGGGTTAATTTTTAATGACCTAACCTATTGATAAACCTATAGATTCTGATGGGCCATATATTTTTTTAAACCGATTTTTCATAACACCCACTAATCCACCAACCGACCAACCGACCAACCGACCAACTACACTGTATCTGGGTTATATACGATCCCAATATGGGGCTTCTCCAAAGCGTTCAATTAAAAAATCAATCAAGCTTCTCACCTTGAGTGGTAAGTAGTGTGTGGCTGGATAGATTGCATAAGCGTGCATAGTGGACAGTGTGTAGTTCTCTAGTATGGGTACCAGATCACCCTTTTTCAAAGCTTCCCACACAAAAAAGGTTGGCAACATAATAATGCCGTGTCCTGAAAGGGCCAATTGCATCATGGCATTGCCGTTGTTGGCGCTGAAGTTAGATTCTCCATTCACTAAATGTTTCTGTCCAGCACTGTCCCACAGCGGCATGCCTGCTAATGGCCAACCTGTGCGCTTAAGTATTTTATGAGTTTTTAGTTGTGCTGGAGTGGTGGGTGTGCCTTGGCGCTCAAGGTAATCGGGGCTGGCGAAGATGGCATGCCTAATGGGTGTGATTTGACGCGCTTTTAGACTGGAGTCGGGTAGGGAGCCAATACGAAATGCCAAATCGTAACCACCCTCTATGAGGTCGACTTTATGGTCAGAATAGTCTATCTCAAGGGTTAACTCTGGGTGCTGTCGCATGAACTCATCAATGGCAGGCGTGAGGTGTGCAATGCCAAAAGACAAGGGCACAGCCAGCTTTAGCGATCCGGCCAACACTTTGTTTTCACGCGCTATATCACCATTCAACAAATCTACTTCGCCTAATAGTAGTTGAACCCGCTGGTAATATTGGTGGCCAGCTTCAGTGAGGCTAGAGGTGCGCGTAGTGCGGTTGATGAGTTTAGAGCCCAATCTATTTTCTAAGTCATTAAGGCGCTTACTAACGGCAGATTTAGCCAGGTTAAGTTGGCCTGCCGCTTTGGTGATACTACCCGCTTCAACAATCCTCACAAACACCTGCATGTCTTCTAGTTGGCCCATATAGTTCTCTTTTGAGGAACAATGTTTCCGTATTCTTTATGTTTTTCTGCGCTTAGTCAAACGATATATTACCGCTGTCAGCTAGAACTAATTGTAATCCCTCACAGTTCTTGCTAACGCTTCCCTTTAACATAATGCTTTTTAATAAGAGAACAAGGACAAATTATGACTAATGTAAGAAATGAAAATGGTACATGTGGATGCGGCAGATCACCCACTGGAGATTGTATTGGTTGGCATGCCCTAACACCTGAGGAATATGAAGCCAAAACTGACAAAGAAAAAGAAGCAACATTCGAAAATTCAAAGTAAATAAAATTTGGGATTGCCATCTAAATAGTTAAAACAAGCTTTAAAAATTGTCAGTCAAACAGCGAAGATAACTAGCTTGTGGTATCCCATCAATTCTATTCTCTTTGTACGAACAATGAGTGGGTGTTTTTCTTTATTGAGTCAAACATCAATGAGGTTGATCACCTCAAAACGGTCTGTAAAAAATGGTTACGTCAGACATAGCCAATGGACTTAATAAGTCACGAAAAATTTTTAAAATGGAGCACTACTATGAATACCTTAAATACTTTCGCCGCCCCCACAGGGCGCTTATTGCTTGCCATGATGTTTTTAATGTCTGGCCTGAGCAAAATTGGCAATTATGCTGGCACTCAGGGCTATATGGAAGCCATGGGGGTGCCAGGTGCGCTACTGCCTCTCGCCATTGCTCTTGAGGCATTGGGAGGGTTGGCTATCATCCTTGGCTGGCAAACGAAAATTGTTAGTGTTGCTTTAGCAGGCTTTTGCGTAGTGTCGGCGGTAATTTTCCACAATGATTTTAGTAACCAGTCAGAAATGATCTCGTTTATGAAAAATGTCACCATTGCTGGAGGATTTTTATTGTTAGTTGCCCATGGGCCAGGTGCATACGCCTTAGACAATCGTGTCAAATCTGCTCCAGCATAATTAAATTTGAGCCAGAGAGAGACCCTTAATGACTGCATTCAATCGTACCCACGTAGCATCAAGAGAACTGCAACTTAGCACTCCAGGCATGCCAGCCTCAGATGGGGACGGGGTTAAAATGACTCGTATTATTGGTACCCCGCAGTTAAACATGCTGGATCCATTCCTCTTGCTCGATGCCTTTGGTAGTGATCAACCACTGGATTATATTGGTGGATTTCCAAATCACCCCCATCGAGGCTTTGAAACAGTCACTTATATGCTCGCTGGGCGCATGCGTCATAAAGATAGTATTGGCAATGAAGGAGTGATCGAAGCCCATGGTGTGCAATGGATGACAGCTGGCAAAGGCATTATGCATTCAGAAATGCCAGAGCAGGACAGTGGCCTGCTGGCAGGCTTTCAATTGTGGGTGAACTTACCCAGCAAAGACAAAATGTGTGAGCCAAAATATCAAGAATTTATAGCTCAGGACGTGACTGTCGAAAAGCGTGAAGATGGCAGCCAAGTGAGGGTTGTGGCTGGCATTACCGATTTGGGAAGTATTGGGCCAGTGCAACGTCATGACATCACTCCCACCTTTATGGACATTACTTTGGCACCAGGTAGTGAGTTTAATCAACAAATTAAATCAGGTGATACGGCCTTTATCTATGTGATTGAAGGCCATGTGTTAGTGGGAGGTAAGGCCAGTCTTTTGCCTACTAAACAGCTAGGCATTCTAGAAGATGGGGACCATGTCAGCATGGTCGCAGCCCCCCAAGGGGCCCGTGTGTTATTAGTGGCGGCGACACCGATTAACGAAAGTGTGGCCCGAGGTGGGCCATTTGTCATGAATACAAAAGCTGAAGTAATGCAGGCTTATGATGATTTTAGAAACAATAGGTTTTAGGAGTTAATAATGGGATTACTTGTTAATGGAGAGTGGCATAGCGATTGGTATGACACCAAAGCTACAGGCGGACGTTTTGAACGCAAAGCCCCCAGTTTTCGTAATTGGATTACCGCAGACGGCAGTGCTGGGCCTTCGGGCACTGGGGGCTTTAAAGCAGAGCCTAACCGTTACCACTTGTATGTATCCCTAGCTTGCCCTTGGGCCCACCGCACCCTGATCTATCGGCAGTTAAAAGGTTTAGATCAAATGATTTCGATGTCAGCGGTAAATGCCTTTATGGGTGATGAAGGGTGGACCTTTGAACCCGGGGACGGGGTCATTGAAGATCCAGTCAACCAAGCCACTAGAATGCATCAAGTTTATACCGCGGCGATGCCAGATTATACAGGTCGGGTGACGGTTCCTGTCATATGGGACAAACACACTCATACTATTGTCAGTAATGAGTCACCTGAGATCATCCGTATGTTTAATTCAGCCTTTGATGACGTGGGTGCAATTGCTGGAGACTTCTGTCCTCCTGAGTTGCTCACAGAAATTGACGAATTGAATGACTTTATCTACCCCAACATCAATAATGGGGTTTACCGAGCTGGATTTGCTACCACCCAAGCCTCCTATAACGATGCGGTCACCGATGTGTTTAATGGCCTAGATACCCTCGAATCTCGGTTAGCCAAGCAACGCTATTTAACCGGCAACACCATTACTGAAGCAGACTGGCGTCTATTTACCACCTTGGTGCGCTTTGATGCTGTTTATGTGGGACATTTTAAATGCAACCTGCGTCGCATTGTAGATTACCCACATTTGTGGGGTTATTTAAAGGACTTATATCAAGTGCCAGGTGTCGCTCAGACGGTGCATGTGGAGCACTGTAAAACGCATTACTATGGCAGCCACGAAACCATTAACCCCACCTTGATTATACCTTTAGGTCCGGTGATTGATTTTATGCAACCACACGATCGGGCGTCGATTTAGTCGAAGATTGGTGTTAAAACCCCTTTAAAGATTGCTTTAGCAGTCTTTTTTTTGCACCTCATGCACATGAGCCAGATAGAGAAATAATAAATGAAACCTGTAGTCGCTAATAATAAACCCGTTAAAGTCACCCTTGCCAAAGGAGAGGCCTATGCCTTTTGTACTTGTGGTCGATCAAGTCAGCAACCCTTTTGTGATGGCTCCCATGTCGGTACTGACTTTAAACCGCAGCAGTTAGTAGCAGAGGAGGCAGGCGATGCGTATTTGTGTCAGTGCAAACATTCTTCAAATTTACCATTTTGCGATGGCAGTCATAAACAATTTAACGAAAGTTCAATAGGTAAAGAAGGCCCTGGTTTGGGAGTTGACGCCTCTAAAATCCCCCTTGTTAGTGCCACAAAAGAAGAGCCTACTGTGGAGTTTATCCACCAACTAGCGAGGGACGGTTTATCTAAGATGGGCCACCACGGCCCTATGACATCTATGGGGGTGCCCCGTCACGAGTTGCCTCACTGGGATGATATTCAGATTATGACAGCACAGATGGCACGTAAACCTTTGTTTGAAGATGTGGCAGTTAGCAGTGAACTAGTGATTGGGCCAAGGGCTAAAAAGCCACTCATCTTAAAGATCCCATTATTTGTCTCAGATATGAGTTTTGGTGCATTATCAGAAGAAGCGAAGTTGTCTTTATCAATAGGTGCTGAGTTAGCTGGTACGGGCATTTGTTCTGGTGAAGGGGGCATGTTGCCTGCAGAGCAACAAGCCAACTCGCGCTATTTTTATGAACTTGCTAGTGCCCAATTTGGGTATGATGAAGCCCAGTTAAAAAACGTTCAGGCCTTTCATTTTAAAGGTGGCCAAGGCGCAAAAACGGGTACTGGAGGCCATCTTCCTGGTAATAAAAATATTGGTAAAATTGCCCAAGTGCGGGGTATTGCAGCGGGTGAGGCGGCTATCTCGCCACCCACTTTTAAAGATTTACATTCGCCTAAAGACTTCAGAAAATTTGCTGATCGGGTACGCTCTATTACGGGTGGTATTCCCATTGGCTTTAAACTCAGTGCTAACCACATTGAAAAAGACATTCAATTTGCTCTGGATGCCAGCGCTGACTACATTATTCTTGATGGGCGTGGCGGTGGCACAGGGGCCGCACCTGAGATGTTTAGGGATCATATTAGTGTGCCTACGATTCCCGCATTGGCGAGGGCCCGCAAGTATTTAAATGAGCAGGGCGCAAGTGGCGAAGTCACCTTGATCATTACCGGTGGTTTGCGAGTCCCGATGGATTTTGTTAAGGCCATGGCTTTAGGAGCAGATGGTGTGGCGATCTCTAATAGTGCGATGCAGTCGATCGGATGTGTGGCTGCAAGAATTTGTAATACTAATAATTGCCCCGCTGGCATTGCTACTCAAAAAGCAGATTTACGGCAGCGATTAAATGTAGAAAAATCTTCTGTTCAACTGAAGAACTTTTTTGAATCTTCAACCCTTTTAATGCAGGTGATGGCTCGCGCCTGCGGGCATGATGCCTTAAGAAAATTTACCCAAGAGGATTTAGCAACATGGCATCGTGATATGGCGTTATTGAGTGGCATAAACTACTCAGGAATGATGCCGCCATCCGGTTAAACTACTCACCCCAAGTGCAACATGGAAGGGGGTTTTTGGATGATTTGTGTTTTTTTAATGGCCCTGTAGGGTAAGCGATCACTTACTTACTGTGGGTTGATGGGGTGTTTTATTGGCTAGTGCTATGTTTAAGTCATGTGTAAGTCATGTCTAGGTTATGTGTGCGCTTTATGTATTTAATCAGTTTGCTATCTGAGTGCGATAAGTGAGCTACTTATGTTGCAGACTTATATTGAATTTGGCAAAGCATTACTCATTTCATCAACGATCTTTGTTTTATATTTAGCACCTAACTTGAAGCCTTACCTAGGACCTTGGTTAGGTGCCGTCTTATTTAATTCAAGTATTCAGTGGCTAAAAGCCCGTTAGGTCCTCTTGAAGCCTCAGCCCTGAATACATGGATCCTTTTGACGCTCTAGACAATAATATGCCTTTTTCTTCGAGCTTCTGTTTGAACTTCCTATTGTTGACTACGTACTCACCATTTTCCAGTGCCCAAAGTTTGAATGAGTTATAAAGAACAGAAGACTGCTCCTCAGCATTCACATCTGTGATGCAGCATTCTTTGATCCAGCCAGAGATTACATCCATCTCGGATCTATAAGCTTTCGTAGCCTTATCAACGATTTTACAACCACCAAGGCCCTCGTCGATCCACATTCTACAACCTTCTAACGCCCAATTGAGCACCCCTGAGCTTTCGCCAAGCAACTTAGTCGTAAGCTCTTTGTCTTGCTCGTCAGGAGCAACTGATACCTCAAATGGAATTAGCTTTATACGCCGCCAGATACCTATATCGTTACCTTGAATGTAAGGTTTATGATTGCCGCTAATCCACAATTTGAAGTTTGGCTTAAACTCAAAATGTTCTTGGTGTAAAAACCTTGCAGTTATAGTGTCTCCACCAGTTAGTTGTTTTAATTCAGACTCATTAAATCGTGAACCCTCTTCAGTCTCCGTCGTGGCGACAAGACGACTACCCCGGAGTCTGGCAATGTCATTGTTAATTGCGCCTTTGCCTTTTGCCATAAATGTGGATACTTGGGCTTGCTGTGCATAATCACCAAGTATGGTTTGCAGGGTATTAACGAAAGTGCTTTTACCATTCGCGCCGACTCCATAAAGAAAGAACAGTACCTGCTCACTGGTATCACCAGTTAGTGAGTAACCAACGGCTTTTTGAATAAAACGAATGAACTCTTCATCACCGCCTAGCACTTGATCCAAAAAGGTAAGCCATGTTGGACACCGTGCTTCTGGGTCGAAGCAGACTGTCGCTTTTTTAGTTAAGTACAAATCCTTAGTACTTCCAGCTATTAGCTCACCACTCTGCAAGGAGACAACACCATTGTTTACACCTAATACAAAATTCTTAGTGTCAAGTTTGCTTGCAGGCAGCGGCACGCCTTCCTCTGTCTTGGCCAAGTCAATCATGGCACTCAAGCTTCTAAGGCTCTCAGATGTTTTTGCATGTTTCTGGGCTTCTGACCTGCGGTTGTCATCAGATATCTGAGAAGCCTCTTCGTTGATTGAGATAGCAGTTTGTTTAGCGTAGCGCATTACTTTGCCGTCTTCATCTATCACCCAACGACTATTATCCCAATATATCCACTTCCTCATTTCGTGAAGGTAGTGAAGCATTTCTCCGTGTGATCTTACTAGGCGCTTAGAGTTACCTAAATCGGTATTACTTGAAAAACCTGGCTCATAGCGTTCATAAACACCATTAACAATCACCATTGCCTCGTTTTGAGGTAACGGAGGAACACATTTTTTGGCTAACTGCAGTATCTCACCAACAGCGTTCTCAAGCGCCATATCTCGAGCACGAAAAGAGCTTGCTAGCCTAAATAACTCATCGTTTCGACTACCTTTAAGAATAGGGAAGTCATCAAAGTCATCGAAAGAAGTATCATTGGCCGCAGCCAACTGCTTGCTAGGCTTGCCTTGTGCCAATACATCAATCCAGCACTGGGGAAGCTCCTGCGCTTCGATGTCATTCTCGACGTAATAGGGGTTGCCATTGATTACAGACCCAGCTGCGAGAACATAACCACCTTCTGTTTTTATATCGATTCCTGGGCGGATGCCTATCGTGTTTTTAATTTCATCTCTTGGGTGTTTGAAATATAGATGGTAGCCACCGGACGGCGTGACGATCTTTCGGGTATTTAGTGGCCCTAGCTCAAATTCAAGCGCCTCCATGCTGGCAAGGCCACCTGCGCCATTCTTGACGTCAACATCGATTACCAATAGGTCAGCTTTTGCACCAGTGGCTAGACCTATGTTTGCTTTAGGGCTTTGCGCCCACCATTGTTTTATTACTTCTTTATCCGCCGATGCGTCATAAAAGCCACGGCTTGTTATGGGTATCTTTTTATTAGGTACGCATGGAAACACAGGGTAGCCTTGTTCTATGATGTCTCTTGTTCTTTGTTCCATTTTAACTCCAGTTATTAAATATACATTTGAAATTGCCAGCTGAAGATTGCTGGGCTAATGTAATTTTAACTTTCCAAATTGGCAACAAAGATGTTGGCAACCAACTTTAGGTATTTGCCAAATCAACTCATTCGTATTTTATTTACCCTTGCTCTAAGGGTCCTTTCGCTTCTATCAATGTTAGATCTTTTGTAGCAAGTACGTGCAATGTGAGAGTCTGTATGGCCGGGACCTTCTTTTTTCATCTCTAATACACAAGCATCAAAAAGCTCATATGTAAGCTCAGCTTCCTGACGCCTAGCCTCTCCACTGGCCCTTCCCGACGCTGCCTGCTTATCTGCAACAGTGATGGCATGTGTAATCAAGGAAAGCGCCTCAAGCGGCTGTGAGTCTGCCTCATAACTCCCAAAGGCAGGATTGGAGAGGCCTATTTCATCACCATAGAGGTATTTAACTTCGTCAGAATAATCTGAATATTCCCGTTTTAATAAAACTGCTAACAACTCAATCTCAATCTTAATGAACTCACGGTAGAATCGCTTGAAGTCAGAAGAATCAACATCAGTAGAGCGGTCAAAAGCTTCGGCTACTTCGATAGCACGATCTAAACCCTGACTATTCTCATTACGAAGGGCCTCACGATATGAATCAGCCAGCAAGCTGATCCCTTCACTATTTGGTATGTAATCAAAGTCAGGGTTGAGCATGTTCCCAGATCTAACCAACTCATCCTGAGCTAGCTGTTGTATAAAATACAATCTCAAGACCCTTTTGATATCTGTAATACCCATATTTTTAATTCCTAAAAATGACACTAAGTGTAACCATTGCAGCATAAAAGGGGTTATTGGTAAACCAAAGCTTATATAGAGATTAATACCAAAGTAGCTGCAATACTGCCATTATCTGCAACAACAAAAGAAGCTAAACGCTCATCATAATCTGTGGCGTAACTTAACCTCAAGAACACATCAGTTACACCTTCTATATAGGGTACCCACTTTAATTAGCTACACCCCCTGATCCACCAACCAGTCCAGCAAATACCAAAGGTTAGACAGGTAATAACCACCATCAGAAGCACCCCTGAGGCTCCATACAAGCTCCCTGAGGGACGCTATAATACTAACCAAAGCAAGAGCATTAGGGATATAAATCAAGGTGTAAGAGCTAATGTCGGGGTTAAGAGGCCCATCATTAAGTCTAGGAATATCAACAAGTTATATACTTAAACTATAAACCCCTCCCTCAGGTTCTATTGAGCTCCCTGAGGCCCATATCTAGTCTGTCGGTTATGCCATACATTACGCTTAAACAGCTTCTGCACTGCTCAATAGAGCCTGCTGAAGGTGTTGACGACTAGTGAGCCTTGCCGTGAGTGATGTCATGCAGTTATCACAGAAGTTGGGTGGTGTGAGGAGCTATGGGTATTGGGAGATTATTAATACAAACCAAGAAGATGTAGACCACAGGTATGCACCAATTTAATCCTCTTGACCATGAGGAGAGTCATTGATATCGTTGTATCTGCATGTATATGGGCGCTTCTGAGACATCCCTTAGGACTCGAAGTAGGGCACTGGTACCACGCACATTGAAAGCCTCATGATACGTAGTGTACATGGGGCTTTTTTATGCCTGAAGCATTAGTTCCTTGAAAACATTTGCAACCATAATGCCAAACCAAGAGCAAAACTCATGGGGTGGGGGCAGGACACTGCTCCGCTTTAACTGTAGGTGCTTCAGAGACACATCAGAAGCCAATTCTAAAAAAAATAATTTAGGGCCATCATAGGCAGCTGCAGGTAGCCTGAGGCGCCCTCAAAGACACTCTATAACGATCAACATTGCCCTGACCAACTGACTATACTGAAGAAAGCTCAACTTCCCCATTTCTATGTATTGTGCCCTGTAGGGGTAACCCCTTGCACAAAACGAGCACTATCCTTTCACTCCTTTGCTGTACCTATACCCACCCTGACGCTTGAATACTTATACTTATTTTGTCTAGATTAAGATCTAGCCCTGCAAGAAAAATGTTGCCATCCTAAAAGGAAAGGCAGCTTACTGGTTTTGCAGGCCGTCATAGAATTAATAGTTAATCCAAAAGGTAGAACAAAAATGCAATTAAAAAAATATATTACTCAAACTGTGTTTGCATCTGTTATTACGCTGGCAGCGGCACAAGCAGTTGCCGGTGGACATGGGGTTATGGTTGGTAGTGCTGAGATGGTTCCATCAAAAACTATCGTTGAGAATGCATCTGCCTCAGACGATCTTGCTGTTTTGGTTGCGGCAGTTACGGCGGCAGGTTTGGCAGACACCCTACAAAGTGATGGGCCATTTACGGTTTTAGCACCCACTAATGCAGCCTTTGCTAAACTTCCTGCAGGTACTGTTGATACATTATTAAAGCCCGAAAATATTGAGATACTTAAGACAATACTAACTTGTCACGTGGTTGCAGCAAAAGCGATGGCCGCAGACGTTATCAAAATGGCAGTTGATAATGGAGGTATGGCTGAAGTAGGGACTGTTGGTGGGTGTATGCTGACAGCAAAGTACGATAACCAAAAGGTGACATTCACTGACGAAAATGGCAATGTGGCTACTGTCACTATTGCTGACGTACCTCAGAAGAATGGTGTAATACATGTAATTGATACGGTTTTGCTACCTAAAGGATAGTTAAAACAACAGCTTAAAGGCTGCTTACTCTCACAGGGCCACTAGGCCCGTGTGAGGTGTGTTTAGGTTAGTTTGTTGATATAGGTGTTCTAGCAATCCGTATAGTTGCTTTCTAAGCATAGGCTAGACATGGCCTGTGCTTTGGATACATCAGCTGGGGTCATTTCTTTAACGACGCTACTTTTATTAATATCCCCAACCTGGTTGCCGTTAAAACTAGCTATGGAGAACCACATATAAGCACGTTTATTATCTTTGAGAACGCCTTCGCCACTTCGATACTGACTGCCCAAACTACTTTGAGCACGGGCATCTCCTTGCTTAGCAGCTAAGGTGTACCACTTTGCTGCAGTTGTATCGTTCTCCAATACACCTTTACCATAGCTGTACATACACCCAAGTCTCTTTTGGGCTAGATCATTTCCCTGCTTAGCAGCTTTCTTATACCACTCCACTGCAGTTTTGTCGTTCTCTGGCACCCCTTCGCCATTGTCGTACATAACCCCAAGATTATATTGAGAATCAGCGTAACCTTGCTCAGCAGCTAAGGTGTACCACTTTACCGCACTCTTAATATCCTTAATAGCATCATTGCCATTACCGAGAATAACTCCAAGAGTATGTTGAGTATAAACATCTCCCTACTCAGCTAAAGGGATCCACTCTGATAATGTGGTCTTATAATCACCTGCATTGAATGCATCAAGACCTTTGCTGAAATCAGCAGCACTAGCTCCGCCACAAGCCAATACAAGCGAGAGCGTTAGACCTGTAATTAGCTTTTTGATACTCATGTTTCGTCCCTTAACAATCCGTGTAGCTATTATTAAAACAATAGTCCGCATAGCTTTAATTACAGTAAATCGTATTACCTATTGCCCTACAGTTTGTTCGGTCTGACCTATAGAAAGTGTTTCCTATTTGCCTGTAACTGGTACCACGCATATTGGTAATTAAATCAACGACCTTACGGAAGTTGATTTTTTTATGCCTGCTACAAAGCTACAAAAGCGAAAACTGATCAAAAAACCTTAATCTTCTTTGATCAAAATATTACGCATCAACAGCACCAGCACGCCCAACATGCCTCCCAACAAACCCGCCAAGATCAGCACCAGTAAAGTTTTAGTTTTACTTTTGTACTCAAGCGCGCTTATGTCATAGATTGCCGCTGTAAATTGCTCAGTGCCGATAGGGGTGCTAGCAAATAGCTGTTTAGCTCTTGTGAGGGTTGTATCTTGCAATAGTTTCAACCTAGCTTCCTCAATAGCAGGCGTCTGGCTAACAAATGAACTAGGTGATTGGCGAGACTCAATTAACTCAATTTCTTGCTCAATCGCCACATAACCTCTTAAATACACTGGCTCTTCTTGACTGGAGGCATTCACGACAGTCGATCCATTCACATAAGATTGGCTTAATAACTCTCCATTCCTTAGGTTAATTACTCTAGCAATCTTAGCCTGCTCGCGCAAAAAATTCACTTTGGCTTCCGTTGTAAGGTCATAGATAGCATGAGCTCTGTGTTTGCTTAAATCAAGATCCTCAATAGCAAGGCGGTTGCTTCGAGCATACGCTTGAGCAAGTTGAGCAAAATTGCTTACTAGATACTTATTTACATTGTCATTTGAAATCACCAGAGCATCAGTAATTATTTGAGTAGCTAGCGCTGGAGCTTGAGTGGTGATATTCATCACCCAGTTTGGCTGAGGATTTTTTGCAACGTTTGGTGTAGGTGGTACTAGAGAAAAATCATAATTAGCCACTATAGCCACACGGGATTCAAACTCTTGATCAGTTTCATCGGCTTTTTTCTCAAGGTAACTGGAAGACTTAATAAGTTTTCTAATCTCACTAAGTGGCTTGATATCATCAGTAAACAAAGACAAAAATCTTTGCTTATCCGCAGCCATGAACTTATAGGTGTTAAATTCAGAATAAACATCAGCTTGCGCTGTAGGCAAAGTAGATATTTCAAAGCTGCCAGTATAGGTTTTAGGCACTAACATTAGGTAAGCTATTGCAGACATTAAAGTGGCAATAGCTATACCTACAACTAACCACTTTCCTCTCCACAAGGATCTAACCAAATCTGCTAAATTAATCTCATCGTCGTGTATTTGATTATCCTGCTGCTTCATGAATAATTCCTGTATAAATATATCGATACATATCTTATTTCAGACAAAATTTAACAGCTTAGCGGATTACGCAAGCTGTTAATATCCAGTTTAAATTTTAAACCTACCCTACGATAGAGACATCTTCGGCTTGAATGCCTTTGTCGCTTTCAGTGACGCTAAAGCGAACGCGCTGACCTTCTAGTAATGAACGGTGGCCTTTGCCTCGTATAGAACGAAAGTGAACAAATACGTCATCGCCTTGATCACGCGTTACAAAACCAAAACCTTTGGTAACGTTAAACCACTTAACCGTGCCAGATTCACGATTTGGATCATCATCCATTTCATCCCATTGGTCATCGTCTTCTGCACCCGCAGAAACAAACTTAACACCAGTAGCAAGAGTAGCTACCCAGAACATGGCAAAAGCTACACCAGCTACTAACTCAAACTGAGCGTTAACAATGTTTGAACCATGAACAATTTCATCTAAAATAAACGGTAATGCCAAAGCGGCAATTAAACTAATAATGAAGCTATAAATAAATAATGTACGTCTCATAATGACTCGATATCTCTAATTTTATTGTTTTAAATAACACCATTGCACCGCCACCTTTGCCTATTTACATATGCGAACTTGCATAAAGTCGGTACAATCACGCAAGATTATAGAAAAACCCGCGCCCAATCAAACACTTGATTTATAAAAGCCCCTTTTTTTGCAACTTCTTGAGCATATCATGACAAATAACGCCGATATCGTCGAACTACAGCAACAAATCGCCTTTCAAGAGCAAACCGTAGACACTCTTAACGAGGTAGTAAGCAGACAACAAAAAGACCTTACTAGGATAGAGCGCACTTTAAGTTTGCTCGCGCAGCAGATGAAAAATTTGCAACAAGCAGCTGACGCTGGTCAAGGTGGGCCAGAGGCAAATGAGCCGCCGCCACACTATTAATTTTCTAAGCTAATCTATTTGGATGAGAAGCTTTTGTTCACATAAATATCAAATCGATTAGACTTACCTTCAAGCCGATACATAGGTTTATGCTGACCAAGATCTGGTGCAATACGAGGTCGCTTTACCACTACCCTGTGAGTGGCTAAGTCTAGAGCTTTTGCAAGCAAAGGATCTGCATCTTGGTCACTACCTACCAAGTCTCGAAAAATGGCCATTTCTTTTTTTACTTGAGCAGACTTACCAGAGTGAGGAAACATCGGGTCCAAATAGATTACTTGCGGAGCAACACCCTCCCAAGACTCCATTACAGACAAGGCATCGCCTTGCTTAAGGCGCATACTAGCGACAATATCGCCCACATCAATGTCTAGCTCCCCTCTAGCTAAGCCATCTTTAAGGAGTGCCCTTACTACAGCCTGACGCTCAACCATAGTGACTGGGCATCCTAGGCTAGCCAAAACAAAGGCATCGCCACCTAACCCTGCTGTCACATCTAAGATACTAGGCCGTATAGAACCCTGCATACCTACAGCTTTTGCCACCTGTTGCCCTTTACCACCACCAAACACTCTGCGATGGCGCGACTTACCCGCTGCAAAATCTACACGTACCGCACCACTGCGCCCGTCTACTGGCTCTAACCCCAAACCTTGTGCAGTGAAACGTAAAATAAAGTCATACTTATCACTTGGTTTTTTGATCACTGGCACATTAAGGTCTAACGCAAGGGATTTCTCTAATGACTGAAATCCTGCTGCTACAACTGCTAATTTAATGTGGGTAATATCAGCCAACATAAGCCCAATCCCAAAACAATACGATAAGCGACAAAGGGCCACATACCCATGCGACTAATTATGCGCATAAACAAAAAAATACATAACCAAGCGCTCAAAAAAGACACTACAAACGCTATCAGCATAGGCACCCAAGCAATAACGACCTTTGTAGTTGCCAACTCAAAACTTATAAGACTAGAGGCTGCTAAGATAATAGGGATAGACATTAAGAATGAAAAACGAGCGGCTGCTTCTCGCGTATAACCAAGCATCAGCGCAGCTGTCATAGTGATGCCAGAGCGGGAAGTACCTGGCAATAAAGCCAAAGCCTGAGCTAAGCCTATATATATAGTATGTCGCCAATTCATAGCCGACATTTGATGTTGCCTGCGGCTGCGCCAGTCAGCAAAGCCTAGCAGCAAACCAAACACTAATGTAGTGACCGCAACTACCCACAGCATTCGTGCATTCACTTCTATCCAATCTTTTAATATCAGGCCAAAGAACATGGCCGGAAGCGTTGCCACTATTAACATTAGCGCCAAGGTTGCTTGCGGGTTTAGGCGTCGTTCCTGTTGGCACTGATACAGGCCTAAAACCATAGCAATTAAATCGCTGCGCAGATAGATGATGACAGCTAATAGACTACCTAAGTGAACCGCCACATCAAAACTTAAACCTTGATCAGGCCATCCTAACAATAGGCTTGGGAACAACAGATGGGCAGAGCTAGAAATAGGTAAAAATTCAGTAATGCCCTGAATTAAAGCAATAATACTGGCTTGTATCCAATCCATGGGGCAATCCTCAATAAAAGTGGAAGGCTATTGATAACGTGGTAGTTTTTGCCATGTAACTTCGTCACGCAAATAAACAGGCAAAGCATATTCAGGCGCACACTGGTGTCCTAGTAAAAAACCTGCCGCCGCTAAGCGAACCATTTCTAAAGCCCTTGGCTCTAGTTCAGACCGCACTGATTGAGCACTAGTGATAATACCTTGGGGCATATTTGCAACAGACATACCGCTACCACAAGCCACATAGTTACTGTTCATTACTTCAACCTGCAAAGGTGAGCAAACTCTTTCAGCAATTTGTGCAACAGCAAGTTGGGGATCATTTTCATCAATAATGTATTCTCCCCAATACACCTCGCCCATACGGGCATCTAAACTACAGGCGTAAGATAAACCAGCCATGCTTGAATAAGTATGGGCACGCAATGCAAGAGCGGCAAGGGTGGATATAGGCAATACTTTACAGCCAATACCAAAAGCCAGGCCCTGAGCCACACCTGCTGCAATGCGAATGCCTGTGAAAGATCCTGGGCCACGACCATAAGCGATAGCATCAAGGCTAGACATCTTAACATCAGCCTCAAGTAACAGCTCTTGCACCATGGGTAGTAAGCGTTTTGTATGTTGACGCTGCGCAAGCTCTTCTTGGCCGATCAAAAGCCCAGTGTCGCTCCATAGGGCCACGCTACAGGAATTTCCAGAAGTGTCCAGCGCCAGTATATAGGCCATGGGTAAGGTTACTTATCTAGCGCTGAAAAGACAGCCTCTTTAATATCACTCACACTACCCACACCTGCAATGTAGTGATACGCAGGCGCGGCAACACCTTCAGACACAATAAGTGCTTTATAAAAGTCAACTAGTGGCGCTGTTTGTTCGTGATATACGCTTAAACGCTGGCGTACCGTATCTTCTTGATCGTCAGCACGCTGCACCAAATCTTCACCTGTTACATCATCTTTACCCGCCTGCTTAGGCGCATTGAAAGTGAGGTGATATGTACGACCAGAGCCTGGGTGCACACGACGGCCACTCATCCGTTGAATAATTTCCACATCGGCGACGTCAATTTCAATCACACCATCAATCAACACTTTAGCATCTTTTAATGCTTGAGCTTGGGGAATAGTTCGAGGAAAACCATCAAACAAAAAACCTTCCTTGCAATCATCTTGTGAAATGCGTTCTTTAACTAAATTGATAATCAATTCATCTGAAACCAAGCCACCTTCGTCCATAATTTTTTTGGCTATCTTGCCTAAGTCAGTGCCCGCCTTTACGGCAGCACGGAGCATATCGCCCGTAGAAATCTGGGGGATCCCAAATTTTTCTGTAAGGTACTGTGCTTGAGTGCCTTTACCCGCGCCTGGCGCGCCTAAAAGGATTAATTTCATGATGTAACTCCAAAAATTTAAATACTATGGCTTTTATTTAATCGCTCAATTAACCTATATTCGATTAAATTAAGATGCCTTAGCAAAGAAACAATAAGACAACACAAAGTGTTCAACATTTATTATTTGCTTGCTAAGAAACCCATTACACAGCCACAAGTTTTACATGGCCGCGTAGTTTAACTAAAACACAGCTTCAGCGCCATGCTCCTAAAGTGGAATTAGTTTATACCGGTTATAGTAAGTGGATATGTCAAACGTTACAGACCTTGCGCCTTAGCTTCGTTCCAGCCAGCATCCATATGTTCTAAGCTGACATTTTCTAGCTGTTCACCTGACGCTAGTATTTGAGCCTCTAAAAAACGAAAGCGTCGCTCAAATTTGGCATTAGCACCACGCATTACTTGCTCAGGATCTTGCTTCAAATGTCTGGCCATATTCACGCAGGCAAACATTAGATCACCTAATTCTTCTAAGGTGTGTTCTTTATCACCACTAGCAAAAGCCTGTTGAACTTCCTCTAACTCTTCAGCCATATTCGCTAAAACTGGCGCCACGGCTGGCCAGTCAAAGCCCACATTAGCTGCCCGCTTTTGTAGTTTTGCACTACGCTGCATAGCGGGCAAGGCATTGGGCACGTCATCTAACACAGAGTGTTGTTGCTTAGCTTCGCGTTCATTTTGCTTAATACTTTCCCAGTTTTTGAGCACTTGTTCAGCATCTATAACGGCACTGCCTTGCTCTTCATTATGAACACTATCTCCAAAGACATGTGGGTGGCGGCGAATAAGCTTATCTGCCATGGCTTGAGCTACATCAGCAAATTCAAAACTGCCTTCTTCACGTGCTAATTGGCAGTAAAAAACCACTTGAAATAACAAATCACCCAGCTCATCACGCAGCTGCATACGATCATCAGACTCTATCGCATCTGCAACTTCGTAGGCCTCCTCTAAGGTATGCGGCAAAATACTACGGAAATCTTGCTTTAAATCCCACGGACAGCCACCATCGGGATTACGCAACTGGGCCATAATATCTAATAAATTTTGCATTGCATCGCTAGTTTGGAGTGAACTTTTAACCATTTTTTTGCCGCCTTACATCTAATACGTTAGGAAGCTGGCTGATTTTATCTAAAATCCGGCCCAGCAAGTCTAAACGGGGTATATCTATTGTCATGGCGATGGTAGCCGAATGCGTTTTTTTATCAACATTGGTCGTTATATTACCCAAGTTAACATTTTCATTACCCAACACCATAATAACTTCACTCAACAATCCAGAGCGATCCACCGCTTCAATATAGATATCTACAGGATAAGTGTGCTCACTATTGCCAGACCAATTCACCTCAATAATACGCTGGCGATCACGCTCGGCCATGTTCATAACATTAAGGCAATCTTGCCGATGCACAGACACCCCTCGTGTAAGAGTGATAAATCCAGTAATGCCATCCCCAGGAACCGGCTTACAACAATTAGCAATACTGGTGAGTAGATTACCTACTCCAGCAATTTGAACATCATTACCCACAGCAGATGTAGACTTAGATTTACCATTCAAAAGACTAAGATTTAGTTGCTTTTTAGACTTTAAGTTAGGCTCTACTTGCTGTTGGGCAGCATTAATAACCTGAGTTAGTCGCAGGTCTCCAGCACCTAAAGCGGCATACATATCATCAACTTGCTTAAAGTTGATCTGTGTCGCTATGAGACTATAATCTACCCCAGCAATGGCCATACGACGCATTTCCCGCTCTACTAAGTGACGCCCTGCGGTTGCATTCTTGTCTTTATCCAGCTGCTTAAAGTAGTGGCCAATTTTCGCTCGCGTGCGGCCTGCCGTGACGTAACCCAAGTTTGGGTTCATCCAATCTCGACTAGGCGCTCCGCCTTTAGAGGTCATTATTGAAACTTGATCTCCAGTTTGAAGCTCATAAGTTAACGGCACTATGCGGCCATGTATCTTTGCCCCACGGCAGGTATTGCCCACTTCCGTATGCACTCTGTAAGCAAAGTCTATGGGGGTGGCACCATTTGGTAAATCTACTACATGTCCATCTGGAGTAAATACATAAATTCGGTCTTGATCCACATCACCTTTAACTTGATTAACAAACTCATCTCCATCGCCTACTTCGTCATGCCACTCTAATACTTGGCGCAACCATGCAAGTTTATCGTCATATGAATTACCTGCGCTATTAACGTCTGTGCCTTTGTATAGCCAATGAGCACACACACCAAGCTCGGCCTCGTCATGCATGGCAAAAGTACGAATCTGTATTTCTACTACCTTACCTTCCGGCCCTATTACTGCAGTGTGTAAAGAGCGATAGCCATTTTCTTTAGGCGTGGCAATATAATCATCAAACTCTTGGGGAATATTGCGCCACAAACCATGAACGATACCCAAAGCGGTGTAGCAATCAGTAAGCTCAGGCACCAACACACGCACTGCACGTACGTCATAAACTTGGGAAAATTCAATATTTTTGCGCTGCATTTTGCGCCATATGCTGTAGATGTGCTTAGCTCTACCCATCACGTCTGGCACTATACCTGCACCTGTAAGCTGCTGCGTTAGGTTAGCTAATACGCGCTCAATATAATCTTGCCTATCCATACGCCGCTCATCTAAATAGGACGCAATTTCTTTATAGGCATTGGGCTGAAGGTAACGAAATGAAAGGTCTTCAAGCTCCCACTTAATGGCACCTATACCTAAACGGTGAGCTAATGGGGCGTATACATCAAAGACTTCACGGGAGACAAGGTAACGCTTCTTTCGATCAACGTTTTTTACTGCTCGAATTGCGCAGGTGCGCTCAGCAAGCTTGATCAGTGCCACGCGCACATCATCCACTAAGGAAACTAGCATCTTACGCACATTGGTAAGCTGGCCATCAGACTGGCCTAAAATACTATCTCGTGTGGGGCTTTGTAAGCTACTTATTGCAGCCATTTGCAGCACACCATCGATTAACGAAGCCACAACTGGCCCAAAAGTGTCCTTAACTTCTTTTAAAGATAGTTTATCTTCGCGCACGGCGCGATACAAAACTGCAGCCACTAAAGTCTCTTCATTGACCTGCAACGTCGTTAATATTTCAGCCATTTCAAGGCCAGTGCGAAAACAATCAACCTCTTGCGTGGCCCAAATATCTTCACTTTTACTAGCATGGTCGCGCACTTTTTGGGCCAGCTCACATGCTTGTTGCAACACACCCGCATCTGATAGCTCTACAACATTTTTCAGGCCTGCCATCCACGCTTGAATATCGACATTGCCATCGGCGTATGTGGGGTGAACCGCGCGTACCTGTACCATACTCAAATCCTGTTAATTATCACACCAAAGGTGTTCCCACTATTTTAGTTCCTTACCCATATTAGCGCGTGACTTTTACGTTCTTTTTACGTTTGTACGAACAAGCAATGCCATCACCTCTAAGTGTGGAGTATGAGGGAACATATCAATACAACCCACTTTATCAACGTGCAATCCTAGACTTTGAAACTCTTTCAAATCTCTGGCCATAGAGGCTGGATTACACGAAACATACACAACGCGCTCTAGTGGCTGGCCTTTAAGCATCTGAGCGATTCCTTTAGCCCCTGCTCGCGGCGGATCTAATAAAGCTTTATTAAAAGACTTTCTTTGCCACTGTTTGCGAGCACTGGTTTCAAACAAATCTGCATGTTCAAAATCTACTAAAGCAAAGCCATTACGTCGAGCATTTTCGCGACCTTGCTTAACCATGGCATAGTCGCCTTCTAGGGCTAACACTGTGACATGTTGATCAGCCATACTGGCAATGGGTAAGGAAAAATTACCCACACCACTGAATAAATCTAATACTTGATCCCCTGCGCAAGGTTCAAGCCACTCAATAGCTTGATTAATCATGCCTTGGTTGACCTTGGCATTAACTTGAACAAAATCTTGCACTGCAAAATCCAACTCAATCGACTTATCAATGCCTGCCACTGAAACACTATAACTTAAGCCGTCTTTAGTGCCGCTAAGCCACAGGTCATCATGATCAGTTTGCTGGCAAACTAGGCTGACACTATATTGTTTAGCAAAAGCAGCTAATAATAACTGGTCATCCATAATGAGTGCATCTGATACTTTCAAACTAATGCACGGCCCTGAGTTGGCTTGTAATACCTCTACATGGGTCACCCACTGAGTGTGCGCCATTGTTACTAATACGTCGTGCAAAGGCACAAGTAAATCAGACAAAGCAGGCTCTAATACTGGGCAATGAGTAATAGGCACAATGTGCTTATGGCCACTTTGACGAAAACCTAACAATAAGGTTTTGCTGTCTGCGAAATAACGCGTAGCAAGCTGCGCACGCCGCCTATAGCCCAAATTTTCTCCTACAATAGGCTGGGCCCATTGCTGAGGCTCTATGTTCGCCAAACGGCGTAATTGCTCAGCAATAGCCGCCTGCTTGTAACTCACTTGGGCCGAAGGCTCTAGATGCTGTAATTGGCAACCACCACACGTGTCATAGACTGGACAAAATGGTGTTACGCGCTGATCACTGGGCTGCTTTAGCTCCAACAGACGAGCTTCTGCATGAGTTTTATGGTCACTAAGCACTTCAGCCTTGACAGATTCGCCTTTTAACCCGCCCTCAACAAAAATTGTTTTCCCTTCCCAACGCCCGACACCACGGCCATCGTGGCTTAGATTTTCAAGTTCAAGATTAAGGTGTTTGCCCACAGGCAAAGTGACAATTTCAATATCTACTTGAGCTTGAGAGCGCTTTTGTTTAGCGGACGCTGAAGGGTTTTTTAGTTTAAGTTTGCGCTGTAAAGGCGATAAACGAGCCATGATTATGTAAATACTCCAGTGGATAAATAGCGATCGCCACGATCACAAATAATACAAACTATAACGGCGTTTTCTACCTGCTTTGACAGGCGCAGCGCTCCGGCCACGCTGCCACCAGAGGACACCCCTGCAAATATCCCTTCCTCAGTGGCAAGGGCTTTCATAGTGGCTTCAGCTTCAGCTTGATCCATATCGATAATGGCATCTACCTTTGCTGCATCAAAAATACTTGGCATGTAAGCTTCCGGCCAGCGGCGAATGCCCGGAATTTGTGAATCTGGTGTGGGGCGCAATCCATGAATCTCAATGTTTGGATTTTGCTCCTTAAAATAGGCTGATAACCCCATAATGGTGCCTGTAGTGCCCATCGAACTCACCATGTGGGTGATTTTACCTTGGGTTTGCTGCCAAATTTCTGGGCCAGTAGTGCGGTAATGGGCTAATGGATTATCACTATTAGCAAACTGATCCAGCACCTTACCTTCGCCACGAGCCTGCATTGCCATGGCTAAATCTCTAGCACTTTCCATGCCTTGCTCAGACGTTACTGTAATCAGTTCAGCTCCATAAGCTGCCATAGAAGCCTTGCGCTCTGAACTCATATTATCAGGCATAATTAGTTTAAGCTTGTAGCCTTTAATCGCCGCAACCATCGCCAAAGCGATACCAGTGTTGCCACTGGTGGCCTCGATAAGCACGTCACCTGGGTGGATGTCACCGCGTTTTTCTGCCTCAACAATCATACTTAAAGCGGGGCGATCTTTAACAGAACCTGCAGGATTGTTACCTTCAAGTTTAGCCAGGATGATATTACTGGTTTCGCCTGGTAAACGTTGCAAGCGCACCAAGGGAGTACTGCCTACATAGTCTGCTATGGTGGGGAAGTGATGCATACTAACCTCTAGTTAACATTATCTAGCTTAGCACTACAAAAGCTAAGGCTTGATCTAATTCATCTGCAATACTTATATGTGCGATTTGGCTACCCAACTCGGCTTGCCTTTGCGCTGCTGCGCCACTTAGGATAAGTAATGGGGCGCCTAGTTCATCATGCTCAATGTGCATTTGCTGCCAAGAAATACCGCGACCAATACCTGTGCCTAGAGCTTTAGCGGCAGCCTCTTTGGCAGCAAAGCGCTTAGCCAAAAAGGCTGCAGGGGCACTTGACGCATCAAACTGAGCCATTTCAAACTCAGTAAGTATTCTTTGGGCAAACTTACGCCCAGTGCGCTCCAATGCGGCTGCTATCCGAGCTGTTGCCACTATATCTGTGCCTATTGCCTTAACCATAGGTGTTTCGCCCTACCTTATTAAACACGACTGGGACGATGAGACTCACGAGCAGCCAACATTAATGCCTTCATTTTTTTTACTGCTTCAGGTAAACCCACAAATAACGCATCTGCGATCAAAGAGTGACCAATATTAAGCTCATTAAACTCAGGAATAGCAGCGATGGCTTCTACGTTTTGAAGATTAAGCCCATGGCCACCATTAACCACAAGTCCAATACTGGCAGCATATGTGGCTGCTTTGGCTATACGAGCTAGCTCTGCATGTTGTTGGGCATGATTAGTCGCATCTGCATAAGCTCCTGTATGGAGCTCTATCAACTGAGCCCCTGTGCGTTTTGCTGCATCTATTTGCCGCTTATCAGCATCTATAAACAAAGAAATTTCCACACCCACAGCCTGCATGCGCGCACATGCTGCCTTTATCTTTGCCTCTTGAGACACCACATCTAAGCCACCTTCAGTGGTGAGTTCTTGACGTTTCTCTGGCACCAAACAAACATAAGCTGGCGCAATTTCCACAGCTAAATCAATCATTTTATCAGTGACTGCCATTTCAAAATTCATACGCGTTTGTAATACTTGAGCCATTACTCGCACGTCTCGCTCTTGAATATGGCGCGCGTCTTCGCGCAAATGCACCGTAATACCATCTGCTCCAGCTTGCTCTGCATCTAAAGCTGCTTTTACTGGATCGGGATATCGCGTGCCTCGGGCTTGACGTAATGTAGCAACATGATCAACATTTACGCCGAGTAAAATTCGATTGGGATCAACCATTTCCTGTCCTCTTTTGATTAAAACTAGCCTATAGTTTTATCCACCAAACTGAATTATTTTTTTGCAATAGTGTGAAATAAATTACGGCTTTGTAGTGGCTTACCACCTAATATTTGATTTAAATTAGCGCGCGCCATATATTTGGCTACTTTAAGGCATTGTGTCTGTGTGTATTCACCTGCAGCTAATTGCAATAGCACCTGCCCACTGATCAAGGGTGTATTAGCTTGTTCACTATCTATGCCTTGACTTAAACAAACCCCTTGCAGCGGATGCAGCACATAGCTGCCTTCAGGGACAACGTCTTTGAAGCTAATGTAGTCTTTATCTAGCACCA
The DNA here is from genome assembly GCF_047730155.1 of Candidatus Njordibacter sp. Uisw_002. Taxonomy (NCBI): domain Bacteria; kingdom Pseudomonadati; phylum Pseudomonadota; class Gammaproteobacteria; order Pseudomonadales; family Candidatus Njordibacteraceae; genus Candidatus Njordibacter; species Candidatus Njordibacter sp. Uisw_002. Next base: position 2,158,425 of record NZ_CP159832.1, read on the forward strand.
TATGATACCCCAGTTCGTCCATTAGATGGACCTCAAAAGGCCTCAAAGATTGCTCTAATATGGGATTATCTACTAAGCCATTTAATAAGGCTTGGTAATAGGCAAATAAGTTGGGATGAGGATCATCAAAAGCCAATAACTTGAGCAAAAGCTCGTTAACATACAGCCCACTGTAAAGGTAATCACCAACGATCGTTAAAGGTGGACCTGCCGCATCGAACTGCACACTGGTACGCACTTCACCACGCCCTGTAAAACTGACCATCAGCGGTGTGAATGGCTGAACCAAAGCTCTTTTGGCAGATTTCTTACCCTGAGCTTTTCGCGCCCCATGAACAATAACCGACACTCTACCCTGATTAAGCGTAAACAAGTCTGCTATCACACTGGTTTCTCGCCATGGACGACTGTGTAATACGTAGGCCGGTTGCTGCTGTGTCATCTTATTTTAGTCAAGACCATCGTAGCCCAAACTCTGCAAGGCACGCTCATCATCAGACCAGCCACTTTTGACCTTTACCCAAAGCTTGAGCATTACCTTACATTCAAACATGCGTTCCATATCTACCCTGGCATCACGTCCAATTTGCTTAATTCGATCGCCTTTATCACCAATAAGAATACGCTTTTGCCCTTTACGCTCCACTAAAATGAGAGCGCCTATGTGCAGCACTGGGCCATCTTGGGCAAATTCTTCAATTTCCACAGTCATTTGGTACGGCAACTCATCACCAAGTTGGCGCATGATTTTTTCACGAATGAGTTCAGCCGTAATAAAGCGCGCACTGCGGTCGGTCACCTGGTCTTCTGGAAAAAAGTGACGACCATTTGGCAGCTGATCCAGCACACACTGCTCCAACTGCTCTACAGAAGCGCCTGTATGGGCAGCGATAGGCACAAGCACCGCATCTGGTAAGCGCAGCTGCACTTCTTGTAGATAGGGTAACAAAGACTGCTTATCATCCAATATATCAATTTTATTAATGGCTAAAATAACGGGACAATTAGCAGCTTTAACCTTTTCATACACATGCTCGTCTGCATCATTCCAACGCGTACGATCTACCATAAAAATGACTAAATCCACGTGCTTTAGGGCACTTGAAGCAGCTTTATTCATATAACGGTTAATCGCCTTATCTTCTTGGTCAATATGTAATCCAGGGGTATCTACATAGACCACTTGCACCTCACCTTGAGTTTTAATACCCAAAATTTGATGGCGCGTTGTTTGAGGCTTACGAGATGTAATGCTAATTTTTTGACCCAAAATGCGATTAAGCAATGTGGACTTGCCAACGTTAGGCCTTCCAACAATGGCGACATAACCACATTTTGTGCTGCTGTCATTTTGGGCTGCTAGCCAAGTATCTAAATCTGTCATGGTATATTTTCTGCTATAAAGACTCTTGACCAAGCTGCTGTAGAGCTAACGTGGCCGATTTCTGTTCTGCGATACGACGACTTGAGGCTTCTGCCTTGGTAGGTTTATCCAATAAGTCGCTGTGGCATTCTATGGTGAACATCTGTTCATGATCCTGCCCTTTAACACCAATGAGGTGGTAAACAGGTAAATCGCACTTCTTTGCTTGCAGGTATTCCTGCAAGCGTGTTTTAGGGTCTTTTTGATTATCTAACAGACTTAGATTGTCTAGACGAGAGGCAAACCAAGATAAAATACGTTCTTGGCAAACAGCCATTCCTGCATCTTTATAAATAGCGCCAATAATAGCTTCGGTGGCGTCTGCTAAAATTGATTCTCTACGCTGCCCACCGCTTTTTAATTCTCCCGCACCCAGCTTTAAACATGGGCCTACCTGCATCTCTATTGCTACTTGTGCAAGAGTCACTCCTTTCACCAGACCTGCACGCAGGCGGCTTAATTGGCCTTCACGTGCTTTTGGAAATTTGTCAAACAAAGCATTAGCAATAACAAAATTCACAATAGAATCCCCTAAGAATTCTATTCGCTCATAATTGTGGTGCCCACACGAACGATGCGTAAGCGCTAAGTCCAAAAGACTAGTGTCATTAAAAGAGTAGCCAATCGCAGCACACAAGGTGTCAATTTTTTGCTGGTAAGCAGTCTGAGCAGGCGCTTTCATATTAGTCTATGCTACCTGCAGTACTGAAGTTGGGTAAACTAAAGAAACTTTCCCAGTGCAACCATACAGCAACTGCCTTACCTGTTATATTTTCTTCAGGCACAAATCCCCAATAGCGGCTGTCGTTACTGCCGTCTCTATTATCTCCCATCACGAAGTACTGTCCAGGAGGTATAGTGACCTTGCCATTTTTTCCAGGGCTTTTATTGCGCCATATTTGGTGTTCGCTATCACCTAGCTGCTCTGTATATATTTCTGTAGTTGGCGAAGCATCAGCAACATAAGTTTGAGTCATCTGCTGACCATTAATATAAATCACTTTTTCGCGCAGCTCTAATGTATCTCCTGGCACACCAATCACCCGTTTAATAAACTTAATAGACGGATCTTGTGGGTATTTAAACACCATCACATCGCCTGCTTTTGGCTCATTAAAATCAAGCACTTTTGTACCCAATACAGGCAAACGCACACCATACTCAAACTTATTAACAACAATAAAATCCCCTACTTCAAGGGTAGGCAACATAGAACCTGAAGGGATTTGGTAAGGCTCCATAAAAAAAGACCGCAGCACTAACACAAACGTAAGCACAGGAAAAAACGAGCGACTATAATCTGCAAACATTGGCTGGTGCATGATCTTTTCTTGGGCTTCTTGAGGTAACTCTCCCGCTGCATTGGCTGTAGCTAGGGCTAAGGCCTTTGCACGAGCAGGCTTCCATAACCATACATCTAAGGCAAAGCCAGTACCGAATATGCCTACCAATACAGTAAGCAATAGCTCAAAATCAAAATCCATCATGTAAGTTCTCCTAACTGCCTGCCAATTTATCTTTTTAACTGTCGATCTTCAATACGGCTAAAAAAGCATCCTGTGGAATTTCAACACTGCCCACTTGCTTCATGCGCTTTTTACCTTCTTTTTGTTTGGACAAGAGCTTTTTCTTACGACTAATGTCACCACCATAACACTTTGCTGTCACGTTTTTACGTAAGGCTTTAACCGTAGTACGAGACACAATATTGCCACCTATGGCTGCCTGAATAGCAACGTCAAACATTTGACGAGGAATGAGCTCTTTCATTTTTTCACATAACGCTCGGCCACGAGTCTGAGCATGATCACGATGCATAATCACAGCCAAAGCATCCACTCGCTCACCGTTAATCAGAATATCTAATCGCACAAGCTTAGCTTCTTCAAAACGAACAAAGTTATACTCTAAAGATGCATAACCTCGGCTCACAGACTTAAGTCGATCGAAAAAGTCTAATACCACTTCACTCATAGGCATGTCATAAGTCAGCGCTACTTGGCTTGCAGTGAACTGCATGTTTTTTTGTACACCCCGCTTTTGTATGCACAAGGTGATCACGTTACCTAGGTGTTCTTGTGGTACCAAAATATTAGCTTCAACTATAGGTTCGCGCATTTCTGCAACACCACCCATATCTGGTAATTTTGATGGGTTATCTACGTAGACCACATTACCATTGTTAAGCTCTAATTCGTAAATTACAGTAGGTGCCGTGGTTAACAAATCAAGATTATATTCACGCTCTAAGCGCTCTTGAATAATCTCCATGTGCAACATGCCCAAGAAACCACAACGAAAACCAAAGCCCAGTGCATCTGAACTTTCAGGCTCATAAAACAAAGAGGCATCATTAAGGCTTAATTTGGCGAGAGCTTCACGGAAATCTTCGTAATCATCAGAACTGGTAGGAAATAGTCCTGCATACACTTGAGGTTGAACTTTTTTAAAGCCTGGCAAGCTTTCTACATCAGCGGTTTTAAGATGAGTTAAGGTATCGCCCACAGGAGCACCATGAATATCTTTAATACCTGCAACAACGTAACCTACTTCACCCGCTCTTAGTATTCCTGTTTGCTTGCGCTTTGGAGTAAATATACCAATGTCTTCCACACCATATTGTATGCCCGTAGATTTGACGATAATTCTGTCTTTCTTACGCAATACGCCATTTTTTATACGCACCAAGGAAACAATTCCAAGGTAGTTATCAAACCATGAATCAATAATTAACGCTTGCAGCGGCTTGTCTTCGTCACCTACTGGAGGTGGAATCAATTCTACTAATTGCTCCAACACAGCTTCCATGCCTAAGCCACTTTTAGCAGAAGCCTCTACGGCATCAGTTGCATCAATACCAATGACTTCTTCTATCTCTTGCTTCACCTTATCTGGATCAGCTTGAGGAAGATCCATTTTATTCAACACAGGCACCACTTCCAAACCTAGCTCTAAAGCTGTATAGCAGTTGGCAACAGATTGGGCTTCTACGCCTTGAGCTGCATCAACCACTAACAAAGCACCCTCGCAGGCTTCTAAAGAGCGCGAAACTTCGTAAGAAAAATCAACGTGGCCTGGCGTATCGATAAAGTTTAGCTGATAAGTTTTGCCATCTTTACTATGGAAGTCCAACGTCACACTTTGAGCTTTAATAGTTATACCGCGTTCGCGTTCAATATCCATGGAATCCAGCACTTGCTGCTCCATTTCACGATCCGACAAACCACCACACATATGGATAAAACGATCAGCTATAGTGGACTTACCATGATCGATATGAGCGATGATAGAAAAGTTACGAATCAGGGTGTTGATGGCCATGAGATGACGTCCAAGTTACCCCTGCTAAAAAACCTAGATCAGGGAATATAAAAGAGCGAAATTATATCCTAGTTGAAGCTAAAAAACCGCAGCAAGGTTAATTGCTGCGGTTTTGTTAAGGTCATTTATGTCTATTTTTATGAGTTATTAGAGCATTAACTCTTTCAACCAGACTTTTGCATCAAAGGCGCTTAATAATGTGCCATTTTATTATGCATTTGTTGGTATTTTTCTGATTGCTCCGGAGTCAGCAGCTCCATGATTCTGACTTCAGTATTACCTTGATCTATTAGGTGCTGCCCCATATATTTACCTTGCAAGATTCCAATTTCTTGAGCCTTAGCGATATAAGCCTCGCTACCAGAGTCTAACTTAGCCAATTGACCAAGCGTCAATGCCATCAGTTCATGATGCTTTGTCATATCTTCATATTGAGCTTGCATAAGCTCTTTAATAGCGCCTTCTTGAACATCAGTTAGGTTCAGAGATTTAGCCATACGGTGCATCAATTTTTTACTGTTTTTGTGTCCATGCTTACCATCCGCCTTAGCAGAGCCTTTTTGATCCCTATGCTCTGCTCCACCTGTATGACAGTCTTTTTGATCTGCCATCACAAATCCTGTTCCCGCCATACTAAGCAACGCTATAGCCGGTATGGCGATTAAGCTGCGCTTGATATAAGTTTTAATAATATTTCTCCTTGTGAGTTAGTTGATACCCGATCGGGCTAACTCTATTGTACGTACACAAATGTGAGGGTGAGTGTACGCACTGCAAAGGTATGCAAAGATAATGTTGTTATTTAATAAAGACTTAGCTTCAACTATTCTTAGTGAGTGTAATTTAGTCTACCTGCGCCAAGTTACCTTTTTCCTGCAACCAAGTTTTGCGATCGCCTGCGCGTTTTTTAGCCAACAACATGTCCATCACTTCCATAGTGCCATCACCTGGCTCTAAGCTTAACTGCACCAGTCTGCGACTGTCAGGCTTCATGGTAGTTTCACGTAATTGAGATGGGTTCATTTCGCCTAAGCCCTTAAAGCGCTGCACATTCACCTTACCGCGTTTTTTTTCTGCCGCTATATGATCCAACACACTTTGCTTCTCGCTTTCATCAAGGGCATAAAATACTTCTTTACCTATATCTATTCGGTACAAAGGCGGCATAGCCACATACACATGACCGGCTGCCACAAGTGGTTTGAAATGACGTACAAACAACGCACACAGCAATGTCGCTATGTGTAAGCCGTCTGAATCGGCATCAGCTAGGATACAAATCTTGCCGTAACGCAATCCCTCTAAATCATCAGCCCCTGGATCTACACCCATCGCAACAGCAATATGGTGCACTTCTTGGGAGGCCAAAATCTGTCCAGAATCCACCTCCCATGTGTTCAATATTTTTCCACGCAGGGGTAAAATAGCCTGAAACTCTCTTTCACGAGCCTGCTTTGCAGAACCACCGGCAGAGTCACCTTCCACCAAAAATAGCTCTCCACGACTCACGTCAGTGCCACTGCAGTCTGCTAACTTTCCAGGTAACGCTGGGCCTTGAGTGATTTTTTTACGAATGACCTTTTTACCAGCGCGCAAGCGCTTTTGAGCATGATTAATCACTAACTCTGCTAACACTTCACCTTCGTCTGTATGTTTGTTGAGCCATAAACTAAATGCATCTTTCACTTCCCCAGACACATAAGCCACTATCTGGCGAGAAGAAAGCCGCTCTTTAGTTTGACCAGAAAACTGTGGATCCTGCATCTTTACCGACAAGACAAAGCAGCACCGGTCCCAAATATCTTCTGGCCCAAGCTTCACTCCACGAGGAAGCAGTGCACGTATTTCACAAAACTCCCTTAGCGCATCCAACAACCCACTGCGCAGTCCATTCACATGGGTGCCGCCTTGAGACGTTGGAATCAAGTTTACGTAGCCTTCTTGGGTTAGTTCACCACCATCTGGAAGCCACTGCACTGCCCAATCTACACCTTCAATTTCACTTTTACGACTACCCACAAATGGCGTTTCTGGCAGACAATTGAAACTTTCATTAGCACTTTGCAGATAGTCTTCTAAGCCTTCTTGATAAAACCACTCGTGCTTTTCTTTAGTGGCACTGGTAAGGTCTAAAAAAGTGACCTTGAGGCCACTGCACAACACAGCCTTAGCTCGCAGCACATGCTTAAGGCGCGCCACAGAGAACTTAGCTGAATCAAAATATTGAGGATCTGGTAAAAAGGTGACACTAGTGCCCGTGTTACGCTGGCCTACGGTATCTACCACCTCTAGGTCACTCACCTTAAAACCATCGGCAAAAGTAATACGGTGCACTTGGCCGTTGCGCCTAATTTTTACTTCTAAACTTGAAGTTAAAGCGTTTACAACAGAAATACCTACGCCATGTAAGCCGCCAGAAAACTGATAGTTTTTATTAGAAAACTTACCACCAGCATGCAAGCGCGTAAGAATAAGCTCGACACCACTAACACCTTCCTCCGCGTGAATGTCTACTGGCATACCACGACCATTATCTACCACCGTGAGTGAGTGATCACTATGAAGAATGACGTCGATTTGATCAGCATGCCCGGCCAAAGCTTCATCTACTGAATTATCAATGACTTCTTGCGCAAGATGGTTGGGGCGACTGGTATCGGTATACATACCAGGGCGCTTTTTAACTGGGTCGAGGCCACTTAATACTTCAATAGAGTCTGCTGTGTAATTATCTTGTGCCATGGAGTTATTTCGCCAATAAAAGTCATTTTAAGGTTAGCGACAATCTAACACCTCGTCGCTAATTTGCAATAGTAGCAGTATTTAATCACAACTGAGACGTTTTATGCTTAGGTAATCTTTGTACATTAGTTGATATTTGACCATTATCTAGCAGGCTAAACAGCCTTAATCCTGGGCCTAATTCTTCTTGCACCTTATCTTCTTTTTGCTCACAGGCAAACTGTACTGCACTTGAAGGAGTAGCAAGAAATCTTGCACCGCCTATTAACTTATCAAATTCTTGATGTACATGCCCACACACCACGGCCTTAACATTCGCATGCGCTGCTATGACCGCATTAAATTGCTTTGAGTTACCCAGCATAATATTATCTTGCCATAAGGAATTAACAGGCACTGCATTGTGATGCATAAACACACATGTTGGAGTTTTTGAATCAGATTTTAACACCTGTTTCAGCTCTTCCATCTGCGCTGATGACATACTTCCCCCGCCACAACCATCTGCTAGCTCGGTGGTGTTTAACATGAGTAAGCGCCAATGCTCATAATCTAATACGCGCAGTTGGCCTACCTCCTGACCAGAAACCTGAGCCATAGTAGCTGCATTATCATGATTACCCGGCAACCAAATACACGGGTAAGGTAATTTTTTGAGCTTATTCTTTAAGCGAATATAAGCTGCTTGACTACCAAAATTACTCAAATCACCAGTTAAAATCAACACATCTACTGGCCCATAATTACGCAACCACATCAAACATTGATCGACATGGGCATCGGCATCAATCCCCTTATAGGGCGTATTAGGATTCTCTTGCAAGTGACAATCAGTAATTTGTGCAATATGTAACGTCATACCCTACTCCACTGCTTTTGCAGCCTAAGATAATGCTGTTGAAGCCACTGGGCAGCGATAATGGTAGCCGCATTGGTCAGCTTACCTTGCTCTAACATCTGCCCTAAAGCCTGGCGTTCTAAAACACACACTTGAATGTCCTCACCTTCTGTAGCCAACCCATGCACACCAATTACTTGGCTAGCATCCACAGGCGCACAGTAGATTGCTAAGGTTTCATTACTGCCTCCAGAGGAGACCAAATATTTACATACTAACTCTAAATCATTTTGATCAATAATAGCCCCAGATTCTTCTTTACACTCTCTAACGGCAACCTGTTCTGGTGTTTCTAATGTATCAATCATACCCGCCACCATTTCCAGCTGCCATGGGCCTTCTTCATGAGTCATAGCACCCACTCGAAATTGTTCGATTAATACCACTTGATCGGTGGTGGCATCGTACATGAGCACCGCCACAGCAGGCAAACGCAACACTAATTCTCGATCTAGCACTTTGCTCCAGCCACCTTGAAACAAACGATGCTGCAACTTGACCTTTTGTACTTGATAGAAACCTTGGTATACAGTTTTTCGATCGGCTATACGTACATCTGATTGGTTAAGCACGGGTTTGTACATGACTATCGGTTATCCTGTTGTTGATGTTTGGAGGGTGGCTATATTGTGGCTTACGTTATGGTCTCAGTCTTTGTCTGAGCTTTGACTAACTTCTGGCTCATCATATTGGCTAACTGGAGGGCATTTTCAACGCAATCACCCACAGCCACACCATCACGCCAGTTGCTGCGCAGATGTAATCCAGGAAACTGTGCTAGTGCCTCATCTATTAACGCAACCTTAGGTAGGTGCCCTAATTGATACTGAGGAATAGCTTTGGGCCATAAACTTTCTTCATGCCATAAAGGCTGTCCTTGAATGCCTAGGTAGGGAGATAGTTCTAGCATCACAAGATCTGTTCTTTGCTGTGGTGTTAAGGTCATTGCATGTTGCCCACGACCACCACCAATAAACACAGTGATAAGGTGTTGATCATCTGGGCACCTTTGAGAAAAAATACTCGATGGGAACAACACACCTAATGTTTGCTTACCTTCTTTAGTAGGCAATAAACAACCAAAACCATCTAAAGCATGCTCGATTTGATCTTTATTGAAGGCCATAGTGATGCTAGCGACAGCAGGGTAATCAATAGCTTGCAAGCACGCCTTGGCTTGCATTAATAACGCTTCATCTGTGGGCACTAAATCGTCTATTAGTCTAGCCACCTGAGCTGCAGGCACGGCTAAGACGACCTGCGATGCTTGCCAAATTTGATCACCCGACATAGCTTGATAACCAAACTGCGCACTATAGGTAATATTATCCACTTGAGTGTTGAGTGAGATAGCTGGGCCTAGCTTTTGTGCCAAGGTAGCAGGCAGTTGGTATAAACCACCAGCAAAGCTCATCATCGCACCATCTAGGGATGAAATACCTTGCTCTTTTTCAAGCTTTTTTTGACGCGATTTGGCTTTCATTTTCGCCACGCCACCTATAATCATAGACCCATACTCAGACTCCAAAGCATAGATCTTAGGCACTGCAGCACGCACTGAGAGCTTTTCTGGATCACCTGCAAATACACCAGAGATAAATGGGTCAATCAACCAATCAAGCATTTCATGGCCTAGCCTTCGCCTAACATGTTCGGCGATACTCTCTTCAGATGTGGCTTTGCCAACGAAGGGCTCAATCAGTAATCTTAGTTTCCCAAAAGTACTAAGCACTCCAGTGGTAAGGGCTTCTTTAATATTCGAAGGCAAGGCCAGCATAGCGCCTTTTTTTCCAATGTAACGTCTATGAGCGGCTTTGTTTGCCAGAACAATGTGGGGCTTTAAACCCACTTGTTCAATAAGCTGCGCCATAGCTGGTCGATTATTGATGAAAGAATTGGGCCCACGCTCCCATTGGCAACCATACTTTTGTACACTTTGTAAGTTGCCACCGACTTGGTTGCCTGCTTCCAACACAGTGACAACAAAGCCTTGTTGCTGCAAAAACCAAGCACTTGCTAGGCCAGAAATACCTGCACCGATAATGAGCACATGATTATCATGCTCTAAGGTCACAGGGATTTCTGGAAATGGACTTAAAATTTGCTTGTTGGCCCATGGTTTATCGTCGTTATGCATCATGTTATCTCACCTCGTAGCAATAATGTAAGGTTAGCAGCTTTGACCTAAATAGGCTTTAATATGCGTATCCTTGTGCTGCAAAAAGGCGGCACTAGGCCCAGTCCAATGGACTTTACCTGCCTCAATAAAGACCACAGTATTGGCCAGCTCTAAAGCGTCTTTAGGCTCATGGGTTACAAGCAATACCGTCAATTGATTCTGCATTGCCAAGCGCTTAACTAGAGCTGACATTTCTTGCCTTAACGCTGGATCTAATGCACTAAAGGGTTCGTCTAACAACAATACAGGTTTGCGGCGAACCAACGCACGCCCTAATGCCACTCTTTGCCTTTGACCTCCTGAAAGCTCCTTTGGCAAGCGCGACCCTAAACCTTTCAGGCCTACCTGTTCTAGCGCTTTATCGACTTGGGTTTTTTCAATCTCGCTCAACTTGAGACTTGTCCGTATCCCTAAAGCTAAGTTATTAAATGCTGACATATGGGCAAACAGATTATGCTCTTGGAACAAAGTTGTCACAGGCCTTACTGCAGGCTCAAGCAAATCTACCCGTTGATCGCCAATAATAATTCTAGCTGCGTCATCATCGGTGGTTATAAATCCGGCAAGCAAATTGAGTAAAGTTGACTTGCCAGAGCCACTAGCGCCCATGATAGCTACCACCTGACCTTGAGCGATTTGCAAATCATAAAGAAATTGCTGCTGTCCTAAACAGCAACTTACTTGCTTAAAATTAATCACCTTTGCCTCCTACTAGACGCTCTAAAACCACAAAAATAGTCAGGCATAACCCTAGCAAAACTACTGCAGTCACTCCTGCCGCATCACTTTGATAACTGCCCAAGCGCTGGTACATAAGTAATGGCAAAGTTTGTATGTCTGGGCTACCAAACAAAGCAACCACCCCTAAGTCGCCCGCTGACATAGCTGCAACTAAAGCTAATGCCAAACTGATAGGTTTGCGCAATATAGGCCACTCAACCTGTTGTAGTCGATGCCAACCTTGCACGCCTAAGCTACTGCATAGTCGTCCATAATCTTTATCAATTTTCAAATAGGCAACTGACAAAACACGCAACATATAAGGTAGCCCCATAAGAGCGTTTACTAATACAACAATATAAAGATTAATAGCGAATATGTTTACATGGCGGTTCAGACCTATAAATAGCCCTGTGGCTAATACTAATGGTGGTACAACTAAAATCACAGATCCCATCCATTCTACGGCTAAAGCTGCCGATGCGTTACGATCACGCCAATGACGCTGGGCAAGCAGCAACCCCGAGGCCATTAATAGGCTCACAGAAGCTGACCCTAGGGCTACCCACAAGGTATTATTGAACGCGTTCCACAATCGCAGGTCAAACAAAACATCAAACCAAGAAGTGTTAATACCCGCGATCACTACCGCTAACAGCGGCACCAACACCAATAAAGTCGCCAGCACCAATACCAACGTATCACTCACAATACCCCAAAATGGCTTGAGGTCTGGTCGCAGGTTTTTAGTAGATGTTTGGATGCTCACAAAAATATCAATAGGCCTTCCAAGTCTCAACCCTGCCCATAAAATAACACCACAAAAAACCATCTGTAATAGGCTTAAATACACCGCTTTGGCAATATCAAAGTCAAAGCGTATAGCCTGAAAAATAGCCACTTCAATGGTAGTGGCTTTAGGTCCGCCACCCAAGGTCATCACTATAGCAAAGCTAGTGAAGCACAAGGCAAATACTAGGGCTGCCAATTGAGGCAGCACTCCTTTAATGTGTGGCCACTCAATATGACGCCACAAATCCTTTGAGTTCATACCTAGCTGACTTGATAAACGCCAAGTTTCCCCATTAATGGCTTCTAGTCTCTGCAATAAAATTCGAGTGGCCAAGGGTAAGTTGAAAAATACATGAGCTAACAAAATGCCCGTAATACCGTAGACATAGCTTTGGGGCTGGCCACCAAACCAAGACCACAACTGATTGACGTAACCGTATTTGCCATGCAACAAGATGATACCAAACACAGCAATAATGGTAGGCACAACTAATGCCACACTAAAACACCTAAGCAACAACCACCGCCCTAGAAAAGACTGCCTGCGCGCTAATGCCCGGGCCACTAACACAGCCGCAGACAAACTAATTAAAGTTGATAAACTGGCCTGCCACCAAGAAAACCAAACCACACGCCAAGTATATGTATCAAAAATATAGCTTAACCATTGTGCCTGCCAGATATAGGAAGCAAATGAAACAATGGCCAATAATAGTGGCATCAATACTAGACTAAAACTAATACTACTAAACCATAACCAGCGTTTTGATAACCCGGAATCCATCACTCTTTTAGGGCCTGCTCAAACACAGCCTCTATAAAAAGTAGGTTTCGTGCAAGCGCGCCCTTTTGTTGATTCACAAGCTGTGCACCTGCTGCCCCCATAGACTCTCTTAGCAAAGGGTCTATTAATAGCGCAGTCATATCTTTTAATAAATGCGCACTGGTAGTCACTTTCAACGCCTGCACTTGCTCTAGTTGGTCACACACTTGGGTGAAATTAAAACAATTTGGCCCCATAAGCACAGGCTTACCTAAAGTAGCAGGCTCCAAGGGATTATGCCCCCCTTTATCGGCTAAGCTTCCACCTACAAAAACAACATCCGCACGGCGGTAAAAATCAAACAGCACGCCCATGGCATCTACCAACAATACCCTGCGAGAATGCTGTTGGGAGTCAATAAAACTTGGGATTTGAGCATTGCTTGGCTTACTTACTTGGGTGTACCTTAACCAGGGCAGGCCTGATTGTTGACATAAGTCTGCCACTTCTTCAAATCGTTGTGGATGTCTTGGCACAAGCACAAGGGTACCTTCAATACGTGCAGGCAACTGCGACCAAGCTTGTAATAGACTAGCCTCCTCGCCACTTCGGGTGCTACCACACACAAAACACAGACCTCCAGCTACCATCGTTGTCACATCAAGATAGCTGTCAGGCATGACTAAATCATATTTTAAACTACCCAGAACTGAAACTGTATTAGATGCAGCACCTAAGCTTAAAAACCGCTGCGCTGTCGCTTGATCTTGCACTAATAATGCAGTAATTTTTTGGAGCATTGGCGCCACCAGCCATGGCCAACGTGCGTAGCCTTTGGCGGATCGTTCTGATAAGCGCCCATTAACCAAAATAGTAGGGATTTTTTTCCGTGCGCAACTTGCGATTAAATTAGGCCATAGCTCTGTCTCAACTAACAAAACTGCCCGTGGCTTAACACGCCATAACATCAGTTTGTTTGCTAGCCCAAGGTCAAAGGGCAAGAAAGCCCAACTGACACGGTCATTAGCCGCAAATAACTGTTGGCATCGGGCTTGCCCAGTGACACTGGTAGTGGTCACAAGAACAGGAAGTTTTAGATGGCTAATAATAGCGTTTATTAAAGGTGCAATAGCATTAAGCTCACCCACACTTGCGGCATGAATTAACACAGGGTGATGTTGTTTTTTTGGTAGCCATCCATAACGCTGAAAAAAGCCTGCACGAAACTCAGGGCGACGCCATATGAACAGCAAGTGCAAGACCATGCCAAAAGGTAAAGCTAAATAACATAAAGAGGTGTAAACAAAGAGTGCCACGGGTACAAAATAACCTTTTGTTTGTTAAACTAATGTTAACTTTTATTATTAGTGACGCCAACAACAATGAAAATCGTCAACCTTATCTCTGGTAAAGACCTAGGCGGCCCCAAGCAGACTTTTTTGCATTACAGTGACAATTTACGCCAATTGGGCCATCAAGTCACTTGCGTCATCCGTCCAAATGCACAATTAGAGCCTTTACTAAAACAACGCAAGCACGATTATGTACTGCTGGATTATCCGCGCACACGCTTGCCACTATTAAAACACATTGCCATCAAAAAGCTTAGACTACTCTTTGCTCAACAAGATGTGGATTTGGTCATCGTTCACAAACCTATCGATGCCCAGCTTGTAAGAGCAGCTTTGCCAGCAAATTGTCAATTAGTACTAATTTTACACAGTTACAATAGCGCCGGCATAAATGCAGCAGATCTATTGGTCTGTGTTTCACCTGTAGTGGCTAAATTTGCCCGCAAAAAAGGCTACACAGGTGCAATAGAAATTATTCCTAATTTAGTTGAGCTAAACACCACTGAACCCAAATCTAGGCCGTTCCAATCTATCCCTGTGATTGCCAGCATGGGCATTATGCGCCGCACTAAAGGTCAAGACCTACTGTTACAAGCGGCTGCCATTTTACATCATCGTAATATAGAATTTAGGCTTGTCATTGCAGGAAAAGGGCGCTGGAATAACAAGATAAACACTTTGATTAAAAAATTAGGCTTAAGCGACATTACCCAGCGTTTAGACTGGATAAGCAACCAAAAGCGCGATGAATTTATTGATGGTGCAGACATTATTTGCCTGCCTTCTCGTAGTGAAACCTTTGGCATGGTAGTGATCGAAGCCATGGCACGTAAACGGCTTGTGGTTGCCACCCGATGTGGAGGCCCACAGGGCATTATTAAGCATCAAGACAATGGTTTATTGTGTGATATTAACGCTGATAGCTTAGCCAATGCCATAGCTGCGGCTATTAATTTAGATGCACAAAAACAACATGCTTTGTGTGAAGCCGCTTATCTAACTGTAATAGACCACTATAGTCCAGTAACTGTGCGCCAACAAATAGCAGCCATGCTGGAAAAGCTACCCTAATGCTGGTGTATTAGAGCAGCACTAGCGCCCACACCAAAGCACATTGCACCAAAGCTAAAAGCACTGCAGCAGAAGCTACATCTTTAGCTACCCCAGACCAGTGATGCTGCTCATCACCGTGGCGATCTATCGCTGCTTCAACTGCGGTATTAAATAGCTCTGCAATAAGCACAAAAAACAAGCTCATTATCAATATTGCACTTTCTAAATGCGTTGCCGGCAACCACAAAGCCAGTGGAAATAGCACTAAAAAAGCTAGGATCTCTTGCTGAAAAGCAGTTTCGTTACGCCATGCAAACACCAGACCACGCCAAGAATAACCGCATGCTTTTACCACGCGCTTAACGCTATATAACTTATTAGCCATCACTTAATCCTGTATCATCTTTAGCTACTTGAGCTGGTCGAGAAGACTGAAACTGCAATTGATGCAGGCGAGCATAAATACCCTCTTTATCCATTAACTCCTGATGACTTCCCTGCTCTACTAATTGACCCTTATCCATTACCAAAATTACATCAGCTTGCTCTATGGTTGAAAGGCGGTGTGCAATAACTAAAGTGGTGCGCCCTAATATCACCTCTTCAAGCGCAGCTTGTATATGCCTCTCAGATTCTGTATCCAGTGCCGAGGTGGCTTCATCAAACACCAGCAAAGGTGCATCTTTTAATAACGCTCTAGCAATAGCTATGCGCTGGCGCTGGCCGCCAGATAAAAGGACTCCAGACTCCCCTATCATGGTATCTAGCCCCAAGCTCATGCGATCTGTAAATTCTGTGATTCGCGCGGCCTTAGCGGCCGCTAATATTTGCTCTTCACTAGAATTCCTCATAGCGCCATAAGCAATGTTCTGTGCAATAGTGCCATTAAACAATACGACTTGTTGGTTAACTAGCGCCACTTGTCGACGTAAGTCGACTCGGCTAAGGTCTTGAATATCATTGTCATCTAACAAAATCTGGCCAGACTGAGGCTCATAAAAACGCAATAACAAATTCACTAAAGTGGACTTACCACTGCCTGAACGCCCTACCAATGCAACGACTTGGCCAGGCTGTATAACAATGTTGACCTTATTCAATAAGGGTTGTTTGTCATAACTAAAATCAACATTATTAAAGGTGATCAGCCCCTTAATTCGACCTATAGATTTAGTACCCTGATCTACTTCTGGAGCTTCATCCAACAAAGAAAAGATACTCTGCGAAGCCGCAATGCCTTGTTGTAAAATACTATTAATCTCAGTCATAGAGCGCAATGGCTTAGTGAGCATGCCAGAAGCGGTAATAAAGGCAATAAACTGCCCAGCGCTCATAGCGTCGATGATACTAGGGTGCAAGGCTAAATAGATTAAACCGGCCATCGCTAAGCCCACAATCATTTGCACCAATGGTGTAGAAATAGATTCTGCCAACGCTAATTTCATCGCCTGTTGACGGTTGTTATTACTTGCAGCACCAAAGGCCTTTCGCTCCTGGTCTTGCCCTCCAAACACTCTTACTACTTCGTAACCCTTAATCGCTTCACTAGCGCTGGCCGTCACTTGCCCCATACTATCTTGCAAATTGGCGCTAATATTTCTAAAGCGTTTAGATGCTTTATTTACTACCCAACCAATAAATGGCCCCACAGTCAAAAATACCAACGAGAGCTGCCAATTTAAATACACTATGTAGCTTAGCAAGCCAACGATTGTGAGCCCTTCACGAACAAATATCTTTAACGCATCCGTTGCTGCACCTGTCACCTGCTCAACGTTAAAAGTAAGCTTTGACAATAAGGTTGCAGATGAATTGGTATGATAAAACTTAGCTGGGAGAACTAACAGTCGATCAAAAATATCTAAGCGTATCTGATGAACTACACGTCTAGCCACGTAGGTGATGCCATAGTTACCCAAAAAGAAACCAATACCACGTACAAAAAATATAGCCACTACTGCTACAGGTATAATAATGCGAGCATCTGCGTCACTACTTCCTACACTGTCCACCATGTATTCCATTAAGCTGGCAAACGCAGGTTGGGTCAGTGCAAAAAGCACAAAACCAATAATGCTAACACCAAACACTAACCTGTGTTGAAATACATAGCCCAATAAACGCTTATAGGCTTTCCAAGCCGCTAAAGGAGGCCCAGCGCTAACAGTCGTATCTGGGCTTAAAGGCTTACTCATTTATTGTCCTTAAATGGATAGTAGATTAGTTTCTCTAGCTGGTATTGCTAGCTCAGTGTAAACTATCACTTTGTTGTTAATTGATTAGCATAATATCAGGCTAATTAAGTTCATAACTCATTTAGTCATTTATTTAATAACTTTGTTCGAACACTATATGCCTCTCACTAAACCCTCACTCGCCAAGTTTTACAGCCTAAAGTACTGGCCTATTTGGTTTGGATTGAGCATTCTTCGCTTAATTATCGCCTTGCCGTGGGCCTGGCGCATGGCAGCTGGTAGAGCGATTGGATGGCTATTATATCAGCTATCTAGCCGCAGAAGATCTATTACACAAACCAATATAGCCCTGTGCTTTAGTGATTTAAATACTGCACAGCAGCGCCTGATGGTGCGTCAAACGTTTGCAGACAATGGCATTGGCATTATTGAGACCGCTATGGCGTGGTGGAGTTCCCACAAAAATCTAACTCAAAGGGTTTCAATTGAAGGCGGCGCGCTAATAGAACAAGCCCAAACTCAAGGGCGTGGCGTACTTCTAGTCGGTGCTCATTATACGAGCCTAGATTTAGGTGGTATTTTACTAGCTCAACATTATCCGTATTATGCCACTTACCAGCGCCATGGCAATGCACTAATGGACTGTATAATTCGCCGAGGACGCTTAACCCATCTGCCAGGAATAGTAGAGCGAGGAGATATTCGACAAGTCATACGTTTACTCAAACAAGGCAACATAGTTTGGCTTGCTCCAGATCAAGACGTTGGGCCACAGCGCTCCGTGTTTGCACCTTTTTTTGGCATAGATACAGCGACTACCCCTATTATAAGTCGCCTGGCTTCTGCCACTGGAGCTAAGGTGCTTCAGTTTAGTCACCACCGCACTCAACTTGATCAAGCATATTTGCTTAGCATTACTGACAGTTTGGCAAGTATCCCAAGTGGGCAGTTGGAGGCAGATGCCGCGGTTTTAAATGCCGCTATTGAAGCCAAAGTTCGCCTTAAGCCCACTCAGTACTTGTGGTTACATCGACGTTTTAAAACACGCCCAAAAAACAGCCCTGATATCTATTAAAGCCTTATAGTTGAGCGTTCTGAGAAAGATATTTAAGACATCATCGTGGCAGCCCAAATATTCTTCACCTTGGACCTATGTTCTTGTAAGTCGTCAACAGACACTTCCCCTGCCTTATTCTGTAGTGTGAGTCGGTGCTCAGCAGCCCTCATCTTTTGATATGCCTCACGTAAATCATGGGCATCTGATGTACTTAGAATTAATTGTTTTTCAAAAGCGTCTAAAATACGAATATTATCGGTATAGCTAAGGAGTGCTTGGCACTGATGAGCGTATGCGAGCACACCGTACTGCACCATGAATTCAATATCAACAATGCCACCCTCATCGTGCTTTAGATGAAATTTTAGCGTCTGGCCGTCTGCATTTGGTTTACTGGCAAGCTGGTGTCGCATTTTTTCTCGCATTTTTACTACGTCCTGCTTTACAGAAGCGCTGTTTCTAACTTGAGATAATATGTGTTTACGCACAGCAATAAAGTCGTTAGACAACTGATGACTACCCGAAAGAGGCCTTGCTCTGACAAGGGCTTGATGCTCCCAGGTCCATGCCTCATGTAATTGGTATTGAGTAAACGCTGTCAAAGTAGACACTAATAAACCTTTAGCTCCATCTGGCCTTAGGCGCATATCCACTTCATATAGCTGCCCTGCTGCTGTGAGCGTATTCAAATAGTTAATCATGCGCTGACCAAGGCGCGTAAAAAACACACTATTAGATATGGGTTTAGGGCCATCAGTTTCGGCTTGAGAAGGCATGTCATAGATAAATACTAAATCTAAATCCGACCCATAGCTAAGTTCCCACCCACCTACTTTTCCATAACCCACAACGATAAAATCATCACTTGGGCCATGTTCATTTTGAGGATGCCCATGCCGCAGGCTCAGCTCACGCCATGAAAGGTGCTGGACTTGGGCCACCACCGCTTCAGCAACATAGGTCAGCTGATCACTAACTTTCATTAATGGCAAACGCCCTGTGACCTCTTGGGCTGCAATACGCAACAAATGGGCATGTTTAAAATGCCTAAGCGCTTCCATTAGCTGCTCTGTGTCGTCTTCTGGCAGGCGTAAAAGATTTTGTGCTAACTCCTGCTTTAGCTCCACAGCATCAGGTACATTAAATAAACTATTAACGTCCAATAGCTCATCAAGCAATGAAGGCTGGCGTGCTAAAAAGTCAGAAAACCATGAACTAGCGGAACAAAGTTCCACCAACAACTTTAACGCTGTTGGATTTTCTAGCAATAGCACCAAATACACAGAACGCCTTAATACAGCTTCAATGAGCACCAGTACGCGAGATAAAGTAAGGGCAGAATCATTTTGTTGAGCTGATATCTGCAAAATTTTTGGCATTAACTTAGCTAATCGCTCTTGTGCTACTGGCTGCATTGTTTGCGCAGAACGGCTTTGATGCAGCGACCATAAGTGTTGCAATATATTGTCTGCATCAGCAAAGCCTGCTTGGCTTAATATGTCTTGCCACTGCGACTGAAGTGTAAACTGCTCTTCTTGTCTGGCACTGTGAGATATTTCCTCCCACAGTTGAATTAATTGATGATCTTGGCCTTGTACTTTATCATCCTCTTTTAGTGCCACCACCAGCTCAAATTGTTGATGTATAAAATCCCTTGCAAGGTTAATCTTCGTTTGTAAGTCATTCCAGCAAAAAAAACCTAAAGCAAAAGCGAGTCGTGCTTGCTCAGACTCTTGGGCAGGTAAGTCTTGGGTTTGTTGGTCCTCAACCGCCTGAAGGGCGTGCTCAACATCACGCAAAAACCAATAATGTTGGCGTAAAGTCTCCACTTCTTCAGACGCCAAGCCAGCAGTCTCAGGCAATAAGTTTAATACCGACATTAAGCTACTGGTTTGCAGCCGAATATCTCGCCCTCCACGAATAAGTTGAAATGCTTGGGCAATAAACTCTACCTCACGAATACCACCAGCACCCAACTTCACATTTTGGTGTAAACCACGCCGGCGTACCTCACTAGCAATCATTTGTTTAAGACTACGTAAAGATTCAATAGCACTAAAATCTAAATACCTCCGATACACAAAGGGTCTCAAAAGCTCTAACAACACACGACCCTGATCTTGATTACCAGCAATCACTCGAGCTTTAATAAATGCATATCTTTCCCATTCACGCCCCTGTTGCTGATAATATATTTCCATAGCATCAAAGCTTAGAGATAATGCACCACTGGCACCATATGGCCTTAGACGCATATCTACCCGAAAGACAAAACCATCTGCTGTAACCAAATCAATAGTTTGAATTAAACGCTGTCCTAACCGAATGAAAAATTGTTGGTTATCGATACTACGCCTGCCACCTTGGGTTTGGCCTCCTGCTGGAAAACTAAAAATCAGATCTATATCAGAAGATAAATTAAGCTCTTTACCACCAAGCTTACCCATACCTAACACCACCAACTCTTGTGGCTGCCCATCAAGGCTTGTAGGTTGCCCCCATTGTTTAATACTGTCCTGGTGCAGCCAGGTCAAAGCTTCACCCACACAAATATCAGCAAGGTTAGATAACTCTTTAACTAACTCTTGGCTGGTGCCTAAACAACAACGATTACGCCATATTAAGCGGACTTGATGGGCTTTTCTAAATTGCCTTAAACACCGGTTTAGCTGAGTCTCGTTAGTGACTTTACTCATACTTTGCGCTAACAAAGCCTGCAACTGAACTTTAGAAAAAGCACTGATCACAAAGTTGTAATCCAATAGCTGAGGATTTAGTGAGAGCGTTCTTGCTACAAATGGGCTAGCAGTAATGACATTAATTAGTTGTAGCTGTGTGTCAGGATGATGCCAAGGAGAATTTATGGATGGCGTAAAGGCTTCAAACCACTGCATTAGCTCGTCTTTTAATGAGCTCTTGAGTGCGTCTATGACATGTTGATTTTCTGGCGCGACAATAATCGCCATACCCATTACTCCTAAAAATATATGCCCGCAGCGTGGCTATTGCTGATGCAAAATTATACTGATTTGCCGCTTGTTATCGCTGCATTTAGTATAGACCCTAACGGAAAAATTCCCCTACAATCAAGTAATAGATGATTCTTTGTGCCATTAAATTTTATATGACTCATTTTTTCTAAGTAAGTCGCCTTTGTGTGATTGACACAAGCGCATTAGCGCGGCTTAATAGTACCCTTCTCATACCAAAGCGACAGGTAATCTAAAGTGATCGAGACCAATCAGCAATATGTAAACTGGTTTCGCCATTCTGCGCCCTATATTAACGCTCACCGCGGACGAACTTTTGTTATTTATTTACCTGGCGAAGCCCTAGCTCACCATAATTTTTCCCATACTATCCATGATATAAACTTGCTCAACAGTTTAGGTGTTAAATTAGTATTAGTGCATGGTAGTCGACCTCAAATACAAAAAGCATGCAGCAAAGCTTTAGTGCAAGGGCAATTTCATAACGGTTTGCGCATTACAGATTTAGAGCAGCTGGCTTTAGTTCAATCTACTGTAGGCCGCCAAGCCATGCAATTAGAGGCCCGTTTTTCTATGGGCATTGCCAATTCGCCGATGCAGGGCTCTAGAATTCGTACCAGTCGTGGAAACTTTATTACAGCGCGTCCGATTGGCGTAAAAAACGGCGTCGACTTCTCTTATACCGGAGAAGTAAGGCGGGTAGATTCGCAAGCTATTGGCAAGCAACTGGATGACGGTAATCTTGTGCTTATTTCATGTTTGGGATACTCCCCCACTGGAGAAACGTTTAACCTTGCTGCAGCGCAGGTTGCAGGCCGTGTGGCCGCAAGCCTACAAGCTGACAAGTTAATAGTGTTTGGAGCTGATAAAGGCATCACCAATTCACGTGGCGAGCAAGTGGCCGAGTTACTCACCAAGGCCGGCCATCGTTTAGTACACCAGCATCAAAATAGTGGGGATAGTTGGACCGACTTATCCATGAATATTGACGTGTTATCCAAAGCTTGTGATGCTGGAGTAGACCGAGGACACTTGCTAAGCTATCAAGAAGATGGCGCTTTGTTAAGTGAGCTATTTAGTCGTGATGGCTCAGGTACTATGATAATAAAGGAAAGCTACGAGCAAGTTCGTAACGCCTGTATTGATGATGTGGGTGGAATCTTACAACTTATTCGCCCCCTAGAAGATGATGGCGTATTAGTGCGCCGCTCACGTGAATTACTTGAGTCTGAAATTCATTACTTTAGTGTGATTGAACGAGACAATGCTATTATTGGGTGTGCTGCATTATATCCATTTGATGATGCACGCCAGGGTGAGCTAGCTTGCATGGCCATCGACGCTGATTATCGTGGGGGGGATAGGGGCCAAATATTGCTGCGTCATATAGAAAAGCAATCTAGCCATATGGGTCTACAAGCACTCTTTGTACTGACTACGGCCTCCTCTCATTGGTTTATAGAAAATGGTTTTGTTGCTGCGGACTTAGAGCACTTACCTACTAGCAGGCAGTCGTTATACAATTTTCAACGTAATTCAAAAGTATTTAGTAAAGAATTACCATAACCACTTTAATAACTTTTATTATAAGGCACCTATCTCATGCCCATTTATCGTTCTAAAACCTCCACTTCTGGCCGTAATATGGCAGGCGCACGTGCTTTATGGCGTGCAACTGGCATGACTGATTCCGACTTTCAAAAGCCCATTATTGCCGTATGTAACTCGTTTACCCAATTTGTTCCAGGCCATGTTCACCTAAAAGATATGGGGCAATTGGTTGCACGAGAAATCGAGAAAGTAGGTGGTGTAGCTAAAGAATTTAATACTATTGCTGTGGACGATGGTATTGCTATGGGTCATGACGGCATGCTTTATTCTTTGCCATCACGGGACATTATTGCGGACTCTGTAGAATATATGGTCAATGCCCATTGTGCGGATGCAATGGTGTGTATTTCTAACTGCGACAAAATCACTCCAGGAATGTTTATGGCCGCCATGCGCCTAAACATTCCTTGTGTTTTTGTTTCAGGTGGCCCGATGGAAGCAGGCAAAACGAAACTAGGTGATCGTAAGTTAGATCTTGTTGATGCAATGGTCATCGCTGTTGATGATAGCGCTAGTGATGAAGAAGTTGCTGAATATGAACGTTCAGCTTGTCCTACATGTGGATCTTGCTCTGGTATGTTTACCGCCAACTCCATGAACTGCCTAACAGAGGCTTTAGGCTTATCTTTACCTGGTAATGGTAGCTTATTGGCAACACACGCAGATCGCAAAGAGTTATTTTTAGAGGCAGGTCGCACCGTAGTAGAGCTGTGTAAGCGTTATTATGAAAATGATGATGAAAGCGCTCTACCAAGAAACATTGCTAGCTTTAAGGCGTTTGAAAACGCCATGACTTTAGACATTGCAATGGGCGGCTCTACCAATACGATTTTACACTTATTGGCAGCAGCCCAAGAAGGTGAGATTGACTTTGACATGAGCAATATTGACGAGCTTTCTCGCAGAGTACCGCAATTATGTAAAGTTGCACCTAGTACACCCAAGTACCACATGGAAGACGTTCACCGTGCGGGTGGTGTGTTTGCAATTTTGGGCGAACTTAATCGCGCAGGTTTACTACACGCAGAATTACCCACAGTGCACAGCAATACCATGTCTGAAGCATTGGCCAAATGGGACATTACTGTCACTGACGATTTGGCAGTTAAAAAGTTCTACCAAGCAGGTCCTGCAGGTATTCCCACGCAAACTGCATTTAGCCAAGCGACGCGCTGGCCAAGTGTTGATGATGACCGTGTTGATGGCTGTGTACGCAACTTGGCCAACGCATACTCCACTGAAGGTGGTCTAGCTATACTTACAGGTAATTTGGCACAAGATGGCTGCGTGGTTAAGACCGCAGGTGTTGATGAAAGCATTTGGTTATTTGAAGGACCTGCTTACATTTGTGAAAGCCAAGATCAGGCAGTAGCCGATATTTTGGGTGACAAAGTCAAAGAAGGTGATGTGGTTGTCATTCGCTATGAAGGCCCCAAAGGCGGTCCAGGTATGCAGGAAATGTTATACCCTACCAGTTATCTTAAAACCAAAGGTTTAGGCAAGGCCTGCGCCTTATTGACTGATGGCCGCTTCTCTGGCGGCACCTCTGGATTGTCAATTGGTCACGTGTCGCCAGAAGCTGCTAGTGGAGGCAACATTGCCTTGGTTGAGCACGGCGACCGTATTCGTATTGATATTCCTAATCGCACCATTGACGTGTTACTTAGTGATGAGGAGCTTAGTCAACGCCGCGAAGCGATGAATGCGATGGGCAAGAAGGGCTGGAAGCCTACAGCCGAGCGCCCACGTAAGGTTAGCTCTGCACTTAGGTTCTACGCCAGCACAGTGACCAGCGCTGACAAGGGCGCTATTCGCGATATTAGCTTGCTAGATTAGGCCACCTTATAAAGGTGGTAAAAGTATAGTAAAGCCATGCCATTACCCAAGAGTAATGACATGGCTTATATAGTGTATTTACTTACGTTCCAACACTAAATAGCTAAAATCAAAGGGATTGGACTCTTTAGCTGTAATGTCTTCACGAGCAATTTCTTGCCACTCATCATCATCTAAAGCCGGAAAGTAGGCGTCACCTTCCACCTTGCACTGAACTCTTGTTAGGTATACCCGATCAGCTAAGTCTAAAGACTTTTCATATATTTGCGCACCACCAATAATCATCACTTCTTGTATGCCATTAATGAGATTAATACTCTCACCTAGAGCTATTGCCTGCTCTAGGCTTGATACTACCTCAATCCCCTTCGCAGCATAATCTGTTTGACGGCTTATGACGATATTGTCTCTTCCTGGTAAGGGTCTGCCTATAGATTCAAAGGTTTTTCTCCCCATGATGACAGGTTTACCTAGTGTCATGGTTTTAAAATACTGCAAGTCCCCGGGTAAGTGCCAAGGCAATTCATTATTGCGACCGATCACATTATTTTGCGAAGCAGCCACGATTAAAGCAATAGTCATACTGCAACAACCCCTTTAATATGTGGATGAGACTGATAATCATGCAGTTGAAAATCATCAAAAGTGAAGTCGAAAATGTTATTCACGCAAGGATTGATATGCATTTTGGGCAATGCCATGGTGTCACGAGACAATTGAAGCTCAACTTGCTCTAAATGGTTTGAATACAGGTGTGCATCACCTAGCGTATGCACAAAATCTCCAACCTCCAAGTCACAAACCTGAGCCACCATCATGGTTAACAATGCGTAACTTGCAATATTAAAAGGTACACCTAAGAAAATATCGGCACTACGCTGATAGAGCTGACAAGACAACTTGCCATTAGCTACATAAAATTGAAACATCATATGGCAAGGTGGCAACGCCATACGCTCTACATCAGCTACATTCCAAGCACTCACAATTAACCGGCGCGAGTCTGGATTGGTTTTTATTTGCTGGATAAGCTGACTAATTTGATCGATATGGCTACCATCTGGCTTGGGCCACGAACGCCATTGGGACCCATACACTGGCCCCAAGTCACCATTTTCATCTGCCCACTCATCCCAGATACGTACTCCATTGTCGGTTAAATATTGGGTGTTTGTAGAACCTTGTAAAAACCATAACAACTCATGAATAATGGACTTAAGATGTAGTTTTTTAGTAGTCAGCGCAGGAAACCCTTTGGACAAATCAAACCGCATTTGGTAGCCAAAAACACTCAAGGTGCCAGTTCCAGTGCGGTCTTCCTTCAGCGCTCCTGTACCTTGCACATGGCGCATTAAATCAAGATATTGCTGCATATAGAAAACCCACCCAGATAATAAGATACATGGTATTTTAACCTTTAATCGAAGTCTTGCGTACTAATAAATACGCCCCTATCGCAACCATTGGTAAAGATAATAACTGCCCCTGAGTCATCCAATCTAAGGCTACATAATTTAAATGGGCATCAGGTTGACGAGCAAATTCGACTAAAAATCTTTGTAACCCATACCCTAGCAAAAACAAACCTGAAACCCGCAAGGGCGCTCTAGGTTTAGCTGAGTATACCCAAAGCACTGCAAACAACAGCAAACCCTCAAGTAACAGTTGATATAGCTGAGATGGGTGTCGTGCCAAAGCATCCACATGGGGAAACACCATACCCCAGGGCATATCAGTTGGTCGCCCCCACAGCTCCCCACCAATAAAATTACCTAAGCGCCCTGCACCCAAACCTAGTGGCACAAGCGGCACCACAAAATCCATCACCTGTGGATATTTGAAGTGATGTTTACGTACAAACCAAATACCACTGATAACCACGCCAAGAAAACCGCCATGAAACGACATTCCACCTTCCCAAACACGCAACAACATGCCTGGATTTTGAATAAAAGCTTCAAACTGGTAAAAGAGCACATAACCTAAACGCCCACCTAAAACGACGCCAATAGCACCAAAAAATATCACGTCACTTAATTGTTCTTTACTAAATCCAGCAGCCTTAGCTCGTCTACTCCCAAGCCAAAAAGCAGAGCTAAAAGCCAACAAATACATCAGGCCATACCAATGTATGGCTAAGGGCCCTAATTGTATAAGAACTGGGTCGATATTAGGAAAAGTAAGCATTATTATCCTTAAAACCAAACACTAGTTAACATTCTAAACCCCATTAATAGTAGCATCCATGCAAACAGTCGTTTGAGTAATTTTGCCGACAAACGATGTGCAATCACAGAACCATAAGAAGCTGCAATAAAACTTGTAGCCACAATACCAAGCAACGCTGGCAAATAAATATAGCCTAAACTGTATGCTGGTAACATGGGGTTGCCCCACCCCAAAATCGCATTGGATACTGCGCCTGAAATTGCGATGGCAAAGCCACATGCGCTAGCTGTGGCCACTGCTTTTTGCATGACCAACTGGCGATTAGATAGCCAAGTCACCAACAAATTACCTCCACCAATACCAAAAAGCACTGACACCCAGCCTATAAATACCCCAGCAATACCTAAGCCCAAAACACCAGGCAGATTGGAGGCGCCCTCGCCTGATTGAGACAACATCATTCTCAAGCTCAAGAAGATGGCAAAGGCACCAAAACTTGCCTGCAAATAAATAGCAGGAATAGTAAGAGCGGTATTCACACCAACAAACGAGCCAATCAGCATACCCACTGCAATGGGCTTAACTAAATACCATTGAATAGACGCTTTTTTTTGGTGGATGCGAATAGCAGATAAAGACGTAAACATAATATTGGCTAAAGAAGTAGCGATCGCCATATAAAATACTATTTCAGGGTTTATGCCCTGAAGATTAAATGCCAAAACTAAAGCTGGCACGACCACAATGCCGCCGCCAATACCAAAGAGCCCAGCTAAAAGTCCGGCTAATGCGCCTAGGGCCATATAAGCAACAAAAATCATTCGTTCACATCTTACTAATAAAAAAGCTATTATCTACGCTTAGCCCCATAAGCGCAAAGTTTAGGAGACTCAATCTTTCATGTGCCTCATTGTTTTCGCCCATCAACTCAATCCAGACTGGCCTCTGATTATGGCAGCTAATCGCGATGAATTTCTTCAGCGCCCCACTAAAAACATGCACTGGTGGCCAGATCTTGAAATACTTGCAGGCAAAGACCTAGACGCAGGAGGCACATGGCTTGGAATACACAAAGATGGCCGCTGGGCTGGCGTCACAAATTTTCGCAAGGCAACTGACAAAAACACAAGTGTTGAGGCTTTTAAAACTCGAGGTCAATTAGTCATTAACTTTTTACGCCAAAATGACACAAGTCTAGCTTATGCAAACTCTCTTCAAATGGATCAGTTTGCGGGATTTAATTTACTGCTCTGGGATAACCATGAGTTGGTGTTTTGCGCTAATAATGAGCAGCAACCACCCAAAGTACTTCCTCCAGGATTATACGGCCTAAGTAATGGCGTGCTAGATTGTAACTGGCCCAAAGTAAAGCATGTTAAACACAGTTTAATGTGCGCTTTACACCAACCTCCACTGCACCAAAACCTGCAACAGATAATGCTCGATACAGCTATAGCGCAGGATAATCTACTACCTAATACAGGCATTGCCATTGACTGGGAAAGGCGATTATCTTCTTGCTTTATTGACGCACCAGACTATGATTATGGCACCCGTTCCTGCATTAGTGTATTGCGCGACCGTATGGGAAATATGGATGTTTTTGAAACTTGTTTTGACCATTTAAAACCATTAACGCAACACTTTACTTGGATGTCTGAAGAACCGTGAATACCAGCTTAATTTTCCTTAATGGCCTAGCACTTAGTGCTGGGCTTATTATTGCTATTGGCGCGCAAAATGCTTTTTTACTGAACCGAGCTTTGCGCGATCAACATCAATACGCAATAGCACTTTTTTGCAGTTTGACTGACGCTACCCTTATCTGCCTAGGCATATTTGGTATGGGAGCATTGGTACAAGCACAACCGGATTTATTATTATGGATTTCGTGTGCAGGGTCTGTGTTTTTGTTTATTTATGGGGCTTTGGCGTTTAAATCAGCAGTCAGTGGACACACTATCAATATAGAGGACAGCTCAAGTGAATACTCACTTACTAAAGCCATCACTGTGGCTGCAAGTGTAAGCTTACTCAACCCCCACTGTTATTTAGACACCATGGTTTTAGTGGGTGGTATTAGCAGCCAATATGTTGGTAGTGAAAAACTATGGTTTGGATTAGGCGCGGTGAGCGCATCTTTTATTTGGTTTTTTAGTTTGGCTTGGGGAGCCAAGTGGCTCATGCCTTTATTTAAAAACCCTTCTGCATGGCGAGTGCTAGATGGTCTTATTGGTATTATGATGTGGGGCATTGCCGCAGGTTTAATTGTCCACATATCGACTATGTAGGCGCGTTAGCCCAGCCGCTTTTAGGTTTTCTTGAATAACTTGCTGCACACCATCTGCACCAGCTTGTTCTAAGGCTTTGTGTAACATTTGTTGGGCTTGGGTTAGGCTAAATTTGCGAATCACAGACTTCACTTTTGGAAGGCTTGCAGCGTTCATAGACAAGCTATCGTAGCCCATTCCCATCAACAATAAAGCACCAGCGGGGTCACCCGCTAATTCACCACACAAACCTACGGGAATGCCTGCAAATTTAGCAGCATCTACTACATGCTGCAAAGCCATTAATACGGCAGGGTGCATAGTGTGATACAACTCCGCTACCCGAGGATTATCTCTATCAACGGCCAATATATATTGCGTTAAATCATTGCTTCCCACAGACATAAAGTCCACACGCTGGGCTATGTGCTTGGCTTGGTACACAGCAGCAGGCACCTCGATCATTACGCCTATGGGCGGCCTCACTAACTTATAACCCTCCTCACACAGTTCTAAAAAAGCTTGGTCAATCCAGCGGATTGATTCATCTATCTCGCTCACATGAGTAATCATAGGCAGCATTATACGCAGGTTATCTAAGCCTTCGCTGGCCTTAAGCATCGCTCGGATTTGCACCAAAAATATTTCTGGATGATCTAACGTGACTCGAATACCACGCCAACCTAAAAATGGATTGTCTTCTTTTATGGCAAAGTAAGGTAAGTTTTTATCTCCACCAATATCCAATGTTCGCATAGTCACAGGAAGAGGCGCAAAGCCTTGTAGCTGAGTTCGATAACATTGGGTTTGTTCATTCTCTGAAGGAAAGTGTTCCTTAATCATAAAAGGTACTTCAGTGCGATATAGACCCACTCCTTGTGCACCTTGAGCTAGTGAACGACCCACATCTAAAGGTAAGCTAGTATTAACGAGCAAGGGCACTGTGTGGCCGTCGCGGGTTTGGGCAGGCACAAGTCTGAGCACTTCTAACTCTTTAGTAAATGAGTCCTCTTCAACAATAGCTTGCTCATACTGACGCCTT
This sequence comes from Candidatus Njordibacter sp. Uisw_002, assembly GCF_047730155.1. Taxonomy (NCBI): domain Bacteria; kingdom Pseudomonadati; phylum Pseudomonadota; class Gammaproteobacteria; order Pseudomonadales; family Candidatus Njordibacteraceae; genus Candidatus Njordibacter; species Candidatus Njordibacter sp. Uisw_002. The sequence continues at coordinate 2,188,838 of NZ_CP159832.1, forward strand.
AAGTCTTGGCTTGGATTAAGGAATATCCGCCCCATATAACCATCAATAACCACTTCTTGGCCTTCCATGCGACGATATGGAAAGTCTACTGCGCCCATAATGGTAGGTATTCCCATGGATCGCGCCAAAATAGCAGCATGAGAGTTATTCGAACCCAATGTAGAAATGATAGCCTTAAGCTTATCAACTGGCACTTCGGCTAGCATAGCAGCAGTTACTTCTTCAGCGACCAGCACTGTTGAATCTTCAAACCTACGCACTTCGGTATTAGTTTGTTGCAACTCAGCCAAGATACGTCGCCCAAGATCTCTTATGTCAGATGCTCTTTCTCGTAAATAAGGGTCTTCCATTGCCTCAAAGGAACGGATATGTTGTTGCACCACGCGGCGCAATGAGCCTTGGGCCCACTGACCTTGACGTATATGCTGAATCACTTCTCCTGCAAGAGCATTATCGTCTAACATACGCATATACACTTCGAACAACTCTTGTTCTTGGTTTTTTAAGTTGCGCGCTAAGGTGCGACTAATTATTTTAATCTTGCGTCTAACCGCTTCTAAAGCGGTTTGGAAGGCCTCAACCTCAGTTTCTGCATCACGACACCTACGATCTGGCACTTTATTTAGATCAGCAGGCGGGGCAATCACCGCTACATGTCCAATTGCTACGCCACCAGAGCCACTGACGCCCTCATAATGCAGGTCCAAACTTTCACCATCAGCTAAAGCATCATGGCGTAAACCACCCCCTGTAGCCTCTGCGTGCGCTATAAACCCTGCAAGCTGAGCCGACAAAGTAATAAGCACTGCTTCTTCTTCAGTATCAAACTGGCGTTCATCACGCTGCTGCACCACTAAAATACCCAACACCTTACGGTGGTGAATAATAGGCACACCTAAAAAGGAGCTAAAGGCCTCTTCACCTGTCTCTTGTACGTAATGAAAATTGGGGTGTTGCGCAGCTTGCTTAAGGTTAATCGTTTCAGCTTTAAGACCTACCAAACCAACTAAGCCTTGCCCAGAAGACAGGCAAGCTGAACCGATAGAAGCCTGATTAAGGCCCTCACTGGCCATAAGCACGTAATTATCAGTTTGTGGAAAATAAAGGTATATAGAACACACATCTGTGCGCATGGCGCGTCGAACTTGATGCACCACCAATTTCAGGGCCGATTGCAAATCTTCAGCGGCACTTACCGCTTGTATTATTTTACGCAGACTATGAAGCATTCCATTCCTACCTATAGTTTTTACTTAAAGCTTTGATTCACAGTGCTGAACAATAAGATCTTAGCCTTTGCTATGACTTGGAATAACCAAACCATGATGATAAACCAAACGTGAATGCCGTAAACACAATTCTTTCATTGCCCGACGATATACCTCGCGTTTAAACGACACCACTTGGTCCACTGGATACCAATAGCTTACCCATTCCCACGCATCAAATTCTGGGCTGTTAGTAGTGCCCATTTGAACCGCATTATCAGGTGCCAACATACGTAACAAAAACCATTTTTGTTTTTGACCAATACATAAAGGCTGTTGGCCTTGGCGAATCATTCGCTTAGGCAAACGGTATCTGAGCCAGCCACGGGTGCAAGCAAGCACCTCTACATGCTCTGGCAGCAGGCCAATTTCTTCTTTGAGCTCCCTAAATAAGGCTTGTTCTGGCGTCTCATGCGCATCAATACCACCTTGGGGGAATTGCCATGCATCCCAACCCAACCGCTTTGCCCAAAGCACTTGTCCTTGGGAGTTTGCCAGAATAATACCTACATTGGGGCGAAAACCATCTTTATCGATCACGGCTTTGCACCATACAAAATATATTTGTCCCATTGTTCCACAAAACGGCAGACAACAACAACAACAGATGAAAATGAGCTAAAATAATATACTTAACTACAATTTATAGATATTTATACAGGTATACCCATGCAAGGAAGGCTCGCTTTGTTTGATTTAGACAATACATTATTGGCTGGTGATAGCGATCATGGCTGGGGGCAGTTTATGGTGTCTGAACGACTTGTTGATGGGGATGACTACGCGGCTAAAAATGACGCGTTCTACCAAGACTACCTAGCCGGCACTCTGGATATGGTGGCTTATGCAGAGTTTGCTCTAGCCCCACTGACGCGATACAGCGCTGAACAACTGAAAGTTATCCACCAAAAGTTTATGCAAACTACAGTTATTCCAATGGTTGCTATAAAAGCTCAAGCCTTACTAAAAAAGCATCGTGAGGCAGGGGATGTGTTAGTTATCATTACCGCAACTAATGATTTTATAACTGCGCCTATAGCTCAATACTTAAATATACCGCACTTGATTGCTACACCTACACAATGCATAGACGGCCGTTATACTGGCAAACTAAGTGGTTCACCATGCTTTAAGGAAGGAAAAATTGATAAGCTGAATGCTTGGATGACGTTACACAAAAAAACGATAGAAGGCGCCTGCTTCTATAGTGACTCCCACAATGACTTGCCCCTTTTGGAACTAGTAGATGAACCCTTCGCTGTGGACCCAGATGCTACCCTTAAAGCCCATGCACTAGCAAACGGTTGGCCAGTGATGAGCTTACGGTAAAGCACTTAATCAATAAGTCACTAAACCTCATACCAAGTGCGTAAAATAACGGACTTAAGGTATTCAGTTTCTGGGATAGCAGGGTGAACAGGATGATCTCCACCTTGGCCACCTTGTTCTAAGACTTGGCCCATGCGCCCATTTTTACGGCACGCTTCCTGTAATAGCTGAGTCAGTCTTGCACGCTCTAAATGCATGGAGCATGAAGCAGACACTAAAATACCTTCTGGCTTTAAAAGCCGCATAGCTAGCTGATTAGCTCTTTGATAGGCCAATTCACCCGCTTTAATATCTTTACGACGAGCAATAAAAGCTGGAGGGTCAATAATAACAATATCAAAGCGTTCTCCATCTTCATGCAGTTGCTTCATAGCGGTAAATGCATCACCTTTGATACTATGAACTTTATCTTCCATGCCGTTTAGCTGCGCTTGCTGATGCACTAGCTCCAACGCTTGAGCAGAGGCATCCACACAAATTACTTCACTAGCACCAGCGGCGGCGGCTTGAATACCCCAGCCACCAATATAGCTGAACATGTCTAAAACACGCTTACCTTCAGATAGCTTTTGCACTCTGCGGCGGTTTAGCCTGTGATCATAAAACCATCCCGTTTTTTGACCTTCCCAAACCGGTGCTAAAAATTTTACATTATTTTCTTTGAGAGGAACCAGCATGGGCACTTCGCCTTGAGCCACACGCACGTAGTTTTCTAAGCCTTCAACAGAACGCATTTTGCCATCATTTTTAAGCAAAATATTAAGCTCTGGAACCACCTCATTAATCGCTTCAAGCAGCTGCTCAAGCAATAGCTCTATGCCTGCATTTGAAACCTGCACTACGATGACATTATCAAAGCGATCTATTACTAAACCAGGTAAACCATCACTGTCTCCATAAACCCACCGATAACAATGGTCTTCAAACAGCTGCTCCCTGCTTATTAAGGCTGACCTTAATCGACTAACTAAGCGTTCACGGTTAAGCGGCTCATCAATATTACGACTGACCAAGCGGCCACAAATAAGCTGTTTTGGGTTAATTATAGCCGTGCCTAAGCCTTTTCCTTTGGCATCCAATACATTCACTTGTTCTCCAGCAGGAAAGCTGTGTAGCGGGGATTTAACAACATCCACTTCATTACTATAAATCCACAAGTGGCCTTGACGTAAACGGCGATCAGATTTTGGCTTTAAAATTAGATCTGGCATTTATTCTTCACACAACTGACTATAAGCGTCTGCATCTAGCAGGTGCTCTAATTCTTCTGGATGGGATAAGCGTATTTGCAACAACCAAGCATCACCATAAGGGTCTGTATTCACAAGCTCTGGATCATCAGCTAACAGTTCATTAATGGCAATAACTTCACCAGAAACAGGAGCAAAGAGGTCCGATGCAGCCTTAACTGATTCGATCACACCAAATTCATCTGCAGACACAAGCTCTGCGCCTACATCTGGCAACTCCACAAAGACCACATCACCTAGCTGTTCTTGGGCAAAGTCTGTCACTCCTATAGTGACAATACCGTCACCTTCATTGCGAATCCATTCATGGCTTTCAACGTAGCTTAAGCCTTGGGGTAAGTTACTCATAATCGTGTCCTTAAGTATATTTTTACTGTTTTGGCGCTTGTGACAAGGGAGGCAGATGCGCACCCACACCCATAGCCTGTTGCGCTAAATGTTGTTTAATAGGGTTTAACTTTTGTACCCAATTCATACCTGTATTGCGTAGTAAACTTAGCATTGGATGCTGATTACCAAACAATCGTGAAAAACTTTCCATCAAGGCCATCATGCGCAAGTTATCATTACGCCTTTGGCTTTGATACTTCTCCAACACCCCAATACTGGCAATGTCATAACCTTGTTGATGTGCTTGTTGCAACGTGTCTACTAAAGCTGAAACATCAAGCAGCCCCAGATTGACCCCTTGGCCAGCTAATGGATGTATAGTGTGAGCGGCATCACCGACCAACACTAATCCATTTTGAACATAACGTTTAGCGTGGCGCTGCCTAAGAGGTATTACGTGACGCTTGTCGCTTGCGATAACATCGCCTAAGCGTCCCTCAAACGCAGCAGTTAAAGCCATGCAAAAATCACTCTCTGACAATTGTTGCATGGCTTGCGCTTGCGCCTTAGGCTGCGACCACACTATGGAACAATAATGCTGATCCAGACCTTCTTCAGCAGCGCCAAGAAGTGGCAAAAAGGCTAATATCCCGTCTTCAGTGAAGCGTTGCCATGCTGCATTTTGATGTGATTTGGTTACTTTTACTCGAGTAATCAAAGCGTGATGAGGGTAGTCCCATTCTCTGGTAGGTAATCCAGCTAACTGTCTAATTTTGGAGTTAGCTCCGTCGGCCCCCACAACGATCGTTGCAGTAATTTGCTCACCACTACCCAGTGTCAACGTGCGAGGCGCAACCTCTTCAGGTGACATATCTACCACTTGGGCTTGTTCGAATAAGTGGTATTTTTTATGTTCTAGGAGTTGGTGCAAAGCTGAAGTGATAGTGCGGTTTTCAGCAATGTGCCCTAAATAAGGCAGGTGTTGTTCGGCAGCAGTAAAGTGAAGTTTTCCAGTACCACACGCATCCCATACATGCATTGCATCATAGGCCTGTAAACGTGCCATATTTTCTATAATTGGCCAAGCCTGCAAATTTTTTAGTAAGTTTTCAGATGCTAAACTCAAGGCCGAAACACGCGCATCTACTTGCCCTAAAGGCCAATCTTGCGATGAATTCAATTCGCCAGACTCGATTAATGCCACATTAAAACCAGCATCAATAAGACCACAGGCAAGACTTGCACCCACCATGCCAGCACCTACTATAGCTACATCAAATTCACTCACAATACTTCCTCACTACCGCTTAAATACTTAGCCCTAATAGGTGGCATAGCCAGCACCTTTGCTAAAGGCACATCTAGGCCCATGGCAGCGCGCGTAAATATAGTTCTCACTAAAGGTATCTGCTGCATAGTTAATAAGCCTACTTGCCGTAGTACGCTGTAATGGATTTTTTTGTTAGAAAACAGCTTCATTACTTTATCACTAGCACTAATGACACGATCTTTATCCCAGCCACTAGCTGCAACAAACTCATTTAAATTAGCCAAGTCGCCAATAGGAACGCCTTGTTTGCATGACTTTAGTACAGATTGTGCTAATGCAAAATTACTTCGCAGCGCTAAGTTAAACCCTTGCCCTGCAATAGGATGTAAAGTGTGAGCAGCATTACCAACCACAGCCAAACCTTGCCTTGCTTGCTCTAAAGCAACGCTTAAAGCCAGCGGATAAACCTGACGATCGCCGATGGCAAGAAGCTCACCCATTGGGTATCCTACTTGGAGCTGGATTTCTTGTAGCAGCTGTTCATCGCTGAGCTGTTGTAATTCATTTTGACGCGCAATAGGCTGTGTCCATACTAAGGCTGCACGAAACTTACCTTCCATAGTGGGCAAAGGGAGTAAAGCTAGCGGGCCAGACGGAGTGAATCTCTCACAAGCCAATCCTTGGTGGTATTGATCAAGTTCCACATTAGCAACTAAAGCCACTTGATCATAATGATGCACTTGGTCAAACATACCCAGTTTTTGGCGCAAAGCTGATCGACCTCCATCTGCCATCACTATAAGCTGGGCAGTAATGGAGCTAGACTGTCCAAAGCGCTGGTAATCTAGATGGCTATCTTGACGCGCATTGCCTATAGATACCACTTGAGCTTGGTCAATAAGATCAACACAATCGCTACAACGCTTTATAATTTGCTCTAAGAAGACCTGACCCATGGTTTGGTTTTGTAACACATAACCCAAGGCGTCTCTTCGCATCTCATCAGCGAGCATTTCACTCTTATATGGCTGACCTTGGTCACTCACTTGAATTTTGCTAATCGCTTGAGCGTGAGGATCTAAATAATCCCACAAACCTATGCTATTTAATAGATTACGGCTACCAAGAGCAAGCGCGGTTGCACGTCCATCCAAAACACCCAGCGCACTAATAGTGGTTGCCTCAATAGCTGCGCTATCAAGAAATGAAGTATCAATGGGCGCAGCATCAAGTATCGCAATGGATAATCCATACGTCTTTGCTGTGCCGGCAAGCGCCAAACACAAACTCGCACCCACTAATCCACCACCCACGATCACAATGTCGTAGTGCTTCGTTGGCTGAACTCCACTTAAGCGTTGTTCTAGTTCTACACTCATCAGCTAGCCATCAACCTTTCAATGTCTACTACACTCACAGGCAAATCACCAGTGAGGTTGCGATAGCCTGTTTCTGTCACCAGTATGTTGTCTTCAATACGCACGCCAATGCCACGCCATTGAGAAGGGATTGTCATATCGTCTGGATCAATATAGATTCCTGGCTCTACTGTAGTGATCATGCCTGGCGTAAGAGGTCGAGACACTCCACCTAGCTTATACGCACCTACATCATGCACATCCATGCCAAGCCAATGCCCTATATTGTGCATGTAAAACTTACGATAGTTTTGGTTTTCAATATTAGCTTCAAGGGTTCCTGTCAACAAACCAATATTGGTTAATCCTTGGATAATGACTCTCACTGAGGCATCTTGCATGTCTGTATATACAGCGCCAGGTTTAATGCACTCTAAAGCTGCTTTGTGCGCCGCCAGCACAATTTCATAAATGATTTTCTGTGGGTCACTAAAGTGTCCATTTACTGGGAATGTGCGGGTAATATCGGAAGCATAGTGATCCAACTCACAACCAGCATCAATTAAGACTAGGTCACCATCCTGTAAAGATTGATCATTATTTGTGTAATGTAAAATACACGCATTGTCACCACCAGCAACGATAGAGCCATAAGCGACGCGTTGACTGCCTTGTATAGAAAATTGGTGATGTAGTTCTGCGGCTAATTGGTATTCGTTCATGCCTACTTTACATACACTCATTGCTCTTTTGTGAGCAGCCACACTGATATTACAGGCCTGGGTCATTTGCTCTACTTCAGCGCCTGACTTAAATAAACGCATAGTATCTATCAAGGGGTCAAGATCTACTAACGTTGTAGGGCATACTTTACCTTGACGTGACAACCTTCGAAGCTTAGCAAGGCTTTGTTGCACTAATTCAAAGGTTTCATCTTGGCTAAAGCGATAAACTACCTGACTAGCACCGTCTAACAACTCCACAAGCTTTTGTTCCAAACTTTCACTTACATGGGCTTCATCCACCAGCAAAATTTTTGGAGCAGCGTCCACACCTAGGCGACGACCATGCCAAATCTCTTGTAACTTGTCTTTGCTGCGACAAAAAAGAATGCTTCGTGGGCCATCCACACTGTTAACTAAAACTAATGTAGTATGCGACTCCACCATGCCAGATAAATAGTAAAAACTACTATTTTGTCGGTAGTCTTGCTCCACATCTCCATTACGGATTTGTACGCTCGCACAATTGATGATTACCACAGCACCTATAGGTAACTGCTGTAACAAAGCGTTACGTCTTTGGACATACTCTATGGTGGCTATCTTAGTCATGGGTATTGCCCTTAAAATAATTGCTACGCTCTAATGTAATTGCTGTGGCGATTTTTGAGGTGGCGAATCAGAGACGTTAAATTCGGCAAACACCATCATGGCAGCCAAACGAACATATTCAACAAGTTCTAAATAGCTTGTTTCTGCACTTTCACCTTCTAGGTCTTCATCATCGACGTCAAAAGAGACTTGGGCAATATTTGCCAAGTCTTCCATAGCGTCAGTAATTTCAATAGATAGGCTCTGTTTAGTGTGGTCAAAACTTAAACCAAAGCCACTTAAGAAACCACTACTCCATGCGCCTAAGGACTCTGTTCTAGAGATCAATTCAGTATCATCTTCTGGCAGTAATAGTTGAAAACCAAAATCAGCTGCGCTCAATTGTTCAAGCACTAGATCATACAATGCGACTAGCTCAGCCTTATCATCATCATCTTCTAATGTCTGCACATCCAGGTGAGACACAACCATAGCTAGCCATGCTTGGGCATCTACACGCACTCCAGCAGCTAGCTGCCCTGTCAACAAGCCATGTAGCTCTGAGGGTGTACCAAAGGCTCCCAATTCAACGAACATGTCCGCAAAGTCATCAAATATGTAGTTTAGTTTTGGGGCAGTATCTGTCATGAGTTTGGCTCTGGCTAAAATATCGTTACATTATACCTGAGCTGTAGCCATTCTCTAGAGCTTTTACAGAGTGTCACTAGACAGCGGCTCAATTTACTATAAAATCTATGACTAGATTACCTTTTAAGTGGCCCAACAATGTCGACCATTAACGCTTTAACACACCACATCGACCAGTTGTTAACTCAACACCGCACTTTGCAGCACGAACATGCTCAGCTTCAAATTAGCATGAGTGTACTTGAGCAAGAACTATTGCAACAACAAGCTGAAAATACATTGGCAAAAGAGCAATCCCGACCTACTAAGCAACTCTCAAATCAGGCCCTAGAAGACGATCTCAATCACTTGATTAGTCTATTTGACCAAGCAACGGATGCGCATCATGAGTGATTTACAAGCAGTAGAAGTGTCCATTTTATCACAAAGCTATACTCTCACTTGTCCAATTGGCAAAGAAGCCAATCTAAGGCAAGCTGCATATAACTTAGATGAAAAGCTAAAAAGTATAAAATCTAGCGGCAGAGTAATGGGGCTAGAACGGATGGCAGTCATGGCCGCTCTCAATATGAGTGCAGAATTAATAGAAACTCAAACGCAATTAGGCATCCTTGAAACAGCGCTTGAACATCTGAACAAAAAAGTCAGTGACAGCCTAAACTAGTTATTATTGGCTTTTCGGGTTCCATTCTTAAAAGCACCAGCCTATAATACTTACAGACTCCCTGTGGTGCTTGACATCTAATAACGTCCTTGAGCCGATTTATATAATCAGGGAGCTCCTCGCTTAAGCTCTGTGCATGTCCACTTGTTGGAACGCCTTCTGCCTAAACAGGGGCTCCCACCTTGAACCTTCGGGTTCAGGGCAACCATTGGAATCGCCATCCTGGGGAGTCTTTTACACGTTTTTTTTTAAAAAAACCCCCCCTCCTGTGACACGTAAAATTCTGTAAAATCCTTAGCTTATACAATACTTACCTCAAAATTGTGACACAATTGCATCTATACCCTGAGCAAGTCTGCTTATTTTTGGAGCCTTACCCCATGACCACACGCATCTTATTAATTGAAGACGACCAAGAACTGAATGAGCTGTTAAGCGAGTTTTTGTCTCTAGAAAACTTCCATGTAGATCAAGCCTTTGATGGTGAGCAAGGACTTAATATGGCTTTAAACGGCCAGTATGATGTTTTAGTCCTTGATATCATGATGCCAAAAATGAATGGCTTGGACCTTCTCAAACAGTTTCGCATTAGCCATAAAACACCTGTACTCATGCTGACTGCTCGAAGCGATGAAGTAGATCGTATAGTGGGATTTGAAATGGGGGCCGACGATTATTTACCAAAGCCTTGTAACCCACGAGAAATTTCAGCTCGTATTCGTGCCATATTAAGGCGTGTAGAGATGGACAAATCAGGCCTAGAAGCCAGCGGAAAACGTCAAATCATTATTCGCGAAGATGTAGAGCTAAACCACAATACTCGTATTGTTTCCAAACAAGGTGAGACGATAGACCTCACCAGCACAGAATTTAACTTATTAGCAAGCTTGCTAGCAAAAGCAGGCCAGGTACTAAGCAAAGAAGAACTAACAGAGAATGCTTTGGGTCGTAAGTTAGCTTTGTATGACAGAAGTGTAGACATGCATATGAGCAATCTAAGGCGGAAATTAGGGCCGTTCGTAAGCAATGAACCCCGTATTAAAACCATACGCGGTGTTGGGTATCAGTATGTCATTAACGCTTAGGTGGCTATCCATATTTCGTAGTCTATATTGGAAAATATTTTTCTTTTTTTGGTTAACCCTCATTGCAGCTATTTTTTCTGTAGCCACTCTATCGGAAATCATTGTTCAAGAACGTGATCAAGATCAATATCAAAAGGTAGTAAAGTTAGGCATTAAAGCTGCCGACATTTTTGAAACCAAAGGTTCTGCAGAGCTGACACAATGGCTTCATTACATCCGCTTAGAATTTGATGTCACAGGCTTTATGTTAGATGCAAAGCGACGGCCTATTAGCCTGGCTCATCTACCAAAAAATTGGCTTGAATTTACTTTGCCATTAACTCAAGGTAGGCTTTCCAAGCGAGATTTAAAAGGTTTTCAGCCTTACACCATTTCCAGCAGCAGTGATCGTATCTACACGTTTGTAGCCCTGCGGGACAACAGCGGGCCTTACCCTACTTGGCTCAAACATTTGCCGATTCTACAAATCGTTACAGCATTACTTATTGTCGCTTTATTAACGGCTTTTGTGACGTGGCACATCACAGACCCTTTGCGCAAACTCAAACAAGCAACTCATTCATTTGCTCGTGGCAATCTGAACACTCGTTTGAGCGATTCGTCATGCCAAAAAAATGATGAGATCGGTGAAGTAGGCCTAGCGTTTAACCACATGGCAGAGCGCATTAGTCTATTGGTAAATAACCAGCAGCGCTTATTTAGAGACATCTCACACGAGTTAAGAACCCCTTTAGCTAGGCAGCAAATAGCCTTGGAATTGCTCGCGCGCAAGATCCCCGACACAGAACATCAGTCTTTGCATCGTATTGAGCGAGAAATAGAGCGAATGAACGCGCTGATCGACCAGGTGTTAACGCTACTGCGCCTAGAACAAAGCGACCTAAGCCCTATTTCAGAAGTCTACGACTTAAGTGAGCTCTTATTCAAACTTACCCAAGATGCTGAATTTGAAACTCAGTCCAAACACCAAATACACTTAGTGCAGCCAGAAAAAAATCTCTTAACAGGCCAACAAGAATTAGTTTCACGTGCGGTAGAAAACATATTACGTAATGCTATCCGCTATACACCAGAGGAAGGGCGAGTATTTATACGAGCTGAGGTCACCCCAGAGTCTGCAGTGATTCGTATTGAAGATGAGGGGGAAGGAGTGCCAGAGGATTCTCTGAAGCGCCTATTTGAGCCTTTCTACCGCGTGGAAGCTTGCCGCAACCAGCAAAGTGGTGGTTACGGCGTTGGCATGGCCATTGCTGAACAAGCCATCAGGGCTCAATCTGGCACCATAGAAGCCAGTAATCGCCCTACAGGTGGCCTCAGAGTCGAGATCACATTGCCTAAGTTGCCCGCTCAGTAACTTAAGCTTTGGATACTTGGATACATTCCCTGGCTGGAGCAATGTTCGTAATTAATCCCGCTTATATTTATTACCAATTAATGCGTTTCAGGTGCCAAAAACAACTGATAGGCTGGGTTAGTTGTTTCTTCATTAAACGCATAACCTAGCTCATCAAGGTAGCCCTCAAACACCTCTTTGTCTGCCATAGGCACTTGCATGGCAACCAACACACGACCATAAGCAGATCCATGATTACGGTAATGGAACATTGAAATATTCCAAGGCCGGCCTAGTTTTTTCAAAAACTTAAGCAGTGCACCTGGCCGCTCTGGGAAGGTAAAACGGTAAACTACTTCGTTGTCGACATTGGCATGCCCGCCCACCATATAACGCACATGGCTTTTTGCCATCTCGTTGTTACTTAAATCTACTGCGCCAATCCCATTATCAGCTAGCTGACTCAAAAGTGGTGCAGCACTGCCTTCGCCTGCCTTTAAGGTTACACCAACAAACACTTGTGCCTGGCTATCACTAGCATAGCGATAGTTAAACTCAGTAATATTACGCTCACCTAAGGCGGTGCAAAATTGTTCAAAGCTACCAGGGTGCTCTGGTATTTGGGCTGCAATTATAGCCTCTCTACCTTCTCCGATTTCAGCACGTTCAGCAACATGCCGTAATCGATCAAAGTTAAGGTTAGCTCCTGAAGAAACCGTCACTAGTGTTTGATCTTGAGCTTTCTCACGGTCTACATATTTCTTTAATCCTGCTAACGCACAAGCACCTGAAGGCTCCACAACTGCACGTGTGTCATCATAAATATCTTTAATGGCCGCACACATTTCATCCGTTGTTACTGTAATAACTTCATCGACATACTTTTGTGCCAGCTCAAAGTTACGCTCTCCAACTTGGGCTACAGCTACACCTTCAGCAAAGTTACCCACTTCCGATAAAATGACACGCTCACCAGCATCTAAGGCAACCTTAAGGCAGCATGCATCTTCTGGCTCTACGCCTATGACTTTAATGCCTGGTCGTAAGTACTTGATATACACTGCCATGCCAGCAATTAAACCGCCACCACCCACAGGGATAAATATGGCGTCAATATCACCTTGAACCTGTCGCAGAAGCTCCATTGCCACAGTACCTTGACCTGCAATGGTATGCTCATCATCAAAAGGATGGATATACTTCATTCCTGACTCAGCAACTAAGGTCAAAGAATAGGCATAGGCTTCAGGGAATGTATCTCCATACAAAATGACTTCAGCGCCCAGTGCCCTTACCGCATTAACTTTGATGTCTGGTGCAGTTTTGGGCATCACAATGGTGGCATTGATGCCTAAATATTTAGCTGACATCGCTACACCTTGTGCATGGTTACCTGCAGACGCAGCGACCACGCCGCAATCTCTTTCAACTTGGGTGAGTTGTGAAATACAGTTATGGGCACCTCGTATCTTGAAAGAAAATATAGGCTGCAAGTCCTCTCTTTTGATCAAAATGTTATTATCCAACCGCTTGGACAAACTGCGAGCCACGTCAACAGGAGTCTCTACAGCAACGTCATAAACATTGGATGATAGGATTTTTTTGATGTAACGATCTGACATAGTATTTCTTCTAATTGGGTAATAATTTACACACGAAGTAGCGCATTTAACTTGGCCTCTCATATTAATGGCAGAAGCCACTAGCGTCTACAATGTATAGCGAAAATTCCTGTATAATCACGCTATTAGTCTCTCATAAGATCATTACCATGACTCAAGACCAGTTAAAGCAAGCTGTAGCACAATCAGCAATCGACCATATTGTTCCACACCTTAATAGCCAGTCTGTTATCGGTGTCGGCACAGGCTCTACAGCCAATTGCTTTATTGATGCTTTGGCAAACATTAAACACGATTTTGATGCCGCTGTAGCTAGCTCAGAAGCCACCGCAATGCGGCTTAAAGGCCATGGTATTGCGGTGTTGGAACTTAATGCTGTGCCCCACATGCAATTTTATATCGATGGTGCTGATGAAAGTGACTCTCACCTTAACCTTATTAAGGGTGGAGGGGGTGCATTAACGCGAGAAAAAATTGTCGCAGCTGTGGCAGAAACGTTCGTCTGCATTGCTGATGAGTCAAAACTAGTGGACGTATTAGGTGAATTTCCACTACCTGTAGAAGTCATCCCTATGGCCCGCAGTTATGTGGCCCGCAAACTTGTGGGCCTTGGTGGAGAGCCTGTTTGGCGTCAGGATTTTGTGACTGACAATGGCAACGTGATCCTAGATGTTTATGGCTTAAGTATTGTTGACCCCAAAAAGCTGGAACAACAGATCAACCAAATTACTGGAGTGGTAACAAATGGTCTTTTTGCCCAGCGCCCCGCGGACATTCTATTTTTGGGCACAGACGAAGGCGTAAAGACCCTTAAAAACTAAAACAATACACGACAGCTTATAGTGCCAGCAACTTGCTTAAGCTTCATTAAAGCCAGCTCAGAACAGCTGGCATCTACATCTATAACAACATAACCCACTTTCGAGTTAGTATTCAAATACTGCCCCGAAATGTTGATACTGTTTTCAGAAAATACGTTGTTTATTTTAGACAAGGTGCCTGGAATATTTTCGTGTATATGCAGCAAACGGTGGGCATTGTCATGGTTGGGTAACGAGACTTCTGGGAAGTTTACAGCTGACAAGCTAGCACCATTGTCACAGTAACGAATAAGCTTATCAGCCACCTCAACTCCTATATTTACCTGAGCTTCCACCGTAGAGCCACCAATATGTGGCGTCAAAATGACATTATCTAAGCCCCTTAATGGCGACACAAATTCATCATCGTTAGATCTTGGCTCAACAGGAAATACATCAATAGCAGCACCTAATAACTTGCCACTTTTTAAACAACTAGCTAGCGCATCAATATCAACTACAGTGCCACGAGAGGCATTAATAAGTATTGCACCCTCTTTCATCTGTGCTAGCTGAGTTGGCCCTATTAAACAATGTGTAGAGGGTGTTTCTGGCACGTGTAAGGTTACAATATCAGCCTGCATAAGCAATGATGCTAAATTACTACAAGGTGAAGCGTTACCCAAACTCAATTTGGTGATTTGATCATAATAGATCACTTCCATGCCCATGGATTCTGCCATAATGCCTAATTGTGAACCTATTGATCCATAACCCACAACGCCTAGCTTTTTACCCCTTATCTCAAACGATTTACTGGCTGATTTTAGCCATTTGCCTCGATGTGCCTTAGCACTCTTTTCTGGAATACCCCTCAAAAGCAAGATCGCCTCAGCAATAACCAGCTCGGCCACACTGCGTGTATTACTATAAGGTGCATTAAAGACAGGTATACCCATCTCTAGAGCTGCATCAAGATCAACTTGGTTGGTGCCGATGCAAAAACAGCCTATGGCCATGAGCTTAGGTGCATGAGTTAACACCTTTCTAGTAATTTGAGTCCGTGAGCGAAGGCCCACAAACTGAGCATCCTTTAACACTTCAATCAACTCACTTTCTGGTAAAGCCGTTGCGTAAAAATGAATATTATCAAAGCCTTCAGCCTGTAAAGCTTGAACGGCAGATTGGTGGACGCCTTCTAACAGAACGATTTTTATTTTTTGCTTAACAAGAGAAATGTGCTGTGACTGGGTCAAAAGAGTGCCTTTTTAAATACGGGTGATCAGAATTCTAAAGGCGACCATTATATTAGTAAAAGCGACACATTAGTAGTCGTCTAGACATAAAAAAGCCCCCAACCATTAATGATCAGAGGCTTTTTTTCACGATTGCCAATTTTCCTTTTAAGCTGGGCTTCTTTAGCTCAGCTCTTGGGCGATTAAGCTTCCATATCTTTCATAGACAGCTTAATGCGGCCACGTGCGTCAACATCTAGCACTTTAACCTTCACTGTTTGGCCTTCTTCTAGATAGTCAGTCACCTTCTCAACGCGCTCACTCGAGATTTGAGAAATATGTAACAAGCCATCTTTACCAGGAAGGATATTGATGAATGCACCAAAGTCTACAATGCGCTCAACCTTACCTTCGTAAATAGCGCCAACTTCAGCTTCAGCAGTGATTTCTAGAATCTTAGCTTCAGCTAATTCTGCAGCTGCTTTATCATCAGCATAAACGCGCACTGTACCATCATCTTCAATATCGATTGAGGCGCCAGTTTCTTCACACAAGCCACGGATAGTTGCTCCACCTTTACCAATGACGTCACGGATCTTATCTTGATCGATCTTGATCGTCTTCATGGTAGGTGCATTATCGTTTAGTTCAGTGCGTGGTACTGAGATCAACTTGTTCATTTCACCTAAAATATGGATACGTGCTTCGTGTGCTTGCTCAAGAGCAAGTTCCATAATTTCTTCAGTAATCCCTTGGATTTTAATGTCCATTTGCAGCGCTGTAATACCTGCAGCGGAGCCGGCTACCTTAAAGTCCATGTCACCCAAATGATCTTCATCACCTAGAATGTCAGTCAATACAGCGAAGCCTTCGTCTTCTTTAATAAGACCCATAGCAATACCGGCAACAGGTGCCTTAATTGGCACACCAGCATCCATTAGCGCTAGAGAAGCACCACACACAGAAGCCATTGAGCTTGAACCGTTAGATTCGGTAATTTCTGAAACTACACGGATGGTATATGGAAATTCTTCTTGGCTTGGCAACATCGCTTGAATGCCACGACGAGCTAAGCGACCATGTCCAATTTCACGGCGACCAGGACCCATAAAGCGTCCTGTTTCACCTACAGAATAGCTAGGGAAGTTGTAGTGAAGCATAAACGGATCTTTACGTGAACCTTCCAAGGCATCGATGATCTGTTGATCACGACTAGTGCCAAGAGTGGCTACAACAATAGATTGAGTCTCGCCACGAGTAAACAATGATGAACCGTGCGCTTTAGCCAAAGTGCCAATCTCTACATTGATACCACGAACAGTTTTATTATCACGCCCGTCGATGCGTGGCTCGCCTGCCACTACACGTGAACGTACAGTGTGCTTTTCCAGCTTACTTACCATAGCTAACACGTCAGATTTAGATGGTGCAGCTTCGTCATCACTACATAACGCAGCAACAGCTTGTGCCTTAACTTCACCTAAACGTGTGTAACGATCCATTTTATCGCTAATTTGGTAAGCTTCACCCACTGCCTCGCCAACTTCAGCTGTAACAGCAGCTTTAAGCTCAGCATTTTCTTCATCCGCAACCCAATCCCAAGTAGGTTTAGCCGCTTGTGAAGCAAATTCAGCTACGGCCTTAACCACAGCTTGCATTTCATCATGAGCAAAAAGAACAGCACCTAACATCACATCTTCACTTAGCTCTTTAGCTTCTGATTCAACCATCAATACAGCATCAGCAGTACCTGCAACAACCATGTCTAGATCAGATGTAGCTTGCGCTTCAAAGCTTGGGTTAAGCTGGTATCCAGCTTCATCAGAGTATGAAACACGTGCAGCACCAATGGGCCCAGCAAAAGGAATGCCTGAGATGGCTAACGCAGCAGAAGTACCGATCAAAGCTGCAATATCTGTATCGTTTTGCTTATCAGCAGAAACAACAGTACAGATAACCTGCACTTCGTTCATGAACCCTTTAGGGAACAATGGACGAATTGGACGGTCAATCAAACGGCTAGTGAGCGTCTCTTTTTCAGAAGGACGAGCTTCACGCTTAAAGAAACCACCAGGAATCTTACCTACAGCATAAGTTTTTTCTTGGTAATGCACAGATAAAGGAAAGAAACCTTGATCAGGCTTAGCAGTTTTAGCACCTACAACAGCAACCAATACTTGGATTGCGTCATCGATAGTAACAAGTACAGCACCAGAAGCTTGACGTGCGATACGGCCAGTTTCTAGAGTTACAGTTTGTTCACCGTATTGAAATGTTTTGGTAATGATAGACATATATATCTCCATAAAATAATGATTCTGCAATCAATTGAGCGATCTAATCCACCAGTACACTTATTAACTCGATATAGCTGAATTTCAGCCTTGATACCAAGCCAATAAGAGTACGGGCCGATCCTCTCTTTTTGTTTACAGCTAATACAATAAAGGCCAAGTAACCGATTGGTCACCTAGCCTCTATTTACCACATCTGCAAATGCAACGTGTGGCATTTGTGTCAAATTTAAAACTCACTAGATTATCTAAATCCAGTGGCCTTAAATTGACTTTAGCGGCGTAGGCCTAAACGACCAATCAACGTAGTATAACGCGAAGCGTCTTTACGATTAAGGTAGTCTAATAGCTTACGACGCTGGTTAACCATGCGGATCAAACCACGACGTGAATGGTGATCATGGTTATGTTCTTTGAAGTGACTTTGAAGCGCCAAAATGTTCGCAGTTAGCAATGCAACTTGAACTTCTGGTGAACCTGTATCGCCTTCAGCAGTTTGGTAATCAGCTACTACAGCAGCTTTTTCAACAGCAGTTAATGCCATGGTAATTCTCCAATAATTAATATGCCCTCTGGCCACTCCTTAGAATGACTAGGGGTTCGTTAGTGTTTACACCGTGCATATTTACAGCGCAACGTAAATGAAAGTCTAAGTGCTCATCAAGCGTTTAGCTTTTAAGCGACCTTCAGGTTGTACCTCAGCTAAGCCAATAAAGGCATTCACTTCAGTAGCATGCGAGCTATACACTCGCACCACATCAAATACAGCATAGTCAGTGGCATGGTCTACAACCTTACCTTGCTGCAACGCCTCTATTTCATGGGGTGCTAATTGTACAGCATTTAATGTCAAAACGGCAGTATCTGCAGGCATTAATAACTTATCTAGGGTTTCAAAGGCAGGAGTAATGTCTGGCCACTTGCCTTCTTCAACCACCTGACCCTTAGTCGCCTCATCAATAATAGCTTGCAAGTCTTCTAAGGTCACCATTTGCTCAGCGACAAAAGGCCCCGCCTGCAAGCGCCTTAGCTGTGCTACATGAGCACCACACTCTAATGCCAATCCTAGATCTTCCACAATACTGCGAATGTAAGTGCCTTTGGTGCAGGTAATATCCATTTGCACCTGACCATTAGAAAAATCCAATAGTTCCAAATTGTGAATGGTGACTTGTCTAGGCTTAACTTCCACCGTTTTTCCAGCTCGAGCCAATTTATATAAAGGTTGCCCCTTATGTTTTAACGCTGAAAACATGGAAGGCACTTGACTAATAAGGCCACGAAATTGTGGTAACTGAGCATCTACGTCAGCCAAAGTAACATGGCCACACGCTTTAGTTTCCACTACTTTACCGTCTGCATCGCTTGAGTCAGTGCGCACACCAAGCTGGCCAATAGTTTGATAACGTTTATCAGAATCAAGCAAAAACTGGCTAAACTTGGTAGCTTCGCCTAAGCAAATAGGTAACAATCCCGTCGCTAAAGGGTCCAGCGCACCCGTGTGGCCAGCCTTGCGGGCACCAAACATGCGCTTAACTCTTTGCAAGGCATGATTTGAGCTCATGCCTGTGGGTTTGTCTAAAATAAGAATGCCGCTGACTTCACGACCTTTAGGTTGGCGAGCCACTAGCGCTTATTCAGCATCAGTGGCCTGCTCAGGATCAGATGCCCTAGCTTGGTCAATCAAGTTACTCAAGTAATTACCACGTGACAAACTGTCGTCATAATGAAACCGTAGAGTGGGCACTATACGTAGCTTCATACGCTGGCCTAACTGGCTGCGTAAAAAACCAGAAGCACTGTTAAGCGCTTTTACTGACTCTATAATTTCTTGCTCGTCTTCGCTACCATTGAAAATAGTGACAAACACTTTAGCATGAGACAAATCACGGGATACTTCTACAGCACTCACTGTCGCCATACCTACGCGAGGGTCTTTCACCTCACGTTGGATTAAGGATGCTAGTTCACGCTGTATTTGGTCTGCCACACGCTGGGTGCGGCTATATTCTTGTGCCATGGTTAGCCCTTACAAACTACGCTCGACTTCGACAGTATCGAAGACTTCGATTTGGTCACCAACACGAACATCGTTGTAGCTCTTCACACCGATACCACACTCAATACCATTGCGCACATCCGCAACAGCATCTTTGTGACGACGCAAGGATTCCAACTCACCTTCGTAGATAACGACGTTATCTCTTAATACACGAATAGGCTTGCTACGATGCACAGTACCTTCAGTCACCATACAGCCTGCAATCTGGCCCAATTTAGGCGAACGGAAGACTTCACGAACCTCTGCGATACCAACAATGGTCTCGCGTAATTCTGGTGACAACATGCCAGAAAGTGCAGCCTTAACATCGTTGATGATGTCATAGATTACGCTGTAATAGCGCAGATCAATACCTTCTTTCTCGATAAGCGCCTTAGCAGGAGTATCGGCACGAACGTTAAAACCAAAGATCACAGCGTTAGACGCTACAGCTAGGTTAACATCAGACTCAGCAATACCACCGACACCACTAGACACAACCTGCACCTTAACTTCTTCTGTACCGATATCCATCAAAGAGCTGGTTAGCGCTTCTAGAGAACCACGTACGTCTGTTTTAAGTACAACGTTTAATACAGAGGCTTGGTTTTTGCCCATGTTTTCAAACATAGCATCTAGCTTAGAGGCTTGTTGACGTGCAATTTTAACATCGCGATATTTACCTTGGCGGAACAGGGCTACTTCACGGGCTTTCTTTTCATCTGCAACTACAGCAAAGTCCTCTCCTGAATCAGGAGTACCGCCTAAGCCTAAAATCTCTACTGGAATAGAAGGGCCAGCACTAGTAATAGGCTTGCCATTTTCGTCCAGCATCGCACGTACGCGCCCAAACTGTTGTCCAGCTAGTACGATATCACCTTTTTTCAAGGTGCCATTTTGAATTAATATAGTCGCTACAGAACCACGACCTTTATCAAGCCTAGCTTCAACCACAACGCCTTTAGCTGGGGCTTCTGGAACTGCCGTAAGTTCCAATACTTCAGCTTCTAGTAACACAGCGTCTAACAAAGCATCAATACCATCGCCACTTTTAGCCGATACTGGGATGAACTGAGTCACACCACCCCAATCTTCTGGCACAACGTCACGGCTAGACAATTCAGTCTTCACGCGATCTACGTCGGCGCCTTCTTTGTCCATTTTATTGATCGCTACAATTAAAGGTACGCCAGCGGCTTTAGCATGCTGTACCGCTTCTTCAGTTTGTGGCATTACACCATCGTCTGCAGCAACAACCAAGATAACAATGTCAGTGGCCTTAGCTCCACGAGCACGCATCGCTGTAAAAGCAGCATGTCCTGGTGTGTCCAAGAAAGTAACCATCCCTTTGTCTGTGTCTACATGGTAAGCACCAATGTGCTGAGTAATACCACCAGACTCACCAGATGCAACCTTAGTAGAGCGGATGCAATCCAACAAGGAGGTCTTACCATGGTCAACGTGGCCCATTACAGTCACAACTGGAGCACGAGGAACCTCTTGACCTTCGTAGTTAATGCTTTCTACTACTTCAGTTTCAATAGCATCATCCATCACCAATTTAACAGTGTGACCCATTTCTTCAACAACAATAGTCGCTGTCTCTTGGTCAATTACTTGGTTGATGGTTGCCATAGCACCCATGTTAAACATAACCTTAATCACTTCAGCGGCTTTAACTTTCATGCGCTGAGCTAAATCTGCCACAGTAATAGATTCAGGCAAATTCACTTCATAAATGACCTTTTCAGTAGGCACTTCAAATGCATGCTCGCCATTGCCAGAACGCTTAGGTGCTGCAAGCTTTCCTTTATTACGGGCACCCTTGCCACGACTACGATCATCACGGCCACCTGATGCACGCCCTTTACCTTTGCCTTTACCAGCAGGGGCTCCGCCACGAGGCTTATCAGGTGTAGTAAATGTCTTTTGATTTGCAGGCTTCTTTTTAGTATCTTCAGCCGGTTTTTGACGAGGCGCTTCTGCACTTGCAGGTGCCTTAGCTGGTGCTACTGGTGCAGCTTTTGCAACTGGCACAGCTGGTGGGGATTTTTCAGCTGCCGCAGCATCAAGCTTAATCTTATTCGCTTGATTCTCTGTTTCGCTTTTCGCTGCAGCACTTGCAAGAGCTTCTGCAGCTGATTTAGCATCTGCATCAGCTTTGATTTGAGCTTCTTCACTTGTTTTGCGAGCTAACAGTTCAGCTTTTTCAGCTTCAATAACAACCGCCTGATCATCTTCTTCAGACTTAACGTAGGTACGCTTTTTACGTACCTCAACATTAACCGTGCGCTTTCCAGCGGCGCCAGCTACTTTTAATGTACTGGTCGTCTTACGGCGCAAGGTGATTTTTTTCGGGCCATCAGAGTTATCGCCCTCTCCACCATGAGACTTTTGCAAATGCGATAAAAGCGACTTACGCTCTTCATCTGATACAGCATCTGTAGCCTTGCGGCGAGTTAGGCCTGCTTCTTCCATTTGGTTAAGCAAACGCTCAACCGGAACACCTACTTTCTCAGCTAGGGTGTTGACAGTTTGATCTGTCATAATTGTCTTCTCCTGTCGGTCGGGCTATGGTTTAAACAAACCAAGGTGCGCGAGCCGTCATAATTAATTCTGCTGCTTTTTCGTCACTCAGACCTTCAATGTCTGAAATCTCGTCAACAGCTTGCTCAGCTAAGTCTTCCATCGTAATAATGCCACGACTTGCCAATACAAATGCAAGGTGAGTGTCCATACCTTCCATGTCTAGCAAATCTTGAGCTGGCTCAGATTTGTCTAGCTGTTCTTCTGCTGCTAGGGCTTGGTTAAGTAGCTTATCTTTTGCACGAGTACGAAGCTCTTCAACGATATCTTCATCCAAACCATCTATTGCTAACATTTCATCAAGCGGCACGTAGGCGATTTCTTCAAGACTAGCAAAGCCTTCTTCTACCAACATTTGCGCAAACTCTTCATCAATATCTAAGGCATCAACAAACGTTTGTACCACACCGCCTATTTCATCTTGTTGCTTGAGCGCAGCATCTTCTTCAGACATCACGTTAATAGTCCAGCCTGTTAATTCTGACGCTAGACGGACGTTTTGACCATTTCGGCCAATAGCCATTGCCAAGTTTTCGTCGCTCACCGCAACATCCATTGCGTGGCGATCTTCATCCATAACAATCGAGCTCACTTCTGCAGGAGCCATAGCATTAATAACTAATTGTGCAGGATTATCATCCCAAAGCACAATATCAACACGTTCGTTATTTAATTCACCTGTCACTGCCTGAACTCGCGAACCTCGCATACCCACACACGCGCCAATGGGATCAATACGACCATCATTGGTTTTAACAGCGATTTTAGCACGAGAACCTGGATCACGGGCAGCAGCGCGGATTTCAATCACTTCTTCAGAAATTTCTGGCACTTCAATCTTAAACAGCTCAACCAGCATTTGCGGGTCTGTGCGGCTTAAGAACAACTGAGGACCTCGACTTTCAGTACGAACTTCGGCCAATAAGGCTCTAATGCGATCACCCATACGGAATGTTTCACGACCAATAAGCTGATCTCGAGCCATAAGTGCTTCTGCATTATTACCAAGATCTACGATTACATTGTCACGCGTCACTTTCTTAACACTGCCACTGATGATTTCACCAATACGTCCACGGTATAACTCAACCACTTTAGCACGCTCGGCTTCACGAACTTTTTGGACAATGACCTGCTTCGCCGTTTGTGCAGCTATACGGCCAAAGGCTTCAGTTGGCAACTCTTCTTCAACAACATCACCTAGCTCAAGGTCAGGACTAGTCACTTGAGCATCCTCAAGGATAACCTCAGCTTCTGGATTGGTGAACACTTCATCAGTGACCACAGTCCAACAACGCGTCGTGGTAGCTGCACCCGTTTTACGATCAATGGTGACACGAATGTCGCACTCTTCATTGATATTTTTACGTGTAGCTGTGGCTAAGGCTAGTTCGATAGCTTCAAAGATGACGTCTTTTGGCACGTCCTTTTCATTTGAAACCGCTTCTGCCACTAACAGAATTTCTTTATTCATTTCAAGCTCTCACTTAATTTGGACTTATAAAACCGAGCTTAAAAGCGCGGTACAATATTGGCTTTTTCAATGCTGTCAAAAGGCAGCAAATACTCTTCATCATCAACTTGCAATAGTACGTCATCTCCTTCGATGCCGCTGAGCAAACCAGTAAAACGGCGACGGCCATCAAAAGCCAAACGCAATTTCAACGTTAGTTTCTCACCAATGCTAGCCTGGTATTGCTCCAAGCTAAACAAAGGACGATCCAACCCGGGCGATGACACCTCAAGTGTGTACTCACCCGTTATAGGATCTTCTACATCCATTACAGCAGCCACTTGACGACTCACGTCAGCACACTGCTCCACACCGATGCCTTTGGCATGGTCTATATAAACTCGCAAAGTGGTATGACGGCCTTGTGATATATACTCAATACCCCAAAGCTCACACCCACAAGCAACCACTGCTGGCGCTACTAATGCTTCAATTTGTGCTGCTGCACCTGCCATTTTAATATCCCAAAACGCAAAAAGCCCCAAAAGAGGGGCTTTTTGTTGACTATATGTATTCAGTCTCAAGGTGACAAACGCGTCACGACATGAACCCCTGAATTACTCCTTTATGACTTCCGTCAAAGGTAAGTGTAAAAACACTTACCTAAAAATGGTAGCGGGGGCAGGATTTGAACCTACGACCTTCGGGTTATGAGCCCGACGAGCTACCAGACTGCTCCACCCCGCATCAAAGTGCGCATATAATATCCAATTATTCCTTGCACGTCAAACACTTATTGCAATTAACTAGTAAAAAGCTGCATTTATTATTCAGGCTCACCAAACGCCAGTATTAGCCATTGAGATCCATGGCTCCATAGGCTCTAAAGCATTACCAGCCTGCAATAATTCAATGGAAACACCGTCAGGTGATTTTACAAATGCCATATGGCCATCGCGAGGCGGACGATTGATCACAGTTCCTTCATCCATCAATGCTTGGCAAAGTTGGTATATATCATCCACCTCATACGCTAAGTGTCCCCAGCTTCTACCTGTACTCAAGGTTTCACTCTCGTCCCAGTTGTACGTAAGCTCTAGCAAAGGCGCCTGCGTCTCACGCGAATGAGCTTCATCAATAGCACCTGCCAAAAATACTAAAGTGAATCGTCCAGACTCATGCTCTGAACGCTTCACTTCAACCAAACCCAACTGGTTACACCAAAAATCTAACGAAGCAGTTAAATCTTTTACTCTTATCATCGTATGTAAATAACGCACACCTACCCCACTATTTTTTATGTATTAACCCAGCGCAGCATAAGCCTACTCAAAAGGCGCAATAATTAAACGCCTGACACTAGCATAAATGATCCATAGTCTATGTCACTATTACTTATTCTATGGCATTTGATCTCTTGATACTCTTTACTATCTACAGCTAATACTGCTTTTTCTAAACTTGGAAATTCAACAACAACATGGCGGTCAAAGTCACGACCCTCGTGATGGCTTGCAACACTAGTTTGAACGAGAAACTTACCCTCATACTTTTCAAAGACGCCAACGACTTTTGAACTATAGCGGGCCTTAAATTCTTGCCCATTAGTGACTTTAACAAACCCAATGAGATAGCCTTTAGGCATATTAACACCTCCTTTTTAAACAGCGGATTATTATATTGTGTTACGCGATCACTATTGCGCAGATAAATATGCTTGGTGAAGCGCCCGCTAGCCCTCTTACCACGCAGCTTAAAGCGCCTTGATTACTCATCCGCTTTAAGCCACATTAACACAAATTACAAATTACAAATAAAAAGCAACCGCAGTCTTATATATGTAACTACATTCTCAATCCTAACTAATTTATTTGCAAGCCTAGAGGGTAAAGCGGGTCTAAATTACTATAAGGGCTAAGTCTTAATTCGCCTTGGCTGTGCAAAAGCTAATTTTTAGCCGCCAATGTAGCCAATCTATTAGAAGTTTTGCACTTTGTATATGTAACTTAAAGTCATTTATTGAGCTTATTAGCTAGGTCAACCAGCAACATATGAGGCACCGTTAGTGCCGCAAGGCCGATAAATGTTATTTGCACTAGGGCTGTAGTGAGGGTGTTTGGAACAATGAAAAGGAATACCAAGACGCTAGCCCAAGCTAATACACTATAGACCATAGCTTCAATAAAACTTCTTCGGCGCTCTCTTTTTTTATTAATACTAAACCATACACGCAATAAGTGATTGCGACTGTGGTACAAACAAAAATACACAGCAAAACTGATCAGCGGTGGCAACCACCAAGCTAGTATTAACAGTAAGACGAGACTCAGCAGTGGTTTGCGCCATACTGGATATATAAAAGCATAACCTAAATAAGCGGTCACACACAGTAGCCAAGGTAACAAGAATAAAGATAAGGTATTGATAAGCATAGCCGCACCCGTATTGCCTACCAAAAGAGTAAACAATGACTGCACTGACGAGGCCTGAAAGTTAGGAATGGCAATAGATACCAAACCACCGTGGGATATCAGTGGTAGCCACCGTAAGAAAGACTTCTCCATGATTGATGGTCTAGTATTGGCGATATCACTGGCGCCAAAGTGTAATGCTGAGATGATGAGGAAACCTGACAAACCCAATAATGGCCATTGTAACCAGGCCCAAGCCACCAAAGCTGCCAGAAAAACATAGCTAAGATTAAACCCAATCCACGCCATCATGCCGTTAGGCCAGCCAATCCTGCGCGCTACTGCACCATCCAGACCCCCATGTGGCACACCAATAAATATTATTGCTCCAATAGCGGCTAGATCCCAACTAGTCATGACTAAATAATTGCCTTAAAGCTGATTTGATAAACGCCCACTTAGGCATTGCTAATATTACTCTAGCCCATGCCACTAGGCCTGCCTTGCCTAACATAAACTGGGAGAATTGATCGGCATTAAGGGCTTTCGCAGTAGCCATAAACAAGCTTACACCTTGATCGACTTGGGCACTCAGTGCACGATTAAATACCTTATCCAAAAACATCAAACCTTTAGAGAAGGGCCTTTCAACTTCCCGATCACCTTGAGTTATAGAAGCTGCTAGTAAACTCATCTGCGCTTGAATCGTACTAAAGGCATAACCAGAAGACAATCTTACTGCCCCACCCGCAGCGCCAATATTATTAACCTTGGAATTTTGTGGTTCAACAGTATCCATAGGAATAACACCATATTCTTCACTTAACTGAGATTCAACCTCAAGCTTGCGATCAGTAAGCCATTTTTTGATAGCATCACGATACCAGTCTTTATCTTCTAACTGAGCTGATATCATGGTTGATTCAATCAATAAGTGTCGATCTGAATAAGGGAGGACATAGATAAAGTGTAGCCCTCTAGACTGATCTACACGAAAATCCATTAAAGTGACTACGCTAGCATCGTCTATGGGTTCTTTGAGCATAACCTCCCACCCCATAAAATGCTGGCGCAAGCTATCAGATTTAGAGACCGGTGGCCTACTATCATAAATGGTTTGGGCACAGTAGTTTTGTCCATTGGCGCTAAATCGTGCACCACCTCCCTCAAAGAAGATATTCTTAACCGAGGCCCTTACCATCATGTCTGGCTTTTTGAGCATGGTTTCACAGTGCTGTAAGTACTTTGCTGCGCTGAGACTCGTATAACGATAGGCATGACTATGGTGAAAAACTTCACTGTCATAATCTATTAACCGCCATTGATCCCAACTACCTCGTATTGCAGGCCTTAGCTCGTTTAGCTGGGATGGATGTGCCCAAAGGGCCCAGCTGCAATCACGTTCAGCGACAGTTTTGGGTTCGAATATTTTCGTTGATACACCATCAATTTTGGTTGCCAAAGCCATACCAGCACTGCCTCCACCAATGATGGCAATGTCTATATCAATAATTTCATCTGGGCTGGACACCGGCTAACCCCTTTAAATGTTGGTGCAGTTGGGCATGGTGTGGTGGCACTTTTTTGGGCCACAGGTCCGCTATACTGCGAAAGCTAAGCCATAGTTTTTCACTACCTTTGACAATGACTCGACCATTCCACCATACCATTTTACGCCGCTTGAGTACCCAACCTATCTGTCGATATACGCGCAACGCAATAGCGATAGATAGCCTTGATCGAAACGGCAATAGACGTATGCCAAGCTGTGCACTGGCATAATAATGCTCTGACAAATCTAGCAACGCAGTGATGGCTTGCGCCACTTGTTGCTGGCAAGCCACATCAGCATCAGCAATCTGTTCTGGAGGAATATTGACCCAGCTTGCCGGTAAGTAACGTCGATTCATCTTGGCGTCTTCAAGCACATCACGGGAAATATTAGTGAGTTGCATGGCAATACCTAGGTCAATCGCAAAGCTATCAGCGCGGGGCTCATCGCAATTTAACACTCGACACATCATCAGACCCACGGTACCTGCAACTGCATGACAATATCTTAACAGCTCGGCTTCATTAGCTAGCGCCGTAGGTTTTTGATCGCTTAACATGCCGTCAAGCAGCTCTATGGCCGCACTAAGCGGTATATTATGGTCGTTAGCTAGGTTAATAAAAGCCTCAACTTCTAGCCCAGCAGCTATATCTTTTCCCTCTAAGCGCTCGCGAATATCTTTCAATGATTCCTGCCGATCAGGCAGGTCACCATCTGCTAAATCATCTACAAAGCGACAAAACAAATACAAACTAGCAGCTCGATCAGCTAGCTCAGCACCCAAAAACTTACTCGCCCAGTAAAATGATTTACCATGGTGGGCTAATACCTGTTGGGGCTGCATCAAATTGTCACGATTAGGTGATAAAGAGGTCATAGCTTAACCACCTGAACCTACTTCAACCCCAGTAAGTAATTCTTCAACCACTTTAGCAGAGCTAATAACTCCTGGTAATCCAGCCCCTGGATGGGTACCAGCTCCAACAAAGTAAAGATTATTTAGTGCTTGATCGCGATTATGAAAGCGAAACCAAGCAGATTGGGTAAGTCTTGGCTCTATAGAGAAACCAGCACCGTGCATGGAACGGTAGTCCTTTTCAAAATCTTCTGGGGTCATCCAAAAGACTTCTTCGATCACAGAAGACAAGTCTGGCAATATAGTCGCCTCTAGTGCATTGACTATGCGATCTCGCAGCACCTCAGCTTCAGTCTCCCAATTAACCTTGCCCTGTAAGTTTGGAACTGGGCAAAGCACATAAAAGGACTCACATCCAGGAGGTGCAAAACTCTTATCTGTAGCTGTAGGCCGATGAACATAAAGTGAAAAGTCTTCGCTCATGTGCTTGGCGTCAAAAATTTCTGCCAGTAACTCTTTAAATCTAGGCCCCATCCAAATACTATGATGGGCGATGTCTGGGTATAACTTTTTAGTACCAAAATAGAGTACGTAGAGGCCCATACTATAGTGCTTTTTTACCTTGGGAAGTCGTGACTTCTTCTTAGGCAACAAATGCTGATAACAGGTTTCAGGATCACCTCCAAACACCACAATATCAGCACCAACTATTTTGCCATTACTTAAGCGCACTCCAGTAGCTTGATTGTTATCCACAATAATTTCGTCCACATCAGCATTGAGTTCAATATTGATACCATGGCGGTCCATAAGTGCCGCCAACTCTTCCACCAGTTTGCCAGTACCTCCCATGCAGAAAAATACTCCCCAACGCCTTTCAAGATAATGGATGAGTGTGTAAATAGCGGTAGTTTTAAAGGGATTACCACCCACCAACAAAGGGTGAATCGAAAAAGCTTGGCGAATAAGGGGGTGTTTAAGATGGCTATTAACCATCTGTGAAACCGTTTTATAACATTTGAGGATCAATAGGGCTGGCACCTGTTTGGCCATATCCCAGATACGCGTGAAAGGCCTGTGGGCAAGCTGCTTAAAGCCAACATCATAAACTTTTTTAGACTTATCAAGTAGCTTCAAATAACCATCTGCATCATCGGGATTAAAACGTCTAATCTCAGCTAAGGTGTCTTCTATACTGGCACGATAATCAAATTGACTGCCATCAGCAAAGTGAAAACGATAAAAAGGATCCAACGGCACAAAATCCAGATGATCGCTGAGTGTTTCGTCGAACAGCTCAAATAGTTCATCAAACAAAAATGGCGCGGTAATCACAGTAGGGCCTGCATCATGACGATAACCCCCACGCTCAAACACCTGTGCACGACCCCCAAGGCTGCCTAAACGCTCCATTAATGTGGTGTCATACCCCAAGGCTTTAAGCCTTAACGCAGTTGCTATGCCTGCAAAACCTCCGCCAACAATGACCGCCTTTTTACCTAGTCCAATTTTTTTTACTGTCAAGCGATCTGCCCTTGATTTTTTATGTGCGTTTTCTGCTTCACATTAGCGACTAAGCTTTGGGCCACAGTGCGCAATTGAGTGGGAAGCAGGGTCACTAGATGCTCTGCTTCTAGGAGCCAACAATCTACTAACTCGCTGGCTTGTAAAATGGCACCACTAGAAGCGATACGACGCTGCCAATGGCCTAATTGATTATTATCATCGGTGTGATACCACTGCAAAAAATCTTCTCGCCCCACTTCAGTCTTGGCGAATAGGCTAATCACTAAGTTAGGCTTTCGCCCATCAAGGTCACTTGAACGATGGCTTGATGGAATAATGTCATCGATATCATTACAGCCTTGATATGCTAGGCCACATAAGCCTATCAGCTGGTCCAGCCCTATTATTTTGGGACCCATACCAGCGGCTATTGCTGCACCTTTGATTGGAGCCACCAGAAGTGGAGCAGTCTTACTTTTGGCAATTCGCTGCCATTGCTCTATGTCCGAACATTGACGCTGAGTAATATCTGAAATTTGACCACTACAAGTTTCCTGCATTGCCTGAGCTAATAAGGCCACTAAAACACCACTATGTTGGGCATTTCTAGCTCCTAGTTCAAAGGCCTTGGCAACCATCCAGTCACCCAAGCATAGGGCCATATCAGATCCAAAATGTTGGTGAATACTTTCTTGACCACGCCTATGAATACTGGCATCGCTGATATCATCATGAATAAGGGAAGCGTTGTGCAACAGCTCACATGCAGCTGCCCAATGTAAATTATCTAAAATATTTAAACCTAGGGCAGAACCACTGGCTAAAGCAAATTGAGCTCTAAACGCTTTCCCTGGATTTTTGAAGTGATACTCGGCAGCGGCTGCCAAGCTACTTTGACCTTGCGGCATTTCACGCTTGTACAGAAGGTTTAGTTCTGTGAGCAAAGTCTTTTTATGGGTAAGGTGTGTACGGGGCATAACTGGTACCCTTATCGCTGTTTAATTGCTATTTTATTAGGTTAAAAAGGAAGAGCCAGCACCGCTGGCTCTTCCTACAGCTTAAACAGATTGATTTACTTTGAGTCTGAATCTGCTACTGCAGCAGCCCAGATAATCACACCAAATCCGATCTTGTTTATAAAGTCAGCTAGGTTATAAACAATGTTCAGTGTTGCTGAATCAGCACCGCCGCCCATGTAACCGAAGAAGTAACCAATTGGGTAAATAGACCAACCAATAGTTACACAAATTAGCATCCACTTATAAGCCTTCTGAACGTTGGCATTTGAAAGACCAGCATTAATCTGACTAGCTTCGCCCTTGAAAATCTCCCAAACAATGAATGCCCAACCAGCCATTGCTAGAATGAAGGCTAAAGTAACGCCCATTAAGCCTGTTTCACCGGCAAAGCCGAAGACCAACATAGCAACAGAACCAAGTAGCAACTTCCAAAATACTCGAGTCGGTACTTTAGTTACTGCACCAAGAACTAAGTAGAATTCAACCATTAACAGTGGCACAGTCAATAGCCAGTCAATATATCGTAATTCTGTTGGAGAAGTTCCAGTAGCTACCCACACGTCACGCATGTAGAAGTAGTGAACTGCAGCAATCAACGTAACTAAGCCTGACACTGTCAACGATGTCTTCCACTTTCCATCAACACGATCACGCTCTATAAAGAAAAAAGCTGTAGCCGCAACAAGCGCCATGGAAATTAACCAAAAAGACATCCCAACCGGATCGGCGGAGGATAAGTTATAAGTCATTTGTAACCCCTAATTTTTATAACGTTATTATTAATGTCTGAATGCTCAGCCAAAGGTCAAGCGTTCGGACTGGCCCACAACTCACCCAAAGTTTTCAACTAAGAGGTTACGGGTAAATTAATTTATCCTTATTTGAATAGCACTGCAAACTAAGACTTTAGTATTAAACTAAACCTTGATTAAAATTGATCAATCTTAATCCTGACAAAAAATGTCACCGATAATGGGGATTATTCAGCACTAAATTTTTAGTATTTTTTGACTACACTTTATTATTGGTAGAATCTAACGTGCTTGGGCTTTGATTATGACCTAACTACTTAGATACATTAAATTGGATGTTTTACTGAGAATGAATGTTAGATAAATTGATTTTATGACCTGCTTTAAAATCTAGACTGTGTGTTCTTCTAATATTATATTTTTTGATCAAAACCCTGATTTCAGTGTACTCAAGGGCCCTTTATAGGGCATAAAAAAAATGATCTTAAGACTTAAATAGAATAACTTCGTTCTAGCGCAGCCCAAAAATCCATTTTTTAAAATAGGCCACCAACGATTGATTAGCTTTATATAAGAAGTTAAGCCTAACAACAATGGCACCATATCTTATTGAATAAAACAGCTTTCTAAACCTATCTTGAAAAGGGTCTACTTAAAATATTATTTAGAATTTATTTTTGGCTTTATTAGTTTATTTTTTAACAGCTTTACGAATTTGCTTACAAAAAATATACGTTTTTTTACAAAATAAATATTGTTTATTTACGATTTATTTACATAGGTAGAGTCCGATAAAACCTTTAGGTAATTCAACCAAGGTGGGATATCGCCTTACCAAAATTCATATTTCTAAGGCAGCAAATTAAAGACGGCGCTTTAACTAATAACCACTAAACTTAGATATTACCTACCAGCACACACAAAAAGCCTTGATGACAGAATCTGTGCGTAAAAATCACTACTTTGCCTGTAATATAGTGATGTACAAGGTCTCTAAAAACTTACTTAGAGTAATAACATACACCTAACGTGGTGTAAGTATACGAAGGATATTGTGTTACTGTCATGACTACTGCTCCTGTCTATTAAACAAAAGCTTATCTAAATCAGCAACTTATCTCCCTCACAGGACTTTTGTTGGTACCGGCGGCCGGAGTTGAACCGGCACGAGCAAAGCTCACCACCCCCTCAAGGTGGCGTGTCTACCAATTCCACCACGTCGGCATTACTTTTTACTGCGTTACAGGAACATCGCTATCTAGAGGCGTTAGAACTTCTTCAAATACTGGAAGAGTTTGCTCTACTGACTCAACAACGGGGATACCCACATCAGAAATACTGCTAGCTTGTTGCTTGGCATACATAGCCAATGCAAAACTGGTCACAAATAAACCAGCTGCTAAAATAGCTGTAGTACGACTCAGAAAGTTACCTGAGCCACTACTACCAAATACAGTTTGGGAAGCACCACCGCCACCAAAAGAAGCACCTGCATCGGCGCCTTTACCTTGCTGAATCATTATAAAGCCTATTAAGGCTACAGCTAACAATACATGTACGACTAAGATTGCAACTTCCATCAAATTTCTCGCTTTACACTAATTATGCTTAAATAAGCACTAATCTATTTCGCCGCCTGACCAATGGCCAAAAATGAATCGGCTTGTAATGATGCGCCACCTACTAGGCCGCCATCAATGTCTGCTTGAGTAAATAACTCTTCAGCACTGGTTGCAGTCACACTGCCTCCATATAAAATCTTCAAACCTACTGCATGCTCTGGAGCTACATCGGCTACATGAGCACGTATAGCCTGATGCACTTCTTGCGCTTGAGCTGGACTTGCTGTTAATCCAGTTCCAATCGCCCAAACTGGCTCATAAGCCACTACTGCATTGTCAAAACTATTAGCACCTGCTGCATCAATGACTGCCTGAATTTGACCAGTAACAACACTTATCGTCAAACCTTGCTCACGCTGCTTTAAGGTTTCACCCACACATAAAATAGGCGTAAGCTGCATAGCTTGAGTAGCAATAAACTTGGCCGCCACTTGCGCATCGTCTTCTGCATAAAGTGCGCGACGTTCAGAGTGGCCCACCAAAACGTAGCTAACACCAAACTCTTTAGCCATTGCTAGAGACACTTCCCCAGTATAAGCACCCTTGCTTGCCGCACAAATATTTTGTACGCCAATAGCGATACTTGTACCAGATAACTCTGCCTGAGCTTGAGCTAAGTATGGAAACGGAGGAAACACTACAAGTTGAGCATTTGTAACCGATACCGCACCCTGCTTTAGCTCACTTAATAAAGCTGTTACAGCTTCTTTACTGGCATTCATTTTCCAGTTGCCTGCAACTATCATTTTCGCCATCACTGTAACCTTTCGTCAAAAAAACCAAGGTATTCATTTTAAGCGCGCAATAATACTTAAATTAAGGCGCCTAAACAAGGGACTTGCCCTTATTACTGCATAAATAGCCGACAATACAAGTTTGATTGAGCTTACTTAATGAGCTCATTCACATCATGGGCCAGCTCTTGAGCGTATTGGTTAACTAGGTCAACATCTTCACCTTCTACCATTACACGCACTACAGGCTCTGTACCTGAAGACCGCAACAAAACACGTCCTCGGCTACCCATACGCTTTTCAATGGCATCAACTGCAGTATCTATAGCTGGAAAATCTACCAAATTAACTCGGTTAGCAAAGCGTAAATTAATCAATTTTTGTGGCATTTTTTGCATTTCGTTTTTTAATTCATGTAACGTTTTACCACTAGATTGCATAGCTTGAAGCACCTGCAAAGCAGCAACAATGCCATCACCAGTGGTGGTAAGGTCCCTACAAATTAGGTGCCCTGATGATTCACCACCTAACTTCCAACCTTTCTCTCTAAGCTGTTGCATGACATAGCGATCACCTACTTTAGCCCGCACAAAGTCGATACCTAAGTCTTTGAGTCCAAGCTCCATACCCAAATTACTCATTTGCGTACCTACCACACCACCTTCTAGCTGGCCGTTACGCTTCAGACTAGCAGCAATAATAAACATCAGCTCATCGCCATCTACTTCATCACCCGTGTGGTCTACCATGATGACACGATCTCCATCGCCATCTAAGGCGATACCTAAATCGGCCTCTTGTAAGCGCACTACTTTGCGCAACATGGCAATAGATGTAGACCCGCACTCTTGGTTAATATTCAAGCCATCTGGGTCTATGCCAATACTCGTAACGTCGGCACCTAACTCATGCAGTACATTGGGCGCAATGTGGTAGGTAGCACCATGAGCACAGTCAAGAACGATTTTCATACCCTTTAAACTAGTATGATGACTGACCGTACCTTTACAAAATTCAATATATCGTCCAGCAGCATCTGCAATCCGCTTAGCACGACCTAACTCCTCTGGTGCCACACACTCCATTACCTCTTGAAGCTTATCTTCAATAGCTGCCTCCACAGAATCTGCTAGCTTGGTGCCCTGTGCAGAAAAAAACTTAATACCATTATCTTTATAACCATTATGCGACGCACTGATCACTATGCCTGCTTCTGCATGAAAGGTACGAGTTAAATAAGCTACGGCAGGCGTTGGCATAGGGCCTAACAACCGCACATCTACACCGGCTGCAGATAAACCCGCTTGAAGAGCTGATTCGAACATATAGCCAGAAATTCGTGTGTCCTTACCAATCAAAACAGTGCTGCGGCCATGCTCTGAGAATACTTTTCCCATAGCCCAACCAAGCTTTAACATGAAATCGGGGGTAATGGGGTATTCTCCACAACAACCTCGTATGCCATCTGTTCCAAAATATTTCATGCTGAATTCCTATTTAAACTATCCATTGTTGAGGTTTGGGCTTGATTATAGATTTTGTCTAACCATTACTGGCTTACTGTTACATCACTGTTTATTATGGCATGAGTCATACGCAGCGCATCTACAGTAGGGGCAACATCATGTACCCGAACTATCCTAGCGCCACGCTCATAAGCCATCACAGCAGTCGCTAGACCACCATGCAGTCGCTGGTCTACCGGACGATTCAATACATTTCCAATCATACTTTTACGCGACATTCCTACTAATATTGGCAAGCCTTTGTTGGCTAATACACTTAGATGTTTAAGCAATTGTAGATTATGGACCAAGGTTTTACCAAAACCAAAACCAGGGTCAATAATGATACGTTCTGTGGGAATACCAACTAGGTTGCATTGCTCAATACGCTCATCAAAATAATGACCAATATCTGACACCACAGAATTATAGGAAGGATTAATTTGCATAGTTTTAGGGTCACCCTGCATGTGCATAAGGCACACAGGCAGCTTAGTGTCTGCCGCAGCTTGCAGGGCACCTTTGCGCCCTAGCGCACGCACATCATTGATTAGGCCTGCACCAGCTTCAGCAGCAAGGGTCATCACTTCAGGGGTGCTGGTGTCGATGGACACAACAATATCTAATGAAGCTTTAATCGCTTCAATAACGGGAATGACACGGTCTATTTCTGCTTGCACTGATACAGGATCTGCACCTGGTCGTGTGGACTCACCACCAATATCAAGAAAACTTGCACCCTGCGCCACCATGGCGCGGGCACGAACCATAGCTGCATCTAGACACAATGTCTGACTGGCAAAAAAATCTCCACCGTCAGAAAAAGAATCGGGAGTGACATTGATCACTCCCATAACGTGGGGCTGAGTTAAATCCAGCCGTTGATCAGCAAAAAGCATCTTAGCTTGGCGCTTCGTCAGCACCTGGCACGTCACTGCTGCCTGCGTCTAGATCTGCTTCAGAAACTGTCGATTGCTCTTCTGGGGCATCAGGACTAGAGCCTCCATCAGTTTTTGAACCATTATTGTCATTGTCATCCCAGCCAGCTGGAGGTGAAACTTCTTGACGAGCCAATAACTGATCTAGCTGACCAGAGTCTATAGTTTCATACTTCATCAATGCGTTAGCCATAGAGTCAAGAATATCTCTATTGTCATGTAAAATAGTATTGGCGCGCGCATAACAACTATCAATAATATCTTTTATTTCACCATCAATTATTGATGTGGTTTCATCTGAAAAGCCTTTAGCTCCTTGGCCTTGTGCACCACTAAACGGATCAGAATCTTCTGCTTCGTATAGTAGCGGACCTAATTTTTCTGACAAGCCCCACTTAGTCACCATATTACGTGCTAGTTGAGTGGCGCGTTGTATATCATTAGATGCACCTGTAGTGACACCGTCTTTACCTAAGGTCATTTCTTCAGCAATACGGCCACCATAAAGGCTGCATATTTGACTCAAGATACCTTGGCGGGACAAGCTATAACGATCTTCTTCAGGTAAAAACATGGTCACACCTAAAGCACGACCACGGGGAATAATAGTCACCTTATATACTGGATCATGATCTGGCACTAAGCGGCCAACAATAGCATGGCCTGCCTCATGATAAGCCGTGTTAAGCTTTTCTTTAGGCTGCATCACCATAGATTTACGCTCTGCACCCATCATAATTTTGTCTTTAGCTTTTTCTAGCTCGTCCATGCCTACAGTGCGTTTGTTTAAACGTGCAGTAAATAACGCCGCTTCATTCACAAGGTTAGCTAAGTCTGCACCTGAAAAACCCGGTGTGCCACGAGCAATAAGCTTAGCTTTTACATCATCACCCAAAGGTACTTTTTTGAGATGTACGTTAAGAATTTGTTCGCGACCCAGGATATCTGGCAAGGATACATGCACCTGACGGTCAAAACGACCAGGACGCAACAATGCAGAATCTAGTACATCTGGACGGTTAGTCGCTGCAATAACAATGATACCTTCGTTACCTTCAAAACCATCCATCTCTACTAACAACTGGTTTAGTGTTTGCTCTCGCTCATCATTGCCTCCACCCATGCCGGTGCCGCGCTGACGGCCTACAGCATCTATTTCATCGATAAAGATAATACATGGAGCCTGTTTTTTAGCTTGTTCGAACATATCACGCACACGTGATGCACCTACACCCACAAACATTTCAACAAAGTCAGAGCCTGAAATACTAAAGAAAGGCACCTTAGCTTCACCTGCAATAGCCTTAGCTAACAAGGTTTTACCTGTACCTGGAGCGCCAGACATGAGTATGCCACGAGGGATATGCCCACCTAAACGTTGGAATTTTCCAGGATCACGCAAAAACTCTACTAATTCTTCTACATCTTCTTTAGCTTCTTCTACGCCTGCAACATCTGCAAAGGTCGTCTTAATTTGATCTTCACTTATTAGTCTAGCCTTGCTCTTGCCAAACGACATAGGGCCACCCTTGCCGCCTGCACCGCCTTGCATCTGGCGCATAAAGAACATAAATACCACAATAATAATTAAAATTGGGGCACTAGCCACTAAGAGCTGCATCCAAATGCTCTGT
This sequence comes from Candidatus Njordibacter sp. Uisw_002, assembly GCF_047730155.1. Taxonomy (NCBI): domain Bacteria; kingdom Pseudomonadati; phylum Pseudomonadota; class Gammaproteobacteria; order Pseudomonadales; family Candidatus Njordibacteraceae; genus Candidatus Njordibacter; species Candidatus Njordibacter sp. Uisw_002. The sequence goes on from NZ_CP159832.1 coordinate 2,227,246, forward strand.
TGCTCTGGCTGCTTGCCTACTATTTCAACTTCATGAGTCAATAAATCATCTACTAACTTAGGATCTGACAAAGCAGGGCGAACTACTTCGAAACTAGAGCCATCGCCAAAGTTACCCGTAATAATGATGCCATCGACTTCAATATTTCTAACTTGATCACGCTGAACTGACTGCACAAACTCTGAATAACTCACACGATTGGGCGCAGATTCTTGAGTAAAGTTGTTAAATACCGTCAACAGCACTGCTGCGATGATAAGCCATAAAACCAAATTTTTTGTCATGTTGTTCAAGTATAGACTCCTAATCCTCTGTGCGAGGGGGTTCGGTAGTAAGAAAAATAAACTAGGTTTATTGCCCTTTAAAGCCGGTTGCCAATTGATAAACTTCTCTAGATCGTCCACGAGAAGCATCGGGTTTACGTGATCGTACATTAGTAAAGCTTGTACGCGTGTCTTTTAATAAGTCATCAAACCCTTCGCCATGAAACACCTTAGTGACAAATGCGCCACCAGGTTTCAATACACTACGAGCCATATCCAAAGCCAGCTCAACCAAATACATAGAGCCTGGCTGATCAATCGCTGGGTTACCACTCATATTGGGGGCCATATCAGAAATTACAAGGTCTGCTTTTTCACCACCCAGCGCTGCTACAATCTGATCATAAACAGCTTGCTCGGTAAAATCACCTTGCACGAAGGTCACATCGGCAATGGAATCCATAGCTAATATATCTGAAGCGACCACTGTGCCTTCTTCGCCCACTAACTGCACCGCAACTTGTGTCCAACCTCCAGGGGCTGCACCTAAATCCACTACGGTCATTCCTGGGCGAATTAAGCGGTCTTTTTTACTTATTTCAAGCAGTTTATAGCTGGCCCGTGAACGGTATCCATCCTTTTGCGCCTGTTTAACATAGGGGTCGTCAAAGTGCTCTTTTAGCCAATTACTACTGGTTTTTGATCTAGCCAAGGGAATCTCTACTAATTGTACGAAAGTAAATGGGTAAATCTAGCTGCTAACAAGCGTAAACGCCAGACATGCGGTATAATGATTTTAAGTTTAACACAGCCATAGGGCCTATCCATAGACCTATGACGCCCAACAATTTATCTTTGGACAATCATGAATTTAGCTCAATCACAGAAAAAACAATTCCGCTCTATTGGCCATGACTTGCATCCGCTGGTTACTGTGGCTGCAAAGGGGCTTTCCGAAACAGTAATGACAGAAATTAATCGCGCTTTGTTTGATCACGAATTGATTAAGGTGAAATTTTCTGTTGGTGATCGAGAGGTTAAAAACACCCTCATTGCCGACATGTGCAAGCAGACAGGTGCCACACTAGTTCAGGCTGTTGGCAATGTAGCGCTTGTGTATTTGAACAACCCAAATGCAGACCCTAAAAAATCTAACATAGAAGGCTAGATTTTTACCTATATTTACAACACCTAAGTTAAACAAAGGTGTTGTAAATAGCTTGCTCCAGCCACTAGGGCAACTAAAGCAGTCAGGCGATATGCTCAACTTTAGCAATTTCGTAATGAATCACGCCGCCAGGTGTGGTTACCTTCACCTCATCGCCTTCGCTTTTTGCGATTAATGCTCGTGCAATAGGTGAACCGATAGAAATTTTCCCAGCTTTAATATCAGCTTCATCTTGGCCCACAATACAGTAGGTTTTTTCTTCATCATCATCTAAGTTAATGATGGTCACTGTGGCCCCAAAAATAACCTTACCCGTATATGGGATTTGGCTAACATCGATCACCTGCACCAATGAAAGCTTAGCTTCAACTTCCTGAATGCGGCCCTCACAAAAGCTTTGCTGTTCACGAGCCGCATGATATTCAGCATTCTCTTTTAAATCACCATGTTCTCGCGCTGTAGCGATGTCTTGAATAATTCGTGGGCGAGTCACACTTTTTAACTCTGTTAGCTCAGCACGTAGCATTTTTTCGCCACGCACTGTCATGGGGACTTTAGTAATCGCCATAATTCGTTTTCCTTACGCTGTTAACGTTGCGTGCATATCTTGCAAACGACGTACTTCTTGTTCTTCGCCAAATACCAATGCTTCTATGATGGCAAGGCCACCTGTTAAAGTCGTAGAGTAAGGCACTTTATGTTGTAAAGCAGAGCGACGAATCAGTGATGAATCATTAATAGCTTGGCGACCTTCAGTAGTGTTGACTACAAAGGTAATCTCATCGTTTTTGATTTTATCAACAATATTAGGGCGCCCTTCCATTACTTTATTGACTAACTCACACTCAAAGCCAGCTTCAGACAATGTTTTTTGTGTGCCACTAGTAGCAACCAAAGTAAAGCCAAGGTCTAACAAACCCGACGCCAATTTAAGGCTTGCTACCTTGTCTGCCTCACGCACGGACACAAACACCTTGCCAGTTATGGGCATGGCTTGGCCTGTACCAATGTGAGCCTTTGCAAAAGCTTCAGCGAAGCTTTGCCCTATACCCATGACCTCACCTGTTGATTTCATTTCCGGGCTCAGAATTGGGTCAACACCTGGGAACTTATCAAACGGAAACACTGCTTCTTTAACACTAAAATACCCTGGGATAATCTCTTGGGTAAAACCGATGTCTGCAAGACTTTTACCAGCCATTACCTGTGCGCCGATATCGGCCAAAGACACACCAATACATTTAGAAACAAAAGGCACAGTGCGAGATGCGCGAGGGTTCACTTCGATGACATAGATTTCGCCATCTTGCCATGCCAACTGGGTGTTCATTAGGCCAATAACGCCTAGCTCTAAAGCCATACGCTTCACTTGATCACGCATCGCATCTTGTACATCTTTGGGTAGGTCATAAGGCGGCAATGAACAAGCAGAGTCGCCAGAATGAATTCCAGCTTGCTCAATGTGCTGCATAATGGCACCAATTACTACCTGCTCACCGTCACACACAGCATCAATATCTACTTCTACAGCATTACTTAAAAAGCGATCTAATAATACTGGTGAGTCGTGAGATACCTGAACAGCTTCGTTCATATACCGCTTAAGCTCAGTTTCTTTGTGAACAATCTCCATAGCACGACCACCTAATACATAGGACGGGCGAACCACTAGAGGGTATCCGATTTTTTCTGCTGCACGCACGGCTTCTTCTTGAGTACGAACCGTGGCATTTTCTGGCTGTAATAAACCTAAACGCTGAATCATTTGTTGAAAGCGTTCACGGTCTTCAGCACGGTCTATCGCTTCTGGGCTAGTACCAAGTATAGGCACTCCAGCATTTTCAAGATCTACCGCAAGCTTAAGTGGTGTTTGGCCACCATACTGCACTATTACACCTTCAGGCTGTTCAAGATGTACGATCTCAAGCACATCTTCTAGCGTGACAGATTCAAAATACAAACGGTCAGATGTGTCGTAGTCTGTGGACACAGTTTCTGGGTTACAGTTCACCATGATGGTTTCATAACCTTGTCTGCGCATCGTTAAAGCTGCATGCACACAACAATAGTCAAACTCAATACCTTGACCAATACGGTTAGGGCCACCACCTAAAATCATGATTTTTTTACGATCACTAGGACGCGACTCACACTCTTCTTCATAGGTAGAGTACATATAGGCTGTATCAGTTGAAAACTCAGCTGCACAGGTGTCTACACGCTTGTATACAGGACGAATTCCTAACTTTTGACGATGCTGACGGAAACCCTTTTCAGTAAGACCTAACAATTTAGCCAACCGAATGTCAGAAAAGCCCTTACGCTTAAGGTTGTATACACGGCCATAATCAAGATCTGCAAGGCCCAATGTACCAAGGTTTGCTTCTTCTTTAATTAAGTCTTGTAGCTGTACTAAAAACCAAGGATCAATGCCAGAGTATGCATACACTTCTGGAATATCCATACCCATACGCAAAGCATCACCAACGTATTGAATACGATCAGCGCGAGGAATTTTTAACTCAGCAACGATTCTGCTACGGGCATCTTCTTGGGTAATATCAAGGATAGGATCCAAGCCATGAATACCTGTTTCTAAGCCGCGTAGCGCTTTTTGTAATGACTCTTGAAAGGTGCGGCCTATGGCCATCACTTCACCAACAGATTTCATTTGTGTTGTTAAACGGTCATCTGCCTGAGGGAATTTTTCAAAGGTAAAACGAGGTATTTTAGTAACGACATAATCAATCGAAGGCTCAAACGAGGCTGGTGTGGCGCCGCCTGTGATTTCGTTTTGTAGCTCGTCTAAGGTATAACCTACAGCCAGCTTAGCTGCCACTCGAGCAATAGGAAAACCGGTCGCTTTAGAAGCCAATGCTGATGAGCGAGACACACGAGGGTTCATTTCGATCACCACCATGCGACCATCTTCTGGATTCACACCAAACTGAACGTTAGATCCACCAGTTTCTACTCCGATTTCACGCAGCACTGCCAATGAGGCATTGCGCATAATCTGGTATTCTTTGTCGGTAAGAGTTTGAGCTGGAGCAACAGTGATGGAGTCACCTGTGTGCACACCCATGGCATCAAAGTTTTCAATGGCACAAATAATAATGCAGTTGTCATTGGTGTCGCGCACCACTTCCATTTCGTATTCTTTCCAGCCAATCAAAGATTCATCGATTAGCAGTTCACTTGTAGGTGAAAGATCTAGTCCACGAACACAAATCTCTTCAAACTCTTCACGGTTGTATGCGATACCGCCACCTGAACCACCCATCGTAAAGGACGGGCGAATGATGGCCGGAAAACCAATGCGGGTTTGCACATCAAACGCTTCTTCTAGAGTGTGGGCAATTTCTGCCCGAGGACATTCAAGGCCAATGTTTTTCATAGCCTTGTCAAAGCGATTACGGTCTTCTGCTTTATCTATAGTGTCTGCATCAGCACCGATCATTTCTACATTGTATTTTTCCAGCACTCCCATGCGGTTCAGGTCTAACGCGCAGTTAAGCGCAGTTTGGCCACCCATGGTAGGTAAAATGGCGCTAGGGCGCTCTTTTTCAATGATTTTTTCTACTGTTTCCCAGCGAATAGGCTCAATGTAGGTAGCGTCAGCCATAGATGGGTCGGTCATGATAGTGGCTGGATTTGAGTTCACCAAAATAACACGGTAGCCTTCTTCACGAAGGGCTTTACAAGCTTGCGCACCAGAATAGTCAAATTCACAAGCTTGACCAATAATGATAGGGCCGGCGCCAAGGATTAATATACTTTTAAGGTCGGAACGTTTAGGCATGTCAGTTATCCAATAATCTGTGGCAGTGTTATTTAGCTTTGCGAGCGGTCATGATGTCGATAAATCGATTAAACAAAGGTGCTACATCATGTGGACCGGGGCTTGCTTCTGGGTGACCTTGAAAACTAAAGGCCTGCTTATCGGTACGTTCAATACCTTGCAAAGAACCATCAAACAAAGATTTGTGTGTGGCTCGCAAGTTGCTTGGCATAGCGTCTTCTGACACTGCAAACCCGTGGTTTTGACTAGTTATCATAACCACCTTAGAGTCAAGATTTTGCACGGGGTGGTTAGCACCATGATGACCAAACTTCATTTTTTCTGTCTTAGCACCAGAAGCTAGTGCCAATAGTTGGTGACCTAAACAAATACCAAATACAGGAGTATCTGTTTCTAAAATCTCTTTAATGGCAGCAATGGCATAGTCACATGGCTCTGGATCACCTGGGCCATTAGACAAAAATACACCGTCTGGCTTCATGGCCAACACGTCTTTAGCAGGTGTTTGTGCAGGCACTACAGTTAAGTTGCAGCCGCGCTCCACCAACATCCGTAAAATGTTGCGCTTCACACCGTAATCGTAAGCGACTACTTTAAATTGACCATCCGTTTTTTCACGGTTACCTTCTACTAAGTCCCACGTGGATCCTGTCCAGTCATAGGCTTCTTTTACGGTCACTTCTTTAGCAAGATCCATGCCCTTTAGTCCGGCAAAACCCTTGGCTGCAGCTAAAGCTGCAGCTTCATCAATATTATCACCTGCCATGATACAGCCGCTTTGTGCGCCCTTTTCGCGTAAAATACGGGTAAGGCGACGCGTGTCTATGTCAGCAATAGCAACAACATTATTAGATATTAGATATTCATCAAGAGGCTGTGTATTACGCCAGTTACTTGCCATTAATGGCAAGTCTCTAATCACTAAGCCAGCAGCCCAAACAAACTCAGACTCTTCATCTTCGCTGTTGGTGCCTGTGTTGCCTATATGAGGGTAGGTAAGGGTAACAATTTGATGAGCGTAAGAAGGATCTGTGAGAATCTCTTGATAGCCTGTCATAGAGGTATTAAACACTACCTCGCCTGTGCTTTGGCCAGTGGCGCCAATAGCAACCCCTCTAAATATGCTGCCGTCTTCTAAAGCCAGAATGGCGGGAGTAGTCAATGGGGGCCTCCTCAGGTATGGTGCGTGATACATGCTAATGATTTTTTAACAGCTATATTAAAATGCTGGCTCTAGTCGCAAAAAAGCGAGGTGTGTTAGACACACCCCGCTTTTTATAAATGCTATGACTGGCAGCTAAGTTATTGCGCCTGTTAACTGGTGAAATTATACAGAACAATGACGGCATTTGTCTAGAAGATTCTAATACTCTAGCTTATAAACTAGTCTTTTAAAGCCAATACATCTTGCATATCATACAATCCACTTGGCTGCCCTTGCAGCCATGAGCACGCTCGCACGGCCCCTTTTGCAAACGTCATTCGACTGCTTGCTTTGTGGGTAATTTCAATACGCTCGCCTTCGCTAGCAAACAACACAGTGTGATCGCCCACAACATCACCAGCACGTATGGTTTCAAAACCTATCTCATTAGCCGAGCGAGGCCCAGTAATGCCTTCACGCCCATAAACGGCGCACTTTGCTAAATCACGACCCATGGCATCTGCAACCACCTCACCTAAGCGCAAAGCAGTGCCTGATGGCGCATCAACCTTATGGCGATGATGGGTTTCAATGATTTCAACATCATACCCATCTTGAAGCACGCTAGCTGCACGATGAAGAATATCCAACAATAGGTTGATGCCCACACTCATATTAGGTGAAAAGACTACAGGTGTGTGTTGTGCAAACTCATGCAGCGCCTGCTTATCTGTACTACTTAAGCCGGTAGTACCGATCACCATGGCTTTGTTTAGCCTGACACATTCTTGCAGATTGATAAGGGTGAGTTTGGGATTAGTGAAGTCGATGAGGACATCAAAGTCATCGCTCGCATCGGCTAAAGACGGCTTAACAAACACACCCAATTTACCCACACCAGCAAGCTCACCAGCATCTGCTCCCACTAAACTGCTATTAGGTGAAACAATTGCTGCACCTAGGCTTAGCCCTGAAGCTTGCGTCACTGCCTCAATAAGCACTTTGCCCATACGCCCAGCGGCGCCCATTACTGCTATTCGTGCCATGCCCACCTCTACAAATGCCATACGTTATGTTGTTGGCAATAACAAACTGCTTTAACCATCTTCAAAGAAGCTCTTAACTCCTTCAAACCAAGATGATTTTTTAGGAGAGTGTTTACCTTTGGTAGCTTCCATAGTGTCATGGAATTTGCGCAATAGGTCTTTTTGCTCTTTATTAAGATGTACTGGCGTTTCTACTGCCACACGACACATTAGATCGCCCTGACTACCGCCACGTACTTGCGTTACACCTTTGCCACGCAAGCGGAACATTTTGCCACTTTGCGCACCTTCTGGAATTTTTAACTTAACACGACCATCCAAGGTTGGCACTTCAATTTCGCCCCCCAGTGCCGCATCCGTAAAGCTAATAGGCACATCACAGTATAAATGCTTACCGTCTCGGGTAAATATTTTATGCTCACGCACAGATACTTGCACATAAAGGTCACCACTTGGGCCACCATTGACGCCAGCTTCACCTTCTCCAGTTAAGCGAATACGATCACCAGTGTCCACCCCAGCTGGAATCTTCACTGACAAGGTTTTGTATTCTTGCACTCGGCCTTCACCATGGCATGAACGACAAGGGTCACTAATAACCTTGCCATTACCATGACAACTAGGGCAAGTTTGCTGCACCGAAAAGAAACCTTGCTGCATGCGCACTTGGCCTTGGCCATGGCACGTACCACAGGTTTTACTGCTAGTGCCAGGCTTAGCGCCAGAGCCATCACACGGCTGACACTCTACCTGTGTAGGGATACGAATTTCTTCTGTAGCACCACGAACAGCCTGCTCCAGGCTCAATTCCATGGTGTACTTTAAATCTGACCCACGCTGAACACTAGAGCGACCACCGCCACCAGCTCCACCGAAAATATCGCCAAACATATCACCAAATACATCACCAAAACCAGCGCCACCAGCACCGCCACCGCGCGCATTGGGGTCTACGCCCGCATGACCATGTCGGTCGTATGCTGCTCTTTTTTGGTCGTCTGATAATATTTCGTAAGCTTCATTCACTTCTTGAAAGCTTGCATCGGCGGATTTATCCCCCGGATTACGGTCTGGGTGATACTTCATCGCCATACGGCGAAAAGCCTTTTTAATATCTTTTTTATCGGTGTCTTTGGCCACGCCAAGAACTTCATAAAAATCGCGTTTAGACATAGTTATTCCATTTAGCTCCTGTTTTTACCACTAGAAGCAGATACAAGAACGCAGGGCTATGCCCCGCGTTGTATAAATGCGCTAGTTTTAACTAGCACTAGCAAGCATATCGCGCTTACTTTTTATCTTCGTCTTTGTCTTCATCTTTAACTTCTTCAAACTCAGCATCAACAGCATCGTCTGCGCCCGTATCATCTGAAGCTTCAGCATCACCCTGCGCACCAGCTTCTTCTGCATACATCTTTTGTGCAATCACACCAGATGCTTCAGTTAGCGTAGCTGTGGCAGTTTCAATCGCTTCTTTGTCGTCGCCTTTAAGGGCTTCTTCAAGAGCTTCAATCGCTGTTTGCACTGTGGCTTTTTCTTCATCAGAAGCTTTATCACCAGCTTCTTCGATCATCTTCTTAGATGAGTGAACCATGCCATCGGCAGTGTTGCGAGCTTTAACCATTTCCTCAAACTTTTCGTCTTCAGCAGCGTTAATCTCTGCATCTTGTACCATTTGTTCGATTTCTTCGTCGCTCAAACCAGATGACGCTTTAATGATGATCGACTGCTCTTTACCCGTGCCTTTATCTTTAGCAGACACGTTCAAGATACCGTTGGAATCAATATCAAAGCTCACTTCAATTTGTGGCATGCCACGTGGTGCTGGTGGAATGTCGCTAAGATCAAAACGTCCTAAAGACTTATTTTGTGTCGCTTGCTTACGCTCGCCCTGACATACATGAATGGTCACAGCAGATTGATTGTCATCTGCGGTAGAGAACACCTGTGATTTCTTGGTTGGTATCGTTGTGTTTTTGTCGATCACCGAAGTCATCACACCACCCATAGTTTCAATACCAAGTGTTAATGGCGTAACGTCTAGCAACAATACGTCTGTTACGTCACCAGCCAATACACCACCTTGAATCGCTGCGCCAATGGCGACAGCTTCATCTGGGTTTACATCTTTACGCGGCTCTTTACCAAAGAAGTTAGTCACTTCACTTTGTACCAAAGGCATACGGCTTTGGCCACCTACCATGATCACTTCGTCAATTTCACTGCCTTCAAGGCCTGCGTCTTTAAGCGCTTGAATACATGGCTTCAAAGTTCTTGATACTAGATCTTCCACCAAAGACTCTAACTTAGCGCGAGAGATTTTTACGTTAAGGTGCTTAGGACCAGAAGCGTCTGCAGTAATGTAGGGTAGGTTTACATCTGTTTGGCTTGAGCTGGACAATTCAACCTTAGCTTTTTCTGCAGCTTCTTTTAAACGCTGCAGTGCTAGCGGGTCATTATGCAAATCGATGCCAGAATCTTTCTTAAACTCAGCCGCCAAAAACTCGATCAATCGCAGGTCGAAATCTTCACCACCTAGGAATGTGTCACCGTTAGTGGCCAGTACTTCAAACTGGGTTTCGCCATCTACATCAGCGATTTCGATGATAGAGATGTCAAATGTGCCGCCGCCCAAGTCATATACTGCAATAGTAGAATCACCACGGCTCTTATCAAGACCATAGGCCAGCGCTGCTGCGGTAGGCTCATTGATGATACGCTTCACTTCAAGACCAGCAATACGTCCAGCATCCTTAGTTGCCTGGCGCTGAGAGTCATTAAAGTAGGCTGGCACAGTAATAACTGCCTCTGTTACCTTTTCGCCTAGATAGTCTTCAGCTGTTTTTTTCATCTTCTTCAAGATTTCAGCAGCAATCTGTGGTGGTGCTTTGCTGTCGCCGTTTACATTAACCCAAGCATCACCATTGTCGGCTGCTTCAATTTTGTATGGCACCATTTTAATGTCTTTTTGTACAACATCGTCTTTAAATTTGCGACCGATCAAACGCTTAATAGCAAATAGGGTATTGATAGGGTTAGTTACCGCTTGGCGCTTAGCCGATTGGCCCACTAAAATTTCGCCATCAGCAGCAAAAGCAATAATAGACGGCGTGGTGCGATCACCCTCTGCATTCTCAATTACCTTAGCGCTGCCGCCATCTAAAACAGACACACACGAGTTAGTTGTGCCTAAGTCAATACCAATGATCTTTCCCATCATAAACTCCAATTCTTAATTCACCCTTATAGGGCTTTTGTTTCAATTCTGCTTCAGTAGCACTAGTGCCTTTAAGCCCTCTTTAAGCTCAAGGTTAACGCTAATTGCTTGCATTCTTATATAAGGCCTTATGTCACTCTTTCAAGGACAAAAGGTTAATTATTCTATTTAGAAACGACTACCATGGCCGGACGAACAAGACGTCCATTGAGGGTATATCCTTTTTGAAAAACCTCCATCACAGTATTAGGCTCTAAATCTGGGTTAGGCACTGCCGTCATGGCTTCATGTAACTCTGGATTAAACGGTTCACCATGGGGATCAAGCTGATCCACATTGAACTTCTTTAACCCATCTAGCAGCATTTTTTGGCTCATTTCCACGCCTTCAAGCAAGCTCTTCAAGCTAGCTCCTTCAGCACTTCCTGCTTCGATAGCACGGCCTAAGTTGTCTAATAAAGAAACCACTTCTGCCATCAATTTTTCTTGGCCAAACTTGTGTGCTTTAGCCACATCCTGCTCACTTCTGCGGCGAATATTTTGAGCATCAGCTTGAGCTCGCAATACGTCAACTTGTTGCTCATCTATTTTAGCTAAAGCGACTTCTAGCTGCGCCTGCACTGACTCAACCGTTATTTCTTCCAGCACCGACTCAGCCGCGGTTTCCACAGCGTCTTCTGGCGTATTAATATCCAGCTCAACTTCAGTTGCAGATGGCTGCTCTTGCTCACTCATAGACTTCTCCCTTACATAACTTTCGCAACCTTGACTATAAGGTCGCTTGACTGGAAATCTATATGGGGACATCACCGCGTGATTCAAGCAATTACTGCCCACTTTTATTAGGTTTTTAATAAAAATATAACACTACAGATAAAAAATACTGGACATGCAACCACTACTGGATATAATCACAGTATAATAATTCACTGGAGCAGCTCTATGTTGCAACAACTAATTGTTCACCATTACGCCTTGGTCGATTTTTTACACTTAGATTTCAGCCACAGAATGACGGCTATCAGTGGCGAAACAGGCGCTGGTAAATCCATACTTCTTGGTGCTTTGGGCTTAGCTCTAGGCGATAGGGCCGAGTCTGGCTGCGTAAGACAAGGCGCTGAACGGGCCGATATTCATGCTGTTTTTGACCTAAGCCACCTACCCCAAATAAAAGATTATTTATCTGCTAAACATTTAGCCACAGCGCAAGACCCAGATACCTGCATACTGCGTCGCATGGTTAACCAAGATGGCCGCTCCAGAGGCTATATAAATGGTAATCCAGTAAATATAACAGCCTTAAAAGAGCTAGGCCGCCAACTAATTAACATCCACGGCCAGCACGAACATCAGCATTTATTGGGCCGTGACAGCCATCAAACCCTTTTAGACGCCTTTGGAAATTACCCCACACATCAAGAAGCAGTAGCACATATCAGCCATGAATGGCTTGAGCTTGATCGACAAATTAAAGCGCTCACAGGTGGCCAGCAGCTATCTGAAGCAGAGCAACAGCTTTTGCAATATCAAGTAGATGAGCTAGAACAACTAAGCCTTTTACCTGATGAATTACTCGCCCTAGAGCAAGAGCACAAACAAAGAGCTAACGCAGACCAACTATTACAAGCCGTGCGTTGCGCCCTACCAGATAACCCTCTGGGCGAAGACCCGACAGCTTGCATACAGCGCTGGCAACAGCAGCTACAAAACTTTAGCCAACATAGCCCACACTTAAGTGCGGCAGTAGATATGCTAGCTAATGCGGCGATACAAATAGAGGAGAGCCAAATAGAGCTGCAAAGCTTCCTACAAGGTTTTGATGAAGACCCCGCACGTTTGCAAAACTTAGAGCATCGCCTAGATCAAATTTACAGCATGGCCAGAAAACATAAAATTCAAGCAGCGGACTTACCTGAACACTTAGACGCATTGCAACAACAACTGCAACAAAACCAAGATCAAGAAGGACAACTTGAATCCATCCATCAGCAACAACAAGAGCTTGCAGGCGCTTATGATATCGCCGCAGCCAAACTCACCAAAGCAAGGCAAGCGGCTGCTAAAAAACTTGAAAAAGCCGTGGGAGAGCAGCTTGTATTATTAGGCATGCCTAACTGTCGATTAGAACTAAGCATGCAAACTAAACCCGACACACGTTTACACGTTAATGGACGCGATGATACAGAAATTTTAATTAGCACTAACCCAGGCCAAAGCGCTAAACCTTTAGCTAAAATCGCATCCGGTGGTGAGCTATCTCGCATCAGCTTAGCCATACAGGTGGTTATCGCTACTACCAGCATTACACCAAGCTTGATATTTGACGAAGTGGATGTAGGAATTGGTGGCGCTACGGCTGAAATTGTAGGTCGCTTATTGTCTCAACTAGGGCAACATTGCCAATTGTTGTGTATTACCCACCTACCTCAGGTAGCTAGTCAAGCACAACACCATTTACAAGTGAGTAAATCTAGCCAAGGCCAAACAACACATACACAAGTAGCAGCACTGGATGATAATCAAAGAATTCAAGAGATAGCGCGAATGCTTGGTGGGGTTAAGCTAACACAACAAACCTTAGCTCACGCCAAAGAAATGCTAGGCACTGGGGCCTTATTGCATTAACTTAACAATAACTACACAGACGAATAAAGGCTAATAAAGTTAGCCTTTATTTACTCCATATAAATATACGGTGCGACTAGTAAGCTCATAGCCTAACTCAGCGGCAATTTCTTTTAGGCGTTCATTGAGTACTGGATCATTAAACTCTTTTATACGACCAGACTTAATACATACAATGTGGTCATGGCTACTTTCTGTTGCCAGCTCAAACACTGAATTACCACCCTCAAAGTGATGCCGCACTACCAAACCTGCGGCCTCAAACTGCGTAAGCACACGATAAACTGTGGCTAAACCCACATCCTCGCCTTGCTCCATGAGCAGCTTGTAGATGTCTTCCGCACTCCAATGATCGCCTTCAGTAGCTTGCTCAAGCATTTGGTAGATCTTCACACGTGGCAGGGTGACTTTTAACCCCGCTTTACGTAATTCTTGGCTTTCTGATGCCATAGTATTGCTTACACTCTTTAGACTGTTGGATGATTAAGGTATGATTCTGGCTACAGACTCAATACATAGATTTGGCTAATGCAACGTTATCTTATCACGTCTCTTTTTATCGCGCTTATTAGTGGGTGCTCTACTATCGGTAATAACATCGATTTTTTAAGCGTACACAAAATTGATGTACAGCAAGGAAATATCATTACCGATGATATGATAGAGCTACTTCGCCCAGGATTAACCGAAGATCAAGTGCAGTATGTAATGGGTACACCACTATTAATAGACACCTTCAACCCTAACCATTGGGACTATGTTTACCGATATCTCCAAGGTGATGGTCAGGTTGAAGAACGAAGAGTAAGGGTGGTTTTCAAACAAGGCAGAGTGAGCTCGATTGAGCAATAGTTCGAAACTACATCCATTGAACCTAGGCTTATAATTATACCTTAGCTTTAAGCGCTGCTTTTGCAGCGCGGTTGGCTCTGGCTACTTTAGGATCTATGGTAAGTGGACGGTATATTTCTACCCTTTGCCCCTGTGTTATTTTCTCTGCTTGGGGGTTTTTCACGGCTTTACCAAAAATACCCATAGGCGTGCCCGCAAGCTGCAAACCCTCAAAGTGATCAACAATACCTGACATCACTGCCGCATCATAAACTGTGGTACCTACAGGCACTTTTATTGCCACAATTTTTTGCTGATCTGGTAGCGCAAACGCTACCTCTACATTAACCATGTTTTGTGTATCAGTCACATTATTCTCATTTATAGACATTGTCAGCACGCTTACAAAAAGCGTCAACCATATTAGCAGCTATGGGGCTAAACAACCCACCTAAAGCCTTACCTTTAAGCCCAGTTACACCAAACTCTAGGGCCATTTCTACTTTACACGCATCATGTCGTAGCGGCGTAAATATCCAGCTACCTCTCAAGTAGTCAAAAGGGCCATCTTGCAGCTCTAATACTATTTTTTCATCCGCGGTTAAAGTGTTTTGAGTCACAAACTGGTAACTAAGGCCTGCTTTAGCTAAATGCAGTCGAGCCGTCATACTGGTTTTGGATGACTCAATTAAGTCTACCTTAGAGCAGCCATCCAAAAATTCTGGATAGCTTTCCACATCATTCACCAAAGCATACATACTAGCCGCAGAATGCATCACCAACGCAGAACGATTTATAGAAGCCACAGCCTTGTACTCTTGATAAAAGGCTATATTAAAGTTAAAAGAGCTACCAATAAAGCAATATCACTATTTATTAAGAAAATGTCACTGCAGCCGATACAGGCTTGAGGTAGAATGCGTCCATGGCAAAGAAATCAAAAACTCAAAAGAGCTCAACCGGCACCATTGCCCTGAATAAACGGGCAAAGTTTGAATATCATTTAGATCAGCGTATAGAAGCTGGCATGGTATTAACCGGATGGGAAATAAAAAGCATACGTGATGGTCGTGCAAACCTGACAGATTCCTACGTGGTAATAAAAGACCAAGAGGCTTTTCTTGTAGGCGCACATTTTTCACCGCTAATGACCGCCTGCACTCATGTGGTAGCAGAGCCTCGTCGTGAGCGTAAACTTTTGTTAAACAAAAAAGAAATATCACGCTTATTTGCAGCATCCTCTCAAACGGGCCAAACCATAGTAGCCACAGCCATGTATTGGAAAGGCCATCGTGTTAAATGTGAAATTTGCCTAGCCAAAGGCAAACAACAGCATGACAAACGCGCTACAGAAAAAGACCGCGACTGGAGCAAACAAAAACACAGGATATTAATGAAAGCCTAACCCGCTTTTATAACTCCGGCTATTGCCTGCGCGCTTACCATTGCCCATTCCTTTTCACGTCACAAAATTTGCACACTCCAAACACGCAATTAATCACACTATTAATTTAATGCTGTTATAATCATCCTCTCTAAAGGGGATGACTGGATTCGACGTTGGTTACAAACCCTGAGGTGCATGTCGAGAATGTAAGGTTTCTCGTAAATCCCACCTTGCAAAAGTTATAGTCGCAAACGACGAAAACTACGCACTAGCGGCTTAAATCCCGCTTACACTGATCACCGGATGCCTGTAAACGGTTGTGAAGTGGCTCGCAGAACAGGATCGTGTGGACTCCTCGCTCGTGGAGAAAACCCTAAAACTAATCGAGATCGCCTTATGCTCCCTGACACTTGGGCCGCGGTAGGTTAAAACAATAAAGTGATCTAAGCATGTAGAGCTGATGGCAGAGGACTGGCGGACGGGGGTTCGACTCCCCCCATCTCCACCACACAAAGGTTTTAGAAGGTTCTAAAACACTCTAAAAAGCCCGTTAATCCTAGTGATTGCGGGCTTTTTTATGCCCAACTGATTCTAACCAGTGTTATAACATCCAGTTGAGTTAGTAGTACACCCTATCTGACGGGGGAGGATTGCAACTAAGAGTTAAACCCAATGGCTCAAAGTTATGGTTACTGGATTATCAGCGCCCATATACAAAGAAGCGCACAAGCTTAAGCTTGGGTAGTTATCCCATAGTCACATTAGCTCTAGCTCGAAGCAAGAAAGATGAGGCGAAAAAGTTACTTTTTAACAACATTGACGCTATTAAGCCCATTGCTGCAAAAGGAAGCCTTGAAAAAGTCAAACGCCTATGCCATCGGTTAAACGAAATAATGCTATATGCTGTTAATGTGGGGCTAATCAATGCAAACCCCCACTGGAATGAGTAAAGCGCCCTAGGTCAAGTTAACATCCCATAATGACGAATGAATTCAATAATATCGCCCAAACCGTTTAGCGTTTTCAAGTTAGTGAAAACCCATGGCTTTTCCGGGCGCATGCGATTGGTATCAGCTTCCATGATGCCTAAGTCAGCGCCAACATAAGGGGCTAGGTCGGTTTTATTGATGACCAGTAAATCGGACTTAGTAATGCCTGGGCCACCTTTGCGAGGAATCTTTTCTCCTTCTCCTACGTCGATAACAAAGATGGTAAGGTCTGCTAACTCAGGGCTAAAAGTGGCACTTAAATTGTCGCCTCCACTTTCCACAAATACGATGTCTAAATTTTTGTGGCGCCGGGCAAGTGTATCAATGGCAGCCAAATTCATAGACGCATCCTCTCGAATGGCTGTATGTGGGCATCCCCCGGTCTCCACCCCAATAATGCGATCTTCACTTAAAGCCTCAGCCCGAGTTAAAATTTTAGCATCCTCTTGGGTATAAATATCATTGGTGACCACTGCTAAGTTATAGTCATCTCGCATGGCTTTACAGACAGCTTCAAGCAATGCAGTTTTGCCAGAACCTACGGGGCCACCAACCCCTATGCGTAAGGGCATTTTATATTCATTCACAATTAACTCCTAAATAAACGTGTATATTGAATTTCGTGATTGCTACTAGCAATGGCTAATGCTGGAGCGCTGCTGCCAGCATCTTCATAGGCAATTGCTGCAGCCGATTGAACTGCTTGTTCGAGTGCAGAGGACATCCCATGCAATATCTGCTGGCCTTGTGTCTGCCCTAAAGGGATTAATTTCACTCCTGTTATGACGGCATTTTCTAACCAACTCCAGACATAACCGCGGCATAAATCCTTAGTTTGAATATGCCATTGAGCCCCCGCTATGGCTAATCCCACCACCTGGCTACGCTGCGCGGCTGAGCGAATGATATCTGGCACAATAACCCCTAGATTAGGTAACAATCGCATTAATGCCTCGCCTCGCAATTGCTCTTCTTGCCTTAGTTCTTTAGTTTCTCTCCAAGCCATCAGAGTTCGACTAATATCCTGCAGTCGCTGCCAATCCTGCCTCTCTATAGCTGCACAAGCAGCATTTAGCATGGGTAATTCAAGCTGGGTTAGGCACTCAGTGAGTTGGGACCTCAACCAGCCATCAAAGCTTGCCTGATCATGAATCCAGCCCGATTCTACGGCCCACTCCAGTCCCTGAGAGTAGGCAAAAGCCCCCACGGGCAGTGACGGGCTAATGAGCTGAAACAATCTAAATGTTGGCACCACTATAAAGACACCTTAGCCTTAATGATCATTACTATGACCACCGTAGGCCCCCGTTTCTGGTTCAAATGGGAGTTCTTCAAGGGTCACCGCGCCCCCTAAACCCATCACCATTTTGTCCAGTACATGATCATGCTGGTAACTGACGAAATGGGGTTTGATTTCTATAGGTGTATGACGATTGCCTAAGTGATAACACACACGAGCCCGCAACAGATCATCATCAGTGCGCACCACAGACAGGGTTTCTGCGGCAGCCACAATTCTTACGCGGTCTCCATGTTCACTAGATAGTATGTCCCCATGCCTTAATGTAATGCCTCGAGGTAGGTCTAAACCCGCTTCTTGACCATCACTTAAAGTCACTCGTAACCGACTTTTTATCCGCTGCTCAATACTGAGGCTAAGTTGAAGATTGGGTATTGATTCACCTTCCACCTTGTTAATAAATTTGATCATGACTGGCCTCAGAATAAAAAATAACGTTGCGCCATAGGCAGTTCGCTAGCAGGTTCGCAAGTTAATGCAACTCCATCAGCCTGTACCACATAGGTCTGCGGGTCCACGTCAATGTCGGGCAGCCAATCGTTGTGAATCATGCTGGCTTTGGACAAATCACGACAGCCGCGAACATAACCAATTAACGAGCGCAATCCCAGTGTTTTTGCCAACCCGTTTTCAGCTGCCACGGTGGGCAAAAAAATCATGCTTGTGCTTTGGGATGCGGCGCCAAAACTACCAAACATAGGACGGTAGTGCACTGGCTGTGGAGTAGGGATTGAGGCATTGGGATCTCCCATAGGCGCCATTGCAATCATGCCACCCTTGATAATCAGGCTGGGCTTGGTGCCAAAAAAAGCGGGTTTCCATAGCACTAAATCTGCCAACTTTCCTACTTCAATAGACCCCACTTCGTGGGCAATGCCATGGGTTAGGGCTGGATTAATCGTATATTTAGCGATATACCGTTTAATCCGGTAGTTATCATTTTCGGCAGAATCTTCTGCTAATGGGCCTCTTTGCACCTTCATCTTGTGGGCTGTTTGCCAAGTGCGGGTAATTACCTCACCAACCCGACCCATGGCTTGAGAATCAGAGGAAATCATAGAAAAAGCCCCCAAATCGTGCAAGATATCTTCTGCGGCAATCGTCTCACGGCGAATGCGCGATTCGGCAAACGCCACATCTTCAGGAATACTAGGGTCCAAGTGATGACATACCATGAGCATATCCAAATGCTCATCCACAGTATTGACCGTATACGGACGAGTTGGATTAGTAGACGACGGTAGAACATTAATTAGCCCGGCCGCTTTAATAATATCTGGCGCATGGCCACCACCAGCACCTTCGGTGTGATAGGTATGAATGACCCGATCACCAATGGCCGCCAATGTGGATTCAACAAAGCCACCTTCGTTCAGTGTGTCTGTATGAATCGCCACCTGCACATCATATTCCTCAGCCACTGATAAGCAGTTATCAATAGCCGCAGGTGTGGAACCCCAATCCTCATGTAATTTTAAACCCATAGCACCCGCTTCAACCTGCTCCCGCAGGGGCTCTGGAAGGCTCGCATTACCCTTGCCAAGAAACCCAAGATTCATCGGCAACACATCAGCAGCTTCCAGCATACGCGCAATGTTCCATGGCCCTGGAGTGCAGGTGGTGGCCTTAGTGCCTGTTGCCGGCCCAGTGCCGCCACCTAGCATGGTAGTGACACCAGAGCATAGTGCTTCTTCTACTTGTTGTGGACAGATAAAATGGATATGGGCATCAACACCCCCCGCTGTTAACAATTGCCCCTCCCCTGCCACCACTTCTGTACCTGGCCCAATCTCAATACTCACCCCAGGTTGAATGTCTGGGTTACCCGCTTTACCTATGGCCTGAATACGCCCATCTTTAATCGCAATGTCAGCCTTGATGATGCCCCAATGGTCGATGACCAAGGCATTGGTAATGACTAAGTCTGGCACCTGAGCGCTGCAGGCCTGGCTCTGTCCCATGCCGTCACGAATAACCTTACCGCCACCAAACTTCACCTCTTCCCCATAATGCGTCAAGTCGTCTTCCACCTGAAGCCACAATTCTGTGTCTGCTAAACGCACCTTGTCACCCGTAGTTGGGCCGAACATCTCTGCGTAAGCACCGCGTGATATTGCTACCATCTTTCATTCCTCAATCTAATGCACCCATCACTTTACCCTGAAAGCCGTACACCTGACGCTTACCGGCTAAAGCCACTAATTCAACCCGCCTAGTTTGCCCTGGCTCAAAGCGCACGGCAGTGCCCGCTGCAATATTTAACCGAAAGCCACGACTGGCTTGGCGATCAAAATGGAGTTCTTCATTCACTTCAAAGAAATGATAATGAGAGCCAATTTGCACTGGGCGATCGCCTTTGTTGGCTACCTCAACCTCTATCGTTTCACGACCAGCATTTAATACAATACTGCCCTTAGCAACGCGATATTCACCTGGTATCATCTACTTTTCCTTAAACAATTGGCTCATGAACTGTGACTAGTTTGGTGCCATCGACAAAGGTAGCCTCTACTTGAACATCCTGAATCATTTCAGGGATGCCATCCATTACATCGTCTCGGGTCAGCAGGGTACTGCCATAATCCATTAACTCTGCCACACTGCGACCATCGCGAGCGCCTTCCAGAAGTGCAGCACTTATGTAAGCCACAGATTCTGGATAGTTAAGCTTTAGACCCCGGTTTTTGCGTCGCTCAGCCAACAAACCTGCCGTAAATAGCATTAATTTGTCTTTTTCGCGCGGTGTTAATTCCATACATTCACTCCTATAGCGCCTAAAAAGGCGCTAATCTATAAACTCTATATTTTAAGTTGCCCAAATACGGGGTGGCTCA
Organism: Candidatus Njordibacter sp. Uisw_002; assembly: GCF_047730155.1. NCBI lineage: Bacteria > Pseudomonadati > Pseudomonadota > Gammaproteobacteria > Pseudomonadales > Candidatus Njordibacteraceae > Candidatus Njordibacter > Candidatus Njordibacter sp. Uisw_002. Next base: position 2,247,851 of record NZ_CP159832.1, read on the forward strand.
GCTTGGCGTTCCATGATTACTGGTCGCAGCAAGCGCCATACTGCAACGAGCAGGAGCAGCATATCCTGACTCTGGTTTGCCAATACACGCACCACTAACAAACCATCAACACAGCTAGCTCCCGCCCAAATTTTGGGTGCATAACCAGCAAGCATGGTTTGCACCTGTCGAATTAATGATTCATCAGACACGGTTGCTACTAACATCGATTGCGCGCTAAATCCTCGCATACCCACAGGCGAATTCATCATTGATTCGCCCTGCGTCGCAAACCGATCTAACAACACGATCTCGCCATCGCGATAACATGCAAAATCACTATTGATAGTGCCCATAGCAAAGCCTTCACCATTGGCTGGTCGACCCAAACAGTTCATTTCCCAACCAATAAACTTAGCATTAGCTGTCAAATGGACTTCTGTTTTAATGGCCACATTGGTCGCAGGAAAGAAAATGCTTTCTAATGGCATCCACTCCAATGTTGCACCATCAGCAATGTGTAAGCTTTGCTCTACCAGGGCTTGCGGCCCTGCTGAACGATAAAACTTGGTGGCGCCGGGTGTTGTCAAAAGCACCTGACCTCCCACCTGCACATTAATGTTGATATTCAATTCATCACCCCCAACTACGCCACCGGGCGGGTGGAGTAAGTAGGTATGATTAACATTTCCTTCTGGGTAAAAAGCCCTCTGCACTGTTAATGGGCCCCGCCGTTGGGAAGCAATCAGGCGGGTCTTTCCAGCCCTAGGTGCAAAGTCTAAAGACAGGTCAGCTTGCCAATTGGTATTTTTAGCTACCACTTCCATAGATTATGCCTATACTGTTAGATATTGTTTGATGAGACTGTCATCTAAATCTTTGACACTACCCTGTGCAATAGCACAGCCACGATCAAGGATACAAAACTGATGACCCACCTTTCTAGCAAAGGGTAATTTCTGCTCAACCAACAACACAGTTAAACCCAACTGTTGATTCAACTGCACAATAATGTCACCTATTTCCTGCACAATATTAGGCTGAATCCCTTCTGTGGGTTCATCCAGTATTAGTAATTTAGGCCGCACTACCAAAGCCCTAGCAATGGCTAATTGCTGTTGCTGACCGCCACTCAAATCACCCCCACGGCGACCCAACATATCCTTAAGCACAGGAAATAAATCAAAAATATACTCAGCTATGCAGCGCTCCCCACGCGGTAATACTGGCAAACCAATTTGCAAATTCTCTTCCACGGTTAACAAAGGAAAGATCTGCCTACCTTGAGGCACATAACCAATACCCATTCTGGGACGTGACTCAGTATTGCTTAGAGTGATGTCTTCACCTTGAAACATAATAGAGCCTGAACTCAGGCCCAACTGACCCATGATGCATTTCAACAAGGTGGTTTTCCCCACCCCATTGCGCCCCATAAGCACTGTGCATTGCCCTGGCTCAACGTGGAGATCTAAGTTCCACAGGATATGACTTTGACCATAAAACTGATTAATTTTCTCTACCCTCAGCACTGACTATTCTCCTAAATAAACTTGTTTCACACGGTCATCATTCTGCACTTCAGTCATTGTCCCTTCCGCTAGAATCGAGCCTTGATGAAGGACACTTACCGTTTTAGCGCCATCAGATAGATTCCGCACAAATTCCATGTCATGTTCGACCACAATGACAGAGTGTTTGCCTGCAAGAGAGCGCAATAATTCGGCGGTTTTATCCATTTCTTGGTGGGTCATACCCGCAACGGGTTCGTCCACCAACAACAAACGCGGCCGTTGCATGAGTAAAGCGCCGATTTCAAGCCATTGCTTTTGACCATGAGAAAGTGTGCCTGCTAGTTTTCTCTCCTGATCTTTTAGGCCAATCAGCACTAATACCTCATCAATGTTAGCGCGTTGCTCTTGGGTCATTTTCGCGTGCAATAAACTCCAAAAATTACGCTTTTGTGCCATAGCCAACTCAAGATTATGCCAGACACTCAAATGTTCGAATACCGTGGGCTTTTGGAATTTTCGACCCACACCTGCTTGAGCTATAGCGGGCTCATCCAGCTGTAATAAATCAATGGATTGACCAAAATACACAACCCCAGAATCAGGTGCTGTTTTGCCCGTTATAATATCCATCATGGTTGTTTTACCAGCCCCATTAGGGCCAATAATGCACCTCAACTCACCATCTGTAATGTATAGGTTGAGGTCGTTGATGGCTTGAAAACCATCAAATGCAACTGATAGAGATTCCACATAGAGCAATATCGAATGATCAACATTCACAGTAGGGTTTTTGTCGGGAGCTAAAAAATCCAACCCTTTGAGAGCCATTGGATGCGGCTTCAGGTCAGTGCTACGATGTAATTTGTTCATTCAGTCCCCTTTCGTTTCAGTAACCCAGCCACGCCCTGGGGTAACACTAGGGTTACAAATACAAACAAGCCGCCCAAAACAAATAACCAGACCTCAGGTAATTCAACTGTTAAATAAGACTTGGCATAATTAATCATGATGGCACCCATGGCCGCACCATAAAGCGTTGCACGCCCCCCTACAGCCACCCATACCAAGACTTCTATTGAGTTAAGTGGCGAGAACTCATTGGGATTAATAATGCCCACCTGCGGCACATACAAGGCCCCAGCCACCCCTGCCAGCATGGCCGAAAAGACAAACACCCACAGCTTTATATTTTCTACTCGATAACCCATAAACCGAGTTCGTTCTTCCGCATCTCTTATAGCCACCACCAATTTACCCGCTCGACTATTGGTAATAAAACGACACAATAAATACCCTATAATTAAAGCGAAAGCACTGGCAATAAATAACGCCATTTTTGTTTGATCACTTTGTAGGCTATAACCTAAGATATCTTTAAAGTCAGTTAAGCCATTATTACCACCTAGTCCCATTTCATTGCGGTAGAAGGCCAGCATAAGGGCATAGGTCATGGCCTGGGTAATAATCGACAAATAAACCCCCGAAACGCGAGAGCGAAAGGCCAAATACCCAAACACAAAAGCCAACACCGATGGCACCAGCATGACCATCAAAATCGCCACCCAAAAGTGATCAAACCCCTGCCAAAACCAAGGTAATTCCTGCCAATCTAAAAACACCATAAAATCAGATAATTCGGCATTGGCATAAACCCCTCGGTCACCAATCTGGCGCATCAAATACATGCCCATGGCGTAAGCACCCAATGCAAAGAATGCAGCATGGCCTAAAGTGAGAATACCCAAATAGCCCCACACTAGATCAACTGATAAAGCCAGCAAAGCCAAAGTAAGATATTTGCCTAATAGGGTGACAGAATAGGTGGGGAAATACAGACTTGAACTGGTGGGAAGAGAATTAAGCACTGGTATCAGAACGATCGCCACCAGCAAACTGCCAATTAACCAACGGCCACCCGTATCATTATTTAATAAACGGATCATTTTTACCTATCCTTTGGCATCACGTCCCCGTTGTGGAAACAATCCACGAGGTCGTTTTTGTATAAATAAAATAATAAAAATCAAGACCAATACCTTGGACAATACTGCACCAGCCCAAGGCTCAAGAAATTTATTAGCCACGCCCAAACTTAAACCGGCCACTAGGGTGCCCCAAAGATTTCCTACCCCGCCAAACACCACCACCATAAAGGAGTCAATGATATAAGCTTGGCCCATATTAGGACCCACGTTGGTTAACTGGGATAAGGCCACGCCAGCAACCCCTGCGACACCAGATCCCAAACCAAATGTGAGCGCATCTATCCATTCAGACCTTACCCCCATGGACTTGGCCATATCACGGTTTTGTGAGACTGCTCTGACTTGCAAGCCGAGTCGTGTCCGTTTCATGACAGCCAACAAAAGTAAAAACATGGTTAGACAAAATACAATAATGTACATCCGACTTTGGGTTAACGACAGGAGAGGGTTAATGTCAATGACTCCAGTCATCCAAAGAGGGGTTTCCACACTGCGATTAAGTGGCGAGAAAATACTGCGCACGGCCTGTTGTAAAATCAGTGAAATACCAAATGTTGCCAAAAGCGTTTCCAGCGGTCGTCCATATAAAAAACGGATCACACTGCGCTCAATTAATATACCCACAAAACCTGACACTAAAAATGCAGCTGGCACAGCCACTAATAAAGATAGACCAATATGATTAGGCATCAGCTGTTGGACCAGATAAGTGGTATAGGCGCCAATCATGATTAGCTCCCCATGAGCCATGTTAATGACCCCCATCACACCAAAAGTAATCGCTAAGCCAATACCCGCTAACACCAGGACCGAGCCTAGGCTCAGACCAAAGTACATGGTTTCAAGACTGCCATAAAAATCTACTTTTTTGTTGATTTGCTCAACATATTTGCCGACCATTGGTATTAAGGGCGATTGGGGATAAGTCAGCGCAAACCCATTGAGTGCATTAAGGCTGGCGGGGTGCAAACTTTCCCCTAGAAGCCTAATTGAATGCCTTTGCTGATCCTCATTACTGGAATGCAAGGTTGCTACAGCAAGCACTAAGTCAAGTGCTGCCAACACCGAGGCATCTGTTTCTCGTAGCCGTAACCGGGCGATGGTCACCATCAGTTCAGGGGTCGTATCGCCAATGATCGCTTCTGCTGCGGCTAGACGATCCTGAGGCTTTGCAGCTGATAACTGCGTCTCAGTCACGCGTTGGCGAAAAACGCTGCGCAGCCGATTATTAATAGAAACTCGCTTAACGTCTCGCTTTTTTTTGAGCGTGATTAAACCCCCGTCATGAATACGCTGAGCAATGGCTCCGCTGCTTGCATCTTCAACCTGATATAAACGTTTATCTTGCTTAAGATAGTACAACTGACTGTCCAACATTAATTGCATTAAATGCACAGCTTGGGCCTGATCTGCTTCGTACCAAGACGCCATAACCTGCGCTTTTTGATCGAACTTGGCCTTAATTAAAGCCTGCTCATGCTCAACTATTTCAAAAGTTCCAGCTTGGCTTAGGTTGGCTAAAACTAACAGCAAGCAACCCATCCCCCACGAAAGGCAATTCACAAGCCACTGATTGATCATACTTTTATCCTTACATAAAAATAGAGAGCCATGTGCGCTCTCTATGTCACTTGAAAATCAGGATTTAAATAGTCTGATGATTAGTAGTTTTGGCCAGAACACTTGGCTGTTTTAACGTTGTAGGCCCCACAAGACAAAGGTGAACGCCAGTCTGAAATTAGGTCTTTAGAACCCTCTAAGTAATCTGACCAAGCATCACCAACCACTAAACCACTGGTTGAAGAGACGACTTCGAATTGACCATCATCTTGAATCTCACCGATTAACACTGGCTTAGAAATGTGATGGTTAGGCATCATGGACGATAAGCCCCCAGTCAAGTTAGGAACAGATACGCCAATGATTGCATCTTGTACGGCTTGCGAATCTGTAGTTCCAGCCTTTTCAACGGCTTTAACCCACATGTTAAAACCAATATAGTGCGCTTCCATGGGATCATTAGTGACGCGGTCCTCATCCTTAATAAAGGCATGCCAGCTTTCAATAAATGATTCATTAGCTTCGCTATCAACACTCATAAAGTAGTTCCAAGCGGCTAGGTGACCGACCAGTGGAGCCGTATCGATACCAGAAAGTTCTTCTTCGCCGACCGAGAATGCAATTACTGGAATGTCTGCAGAGCTGATACCTTGTGCTCCTAACTCTTTATAGAAAGGCACATTAGCATCGCCATTAATAGTGGAAACGACACCCGTCTTCTTACCTTTTGACCCAAACTTAGAAATATCAGAAACGATAGACTGCCAATCAGAATGACCAAAAGGTGTGTAGTTAACCATGATGTCTTCTGGTGCTACGCCCTTGGCTTTTAAATACGCTTCTAATATTTTGTTAGTGGTTCGTGGATACACATAGTCAGTGCCAGCTAACACCCAACGCTCTATACCCAAGTCATTAATTAAGTAATCTACCGCTGGAATAGCTTGCTGATTCGGTGCTGCACCCGTATAAAACACATTTTTAGATGATTCTTCTCCTTCATATTGCACAGGATAAAAGAATACGCTGTTTAACTCTTCAATAACTGGCAAAACAGACTTTCTAGATACCGATGTCCAAGACCCAAAAATAGCGGCCACCTTGTCTTTTTCAATCAACTCACGCGCTTTCTCGGCATACAGTGGCCAGTTAGAGGCTGGATCAACCACCACAGGTTCTAGTTGCATGCCCAATAAACCACCCTTTTTATTCTGCTCATCAATCAGCATCAGCATGGTGTCTTTGAGTGTGGTTTCACTGATGGCCATCGTACCCGACAAGGAGTGCAACACACCTACTTTAATGGTGTCAGCAGCCAGCGCAATATTTGATATTGCCACTGCTCCTGTAAAAGCTGCATATTTCCAAAAACTATTTCTAAGCATTAGTTCTTCCTTATGTTTAATTGCGTTATTGATTGGTTCAAATAACTAGCACCAAATGATTTGGCTAATTAGTTAAAAGCAACCTTCATGCCAATTATTTAAAAACATAATGGTTTTTTGTTTTCTTTATATATTTCATATGGTTAGAGTTTTTATTAATAGCTTTAACAGGTTGTAAATTGCTACAGTGCACCTTAGTGAACCCAGCAGAACACCGGTTGCACCATGAATTACCACAGCAAAATAGTCATTTGAGAATGATAATTAAAGCAATTTTTTAATTATTCGAGAAACTATAATGGCGTCTAAGAGGGGTTTACACTTAAAAATGGCGCAAGTCCTTCAGCGCTGTAAAGCAGATAATGTATGTTCCCCTTACCCAATCTATTCAGTGCCCAGTAAGAGAACTCAGGCGGCAATGGACTAAGGCAACCATAGAACATAGATGACGCAAACTTATGTGAGCAAAGCACCTAAGAAGGTCAAATATTTCCTTATTTTTGAAAGTATAGACGGCTTTATTTTTAGGCCCCCTAATCAGATTATACAAAACAAAAGCGCCGTAGATAGTTTCTTTAATGGAGGAATTCGAGTCCCCCCATCTCCACTACATACCAAAAAGCCCTTACTTTAACCTATTGATTGATAAGTTAAAGTAAGGGCTTTTTTCGTTTTGGAGCACTTTTTCGGAGCATAACTAATACGTTTAAAGACGTTAAGCTTCAGGCAACCCGTCAAACACTCATTTAACAGAGGGTTAGCCACTTGTGGGAGTTTTTTAGAATTTACTGACTCAATTAAATTATGAGAAAACGCGAGTTTTTTGGCACAGACTAAAATTTTTTCATTCATCACATCTTTGAGAAATTGATCGTTTCCAGAATACACTTGTTCTGCTTTTCCATACTTACGTTCGTCTGATGCAACCGACTTCGCTAATTCAAAACCTGCCTTGGTAAGTTTTGAACGTTTCCAAAATGAACAACCACCTCTTACCTTCAGTAAGCAATGTGACATGATTTCCGCTCTAACACCTGACCTATGCAACGCTGCTTTTTTAGCCAAGTAACTCAAGCTATAGATGGCCATAATCCTAGGAATATTTCTGAAAATGATCAATAAATACGTCCATGGCAATATCTAGTTACCTTTTGAATGCCCAAAGCACAATAGATACATGCTCTTTAGCTACCTTGTAAATCAGTTTCCGATTCTCGAGCTGAGCAATAAATTAGTTTCTGTGCTTTCTATCCCATCCACTTGACGAATTTTAGTCAGTGCAGCATCAAAACTTTCTAGGTCTGCAGCCCGAATCGCAACGGCAAGATCCCAGCGGCCATTGGTAGTGTATATTCTAGAGACTTCAGGAATCATTTTCATAGCACTAATAGCTGCTTCCTCTAAATTGGGAATCGTATTGATCATCACCCATCCACGTATTTTTTTATCGAAAAAGTCTTTTCTAACTACCGCAGAATAGCCAGTAATGACGCCACTGGCCTCCAACCTTTCCATGCGCTTGGTCACTGTAGTTCTTGTTAGCCCCATCGCCTTAGCTATATCTTTCACTGACATACGGCCATCTTTTTGCAACAAGCTGATAATTGACTGGTCTTTACTATCTATAAAGTCTGACATGGCTGGTATTACTCCCTAGTTTTATAGCCTTTTAGCTTATATAAAATGAACCACGGCACATTAATACACTTTGTGCGCAATTTTATTAGCATATTAGTATATTTATCAATCATTATGCACATTATTTTAACTTATATTAGCGCAAAAAGATCAATATAATTATTACACTAGGCCTCATAAAGATAACAGAATATACCTATGAAAACTTTTAAAAGTGCAACCGTAAAACAAGCAGAAGTAAGTGCAAATAAGGGTGATCCGCTGGCTATGGAGTTTTTAGCAAGGCGTTTTTTTGAAGGTAGGGGTGTAACTCAAAGCTTTGAGAGGTGTTATTATTGGTCGACCATTGGTCTCAATGAAGGCATTAGCTATTTAAATAGTTTAAATCAGTTTTCTTTGAAAAAATTAAGCACACAAGAAAGAGAAAACACCGAAGAAAATCTTAAAGATTGGTTTGATGGTGCGTCTTAAGTAGTGCAATGCAATAGTGCAGCCCTAATAACCACCAATACAAACAGCAGCCATGGCCATTACAAAGCTTAAAATTGCCTGAGTTTGCGTGGCAGACAGCCTATACCACCACGCAGATTTAAGGTTGATTACTTAAAAAATAAGCTTTGTTCTTTATAATGATAAGCCACTGTAGCGCACAATATACCCAACACTAAGGCAGGCACTAGCGATGGCCCAAGTATGAATAAGTGAGCCAATACCGCACCTACCATCGTGGCCAGCAGCACTGCACTGGCAAGTAATTGACGACCAGGTGCCCATAGCAATATTGCTGCCCCCACTTCAAGGGCGCCGGTAAGGTAACGAAACCACTCCCCTAGGCCCAATGCTTGAAAAGTACCAACCATCATTTCAGCACCCGCTAGCTTTGCGCCACCTGCTGCTAAAAAAACCAATGCAAGCACTATTCTTAATCCTATAAATACATACTTCATGTCTTATTCCTCATTTTTAATAGTGTTTATTTGTGCCTAAAAAAGGCTGATTACCCTTTAATAGGCTTTAACTTAAATAGCTGGGCGTTAAGCTCTTGAGCCAGTACGGCATCCAAAATTTCACCTTTGTCCACATCGAAGTTTTTATAAAAGCTGGGTATGGTAATGCTTCCACGCACATCTGCACCAAAAGTAGCTGCCGATTCGATGGCGGCCTTTAACACACGAGCACCACCACCAGGCCCTGGTGAAGTAGCCATAATAACCATCGGTTTGTTTTGGAATATTTTCATATCAATGCGTGAGCACCAATCGAATATATTTTTAAACGCCGCACTATAGTGGCCATTATGTTCTGCATATGAGATCAACAAGCTATCGGCATCACCAATAGCTTTATAAAAAGCCTTTGCCTCTTTGGGTATACCACTGTCACGCTCCAGGTCTATCGAGTAGATTGGCATTACGTAGTCGTTAAGATCTATGGTGCTAAGTTCAGCATTAAGTAGCACCTTTTCCTTTAAGCGAGTTGACGCATGCAACACCAGGATTTTATTGATTGAATTACGGCTATTGCTTGCAGCAAACGCCAATACTTTATGTGGGCTATTCATCGGTTTCCTTTTATTAAAATTTAAGCAGGTTGCATTTATTGCTAACACCAGTAATATACAATGAATTGTTTTTATACAAAATACTAAAATATGCGCAATATATGCGCGTAAAGTGTACATATTATTATGGAAAAATGGGCAGAATTAAGAACAGCGTATCAAGTTGCTAAGCTTGGCACTGTAAGCGCAGCCGCTAAGACTTTAGGCTTTCATCGCGCCACGGTTAATAGACACATTGATGCTTTGGAAAGCGAGTTAGGCTCGCGGGTATTTATTCGCCATGCGCGAGGCTATGAGCTCACAGAGCTAGGCAAAGAGGTGCTGCGCACAGCGCAAAAAACTGAGCAACTATTAGATGATCTTGCAGGCATAGCCATGGTTAAGCAGGTTCAGATAGAAGGTGACATTAAGCTAACCACCATCGCCCTTTGCTCTCCACTGATCATGGCGCCCATTATGGATTTTCGCCACGACAACCCCCAGTGCAAGGTGCATATTTCAACGAGTGAAAGCTTAGCTCGACTAGATCATGGCGAAGCTCACATTGCCTTACGCGTGGGGCCTAAACCCACTCACCCTGATTATATTGTGCAGACTTTTGAAACGGTTCACTTCAATTTGTATGCTCATAATAGCTACATACAACAATATGGCATGCCCAACGGGGTTGATGACTTGGCCAACCACCAGTTTATTGTGCCACCATTTAATAGGGCCCCTAGGTTTTTTAAAGAATGGGTTAACTCCCATGTTAAAACGCAACAAGTGGCTTTATATGTGGATAACATATCCGTAGGTTATGACGCCTTAACCGCAGGCTTGGGTATCGGCCTTTTAAATCACCATGTTGCTGCAAAGCGCACTGACCTGCAGCCCATCTTGCCACCTAATAAAGCTTGGTGTGTCACCATATGGCTGGTAACACACGTAGACTTACATCGCACTGCAAAAGTGCAGGCCATGCTTAGCTATTTAAAATCTTCTAAAAAAACATCCTGATTTTTTATTATTACTCTATAATTTGAAACATAATTATATATTAAAATATTATGTGTCATTTTTAAACATTATGGCTTCGTTAAATATTTCTATTCATAAATAATATAAACATATATATAAAAATACCATAGAACAACAAAAAATAGATTATTAATATTGTAAATAAGATAATTTAAGCCTAATATATTTTAGACAATGCAGAAAAATAATTGCATGTATAACTATTTTAAAAGTATATATATATGTCACTAAATATTATAAAAAATAAAGATTGGCAACTAGGTGCGCTATTAGTGCCTGGTTATAATTTAGCGGAAATGGGCCATATTATTGAGCCTTTAAAAGTCGCTAATCTTCGCTTAGGCTACCCTCTCTATCAGTGGAAACTATTTTCACTAAATGGGGGTGCCGTAATGTCTTCATGTGGCATACATATTGACACCTTACCTCTTGCTTGTAATCTAGCTTTAGATCAACTTGATGCATTAGTCATTTGTGCAAGCCATGATGTTTACCAGCTGCCACTGAAAGATTTTACTGCACCTTTAATACGCCTAGCCAAAAATAACACTTTATTAGGTGGCGTGGGCACCGGCCCCTACTACCTTTATCGTGCGGGCTTGTTGGATGATTGTCGATGGACGATTGATCACCGCTATTTAAACGACTTACTCAAGCAAGGCGGCAGCCCTAATCGAGCCATCTTTAATGTAAACAATAACCGCTTTACGTGCCAAGGTGGTAGCACAAGCTTAGATATGATGTTGCATATACTTCACCTTCACCATGGTAAATCATTAGCTATTTGTGTAGCAGAAGAGATGAATTGTGGCATATTACGCACCCCAAAAGAGCACAGATTGGACAATAAAGTTAGCCCTTACAGCTGGCCTAATGCCTTGCAAGAGGTGACATCGTTAATGGAAAATAATATTGATGAGCCATTAACTCTTTCTGAAATAAGCGGGTATGCAGGTTTAGGTAAGAGACAAATCCAACGCTTATTTAAAATATATATTGGCATTTCTCCTAGTATTTATTATTTAGAAAAACGCCTAAATCATGCACATAAATTATTATTTGAATCTGAATTTACGGTAGATAAAATATCTATTAAATGTGGCTTTTCATCTTTACCTAGTTTTTATAAATGCTATAAAAATAGGTTTGGACTTCCACCATTAAAAGCACGGCATCAAAAAGCACTGATGTGGTCTGCTTAGTTTAATAACCACAAAAAAGCCCAGCAACCGCTGGGCTTTTAAATGCTAGTGTATTGGGCATTACCCCAACACATACCCGTTAGAACTTTGCGTAAGCTTCACGCAACTGAACCATAGGATGGTTTTCAGACATTTGAAACTTAACCAATAACTCACGTGCAATCATGTCACGGTCTTGTTGGTTGTTTGGCAGATCAATTGTATCGGGAATGGTTACCCAAGCATTGATATTTCTATCGAAAACAGCGGCACGGTCTTCTTCGTAGCCCATATGAACATCTTCCAGCCAATTAAGGTCGTCCCAGTTCATTTTGGTCATGTATTCCTTAAGATAAGGCGTACAGCGATCCATGTCAGGCACTAAGTTAACGTCGTAGCGGTAACCAATAGTCTGTCCAATCATTTTCTCACGATCCGAATCCAGACCGTCGCCAGTTAAATAATGATCTACTTCTTTTGACATTATCATATCCTCCTAGAATCGTGTCATGTCTGGACGGCCAACAGTGTGTTGGCTGCCGGCTAAGGGTACTTGAGCCATGGCAGACGCTTCCATTGTTAGAGCTGCAATGTCTTCTGGCTCTAAGGAATGAATATTTGTCTTGCCACAAGCACGCGCCAGTAACTGACATTCTATAGTGAGGGTATGTAAGAAGTTATACACACGCTCAGAAGCTTCATCCGGGTTTAAACGAGCACGTAGCTTAGGGTCTTGTGTTGCAATGCCTACTGGACAACGTCCTGTATGACAGTGATAACAAGAGCCTGCTTCTACGCCCATTTCATTAGGGAAGTCAGCTTCGTCGATGTCTCTGTTACAGTTTAATGCCATCAATGATGAATGGCCTATTGCAACTGCATCAGCGCCTAGTGCTAGAGCTTTAGCAACGTCACCACCGTTACGAATACCACCAGCGTATACAAGGCTGATTTCGCCGGTCTTGCCTACATCATCAAGAGCATTACGCGCTTGACGGATTGCGGCGATACCAGGCACACCCGTTTCTTCTGTGGCTACGTGAGGGCCTGCACCTGTGCCGCCTTCCATACCATCAATAAAGATAGAATCTGGCTCACATTTGGCAGCCATACGCACGTCATCATAAACACGAGCCGCACCCAGCTTAAGCTGAATAGGGATCTGCCAGTCGGTGGCTTCACGTATTTCTTTGATCTTCAAAGAAAGATCATCTGGGCCTAGCCAATCTGGGTGACGAGCTGGTGAGCGCTGGTCGATACCTGCGGGTAGCGAACGCATCTCAGCAACCTGGTCAGTTACTTTTTGACCCATTAAGTGCCCACCCAAACCCACTTTACAGCCTTGGCCGATAAAGAATTCACACGCATCTGCTAGACGCAAATGGTGCGGGTTAAAACCATAACGCGACTGGATACACTGATAAAACCACTTATCAGAGTAACGACGCTCATCAGGAATCATGCCACCTTCACCAGAACAGGTCGCTGTGCCTGCCATGGTTGCGCCACGCGCTAATGCTGTCTTGGCCTCGTAAGACAATGCACCAAAGCTCATGCCTGTAATATATACAGGAATGTCCAGCACCAAAGGCCTTTTGGCTCTAGGGCCGATCACAGTTTTGGTCAAACATTTTTCACGATAGCCTTCAATTACAAAGCGCGTTAACGTGCCCGGCATAAAGGTTAAATCGTCCCAACTAGGGATCTTTTTGAACAATGAAAAACCACGCATCCGGTAACGACCAAGGTCGGACTTGATGTGAATGTCATTCATGACTTCCGGCGGGAACATAAAGCTCTTGCCGATAATTTCTTTTTGATTAACAACTGCCATAATAAGTATCCTCGCTGCTCTTAAAGAACTAGCTTCTTCTCTGATGGTTCTAGGTTGTCGTAGTTCCACAACTGCTTACCAGCAACGATCTTTTGCATGTTATCGATGCCATTAGGGGCTTCCATACCATATAGATCTAGCTTGGACTTTAACCATTTACGGTCAAGGTCGTTTAAGTCAGCCGGCACAGCGTCTACACCCAAGCCTTCGATTTTTCCACCTACGTAAATGGTGCCATCGTACATAGAATCGCCAAGGTTAATGCCAGCATCGCCAAGAATAATCATACGACCACGTTGCATCATAAAGCCTGAAAAAGCGCCAGTCTTGCCACCCACGATAATGGTGCCGCCCTTTTGGTCGATACCCGTACGCGAGCCTACGTCGCCTCTGCACACCAAGTCACCACCACGAATAGCAGCGCCAAAGGTAGAGCCGGCATTTTTCTGCACTACAATGGTTCCAGCCATCATATTTTCACCACATGACCAGCCAACTCGACCAGAAATGTTGACATTAGGGCCATCGATCAAACCGCAGCCAAAGTAGCCTAAGCTACCTGTCACGTTGAGTTGTAAACGACTCAGGATACCCACACACAAACCGTGCATAGAGCCTGGATTACTCAGATTGATGGTGCCACAACCTTCACTCATCAATTGTCGAATACGAATGTTAATTGCAGTTGCATCCATGCCTTCACAGTCCAAAGTACCTACTTTGTTTGTGTCGACTTCTGGAGCCCATGCATAAGTAAGATTAGCCGATTCGCCAGCATCAAAAAAACGTTGCTGAGTTCGGTTTGTGAGCTTTTCTGTGTGCAATCCCATGTCATGAGATTGACCAGACGTGCTTACAGTTGCCATACGCGCACCTCGCCTTCATAGGGGTCAAATGTATCAATATCGTGATCAAAAATTTTACGGATTGAGACTTCTTCAGAAGCCAATGCAATAAAATCATCACTCTCATAGATCACCATAGGCTTAGCAGCCATGACGTCTTTAGCCATACCCAGCGAGTCAGAAGTAGCTACTAGGTAGGTAAATACACCGTCTAGATCTTCTACTGAACGGCGCATCGCTTTTTCTAAGTCATCGCCTTCGCTAATACGGTTGGCTATATAAACCGCAATGAGCTCTGAGTCACAGTTTGAATTGAACCGGTTGCCCAGACGCTCTAGTGCACGACGATTGGTCCAGTAGTTAGTTAACTGGCCGTTGTGTACTACAGAAACGTCTGCAAAGGGATAAGCCCAGTATGGGTGAGCTGAACGAATATCTACGTCAGACTCAGTAGCCATACGGGTGTGTCCGATTGCATGAGAACCTTGGAAAGAGTTGATGCCATACTGAGCCGAAACAACAGCTGCATCACCTAAGTCTTTGATCAACTCAAGACCGTTACCACACGACATTACTTCAACACCTTCGATGTCTTCAATGTAATCAATTAAGTTTTTAAGGTCACCATCAAAAGACACTTCATAACGTAATGCGTAAGAAGTTGAGTTCTCTTTTTTAGCCACTTGAGCGCCCAATTCAGCCATACGCGCATCGACTTGGTCGTTACGAGATTGAAGCTGAGTTGCAACGTCAAAACCTTTTTTTGTATCAGCTTGCTCAGCAAGGTTGATACGCATAATGTAGTTACTAATGGGGGCGCCATATAGCGCATAACCGGTAGAATCTGGCCCGCGATGCTTCAAAGCTTGAAGCATGTCAGTCATTTCTTGTCCGATGTTTGCGCCGCCCGCCTTCTTATGGATAAGGCCTGCAATACCACACATGGTCGCATCTCCTAATTATTTACTTCTAGAGTAGTTATAAAATTGGCTGGCAGGCTATTTAGCCTTACCAGCCGGGGTTTTCTGAAAGCTTGTCAGTTATGGCAAACAATCAAGATAGGTTTCTGTATCCCAATTTGTAACGGTCTGATTAAAGCGTTCCCACTCATCATTTTTGTGACCACTATAAACTGTGTACATTTCTCCAGGCATTGATGACTTAATCGTTGCATCGTTCTCAAGTTCGATCATGGCATCACCTAAAGACATAGGTAATTTCTTAACTTGCTTACCCGCTTCCATGGCCGCATAGATATTGCGTTCTTCCGGATCACCTGGGTCTAGATCGTTGTCCATACCATCATCAAAGGCTTTAAGTAGTGCTGCACCCATTAGGTATGGATTAACCATTGAGTCTACTGAACGGTACTCAAAGCGTCCCGGTGCAGATACTCGAAGCGCACATGTGCGGTTCTGGTAACCCCAATCTGCGAAGATGGGGGCCCAAAAGCCTGTATCCCATAAACGACGATATGAGTTCACAGTAGAAGAGCCAATCGAGGTTAATGCAGGCAAGTGAGCAATTACGCCTCCAATACACTGCAAACCAATAGGCCCAGGCTTTGAAGCATGGATCTCTGGCACTGGCATAAAGGTGTTATGCCCACCTTCACGATAAGTAAATGGTCCAGGCATGCCTGGAAGCGAGTCTGTGCCTGCTATTTCTGGATGGCATACGTTTTCACCGCCAGACCATAAAGACATATTATGGTGACAGCCCGAAGCCGAAACACCCATAAATGGCTTACTCATAAAGCATGCAATCAAGCCAAATTCACGAGCCACTTGGGCGCATATCTGGCGATAAGTCGTGAGACGGTCTGCATTTTGCAACACATCATCATACTGGGTGTTGAGTTCCAACTGGCCAGGCGCATCTTCGTGGTCGCCTTGAATAATATCAAGACCCATTTTTTCAGAATACTCAATCACGCGCATAAATACGGGGCGCAATTCTTCAAACTGGTCAATGTGATAACACGTAGGTTTAGTAACGCCACCATCTGGCTGGCCATCTTCACCCTTTTTTAACCACATCATTTCTGGTTCGGTACCACAGCGCATTTCTAGGCCATGTTTACCTTTAAATTCTTCGTGGATACGACGTAAGTTTCCACGGCAATCAGAGCTCAAAAATTGACCTGGGTTAACGCGTTCTTCACGGTTGCGAAAAAGTGTACAAAACACACGCGCTACACGCTTGTCCCAAGGTAACTGCACAAATGTATCTGGATCTGCAATGCCCACTAATTCAGAAGCTTCAGGGCCATAGCCAATGTATTCACCATGACGGTCAATTGCTAAGTTTGCGGTTGAGCCATAAACAAGCTGGAAACCTTTAGCGGCGGTGCGTTCCCAGTGACGTGCTGGTATACCTTTACCAACAATACGGCCTGTTACTGAAATAAACTGATAATACACATAGGTAATACCCAGCTCGTCGATTTTAGCGCGCACTTGCTTTACCAGATCATCTCGACCTGGTGCGTCAACGTATTGCTGTAAATCTGTCATCGATGCCTCCTTATATTATTATTTTTTGGGCTTGAGAACCTTGGCTTACTTAACCATAAACACACAATTGGTACACAAAAGGTTCTTATAAAGCACCGTAAAGGTATAACATTTATGAAATTGATGAGGCAAGCATTTTTTTGTAACATATTTAAACAAACCCCCTTATTTATGGTTAAACTGTTGTTTTAAATGTTTTTTTTAAACGTTAAATAAATATTAAAATTCCACAGAATTCATAAGCAAACCAAAATGCATATATATTTGTACCAATAGCTATACCAATAAGCAAACCATATGTGATAAACTAAAAGCTAATATGAACCAAACACTGTGGCCCCCATGTTTCCAAGCACTGCCCCTTTAAACTACCAAACCTTAGACAGACGCCAGTCTAAACCAAACGGTGCACGTGCATTAGCGGGGGCTATTTCTGAAGCTATACGCAAACAAGTTTATAAGGCCAATGAACGCCTTCCCGCTGAAAGAGCACTAGCTACGCATTACAATGTTTCTAGGGGCACACTAAGAAGCGCACTCACGTTATTAGAACAAGATGGCTTGTTAGAAAGAAAAGTGGGCAGCGGTACTTTTGTAAAAACACAGTTTGTTGAAGAAACTGCAAGCCAATTCGCTGATACCACAAGCCCCATGCAGCTTATGCAAGTGCGCAATATGTTAGAGCCTGCCATTGTAGATTTGGCTGTGCACCATGCTGCAGGACGAGACCTTGAGAAACTAGGCATGGCTCTAGAGCGTGTAGAGATGGCTCGCACAGCTGAGCAATTCTCCATTGCCGATGAAGCGTTTCATCAAGCTATAGCGCAAGCCTGTGATAACCCCTTAATGATGTGGATTTACGAGCAAGTGAATGAAGTACGCCGCCATGAACTATGGAGGGCAAGCCGTGGAAAGGTATTAAGCGCTGAGAACATGGCTGAATATAACCTCCACCACCGCACCATATTTGAGGCCATTAGCCACCGTGATGCACAAACAGCCAAAGCCACCATGGAGGAACACTTAAACAAAGCGCAAAAAGATTTAGTGCGATAACACCCAGCTGTACCAACGCTTTTGCCCATTTTGTTAAAGAAAGTAACAAAATACTACATTCCATTCACACTATAGACAAAGTCTGTTCACATCATGTTGGTACTCTGATTATCTGATAGTTGCTAGCCATTGCGACTGTATTGATAATTTGAGCCACTGGACTATGACCCCTCTTAGCTATTACAGCGCTAACCCCATGCCACCCCCTGTACTGGGCGACGATGGGACACAACGTTTTACAGTGCCTGCTCAGCATGTCATTGCTCTAAAACTATCTGCTGGCTCCACGCTTACCTTAAACGACCCGGAGGGTGGGCAAGAAGTGCAACTGGCAGCCTTTGACAACGAAGGTAACCCTGCTATTAATAGCTTGGGGGTAGCAGCGAACAGCGACATTGCATCACTACGACAATGGATGGACTCCAACAATCATATCAGCTGCCAAGGTATTTCAATTTTTGGCGCCCAGTCAAAGGCCCTTAGCAAACACAGCTACACCATTTCTAAAGATTGTGTATGTTTCATTGCTGCCCCTGGCGAAGACATGAGCGCAGAGCAACCCATGCCACCTACCGATATTATTGTTGGAGTCAGTGGCACTGGGGTGATTGTTAACGACCAATTACCAACACCTTTGGGGGTTGTAAGTCGTGACATTCGTATTCACAACAGCACCGCCGAAGCATATTTAGTAAAGGCAGGGGAGTACATCCAAATCATTGATGTATGTGGACGCCAATGTTCAGACTTTATTGCCATAGATGCATCACGCTTGGCACAAGGCATAGAAAAACCAATTTGCCCAGTGACCACCCGTACCCTAATGGCCTCGGCTTTTCCTGGCCCAGGCCTGCATGACAAGTTCTACACTGATGACCAGGTGAGTGTAATTAAAGTCATTCAAGACACTGTGGGGCGGCACGACACATTTAATTTGGCGTGTAATGCTAAATATTATGATGACTCTGGTTACCCAGGCCACACTAATTGCACAGAAAATTTAAATGCCGCTCTAGGGCCAATGGGTATTGCGCCTCGAAAGGGCTGGCCTGCGATCAATTTTTTCTTTAATACAGGCTATGATGATTACGATCAACACAGCTCATGCCAGCCTTGGACCCGGGCTGGTGACTATGTATTAATGCAAGCTCAGGTAGATCTTATTTGTGGCTCTACTGCTTGTCCAGATGATACTAGCCCAGCCAATGGATGGAATCCCACAGACATTCATGTGCGTATTTATGCCGCAGATAGTCACTTTGAGAAAGGCAAAGCCTTTCGTAAAAACGCCGTTGCAGACTCTACTATGACTAAGAAAACAGCATTTCATGACCGCTTCGCCACCCTGACCCAGCACTTTGTTGAATACAATGGCTACTGGTTAGCAAACCACTTCAGTAACTACGGCGCTATCGCCGAATATTGGGCATGCCGTGAAAAAGTGGTATTGATGGATTTAAGCCCATTACGTAAATGTGAAGTTTTAGGTTCAGACGCTGAAAACTTATTGAACTACGCGGTGACCCGTAATATCCGCAAGTTAGCTGTTGGGCAGGTAATCTATACAGCCATGTGCTACCCTAATGGCTGCATGGTTGACGACGGCACGGTATTTCGTCTTGGCCAAGACAACTTCCGCTGGGTAGGAGGATGTGACGGTGCCATAGAATGGCTGCGCAAAGTAGCCATCGAAAATAATTTTAAGGTAGTGATCAAAGACTCAAACGACCAATTGCACAATTTGCCTGTACAAGGCCCATTAAGTGGTGACACCTTAAAGAAGGTGATCTTTACACCAGATGACCAAACCAACATTGAAGACCTACGCCCATTCCGCATTACCCATGGCCGCATAGGCGGCCCACAAGGCGCTCCAGTCACTGTGTCACGCACAGGCTACACAGGTGAGCGTGGCTATGAAGTATGGTGCCACCCCAAAGATGGCTGTGAGGTGTGGGATGCCGTTTGGGAAGCTGGCCAAGAATTTGGTATCACGCCTTTAGGTTTGGAAGCACTGGACAACTTAAGAATTGAATCTGCATTGATTTTTGCTGATTACGAATTTAATGATCAAACTGATCCATTTGAAGCAGGTATCGGTTTCACAGTCCCATTGAACACCAAAGAAGAAGATTTTATTGGTCGTGACGCTCTGATTGAACGCAAAGCCAACCCTCAGCGCCAATTGGTTGGTTTAATTTTAGAAGGTGAAGAAATTGCAGGCCACGGCGAGTGTGTGCGAGTGGGCCGCCAACAAGTGGGCACTATCACTAGTGGAGTTCGCTCTCCTATATTGAATCAAAATATCGCACTATGCAGCATGTCAATCGACTACATCACTGCTGGCACGCAGGTAGAGGTGGGCAAGCTAGATGGTCATATTAAGCGCATTCCCGCAACGGTGGTGGGCATTTCTCACTACGATCCAACTAAGTCTCGCGTAAGGGCTTAGGTTGTTATTAAAAAGCTGACACTTGACAGCTGATGTTTTTATGAAGGTTTTTGTAATGACATCAATATCAAGCAATAAGAATAATATTGAGGAAGTAATTATGAA
This sequence comes from Candidatus Njordibacter sp. Uisw_002, assembly GCF_047730155.1. Classification (NCBI taxonomy): domain Bacteria; kingdom Pseudomonadati; phylum Pseudomonadota; class Gammaproteobacteria; order Pseudomonadales; family Candidatus Njordibacteraceae; genus Candidatus Njordibacter; species Candidatus Njordibacter sp. Uisw_002. The sequence goes on from NZ_CP159832.1 coordinate 2,268,482, forward strand.
ATTTAGAAATACACTTATAGCTGGCGCATCTGCCATCCTACTATCAGCCACTGGCGTAGCCAAAGCAGCAGATAGCACCAAGCCTATCGTTATTCCTATCCACAACTGGTCCAGCCAAGTGGTTATGGCCCACGTTATTGGTGGCATATTTGAAAGCATGGGCAACAACGTTGAATATGTTCCAGCAGATAGCCAAGCGGTATATGAATCTATTCGTAATGGCGACGTTACCATCTCACACGAAGTGTGGCAGTCAAGTTTTGGAGGCTCATTCTACAACGCAATGGCTAAAGGTGGCTTGATCGATGCGGGAACTCACTCTGCATTAACCCTAGAAGAAATGGGTGTGCCAACTTGGGTAATTGACCAAAATCTATGTCCTGGACTACCTAACTGGGAAGCACTTAAAAACTGTAAGGATGTATTTACTACAGTTGATTCAGATGGCAAAGGTCGTTGGTTAGAAGGTCCACAGAGCTGGCACGGTAACCTAATGCCAGAACGTATCGAAGCACTTGGTTTAGCTGATGACTACACAGTTAAGTTTGCCGGCGGCGCTTCTTCACTTTGGGCAGAGCTAGCCGCAGCGAAGAAGGAAGGTCGTCCTACTATTATCTTTAACTGGACACCAAACTTCACCGATGCTGAAGGCTTTACCTTCATCGAATTTCCAGAGTACACTGACGGTTGTCGTGTTGCAGACGGTGGTGACGGAAGTTGTGGTTCACCAAAAGGTTGGTTGAAGAAAGCGGCTAGCTATAAGTTCCCTAAGAGCCATCCTGCTGCGTACACAGCCTACAGCAAGGTTTCGTTCAATACAGGACAAATTGGTTCAATGGCGGCTTTGGTTGACGTAGATGGAATGAGCCACGAAGATGCTGCAGCTAAATGGCTTGCAGACAACGAAAGTGTGTGGACAGGTTGGACTCAGTAGTTAATCTATTGGTTTAAACTGATGCACCCAACCCCTTGGCTTGATCCCAAGCTAAGGGGTTATTTTTTTGACATTGTGGCCTGCCGTTATTGGCCATAGATGTCTGCCTTAGCAATCTACAATAAAAAAGAACTCGCCTATGTCTTTGCAAGATACAACACCATCGTCAAAAGAACCTGTCATTCGCTGCAACAGCGTTTACAAAATTTTTGGTGACAATGCCACGAGCATGTTAAAAAAAGCTAATGGTGTGGTTGAGGCTGCTAAATTTCAAGAAGCTGGATGTATTGTTGGCGTGAACAACGCTTCATTTGACATTCACTCTGGCGAGCTGCTAATTATTATGGGCCTATCTGGGTCTGGAAAATCAACACTACTTAGATGTATTTCTAGGTTGACCGACGCTACTGCTGGCGAAATATTCATTGACGGTGAAGATATCCTCAAAATGAATAATAAGCAGTTAATTGAACTACGACGTAACAAAATGGGCATGGTATTCCAAAATTTTGCCTTATTACCTCACAAAACTGTACTAGAAAACATTGCCTTTCCTCTGCAAGTAAAGGGCATGAACACAAATGACAGCATAGATCGCGCCATGGAAATGGTAAAGCTAGTGGATTTAACGGGTCGTGAAGACTATTATCCCCGCCAATTATCAGGCGGCCAACAACAACGGGTTGGTATTGCTCGCTCACTTGCGATTGAACCAGACATCTGGTTCCTTGATGAACCATTTTCTGCACTTGATCCTCTTATTCGAAAAGAAATGCAGGATGAATTTCTGCGTTTACAGTCTGTACTGCACAAAACCATTTTATTCGTCACCCATGATTTTGACGAAGCTCTGCGCTTGGCAGATCGTATCGCCATTATGAAAGATGGTGTTATAGAGCAGCTTGATACACCCGCCAACATCGTGCTCAATCCAGCCACTGAATACGTGCGTAAATTTACTGAAGACGTACCACGAGAAAAAGTGCTTAAAATTGAATCTGTCATGGATCCATATACGCCAAATGAAACGTTGAGCGACTTCACTGTATTAAAAAGTGCCATTATTGAAACGGTGGCTGAAATGATTTTAAACGCCACTCTGCCTATTGCCGTAGTGGATGATGCGGGTCTTACAGTGGGCACTATTAGCGCCCCCAAGATCGTTCATGTATTGTTTGGCCATAATGAAAAAAATCGAGGCGAAAATGCCTTATGATCACATTATTTAGGCAGTACAAATCTCTACAGTTTATTTTACTGTTAGTGATTTTTTACCTGTTAAACCATTTTATTGTACCTTCTGATAATAACCTTTTATGGCGTTTACCAGCCGCACTTTCATGGTTTCCATTGTACATTAATGACTCTATTAGTTACCTCATGTTTGAATGGTGGCCCATTGATGTGTATGACCCAGACATTGAAGAGTTTGAAGAAAAACCCGTGGTACGTGAAATTACGCGCGTGTTATCTGGTTTTATTTTGTTTTTGATCGAATTCATCCGTGAACTAATGCTTGGTGGTGTAAAAACCATCGTCACCTTTTCCAGCTGGGACTGGGCAACAGCAAATCCGTGGGCAAAATGGCCTGGATTGCCCTGGACAGTAGTTGCTGGTGGCGCCACCATCTTAGGCTATGCATTGGCTGGACGGGGACTTGCGCTTTTAGTAGGGCTTTCAATGTCCTACATTTCCTTGTTTGGCCAGTGGGAACCGGCCATGCAAACCTTGTCATTCGTATTGATTGCAGCCCCCACTTCAGTTTTTATTGGCTTAATGTTTGGCATATGGGCTTTTAAAAGTAAGACGGTTGAGACCATACTCAACCCATTGCTTAACATGGCACAGATCATTCCACATTTTTCCTACTTAATTCCAGTGATGGTGTTTTTTGGCATTGGTGACCACGCTGGCGCTATTGCAACAGTTATTTTTGCTACGCCTCCTATGGTTCGCCTCACCTTACTTGGCCTCAAAAAATTGGGGCCAGAAGTGGCCGAATCTGGCATGATGAGTGGGTGTACAAGCTTTCAGCTATTGACCAAAGTATTGGTTCCTACCGCGCGTCGGGACATATTGATTGGTGTAAACCAAGTCATCATGCAATGTTTGGCTATGGTAGTTTTAGCCTCGTTAATTGGTGCAAAAGGGTTAGGTATTGATTTATTAATCGCGCTTAACGGCCTTAAAATCGGTGCTGCTACCGAAATAGGTATTTGTATCGTCTTGATTGCCATTGTGCTTGACCGTTTATCACTGGCGTGGGCCAATACCCAAGTTGACTACTTTACCGACTTGTCCTTTGTGGAGAAACACAAACACTCTCTCATGTTTTTGGCTGTTTTCATTATTGGAATAGCCTTAGCTTATCTGGGTCAGTTCATTTTCCCTGAAGGCTTTAATTACCTCTATATTGTGCCGCACAACAAGGGCATTTCCATTGCTATTTTCTTACAATCGGGCGTGGACTGGATATGGGACACTTTTTTCTTCGCCCTAAAAGGGTTTAACGAATGGTTAATCATTTCTGTATTAATGAAAGTTAAAGGTGCATTTTTGGGCATGCCAGTGATTGCAACCTTTACGCTGGTAATGGGCGTTGGTTTTATTGTAGGTGGTGTTCGTGTTGCTTTAACCGTAGGCGCTTTTTTGCTCTTTATCGCTCTCACTCCATGGTGGGATCGGGCACTGATTACCGCATACCTAATGAGTGTATCTGTACTTGTATCAGGCATTATTGGTATTACGTTGGGCACACTGTGTGCACAAAATGCTAAATCGACGCGCTTTATTTTAACCTACTGTGATACCTTTCAGACCTTCCCATCGTTTATTTATTTAATTCCAGTAATGATGCTGTTCGGTATCACCGACACCGCAGTAGTCATCGCAATTATTGTGTACGCGTCAATTCCCGCCCTTCGCTATACGGTAGAAGGCCTATTAAGTGTGCCCCAAACGTTACAAGACGCAGGCACAATGGCAGGAGTGAATCGAGCACAACGTTGGTTAACTATTGAGCTACCCATGTCATTCCCTCACATTGCCTTAGGTATTAATCAAACCGTGGTTTTCGCCTTGTCTATGGTCATTATCGGCGCAATGATCGGTACCGATGACCTTGGCCAATTGATACTAGGGTCTTTGTCTGACAGAAATGGTGTTGGTAACGGCTTAATCCTTGGTGTATGTGTGGCCTGCATTGGCCTAGCCATCGATCAAATATTACGTACGTGGGCCAACCAAAGAAAGCTGGCGCTAGGTTTAAATTAATAGAGTTTTAACTTAAACGACAAAAAAGCCGGGCTTTGCCTGGCTTTTTTGTGCCCAAAACCCGTAATGTTTAGCATTATTCATAGCCATCAAATTATTCAACCTAGATTTCATTGTCTTTATTTTATTCAATAAAAGGGGAAACCACAGACATACTATGTGCTACAGCAGACTCTTTCTCACCTACTGGAGCCACATAATGAATGGCTGATTCAGCTGATTCATTGCCTGCTAATTTCGCAATTATCCATGTTGCTAAATACGAAGATGACATACAACCACCAGCCGTTGCGATATTGTTTTTCGCAAAAAATGGTTGGTTTAACACTTCAACTCCTGACTCAATAACCCATGGCTTGGTTGTTAAATCCGTACAAGCGGGTAAATTGTTTAATAGACCTAATACGGATAGAAGTAATGCACCTGAACATTGAGCACATATTAGTTGTTTAGATGGATCAAGCTTCAACCTATCTAATATTTTATTATCTTGAGCAATATCACGTGTATAAATACCACTACCAAAAACCACAACGTCGGCTGTATTTGCAAATTCCAAAGGTTGCTGCGCTTTTATTGTTACTCCATTCATTGAAGTGACCGTATCTGAAGGGCATGTAATTTGGACATTCCATCCATTGCTTTTCATTCTATTTAGTATGCCTGCAGCTATAAACGAATCTAGTTCGTTAAACCCTTCGAAGGTAAGTATTGCTATATTCATGTTTTTCCTTTTTATCGCTTAAGTTTTGATGTTACTTATTTTGTTTAGTAAAATCTATTCTTACGTTTTTAAATTGTAAAATGTGACCACTCACTGACGCTAAGAGACAATAATATAGGCACTATTTCTTATAATGAGCCTAGTTTAAAACAGTGTCTTTTTTATGCTCAACTCTACTGCTATACTGCTTTTATATAATAATAAGAGTAGCTTTTATGAAGACTCATCATATTCTCATAGTAGAAGATGAAGCCATTACCCGCACCAAACTTGCAGGCTACTTTGAGTCTGAGGGTTATCGAGTGTCCGCGGTAAGCTGCGCTAGGGAAATGCGCATTGTCATCAATCAAGAAGACATAAGTATGCTTTTATTAGACATCAATTTGCCTGATGAAAGTGGCTTATTATTAGCCCGAGAAGTAAGGGCTAAAAGCAAAATGGGCATTGTGTTAGTTACTGGAAAAACGGATGACATTGACCGTATTGTAGGGTTGGAGATAGGCGCTGATGATTATGTTACTAAGCCATTTAACCCCCGGGAATTGCTTGCACGGGTAACTAACCTGTTACGACGCATTCACGAACATAGTGAAACACCCATACAGCACAAATCTATTTATCCATTTGATGGGTTATTGTTAGACGCATCTCGCCGCCATTTATTAGGGCGTGACAAACAAGAGATAAAATTGACCAGGGCTGAGTTTGAGCTTTTACTCGTATTTATGACCCATCCAGGCCAAGTGCTAAATCGTGATCGTTTATTATCACAGGTAACCCATCGCAGTTGGGATCCAAATGACCGCACTATTGATGTGTTAATTATGCGCTTGAGGCGCAAAATGGAACGAGACTACAAACACCCTGTGTTATTCACTACGGTGCATGGCGAAGGTTACCTCTTTAGTGGTCTAGATGAGTAGTGCTTACTAATCTAGGTGGGCAGCGCTCCAATTATTTATCGCCTTTTTTGAAATTCTTACAAGCTCAGGTAGATCTTCTAAAATGAGATCCGTACTTGTAGGTTGGGCGTGTTTGGCTTGATTTTCCAGCTGGTTCACCAGTTGGTATAACCTCTCAAGCCCTAAACTACCAGCCGCATTTTTAAAGTTATGAGCCAAATCGCTGAGTTTCACCCAATCTTCATGCTGCCTTGCTTTACCTATAGCGGCAAGGTTATAAGTGCACGATTCCATGAAAAGGCTGACCATTTTTAACATACAGAGTTTACCTAATACGTTTAGATCGTCATGGAGTAGCTTTTCATTAATCAACTTATCTTTCACTTCATTAGGCATGGACACCAACCTTTGTTGCGCTTGACTTACCCCTAGTAGTATTTCATTTAGCCTTTCTGGATCTATCGGCTTACCAACAAAACCGTCCATACCAGAGTTTAGATATGAATCCACTTCTTGAGGAAAAATATGCGCCGACATCGCAATAATTGGAATGGTTACGCCTAGGCGTTTATGCACTTGATGCATTCGCAGTGTCGCCTCAACACCATCCATGCCTGGCATACTGATATCCATCAAAATAAGGTCAAAGGTTTTATCTGCTAGTGCCACCGCTTCAAATCCACTTTTGGCCAATGTTACTTTGTGCCCTTCATGGCATAAGTAACCTTCAACCACTATGCGTCCAATATCATTGTCCTCTACCAACAAAATATCCATACTTTTCACAACGGGCTTACTTTCCTCAATGTTAGGCACTAAGCCCAACAATTCTGAGTCGCTCCAAAAAGGCAGCTCAAACCAAACCAATGCACCTTGTTTAACATCATTTTCAATACGGTTACTGATACCTATATTGCCTTCCATTGCTTCTACTAAGGTTTTACAAATAGATAAACCCAGCCCTGTGCCGCCAAACCGTCTAGAGGTTGAGGCATCATATTGTGTAAACGGCTTAAACAGCGTTAAATGCAACCCTTCGGGTATGCCTAACCCGGTATCTTTGACCTCGAATTTTAACCGCATGTTTGACAGGTTTTCATCAACTAAGCTTATATGTAACTCGATATGGCCTACAGAAGTGAACTTAATAGCATTACCCAACAAGTTGAATAGTATTTGTTGTACCTTGCCTTGGTCACCCACAAGAGTTTTATGTTGAAGTTGTGGCGCAATATGAACGTCAAATTTTAGACCTTTATCTGCTGCAGAACCTGCCATTAAGGCCATCATATTAGCTTCAACTGTGGCTAACTGGTAGGGCAAGTTTTCCACCTGAATTTGACCTTGCTCTACTTTGGCATAATCTAAAATGCCATTCAAAATGCCAAGCAAAGCCTCGGCAGCAGCTTGGCTTAGGTCAATATATTTTACCTGTTGTTGATCTAATTGTGTTTTCTGTAATAAGCGTAAGGTGCCTAATACGCCACTTAAAGGGGTTCTAACCTCATGACTCATAGTCGCCAAAAATGCAGTTTTAGCTTGGTTTGCTCGTTCAGCTTCTGTGCGTGCAGCTTCATGCTTTCCGGCGGTGACCAGCAGCTCCTGGTTTAGCTGCTGGAGCTGGGAAGTGCGCATACCAATCTCTTGCTGCAGTTCGGACTGATAGTTCCTTAATCGCAGTTCTACAGCCTCTTGTTGCTGTTCTAATTGCTGGCGCGCCAGCGCATTTTCTTTAAACACTTGAACCGTTTTAGCAAGCCGCCCTAACTCATCAGATCCACTAATTTTTAATTGATAATCAAAATTTCCTTGAGCCACTGCCAAGAAGGCTTGATTTAACTGAGTCAGACGCCGAAACACATTACGTTTGACATAAAACCACAATACGCCAATCGCAACTACAGCTAACGTCAAACACGCCATCAACAATATATTACGTCCATTAGCTACTGCAGTTCGCGCTTCATTAGTGGCCTTTTGCACTTTTTTACCTGCAGCCCGACTGGCACTATCAGCTTGGTCATTAAATGCTTTGGTTAACTTAACATTGGTGTTACTTAAGGCCACCAATTGAGTGAGCACGTTGATGCTACTTTTTTGTAATGAAAACAAATTGTTTAGCGTATCTTGGCTAGTATTAGTTTCCACCACTAACAATAAATCTAATCCTTGTTGACGACGACCTGGATCATTCACCTCTGCAACTCGGCGCTTAAGCACGGCCATATTGAGCTGGATATCTTGCTCAAGCTTATATAGTGCAGACAGTGTGGTTTGCTTAGGCAGTAATGAGAGCAAACCCATGAGGCTTGCAGAGCGTTGGCGCAGCTCATACATCCGGTCCATGTGGTCCAAGTCCACTTCAATGAGCCGATCAAAAGCCACATACAAAGCATCTTGCCCATCGTTGCCAGCAGCGCCTGCATTGGCATCTGCCAGATCATACAAACTAGAAGCTACAGCTGTAGTCATGGTGTTAGCGTTGGCCACTAAAGAGGTGCTAATATCATGAATCTTAGTCATCGCCAGCAAAGTTATCTTTTGTAACTGGTTCGCTTTTTGTAAATAGGCCAAGCGTTGTTTAACCAAGCTAATTTGCCGCACTAGGTTATTACTAATATTAACGCTCATACTTTGCAAAGCTAGGCTTTCAAACGGGTAGTCGCTGGCGCCGCCAAGCCAAGTAGACGAGTCATTTAATTGCTGGAGTTGATACTCAATGGTGGCTGTGATCTTTTTGCGTTCAGGTTCGTTAGTGACACCCAGTAGTGCAGGAGCGGCAGTAGCTAAACTGGCATTGATCTCAGTTAAGCTATGAGCAACGATGATGCTAGGTATAGCTTCATCAATGACCGAGTTTTGTTTACTCGCCACCCGCTCATAACCCTGCCAGCCAATAACGGCAGCAACTAATAACAAACTAATAGTTAGGGTCATGGCCAACAGTAATTTACTGCCGACACCAAGGTTGACAACCATAGGCACTCAGAAGGTAGACTAGCGTAATCGTAAAATACCACAACCGTGACTCTACCACAGCCGCTTTTAAGCCTTTAATGTATAACCTAAGATAGTTGGCACTATGATTTTTCGTTTCACGCAGTATTTCAGTTTGTTTTTATACCTAGTAGTAAGCTCTAGTGTTCATGCAGCTTGGAGCATTGTGGCTTGGGATCCCCCGTTTAGCTACGAAGGCAAACAACGATTATTACAATACCAGCCCATAAAGAGCGCAAGCCAAGTCTGGCATTTGTGTGTAACTTACCCTCACCTTAAAGATCCATACTGGCTGAGTGTTAACTACGGCATGGTGGAAGAAGTGAAACGACTAGGTATAAACATGACGGTTCTTGAAGCCGGTGGATACCCTCAATTGGCCACTCAAATTGCCCAGCTTAAGCATTGTACAGCGGTAGGTAGCGACGCTATTATCGTAGGCACTGTGTCTTATAACGGACTATCTCCCAGCATTCGCAAAATCGCTGAAACTACTCCTGTTATTGCTGCTGTAAACGATATTGAAAACGTTGGGGTGAGCGCTAAGGCGGGCGTGTCTTGGTATAGCATGGGACAAAAAGTAGGCCAATACCTTGCCAAACGCCACCCTACCAAAGGCGAAAATGAAGCTAAGGTGGCGTGGTTTCCAGGCCCTAAAGAATCAGGTTGGGTGCAATTTATCGATGCGGGTTTTAATGAGGCAATAGCGGGTTCTGGTGTAAGTGTAGTGGCCGTAAAGTGGGGAGACACTGGCAAAGAAATTCAGCGTAACTTATTACAAGAGGTTTTCGAGGAGACTAGCGACTTTGACTACATTGTAGGCACAGCACTTACCGCAGATGCAGCAGTGAGCGAACTATTGAGCCGCAACTTACGCGGCAAAATTGACATCGTATCAACCTACTTCACCCACAATGTATTTCGCGGCATTAAACGTGGCCATATTTTAGCAGCACCCACTGATTCGCCAGTACTACAAGGTAAACTAGCCGTTGACCAAGCAGTTAGAATCCTTGAAGGCACCCTTAACGAGCCTCACCTTAGCCCACACATTTTGATGATTGATCAAAACAATGTAGGCCAGTTTGATACTAAAAAGTCTCTTGCTCCCGCGTCGTTTTGGCCTACATTTGAGGTCATCTCAAATGTACCATTACCTACTAACTAAACACCACGATGTGGGTAGTATTTAGCGCTGTCACTCATTTCTTGAGAGCCTAAAGAGGCCCTACTCATGCTGTAAGACATGGCTAAGGCTTTAAGAAAGCCAATTTGAAACGCATGTTTTCTATACGGGGTTCTAGTCTAGCACCAAAGTGGGCTACTGTAGTTTCCCATTGGTCAGTAGGCACTGCCAAAAACACACCTTGTTGCTGCATTACTAAGTTTTCCAGCTGTCCCATTTTCACTGGTTTAGCTTTATCATGGCTATAAAAACGTGCAGAAAACTCTAATTTTGGAGCAAGATAATAAAGCCTGGACCAATTGGAGTTATCACCAATTTGAGGCTGTTGAGCTACGTATTCAGCAATCGTTTTTTCAGTTTTCATCAAGTTATTGTTGTTAGCAATAAATGCACTAAATATGAGCCCTGCTATGGGCATAAACCACATTACAAAGATAAACCCAAGCTTGCGCCATTTTTGACCATTGTTAAGTTTCACAATAGCCCAGCCCATAAGTAGTGCAAAAGCTGGCATAGAAGGCAGTACATAAGTCCAGATGACATTCCCTGCAGCGGTGAAGAACACAGGCGTTACTAAAGCCCATAATAACGCATAAATAACCACAGGCTGTTTCAGCGCATGCCACACCGTTTTGCGTAAGCTCGCTGTTAACATATGGCCTACCAATAGCAATAACGCCAAAGGTCCCCATGGGGTAGACCCCGCCAGCCAATGAAGCCAGATCATGCCTTTTGCTTCTTTGTGAGCATGGCCATACAGGTCACCCATCCAGCCTGGATCTACAAACCGCATGAAGTGCTCACCTACAATAAAGTAGTTGATAAAGCCTGGGGTTTTAAGCTCGGCTAATATGTACCATGGCAAAGCTATGAGTAAAGTAAGCAAGGTGCCTCTTATCCACGGCATTGTGCGCAGGTAATGCATGAGTTTGCCTTGAAATAGCACCCAAAGACCTATGGGGGCACCAGCGATAACGATTGCCAAAGGGCCTTTGGCAAGCAAACCGATACCTAAACCGATAAACACCCCATAGCGCCAATACCAAACATTTTCTTTGGGTGCCAAATAAAACGCTACCATAGCCCACGTGGTGCCCAAAGCTAGATATGGGTCAGTCATCACAGTGCCCGCTGCTAAAAAGGTAAGCAACATGCTGCTATACACCACGACACTTGCAGCAGCGACGTGAGCACTAACTGCAGATACCGCCATACGCCAAAGCATCCAAGCCGTAGCAATAAAAGCCAACAAAGCCGGCAAGCGACCCGCAAATTCGTTGATGCCAAACAATTTAAATGAAAGTGCTTGAGCCCAAAAAGACAGTGGCGGTTTGCCCCAAAAAGGTACATCTGGCTCAAACCATGGGGTAATCCAATCATTGGTTGTTAACATTAAACGGGCAATTTCGGCATACCTTGGCTCTGTAGTATCAGCCAATGGCACCACTACCATGGCTATTATCCGCACTAATAACAAAGTGCCTAATAACCAAATAAGATTAGTCCGTTGTAACATTAACTGGTGTTCCTTTTGTTGGTGTAGCGCTTGTATTGCTAGATTTTTTCACTATCTTTTGCACCACGTCTTGAATAATAAATAGTGGCCGCTGTTTGGCCTCAAAATAGGTTTTACCTACATACTCACCCAACACACCTATAGAGAGTAACTGCACACCCCCTAAAAAAGTAATCATGGCAATAATAGAAGGATAGCCATCTAAGTCATTACCAAACGCGAGGGTTTTAAACACAATCCAAAAACCAAATATGCCACCTAATAAAGCGGTTATTAACCCCAAAATGACCATCGCACGCAGTGGCGCTATAGAGAATGAGGTAATGCCTTCAAACGCCAGGCCAAACAAATTGAAATAATTCCACTTGGTTTGCCCCGCTGCACGATCTGCCACATCGTACTCCATCACGTGGGTGGGGTAGCCTACCCATGCAAATAGGCCCTTCATGTAACGGTTGCGCTCGGGTAAGCGGTTAAGCGAATCTAAAGACCTGCGACTCATGAGACGAAAATCACCCGTATCTTCTGGGATGCTCATGGGCCCGGTGATACGGTTCATAATACGGTAATAAAAATATGAGCCTAGCTGTTTAGCCCGCGACTCCCCTTGCCTACTGCGCCTTTTCATGGCGACAATGTCTGCCCCATCACGCCACTTTTGCAACATGTCTGGAATGAGTTCTGGTGGATTTTGTAAATCAGCATCCAACACAATGATAGCCTCACCACAGGCATGCTCTAAACCTGCAGAAAGCGCCGCTTCTTTGCCAAAATTACGGGACAAAATCAAAGCTTTTACACATTCATCATTTTGCGCCTGTTCGATAAGGTACTGGGAGCTAGCATCTTTACTACCATCATCTACCATGACCATTTCATAGGGCAAATTAACCTGCTGCATCACCTTTCTTACTCGCTCAAATAATAGCGGCAATACGTCTATTTCATTATATACAGGAATAATCAGTGAAATAATTGGTGTGGCAGCACTTTGACCCACGTCAAAGGTTTGGTTAGTTGTGTTATTTTGCACGAAATACAACCTTTTTATATAACAAGAAATTAACCACCATAACCACCCCTGTGGTCACTACTTGTGCAATTAATGGATCTGAAAATAACCCACCATAAAGACTGTAGAAAAATCCCAAGTTCAACAGCCAACTAATCAACACCGCAGGCGTGTATGCCAATAGCGCTTTTTTATGCTGTCGCTTGGTTTTAAAGGTGAAAAAGTATTGTAAAAAATAATTCACAATAGCGCCTATAAAAGCACCGATACTAGAGGCCAAAACAGCTTCTATTTGCAAGGTGAGTAAGCCCCAAAACACACCCCAATGCACTGCAGTAGCAATGCCGCCACTGATCAAAAAGCGAAGAACTAATTTAACAAGAGTTAACAGCGATGCTACGTTTGCCATTTAAGGGGCCAAGTGTAAATAGGACAATGTCTAAGAGTGCAAAATTATAAAATAATTCCCTACTTAGAACAATGAATCAATGCACTAGCATAGACCTTAATCAGCCCCTTAGTATATAGTGCGGCCATATGATTTGAACAGTAGGCGCTAGCCCATGAGTAGAACTCAAAATTTATTATTGATTGCTTGTTTGGCCGTGGTTGCGGTGTTTGGCACTTATGCCTATTTAGCCAAGCAAAGTAGTTCTCATTCTGACCTTGACAAGTGGTACACCCAAGGGCAAGTAAACCAAGGTCAGGCTTTATTTGCAGACCATTGTGCCGCTTGTCATGGCGCAAAAGGGCAGGGGGCTAATAACTGGACACAGCCTAATGCTTTAGGAGTTCGCCCAGCACCGCCACTCAATGGCACTGGACATGCTTGGCACCATTCGTTAGCAGATTTAACTCAAACTGTTGTGCACGGTCGTGGGCTTATGCCAGCTTGGAAAGACACCCTTAGTGAAGCAGAAATTATGGCCACTTTGGCTTGGACTCAAAGCCTTTGGCCAACTCCAATATACGCCGCTTGGTCACAGGCAAACCCATGAGGGCGCAACCAAACTACTCATCACCTAACACAAGCTCTGCTAGGTTGTTATATCGTAACGGCGCCATTATGGTGATTATGTGTGGTCTATTGTGGAGTACTGCTGGCATTGGTGTGCGCTATATAGATAGTGCCACCGGCTGGCATATTGTATTTTTCCGCTCTGTTGGCTTAGTCATTACTATACTGATGGTGATGGCATGGCGCAGTAAAGGTGATCTAATCACGCCATTAAAGCGCACCAATAAGCTTAGTATATTGGCGGGCTTGTTTATGGGCGCTTCATTTTTTGGAAACATTTTTGCCCTACTACACACCAGCGTAGCCAATGTCACCTTTTTACTGAGCTCTACGCCCTTTATTGCGGCTTTACTTGGCTGGATTATTTTGGGTGAGCGGGTTAAAAAGCGCACTTGGGCAGCTATTGCACTAACCAGTGTTGGGGTAAGTGTAATGGTAGGTAATGCCTTAAGTGGAGATGGCATTATCGGTATGGGCTTTGCTTTGATGATGGCCGTTTGTTATGCCGCATTCACCGTAATTATGCGCCGAGGCAAAAGTGGAGATATGTTACCTGCTGCATTAATAGCAGGTATTTTTTCCATGCTAGTAGCCAGCTATGCAATTGATGATTTCGCTATAAGCTGGACAGATCTTGCCATTTGTCTGGCTTTAGGTTTTTTTCAAATGGGCCTAGCCATGGTGTTGTTTATTGCAGGTTCAAAACACGTGCCTGCAGCAGAGCTGACCTTACTCACGATGCTAGAAGTGATTTTAAGCCCTATATGGGTTTGGTTTGTGTTTAATGAACACCCAGGCTATTGGACGTTAATAGGTGGTAGTATCATTATGCTAGGCGTTTTGATACAAGCCATTGGCGCTAGCCGCAGCCAGCCAAAGCCGCAAATAGCCTAACTATTTGCGCAGGCTAGGCTTAAACAAACGCAAGCGATTGGCATTAGTCACTACCGTCACCGAAGATAAAGACATCGCCAAAGCTGCAAGCATGGGGCTAAGTAATACCCCTGTGAAAGGAAATAATACACCTGCAGCGATGGGGATACCTAAGCTGTTATAAGTGAACGCTCCCCATAGGTTTTGTTTAATGTTACGTAAAGTAGCGTGGCTTAATTCGATGGCATCTGCCACCCCATGTAACGAGCTATTAAGTAAACATAAATCTGCACTTTCAATCGCCACATCAGTGCCTTGCCCCATAGCAAAGCTTACATTAGCTTGGCTTAAAGCAGGGGCATCATTAATACCATCACCCACCATAGCCACCACATTGCCTTGCTCTTGTAGGTGTTTTATATGGTTAAGCTTATCTTGTGGCATCAAGTGCGCAGCATAATCATCCACACCCACTAAACCAGCCACACGCATTGCTGTAGCTTGGTTGTCGCCTGTTAGCATCATGACTTTAATGCCTTGTGATTTAAGTCGTTTTATAGCATCGGCACTATCTGGCTGCACGGCATCTTCAAGCCCAAATCCACCTATTAGTGCCCCTTGATGAGCAACTAATACCAAACTCCTACCTTTAGTTTGTTGTATCGCTAACCACTCTTTTGCAGCACCAAGGTCTACATTTTTAGTGTCCATGAGTTTCACATTACCCATAGTGAACTCACCATTTTTCATGCCTTCCATCTCCATCACCCCCTCCACTCCTAGACCAGAAACAGAAACGAAACTTTCCACCTTAGGTGCTAATGAGGCTGAAGCGTCCGGCAAGACACTGTGACAATAGGTCACTATCGACTTTGCAATAGGGTGCTGTGATGCTTGCTCTATAGCTTGAGCAAGTTCCAATGTATGCATGGGGTCTGCATTATTAAACACTGCAAAGTCTTCAACACTAGGGTGCCCTTGAGTAATGGTTCCAGTTTTATCCAACACCACCCAATCTATATTACTGGCTTGTTGCAGTGATTGTGCATTGCGCACTAATACGCCCATTTGTGCAGCTTTGCCGATACCGATCATCACCGAAATAGGCGTGGCTAAACCTAATGCGCATGGGCAAGCTATAATAAGCACTGATATAGCGGTTACAAAACTGTATGTAAGGGCAGGCTGGGGGCCAAAAAAAGTCCATGAAAGGGCCGTTATCACAGCAATAACTATCACCACTGGTACAAAAATAGCAGCCACTTTATCTGCTAGCTGACTAATGGCAGGTTTACTATTTTGTGCTTTTCTTACCATCTCTACAATGCGCGCTAACGCTGTATCTGCACCTACTCTTGTGGCTTCATAGATTACGCTGCCTTGGCCATTAATAGTGCCTGACACCAAATCATCACCTATGTTTTTTAACACCGGCATGGGTTCGCCTGTGAGCATCGATTCATCAACATAGCTTTGTCCCTGGGTTACCACACCATCCACAGGTACACGATCGCCTGGCTTAATACGTAAAAAGTCTCCTACTTTTACTTGAAGTATATTAACCATCTCTTCACTTTCCCCCTCACTACTGCCCACCAAATAGGCGTGTGTTGGGCGCAGACCAAGTAAGTTTTTGAGGCTAGATTGGGTTTTAAGGCGTGCACGCATCTCTAATACTTGGCCTAAGTTAACTAAACCAATAATCATAACGGCTGCTTCAAAATACACTCCGCGTGCATTTTCTGGAAATATAGTTGGCTGATAAACTGCCACTATAGAATACAACCAAGCAGCGCTGGTGCCGATAGCGATCAAGGTGTCCATATTGGCATGGCCAGTTTTAAGGGCTTTAAAGCCACTTTTATAAAAATGCTCGCCTGTCATCATCATCATGGCCAAGGTAAGCCAGCCCACGGCACGCAATATAAATGGGTCAGCAATGTCCATGCCAAAAAACATCAAACATATACCCAAACCTACGCCACCAGCGGCATACCAAGACCGAGTCTTTAACAGCTGCTGCAACTCTTTTGTTTGCTGTTCTTCAGATAATGCAGGATCTTCTATCAATGTGGCGTTATAACCTGCATCTTGTACGGCTTGAATCAGCTGTTGCACATCACCACCACTGATGTCTGCAGTGCGCGTGGCAAAGTTCACTTGGGCAGCGACCACATTGGGAGCTTGGTTAAGGGCTTTTTCAATACGCCCCACACAACCTGCGCAGGTCACTCCCGATAGGGCTAACTGTGTCGTTTTGTCTTGTTTGTTATTAGTCATGGTAGTTAGCTTCTATAATTGAAATATTGCACTCATTTAATTAAGTGGCACATTATATGCCATCAAGCACACAAAACACTCAGCGCTGTAGCATATCTAGGTCTTAAAGGTAGTGGGAGTCCCCTTTAGTCCTATAACACTTAAGGGTTGTTGAGTGAATACAGATAGTGTGCAATGGCCTTTATGTCCTCTTCGGTCATTTTACCTGTGGTGTTTTCCAGCACGTGACTCATACTTCCACCCATAAAATCACCGTCAGGTTTCATGCCTATGGCCAAAGAAAATTCAATATCCTCTTTATTCCATAGGCCAAAGCCTGATTTATTTACATCTAATAACGGCGGCACCTTTTCTCCTTCAGGGCCATTTTCATTACCGATCATACCAGCGTCCTGCATACCTCCTATTAGGTTTCTAGGCGTATGGCATTGGACACAATGACTTGGACCATTCACAAGATAACTCCCTCTATTCCAAAGTTTACTTTGGTTAACATCTGGAGCCCACATGGGGCTTGTGTTGAGCATTTTCCAAATGCCCAATAACCTTCGCTGGTTAAAGGGAAAGCTTAATTGGTGAGATTGAGTGGGTTCAGATATAGGCTCTTGCTCATCCAAATAGGATTTAAGATCTAGTAAATCCTGTGTGGGTATATTTGCATATGATGTATATGGAAATGCTGGATAATAGTGTTCACCCTCAGGGCTCACGCCATCGCGCATAGCACTAACAAACTCATCATCTGTCCAACCACCAATACCAAACTGATTATCTGGGCTAATATTAGGGCTAATAAACGCACCAAAAGGTGTTTCCAGCTCTACGCCACCTGCCAAAGACTGGTTCTTAGTGTGGCATGAAGCGCATCCACTAATATGAAAGATATACTCCCCACGAGAAACTACCTCGCCATGCTGTGTTGCTAGTACTACTGATGCGCTAAGTACAAAAGCAATGGAGGCTAGCGAATAAAGTAGCCTGCGTGTAATAGACCATTGATTAAAGCTCTTCATAGCATTTACTTCTTTTTCCGATAGCCTTTATGACATGTTTTACAACCACCACTGAGCTTTACAAATTGTTTAGTAAGAGGGCGCAACTTGGAGCCTTGTTGCGCCATTTCGACTAGCTTTTTGGCGTCGCTGTTTGTGCGCTCATTAATTTTTACAAAATCATCCCAATTTTGCCAAATGGCAGGCAAGGCTTCACTGTCACCTTGGATTGATTTTTCTGGAAATAGAGTCGTTAACGTCTCACTATGCCAAAGAATAACCTCGCCATTATCTATAAACACCGCTGGGTCAAATGCTTTTTTACCTTTGACCACTGATGCCATAGACTTCATCGCATCAGCCATACCAGACATGGCATCCATACGCTGCTTTACTACACCTGTTGCGCCAGTGTGGGCGTTTGCGTTTAAAGCACTAAACAACATGCCAAGCGCTATCATCATAGTGCCTACGTTTTTTGCTATATTGATCATCTTCATATTCTCCTTACTACCCTGCTTGGATAGAATAAGTGTGCTATTCATCAATAGACTTACATTTTGTGTGCAATCGTATTAATACCATTTTGCTCCTGCACCTCACGAATGAACTTTAATAGAAACACCATATCACCAAAGGCAACGTGCTGCTGAGCAGGCATATCACCAAAGTTCCAGTGATGCTGACGCACACCGTTGCGCACAGCATTAATAAAAGACTGGTTGGCATGGTGGCCTGGGTTATAGATGTTGTGTATTAATGGTGGCCCACCCATGCCTCCAGAGGCATTAACACCGTGGCAAGAGGCACAGTTGGTATTAAATACTATCTGACCTTTACCAGCGGCAGCTGACAAAGAGCCCACTTTGACGTCCACATGGCTGTTATTGTGATCTGCAGATACAGGACTAATCAGGAACAGACCTGATAATAATAAAATGACTAGCTTAATTGTATTGTTCATTGTGATGCCTAATTAGAGGTTTATTATTAGTTTAAATACAGTTTTAATAAGTTATCGGCTATTAATTACGCGCCACTTTTGATAAATATCATCAGGCCAATAATCTTGAAATGCAGCGATTACAGATCTTTGCTCTGACTCAGTTAGGCTCCCCTGAAACCCCGGCATGCTGCCACCAAGGGAAGCTCCACCAGCATTTACAGTGCGTAATAACACCTCAAGAGAATGATGCCAAGCGTGAGCACTTCCATTAATGGGAGGGGCTGGAAAAAAGCCATTTTTATCTACAGTTTTCCAATCCTTTGCACCTTCACCCAAGGCGCCATGGCAGGCGGCACAGTTATTGGTGAATAGCGCCTTGCCCTGTGATAACTGCTCAGGGCTATACCATCTTGCAGACAGGTTAAGCCCTGTAATCTTTTCATCGCTACAGGCTGATAATATACCCACAGCAGCTATGACTAATACCCACCTGGCAGGCACAAACTTAGGTTTTAACATCGCCAAAAATCCAACTTAATAAGAGTAATAGATGTTGCTAACAAAGTGATATTTACATCTTAGATGTAAAGTACCCACATTCAGCACAGCCACTCTAAGCCAATGGAGACGATGCTCTTTTAGCTAAAATGAATCTGTAATGAGCTGCGATGATTTACAGCAACAACAAAAGTGAAGGAAATTTAAGTGACTTGAGGAGGTTTGGTAGATAGGGTTTGTATATATACTTTACTACTGAATTGATAAGTAGAATTAGGCGAAGACAACTCCACAAGGCCCATAGAAAAAGCACTGGAGGTTATAGATGTCATATTTAAGTGACAATGAAAATGGCTAAAAAAACCACCGTCACCACCCATAGCATCACACCCCTGTGTCATCACCTCATTACATGCTTGCGTATGCATCACATTATGCGCATCGCTAGATACTGGCACATTTACACTTGCATACATTTTTCCTGCTGATAAAAGCAGTAAGCAAAGAGCGAGTGAGGTTATGAGGATTCGAATCATGTATACACTTAAGGGTTATGTTAGTCATTAATAAATAGACATACATCATAGTACAACATCCTGATGCTATAGCACTAACCCCATTGGTAAATAGTTGTAAACATAAGCTAAAAGCTGCGCCATAGTACCTATATCTTGCTCAAGTATGCTTGTTGATCTAAGATTAAAGCATCCCTTTGGTCAACGAGCATCCATCATGAAACAGTTATTAATCACTGGCGCCAATCGTGGTATTGGTCTGGAATTTACACAACAATATTTAAGTAATGGCTGGCGTGTTTATGCCACCTATCGCAACAACCCTGGCACTGATCTTGAGGCATTGGCCTGTGATCAACTTACACTATTGCCCTTAGATGTTGCAGAAGACGATGGGATTTTGGCGCTACAACAAACCCTTAGTGGCATTGACTTAGATCTCATTATTAACAATGCGGGTGCATTTGGCCCCACTGCAACTGATCAAGCCTTAGGCACTGTGTCTAGGGAAATATGGCTGGATGTACTTAATATAAACACTGTGGCGCCTCTTATGCTGGCACAAGCGTTACACAAAAACCTTGTATCCAAACGTGGCACATTTGCAGTATTGAGCTCGCGCTTGGGCAGTATTGCTGAGAATGGGGCCGACAATAACGGTCTTTACATTTATCGCTCCTCCAAAAGCGCCGTAAACCAAGTGGTAAAGTGTTTGTCGATAGATTTGAAAGCTCAAGGCATCACTGTTGTCGCCCTACACCCAGGCTGGGTACGCACAGATATGGGTGGCCCAAGCGCTTCTATTGATACTCAAACCAGTGTTAATGGGTTACGCCATGTGTTGGGGAGTATTAGTCTAGAGGACAGCGGCCGCTTTATTAACTATGACGGCAATGCTATTGCTTGGTAAGCCTAGGGTTTAATCTGCCTCATATGCAAAACGTGGCACATGTTTGCCATCGATTAGCACCGTTTCAGTAAACATGACCAAAGGCCTTACCCATAGGCCTTTTTCACCATAAAGTGCTCGATAAAGCACTAGCTCTTCTTCGGTTTCTGAATGGCGCACTGTATCAATCACTTGATACTCAAAACCTTTGTAGTGCCTATAGAGTCCAGCTTTTATCATTGTATTACCTTACTTAATTTAAATTTATGTCCACAAGCAGGTACAATACCTTTATCAAATTTCTTTGCAACGCTTTATTATGACTATAAAAGTAGGAATTAATGGATGTGGCCGCATGGGCCGCCTTACCTTACGTGCCGCATGGCAGTGGCCAGAGTTTGAATTTATTCAGCTTAATGATCCTGCTGGAGATGCACAAACCACCGCACATTTACTTAAATTTGATTCAGTGCACGGCACATGGGAAGCTGACATAGATGCTCGTGAGGGCAGCATCTTTATAAATGGAAAAGAAATAGCCTATACTCAAAACACCCTGGTATCCTCTACCAACTGGAGTGACTGCCACCTTGTGATTGAGGCCAGTGGTAAGGTTAAAACTAAAGCTTTATTACAAGCTTATTTAGATCAAGGTGTGAAACGAGTGCTAGTGACGGCTCCCGTAAAGCAGCCCGGTGTATTAGACCTAGTAATGGGAGTAAATCACCACCTTTATGACTCCAAACAACATCAGCTAGTGACCGCAGCCTCTTGCACCACCAATTGCTTGGCCCCAGTGGTGAAAGTGCTACACGAAAATCTAGGCATTTTACATGGGTCCATGACCACCATTCACGATGTCACCAACACCCAAACCATATTAGACAGCCACCATAAAGATCTGCGCCGCTCTAGGGCCTGTGGCATGAGTTTAATCCCTACCACAACAGGCTCCGCCACTGCTATTACACACATTTTCCCAGACTTAAAAGGCAAACTTAATGGCCACGCAGTTCGTGTGCCTTTGGCCAACGCGTCACTCACAGATTGTGTGTTTGAAATGCAACAAGAAACATCGGTAGAGCAGGTTAATACATTATTTGAAAATGCCGCCGAGTCTCCCGAATTAAAAGGTATTCTGGGTTTTGAGAAACGTCCGTTAGTGTCTATTGATTACCGTACAGACCCGCGTTCGTGCATCGTGGATGCTTTATCTACTATGGTAGTTAATGGTACACAGGTAAAACTTTATTTGTGGTACGACAACGAATGGGGTTATGTAAACCGCGTAGCGCAACTAGCTAAATACATCTGCACTGATGATCACTAATGCAACCCTCAAGCTCTAATAGCTTAGCCCAATATGCTTTGGTCACAGGTAATTATTGGGCTTTTACCCTAACCGATGGCGCCTTACGCATGTTGGTGGTACTGCATTTTTATAGCTTGGGCTACGATGCCTTTAGCATTGCATTAATGTTTTTATTTTACGAACTCTTTGGCGTAGTAACTAATTTACTGGGGGGCTATTTTGGTGCCTGGGTAGGCCTGAACCGTATCATGAATATTGGTTTAGGTTTACAAATAGTCGCTTTATGCATGCTGTTAGTAAGCCCTCACATGCTCACTGCAGCTTGGGTAATGGCAGCCCAGGCACTTTCTGGTATCGCTAAAGACCTCAACAAAATGAGTGCCAAAAGCGCTGTTAAATTACTAGCCCCTAGCAACCAAAGCGCTAGTTTATACCGCGCAGTAGCATTATTGACAGGTTCCAAAAACACTTTAAAAGGTGTTGGGTTCTTCATGGGTGGGGCCTTGCTTGGTAGTGTTGGTTTTACCAGTAGTATCCTCATCATGGTGGCAAGCCTAAGCATTGTTTGGCTGTTTAGTTTGGTGTTATTAAAGACCGACTTAGGCCGCCATAAACACAAGCCTAATATCGCTTTGCTGCTCTCTAAGAGCGTGGCTATTAACCGATTAAGTGGTGCACGTTTGTGCTTATTTGCTGCTAGAGATGTGTGGTTTGTAGTCGCTTTACCAGTTTATCTTGCACAGCAATTATCTTGGGAGCATTGGCAAGTGAGTAGCTTTTTAGCCATGTGGGTGATCGGTTACGGTTTGGTGCAGATAATGGCTCCTGTGTTAACCCAAAAGCCCCATCAAAAAACCCTCACACACACTCTTATACTTGCCCATAAAAGCGCCTTTAAATGGCAAAGCATGCTGTCAGTGATCCCTGTATTTATTGCTTATGGTTTGTATATGCAATGGCAGGCCAGCGTTGTTTTAATCATAGGGCTTGGCGTTTTTGGTATTGTCTTTGCCGTTAACTCTTCCCTTCATAGCTACCTTATTCTTGCCATGTCTACAAAAGATAAAGTGGCTATGGACGTCGGTTTTTACTACATGGCAAATGCTTGTGGCCGGCTATTAGGCACCGTACTTTCTGGCTTTGTGTTTTTACAATTTGGTTTTATTGCCTGTTTGTTATTGTCGACCCTACTGGTGGTATTTGCCGCCTTTATTACCTATGGGCTGGCTAAACCAGCTCCTATCAACAGCTAATCCAATAACGTCTTACATAACCGCTTAAATAACCAAAGGCACGGTTTGAGTATCTGCTGAATTTTTGGGTAATACCTTTGCCATAGCACCATGTAAAGCCTCTACACAGGGCCAATAGGCACTGCCTGAACGCGCTAAAAAACCTATTTCACGGGCTTGCTTAGGGGATGTGATGGGGATATAGGTGATATTTTGCTCTCCATGACTAATCCAAGCATCCATGCTGAGCTGAGGCACTATAGTGGCGCCATTTCCGGCTGATACCATATATCTTAGGGTTTCTAGGCTTGCGCCTCTAAAAGCTTGAGATTGGCTTTTTAGTTGGCACATTTGTTGGGCTTGGTCTGCTAAACAATGGCCTTCTTTTAGTAGTATTAGCTCTGCCCCCGCAAGCTGGCCCCTTGTGACTTGGGTTTTTTTGGCCCATGGGTGCTCATGCCCTACCCCTAACCAAAGGGGCTCTTGCCAAAGGCTTAAATGTCGTAAGCCTGCTTGGGGTTGTGGTAAAACCAAGATACCTATATCAATCTCACCACTTTTTAGCTGGCGTAAAAGCTCATGGGTTTCTAATTCATGAAGCTCGATGGTTAACCCTGGCAGTAAGGCATTTACACAAGCCCCCGTTTTGGCCATCAAATAGGGTGCCAAAGACGGAATAATGGCTAATTTTAAGCGCCCAGTAAGAGGTTTATTGGAAGCCCTTGCGAAGGCTTCCAGCTCATGTGCTTGCAACACCATGGCTTTGGCACGCTGTGCTATTTCTCTACCCACATGGGTGAGAATCACTTTTTTTGAGCCTTTTTCTATAAGCTCTACGCCCAACTGATTTTGCAACTTTTTTAACTGTCCACTCAAAGTAGGCTGGCTTACATAACAAGCCTGTGCGGCTTTGCCAAAGTGGCCCAGTTCATCCAGTGCAACAAGATAACTTAGATCTTTCAAACTCAACATTATCGGTAATACCTATTGAAAAACATATTTATAACGATTATACAAATAATAATAGATACTGCACAATGACATATCGGTGGCGTTTAGCTTTCGAAACCACTCTATATAAGTACCAACAAAAGGAACAAGGAACATGAGCCCAGGAATTACAGTACCCCAAATTACTTTTAAATATCGCGTACGTGATGCCAGCATTGGTGGAGACAACCCATTTCGTTGGCAAGATGTCACTACAGATGAGATTTTTGGCAACAAAAAAGTTGTTGTTTTCTCATTGCCTGGTGCTTTCACACCTACTTGTAGCACCTTTCAAGTGCCAGGTTTTGAAGCCGCATACGAAGAGCTAAAGCAGCATGGCGTAGACGAAGTATATGTATTGTCTGTAAATGACACCTTTGTAATGCGCAAGTGGATGCTTGATCAAGACGTTAAAAACATTAAATTTATTCCCGATGGCAATGGTGAATTTACCCGCCAAATGGGCATGCTAGTAGACAAGACCAACGTAGGCTTTGGCCCACGTTCATGGCGTTATGCCATGGTAGTAGATAATGGTGTGGTAGAGCATTGGTTAGAAGAGCCAGGCCGTAAAGATAATAATGGTGGCGATCCATTCTCTGTCAGTTCTGCCGAATCAGTACTTGCTGCCATAAAGGGCTAAGTGCTTAGCTCGATAAGAGCAAGGTTAGGTATCAAAAAAGGGCCCAAATAAGGCCCTTTTTTATTAATATGGATTTTTAATAGCATGTTATTATCAAACAGTGTAATATTCGCCGCGTAATATCACTTGCATCCGCGTTATCTCGGCCACACTTCATAATAAAGTGGCACGGTAAGGCACCAGCAGGTGCCGGGCATTGGCATACCTTATTAATATTTAATATTAAACTTAGGTTGAGGCCAATGTATACCGAACAAAGGGCACGAGACCCTTTCTATACGCCAGTATTAATACAATATGGCTAAACCCTCTAAATTAATGACTTAGCTCTAGATAAGTAGTATTTTTTATCTACGATTATGCATTAGCTTTAGTGGCTTTACGCTTATTTTTATGTGGCTGCTCCATTGAAAGACCTCGTAAATCACTCCTATTTTATCTCGGCTTTTTTGTTACATCTGGGAGAGTGGCTTTGTTTATGCGCGGGCTTTGTGGATATTTGTGTCCATTTAAGTCATTAGATTACTTATTTAGGATTACACCATGACCACTTTTGCAGACTTGGCACTTTCAGCGCCAGTACTTAATGCGATCACTCGCATTGGCTACGAACAACCATCCCCCATTCAAGCCGCTGCCATTCCACATATTTTGGAAGGCAGAGACATTTTAGGTACAGCACAAACAGGTACAGGTAAAACTGCTGCCTTTGCACTACCTACATTATCTAACATCGATTTAAAAATTGAAGCACCACAGGTGTTAGTGCTTGCACCCACCCGTGAGCTAGCTATTCAGGTAGCTGAAGCTTTCCAAAACTACGCCAGTGACATGCGTGGCTTCCATGTATTGCCTATTTATGGTGGCAGTAGCATGAGCGGACAATTACGTCAGCTACAACGTGGTGTACACGTAGTAGTGGGTACTCCTGGTCGTGTCATGGACCACCTTCGTCGTGGCACTTTGAAGCTAGACAAACTAAAAACTGTTGTTTTAGATGAAGCTGACGAAATGTTGCGTATGGGCTTTATTGACGATGTGACTTGGATTTTGGATCACACTCCAAAAGAGCGCCAAGTGGCTTTATTTTCCGCCACTATGCCTGCTGTTATTCGTAAGGTTGCTAACACTTACCTTAACAACCCTGAAGAAATTAAGATTGAAGCCAAGACCGCTACTGTAGACAGCGTGACTCAGCGTTACTGGAAAGCCGTTGGCACTAGTAAGCTAGACGCGATGACTCGCATCTTGGAAGCAGAAGATTTTGACGGCGTCATCGTTTTTGTACGCACTAAGACCCTAACTGTAGAGCTAGCTGAAAAGCTAGAGGCTCGTGGCCATCGCGCCTCAGCAATTAACGGTGACATGTCTCAACAGCTGCGTGAACGCACGATCGAGCATTTAAAGAGCAGCAAAATTGATATCGTAGTAGCTACTGACGTTGCCGCTCGTGGTATCGACGTAGCTCGTGTTAGTCACGTTATTAACTACGACATTCCTTATGATACCGAAGCTTACGTTCACCGTATTGGCCGTACTGGCCGTGCTGGTCGTTCTGGTAATGCCATTTTGTTCGTTGCTCCTCGTGAACGCAACATGCTGCGCTCAATCGAAAAAGCCACTCGTCAATCAATCACTCCAATGGACTTACCTAGCCGTGAGCAAGTTAAAGAGCGTCGTATTGACCAGTTTAAGGCTAGTATTGATAAAGCCCTTGAGCAGTCTGACTTAAGCATTTACAGCGACATCGTTGAAGCGTTTGTTAAAGAACGTGAAGTTGCTCCAGAGCAAGTGGCTGCGGCACTAGCATTTATGGCTCAGCAAGATCGTCCACTGACTATGGCCGACAACAAGCCTGAGCGTCGCGATTCTCGTGATACAACACCAGGATTCAACGAAGAAGAGCGTCCACGTCGCAAAGAACGCAAGCAAGAAGAGTTTAGTGGTGAGTCGATCGCTATGGAGCGTTTCCGCATAGAAGTAGGCCATGAGCATCAGGTTAAGCCTGGTGATATTGTAGGCGCTATTGCTAACGAAGCAGACCTTAGCAGCGCTTACATTGGGCGTATTAACTTGTTTGATGATCACTCAACAGTAGACCTTCCTGCAGGCATGCCTGCTGAAATGCTACAGTTACTAAAGAAAGTGCGTGTACGTAACAAGCCGTTAAACATTCAGTCTCAAGGCGCAGCAGAGGACTTTACTCCTGGCGCTAAGACACCTCGTCCTAAGCGTGGTAATGATCGTTCGAACCGTCGTCCAGAGCGTCGTTCGTAAGCTCATCTAGCTAGTAGAAATTAGTAACAAAAGGGTGCCTGAAAAGGGGCCCTTTTTTATTGCCTAAAGCAATTTTTCATAACAACGAAACAAATGCTGCCCTGAAGAATGGATCATATACTCAGGCTGTAGCTCATTAAAACCTAATTTCTCTAACACCTTGCCTGAAGCAAGATTATCTACACGATGTGCCGCAACCACACGTTTCATAGCATATTCTTTTGTGGCTAGCTGCAGCATTAATTGGCCCGCTTGTGCACAAAAACCCTGGTTCCAATAAGGCTCTCCCACCCAATAACCCAAGTTGCCACTGGCATTTAGGCCCCTAGTGATTTGATCTATGCTGATTGCACCAACGCACTGATTAGTTGCCAAACTAACAATGGCTCTAATAATAGCAGTGCCGCCGCGGTGCTGCGCGCCATGAGAGGCTATCCAGGTTTTAGCGCCATCTTTAGGGTAGGGGTAAAGGATATTGCTTGCCATCCGCGCTACTGCTTTATTACTTACCAAAGCTTGTACTCGCTCACTATCTGTGGCCAAAAAAGGCCTGATAGCAACATGAAATCTTGAGTCTATTAACACCATAAGTATTTCTAAAACTAGGGAATACGCATTTTTACTTTACCCATGTAGGTAAAGCAACATAAAATCAGTACTCAAATCATTTTATAGCTGAAACCCTTATGGCCACTATTCACGTTGACTTAGATACTATTGAAGCCACCACTGCAAAAGCTTTAGAAGCCCATGGTGCAAAACCTTGGATTGCCAGCTGTGTGGCTCAGGCTGTGCGTGTGGCAGAGGCTCATAGCAACAAAATTTGTGGCCTATTTTACCTACAAAGCTACTGTAGCCAGCTATTATCAGGTCGTGTAAAAGGTGATGTAGAGCCACAAGTGCACCAACCCAAACCTGCTAGTGTGATGGTAGATGCCAAGCTAGGTTTTGCACAGGCTGCTTTTTCTCGCGGTTTAGACACAGCACTTTTAGCTGCAAAAACTAACGGCGTCGCCACTTTAGCTATCTGCCACTCTCATACCTGCACCTCCATGGGTTACTTCACAGAACAGATTGCTCGTGCGGGCTACATCGCTATTGGCATGACTAACGCAAAGTCTTGTGTATCGCCTCCAGGAGGCACTAAAGCTGTGCTTGGCACTAACCCTATTGCCATGTCAGTGCCTGATGGCAAGGGTGGTTTAGCCATGCAATTTGATCAATCTACAAGCGCCATTGCCATTGGCAAAATCAATATGGCAGCCACTGCGGGCGAGCAAATCCCCTTAGGCTGGGGCGTTGATAGTGAAGGCAACCCTACTCAAGACCCTAACGCTGTATTAAAGGGCGGGTCACTGGTGTCCTCTGGTGGTTATAAAGGCTATGGGTTTGGTCTAATGGCAGAAATTCTCGCAGCAGCCTTTACTGGTGGCAGCACCAGCACACAGCTAGATCCTCTAAAAGCCACTGAAGGCAACCCTCATGACTTAGGCCAATGTTATATCATTATTGACCCAACCAACGTTGCTGGAGATCTATTTTGGGACAAGCTAGACACTATTTCAGAAGCCATCACCAGCCAAGCTGGAGCGCGACTTCCCGGCACTAATAAAGTGTTGCTAAGTAGCGTAGAGCTAGATGAGCAAATGTGGAATGACGTACTGGCCCTAACTCAAGTTTAGGCTAAAATACGGCTGGAGCTGTTTGCGTCATCAAAAGCCCAGTGGTTGGATGAATGAAACTTAGCTTCCAAGCATGTAACTGCAAGCGTTTGGCCTGTTGTAGAGCTTGGGGATGAGCATAAAAATCACAGCCACTTATAGGGTGGCCTATCTGCGCCATATGCACTCTTAGTTGGTGAGAGCGCCCAGTGACAGGCTTTAACAACACCTTTGTTTGTAATGTGGCAGCTTGTCTTTCAAGCACCTCAAAACGAGTTAATGAAGGCTTACCCAATTCATGATCTACCATTTGTTTAGGCCTGTTAGGCCAGTCACAGATAAGTGGTAAATCAATTTCACCAGCGTCTTCTTTTAGTAGCCCATACACCCATGCCAAATATTCTTTATGCGTTTCTCGTTCTTGAAACTGACGACTTAAGGCCGATAAATTGGCCTTACCGCGAGCTAATATCATGATGCCAGACGTGTCCATGTCTAAGCGATGCACAATAAAAGCGTCACTATATTGTTGTTGTACTCGTGTAATTAAGCAGTCTTTATTAAGCGGGTGTTTGCCTGGCACAGATAACAGACCACTGGGCTTATCCACCACTAAAATATCTTCATCTGCATAAATAATAGTCACTTTTTGCTCACAAAAAGGAACAATAAAATCAGTCATTATCTGGTATAACTCGATAGCCTGAAGGCTCTAACACCACCGATTTTGATTTGATGTAAAACACAATAACACCCACACCAATCGATAACACATAGCCCCAAAACCACCATCGACTATGGCCATTTAGCTGCACTAAACTAGAAATTAAACCGCCAGTAAACCCTAATGTTAAATACAAAAGCCATTGTTTCCAAGTAGGTGCAGCGGTTCTTGGCAAAATATAAAAGGTGCCACACGCTGGGCACCCATAGGCCTTGTCTGGGGCTTTGTAATCTTCACATAGTTGATTACGTGAGGTGATCTTAAAGTCGCACTGGGGGCATTTATTCGCCATGGTCAGCACCGCCACTAATTTGAAAGCCTACGCGCTGAGGAAGACCATCGGTTATTTCATAATAGTCAGCTTTGTCTTCCACATAAATATGCTCTACTAGCTTTAATTTACTGGGCTGATCTAAAGTGCCAGCAAAGATAGAAACAGTGGATTTATCCGTATGATCCCAAAATAAATTTCCACCACATTGCTGACAAAAACCACGTCGAATACCCTTAGAAGAGAAATACCATTTAAGGCCTTGCTCCTCTAACAGAGCTATATTTTCACGTGGCGCACTGGTAGCTGCCACATGATGACCACTTGTTTTTTGACATTGCGTACAGTGACACGCAACCACTGGCCGCAACACACCTGTGACTTGATATTTAACCGCGCCGCATAAACAGCCGCCTGTTGCCTTATTTGTCATTGCTATACACCTCTGGAAACCAATCTAATGGCATTTTATCACCATCAGCTTGGATTAAACCATCAAATGGCGGCGATGTTGGGCCACCTCTATCAGCATAACGTACATCATCACCCATAAAGCGCGTAGAAAAAGCGCGTCTGCGGCTAGTTAATGCGTTACCTGGCGCACCGTGCACTGTTTTAAAGTTAAACAGCACACAATCACCCAGCTCTAATTCGGGAATCAAGATATTTTGCGACTCATCAATGTCTGGCATGTCCATATAATCAGCATCATTACTATACCAAGGCTTATTACTAGACCACCGCGTTGGCCGCACCAACTTAGGCCAGCGATGAGAGCCCAACACCACTTGCAGTGTGTTGGCCGCAGTTACTTTATCAAGGGGTATCCAGTAACTAGCTGTTTGTTCACCAGACACACAATAATAGGGCATATCTTGATGCCAAGGCGTGGCTTTGGCAGTGCCTGGCTCTTTCACTAAAATATGATCATGAAACACTTGAATGCGTTTTGAAGAGGTCGCTTGTGCGGCAATTTGAGCTGCAGGTGAGTGATTAATCCATTGTTGGAATTCATCAATGCGCTGCCAATTACAATAGTCTTCAAAAAAGCGCCCAGCTTCACCCTTAGCCACATTTTCACGTCCATGCTCACTAGGTGAAGACAACACTTTATCAAAACCTGTTCTTAGGCAATCTATCCAGTCTTTAAACACGCCTTTAATAACAATAGCGCCATCGCGCTCATAATCGTCAACTTGTGACTTACTTAGATACATGAAAAATGCTCTTATTGATGAGTTGGATTACAGGCTAAAAGAGCCTCTATTAATTTTTTTAATTGGGGAATAACCTCAGCACATTTGTGGCTATCTAATGAATAAATGTCTTTATCGTGCATGTAAGTAGCTTGCGATAGCTCCAATTGAAATGCATGTATTTGATGTATGGGCTGG
This sequence comes from Candidatus Njordibacter sp. Uisw_002, assembly GCF_047730155.1. Lineage (NCBI taxonomy): Bacteria > Pseudomonadati > Pseudomonadota > Gammaproteobacteria > Pseudomonadales > Candidatus Njordibacteraceae > Candidatus Njordibacter > Candidatus Njordibacter sp. Uisw_002. The sequence goes on from NZ_CP159832.1 coordinate 2,299,541, forward strand.
CCATGACTACGGGTGATATGCCCCCCTTTAAAGCGCCCATTGCTCACCTGGCTATAGGCACTGTTTAAAAGGGATTTTTGTGCCGCGTGTAAAAGCTTTGAAGCACAAGAAGCGCCGTCATTTGTGCCTAGATTAAAATCTGGCAAGGTGCCTTGAAAAAACATAGGCACCTGAGCTTTAACAGAATGGGCATCAAATAAAATGGCATAACCAAATTTTTGTTTAATACGAGCTAACTCTTGTATTAGCTGCTGATGATATGGCCACCAAATTTGCTCTATACAGGCCTGTTGATAAGCTTTGTCTACTGGTACGCCTTGTACAAAAAGAGGTTTTTCATTAAACGAAATATGTGGAAATAAGCCTGTGGTTTTACCTGAATAAAGTGGCTTATCATCTTTTGGGCGATTAAGGTCGATCACATAACGTGAATAATTCGCCTGCAGCACGCTTACGTTCATAGACCCTAGAAAGTCATATAGCTTAGGAATGTGCCAATCAGTATCTGGCAATGCTAAGGCTTCTGGTACTAACGTGTTAGCCACTTGTGGCGTAAGCTGCAGCCCAGAGTGAGGCATGCTCACAAGTAACGGAGAGTCTCCTTGTATAAAATCGTAAGACTTAGAAAACATCATAGTGCTAACCCGGTAATGTGGATCGCTAAGCTTGCCCAAAAAGTTAAGCCGATTAAACTAGCTAAGGTCTGCAAGGTGATAATGTCTGCCATTAGTTTGGCATTACCACCCATTTGATGAATAAAAGGATAGGCTGAAACGGCTGTTGGCAAAGCCCCAAATACCACCAAACATACCGTCACTAAGGGCGTAAGGTTAAACCACAAGGCCCCTGCTAAAAAGAGCGCAGGAAACACTAAAAGCTTAAAGCTAAGTGCCACCATTAATACCAGCCAATTGCCTTTTAAAGCACGTATGCTAAGGCTGGCCCCGATACTAAGTAAAAGCATCGGCAAAGCAGCACGGCTCAAAAAAGCCATGGATTGGTCAAGTATATGGGGTACAGGAAAATCAAGCACGTTGATCAACAAGCCGATAGACACTGCGATAAGCATGGGGTTGCGCACTAGCTCTTTTGTGATTAAAGCAGACAGCGAATGTGCTTGTTTTTTACGCACCAACACACTCACAGAAAGTACTGACAAAAAGTTGGTGGGCGGCAAAAGCACTGCAATAATTAAAGCGCCTACTTCTTGACCAGGCAAGCCAAACATATCAAATAAAACAGCCAGACCAATGAAACCATTATGCCTTATACCACCTTGAGCAAGTGATGCAGCTGAAGGCCCGTCTTGGCCCAGTAACCTAGAGGCCCAAAAACAATAGATAAGAACCAACACCAATGACACTGAGAATATGACCAATAAAGGCACCAGTAATTCAGTGTTGATGGTGGCGTTAGCTAAGGTACGAATGATTAACACTGGGAATAATACCCAGTAGGATAATTTTGAAATACCTTGCCAAAAAACGGGTTCCGTCAATAACCTTTTAGAAAGGCCATAACCCAATAGCATGACTAACAAAATAGAACTGATAACTGGAAGAATGGTGTTCATTAAATAAGCCAGTACAACAGGAATGTGAGCCCATCATACCAGCAAGAGCACTAATTAGTACCTTACTACTGGCCTAGATTTTGTTTATCTTGGCCCAGGACTAGTCGCTTTAGCCCAGTTGTTTTAAGCGCTGATCATGCTGATTTAATAACTCGCCCACACCCCAGTTATTATCTTTTTGCACACGCATAATGCCTATGAGGTTTTTGTCACGAATACGCTCTAGCTCTCGAATAGTGTGATGACCCGATTGTTCATCAGACTGCTGAGCAATCGTAGCAATTAGCTCGTCTGTAAGCTCTGGCACATCCATTAGTTTAGTCCATGGCCACTCTAAACAAGGCCCAAACTGGGCAATAAAGTGAGCCATACCCGCTTCACCACCAGCGATACGGTAGGTTTCAAACAACCCCATTTGCGCCCAACGCAAACCAAAGCCATAACGAATGGCATCATCTATTTCAGAAGTAGTGGCAATGCCATCTTTAATCATCCACAAACCTTCACGCCATACTGCTTCTAATAATCGATCAGCAATGTGCGCATCAATTTCTTTGCGCACATGTAATGGTTTCATACCTATGCTAGTTAATAGGGTTTTGGCCTGCTCAATAATTTCTGGGTTATTAATAGGGCTAGGCACAAGCTCTACCAAGGGTAATAAATACACTGGATTAAATGGATGGGCCACCATAATTTGCTGAGGATTTAAGGCATTTTCTTGTAGCTGAGAAGGCTTAAAACCAGAGGTAGAAGAGCCAATAATAGCCGAGTCTAAGCACGCTGCCTGCACTTGAGCAAATACTGCATGTTTAATGTCTAAACGCTCTGGCACACTTTCTTGAATCCAATGAGCATTAGTCACGGCAGCTTCTAGGGTGTCACAAAAAGTGAGCTTACCTTCACTAGGCATGGCTACATCGGCCAATGCAGGCAAAGCTGCACGCGCATTTTCTAACACTGCATCTAGTTTACGCTTAGCGTCGCTTGCAGGGTCATAAACGTTCACGTCCCAACCGTGTAATAAAAACCTTGCTACCCAGCCTCCACCAATCACGCCACCACCTATACAAGCGGCGGTTTTATGCTGCGTGGTTACATTGTCGCTCATGCTAATCATACCAAAGGCGCCCGCTTTTCTACTTTGATGAGCTCACGCACTTGAGCTGCAGTCATTAATGTAGAGCCCATATTTGTAGCAATGGTGGCAGCACGTTCAACAAGCTGAGCATTAGTGGCTAATACACCTTTAGACAACCAAATATTGTCTTCTAAACCCACACGAATATTACCTCCTGCCAATACGGCAGCGGCCACATAGTTCATTTGGTTACGACCAATAGAAAAGGCTGACATCACCCAATCTTTAGGCACGTTATTCACCATAGCCATGAAAGTATTCAAATCATCTGGCGCACCCCAAGGGATACCCATACATAGCTGCACCATCACAGGATCAGTGATTAAACCCTCTTCCACTAACTTTTTGGCTAGCCATAAATGGCCAGTATCAAAGGCCTCTATTTCAATGCGTGCACCCATAGCAGTCATTTTTTCTGCCATAGCCCGTAACATGCCCGGGGTATTGGTCATCACGTAATCAGCTTCGGCAAAATTCATGGTGCCACAATCTAAGGTGCATATTTCTGGCTGGCATTGGCGGATGTGTTCTACGCGCTCACTAGCGCCTACCATGTCTGTGCTTGCTTGCTTTAAAGGCAATGGGTTTTCAGCATCACCAAACACAATGTCACCGCCCATACCTGCGGTAAGGTTTAACACTACATCCACTTCTGCAGCACGAATGCGTTGTGTGAGCTCTTTATATAGCTCTAAACGACGGCTTGGCACACCCGTTTGCGGGTCTCGCACATGACAATGCACAATGGCAGCACCAGCTTTAGCCGCATCTATAGCGCTGTTAGCTATTTCTTCAGGGCTGCGTGGCACATGGTGAGAACGGTCTTGTGAACTGCCAGATCCTGTGACGGCACAAGTGATAAAAACATTTTGACTAGGCTGTAATGGCACGACTAAGGCCCTCTATTGATTACTGTGGATTTCATTTATCAATGATGGCATTGCCAAGAGGGATTTAATTGATATTTTAGGAGCAATAATTATTTAATACCGAACAATCTGCCCACTTGATATTTTTCTATTAACAACGTCTACCAATAGGCATCTATTTTCTACTTGACCTTCGCTAAAAATATGTCAAACTACTGTATATACATACAGTATTTATTAGGTAAATTATGGCCCTGTTACAATTAGAAAAAGACCGTTTGGTCTGGCGCGCTCGGCAAGTAACGGGGCCAGACCAACGCCGCCAAAGCAGCTTTTATTCTACTTTAGATGCGCACTTACAAGGTGGCTGGCCCCAAACAGGGCTAGTAGAGCTAGCCTGTGGTTTGGCAGGAATAGGTGAGCTGCGTTTATTATTTCCCTTATTGGCCCAATCTCAAGCGCGCCTACAGGTATGGATTAATCCACCAGCACAGCTCAATGGACAAGCTTTAGCTCAGCATGGGATAAACCTAAGTAAAACGTTATTAATACGCTGCCAAAACCCTCAGCACGCCCTTTGGAGTGCGCAGCAAAGCCTTAATAGTGGTTGCTGCAGTCACCTTGTATTGTGGGCCAAAAACTTAACCTCACCCCAAGCTAAACGCTTACAAGTAGCGGCTAAAGATAATCAAGCACTAATGTTTTGGCTGCACCCCCAACCTGAACCTAGCACCAGTGCACTGCCTGTGAGTGCTCGTTTTTCGCTGGCACCTTTAGCCACAGGCTTGCGCTTAAAAATTCATAAATACCAAGGCCAGTGGCCACAGCACCCGTGCCAAGTTGACATGCATAAACTGTGGCCCTCTTTGGCAATGCCTACAGTTACAACTGCACCTGTGCCTGCATTAAAGCGCAATATCAAACTTGTTTCACTTAATAGCCATAAGCTGCAGTAACCCTGATGCAATGGCTTTATTTATGTTTTCCCAGCCTGCAATTGGATAGACTGTTACATCAACAGGTCTATAGCCAAGCTTGTGTTTTGGTTGATAAAAACGAGGTGGTACAGGCTAATCCTGAAGCCCTCCAGCTAGGCATTAAAAATGGCACCGGTTTAGCCCATGCAGCACTTTTATGTGCCCAAATTAAAGTGATTGCCTATGACGCCAAAAAAGAGCATCGTCTGCTTAGTCAATTGGCCCAATGCTTGTATCAAACCAGTGCCACATTTTATCTAGATCCACCGCAAGGGTTATTGCTACAAACCAGCGACATGCTCAGACTCTATGAAGGCATTGGGGGTTATTGGCAACAACTACAGCAACCTTTAATAGAACGTGGGCTCAATTATCACTATGCCAGTGCTCACACTCCCCTAGCTGCTAAAGTGCTAGCCCACGCAGGTAACGATCGTTTATTACAACACCAAAGGCAGGTTCAAATGTTACTGAACCAACTACCTATCCAGCATGCCTTACTTGACCATAAACTTGCCTTACAATTAGAGCGCCTTGGTCTTAATACACTAGGGCAAGCTCAAGCACTACCTAAGTCAGCTTTAGGCCAGCGTTTAGGCAAAACCCTAGTGAACTATTTACACCAACTAGAAGACACAAGTGCACCCACCAAGCCTGCATACCAACCCCCTGAACGCTTTCGCCAACGCTTAGAGCTACTCTATGAAATTGAACATAGCAGCGCATTACGATTTCCATTAAAGCGCTTATTAACTGATTTAGAAGCCTTTTTAGCACCTCGCCAGCTCAAAGTTGCGCAGCTAAGCTTAGGTTTAGATTACCGTGAGCACGCATCGCAAAAAATGCATGTTGGCTGCAGCGACGGCGAGTATCGGGCAGAGTCTTGGCTAAGCTTATTTTTACTAAAGCTGGAAGAATTAAAACTCCCTGCCCCGATTATTGCCATTAGCCTGACCACCAAAGGACAAATGCCATGGGCGCCTTTGTCAGAGCAATTATTTGAACCTACTCAAGGCAAGCTAACCACAGGCCAGCTAATCAGCCGTTTACAAAGCAAACTTGGAGACCATGCTGTACAACAAGTGTATTTGCGCGACGACCATCGCCCAGAGCGTAGCTTTTACCAAGGCGCACCTCAAAGTAGTTACCCAACCCAACAGGCCACCGCATTTTTGCGGCCTAGCTTATTGTTTACTTTACCCCAAGCTTTGCATCATAAGCCTGATCAGCACTGGTGTATTTTATCTGGGCCTGAACGCATTCAAAGTGGTTGGTGGGACAATGTAAACATTTGCCGTGACTACTTTATTGCCCGCAACCCTGCTGGACAAGTGTGCTGGTTGTTTCGAACGGCTACAGAAGACTGGTTTTTACATGGTTACTTTTCATGACCAGCCTCCAAGTGAAAGCGCCTGGTGTGGATTATGCCGAGCTACACTGCTTAACTAACTTTAGCTTTTTAAGAGCGGCATCCCATCCACACGAATTGCTCCAACAAGCTGATGCCTTGGGTTATACCGCCTTGGCGCTCACAGATGAATGTTCAGTGGCAGGGGTAGTGCGGGCTTATCAGTATAAAAAAGAGCATGGGTTAAAAATCCAGCTGATTATTGGTAGCGAGTTTTCACTGCAACCTCACCAACCCGAAGCTCATGAGCGCCTAGTAGTGTTAGCAAAAAACCGACAAGGCTACGCCCAGCTATGTCGGCTAATTAGCTTAGCTAGATCACGCTGTGAAAAGGGCAAATATCAAGTTTATATCGATGACTTTGGTGATTTAAGTGAATGCATACTTATCTGGAACCCTCACCCTAATAGCCCCAATGACTTGGGAAGTCACTTAAGCGCACTGTATAAAAAAAACCTATGGGTAGGTTGTCATCGCCGGTTAAGTGCGCTGGATCAGCGTCAACATGCCCATTGCCAAGCCATGGCTGATTATTATGACTTACCGCTGGTAGCACTTGGCCAAGTGATCATGCACAGCCCCACACGGCAAATGCTACACGACACACTCACCGCCATACGCATAGGCATGCCTGTGCATGCTTGTGGTTATGCCCTACAAGCCAACCGCGAGCACAGCCTACGTACATTAGACAAAATTGCTAAGCTATACCCCGCTCCATGGCTACAAGCCAGTATTACTATAGCTAAGCAGTGTGACTTTTGCTTATCCCAACTGACCTATGAATACCCGGCTGAACTGGTGCCTAATGGCTATGATGCCAACAGTTATTTACACCACTTAGTAGAGCAAGGTAAAAGCATTCGTTTTCCTGCTGGGGTGCCTCATGACATTGCTTTGATCATCGACAAAGAGCTTAAGCTTATTGCCAGCGAAGGTTACGCTCACTTTTTTTTAACGGTGTACGACTTGGTACAGTTTGCTAAACGCCAGCAGATTTTATATCAAGGGCGTGGGTCTTCTGCCAACTCTATTGTGTGTTATTGCTTAGAAATAACCGCCGTTGACCCACGCCAAATACAGGTGTTATTTGAACGTTTTATTTCTAAAGAGCGCTCTGAACCTCCAGATATTGATGTGGATTTTGAACACCAAAGGCGTGAAGAAATCATTCAATACATCTACCAAAAATATGGCCGCCATCGCGCTGCTTTAGCTGCCACGGTGATCACTTATCGCTTTAAAAGCGCTGTGCGTGAAGTGGGCAAAGCCCTAGGCATCAGCTTGCCACAGCTTGAGCTCTTCATTAAAAATGTGGATCGCAAAGACCAGCATACCCAGTGGGATGAACAGCTAAAAAACTTAGGTTTAGATAGCCAAAGTCATGTAGGGCAGTGCTTTTTGGAACTAGTAAAAACCCTTCAAGGGTTTCCTCGTCACCTCTCACAACATGTGGGCGGTTTTATTATTAGCGCAGGGCCACTGAGTGAGCTGGTGCCTATAGAAAATGCATCCATGGCACAGCGCACAGTGATCCAATGGGACAAAGATGACTTGGCAAGCCTTGCCTTACTCAAAGTAGATGTTTTAGCCCTAGGCATGCTTAGTGCTATAAAACGCGCATTAAATATGGTGCAGCATCACCATGGGCGTAAGCTAAGCTTGGCCGACATCACCCGCATGGACGATGATGCAAAAGTTTATGAAATGCTACAACAAGGCGATAGTGTAGGCGTGTTTCAAGTAGAGTCTAGAGCCCAAATGAGCATGCTGCCTCGTTTACAACCTGCTTGTTTTTATGACCTTGTCATTCAAATTGCCATTGTGCGCCCAGGGCCTATTCAAGGGGACATGGTGCATCCATTTTTGCGCCGCCGAGCCGGTAAAGAACGCGTTGAATACCCCTCAAAAGAAGTTAAAGCAGTGCTGGAACGCACCTTAGGTGTGCCTATTTTTCAAGAACAGGTGATTAAACTAGCCATGGTGGCAGCCAACTTTAGCGGCGGTGAAGCCGACCGTTTACGCCGAGCAATGGCCAGCTGGAAACGCCATGGCGAGCTAGAAAAATTTCACCATAAGCTAGTAGATGGCATGATGTCTCGAGGCTATGAATTGGCATTTGCAGAGCGTTTATATCAACAAATTTTAGGCTTTGGCGAATATGGCTTTCCAGAATCCCACTCTGCAAGCTTTGCCGTTTTAACCTACGCTTCTGCGTGGCTTAAATACCACTACACCGCAGTTTTTTATTGCGCCATTTTAAATAGCCAGCCGATGGGGTTTTACAGCGCATCTCAACTTGTGCAAGATGCACGCCGCCATGGGGTACAAGTATTGCCTGTGTGTATCAATAAAAGTGTGTGGGACCATAGCTTAGAAACTACCCAAAACCTTGAGCTGGCCATACGTTTGGGTTTACGACAGGTAAAAGGGGTGCGCCAAGATCATCTGCAACGCTTACTAGAACAAAGGCCCAAGCAAGGTTTTACAGACCTATTACAAGTGCAAGCATTGCACCACACCAAAGGTATGCTTGAATGTTTGGCCAGTGCTAATGCACTCAATTGTTTTAGTGGCCACCGCTATCAGGCCCGCTGGCAACTACTGGACAATCATCAAGACCTGCCATTACTGCGTGAAGTGCGCGAAGCTCAACAAGAACAATTGCAAGGGCCTAGTGATTTAGAAACACTGACCGAAGACTACGACAGCTTACGCCTTAGCTTAGAGCAACACCCCATAGCCTTATTGCGCAATGCAGGCTTACTAAAGGGCTGCCTAGCCACTAGCCAACTGGCTGACAAAGCCCATCGAAGCTTGGTGACTGTAGCCGGGTTAGTCACTGGCAGACAAAGGCCTGGCACAGCCTCTGGCGTAACATTTATTACCTTAGAAGATGAAACAGGCAACACCAACTTAGTGGTGTGGCAAGGCACAGCTAGGGCCCAAAAACAGGCTTATTTAAATGCTCAAATTTTAAAAGTGAAAGGTATTTTAGAGCGTGATCCAGACAGCCAAGTGATTCATGTTATTGCTGGAAAGCTCATTGATTGTAGCCACCTGCTAGAGCAGCTCAAAGTAGCCTCTAGAGACTTTCATTAAAATGAAATGGCATTAAAGCACTCGCATACCAAAAGCAGTATGCACTCTAAACTTTAGAGTTTGCGCTGGCTTTCATCAATAACAACAAAGCCAAAATAGCCATAATGGCAGGCGAGGTATAATTTTGCACAGTGTCTAACATCACACCCGAACTAATAAGAGACAAGCTAAGTAGTGCAAACAAAGCCCAAATAATGGCACTTAAACGGGCAAACTTGGCTAGGCCTTCTGGCGCCCATGAAGACACCATCCACTGCATGCTTGCAATCGCTGCGGTGGCCACCGAAGTAAACTGCATTTGAGCTCCAAGTGCTTGGGTGACAGGCACACCAAATAGATCATTAATGATCATTTCTGGCACTAAAGCCATCATCAATACCCATAGGCCCATATAGGCAGCGCTAACGCGCATTAGTATAGATAAACTCATACAAATCTCCTTATTGTGCACATGAGTTGATCACTTAATACGCTTAGCAGGGGTACGTAGATTTTTAAGTGAACGCTTAATAGTTTTTAAATGGATCATGGTTTCTTCACCTAGCTTCATAGTGACACCTACAGCTAAAACATCAATCACTACCATTTGAGTAATGCGTGAAGACATCAAAGTATTAAGCTCTTTGTCTTCATCTAAATCGATATACAAAGGGATCTGCACTTGTTCGGCTAGCGGCGTGTTGCTTGGGCACAAGGCAATAACTGTGGCACCTGCGTCCATAGCTAGCTCAGTGGTGTGCAGTAAATCTTTGGTGCGGCCTGTTTGCGATACGGCAATCACTACATCGCCAGGCTTTAAAGTAACTGCCGCCATGGTTTGTAGGTGAGGGTCCGAATAGGCTGCCGCAGAGATATTAAGGCGGAAAAACTTATGCTGTGCATCACTACATATGGGTGCAGACGCCCCAAAGCCATAACAATCAAGACGCTTACACGCAGCTAAAGCAGCGATGGCTTGCTCTAGGTTAGTGGCATCTAGGTCAGATTTCACCCGCATAAGGTTGCCAACAGTAGAGTCAAAAATCTTTTCTTTAAACTGCTCTACCGAATCGCGGCTATCTAGACGAAATTGCTGATAAGAGGTATTGGTGCCTACAAACTGAGCCAAATTAAGCTTAAAGTCTTGAAATCCATCAAAGTCTAGCGCTCTACAAAACCGCACTACAGTGGGCTCACTCACATCTGCTGCCGCTGCTAAATCTACAATACGCATTTGCACAATTTTTGCACGGTGCTCTAACACATAGTCTGCCACCTTGCGCTCAGACTTGCGCAACTGTGGGTGCGCTTGAGCGATGGTTTTAAATAAATCGTGTTTCGATGTAGACATGAGTTAAGCCGAAGCAATAATGGATTAAAGCCATTCTACCCTATCCTCTTCGACTCTATCCACCGCCTATACTCAAAATTTGTGGACGCCCATATATAAGCACCTTAGTTTTTCTTTTTACGCTAGAAAATACAAAGTAACTCAAGCATATCGGTGATATTTAGCTTATCTGTCGTTACAATAGGTTAAGATTAGATGCTACCTTCGTGGGCAACCACACAATCCAACACGCCAATACGGACACAATAATGGATGTTTCTCGCCTTTTAGATGAACTCAACGGCTCTCAGCGCGAGGCTGTTGCAGCGCCAGAGGAAAACTTGCTGATATTGGCTGGCGCCGGTAGTGGTAAAACCCGTGTATTGGTGCACCGTATTGCTTGGTTAATAGAGGCACAAAACGTGTCTCCTTGGTCTATTATGGCCGTTACTTTTACCAACAAAGCTGCACGAGAAATGCGTGCTCGTATTGAAAGCCTTATGGGTTTGGATACACAGCAACTGTGGGTAGGAACCTTCCATGGTTTGGCTCATCGTCTATTAAGGCGCCATTGGCAAGAAGCCGGGCTACAAAAAGAATTTCAAATTTTAGACAGCGATGATCAGCTAAGTATTCTCAAAAGACTATGCAAAGAGATGCAACTTGATGAAAGCCGCTGGCCTGTGCGGTCGTTTCAGCATTTTATTAATGGCTGTAAAGATGAAGGCAAACGCGCACAACACATAGAAACCCACGGTGATTTTCAACTAGACACGCAAGTAAAAGTATATGCTGCCTATCATCAGGCGTGTGAGCGTGCTGGGCTGGTAGATTTTGGTGAGCTACTGCTGCGCTGCCATGAACTATGGCTAAACAACAGTGAGCTATTGGCCCACTACCAAGGCCGCTTTAAGCACATGCTGGTGGATGAGTTTCAAGACACCAACACCATTCAATATGCTTGGCTACGTGTGCTTTCAGGCACTACTGCTAAGGTGATGGCTGTGGGTGACGACGACCAATCTATCTATGGCTGGCGTGGTGCAAAAATAGAAAATATTCAACACTTTGAGCGCGACTTCGGCAATGCCATTACCATAAAACTAGAGCAAAACTACCGCTCTACTGGCATCATACTTAAAGCTGCAAACGGTGTGATTTCTAACAACACTGGCCGCCTTGGCAAAAATCTATGGACCGACGACAAAGATGGTGAGCCCATTGCACTGTATGCGGCCTTTAATGAAATGGATGAAGCCCGTTTCATCGTATCTCAAATAGAACAGTGGCATAAAGACGGTGGCCTAAGAGCCGAATGCGCCATTCTTTACCGCTCTAACGCTCAGTCTCGAGTGCTAGAAGAAGCCTTAATTCGTGCCCAAATGCCCTACCGCATTTATGGTGGTCAACGTTTTTATGATCGCCTAGAAATACGTAATGCGTTGGCTTATTTACGCCTCATCAAAAATCGCAACGACGATGCCGCTTTAGAGCGAGTATTTAACGTGCCTACTCGAGGAGTAGGCGCAGCTACAGTGGCCAAAATACGCCAAAACGCCCGAGCAGAAGGCTGCTCTATGTGGGACAGCACCAAGCAAATACTCAGCCAAAACGTGATGCCTACCCGCGCCCATAACGCCATTGATAGCTTTATTGGCCTTATTGACCGCTTGGATAAAGACACTAGCGAGCTATCTTTACATGAGATGGTGGACTTGGTGATTCAACAATCTGGCCTAGTGCAACATCACCTTAAAGAAAAGGGTGAAAAGGCCCAAACGCGTATTGAAAACCTTAAAGAGCTTGTGAGTGCCGCCAAAGAATTTGCTAGCTCTTGGAACCCCGTACAAGACTCTGACGACCCTGATGGTGATTTAGACCCTGTAGCCACCACACCACTAGCTGCCATGCTAGACCAAGCCGCACTTGATGCAGGTGAACAACAAGCCGATGAATCAGAAGACAGCGTGCAGCTAATGACACTGCACTCTGCCAAAGGCCTTGAGTTTCCAGTGGTGTTTTTAGGGGGCGTGGAAGAAGGTTTATTCCCTCACAAAATGTCCCTTGAAGAAGGTGACCGTTTGGAAGAAGAGCGCCGCCTTTGTTATGTGGGTATCACTCGCGCCATGCAACGATTGTATATTTCTTATGCCGAAAGCCGCCGCTTACACGGACAAGAAACCTTTAACCGCCCTTCACGCTTTATTGGTGAAATACCAGAAGGATTGATGAATGAAGTGCGGCTTAAATCTAGTATCAGCAGGCCAGTCACTGCAAGGCCCACCCCAACAAGAACATATGACCGCGCAGGCCGTCATCAGGTATTAGAAACCCCCGTATTAGCATTAGGGCAAAATGTAAGGCACCCTTTGTTTGGCATAGGTGTGGTGGTGAATGCTGAAGGCTCAGGCCCCCAAGCCAGAGTGCAAGTGAACTTCGAAAACCAAGGTAGCAAATGGCTAGTATTGGCCTATGCAAAGCTAGAAAATTTATAGGTATCAACAAATGAACACCCAAACACCTGCCACCAGCCCGCAATTTGACACTACATTTGCCAGCCTACCAGAGCGTTTTTATAGCTACGCACAGCCCATTAGCGTGGCTAACGCTACACCTATTACTCATAACCAAGAGCTAGCCCAAGAGCTAGGCATAGACCTGCAATGGCTTACATCAGATGAAGCCCTGCAAGTGTTGGCTGGTAATCAAACGGCCATGGGCTCAGCGCCTATGGCACAAGCCTATGCAGGCCACCAATTTGGCACATTTAACCCCACTTTAGGTGATGGTAGAGCACATTTACTAGGCGAAATAGTGACCCCAAATGGCGAACGCTTTGACCTACAACTTAAAGGCTCTGGCCCCACACCTTACTCACGCCGAGGCGATGGGCGCTCACCACTAGGGCCTGTATTACGAGAATATCTGCTTAGTGAAGCCATGTCAGCGTTAAACGTGCCCACCACCCGCAGCCTTGCTGCTGTAGCTACTGGCGAAACAGTAATGCGCCAAAGCCCAGCACCAGGGGCAGTATTAACACGCATTGCGCCAAGCCACATTCGTGTGGGTAGTTTTGAGTTTTTTTCTAGGCAAGGTGATGACGCAGGTGTGAAGACGCTAGCTGATTATTGCCTTAAGCGACATTTTCCAACCTTAATAGCCAGCCCCAATCCCTACTTAGCCCTACTCAATGAAGTGATAGAAAGGCAAGCCAAACTGATTGCACAATGGCAAGGGTTTGGTTTTATCCATGGCGTAATGAACACCGACAACGTGCTTATTTGTGGCGCCACAGTAGACTATGGCCCATGCGCATTTATGGACGACTATGACGGTGACAAGGTGTTTAGCTCTATAGACCGACAAGGCCGCTACCGCTATAACCAGCAGCCAGGCATAGGCCAGTGGAACATGACACGACTAGCAGAAGCACTATTACCCCTACTAGATAGCGACAGTGATAAGGCCATTGCATTGGCCCAAGAGGCATTGAGTAGCTATGTAACCCATTACGGTGCAGCGTATCAGCGCGTAATGAGCAACAAACTAGGCATGAGCAAACCGCAACCTGATGATCAAAAGCTTACGCAGCAGTTGTTTACAATAATGACTGAACACAAGCTAGATTTCACTTTGTGTTTTAGATACTTGGTAGACCAAGCCGCCATAGATGAGTCCCATCAAAGCATTGAAGACGCATTTAGCGCGCCAGATGAATTACTGGTGTGGCAGAAAAAATGGCAACTACGTTTAGACAAAGACCCACAAACTAAAGCCCAGCGTTATGAGCAAATGAAGCTTGCAAACCCAGTATTTATTGCCCGTAATCACCAGGTAGAGCTAGCCATAAGGGCCGCCGAAGACCAAGGCGATTACCAGCCATTTTACAACTTATTAGAGGTGCTAAAAGTACCTTACAACTACCACAGCGCGCTAAAGAAATTTGCCCTTACACCCATGGCACAAGAGGTGGTTACGCATACTTTTTGTGGCACTTAGTAGTGCTTTATTAATGATAAATATGTAATGAGTGCTTGGAAAATTGGATGAAGGCCAAAGCCTAAAAGTATTTACCAGCAAATGAGTGGGTGATCTGCGTATCAAGTTTCCAGAGTGCAACATGGACCCAGACCACAGTGCCATAATGAGCGAATATGACCTAAAACCTGGAGACCCCTTAGGTAAGGATTTATACCCTAAGCTTTACAAGAAACCTCTTTAGCTACTTTAGCTTTGCCCCTAAACCTCCAACATAAAAGTAACCGGCCCATCATTAGTAAGGCTCACCTGCATATCGGCGCCAAATTGGCCTGTGGCCACAGTGATGTGTTGTTTGGCTTGGGCCACAAAATAATCATACATTTGTTCACCCAAGACCGGGGTAGCGCCGTTAGAAAATCCAGGCCTTAGGCCTTTTTTGGTGTCTGCTACCAAGGTGAACTGGCTCACGATGAGTATCTGGCCGTTTACTTGCTGAACGTTGTGGTTCATTTTGCCGTTTTCGTCGCCAAAAAAGCGATAGTGCAGCACTTTATGCAGCAGTTGGTCTGCTTTGGCATGGTCATCTGCCTTGTCCACACCCAAAAGCAGCATAATGCCATGGTCTATTTGGCCTATACATTGGCCATCTACTTCTACCTTAGCTTGGGTCACTCGTTGCATTAGCGCTTTCATTAGTTTGATTTCACTTTTTTGAATCCAGCCCATGGTTTCTGCTGTAGCCATTAATGCTTGGGCTACACCAGCCTTCTAAGTCTTGCGGCCTTGGCTGATATATTTCCACTTTTAAAGGGTAGCATTTAGACGTGTCGCTAGAGTGCTCGCTACTGCAGTCTCCACCTGGGCACGCTGATAAAGCGCCCACCAGATCGATTTCTGCAAACATGGCTAAATGATCACCTGGGCGCACTGGGCTGGCTTTCATAAAATATTGATGAGTGTCTTGGGTAAAGCCTGTGCACATAAATACATTCAAAACGTCGTGCACCATAGGCTCCACTTCGTCTAGGGGCTTTTGGGTATGATCTAGCATGGCGCGTGTTAGGTTGGAGTGGCAGCAGTGGTGATATTCATCTTGCCCTAGCGCTTGGTTAGTATAGGGGTCGCAGCGGGTGCCAATCACGTCATGCACGCTGCCACCAAAGCTGTCCCAGCCATACCAGTCTAGGGTGTCATCTATCACGGTGGCCATGGGCCTTAGATAAGGCAAGTTGCTCCATAATCTGTCACCGGTGCTCACATGGGTGCCATGCAAGGCGCGTGTTTTGCCACTAAAAAAACGTTCGTTTAAGTTGTCTTTGTGCCATAGGTTTAAGTCACCTACTTGGGGGCCTTCTACACTGACAATACGAAATACATGCCCCTTTGGCACCACAAAGCTGCGCGCATCTCTGGCGGGTATCAGCACACTATCCACAAGCTTCATGCCTTTTTGCAAGTGGCTATAAAAAGCCTCGTCATAAGCAGGAAGTGTGTCGTTGGGGTAGCACACCACTGGGGCTATATCTAAGCGTTGCTGGGCGTCTAAAGGCTTTGCATATTGGGGCTTGTTTTTCATATTTTAAATTATATCCATCCTAGTGCTTTGCTATTGCCTGCAATAATCATTAGGCAAGTGGCTACATGTAATACCACCCAAAAGGTTCTAAACGCTAAAGCTTTTTTTACATCTGTTTGGGCTATAGGCAAAAACTCTGGCTTATCGTCGTCATCTAGGCCAATGGGCATGCCCACTGTTCTTGCCCATACTTTTAAATATCGTCGTTGACCGGTCATAATAGTGATTCTATTTGCAATTTTGTGCTATTTTTAACTTAAGCTAATCTTAAGTTTTTACTTGGCATCTAAAGCAAGTTTACATGGGCGGCCTTATACATGAAAGAGCTTCATATGATGCTGCTAAAGCTACCATTAGACCTTTAATTAGAATATACTTATATAATAAATTATTATAGGAGACAAGGGAATGACTGACAAAGAAACCACACCAAAGAAATCAAAATTGCGTGCTATTTTAAGTTACACCCAAAGCGTGCTTGGTATGTTTGTGGGCATTCAATCTAATGAAAAGCGTGAAGAAGACATGAAAGATGGCTTAGAGCGCATGATTTACGCTGGTTTAGGCACCTTAGTGCTGTTTGTCATTGTTGTGGTGGCAGCAGTAAAGATAGCTTTACCAAGTTAAACCCATTTTATTTCATTTTACCCATCCATGGTTTGCATAAAGTTGGTGTAGATCAGCTTAGCGCAGCTTAAGCATTGCGTCATGCTTTTATCAGTGTCGTGTTTTAAGCGAACCAATGCGCCATGGCCAAGTGTGTTTTCTAAAGCTTGGGCATACGCCGGTATGGCGCCCCAGTTATCCACGGTATCTGGTTCTATTTCAACATGATATTGCATAGACCAAGCATTGGTTCCTATTCTCATCGCTTGAATAGAGCAAACGTCTGACTTAGCTAAAATAACTGCATTTTCTGGTGCTTGAGCTACCCTCACTGAGTGCCATTGTAGGCACTTTTGCCGATGAGTTGTGCCCAAAAAAAGTCGATCCGCTTTGCCTTGCTCAGTTAGCTGGATTTCAAGCACACCAATTTCAGGAGTTTTTTGAGGCCCACAAGTGCCTCCTAAGGCGTCTGCAAGCAGCTGATGCCCAAGACACAACCCTAAGTAGGGTTTGCCTAAATCTGCTACCCAGTGTTTTATGGCTGCTTTTTCAGCCACAAGCCAAGGGTTTTCCTCAATATCCCAAACATCCATTGGCCCACCCATCACCCACAATGCATCATAGCCATCAAAGCTTGGGATTTTATCGCCACGGTGCAAATAAACGGCATCCCACTCAATACCATCATCGGCTAAAAACTGTCTTAGTGAGCCAGGGTGCTCACAATCTACGTGCTGAAACACGAGTATGCGCATCTTTATATCTCCTATTTAAGTTCAGTGGCAATAATTACATCAGACACTTGGCCACGGCGGCACCTAGTGACGCCAATATTTGGCCGCATGTTGAGTGGCCTTAATAAGCTGATCCACAATACCAGGTTCTGATTGCGAGTGGCCGGCACCTGAAACGATATTTAATTGGCACTCTTGCCAGCGCTCATGCACTTGAAAAGCCTGCTCTGACGGACAAATCATGTCATAGCGACCATGCACAATAATGCCTGGCAAGTGGCTAATCTTATACATATTTTCTAACAATTGATTAGGCTCAAAAAAGCACTGATTAACAAAATAATGGCACTCAATACGGGCTAAAGCTAGGGCAAAATGCCCGTCGGCAAAGCCCCCAACGAGGCTCGGATTAGGGTCTAAAGTTGCAATGCTCCCTTCCCATGTGGCCCATGCTTTTGCGGCCGCAAAGCGCTTGAGCTCGTTTTCTCCACATAACAATTCATAATAATGATTAACCATTTTTCTGGTGGCTTGGGCTTGTGTGTTGAGCAAAGGTTTTTGAAACACTTTCCAGTAGTCTGGAAATATTCGGCTAGCGCCACCCTCTTCATAAACCCAGTCTACATCTTGCTGGCGACCTAAAAAAATACCTCTTAATATAAGCCCCTGCACCTGCGCTGGGTGTGCCTGAGCATAAGCTAATGCTAGTGTAGAGCCCCAAGAGCCACCAAACAAAAGCCACTTAGCAACCCCTAGCTCCAGCCGCAATGCCTCAAAATCACTAATTAAATGTGGCGTGGTGTTTGCTTGTAAACTAGCATGAGGCAAAGAGCGACCGGCACCACGCTGATCCATCAAAATAATATGATAAATATTGGGGTCAAAATATCGGCGTGACAAGGCACCGCAGCCACCACCTGGCCCACCATGCATCACGGCCACCGGAATACCTTCAGGGTTTCCACATAGGGCTACATATAGGCTATGGCCATGAGTGACCGGCAAAAAAAACTCTCTATAAGGTTTGAGTTCTGGATAAAGTTGTTGCATGGTGTTAACTCAATAATAAAAATATTTCTCAAAAATGACCCAATTCACACCTTACTGGTGGCAAGATGAGCCCCATTATCGTAACACTGAAACCCTGCCAACCGAAGTCGATTGTGTGGTTGTAGGGGCCGGTTTTACAGGTTTAAGCGCAGCCCTGACATTAGCTAATGCCGGACGCCAAGTCATGGTGCTAGACAGCCAGATGATTGGCTTTGGCGCCAGCACCCGCAATGGCGGCATGTTGGGCTCTGGCCATAAAGTGTCTGTGGCTGATGCAAAGCAGCATTACGGCTCTACTATAGCTGATCAATTACACTGTGAAGCCAATGCGTCTTTAGCCTACACCAAAAACCTTATCAAAGAGCATGCTATCGACTGCGACTTGCAAATGTGTGGTCGTTTACGCACCGCATGGACACCTGATAATTTTACAGCCATGGCCAAAGCCAATGAAGATTTACAAAATATAGAAGCGTTTGCTGCACGCATGGTGGCGCCTGATGAAATGTCTGAGCATATTAATACCCCATTATATTTTGGTGGTTTACTTTATGAGGGGCACGCCAGCGTGCAACCTAAAAAATTACATTTTGGGCTACTACAGCTGGCCTTAAAAGCAGGGGTGCACGTATTTGGTGAACAGCCTGTGCAAGCGGTAAAAGCGTCATTAAATGGTTTTTGTATCAGCACCAACGGCCAGCAAATAGATTGTCAGCAAGTGCTTATGGCAACCAACGGCTACACTCAATCTAAGCTCTGCGCATTTTTGGCCAAACGCGTGATGCCAGTACCAAGCTTTATTATAGTCACCCAAGAATTGGGCAAAGAAGTGGTGCAAGGGTTATTGCCTGGTGGCCACTGCATGGTAGAAACACGTCAGCGATTTTGTTACTACCGAGCCACACCTTGCGGCAAACGCATTATGCTAGGTTCACGCGCAGCCTTACACGCCATCACACCACAACAGGCGTTGCCTACTTTAAAAGCCAAATTAACAGAAATATTCCCTAGTCTAAAAGACACTCAGATCAGCCACTGCTGGACTGGATTTACCGGCTTCAGCTTTAGTAAGCTGCCCAATATAGGCTGTCATAATGGCATTTATCACGCTTTGGGTTATTGTGGAAACGGTGTGGCTATGGCGCCTTATTTGGGCCACAAAGCGGCGCTAAAGATGCTCTACCCTGATAAAAAACATAGCGTTTTTGAACAAACTTTACTACAAAGTCGTTTTTACCATCACGGAAGTCCTTGGTATATGAAAGGCGCAAGTGCTTGGTATAAAGTGAGAGATGGATGGGATAATCTACAAAGGCATAAGGCTTTAAAGCAAAACAAAAAGTAGCCTCATTTAACGATAAATTTACGCATTAATTATCACCATGGCGACAATAAATACGCCTAGGCCGCACCTAAGCAACCTAGCAATGCATAAACGTATTATTCTGCACAATATAAGCCTACAATAGTGCTAAATGAGTGGTTCTGCTTGGTGGACAGGCAGTTAAATGGGAAGCGTGGACAAGATTACGGCAATCCGGTCTTGAGCCAACACTGCCCCCGCAACGGTAAATCGCTAGGCGATTCAGTCCGATACCAGCCTCTCTATATAATCAAAAAAATCAGTGTGTATGGTCATATATACTGGGTTTAACAAGAATCGTACGGTGGGTGCGATGGATATCATTTATGCTTAAATCAAATTTCCCTTTTACCGCTGTGGTTGGCCAAGCTCCCGTTAAGCTTGCTCTCACCCTTTTGGCTATAGATCCTGCTATTGGTGGGGTGCTTGTTAGTGGCCCACGTGGCAGCGCCAAATCTACCTTAGCTCGCAGCTTAGCAGACCTAAACATCACCAATCTAAGCCGCATAGTTACACTGCCCCTTGGCGCAAGCGAAGAAATGGTAACCGGCACTATAGATTTACAAAAAGTGCTGGGTGAGCAACAAGTCAGCTTTGCGCCAGGTTTGTTAAGTAAAGCCCATAAAGGTTTGCTCTACGTTGACGAAGTGAATCTGTTGCCCGATGCTTTAGTAGACTTACTTTTAGATGCTGCAGCCAGTGGCATCAACCACATAGAGCGCGATGGTATAAGCCACCAGCATGAAGCTGAGTTCACCCTAATGGGCACCATGAACCCTGACGAAGGTGAGCTACGCCCACAGTTGTTAGATCGTTTTGGTTTTGGTGTGGCCCTGCAAAACTCATACACTGCCTTAGAGCGAGTGGAAATAGTGCGCGCCAGGCAAGATTTTGATGCAAACCCTAGCGCCTTTTTAGCCACCTATGAGCCTCAGCAACACGCCTTGCGAGCCCGTATTGAAGGTGCTCAAAACCAGCTGTCATTAGTGACTGTTAGTGATGAAATGCGCCTTGAAATAGCAAAGCGTTGTGTAGATGCTGCAGTGGATGGCGTGCGTGGCGATTTGGTTTGGCTTCGCGCAGCCTTAGCGCATGCAGCGCTGCAACAAAGTGGCGCGGTAAGCCTAGACGATATTGATGCGGTGCAAGAGCTGGTATTAATGCACCGTCGCAACGAAACTAATTCATCTGATTCTTCCAAGTCGCCCAACCAACCACCTCCAAGCCCACCTCCTTTTGAGCGGCCATCTGATAGCAAACCCCAAGCACAAGAAGACTTTGGCCAAATGCCGCCCACTACGCAAACTACCGGGCAGCTTCTTCACATAGCACAAGATAACGCCAACCCTATTGCTAAGTTGTCTCCTAAAGCAGCAGACTTTATAGCAAGTAGTAAGGGCTTGCACGGCAAAGGCAATGGCGCAGCCACTAAACAGTGGTCTAAACGTATCAATTGGTTTGCAAGTTTCATCGCAGGCCGCTATACCCCAAATAGTAAGGGCAGTAAGGCCACTAGCCTTGATTTACGATACCGCAAAAAACGTGGCGCAGACCCAGTAATGCATTTAGTGCTACTTGATACCTCGGCATCCACCTTAAATGGTGATGGCCAAAGCCAAGCTAAAGGTTTGGTTGCAGGTATCGCTCATCAGGCCTATTTAGCCCGCCAGCAGCTAGTATTGCTAGGCTTTGGTAATGATCAAGTATCTACCCTATACAGCCAAGGCCGTGCGCCTAAAGCTATGGCGCCACTGCTAAACACTTTGGGTGCAGGTGGCGGCACACCGCTAAAACAGGCTATCCAGCAGGCAAGCACTTTTGCTGGGCGATTAATAAGACGCAATCCAGCCATGCAAATTATTAATACCATCATCACCGATGGCCGTGTACAACAAGATTTATCAGGCCTTAAACTACATGGCCACACGGTACTTGTGGATATAGAACAAGGCCAAATAAAGCGTGGCCGTGGCCAACAAATTGCAGATTCTTTAAACGCAAACTATTTAACCTTATCTCAAGCGAGGCTTGTTTAATGAGCAAAACCCATGAAGAACGTATGACGGCCAAAAAAGCCGTGATTGATGCCCGCATTGCCAAAGCGACAGAAGAGCGCGGGGTGACCATTTTGTTACGCGGTAACGGCAAAGGCAAAAGCAGCTCTGCCTTTGGCACCATGATGCGAAGCTTGGGCCACGGTAAAAAAGCCGCGGTAGTGCAGTTTGTTAAAGGCCGTGTTGAAACTGGTGAATATAAGTTTTTTAAAGACTATCCAGGGCTAGATTGGCACGTTATGGGCCATGGTTTCACTTGGGAAACTCAAGATAAGTCTAATGACATTGCCGCCGCAGAAAAAGCTTGGGAGATCACTAAAGGTCTATTACAAGATCCTAGTATCGATATGTTGGTACTTGACGAAATGGCCTATGTGTTTAAATATAATTACTTGCCTTTAGAGCCTGTATTAGAAGCCCTAGCCAACCGCCCGCACCACCAAACTGTGATGATTACAGGCCGCGTGATGCCAGAAGCACTGGTTGAATATGCAGACACTATAAGCACGGTAAAAGATGACGGCCATGCGTTTCGTATAGGCGTTAAAGCTCAAGCTGGTATTGAATATTAATGACACTGATCACTTCTAAATCGCAAAGCATCGCAGCCACACCACTTGTGGCGCATTGCCCTGCATTATTTTTAGCAGCGCCTGCCTCTGGCCAAGGCAAAACCACCATTACGGCGGCTTTAGCTCGTTACCACAAAGACCTTGGCCGTAATGTACGCGTGTTTAAAATGGGCCCTGATTACCTAGACCCACAGATTTTAGAGCAGGCCTCTGGTCAGCCTGTTACTCAGCTAGACTTGTGGATGGCAGGCACAGAATATTGCCGCCACCAGTTTTATCTGGCCGCCCAAACTGCTGATCTTATTTTAGTAGAAGGCGCCATGGGGCTGTTTGACGGCGAACCATCTAGTGCCGACCTTGCCTCTACCTTCAATATACCAGTGGCTTTGGTAATGGATGTGAAAGGTATGGCCCAAACTGCTGCTGCAGTGGCGCTAGGTTTGGCGAATTTTAGAGACGATGTTGAATTTTACGGGCTAGTTGCCAACAATTGTGGCACCCAGCGCCATGCACAGCTGATCAGTGATGCCCTTGATGGACGTATGCCTTTACTGGCCAATTTAGCCAAAGACCCAGAGATTTCATTACCAGAGCGTCACCTAGGCTTAGTGCAAGCCCATGAAGTGCGCGATGAGCTAGAGCAGCGCTTTAATTTAGGCAAAGCATGGCTTGGCGACCAAGCCATTTGTGACCTGCCGCCTGCCGTGGCTTTTGCCAGCCAAGACATTGCTCCACCAGCCAAGCTTTTAGCTGGCACCAAAATCGGCATTGCTCGTGATGCAGCTTTTAGCTTTATCTATAGTGCCAACACGGGCTTGCTAGAAGCTATGGGGGCACAAATTACCTATTTTTCACCCCTTAATGATGCGCACTTACCACCTGTAGACTCCCTATGGTTTGCTGGTGGCTATCCAGAGCTACATGCTAAAAAATTATCTGAAAATAGCAGCATGTTAGAAGACATTCGTGAATTTAATGCCCACAACAAGCCTATATTGGCCGAATGCGGTGGGTTTTTATATTGCCTTGAAGACCTCACAGACTTAGATGAAATTACCCATCCTATGGCGGGCATCTTAGAAGGCCAAGGCACTATGCGTGGCAAACGTGGCTGCCAAGGCATGCAAGCGGCTATGTTGCCAGAAGGTGAAGTGCGTGCCCATGCTCACCATCGTTCACGTAGCCAAAACACGCCAGAGCCTATTGCCCATGGCAAACGCCAGCGACATCCGGCACCTGGTGAAGCCATTTATCGCCAACAAGGCCTAACCGCTAGCTATTTGCACTTGTTTTTCCCTTCTAATCCAGAAGTGGTGGCCAAGCTATTTACTAAGCAGACACAAGGTTAATATAAGTTATGTGGCCTGAATCCAGCGAAAAAAAACAACCTTTGCGCACCGGTTTAACGACCGGCACTTGCGCTACGGCGTGTTGTTTGGCTGTGGGTCACTTGCTACTTGGTAAAGTGACTAAAACCAGCGTTAGCGTAACTTTACCTGATAAAAGGCCCAATGCTACCCGCACCAAAGATGCTGATAAAAAGGCCAGCAAGCAAGTGGATTTACGCTTAAGCGCAGTAGAAATGCGCAGCGCCACAAGCGCTTATGCACAAACGATTAAAGATGCCGGAGATGACCCAGATGCTACCCATGGCGCTACTATTTGGGTGTGTGTAGATTTGGTAGATGAACAAGGCATTCGTTTTAAAGCAGGCGAAGGTGTGGGCACTGTAACAAGGTCTGGCTTGGTGATAGACGTAGGCGAAGCGGCCATAAACCCCGTGCCTAGAAAAATGATGAGCGAACACCTCACACGCCTTGCCAAGTTTTACCAATACACCGGTGGTTTTGATGTGACCGTGGGCGTGGTCAATGGTGAGGAAATTGCCAAAAAGACCATGAATGGCCGCTTAGGCATTTTGGGCGGATTATCTATTTTGGGCACCACAGGCATAGTGCGCCCGTACTCTTGTGCGGCGTGGATTGCATCCATTCACCAAGGCCTAGATGTAGCAGCGTCAAACGACTATTCTCATATTGCAGCTTCCACCGGCAATGCCAGTGAAGCGTTTATAAGTGAACATTATGGTCTTAATGACATGCAACTTATTGAGATGGGAGACTTTGCAGGTGCAGTGCTTAAGCACCTTAAAAAGGCACCTGTAAAGCGCGTCACTATATGTGGTGGGTTTGGCAAAATTAGTAAGCTGGCAGATGGCCATTTAGACTTACACAGCAGCAGGTCATCCATCAATTTGGAAAAACTCTCAAAAATTGCCCGTAGTTTGGGCGCTGATGAGCGTTTAGTAGCGTCTATAGAAGCCTGTAATACTAGCCTAGAAGCCCTAGGCCTGTGCCAAGCACAAGGCATAGATTTAGCCGACGCCGTATGCCAAAACGCTCTTCATTTTGCTCAAACCACCGTGCCCAAAAGCGTGCAGCTAGAGATATTTGCGGTAAACAGGCAAGGCAAACTATTGGCTAGTGCTTTTGGCAACACTGCGGATAGCTTGTCGTGAAACTATTGATTTTAGGCGGCACCGCCGACGCGCGCCACTTGGCCACAGCCATGCACCAAGCTGCGCCTTGCCTAGAATTGGTCTATAGCGTGGCAGGCCTAGTGCGCCAACCAAAAGTGCCAGCGGTGGTGGTGAGTGGTGGCTTTAGCCAATTTGGTGGCTTAAGCGCCTACTGCAAAGACCAACAAATAGATGGCATCGTCAATGCCACCCATCCATTTAGTATCACTATGGGCGAGCATGCTCAAAAAGCGTGTAGCCAGCTGGGCATCAATTATTGGCGTTTTTTACGACCACTGTGGCAGCAAACAGCCAAGGATGATTGGCGTTTATTTGACACTCGCACCAAGCTGTTAAGCGCTATGTCTGGCTACCAGCGGGTATTACTTACCCTTGGCCAAGTGAGTGCGGGCGAACTGGCATTATTACCTACAGATCAAAAAATTTGGCTACGCACTGCAGTGGCGCCGAGTTACAATTTACCAGATCATGTGAGCTGGATTAAGGCCATAGGCCCCTTTGATGAACCGGTGGAGCTGGCTTTATTAAAGCAGCATCACATTCAAGCTATTGCCAGCAAAAACAGTGGTGGCAGCTCTACCCAAGCCAAATTAGCTGCTGCATGCAGCCTTAAACTACCCGTATTTATGCTACAGCGCCCGGCATACACAGGCCCTGTAGAAGCAAACTTTGATTACCTTATAGAGCGTTTAAGCCAATGGGCTAAAGCAGCTATTAGCCTTGCCCCGATAACACCCACATTTAAAGAGCATTCACACTGATGATTCACTTGGTTTTTTTGATATGAGCTTTGTATACCAACCTAACCCTGCAGCTATTGAGCAAGATAGCTTTCGCCAAATTCGACGGTTAACCGATCTGTCTGGCTTAAGTGTGGATGCCCAACAAGTAGTGATGCGTGTAGTACACAGTGTGGGCGACCCTCTAGTGGCGCAGCACATGCGTATAAGCAAAGATGCTTGTGCCTTTGGGTGTGAGGCTTTGGCCAATCAAAATGCCATTTTATGTGATGTAGAAATGGTGAAGCAGGGCATTACCAAACGCATGATTCAAAACCCTCCTTTGTGTTATTTAAACCATGAAGACACTGCCAAAATGGCCAAGCAGCGCGGTGAAACACGCTCTATGGCAGCGCTAGAGCTTTGGGGTGAACAGCTTAAAGATAGCGTGGTAGTAATAGGTAATGCGCCCACTGCACTGTTTCGCTTATTGGAAATGATTAAGGCCGGCGCGCCTAAACCCGCGCTAGTAGTAGGCATTCCAGTGGGTTTTGTAGGTGCTGCTGAGTCTAAGCAAGCCCTTTGGGATATCCATGAAGAGCTAGGCATTCATTGCATTACCTTACTTGGGCGCCAAGGTGGCAGTGCCGCTGCCTCTTCGGTAGTGAATGCGCTATTACGCTGCAACATAGGCGAGCGCTACTGATGCCTAAAATCACAGTGATTGGCTTAGGTATTTGCCAGCCTCCATTACTCAATGCCAAAGCACTAAGTGCTTTGCATAGCTGTGACTGCATTATGGGCTCACCTAGACAGCTAGAAAGTGTGGCACCGCCAAGCACTGATAGCTCACAAAAAGTGCGCCTAGCCTTGCCCAAGCTTAAAGAGATTGCCAACCACATTAAAGGTTTTGAACATGTGGTGATTTTGGCCTCGGGTGATCCCCTTTTATTTGGCATTGGTAAATATTTGCACAGCCAATTTAGTGCTGAAACAGATTTTCAGGTGACTTGTATTAGTGGCATTTCAAGCTTACAAGGCGTGTGTGAATTAACCGGTTTATCATTACAAGACGCACAACTTGTGAGCTTACATGGGCGGCCATTAAGCAACCTTAATCGCCATTTACAACCTCACCGTAATTTGTTGATTCTTACCGATAAGCACAGCCATCCACAAGCCATCGCCAAAGCTTTAGTGTCTGCAAATTTGCCACACTCAAAAATACACGTGTGTGAACGATTGGGTTATGAAGATCAAAAACACCTAGAGTTTGTAGCAAAAGATCTAGCCTCATCCACGCAGAGCTTTGCACCATTACACGTCACCCTTGTACATACACTTGGTGAAGGTAATGTAATACCTAATTTCCCGGGCATTGCTGATACTCACTTTGTGACAGATGGCGACTCTGGCAAAGGCCTGCTCACTAAACGCGAAGTAAGGCTTAATATTTTGTCCTTGTTGCAAGCATCGCCTCAAGATATAGGCTGGGACATAGGCGCAGGCTGTGGCGGGGTAGCTATTGAATGGGCGCTTTGGAACCCACAAGGCAAAGTGTATGGCATTGAAGATCATAGCCAGCGTGTCGCTTGCTTAAATGCCAATATGGCCGCTTTTGGAGTGAGCGCTAACTTACAGATTATCCAAGGCAGAGCGCCACAATGCCTAAGCACCTTACCCAACCCAAACAAAGTATTTATAGGTGGCAGTGGCGGTGCGCTTAGCCAAATATTACAGCTTGCTTGGCAACGGCTTAAGCCCGGTGGGCGCCTTGTGGCCAGCGCTGTAACAGAGCAAAGCAAGGCAAAGCTACGAGAATTTTCACAGCATATTAGCCAAGCCCCTGCAGAGTATTTACAAGTGGCTATCAGCCGCCATGACACTATTGCAGGGCAAGATATACTGCGCCCTGCACTACCCATTACCCTAATGAGCTGGCACAAAACCCCACAAATATCACACGAGACATTACATAATGCATAATTTTGAAGCTAAAGCGGGTGTGTTTTACGGCGTAGGTGTAGGCCCAGGTGATCCATTATTAATCACCCTAAAAGCTCATCATATTATACAAAGTGCTGATGTAATTTGTTATTTGTCTAACCAATCAGGCACTTCACAAGCACGTGACATAGCCCAATATAGCATTGGCAGCCGCGGCACTGCTGCTATAGAAGTGGCCATTCCCATGCCCATGAGCACAGATAGAACAGCCGCCAATGCGGCCTATGATATAGGCGCAAAACGCATTAGCAGCCATATAAACTTAGGCCAATCTGTGGTGTTTTTATGTGAAGGCGACCCATTGTTTTTTGGCTCATTTAGCTACCTTTTAGAGCGTTTGAGTGACTTGCACCAATGCCTTGTAGTGCCTGGCATTTCGTCTGTAAATGGCGCAGCAGCAGCTTTGCAACAGCCTCTTACGTTACTGCAAGAGTCATTTGTAGTGATGAGTGGCCGCCATAGCGATGCACAGCTAGAACAAGCCCTTATAAGCCATGACAGTGTGGTAATAATGAAAGCAGGCCGAGCTCGCCCACGCATTCTTGCTATTTTGAATAAAACCAAGCGCACTGCGGATGCTAATTATCTGGCTTACATAGGCCGTGAACGTGAAGAAATTTTAACTGACGTATCCACACTGGCCAACGAAGCCGGGCCTTATTTTTCACTGTTTGTGATACTTAAGCAGGAGCGTGATTCGTGATTCGGATTTTTGCCTTAACCCAAGCGGGTGCGGGCTTGGGTAACCACATAAAAGAGCTTTTATTAGCCCAAGGCTCAAACGAAGAAGTTTCGTTTGAGCTAAAGCCTGTGCCTTTTGCAGAAACCGTGCAAACAGCCTTTACCAACCAAGAGCGGCTTATTCTTATCTGTGCCACAGGCATTGCTGTGCGCACTTTAGCGCCTGTTTTAGTGGATAAATACACAGACCCTGCAGTGCTAGTGCTGGATGAAGAAGGTGAGTTTGTTATCCCCTTACTGTCAGGCCACGAAGGTGGCGCTAACGAATGGGGCCGCCAAGTGAGCGACCTACTCAATGCGCAACTAGCCATAACCACCGCTCAAGCTTATTTACAACCAGTGTATACCGTGGGCATGGGGTGTGAGCGAGGCTGTAGCCAAGAGCATTTGCTAGAATTTTTAAATGAATGCTTAGCCAACAAAGGCCTTACTATAAAGGATGTTGTAAGCATTAATAGCATTGATATTAAAGCCGACGAACAAGGCCTTATAGAGCTTGCCCACACTTTGGGTAAAAGCTTTCAAACCTATTCTGCACCAATATTGGCAGGTGTAAATGACCAGCTTATCAACCCTTCACAATACGTGTACGACACGGTGGGGGTTTATGGCGTAGCAGAATCTGCTGCACTTTGGGCTGCCCAACAAGCCACAGGCAACTCCGCGCAGCTGATACAAGCCAAACTAAAAACACAAAAAGCTACTTGCGCTATTGCCCGGGCATACCCGCCTGGCACTGGCTCAATTGGTGGACACGATTAACCTTAATTATTACTAAATAAGTACGAGATCAACATGAGCAAATTATTTATCGTAAGCACCGGCCCAGGTGATGCGCAATTAGTAGCACCACGCGCCCATAAGGCTATTGCTGCCAGTTCAGACCTAGTGGCATATGGCCTTTACCTAGATATTTTAGGTGATGTGTGTGATGGCAAAACCCACCATGACCTACCCCTTGGTGAAGAAATTGGCCGTGCACGCCTAGCATTAAATTTAGCAGCCAGTGGCAAAACCACTTCCCTTATCTCTAGTGGTGACATTGGTATTTATGCCATGGCTACTTTGGTGTTTGAGCTACTAGACATGCAGCTAGAGGGTAAAGAAAATCATCCGCAATGGCTGGATGTAGAGCTGGAAGTGATTCCTGGCATTTCTGCCATGCAAGCCGGCGCTAGTCGCGTAGGCGCGATGCTAGGGCATGATTTTTGCACTATTTCTTTGTCAGATTTACTCACACCTTGGGAAACTATTCTAAAGCGTATAGAAAAAGCCGGCGAAGGTGACTTTGTGGTGTCTTTTTATAACCCTGTATCAAAAAAGCGTGACTGGCAGCTTAACAAAGCCCGTGACATTTTATTACAGCACCGCCCTGCATCGACTCCAGTGTTAATAGGCCGCCAGCTGACTCGCCCAGACGAGCACGTGCGTATTATCCGTTTGGATGAGCTAGATGCCAAAGACGTAGACATGTTTACCATGGTTTCTGTGGGCAACAGCGAGTCTCGCCATATTATCAATGGCACCAAAGAATGGGTTTACACCCCTCGTGGCTACAAGAAAAAGCTGTAACAAGAACATTAAAAAACTTAGGACAACAACATGACGGTATATTTTATTGGCGCAGGCCCAGGTGACCCAGACTTAATGACGATTAAGGGGCAGCGCTTATTAGACGCTGCAGCCTTAGTGCTTTTTGCTGGATCATTAGTGCCCACTGAAAACATGGAAACCGCAAGAGCACGCGGTGCAGTAGTGATAGACTCTGCCGCCCTAGCCTTAGATGATCAAGTAGAGCTTATGGCGCAAACTCATGCCAAAGGCGAAGACGTGGCACGTGTGCACTCAGGCGACCCGTCATTATATGGCGCCATTGGCGAGCAGATTAGGCGTTTAGAAGCGCTGGGCATTGATTACGAAATCATCCCAGGTGTTACCGCCTACGCTGCCTCTGCCGCATGGCTAGGTAAAGAGCTAACCTTGTCTGGCATCTCACAAACGCTAATCCTTACTCGCTACGAAGGCAAAACTCCCTTCCCAGAGCGTGAACGCTTGCCCGCTTTAGCCGCTACAGGTGCTACCTTGGCTATTCACTTGGGTATTACACGTATTCACAAAATTGTGGAAGACTTATTGCCACACTATGGCGAAGACTGCCCAGTAGCAGTGTGTTATCGCACCAGCTGGCCAGACCAAGACAAGGTGACAGGCACCTTGGGTGATATAGTGGCCAAAGTGCGTGCCAAGAAATTCACCCGCACCGCACTCATACTAGTAGGCCATGTGTTAGATGCAGAAAACTTTGACGACTCATACCTTTATGATGAAAACAAAGCACACATCTATCGCAAGAAAGATCATAATAAAAAGGTGGGGTAGGTAGTATCACACTGCTACTAGAGTGATGTTTACTCTAAGAGAAAGGCCTGCACATTTAACAATGTGTGGGCTTTTTTTGGAAAATCAGTCTTGTTTATCTTCAATAAACTCTTCAAAGCCCAAATCAACATTATTACTGTAGTCTTGCTCAATAATCGCCTTGGCTTGTGCTGCATGCTCTATAGGCACAAACAATCTCACACCTCCCAATGCGTTTGAATAGAACCAATCCATATTAATGGTGTATTCATCCGCTATTAAAGCCGGAATGTTAGCTGCTTCTAAGCTTGCTTTGGCAATATGCGCCTCATGGGGAAATGAAAAAGCGGCGATTTGTATTTGATTATTCATCATCGTCTTTGCCTCCTAGTTCATAAGTTTTAGGGCTATGTAAGGCACTAAGTTAAAAATGAGAATGCCTATTTTGTAATTGCCCATGTATGCAAAATATAAACTGGGCAGCTGTGAAGCGCTTACACCTGCAAGCTTAGTGTGGATGTTGATTAAAAAACCTTTAAACAGAAAAAGCACTAGCGCTGAAAAGGTCAAAATGCCGATATTTATAGCCGTGCACCAACCTAAGAACAGGGTGATTTCATTTAGATCCATAACGGGCTCCTCTGCTTACACTTCTTTTATATCATAGTATGGATCAGGGTTTGTGGGCAATCAGTTGGTAATTGCTATGGTTTTTGTAGCATCCGGGGCTGCAATCTAGCCAACGGTTTAAATGATTTGAGCAAAGCGCACGCCAAACCCATCTGGGTCGGCAATAGTGAAGTCGCGCAAGCCGTAGGTTTGGGTGGTTAACATGTCTATCACACGCATGTTAGCTGCCTGTACTTGCTCCCACAGGACATCTATGTGGTTTACAACCACACGCACATTAGCAACGGGCAGGTCTAAAGTAGAGGCAACTTGGTTTCTTTGATCTAGGAATATATAACTACTCTCCCAACGCATCACCGCAAAAGTGTCATCACTACGCTCGATGCTAAAACCAAGGGCTTTATAAAAAGCTAAGGAGCGATTTAAGTGACTGACATGTATTTCAACAGCCAGCTGTGCTGTAAGCTCTTTTGTAGGCCCTACTGTCATTGTGCTTCTCCTTCTGTATCTTTAGAGCCAGCTGCTAATAGCTAACTTCCTTATAAATATTTAAAGCATAGACCCTTTTTTGATAATTACTTGCCCAGCCACAAAAAATACGTTTAAAAAGCGTCGCATGAAAGATAGTTTATGCCTAGAGTAAGCTGATTTTAGTGGCGTTTTGTGCCAAAATAGTGGGCAATTTAATACACTCTTTTAGCATGCCATTTGGCACAAGGTTATCCCATGCAACTGAAAAAAATTCCCGCTACTGTTGTTACAGGTTTTCTGGGCAGTGGTAAAACCACTTTATTGTCTAACGTGTTGCGCCAGATCTCTGGTGGTAAAGACCCTAAGCGTATTGCGGTGATCGTAAACGAGTTTGGCGAGCTAGATATTGATGCGGATTTGTTGCGCAATTGCCCACTAGATTGTGATGACGAAGGCGAAGTGCCCACTAGCTCCTCACAAGGCATTTATGAACTAGCCAACGGCTGCATTTGCTGCACTGTAGAAGAAGAGTTTTTACCAGTAATGCTAGAGCTGGTGAAGCGTCGTGATGACATAGACCATATTCTTATAGAAACCAGTGGTTTGGCTCTGCCAAAACCTTTGGTGCAGGCGTTTAACTGGCCAGAAATTAAGCAACATTTCACGGTAGACGCTGTGATTACCGTGATCGATGGCCCAGCTGTAGCCGCCGGACGCTTTGCCCATGATGCAGATCAAGTGCAAGCCCAGCGTTTGGCTGATGAAAGCCTTAACCATGATCCAGACTTAGCCGAGCTATTGGATGACCAATTAAGTGCAGCAGACCTTGTGATCGTCTCTAAAAGTGACCTTTTGTCAAACGACCAGCGCAGTCGTGTGGCAGAAGTGGTTGCAGCTAAAGTGCCTAGCGCAGTTAAAACTGCTTACATTGGCCAAAAAGAAGATGGCACAAGTGATGCTTCTTTAGAGCTAGTGTTGGGCCTAGAAGCTGCTGCAGAGCAGCGCATTGAAGCGGTACACACGCATCATGATCATCACCATGATCACGGTGATCACCACGAACATGCCCATGACCACTTTGATTCTTGCGTCATTCATTTAGGCGAAGTGGATGCAGATCGTTTACAAAGCGCTTTATCCAAGCTACTTGCTGAACAACAAATATACCGCGCTAAAGGCTTTGCCGCCTTGCCTGGCAAACCTATGCGCCAAGTGATTCAGGCTGTAGGCCAGCGTTTAGAAAGCCACTTTGATCGTTTGTGGGGCGCTGATGAAGCCCGCCGCACCTCCTTAGTGATGATCGGCAAACACTTACATGCAGATGAGCTTACGCTTGCCTTAAAAGTGGCTGAGGTTTAATCACTCACCATGCACTTGCTTGCAGCACAACCTGGCGGCTTCGTTGAAGAAGAAGGCATTGTTGACCTAGGCCAAGACCCAGCAACCATGGTGATCTTGGCTGCCGCTGATACTAGCTTAGCCATGCTAGCCACGGCGGCGCAGCAGCTAGGTAGTGAACTGCCTTCAGTCCGTTTGGCAAACTGGAGCCACCTGCTAAAGCCTGCTGCTTTTGATCTTTATGAGCACAAGGTGCTAGAGCACGCAGACATTGTAATGGTGTCATTGCTAGGTGGCGCAAGCTATTGGGATTATGGCTTTTTACGCTTACAAGCATGGCAAAAAGCTAAACCTTCGCGCACTCTTATATTGGTGCCAGGCGATGATGCACCAGACCCACAGCTTACTCTTGCTAGCTCTTGCACCCCTGAATGTTGTGGGCTCATTTGGCAATATCTACGCCAAGGCGGGGTAAGCAACGGCATTAATTTATTGCGTTATTTGCACCAAGAGTGCCTACCAAGCCCAGCCACGCACGCATCCACTTCCTTCACAAAGACAAGCTGGCAACCACCAACGCAGTTGCCCCAAGCATTAATTTATCAGCCAGGTGTAGCCCAAGCCAGCTTAATGGATTGGCAAAAAGACACCCTTACTAAAGGCCTGCAAAACGCTCCAGTGGTGGCTTTGCTGTTTTATCGTAGCCACTTGCAAAGTGGTAATACACGTATGTTTGATGGCTTAATGGCAAGCTTAATTGAACAGGGTATGAACCCTATCGCACTGGCTGTTACCTCGCTTAAAGATTCACAAGCGTTAGCTTTAGTAAACCACACCATAAAACAATCTAACACTAAGCTGGTATTAAGCAGCTTAGGCTTTGCTAGCAACAAAGTAGATGCCCCAAGCCTTAGCTCTGCGCCCACGCACTTTAAGTTGCCTATTGAAGGTGATATTCCTGTTTTGCAGCTGGTGTTGTCTTCCACCACTTGTGAAGCATGGCGCGAGCATAAACAAGGGTTAAGGTCGCGTGATATTGCTATGCAGGTGGTGTTGCCAGAAATGGATGGCCATTTGCTCACTCGCGCCATTAGCTTTAAGTCTATGGGTTACTATAGCAAGCTATGCCAGATAGACCTTGTAGGCTATGAGCTAGAGCCACAAAGGGCTCAGTTTGTGGCTCGCCTTGCAAAGGGTTATTGCAGCCTAGGCCATAAGGCCAATAGCGACAAACGTATAGCACTAATCCTTGCCAACTACCCCACCAAAGATGGCCGCATTGGCAATGGTGTGGGGCTAGACACGCCACAATCTGCTATTAATGTATTACAAGCCATGCAAGACGCGGGCTATGCCATTGATATGGTGCCAGAAAATGGTAATGCCTTAATTGAGAAGCTATTAGAGTCTGTCACTAATAACCCAAACACATTGCACCATCTTCCATGTTGGCAAAGTATGGATGCCAGCAAATATATGGAGCATTTTGTAAACTTGCCCCAAGCCTGCCAAGACGCAGTGCAAAAGCGCTGGGGCGGCCCTGAAAAAGACCCTAAATATCGTCAAGGGCGCATTATGCTTGCAGGCTTACGCTTGGGTGAAACCTTTGTGGGCATTCAGCCCGCGCGAGGCTACAACCTAGATTTAACAGCCAACTACCACGACCCAGACCTAGTGCCTCCCCATAGTTATTTGGCGTTTTATTTTTGGCTACGGCATATTTATCAAGTAGATGCAGTGGTTCATTTAGGCAAACACGGCAACCTAGAGTGGCTACCGGGCAAAGGCGTGGCATTAAGCGACCAGTGCTGGCCTGAAGTTGCTTTGGGGCCTATGCCTCATTTTTACCCATTTATTGTGAATGACCCAGGTGAAGGTGCTCAAGCCAAGCGTCGTGCCCAAGGGGTGATTATTGATCACTTAATGCCTCCCATGGCGCGCGCCGAAACCTATGGCGAGCTGGCAGATTTAGAAGCTTTGGTCGATGAGTTGTATCAAGCTACAGGTTTAGACACGGGCCGTGAGCTATGGCTAAGAGAACAAATTGTAGCCACCTTGGCTAGCAGCCACCTAAAACAAGAGCTAGGGCTCACTGCCTACACTAGTGAAAGTGAAATGCTCGCCGAGCTTGACACTTATTTATGCGACATTAAAGAAGCTCAAATCCGCAATGGATTACATATTTTAGGGCAATTACCTAAAACGACAGAACTTAGCGAAACCATGGTGGCCCTGCTGCGTTTACCCCGCGGCGAAGCTAATGAAGAACGTGGCATTTTGCATAATTTGGCCTGTGATTTAGGTCTCCACGACTACGACCCTTTGGCCACGCAAGTCATCCCTTGGCTTGGCCCTAAGCCTGCGTTATTAGCCCAACAAGATCTGGGTGTATGGCGCTCTAGCATGGACACCCGCGAGCGCCTCGAATTGTTAGCATTAAGCTTAATCAATGGTTATCTTCTTGCAGAAAAAAATAAAGATATCAACGATTTAAAGGCACAGTTACCTCGCACAAGCCAGCAGCTACACTACGCAAAAACAGTGATTTTAGCGGCCTTAGAAGACAGCGCTGTGCGTGAAACTAAAGCCCTTATTCAAGGTTTAGCAGGCGCATCTGTAGAGCCTGGGCCTAGTGGCGCGCCTACTCGTGGCCGCTTGGATACCTTACCTACAGGGCGCAACTTTTTTTCTTTAGACAACCGCAGTGTGCCCTCTGCTGCTGCTTGGGCATTAGGCCAGCGTTCAGCTCAAGCCCTTATTGAAAGGCATTTACAAGAGCACGGTGACTACCCTACTCAGCTTGGCTTGTCAGTTTGGGGCACAGCCACCATGCGCACTGGCGGTGATGACATTGCCCAAGCCTTTGCATTGATGGGCATCAAACCTATTTGGGCTGTGGGCTCTCAAAGAGTAAGCGATTTTGAAATTATTCCAGCCATGCAGTTAGGCCGTCCACGAGTGGATGTCACCTTGCGTGTGTCTGGGTTTTTCCGTGACGCCTTTCCTAACGTGATGAAACTCTATGATGCGGCTGTACAAGCCTTAGCCGTCTTTGACGAGCCTGGCTCCAGCACAGCCAGTGGCAACAGCAATACTATTCGCAAAAACATAGAGCTACGCCAAGCGCAGCTACAAGCTGATGGCGTAAGTGAAGCACAAGCGCGCCGCCAAGCCAGTTATCGGGTGTATGGCAGCAAACCTGGTGCTTATGGCGCTGGCCTGCAGGGCCTTATTGACGAGAGATGTTGGGAGCAGCGCAGTGATCTTGCAGATGCATACCTAAACTGGGGCGGCTATGCCTACGGTAACCAAACCGGTGATGGCGTGGCAGCACATGAAGGCTTTAAACACCGTTTAAGCCAGCTAGAAGCTGTGGTACAAAACCAAGATAACCGCGAACACGATCTGCTAGATTCTGATGATTACTATCAGTTTCAAGGCGGCATGACTAACGCCGTAACCAGCTTTAGCGGCAAGGCCCCTGCGGTGTATCACAGTGATCATAGCAATCCTAGTGTGCCCAAGATCCGCACCCTAAGCGAAGAGCTCAACAGAGTATTGCGCTCGCGTGTGCTTAATCCTAAATGGATTGGCGCCATGCAGCGCCATGGATACAAAGGCGCCTTTGAAATGGCCGCAAGTGTAGACTACTTATTTGCCTATGATGCCACCACAGATTTAATCGCTGACTACCAATACCAACAAGTTAGTGATGCACTAATTTTTGAAACCCATAACCAGCAATTTATGCGTGACAACAACCCTGCTGCACTAGAAGAAATGGCTGAGCGCATGTTAGAAGCTTGCCAACGTGGCATGTGGCAAGAGCCTGGTGAACACCAACAAGCCTTACAAGATTTGCTGTTAGATTTAGATCAGCAAAAGGAAACAGCGTCATGATTAAATCCACCGTTGCAGATCTCCCTACCCTCATAGCGCAAGGTCATCGCACGCTGATGGTACAAGGCACCACCTCGGATGCTGGCAAGAGTATTTTAGTCACCGCTTTGTGCCGCATATTAGCTCGTAAAGGCGTAAAAGTAGCCCCTTTTAAAAGCCAAAATATGGCACTTAACAGCGCTGTTACACCTGATGGTGGTGAAATTGGCCGCGCTCAAGCAGTGCAGGCAGAAGCCTGCTTTATAGCACCTGATGTGCGCATGAACCCTATTTTACTCAAGCCCAACAGCGACCTTGGCTCACAGGTAATTATCCGTGGCAAAGCCATTGGCAACATGAAGGCTGTGGAATACCATCTGCACAAGCCTAAGCTGCTGCAAGATGTGGTGCTAGCCCATGGTGAGTTATTGGAAGAATTTGACCTAGTGGTAGTGGAAGGTGCTGGCAGCCCTGCCGAGATTAATTTACGAGAGCATGACCTTGCCAATATGGGTTTTGCTGAAGCTGTAGATTGCCCTGTTATCATTGTGGCAGACATTGACCGCGGTGGTGTGTTTGCCCATTTGTATGGCACCTATGAGTTACTTAGCCAAAGTGAACAGAACCGCACACGTGGCTTTATTATTAACCGCTTTAGAGGTGATAAAGCCTTACTGCAAGGTGGCCTGGATTGGCTAGAAGAAAAGACAGGCAAACCTGTATTAGCCGTGTTGCCTTACATTCATAACTTACACATAGAAGCCGAAGACTCTTTGGCAGTGGATCAGTTTGAAAAAAATGACCAAGGCCAACATTTTAAAGTGGTCGTGCCTATTTACCCAAGGGCCAGCAACCACACCGATTTTGATGCCTTAAGAATGCACCCTCAGGTAGATTGTCAGCTGTTAAGAGATGTGCAAACCTTTCAGGGTGCAGACCTTATCATTTTACCTGGCAGCAAAAACACTCGTGGCGACTTGGCCTGGCTTAAAAGCTCTGGTTGGGATGCTGTGATTAAACGTCATTTACGTTTGGGCGGCAAAGTCATTGGCATTTGTGGTGGTTATCAAATGCTCGGCCACGCTGTGCACGACCCTGATGGCACAGAGTCTGCTGCCGGTACAAGCTTAGGCTTGGGACACTTAAATATTGAAACCTTGCTACAAGGTGAAAAACAGTTACGCAATGTAAAAGGGGTTTGGTTATCTCCAGAAGGTGATATTCCAGTGACAGGTTATGAAATCCATGTGGGGCAAACTACCGGCAGTGACCTTGCTCAGCCACTGATGACACTTGATACCGGCATAGATGGTGCAAAAAATAGTGAAGACACCGTAATGGGCAGCTATGTGCATGGGTTATTTGATGAGCCAAAGCTGCTTGCGCTTTTGTTAGATTGGGCCGGTTTGGAAGAGACTATAGCTTTTGATTACCCTGCTTTAAGGGCTAAAGAGATTGAGCGCTTAGCCGATGAAGTAGAAGTGGAGCTGCCCATGGAAAGGATTTTTAACATCATGCGCGGTAGCCTTTAGCATGACTTTACTCATCATTATTACCCTAGCGCTTACTTTAGACTACTTTCTAGGTGAGCCCAAACGGCTGCACCCTTTGGTGGGCTTTGGTGCGCTGGCTGATGGGCTAGAGAAGTGGCTTAATACTAAAAATGGATTATTTTCCGTCGCTAACAAAGACCTTTTGCTAAAAGGCAAAGGTGTTTTAGCCCTTAGCCTTGCTATTGGGCCCATAGGTTTTATGGCCTACTCACTAGAGCAAACACTAGCCCCAAGTGCAGTGTTTTCGATACTGGCAGGTGCTGTGGTACTTTATTTGGCTATTGGCTGGCGCAGTTTGATAGAACACGCTAAAGCCATATCCATACCCCTTATTTTGGGTGATCTTAGCAGTGCTCGTGTTGCAGTCAGCCGCATTGTTAGCCGTGACACTCAAGCATTAAATGAGCAAGAAATCGCCACAGCAGCCACAGAGTCTGTGCTTGAAAATGGCGCCGATGCGCTGTTTGCAGCGCTATTTTGGTTTATTGTGGCAGGCATTCCGGGGGTGGTTATTTATCGTTTAAGTAACACTTTAGATGCTATGTGGGGCTATAAAAATCCTCGTTTCTTGCACTTTGGGTGGGCGGCTGCACGCTTTGATGATGTGCTTAATTTTATTCCTGCCCGCCTCACTGCGTTATCTTACACAATATGCGCTAGCCTTAATGGCCACACTACAAACGCATGGCAAAGCTGGCGCCAGCAAGCTGGCACTTGGAAAAGCCCTAACGCAGGCCCAGTAATGGCAGCAGGTGCTGGAGCTATTGGTGTGATACTAGGCGGCAGTGCACACTATCATGGCCAAGAACAACAGCGCCCAGTGCTTGGCGCCGGCCAGCCTCCCATGGCCAAAAGCATTGATGATGCCTGCACCTTAGTGAATTACAGCTTGGCTTTATGGTTAATTGTGATGGCTGCAATTAGTATTTTGAGCAAAGTGTCATGAGCCTACTTTTTCACGGTGGTGATATACAAAGCGCATCCGCTATCTACGGCCGCGACCCTTGCCAATGGATAGATTTGTCTACCGGCATAAATCAACACAGCTACCCTATACCCAAAATAGAGCAAAGTGCTTGGCACCAGCTGCCTTATTTAAGCCCTAAACTTACCACTGCTGCTGCCAGCTATTATGGTGCTCATGGGTGTTTGGCCAGTAGTGGCAGCCAAGCTATTATTCAATTATTGCCCAGCATATTGCATCACTTGGGCAATGCTAGGGCCGCATGGTTGCCCGATGTAGGTTATCAAGAACATCGTCATGCATGGTCTAAATGTGGTGACATAAACACCTATAGTGGGCTAGATGGCGCTTTAGCTGCAAAACAAATAGACGCCGCTCTAGAAGATAACCTGATAGGGCATCTGCTCATTATTAACCCCAACAACCCGACGGGTGAACGATTTACACCAAAAAAACTGCGTGCTTGGGCACAAAAATTGCATGCTTCAAATGGTTTTTTGGTGGTAGATGAAGCCTTTATTGACAACACGCCAAGCGCTAGCTTACTCACAGAGCCCTTGGCAAAAAACGTGGTGGTTTTGCGTTCTGTAGGCAAATTTTTTGGTTTGGCAGGCATACGATTAGGTTTTACTTTTGCAGATGAAAGCGTATTAGAGCAACTCGCTAAAGAACTTGGCCCTTGGATTGTTAATGGGCCTGCACAAACTGTTGCTATTGCCGCTTTAAGTGATACCCTGTGGCAATCAAACATGCGCACCACTTTAGCCAGCCAAAGCCTACAACAACACAACATTTGGCAACCGGCTATGACCGCCCTTGGGGCTTATCACGCAGGTTCTCATGAACTCTTTCGAAGCTTTATTATGGCTCCTAAATTAGCTAAAAAGCTGCACCAAAGTGCGGCCAAAAATGGTATTTTAATACGCTTAGTAACCATTGACTCAACCACCAGTTTGTTGCGCTTTGGTAATGTAGATTTAAGCCAAAATATACACAACGTTAGCGCACTAGAATATTGCCACACATGGATACAACAGGAATCCTAATGACCTTTTTCCCTCTGTTTCACAACACCAATCATTTAAAAGTACTACTCATTGGTGGTGGAAATGTAGCCAAGCGCCGAGTAAAAACCCTGGTTAAAGCAGGTGTTAGCTTTGATTTAATGTCCATCTGTGTAAATGATGGCATCACCGAATTAGTAGAAAACGCAGGTGGCACAGTCACCCTAGGCGCCTATGACTGCGATGAAGTGATGCGTGGCTATACCTTCATTTGTGCTTTAACTGATAACCGCACTGTAAACCATCAAATTGCTGTTGATGCAGAAGCCATGGGCTTGTTAGTAAATGTGGCAGACGTGCCTGACGATGGCAACATTATCTTTGGCGCTATTATCGACCGCGCCCCACTCACTATTGCCATTAATAACGGCGGCGCTTCGCCTGTTTTATCAAGTATTTTACGCCAGCAACTAGAGCAGCTTGTGCCTAAAGCTTATGGCCAATTGTCTCGTTTAGTAGGCACTTATCGCCCACAAGTAAAGAAGGCTTTACCCGATACCAAGCAGCGCTCCATATTTTGGCATCAGGTGCTGCAAGGCCCTGTGGCCGAGGCCGTATTCTCTGGCAAACATGATGACGCTGAAAGTATGCTCAAAGACCACTTAAAAGAAATAGACAGCGGCGGCAATAAGATAATGAACACGGGCGAAGTGTTCCTTATTGGCGCAGGCCCAGGAGACCCAGACCTACTAACCCTGAGGGCTTTTAGACTATTACAAAAAGCTGATGTGGTGCTTTATGACGCCTTAGTTTCTGATGGCGTGATGGCATTAGTGCCAGAATCTGTAGAGCGGGTATATGTAGGCAAGCGCCGTGCAAATCATAGTGTGCCCCAAACAGGCATCAACCAATTGTTAGTGGATTATGCCAAACAAGGCAAACGTGTGGCTCGGCTTAAAGGTGGAGACCCATTTATTTTTGGTCGCGGCGGTGAAGAAATTGAAACCTTAGCGCAGCAACATGTGCCGTTTCAAGTCGTACCTGGTGTTACTGCGGCTAGCGGCTGCTCGGCTTATTCTGGCATCCCTCTCACCCATAGAGACTATGCCCAGTCGGTGCGTTTTGTTACAGGGCAACTGCAAGATGGCAGTGTAAATTTGCCTTGGCCAGAGTTAATTGTAGAAGGCCAAACCTTAGTATTTTATATGGGCTTAAAAGGCTTGCCATTAATCTGTGAGCAGCTGTTAGCTCATGGTATGGACATCAACATGCCCGTAGCATTGATTGAAAAAGGCACTACTCAAGACCAACGGGTATTAGTGTCCGACCTCACACAACTACCGGCAATGATCGAGGCAGAAAAAGTGATGTCTCCTTCGCTGTTTATTGTGGGGCGCGTAGTGAGCTTGCATGATAAGCTGGCTTGGTTCACCTCATCAAGAGAAAGCTAAGTCAAAATGCCCATCACCCATCAATTATTAGCTGTTTTTGTTGCTCTCATTTGGGGCACTAATTTTGTCTTTATTGAATTAGGCTTAAACGACTTACCGCCATTTTTATTTGCTAGTTTACGCTTTGCCTTTGCAGCTTTGCCTTTGGTGTTTTTTTTACCTCGCCCAAAGGTGCCTTGGCGCTATTTAATCGCCTATGGGGTGTTTATTGGGTTTGGTCAATTTGGGCTATTATTTTGGGTGATGGGTAGCCATATTTCTCCCGGGCTAGCCTCTTTAGTGATTCAAGTGCAGGCTGTGTTTACCATTTTACTGGCGCTCATGTTATTTAAAGAAACCATACGTTGGCCTCAGATTGCAGCCTTGGCGGTGTCTTTTGCAGGTATTTTATTAATCGCAGTGCAAGGCAACACAGATGCCACCCCTATTGGCTTAGCCGTTATTTTAATAGCTGCTTTAAGCTGGGCTGCCGGTAATCTAGTCGTTAAACGCAGTGGCAAAGTGCATATTATTGCCTTTTTGGCATGGTCTTCTCTTTTTGCAGTGCCGCCACTGGCCTTGATGTCTTATTATCTTGAAGGCCCCACACTTATAACCCAAAGCTTAGCGTCTGCCACATGGCACCCATGGGCTATTGTACTGTGGCAAACCATAGGTAATACCCTCATTGGATATGGCCTGTGGAATTTATTATT
Organism: Candidatus Njordibacter sp. Uisw_002; assembly: GCF_047730155.1. Classification (NCBI taxonomy): domain Bacteria; kingdom Pseudomonadati; phylum Pseudomonadota; class Gammaproteobacteria; order Pseudomonadales; family Candidatus Njordibacteraceae; genus Candidatus Njordibacter; species Candidatus Njordibacter sp. Uisw_002. The sequence continues at coordinate 2,342,205 of NZ_CP159832.1, forward strand.
ACAACGCCATGCCGCAGCTCTTGTAGCACCGTGGGCGCTACTGGTGCCCGTATTTGGTATGGCTGCCTCAGGTGTGTTTTTGTATGAGGCCATGCCATGGTGGAAGTGGGTGGCTGCCATTTTAATCATTGCAGGCTTAGTGATAAACTTACGCTCTACAAAAACACCATTACAACCCATTAACGCCAATTAACACCACTGAAGCCTACTATGACCTTGCTCCCTCGTCGTGTGCAGTATCTACTTGTATTAACCCTAGCGTTATGGGCTTTACAAGGTGTGTTTCGAGTGTTGTTTTGGGGCTTACTCTCCGAGCTACCTATAGCTGCAGAAGGCTACTTACTAAAAGCTTTTTGGGTGGGTTTGCGCTTTGATTTAAGGGTAGCTTTATTAGCTGCTTTAGCCACATTACCGTGGCTACTATTGCCCCGCTTTAGTGCTGTTAACTATGCACTATTACGTCGCTTGTTAGGTTATTGGTTCGGCATTATTTTACTAGTCATACTGATGATGTATGTCTTTGATGCCGGGCATTATTTATACCTTAGCAAACGCATTGATGCATCTGTCACCCGTTTTAGTAGTGATATTGGTATTTCTAGCGCCATGGTATGGCAATCTTACCCAGTGATTCAAATTAGCTTAGCGATCGTTGCTACTTGGAGCTTGGGTTACTGGGCGCATAAGCGGTTTGCACTGCCTTTGCTCACCCAAGAAAAGACACGTAGGCGTTGGTATAGCAACTGTGTTCATATCGTTGTGATAGGGGCCTTATTTTTATTAATACTTTTAGGCCGCTGGTCATTGGTGCCTTTGCGATGGAATCATGCGTTTTTTAACGGTGATGCCCAAGTTGCTGCGCTTGGGTTAAATCCATTTGTGTGGGTATATTATACAGCCAGTTTTACCACCGCCACCTCTGCCACTGAACAAGATTTACAACCACACTTGCAAACCCTTTCCCACTTGCTAGGGGCAGAGTTTCCAAGTGATGGTGCGGCTATATTAGATCGCTGGGAGACCCCCAGCGCACCTGTAGTGAGTGCTCAACAAAGCACTCCTAACCTAGTGATTGTGTTTATGGAAAGCTTGGGGGCAAGCCACATAGGTGCTTATGGTAATAAGCTAAACCCCACGCCAAATATAGATGCTCTCATTAGCCAATCACGCTGGTATCCCCACTTTAATGTGCCCGCAAGGTCTACCGCCAAGAGCGTGTTCACCTCTATTACTGGCATTCCCGATGTGTCTGCCATAAAAACGGCCACTCGCAATCCTTTCATTACTCATCAGCGCTCTGTTATTAATTCTTTTGTAGCGCACGAAAAACACTACATGCTTGGAGGCAGTGCGGGGTGGGCCAATATGAGCGCCCTCATTCATAACAGTATTCAGGGTGTCACTTTATATGAAGAAAAATATTGGAGCTCACCCATTATTGACGTGTGGGGCATTTCTGATCATTCATTATTCAGCGAAGCTAGTGATGTTTTAAGCCAAGCTCAAACGCCATTTTTAGGCTATATTCAAACTGCGGCCAATCACAGCCCTCATACTATTGCCGATGATAAAACAGGTTTTGTAGAGCAGCAACAAAGCCCAAAGGACTTAAAAGACAATGGTTTTATCAGTGTAAAACAATACAATGCAGTGCGCTTATTGGATCATAATATTGGTAAAATGTTTGAAAATTTTAAGCGTAAGGGTTTGTACGATAATACTATTTTTGTGCTTTTTTCAGACCACCAAGCAAGCTCTGCAAAGGTAGATTTTTTGCCTGAGTATATCTTTCAGTTTGGTATAGCCGAGCTGCCTGTGCCACTGATCATCCACGCCCCTTCTATGGTGACACCAGAAGTGGACAACACGTTTGGTGGTTTGCCAGACTTATTACCTACCATTGCTGGACTATTTCCAAAGCCTTACCTTAATACCACCTTAGGTAGAGACTTAGCATGGGCCAAAGGCAAAGATCTACCAGGTTATGGGTTTGTGCAAGATAGCAGAACCAGCGTAGCTGTTAACGGCAAAGAGATTGCCAGCGTGAATCACATTACCGGTAAGGTGGTAAGCGCAGACATAGATGAGAAAGGTGTAGCCCACATCAGCCCCACACCCAACGCTATGGTAGACGCAGCCAATGCGTATTATTTGGCTGCACAATATTTACTTAAGGCAAACGCTGTTAAACCTAAATAAAACCCTGCTTATTTATGAGACTGGGTGCTAATAAAAATAATTAAACACCGTAAAACCACCAAGGCCTGAAGTGCCTACACCGATGACTAATTGAAGGTAACCTAAAAAGCGCTCTAAGTGCTTGCCTGGTAGGTTGAAGGGCACGCTAATGGCAACAGATAGCAAGGCCATACCTAGAATAGACCCTATGCCAAACAATACCATATAACCCATACCTGCCAATAAATCTTGCGCAGCGTTTAAGGTTAAAACCACTAACGCAGCAGAGCCTGCCATACCATGCATAATACCCACCATTAACGTGCGTATTGGGAATGGTTTTTTGTGGTTATGTGAATGAGCATTTGCCTCTAGTGTTAGGTCATGCGCATGGTGTTGATGGGCGTGGAGGTGGGTTTTACCATGGTGTTGATGGGCATGAAAATGTATGCCTTTTCGGCTCATACGCCAAAGTACATCTAGACCTAAATACAGCAACATAAACCCAACCGCACACTCCAATAAAGTAGCGATATACTCAGGAATTAACACTCCACTTAATAAGGCAGCTGTGCCTAAAGCAAACAGTGTCAGGGTATGGCCAAGGCCCCAAACAGCACCATGGCGAAGCGCAGCAGATCTACCTTGCTTCTGGGTGACAATGGAAGCCACTGCAGCCACATGATCAGCCTCTAGAGCGTGACGCATACCAATCATGAAGCCTATTAATAGAACACTTATTTCCACTTAGTACCCTTTTTATTTTGCCTTGCCTATTTCTTTTGGTGCAGCTAAATTACGCTGGCTGAGTGTACCATTTAATAGGCTATTTAACCTGTAGGGCCTGCAGTTGATAGAGGCTCTCATTAATATTTTGTTGGTTACAAGCGATGACTACTTCACCTCCTAAGGCGCGCAATTTCACTTGAGTTTGCTGCCCATAAAGGCAGCTCCTAAAGCTTTGGTAAGACTGCTGTTGTGTTTGTTGTGTTTCTAAACATGCAAAAGCGTAAATTTGTGGCAGGCTAAACTGCAACCCTTGGCTAGTGATTACCATGGTAGTTTCTGCCATATCAAGCCTTCGCTTTAGTGTTTTTGGGTTTGATAAATAAACGCTAAACACACACTCCAACACATAATCATAGATAAATTGGGAAGGCAGCAACACCTTACGCCTGCACTAGCCGTTTAGCTGTATATCCTGTTAAGCCACCCAATATGACCCAAAACACAGCATTAGCTATGGCCGTAGCGTACAAAAACTGTGCTTGCAGATCAGTAAGTGTGGCTACAGCTTGTGCATCAGGGTGCAAAAAGCCGTGCACTTGCGGCTGTGGCGCACCCACAAGCCAAGGTGCAGCAATAAATACAATAGCGAAAACTTTAGCGATACCTGGTAAAAAAACCACACTAGCAATAGCTAAGCCGGTGCTCAAAACTGCTAAAACCCACCAAGATTGGCGGCCTTCAAGGGCGGCCGCTTCCATACCGGGTATTTCTGGAGTGAGGCCCAGTGCTGGCACTATAAAAAACATGAGATAACCTGCCAAACCCCACAAAACTCCCCTTTGCCAAGACACATTTAATTGCGCCTTATCTTTAGCCATGAGCATGGCCGATAGTAAAATGATGGCGAAACCAAAAGCTGATAAAACGTTAGAAAGCACGGTAAAGGCAATTCGCTCAAAACCATCGCCTGGAGCCCATGCTTGGGCACTATGTGTGTGGGAGTGGCCATGATCGCTGTGAATGACGGCGGCTATTTCTGGCTGCTCAATTTCAAAGGCTTCAGCAGCATAAATAATAGGGGATACGTGCAAAGTTTGAACTGCACTTAAAACTAAACCTGCGGCCAAGCCAATGCCTAGCGCAGCTAACACCATAGGGCGGAACATAAAATTATCCTAAAAAAAGGTAGTGATTCTTAATGGCAAGGAAATGCAAAAGAATGGCGCGTATCATGAGCAGCGTTATGTGCAACATCCATAGGCGCAAAACCAACACCCATCAATACTACCATGCCTAAAATTGCAGCAGCAGCCATCTGTACACTTGAATTTGCTAAACCGCGGCTAGATACCGCTGTATTGGCCTTTGAAATTACTGAAGATGTAGTCATATATTCCTCCACGTGCTCACCCGCACGATAAAATTAATGTTAGCGGGTTTAACCCCTTAAGTGTAGGCCGGTCTCCGGGCTGACAAGCATGGCTTGTTCACCGTTGCGGGGGCAGCACAGCTCTTTAAAAGGCTGTTTCCCGTGAAAGCTAAATTCGTGTAGCCACCTACGGGGCCTACTTTAAGTTAAAACAGCAGCCAGTTAAAGCTTTAATGCGAGCGTTTTTATTCAACACGCGACTTATCTTGCGTAATGGTGCTTAACACCACACTCAAAAAGGTGTCATAGCGAGTGCATTTTTACGTGATTTTCGTTCTCAACACTCGAAAAAAAACCCATTGCGGTGGTATGATATGAGGCTTAATTGAACATCTTTATAAAGTGAGAACATCATGACTGCGTTTGGCACACAATTTGTTCCGGAAATGGCCTTAGCCACCTTCGATGGCAACCAATGGAGCACGCCAAGTTTGGTGCCAAGCAACAGCATTTCAATACACCCCGGTGCTCATGTATTACATTACTCGAGCACCTGCTTTGAAGGGCTAAAAGCATTTCGTCACCCTGATGGTAGTAGCCATATTTTTCGTATGGATCAAAACATTAAACGGATGGCACAAAGTAGCCGTTTGATCTCTTTGCCTAGCGTAGATGAAGCCATGTTAAAGGCTATGATCTTAGAGCTTGTAGGCCGCTATGCAGATGACATACCAGCAGCTCCAGGCACTTTATACTTACGCCCCACGCATATGGGTACAGAAGCTGCCATTGGCAAGGCTGCAGCACCTTCAAACGAATCTATGCTTTACATTCTTGCATCCCCAGTAGGGGATTATTTTGCAAGTGGCGATACCACCTTACGGGTGCTAATAGATGAAGACGGTATGCGCTGCGCACCCCACATGGGCATGATAAAAGGTGGTAGTAACTATTGCAGCGCAATGCCTGTAGTAAATAAAGCCCGCGCCGAGCACCAAGCTGATCAAGTTTTATTCGCCCCTCAAGGAGATGTGCAAGAAACAGCCGCAGCCAACTTTATTTTAATCGATGGTAATGAAGTGATTACTAAAGCGTTGGATTCTACTTTTTTACACGGCGTCACTAGGGCATCTGTACTAACTTTGGCACAAGAAATGGGCATGAAGATAAGTGAGCGTGATCTTAGTGTAGAGGAGCTACTAGAACGCAGCGCTCACCCGGATGCAGAAGCTGCACTTTCTGGCACAGCGGCGGTGCTAACTCCAGTAGGCACCCTAATACATCACGGTAAAGACCATACTGTGGGTACAGGCAAACCAGGAAAAACTACAGTTAAGCTTCGCAAGGCCTTAAACGACATTCAGTTTGGTTTGGCAAAAGACCGCTTTGGTTGGCTCACTAAAGTTTAAAACTTAAGCTGCCAACATAGCTTGAAACTTTATGAGCTGAGCTTTTTTTCAATACTGGCAGACAAAGCCACCTTGCCTTTGGTGCTGTAATCTTGAATACGGCTTTCTATGTGTGGCAGCTGGTAAAGATAATTGACCATCATGCCTTGGGATTGTTTTAAACCATTGTCAGAGGTGTCCGCTAGCCAATTTAAGCGTTCGATCTGGGCGCCATTGCTTAGATGAAAGTGGGCCACAGGGTCACGGGCATAGCTTGGGTTGCGCTTTTGCTTCTCTTTGCCAAGGTAGTGAATCGCCATTTTTTGCATATGGTCTGGCGATCTCAGGGCGACTCCCTCATCTAACAAAGCTGATTCTTGCTCAACGTCTATGTTGTCTAACCACCGGCAAAACCCTGGAATGGGCGATAGGGTTGCAAACGCAGTCAATTGAGTAAATTCTTGCTGCAACTGCTTAACCACCCGCTTAATAAGAAAGTTGCCAAAACTGATGCCAGAAAGCCCTGCTTGTGCGTTGGAAATTGAATAAAATATAGCTGTGTCTGCTAAACCAATGTCTTCCAAAGGTGCAGTTTCATCTAGTAACTCTTGCACATTGTTGGCCATACCTTTTACTAGAGCCACTTCTACAAAGATCAACGGCTCATCAGGCATATTGGGGTGAAAAAAAGCAAAGCAGCGCCGGTCTGAATCAAGGCGGTTTTTAAGGTCATTCCAGTCTTTAATGGCATGCACCGCTTCATAGGCAATCAGCTTTTCAAGAAGCTCTGCGCTGGAGCGCCAGTTGATCTCTTCCATTTGCAGCAAACCCACATCAAACCATGCACTTAAAAGACGTTTTAAATCAGCTTCTAATGGCGCAAGGTTTGGGTGCTTTTTTGTTAAGCGCAGCAGCTGTGCACGCATATCCACAAGAAACTTAATACCTTGGGGCAGCTCATTAAACTGTGCCAACAGTTTCATTCTTGGAGGCTCTAAAGCAATACGTAGCTGTGCTTCTAAAGCCACCCGTTCACCTGAGTCAGCGGCTAACCAAGATTCTATAACTTGAGTTAGTTGTGCTTCATCTACATTATAATTGTCGGCCATCAAGGACAAAAATCGCACTCTTCCGGCATCATTTAGCCCTAAAAAGTGCCTACCAAGCTCTGCCGCTCGACCCCTTGCAGCCACCTCACCACCATCACTTTTAAGACAGGCATCCATCCACGTTAGCAATACTTTTTCATCAGCAGCATTTAAATGTGGATCAAGGGATAGTTTTTCCAATAAGTGCTGCTGTTTTGGCAGATCCCGCCAAAAAGGCACCCATCTACGTATCGTCTTTTGGAGTAATTGGTGAGCTAGTTGCTGCATATGCATTCCTTTACGTAGCTTTGCCTCAATCCATCTTGTTAGCCTTTGGCTTAGAAGGTGTGGCTGAATTTATGTCGTCACTTTATCACCATCTAGCTTATCAATACTTACTTGACTTGTGGGTCGAGAATCACTTTGACCTTGTTTAGTTTAATGCTTATAAGCACTAAATATGGGTTTAAATAGGCAGGATTTCCAGCGTCCCAAGCACTTGGTGCAAATCATTGAGCATTAAATCAGGAGCCTTAGACAAAGGCTCTGATGGCTGAGAAAAACGGTTAATCCAGGCTACATTAAAGCCAAAATTTACCGCTCCTGCAACGTCCCAAGCATTACTGGAATGAAACAACACTTCATTTTTAGTGACCCCAAAACCATCAAGGGCTAATTGATAAACTCTTGGGTCTGGTTTATATATGCCAAGCTCATCCACAGAAATCACTTGGTCTATTAGGTCGGTTAGCCCTGCATACTCTACCGCTGCATGCAGCATATTAGGTGAGCCGTTAGATAAAATGGCCGTGGCTATGCCCGCCCCACGCAGTTGTTTGAGTGTGTCTTTTACTTCGGTGTAACTTATCAGTTGATTGTAAGCCAGTAATAATTTTTGCTCTAGTGCGGCATCGTTAACTGAATAGGTTTGCAAGGCATAATGCAACGCTTCTTGGGTGACTTGCTCAAAATCAACATAGCGCCCCATCAAACTGCGTAGCCAAGTGTATTCAAGCTGTTTTTGACGCCACAACATAGAAATCGTCTGCGCCTGATCTCCTAACGCATGGGCATGCTGGCCTACGGCTGAATGCACATCAAACAAAGTGCCATAAGCATCGAACACACATAAAGAAACTTCTTTAAACTTAGATTCCATAACACTATGCCTTTATTAACAACCAGATTAATTACACTATTTATAAGCAGATGCGCTCACTAATAGCATACTCTAATTTTTATTTATTGGCTGATACACCGCGCAGCAACTATGGTGAGCCTACTACTAAGCGCATAACGCCACTATGATAACGATTTTTTATATGTAAAAATAATGAGAACGCAAGCCACCTAAACATACAGCCAAATTTTTGGTCGTAAACATATTGATAAAAATAGGCTCTTGAATTGAAAATATTATTAGCAGGCTGCGGCGATATTGCCCAGCGCATACCTCCAAATCTGCCTGAAGAGCACCATTTTTTTGGTTTAAAGCGCAGTCTCACAAAGCTTGCCCATGGGATTACCCCTTTAACGGGTGATATTAGAGATGACGCATATTTAGATACTGTGTTTGAAGAAGGTTTTGATGTGGTGGTTGCCACCCTCACACCAGATAATATGAGTGAAGAAGGCTATCAAAAGGCCTATGTTGATTCTTCTGCGGCGCTAGCTTTGGCTATCTCGCGCGCTGTGTATAAACCTAAGTTGGTTATTTGGGTGTCTAGCACCAGTGTATATGGCCAAAATATGGGGGCATGGGTGGATGAAAACTGTGAAGCCACTTCCACATCGTTTTCTGGCCAAGCACTGCGCAGAGCCGAAGAGACTATATTAGCTGCACCATTAGCTGCATCGTGCACAAGTGTAGTGGTAAGATTTTCAGGGATTTACGGGCCTGGTCGCACCAGAATGTTAGATCAAGTGCTGGCAGGCGTAGGATGCACAAAACAGCCTGAGCAGTGGAGCAACCGAATACATAGTGAAGATTGCGCCGCAGTGATCGCTCACCTCATTCTCTTAAATGAGCAAGACAAAAGCCTATTACCTATCTATGTGGCCACAGATTGCCAGCCAGTCACCCTATATGAAGTGCGCCATTGGTTGGCGGCGCAGCTAAATGTAAGTTTAACAGCGAAACCTACAAGCTCACGCGCTGCCAGGCGCTGCAGCAACCAAAAGCTACTAGACAGTGGGTATAAATTCAAATTTCCCACTTACCGTGAAGGCTATTTGGCGCTAATAGAAGAGCTAAAACCTCCCCAATCTTAAGCCTTTTAGCTTACTCTTTGGCTATATAAGCTTGGGTAAATAGTGCTAAATTTCTCATAAGAGCGCTGATACTGCTCCACCAAGTTTGGCTTGGGGTGTATCACTTTAGACACCTTGGGTTGTAAGCATATGCTGCTAATATGCTCGCCTGTTACGGCACAAATAGCCAACCTTGCAGCGCCCAAAGCTGCGCCATAATCACCCTGCTCAGGCACCAATAAATCTATATTCATTGCCGCAGCGATAATGTCTAACCACTGGGAAGAGCTGCTGCCACCACCCACTACAAAGGCGCTATTAAGTTCAGTGGCAAGCTGCGTGTCCTGTTGCGCATTCACCTTTGTGATCGCACTTAAACAATCTGTTAAGGCAAATGCTACGCCCTCCATGACCGCCTGCACTAAGTCTTCAGAAGAGGTGGCTCGATGCAAACCTACAAAGGCGCCCCGCGCATTAGCGTCATTGTGCGGAGTGCGCTCACCAGATAAATAGGGCAAAAATTGAACATCTGATGCCCGCTCTATTATACTAGGCAGGGTATTAACCATAGTGGTAACGCTAGTATTAGTGACATTAGCCAACCAGCTCAGGCTGTCTGCTGCACAAAGAGTGACCCCCATGGTGTGCCACATATCTGGAAAGGCATGACAAAATGAATGCACTGCACTTTGTGTATTAGGCTGCGCGGTGGTGGTTGGCGCAAACACTACACCTGAGGTGCCCAAGCTAATAAATCCATTACCTGGAGCAATAACGCCCATACCACAAGCCGATGCGGCATTGTCCCCGCCGCCACCTGCCACAATGGCTGATGACATATGCCAACGCTTAGCTAACTCAGGTCTTAATTGCCCAGTGATTGCATTACCTTCAAATAGGGCCGGCATGTGTTGCCTAGATAAATGTGTGGCTGTAAGCAATGTGTCAGACCAATCTCGTTGGGCCACATTTAGCCACAAAGTGCCAGATGCGTCAGATAGGTCGGTGCCATAAGTGCCTGTAAGCCAAAGACGCACATAATCTTTGGGCAAAAGCACTTTATGTATTTTACTAAACACCTCTGGCTCGTTTTGTTCAACCCATCTCAGCTTGGGTGCAGTGAACCCAGGCATCACTAAATTACCTGTGATGCCTTTAAAATCTGCTATTTGAGACAACTGTGTGCACTGCTGTTCGCTGCGGCCATCATTCCAAAGAATACAAGGCCTAAGAGGCTTATCATCTACCCCTATAAGCACTGCGCCATGCATTTGGCCAGAAAGCCCAATGCCACAAACGCTCGCCAGTTGTTTGGGATAGCGCTGATAAAGTTCATCCATGGCTTGGATAATGGCGCTAACCCAATCATCTGGATCTTGCTCACTCCAAGAAATTTCTGGCCTAGTGACCATTAACGGGGCGCTGGCGCTACCTACTAGTTTATGACTTTGATCTAGCAGTAATATTTTTACACCAGATGTGCCAATGTCTATGCCTAAGTACATAGTAGATCCTTTTAAAATAAAGCGTTTTTAAAACGCTTTATTGTATATGAAAGCTAAAAAATCTTGATGGTTAGCAAGGCTTTTACTCCCCAAAATGCTTAGTTTTTGGTACTAAAAATAGACTTTACATGGCATATAAGAGGTTTACAATGTTAAAGAGCCTCGTGAAAGAGCCTATAACCAAACTAATACGGCTAGGCAGTTGCACTGGGCAAAGTGATTTACTCAACCTATGTAAGTAAAGGAATTTTATAATGGCAATTTACGATAAATTAAACCAATCAATGAGTGATAACAACGCAGCGGCTTACATAGCGCTTTTGCATGAAGATTTCGTTGCTGTTTTTCATAAGACAGGTAACCGTTTTTCAAAGACTGAATGGGCCCAAATGGTTACTGGCATGCTTGCCAATGACAAGTTTATTCAGGACTCAAGCCGCTGCGTGTATGAAAATGACGATATTATGGTACAGCACTCGTTTATGTCTTACCCAGACGATACTAAAGAAGCCGTAATGCTTGTTGCCATGCTTAAAGATGGCAAGATAGTCCGTATGGAAACGGGTGCGACCGCTTTAAACTAAGGTCCACTTATGTATAGCTCTAGTGCCTATTTACTCTACTTTTGCACCAGACAGTGACGCTTATTTAAAAGCCACTAGCTAATAGTCACACACACATAATAACCCTATAATGACGCTCTTTTGCATACTGCAGCTGTGAGGCTTATCTAGCTTTAGCCTGGATCACTGCAACAATCAATCTCTGCTCTTCTTTTAGCTAGTCTTAAAATGGCGGGCAGTAGTGGATAAATAGCCGTTATGACTCAAACCTACTACCCTTTATTTTTGTCTTTAATGGCCAACAAGTTTGTCATTACTGTGTGCTTTTTTGTGGGTGTGCTGTTTATTAAATTTTTGGTCATCAGCCTGATCAAACATAAATATGCAGACAATAAACGTTCCAAAATAAATGTCATCAATAACTTAGTCAGCGTAGTGTTGCTGATTGTAGTCTTCAATATTTGGTCTGCAGAAATGCAAAAGTTTGCGTTTTCTATCGCTGCATTTATAGTGGCCATAGTGCTTGCCACTAGAGAATTTATTCAATGCTTTATTGGCTTTATGTACATTATTTCAAGCCGGCCTTATCGCACAGGTGACTGGATACAAGTAGGTGATGCTTGTGGTGAGGTGCACTCTACGGACTGGATGAAACTCACACTTTTAGAGGTGAACATTGATGCCTATGAATACACTGGCATTACTTTGTATTTGCCCAATAGCAAGCTAATTACAGCCCCTATTAAAAATCTAAACTTTTTAAAGCGCTATGCCATGCACCATTTCACTATTACCCGTGATGGCAGTGTGAACCCGTTTATATTTATTGATCGTTTATATGAAAAAGCACACGAGTATTGCGAAGACTTTAAAGACGTGGCCTTTCGTTATAATCAGCTCATTGAAAACAGGCTAGAGATTAATATTGCAGGGCCCCAGCCCCATATTCAAGTGGCTACTTCTGAGCTTGGTGATACGCAAGTATTGGTGACCATTTTTTGCCCAACAGAGCGAGCCATGGCGATAGAGCAAGCATTAACCGCTGACTTTATGTTTATGTGGTTTGAACAAAAAGCTCTGGGGATAGATTTTGTGAATGTGCCTAGTGAGCGCTAAGTAATAGCGCTTTAAATAGGCTAAACCCAATGTTAATATTCCACTAAAGAATATATTACGGATTGATTTATGGCACCAACAGCAAGCGAAGATGTTAAGCAAGCTATTGACGCGCAAAACGCTGCCAAGCTCACAAAGAAAGAGCAGCAACTGCAAAAAGCCATGCAGCAGCAACAAGCAATAATAGCCTTATTTACTATAGGTGAGTTTGAAAAGGCGTTGGCTGGTGCCAAAAAAATGTTGCTTAAATTTCCCTTATCATCGTTATTACACAATATAGCAGGGGCTTCACATGCTGGCCTGTTGCAGTTTGATGCGGCCATTTTAAGCTATAAAAAAGCCTTAAAGATAGAGCCCAATTCCCCACAAACTTATTACAACATGGCCGCTGCACAAAATGACAAGGGCAGCGTAAAGGCAGCACAAGACAGCTATAAAAAAGCCCTAACGCTTAATCCAGACTTTGCAGATGCCACTAAAAACTTAGGCAGCCTTTTGCATGACTGCCAAGAATATACGCAAGCACAAGCCTGTTTTGACAAGCTCACAGACAAATATTCTGTAGCCAAGGCCCTAGAGTGTGCTTATAAGCTAGAGCAGTATGATGACGTTAATGCACGCATAGACACCATTGCTGTGCAAAACCCATCTAACATTAGGGTGGCAGCGTTTAGCGCCTTTGCATCACACCAGCTTAAGCAGCCAGATCGTTTTCCATTTTGTAAAAAGCCAAACGAGCTAGTGGCCTTTGGTAACCTAAAAGACCACATGCCTGATGCTGATGCATATATTGCTGCATTATTAGATGAAATGAACAACAAAACCACCACTTGGGAGCCCAAAAACCATGCCACAAAATCGGGCTTTCATACTGCAGGCAACTTGTTTACCAAGCCTAGTGACGCGCTTAAAATATTAGAAGCTATTGTAGAAAAAGAATTGGCATCATTTTATGAGAAATTTAAACATCTAGAGCATGGCCTTACGCAAAATTGGCCAAAAGAACATCACATCAAATCTTGGTATGTGCGCATGCTAAAAAATGGTCATCAAAGTGCACACATTCATTCTGCTGGGTGTGTCAGTGGTGTGATTTATCTTAAAACTGTAGAAAACCCAGTCGATAATGAGGGTGCCATTGAATTTGGCCTACATGGCTATGGCTACCCTATAATAGACGCCAACTACCCACACCAAACGTATCAGCCAAACCCTGGGGATATCATTCTCTTTCCGTCGTCTTTGTTTCACCAAACAGTGCCGGTGTTAAAAGATGTAGAACGCTGTGTCATTGCGTTTGATTTGCGTAAGTAAGTGCGTTGTCTATAGCTCTACAATAGGTCTAAGAATATATTCGCCACATAAGCGATACAACTAAACATTTATGGTTTACGATGTTTAATATTATTTCAAAATCTTGTAATAGGCGGCTATTTTTGGTTATATATTTGCATAGTTAAGCTGTTCTTTTTTCTAACCATACGCAAAAGCGCATTTAAGGGGCTTTATGATTTATTCAACCACAGATTCTATTCCTGGCAAGGAAATTGAAGAAATAGTAGGTGTTGTTACCGGTAACGTTGTTCAAGCAAAGCACGTAGGGCGTGACCTAATGGCTGGTTTAAAAAGCATTGTGGGCGGCGAAATACGCGGCTATACGGAAATGCTAACTGAAGCTAGGGATACCGCTGTGCAGCGTTTAGTGGCCAATGCCCATGCAAAGGGCGCAGATGCAGTGGTGGGTATTCGTTTTACTACAAGTAGCATTATGACTGGCTCATCTGAAATTATGGTTTTTGGTACAGCGGTTAAATTTAAACCCACAAAGGATTTACAATGACCAATATTCAACCACACAACGAAGTTTCAACGCCTTTATCTGCCAAAGATGATGCCGCAAAAACAAGCGCCCTTATCGCTTACTGCTTGATGGCTGTGGGCTTTTTTACCGGCATTTTTTGGCTTGTGGGTGCTGTTTGGGCTATGGTTAAAAAAGGTGATGCTGCAGGCACTATTTATGAAGACCATTATACAAACATCATCAAAGTATTTTGGTGGGGCCTTGGCCTTAGCATTATTGGCTTTTTCTTAGCATTTATAGTGGTAGGCTATTTCATATTGTTTGCTGTGTGGGTGTGGTCGGTGTTTAAGATTGTTAAAGGGCTGGCTAAAATCACTTCAAACAAAGCATACAGTTCATAGCTGCATAACAATATTTTCAAACATAGGGTGAAACCATGGAAGTAGGCGTATTTAACAGAACACACACAGATGCCAAGATCATTCATCGCTCCACCTACAACGTGGTGATCGGTTTAACCCTTATGTGGGGCTTTGCCATAAATTGGCTTATGGTGGTGAATATACCCGTGGCCTCTATAAGCAGCATTAACCCTATCGTCTTTTTTGTTGGTTATTTGGGCTCCTGTTTTTTGGGCATTTATCTTTTTAAAAAATCTGCCAGCCCTATGGTGAGCTTTATTGGGTATAACTTTGTGGTGGTGCCTTTTGGGCTGATTATTAATTTGGTAGTAAGCCAATATAACCCCGACATAGTAGTGCAGGCTATCCGAGTGACTGGCATGGTCACTTTTGTGATGATGGTTTTGGGCTCTATGTACCCTGCATTTTTTAATAAAATATCGGGCGGCCTTACTATTGCTTTGTTTTGTGTGGTGATTGTTGAGCTGATTGAGATATTTATCTTTAATACTCATCATGGCATTTTGGATTGGATAGTGGCGATTATCTTTTGTGGCTATATTGGCTATGATTGGGCTAGAGCCAACGCCATACCCAAAACTTATGATAACGCCATAGACAGTGCGGCTGCGTTGTATATGGACATTATTAATTTGTTTTTGCGCATTGTGCGAATATTGGGTAGGAGGTAGCGCCCACCCGCCACATACACACCGCAGACACAAACCAAAAGTTGCATCCTTTATACCTGCTGGAGCCATAACGGCTCCTGCAGTTTTGTTAATTCATCCTTATACGCTCATTCAGTCTAAATTTAAAAGCGCTACCTCAGTCGATTAAGTGACAAAACTTTCTTCGCTTTAGTGTTTTTATTCACGGTTTTGAGCACAAATATTTCTTATCATAAATCCCCGGTCCTATTGGTAAAAAACTTCGAGGGTTTCTTTGCTTTTTGCTATTTTTTTGTGATTTTTAACATTGTTTATTCAATTTTCCTACTCTACTGTGCATCCACTTACATTAGATTAGGAAGTTTTCACAAATGAGTTTTACGCAATATCAACAAGCAACTGCTCGTTTACAACGTAGTGAATTAGCAGTGCCAGGCTCTAGCCCCCATATGTTTATTAAAGCATCTGAATCTGCTGCTGATTACATCTTTTTGGATTGTGAAGATGCTGTAGTGCCAGATGACAAACCTCAAGCCCGCAAAAATATCATTGCCGCCCTTAATGATATCGATTGGTCTGGCAAAACCATGTCGGTAAGAATTAATGGGCTGGATACCCATTACGCTTATCGTGATCTTGTGGATATCGTGGAGCAAGCTGGGCACAACTTACACACTATATTAATCCCTAAAGTGGGTACATCTGAAGATGTATACGCTGTAGATATGTTGCTTACTCAAATTGAAAAAGCCTGTGGCATTAAACACAAAATAGGTATTGAGTGCTTAATAGAAACTGCCTTAGGTGGTGCTAATGTAATGTCTATCGCTCAGGCTAGCCCTAGGCTTGAAGCCTTGCATTTTGGCGTAGCTGATTATGCAGCCAGCATGCGGGCACGCACCACTAATATTGGTGGCCTAAACCCGCTATACAACTGCGCAGGCGCCATAGGCGACCAGTGGCACACCGCTTTGGTGCAAATTGCTACAGCATGTCGCGCTTTTGGTTTGCGTGCTATTGATGGCCCCTTTGGCGATTTTAGTGACCCTGAAGGCTATCGTGCTGCCGCTCATCGCGCTGCCGCTTTAGGCTATGAAGGCAAGTGGGCCATACACCCTTCACAAATCGCCCTAGCCAATGAAGCCATGTCTCCTCCTGAAAGTGAAGTAGCTCGTGCTAAAGCCATTTTGGCAGCTTTAAAACAAGCCGCCAAAGAAGGCAAAGGTGCAGCACAGCTAGATGGAAAGATGATTGATATCGCATCAGAAAGAATGGCTCGGTGCATTATTGAACAAGCCGATATTATTGCTGCAAAAGCAATCAGCTAAACAACGTTGTTTAATAGTGGGAGAACAATATGAATATTCATGAGTATCAAGCAAAAGCACTTTTAGCCGAATATGGCGTACCCATTCCTATAGGTAATTTAGCTTATAGCCCAGAGCAAGCCACCTATAGAGCGATAGAAATAGGTGGGGATAGCTGGCTAGTAAAGGCACAAGTTCATTCGGGTGCACGAGGCAAAGCAGGGGGCATTAAATTTTGCTCTAAGTATGACGAAGTAGGTAAAGCTGCTGATGAGCTACTTGGTGCCAAGCTAGTCACCCATCAAACAGGGCCAGAGGGTAAGATCTGCTACCGATTGTATGTAGAAGCCGCCTGTAATATAGAGCGAGAGCTTTATCTTGCGTTTGTGCTTGATCGGGCAAGAGAGTGTATTACGGTCATCGCCTCTGTAGAAGGCGGCATGGACATTGAAACTTTGGCAGAACAAAGGCCTGAATCTATTTTTCGCTTTGAAGTGGAGCCTGCAGTAGGCCTGCAAACGTTTCAAACTAGGGAAATAGCGTTCGCCTTGGGTTTGGATAAAAATCAAATACGCCAAATGTCACAGCTGTTATTAGGTTGCTATCAAGCCATGACAGAATTGGACTCTAGCATGCTAGAAATCAACCCCTTGGCAGTAACCAAAGAAGGCCAACTTCAGGCTTTGGATGCCAAGATGGAGTTTGACGACAATGCGCTATTTCGCCACCCAAGGGTGTCGGAGCTGCGGGATAAGTCTCAAGAAGAAGTGCGCGAAATGAGAGCTTATGATCGTGGTTTAAGCTATGTAGGTTTGGATGGCAATATCGGCTGCATTATCAATGGCGCAGGTTTGGCCATGGCCACCATGGACATGATTAACTATGCCGGTGGTGCACCTGCTAACTTTTTAGATATTGGAGGCGGCGCGTCTCCTGAGCGGGTGGTAAAAGCTTTTCAGCTGGTGCTTTCAGATGAGAGTGTAGAAGCTATTTTAGTGAATATTTTTGCAGGCATTAATCGCTGCGACTGGATCGCTGAAGGTGTGGTTTTGGCCATGCAAAAAATAGATATTAAGGTGCCCTTGATCGTTAGGTTATCAGGCACAAATGTTGAGAAAGGCAGGCAAGTGATATTGGACAGTGGGTTACCTATTATACTGGCAGACTCTCTTTTTGAAGCGGCTGAAAAATCGGTCAATCAGTGCAACAAGCAAACAAAAATTGCTAAGGGAGAGTCATAATGTCTATTCATATTAACGAACATACAAAAATTTTGATTCAGGGCTTCACTGGAAAAATTGGCACCTTCCATGCTCAGGAAATGATTCAATATGGCGCTAATGTTGTAGGCGGTGTCACGCCTGGTAAAGGTGGCTCCATGCATCTTGGCCTACCTGTTTATAATTCCATGAAAGACGCTGTAAAACACACAGGTGCCACTGCAAGTATTATATTTGTACCCCCACCTTTTGCTGCTGACAGCATTATGGAAGCGGCTGATGCGGGTATATCTTTTTGTGTGAACATCACTGATGGCATACCTACTTTGGATATGATTACAGTTAAGCGTTATATGCGCAGATATAAAAAAGATCAGCGTATGGTGCTCACAGGCCCCAACTGTGCAGGCACCATTAGCCCAGGTAAAAGCATGATGGGCATTATGCCAGGGCATATTTACCTACCTGGCAATGTAGGCATCATCGGTCGTTCTGGCACTTTAGGCTATGAGGCCGCCTCACAAATGAAATCACTAGGTATTGGTGTATCCACAAGTGTGGGCATTGGCGGTGACGTGGTTAATGGCAGTTCATTCAAAGATCATTTAGAGTTTTTTGAGCAAGATCCAAACACGCACGCTGTGATTATTATTGGTGAAATAGGTGGGTCTCAAGAGGTGAAGGCCGCATTATGGGCAAAAGATAATATGACCAAACCGCTTGTGGGTTATATTGCAGGCTTAACAGCGCCCAAAGGCAAACGTATGGGGCATGCTGGCGCCATTATTAATACTGTTGGCGAAAGTGCGGTAGAAAAAGTAGCGGCCTTAAAAGCATGTGGTGTCACTGTAGTGCCTCACCCTTCAGCCTTTGGCACAACCATGCAAGAAGTGCTTAATAATATGCCACCACTAACCCCTTAAAGAGGGTTTTATGGTGCTACCTGTTGTCTATGTGTAGGTTTTGGAGCGCTGAACCTGCAATAGCGCAATAGGTAGCATTGGCAATGCACAGTGAGTTTAACGATAGTTCTACTGTAAGGTTCTGCGGTTGCGCAAACATATGGGTTAACTTATTGAAAATTAAATAATAATATTTAAGAAGTGGCGCGCCAGGAGGGAGTCGAACCCCCGACCAACAGGATCGGAACCTGCTACTCTATCCAGCTGAGCTACTGGCGCATATTGCACGACCCTTGAAATAGATAGGGCTACTGCGAAGAAGCCGTATGATACGTGTGTTGCGGTTGCGGTTCAAGGTCTTTGGTGGGGCATTTTTACTTGATCTAAGTCACTTTTTTAGCTATTTGTAGATCAGATGTTAAGGATTAGCTCATGACCCTTTCCCGTTTGGTGATAATGCCGTTATAATAAGGCTCAAATTTTTATAAGGTGTCTGGCATTTTTGCTGGTTCACTTTCTTTTTACTTTTAGTATGAGGCATTCCACGTGATTACATTTAAGCCTGCAGCTTTGTTTGGCGTTTTAGCTGGTATTCTTTTGAGCCTTGGTTCATTCACTGTTATTGCTGATCATGATAGTGAAGCAAGTATTGGAACGCGCATTAGCGCGGTAGGTAGAAGCTGTGTAGAAGGGCAAAGCTGTAAAGCCCCTGTAGCTGTGGTAGTGGCTGCACCTGCTGGCCCGCTTACTGGTAAAGAAATTTATGCCAGTGGCTGTGCTGCTTGCCATGACAGTGGTGCTGCTGGTGCTCCAAAGCTTGGTGATGTTGCCGCTTGGACTCCACGCCTTGATAAAGGCCTAGAAAAATTATTTTCTAATGCTTTTTATGGTTACAAAGGCATGCCTGCTAAGGGTATGTGCAAAAAATGTGACAAGGACGAAATCAGCAGCGCTGTTACATACCTAGTTGATAACTCTAAGTAATTAGCTAGATGTATAAAAGCCCGGCCTTTGCCGGGTTTTTTGTGCATTAATAAAAATAAGGCTTACTATGTCTGAATATATTAAAGGTATTTTACTCACGGCCACTGGCGTATTGGTTCTAAGCTTTGATGGCTTGCTAATCCTGTTAATTTCGGCCGATTCTTTTACCCTATTATTTTGGCGTGGTTTATTGTTGAGCGTAAGTGTTGTGGTTTTACTTATGCTACAAAAGTCCACACAACCTTTCATGCCTATGGATGCAGCATCGCTTAGGTCTTCTTTTTTCATGACCGTGAGCACTATCGCATTTGTCATGTCGATCAATTTAAGCAGTGTAGCCAATGTATTGGTTATTATTAGCTCACAACCTCTTTTTGCCGCCATACTTGGGTGGCTATTTTTGAGAGAAATGCCCAAACCCGTCACTTGGGCCGCTATTGTATTGTCCATGTTGGGCATCGCCTGGGTCTTGCTTGGGTCTTGGTCTGAGCCTAATTTTTTAGGCGACATGCTAGCTTTACTATGCTGCGTGTCTTTGGCTGCAAAGTTTGTGAATGACCGCGCTGTTAGCCACAGAGATATGACGCCCACATTAATATTAGCCGGCTTAGCTGTGGCCTTAGTCAGCTTGTTTATGGGCAACCCTATGGCACTGTCTGGCGATAGCTGGTGGTATATGGTGTTGTTGTGTTTGTTTGTGAGCCCAATCGCTTTTTGCTTGATCACTATAGGCCCTATGCGTATTCCTGCAGCAGAGGTAGGCATGCTGATGCTATTAGAGACCGCTGTTGGGCCAGTTTGGGTATGGTTGGTGTTAAATGACATCCCAAGTGCTACCGCAGTGCAAGGTGGTTCTTTAGTAGTAGGCACTTTGTTGTTGCATAGCCTTTATCAATGGCGTAGCGGGCAAAAAAGGACGTCTTAAAAGTCTGCAAACATGCCTTTAAGGCCAGCTAGTGTGGCTTGGCCTTGGGCTTCGTTTTTCTTAGGATCATCATCACCACGACCTTGCCACTCTAAGTCTTCTTCTGGCAGCTCTTCTAAAAACCGGCTCGGTGAGCATTCTATAAGCTCACCATATTGTTTGCGCTTACGAGCTAGAGTGATGGCTAAAGTGCGCTTGGCTCTGGTGATGCCTACATATGCTAGACGACGCTCTTCTTCCACGTTGCCCTCTTCTACGGCGTTTCTGTGTGGTAATAGCTCTTCTTCCATGCCCATTAAAAACACATGGGGAAACTCTAGCCCTTTAGCAGAGTGCAAGGTCATCATTTGCACTCTGTCAGTTTCGTCTTCTTCTTCTTGGCGCTCTAGCAAGTCCATTAATACCAACCGTGCTACTGCATCACCCATGTCGGCATTGTCATTTTTTTCTACTGCTTTTTCTAGAGACGTCTGCAAGGAAGAAATAAGCGTTTCAACGTTGGCCATGCGTTTTTCTGCCATAGGTGGGCCACTGCTGGTTTGTAATAGCCAATCTTGGTATTCCATGTCTCGCACCATTTGGCGCACACTGGCTATGGGGTCTTCTTGTTGCGATTTTTGCGAAAGATGCTCTATCCAACTACCAAACTCTTTAACTCTAGCTAGTGCAGCGCCAGTGATAAACTGCTCTAGGCCAATCTCTTGGCAAGAGCGAATAAGGCTTTCACCACGTTGGTTGGCATAGTTCACCAATTTTTCTAAAGTTGCCGCACCAATTTCTCGCCTTGGCGTGTTCACAATTCGCAAGAAGGCGTTGTCATCTGCCGGATTTAGCAAAATCTTCAAGTAGGCCATTATGTCTTTCACCTCTGTACGAGAGAAAAACGATTGCCCCCCACTTATTTTGTAAGGCACTTTATAAGACTGTAGCTTTAGCTCCATCAACCTTGATTGGTGGTTACTACGATAGAGTATGGCAAAATCTCTAAATTCGGCCTCATTTTGTAATTGAAATTGTAAAATCTCTGTAGCAATACGCTCGGCTTCGGCGTCTTCATTGCGACAACTGATCACTCTTATAGGGTCGCCAAAGGCCTTATCGCTCCACAAAGCCTTACTAAACTCATGAGGATTATTAGCAATCAGTTGGTTGGCTACTTTTAATATACGGCCAGTAGAGCGATAGTTTTGCTCTAGTTTTACCACTTTTAAAGAGGGGAAATCTGCCTGTAGCTCTGCCAAGTTTTCTGGCCTAGCGCCACGCCATGCATAAATAGATTGGTCATCATCGCCTACCACAGTAAAGTTGCTGCGATGGCCCACTAACTGCTTCACTAATAAATATTGTGAGCTATTGGTGTCTTGATATTCATCTACCAGCAAGTAGCGCACTTTGTTTTGCCACTTTTCTAAAATGTCTGCCCGTGCTTTAAATAGCTCCACTGGCTGTAAAATCAAGTCATCAAAATCTACACCATTGTAAAGCTTGAGGGTTTTTTGATAAGACTCATATACCCGCGCAGCCAACGCTTGCTCTGGGCCATTAGCTCCTGCCATGGCACGAGAGGGGCTAATGAGGTCATTTTTCCAATTAGAGATAAGGTGCTGAATAGGTTCACATGAGTCTTCTGCAGCTTCAAACTCTTTGTGGGTAAGGTCTTTTAATAGGGCCAATACATCTTGTGAATCAAAAATAGAAAATCCAGGTTTATATCCCAGTGCCTCTACTTCTTTACGGATGATATTAAGCCCTAAGTTGTGAAAGGTAGACACTGTAAGGCCACGAGCTTCCTTACCTGTCATCAAGTTACCCACCCGCTCTTTCATTTCTCTAGCAGATTTATTGGTAAAGGTGAGGGCAATAATTTGATGCCCTTTAAGGCCACACTCTCCGATTAAGTAAGCAATTTTTTGGGTGATTACACTGGTTTTGCCAGACCCAGCGCCTGCCAATACCAATACTGGCCCGGTGATGGCTTCTAGGGCTTCTTGCTGGCGTGGATTAAGGCGGCTCACAGTATGCTAACTCGGTATCAATGTATCTAAAATTAGCTGCGCATTATAGGCGTTTTCTCGCTCACATGCCTGTTATATTTATTGGCTCTCCATGGTCAATACATCAAGGCGTCTATAACTTAACGCCTCTAGCAGGTGATGTTTGTCGATTGCTTCTTGCGCGTCTAAGTCTGCAATGGTGCGCGCTACTCTTAGCACTTTGTGCACTCCACGAGGTGAGAGTTTTAAGCCAGTAATGGCGCTAGCTAGCACCTTTTGTTGTGTTGGCTTAAGAGCAGCGTGGGTGGCTAGTTGTGCCGCAGGCAGCAAGCCATTAAGTGTGCCACTGCGGTCTAGCTGGCGTTGTTGTGCCACTAAGATCCATTTGGCCGCTTCTTTGGTAGTCATGCCTTCTTGAGGAGCCATAAGCGCAGCAGCGCAAGGGCGTTGCACGGCTACTTGCAGATCTAAGCGATCTAACAGTGGCCCAGACAAACGCTGTAAATAGTTAGCCACTCTAGTGGATGTGCAGCGGCAGGTGTTGTGCTCGTCTCCATAGTAGCCACATGGGCAAGGGTTTGTGGCGGCTATAAGCAGAAATTGCGCAGGCAATATGCTTTGATAGGCTGCCCGTGAAAGATGTATTTCTCCGCTTTCAAGCGGTTGTCTTAGGCTATCAAGCACGTGTCGTGGAAATTCAGCTAATTCGTCTAGAAATAATACCCCATGGTGTGCCTGGCTAATTTCACCCGCCCTTGGCACTCGTCCACCTCCCACTAGCGACACCGCTGAAGCGCTATGATGCGGTGCTCGCCAAGGGGCTTGTCGCCAGGTATTTGGGTTAAATAAACCTAAGCTTGAGTTAATAGCCCCAAGTGATAATGCTTGAGCTTGCGAAAGGGGGGCTAAAAGCCCATGTAAGCGCTGAGCTAACATAGTTTTACCCGTTCCAGGTGGACCACACATCAGTAAGTTATGGTGGCCTGCAGCGGCGATAATTAAAGCCCGCTTAGCTTGTTCTTGCCCGCGCACATCTGATAGTTCGGCACTTGGGGAGTGATACTCAGTGTATTGTGATGGCGTTGGGCTGATTTGTTTTTCTGGGTGATGTAGCCACTGGCTCAGTTCATTTAAGTGCCTAGGGCAAAGCACGCGGCTGTCTTTAGGCAACGTTGATTCTGCTGCATTATCTGGTGCCACTACCATTATTCTATGGCTACCTTGACAACCTACCGATGCGCTCAAAATAGCGGGGCAGCACCTAAGCTCTGAGCTTAATGCAAGCTCAGCCACAAACTCATAACCTTTTACTTCATCTACCGGCAGCTGGCCACTAGCAGCTAAGAGCCCAACCGCGATGGCTAGATCAAAACGACCACCTTCTTTGGGTAAATCTGCTGGGGCAAGATTAATAGTGATGCGCTTGGTGGGAAACTCAAACCCTGCATTAATAATGGCACTGCGTACACGGTCCTTACTTTCTCTAACTGCAGTTTCTGGCAGGCCTACTATGGTTAGTGCTGGCAATCCGCCACTAAGATGGGTTTCAACACTCACTAAAGGAGCTTCTACACCCACATAAGCGCGGCTATAGGTAAGAGCATACGACATGGCCTGTCCTTGGCTAAATTGAATACTTGTTAAGTCTAGCAGTTGATGTGAATACTGCACTATCAGTTGTAAACACGCCCTAATTCGGTGCGCTATGCTCAAGCACTGCGCTAGTTTGGGCCTGCTTTACTTTAATTATGGATTAATTCTATTAAATACCCAATATTAGCGCTTTTTTGGTGTTTTTTTGGTGTTTTTTTGGTCAATAAAGTTGGCACAATCCCTGCAACATTCTATGCTAGGCGATGTGCCATTTATAACTTATTAGTGCAAAGGAGCTCCAAATGAAATTGGTTAGCGCAATTATTAAACCGTTTAAATTAGATGATGTTCGTGAGGCTCTTTCAGATATGGGCGTACAAGGTGTTACGGTCACTGAAGTGAAGGGGTTTGGTCGTCAAAAAGGTCATACTGAACTTTATCGTGGCGCAGAATATGTGGTTGATTTTTTACCCAAGGTTAAAATTGAAGCTGCCGTTGACGATAATCTGGTAGATCAGGTAATTGAAGTGATCAGTAACACTGCTAACACTGGAAAGATCGGTGACGGCAAGATTTTTGTAGTCAACTTAGAACAAGCTATCCGTATCCGTACCGGTGAAACAGGTTCAGAAGCTCTTTAATATGATCAAATCAGCATTAAATATCATTTAATACGAACTTAACGTTACGTTATTCTCGTTTTTTCACTATTTCTAGGATTAAACACCTCTTAGGGTTTAATGGCGGCGAATTATCTTGTATATTGTGTCAGCTTTCTTATTTATCAAAAGATGATTAATTTGAACGCTGAATAAAGAAAGCAGATAATAATAAGGTGGTATCAGCCACAATATACTAAGAGTAGATGAGATAACATGAAACATGCTGGTTTTCGAACGGAGTTTATACTTGGGTTAATCGCTTGTATGGCGATTTTGGCCAACGCATTGTATATGGAATTTGCAATGGGCTTAGACCCTTGCATGCTTTGTATGGGCCAGCGTTTTGTTTATCTAGCCATGGCCTTTGTGTTCATGCTGGCTGCTTTGCATAATCCTTATTTTGGTGGCCACAAGCGTTATGGGTTTGTGCTATTCATACTTAGCTTAGCGGGTATAGGTTTGGCTGTACGCCAGCTATATTTACAAAGCTTACCTGCAGACCTTGTGCCTGCTTGTGGCCCTAGCTTTAGCTATATGGTTGATGCATTCCCATTTATGGATGTATTCGTGGCCATGATTAAAGGTTCGGGATCTTGTGCTGAAGTGCTGTGGAGCTTCTTAGGCTTGTCTATTGCAGGTTGGAGCTTGATATTGTTTATTTTGTTGGCAATTTATTGCCTTCGTTTGACCATGGTCTCTACCAAAATAATATTGGTTTAAACCCACCAGGCTAGGCCCTGTAACACTAGGGCCGCCATTACTCCTGCAATAACATCATCTAACATAATGCCAAACCCACCGGATATTTTTTTGTCAATCCAGTTAATGGGCCATGGCTTAACGATATCAAAAAAACGAAACAATACAAATCCCACCAAAATCCATACCCAGCCTGCTGGTGCCGCAATCATAGTGATCCAAAAGCCTACAAACTCATCCCAAACGATACCACCATGGTCGTGCACACCTAAATCTTTTGCCGTTTTACCACACAAATAAACACCCACCACGCTAGTCACTAAAATCATTAGCATATAATGGTCAAAGCTAAGCTTTGATAAAGGCCAATAAAGCAATACCGCAGCAATAGTGCCAAAAGTGCCAGGCGCCTTTGGTGCTGCACCACTGCCGAAACCAAAAGCGAGCATATGTACCGGATTTAACCAGTTAGGTTTTACAATAGTGGTTTTCATATCGTACCCTTAAAAGTGTTGATAGCCTTGAGGGGCTGTATATAGGCTGCCATTGGAGTTCCAAATTCTGCAGCCTAGCGTGTCAGTAATACGGCCTATTACTGTAAGAGGCAGATTTTGAGCCGCTGCGTAGGCTTGTGCTTCATTGACAAGCTCAGCAGGCAAAGTGAAACATAGCTCAAAATCTTCTCCACCGTTAAGTGCATAATCTTGAGCTTGGTTAAGCGGCACATGAGCACGCAGTGCGCCAGACAAAGGCAGATCTGCTAAATTGAGATCAGCTCCACAGCCACTGGCTTTAAGGATGTGCCCCAAGTCTTGTACTAGACCATCAGAAACATCCAAACATGCAGTTGCTTTGCCTCTTAACCAGTGACCAAGGTCTATGCGTGGTGTGGGATTGTAAAAGCGCTGACTCAATAGATCTGAGGCATCACGCTGTTGCTGCATAATAGTCAGCCCACCTGCGGAGTCTCCTAAACTGCCAGAAACCATAATAACATTGCCTATTTTTGCACCACTTCGTGTAATGGCTTGCCCAACCGGCACCCAACCCATAGCATGAATACTAATAGCCAGAGGCCCACAAGTTGTGTCTCCACCGGCTAAGCTAATCTTACAGGCTCCTGCTTTAGCAGCTAGCCCTTGGCTAAAACTATCCATCCAAGGTGCATCTGCGCTGGGCATAGTGAGGCATAGGTTAAACCATGCAGGAGTGGCTCCCATTGCAGCCAAATCACTCACACTAGCAGCCAAACAACGCTGGGCTATTTGGCTGGCAGACATATCAGCAAAGAAATGTACACCAGACACAAAGGTGTCACTGCTGACGCAAAGTTGATGGTTGGGAGGGAGTTGGAGCAAGGCGCAATCGTCACCAGGGCCAAGAGCCATGGCGGGCCCAGGCCGAAGCTCTGGGCGGTCAAAGTAGCGTTTGATTAAATCAAATTCGCCTATAATGGTCACAAGGTCTGCCTAGCTAGCGCTAGCTTTTTGTTTAGCTGTAATTTCTACTAAACGGTGATCTAGTGCGATTTTATCTAAAATACTGTTCACGTATTTGTGGCCATCGGTAGCGCCAAATACTTTACCCAGCTCAATACATTCGTTGATTACAACACGATAGGGCACTGATACAGAATCACTTAATTCATAGGCCCCCATGCGTAATACATTAAGCTCAATTGGGTCTAAATCTGACAACTTACGATCCAAATACTGTTCAATCATCACATCAAGGCTTTCTGTTTGTGCGGCAACACCACGCAAAAGTTGGCCAAACATACGCTTATCTGCATTTTTAAAATCTTGATCTACTAAAAATTCAGCTTGCACATCTACAGCGCTAGCGCCACTCATGTGCATTTGATACAAGGCCTGCAGCGCTAATTCTCTAGCTGCACGGCGACGGTCTGGGCGACCTTTATTTGCGTTCATTTATGCCTCTAACTGACGTAACAAACTAACCATTTCTAGTGCAGACATAGCGGCTTCTGCGCCTTTATTACCTGCTTTGGTACCTGCACGTTCAATCGCTTGTTCTATAGAATTTACGGTTAGTACGCCATTTGCTACAGGAATACCATGGTCTAAGCCAACCTTGCTGATTCCAGAAGAGGCTTCACCAGAGACGTATTCAAAGTGTGGCGTACCTCCACGGATGACAGCACCAAGGGTAATAATGGCATCGTCTTTGCCTTGCTGGGCAATTTTTTGTGCTACTAACGGAATTTCAAAGGCACCAGGTACTCGTATAACACGAATATTATTCGCGTCCACTCCGTGGCGCTTTAGTGTATCCAACGCGCCATCAACAAGGCTTTCTACTACAAATGAGTTAAAACGACCTACAACTAAGGTGTAGTGGCCATTGGCATCGTCAAAACGTCCTTCAATATGAGTTACAGACATATATTTTTCCTCCAATTATCCTGCATCAACTGCTTAATCTTCGCAGTCGATATATTCTTCAATTTCTAAATCAAAGCCAGAAATGGCATTGAATTTCATTTCTTGACTCAATAGACGCATTTTACCCACGCCTAAGTCACGTAAAATTTGTGAGCCAGTACCTACATTTAAGTAAGCTCCAGAGCCATCTGTATTAAATTGGCGAGGTACCGCCGTGTCAAAAAAGGCATCTATGCTGCCTTGTAAGTTGCGATCTTCCGTTTGCCCCAGTAACACCAATACTCCTTGGCCTTCTTTAGCAATACGCTCAAGACAAGAGTCGATAGTCCACTTAGGTGCAGAAGGTACTGCCCCCACTAGGTCGCGTAATACGTCAGCTTGGTGCACACGCACAATGGTGGAGTCTTGTGGCTTAATGTCGCCCATCGTGAGTGCTAGGTGCGTGCCCCCGTAAATATTGTCTTCGTAGGTATGTAGACTGAAATCTCCGTGCCGTGTGGGCAGCAAGTGATGACTCACTTTATTAACAGTCTTTTCGTTGAGATTACGAAAGTGAATCAAATCTGCAATGGTGCCAATTTTGAGATCATGTTCAGCAGCAAACTTCATCAAGTCATCACGACGAGCCATAGTGCCATCATCATTCATAATTTCAACAATGGCGGCGGCTGGCGAGTAGCCTGCAAGCCGAGCCAAATCACATCCTGCTTCTGTATGGCCTGCGCGTGTTAGCACACCACCTTCTTTTGCCATCAATGGAAATATGTGGCCTGGCTGCACAATGTCATCTGGCTTCACATCTGCTGCCACCGCTGTACGAATAGTGTAAGCCCGATCTGCTGCAGAAATACCGGTAGTGACTCCTTCGGCAGCTTCAATGGACACTGTAAAATTGGTTTCGTAGGCTGTGCCATTACTTTTTACCATAAGCGGCAAATCTAGCTTAGCGCAATGTTCGCGAGATAGCGTAAGACAGATAAGGCCACGTGCATGCTTGGCCATAAAGTTAATATCTTCTGGCCGCACTTGCTCGGCCACCATTACAAGATCACCTTCGTTTTCACGATCTTCATCATCCATAAGAATGATCATTTTGCCTTGTCGCAGGTCTTCGATCAGCTCTACTGAGGTGTTCATGTGCATGTGATAACCTATACTTAAATTCAAGGCCTACACAACGAAGTGGTGGGTAGGTAATTTAGCCGGCTATTGTGCCAGATTTCGTTGGCAGTGGCTAGCTATCAGCGCTTTTTGGGGTGGCATCAATGCGCCAATCATGGCCTACTTGTGAGATGTGTTTAATATCTAGGCCATAGGCTTGTGACATTTTATCTAATGGCAGGTTAAATAAAGCTTTGGCTTTGCTGCCTAACAGCTTAGGCGCCATATACACGACTAGGTGATCTGTTAGACCTTCCGTTAAAAAAGCACCACTTAACCCAGCTCCAGCTTCTACTAAAACTTGATTACACTGCCTTTGGCTGAGCACTTTTAGCACGGCGGCTAAATCCACTTTTTCATCATCGTTTAGAGCACACACCACAAGCTCTGCCCCTGCATCAACCAAAGGCTTATGCAATTTAAGATCTGTCACACAGGTGACCACTAGCACTGGCCCTGACTGTTGCAATAGCTTGGCAGTAACAGGCATCCGTAACTGGCTATCTAATATCACCCGCAAAGGCTGTTTCATACGTTTGACCGTGGTATCAGGCACACCTGATATCTTCAGCTCTTGTGCCCGTGCGTTCATGCTAGGATCATCTCTTAACACCGAACCAATACCAGTAATTATTGCACAGCTTTGAGCCCTTAAAAGGTGAACTTGGGCGCGTGCTTTTGGGCCAGTAATCCATTGGCTTTCGCCAGACGCCATTGCCGTGCGCCCGTCTAAACTCATAGCCATCTTATTAATAACATAAGGTTTGTTAGTGGTAATGCGCTGAAAAAACGCCTTATTAGATTCCTCGCACTGCGCTTGCATTACTGGCCCAATCACCTCTACACCTGCAGCGCGCAAGTGGGCTAAACCATGTCCAGCAACTTTGGGATTAGGGTCTTGGCAACCATATACAACGCAAGCTACACCCGCTTTGATTAGCGCCAGACTGCATGGCGGCGTACGACCTTGATGACTGCAAGGCTCTAAGGTGACATAGGCTGTGGCGCCTGCAGCATTGCCAGCAGCGGCTTTTATCGCCATCACTTCAGCATGGGGGCCACCTGCTTCTTGCGTGAAACCCGTACCAATGACTTGGTTTTGCTTCACTAATACGCATCCAACCGCTGGATTAGGCCTAGCAATAAGCTGTGCGTTACTTGCTTGCTCTAAGGCTAGTTCCATAAAGTGTTCGTGGTTAAATTGATGCGCCATTAGCTTAGCTACCTTGATGCTCTTGTTCTAAACGTTCGATCTCGGCCCTAAATTCATTAAGGTCTTTAAAGCTACGATACACAGAGGCAAAGCGCACATAAGCCACTTCGTCTAATTTACGCAACTGCGCCATTACAGCTTCACCTACTAACTGAGTGCCTACTTCTCGCTCGCCGCCTGCTCTAAGTGCTTGTTTAATACGGTTAATGCTGGCTTCTATCGCTTCTATACTCACTGGACGCTTTTCTAAAGATCTTAAAATACCTGCGCGTAGTTTTTCTTCATCAAAGGGCTGACGTGTGCCATCTTGTTTTACTATTCTTGGCATTAATAATTCTGCCACTTCAAACGTAGTGACACGCTCATTGCACGTTAAGCATTCTCGCCTACGGCGAATTTGTGTCCCTTCACCCACTAAGCGAGAGTCGATTACTTTGGTTTCTGGGTTGCTGCAAAAGGGGCAATGCATAGGTGTTATGCCTGTAGTTTGAAGGAGTAATCCATAGGGCATTATAGCCTTAATATTTGGCTCTGGGCTAATAAGCTTGCAGTGGCCTAGGCACGAAGGCCTTAGTATTAGAATGTATTATACTAATGAGTGGATTTAGAACCAATAACTGCTATTCTTGCGCACGTCTTCATTTTAACGGAATAACATGAGCAACTTACCTTTGGCTGAATTAGCCGCGTTAGGCGCGGCAATATGCTGGACTTTCACTGCTATTCTAGCCGCCCCAGGCGTTCACCACTTTGGCGCTGTGGCGTTTAATCGCTATAGAGTTGTGTTTGCTGCTACTGTGCTTATTGTTATCACCAGTGTTATGGGTTTGTGGTCTAGCATGACAGACAACGCCGTAATCGCTCTTATCGGCTCTAGCTTAGTGGGTATTGTGGTAGGAGACACCGCGTTAATGCAAGCTTTGAAGCGCATTGGCCCAAGACGCAATTCAGTATTGTTTGCCACCAGCGCGCCTATGGCTGCTGGTATGGGTTTTCTTTGGTTGGGTGAAACCCTAAGTACCAACTTACTCATTGGTTGTGGGTTAATTTTGGCAGGCGTGGTAAATGCAGTCTGGTGGGGACGCAAAGCTTCGGGTGAACACCGCCTAGAAAAAATTAGCGGCCATTTAGGTTTAGGCATTTTGCTAGGGCTTACTGCTGCATTTGGCCAAGCTGCAGGAGCGGTTATGGCTAAGCCTGTATTATTAGCTGGAGCAGATCCCATTGCAGCTTCAGCAATTAGAGTAGGCTTTGCTGCTGTGGTGCTGTTACTTGTGCGCTTGCTACCATTTGCATGGGCTAAAGCTAATGCCAAGCCAACTGTTACCTTTGTTTTGCGCACTATGTCCAGTGCAACCTTAGGCTTAGTGTTAGGCATGACGCTAGTCGTTTATGCCTTGGGCGCAGGAGAAGTGGGCATTGTAATGACCTTATCAGCCATCACCCCAGTACTCATATTACCCGTGGTTTGGTTTATTACTGGGCAGCGCCCTAGCCTTGGTTCGTGGCTAGGTGCTGGGCTCGTGGTAATAGGTAGTAGCGTGCTATTTTTGAGCCACTAAGGCCCATTTACTGGGCCAGATAAGCCGCCAAAAAGTCATCGAAAGATTCAGTTTGCTCAGCTTCAATTTGCTCTTGCTTAGCAATAGATTCATGCACTTGATCACTTAGCTCTTGCCTGCGCTGTAAAGATATAGTTTGCTTCAAGTGATACTCTTGGTGCTGCTTAGCTAATTTAAAACATAACTCTTGATGCGACAAACCACCTTGCTCCATAGCCGCTAGCACTTGGGCTGAAGGTGTCAGCGTGGAGTCATTTATACGCGCTGTCATAGCCTCTATGGCTGCCAAAACCTGTTGTTTTTGCGGCATGATATCTGCCACTAAACGCAGGCTTTCCATCATTTCAAGGCCTAAGCTGTGTAAGCTTTTTGGGCCTGCACAGGTTTCAAGCATCAGTCCAGGCTTGCGGCCTTGGTGCACCACAACCGTTTGGTTTACACCAATAACGCTGCACTCTTGGTCACTAATTACTGGACTTTCAGAAAATAAACACCAACTAAGAAAGGCGTTTATAAAATGACTTTGTTGTGCATCTATACCTAAAGGCAAGAACGGGTTTAGGTCGATGTTGCGTACTTCGACATACTCCACACCTGCTTCTTTGAGAGCATGTACCGGCTTTTGGCCGGCACGAGTCACCCGCTTTGGCCTTATGTCACTGTAGTACTCGTTTTCAATTTGTAATAGGTTAGCGTTGAGTTGGCGATATTCTCCATCCACCTTTACACCTATTTTTTCATACATAGACAAAGGGGTAGAGATCGCATGCTCTAAGGATTTTGCATATTTTTCTAAGTCGTTAAAACACAAACTCAAAACCGACTGCACTTTATTGTTATATCCCACATCACTCATACGCAAAGAGGTGGCATAAGGCCCTACTAAAGAGTCGCCTGGGCCTTTAAGCAAAGGCACATCACGCCCTTTTACGAAGCTTGTATCAATAGCGGGGGACGCTCCAAATAGGTATAGCAATACCCATGAATGGCGTCTAAAGTTTCGAATCAAACCAAAGTATTGGCTGGACTGAAAATCACATAAAGGCTGCTCATCACCTAACAGTTTTTGATACTCTGGCCAAAAGTTGTCTTTGGGTGAGAAATTAAAATGCAAACCAGCAATAGATTGCATAATCTTGCCGTATCGATAGGCCAAACCCACTCTATATGTGTGCTTAAGCTTGCCTGTGTTTGAGGAGCCAAAATCCGCAATGCGAATATCATCTTCTCCATCCAAGAAACAAGGCATACTAGCAGGCCATAAATACTCTCCACTATGTTGTAACTGGCTGGCGCTAAAACTATGCAGCTCTTGCATGAATTCTAAGGCCGCAACAGGGCTTTGGAAGACAGGTGTGATGTATTCCAACAAAGCTTCTGAGTAATCCGTAGTAATACTGCTGTGGGTTAGGCTTGATCCTAACGTTTTGGGATGACCAGCATGGCTGACTCGGCCATTTAAAGACACGCGCAAGCCTTCTTTTTCAATACCGCACTGCAGGCTCAGCAAAGTGCTAGCCACGGGAGAGTTTTTCACCTTTTTTAGGCGTTGTGATAAATATGTTGGCATTTATAGTTCCAAATTGTCTTAAATAGCGAAGACTAGACGAGCGGAGTTTAGCCTAGTTTGCGTTCAATTTCTGTGTAGGTGTTACTTTTTTAATTGCGCATGAGCATCTTTTAGTTTTTGCGCCATACTGCCAAGTGCTTGTTGAGGCTTAACATTGGTTTTAGCCTTTTGAGAAGGCTTGTGGTGGGCTTGAATAGGCGCAGCTTTATCAGAAGTTGATGGATCATCTTGTATGGGTAATTCATCACTTAAACGCATAGTTAAACCTATACGTTTGCGAGCCACATCTATATTCATCACTTTCACTTTTACAATATCTCCAGCTTTAACAATATCGTGGGGGTCCTTTACGTATTGTTCACAAAGTGCAGAAATATGTACTAATCCATCTTGATGCACACCAATATCAACAAAAGCGCCAAAGTTTGTGACATTGCTAATCGTTCCTTCCATGATGGCGCCTAAAGAGAGTTGTTTAATGCTCTCTACGCCATCAGTGAGTTTGGCCATTTTAAATTCTGGCCTTGGATCACGCCCAGGCTTTTGTAACTCACCCAATAAGTCTTGTAAGGTGTGTTCTCCAACGCCTTGCTCATGTAGCTTTGCAACCTGAATGTTTTTGAGCTGATCACTACCCAACAACCCAGCAACGCTCAAGTTCAATTGTTGAGCTAACTTACCCACTAAAGCGTAAGCTTCTGGGTGTACGCAGGTGCTATCTAGTGGGTTATCACCTCCACGTATGCGCAAAAATCCAGCTGATTGCTCAAATGCTTTATCACCTAAGCGTGCCACTTTAAGTAGTTGTTTACGATTCTTAAAGGCACCATTTAGGTCTCGATACAACACTATATTGTCTGCCATAGTTTTATTTAAACCTGCCACCTGCAGCAATAAGGGCGCTGAAGCCGTATTTAAATCTACGCCCACATTATTCACACAATCTTCTACTACGTTATCTAGCTTTCGAATCAATTGCACTTGGCTTACATCATGCTGGTATTGGCCTACACCAATGGCTTTGGGGTCTATTTTTACTAGCTCTGCCAATGGATCTTGCAGGCGTCTGGCAATGGAGACCGCCCCTCGATAGCTTACATCTAGCTCTGGAAACTCTGCTGCAGCTAAAGCTGATGCCGAATATACAGATGCCCCTGCTTCACTGACAATAATACGCTGTGGCGCATCAACACCTAGTCGAGCTTGAACTTCTTTAACTAGCTTATCCGTCTCCCTGGAACCTGTGCCATTGCCTATGGCAACCAATTGAATTGAGTAGGTTTTACAACAGTGTACCAAGAGCTCTATAGCAGCCTGCCATTTGTTATGGGGCACATGAGGGAAAATAGTTTGTGTACTTAATAGCTTGCCTGTTGAATCTACAACTACAGCTTTCACCCCTGTACGTAAGCCAGGATCTAGCCCTAGGGTCACTTTTTCACCTGCTGGAGCCGCTAATAATAGATCTTTTAGGTTGTTAGCAAACACATCTATGGCACTGTACTCTGAGGCTTCTCTAACTCGATTAATAAGGGCTGTTTCTAATTGGCTAGACAGCTTGACTCGCCATGTCCAACGCACCACTTCATTAAGCCATTTATCCGCGGCACGACCCTGATCTTTGATGTTCCAATAGTTAGCTACTTTAGACTCAAAGGGCAGGTGTTCATTGGCAGACCATAAAATGGTAGCCTGCAAAAATCCTTCATTACGACCTCTTAAAATGGCTAATGCACGGTGGGATGGAATAGTTTTTAAAGCTTCTTGAAAGTCAAAATAGTCTTGAAACTTTGACCCCTGTTGCTGCTTGCCATCAACCACCTGCGTTTGCCACTTGGCGTTTTGCCAGCCCAAGATACGCAGATCAGCCAGTAAATCAGCCGCTATACTAAAACGCTCCATCAATATTTGTTTGGCGCCATCTAGGGCGTCTTTGGCACTATTGATGAGTAACTCTTCATTAATATAATGCTGGGCCGCCTGCTCTGGGTTAAGGGCAGGGTCTTTCAGTAAAGCATCAGCCAATGGCTGCAAGCCAGCTTCTATGGCAATTTGAGCTTTGGTTCGGCGCTTTATTTTATAAGGTAGGTATAAATCTTCTAGGCGGGTTTTACTATCTGCCGCATTAATGAGGCTAGCAAGCTTGGGCGTGAGCTTATCTTGTTTTTCAATGCTTTCTAAAATGCTTTGACGTCTGGCATTTAGCTCACGCAAATACCCTAGCCGTTCCTCTAATGTACGCAGTTGAGTGTCATCCAATACTCCGGTGACTTCTTTACGATAACGCGCGATAAAAGGCACCGTAGAGCCTTCATCTAATAATTTGATAGCGGCATCTACCTGCCAAGTTTGTACCGCAAGTTCGGTGGCAATTTGCTGATGTATCACAAACATAGCATCCTTCTCAATTTTAAAGCATAGGCCTATTAATAGGGTCGCTAGGTGGTGTTTTAAAGAGGTTGATTTAAAAGCATGCGTAAAGACGTATATTAAAGCAAAAAAAGGCCCCAAAAAGGAGCCTTTTATAATCAAACATAACCAGTGTGGGGTTTAGCTTTGCTGAGGGCCTGCGTCAACAATCTCTTGTGAAACGCTAAAACGTTTGAAGTTTTCGTTAAACTTGGCAATTAAAGCAGCTGCTTCGGCATCGTATACAGCTGGGTCTTGCCACGTGTCACGTGGATTGAGTAAATGACTATCTACGCCATCTAGGGTAGTAGGTACATCTACGTTTAGCCCGCTTAGGTGCTGGGTTTGTGCTTGGGAAATATTCCCACTTTGAATGGCTGCAATAATAGCGCGAGTGGTAGGGATGCTAAAGCGCTTACCCGTGCCGTATGAACCACCTGTCCAGCCGGTATTAACAAGGTACACTTTGCTACCAAAAGCTTCAATACGCTTCATCAATAACTGCGCGTACACTCCTGCTGGGCGAGGGAAAAAAGGCGCGCCAAAACAGGTAGAAAATGTAGAGCGAATCGCTGCACTTGAGCCCATTTCAGTAGACCCTACCAGTGCGGTATAGCCACTTAAAAAGTGATAGGCTGCCGCTTCTTTAGATAGGATAGACACAGGAGGCAACACACCTGTTAAATCACAGGTTAGGAAAATAATGGCTTCAGGCTCGCCTGCCAAGTTTTCTTGTGTACGTTTTTCAATGTGCTCTAAAGGATATGCACACCGCCCATTTTCTGAAATATCAGTGTTGTCGTAGTCCGCTTCTTTACTGTCTTCGTCCAAACACACGTTTTCAATAATAGCGCCAAAACGAATGGCATCCCAAATAAGAGGCTCATTCTTTTTACTAAGGTTAATGGTCTTAGCATAACAACCCCCTTCAATGTTAAACACTACGCCTTCACCCCAGCCGTGCTCATCATCACCGATTAAGTAACGTGTTGGATCTGCAGAAAGTGTGGTTTTACCTGTGCCAGACAAACCAAAAAACAAAGTTGTTTTGCCGTCATCGCCCACGTTGGCAGAGCAGTGCATTGGTAATACGTCATTTGCTGGTAATAGGAAGTTTTGTACAGAAAACATGGCCTTTTTCATTTCGCCAGCGTAACGCATGCCTGCAAGCAGCACCTTGCGATCGGCAAAGTTAATCATCACACAGCCATCGCTGTTAGTGCCATCGCGCTGCGGGTCACATTCAAAGTTGGCTACGTTAAGAATTTGCCACTCATCTTTGCCGGCAGTGTTGTATTGCTTAGGCACGATAAAGAGATTTTGTCCAAACAAGTTTTGCCATGCCGTTTGAGTGGTCATTTTAATAGGGATGTAATGATTTTGATCTGAGCCTACGTGCACGTTAGCCACATATTGATCTTGACCAACTAATGAGGCCTCCACACGATCCCAAAGGGCGTCAAAAACTTCTGGCGTTACCGGACGGTTTATAGCACCCCATTCAATATCATCTGACGTAGTTGGTTCTTGCACAACAAAGCGATCTAAGGGTGAACGACCTGTGCGGTGACCGGTAATCACGTTAAGTGCCCCAGTGTTAGCCAAAGTACCTTCACCGTTAGCAATCGCTTTTTGGATCAGACTTGCAGGGGAAAGTTGCGTGTAGGTGGTGCCAGTATTTGTAGCTACAGTTACAGTCATGTATCAATACCTTTGAATTACTTAGGTTTTTAAACAAGGTCTAAAAACCTAAACGGGAGTACGCCATTTGGGCGATGAAAATTTGGCTGTATTATGGCAGAAAAGTATTATAAAAAGTTGAAAAAGTATGGCTATAATGAAATATGGGCCATTAGTGTTAATTATAATGGTTGCTATATTAATTAAAAATCTACAAAACACCTTTATAATTTTAATGCACTGCTTGGGGTTCTTTTTCAGCAATCACGCCTTGCTCAAACAAAACATGGCAATCTACTTTATCAAAAGAGTAATGGGCGTTACAGAATTGGCAATCAATCACGATGGCTTCTTGCTCTTGCAATATTTCATCCGCCGCAGTTTTTCCTAAGCTTGTGATGGCACCGCCACAACGCTGCCGACTGCAGTCACACTCTTGCAAAACAGCCCGAGGAGCAAACACTTTTACTTGCTGCTCATGAAACAATCTATGTAATACTTGATCTGCTGGTAACTGTGCAAGTTCATGCTCTGTCAGAGTGGCAGACAAAGCATGCACTAGCTCCCAATCTAAGTCAGCTTGGTGTTCTTCAGTCTCAGTTTGAGGTAATCGTTGTAACATAAAGCCAGCAGCACCTTGGTCTGTGCTCACCAGTTGGATATGAGTAGGCAGCTGTTCTGATTGGTAAAAATAACTTTCAATACATTGAGCCAAGGTAGGCTGATCCACCATCACTACACCCTGGTAGCGCTGCCCTTGGTCTGGCTCGATAGTGATAATTAAACGGCCATCTGCCACCATTTCACTAAGGGTTGCATTAGCAGCGATAGGTTCATTGACCTGCGCCATGCCTTTTACTCTAAATGGTTGCTCTGGGTCATCGCTTAGCTGTCGGCATTCGGCCATGACCCACTTAAGTGGGCCATCACCACGAATTTGCACGCTCAAGCGACCCCGTAATTTAAGCTTTGCACTGAGCAAGCACGCCACAATCAGCATCTGCGCTAACAAACTAGCCACAGGAGCAGGGTAATCTTGTTGATCTAATAAGGTTTTTACACCCTGATCTAGCCGCAAGTGAACGCCACGGATGTCCATATCGTCGAACATGAAGCCTTGCATTTTGTCATTGGTCATTTGATTAAGAAGTCTTAAAGGTGGATACATGTTAATTGTAAACTACAACTGCTGTTGTTCAAAACGCTGCTGGTCTCGGCGCTGCTTTTTTGTAGGCTTACCTTGTGAAATAGTGGTTTGACCCATGGCTTTTTTACCGGCAGCTAAGTCTGTTCGCGCTTTTTCGCTCTGTGCTGTTTCGTGATACAAAAGTGCCGCTTCAGGTGCACCTCTTCGAGAGCCAGAAAGAGCCTGCACTAAAACAGTTTTTTCATCAGTGCCTTGGCGTATGGTTATTTTTGCGTGCAGCTCCACCACACGACTGCACTTAGTTTTAGTGCCTTGATAATGCACCTTACCGCTTTCAACGGCTTGTTTTGCAAGGGCACGGGTGCGATAAAACCTTGCCGCCCATAGCCACTTATCTAAACGGATTTTATCATCAGTATTGTTGTCGACTTTGTTGCCCATGTGCATTCTCGTTTGTTTACAAAAGCATGACATAAAGTGCCTGAAGTATGGGTTGAATTATGCTAAAGTCAGGCGCATATTTTTTGTTGTACCATATCATTATATAGGACTCCCCATGAGCGAAGTAAAGCACTGTAAGTTACTAATTTTAGGTTCTGGACCTGCAGGCTACACTGCTGCAGTATATGCAGCACGCGCTAACCTTAATCCAGTGTTAATTACAGGTATGCAAATGGGTGGTCAGCTAACCACAACTACAGAAGTGGATAACTGGCCTGGCGACGTGGAGGGCTTACAAGGCCCTGCCTTAATGGAGCGTATGAAAGCTCATGCTGAGCGTTTTGAAACTGAAATTATTTTTGACCAAATAGATGCTGTAGACCTAAATCAGCGACCTTTTCAACTCACAGGTCAAGGCACTCACTATACTTGTGACGCTTTGATTATATGCACAGGGGCAAGTGCTCGCTACCTAGGCCTTGACAGCGAAACTGCATTCCAAGGCCGTGGCGTATCTGCCTGCGCCACATGTGACGGCTTCTTTTATCGTAACAAAAAAGTAGCTGTAATCGGCGGTGGCAATACTGCTGTTGAAGAAGCGCTTTATCTAAGTAATATTGCTAGTGAAGTGACGGTAGTTCATCGTCGTGACAAATTTCGTAGCGAAAAAATTCTCGCTGATCGCTTGATGGATAAAGTGGAAAATGGCAATGTTAAAGTAGAGTGGCATCACAACCTTGATGAAGTATTAGGTGACGATATGGGCGTAACCGGCATGCGAGTTAAGAGTAGCAAAGATGGTAGCACCAAAGATTTAGACGTTGATGGTGTATTTATTGCTATCGGCCACACACCAAACACAGGGCTATTTGAAGGCCAATTAGACATGGAAGGTGGCTATATTAAAGTACAAAGCGGTAGCCACGGTAATGCTACCCAGACCAGTATTGAAGGCGTATTTGCTGCGGGTGATGTAATGGATCATATTTACCGTCAAGCAATTACTTCTGCAGGCACAGGCTGTATGGCAGCCCTAGATGCAGAGCGTTACTTAGACGATCAATAGTTTTTGTTGCAAAAAACTAGAACAGGCCGTTACATTAATTGTACAATGGCGGCCATCACCCTTGGATCTAGAGACTTCTAGGACCATTATCTTAAATTAAATTACATGAGAGGCGTACTATGGACTTATTAGGATTTTTATTCCGATGGTCACACGTTTTATTCGGCATTACTTGGATTGGTATGCTGTACTACTTTAACTTCATTCAAGGTGGCTACTTTAAGCAAGCTAGCCCTGAAGGCCTAGCAGATGCTAAAGCTAAGCTAGCTCCAAGTGCTTTGTGGTGGTTCCGTTGGGGTGCTATGGGCACTTTCATAACTGGCCTTATCCTTATAGGCGCCCTTGGTGCAGCACTAAATAACTACATTGTTATCGGTGCTATCTTTGGCACACTAATGTTTTTAAACGTTTGGATCATCATTTGGCCAAACCAGAAAATTGCTCTAGGCATGGTTGAGGGCGACGCTCCAGCTGCCGGTGCTAAAGCATTGTTGGCTTCACGTCACAACGTTTTATATTCTGCGCCAATGGCGTTTTGTATGCTTGCTTCTGGCCATCCTACTGGCGGAATGGGCTACAGTGCATTTACTATGAGCAATTCTATGATTGCTATGTTGGTAATCATTGCTGCTCTGCAGGCCAACGCTATGTTTGGTAAGCAGGGTCCTTTGGCTACAGTGAAGGGCGTAATTCATGGCTCTTTAGGCCTAACTGCTGTGATGGTATTGGTATTGAACTACCTATAAACCGTAAGGTTTTATAGCAGACATAAAAAACCCCAGCTTGCTGGGGTTTTTAGTAATTAAGCTATGTTGAATAGCTTGTAAACAAAAGGTTTGGCCTTATTGGCCTATCTTGATCAATTCAACTTCAAAGATTAGCGCATCGTTGGGCCCAATCATCTGGCCAGCACCTTGAGTGCCGTAAGCCAAATCTGGATGGATAAAGAACTTATACTTAGCGCCAACACTCATTAACTGAACACCTTCAGTCCAGCCCGCTATAACCCCGTTTAGTGGGAACTGTGTAGGCTCACCGCGATCTACAGAGCTATCAAAAACCTGTCCGTCCAAAGTAGTGCCATGATAATGCACTGTCACAGTATCAGTTGCTGCAGGCTTTGCGCCCTCACCTTCAGCCAACACTTCATACTGTAAGCCACTTTTAGTGACTTGAACGCCTTCTTTTTGCGCATTTTGTGCTAAATAATCTTCACTATTGACTAAAGCGCTATCAA
This sequence comes from Candidatus Njordibacter sp. Uisw_002, assembly GCF_047730155.1. NCBI lineage: Bacteria > Pseudomonadati > Pseudomonadota > Gammaproteobacteria > Pseudomonadales > Candidatus Njordibacteraceae > Candidatus Njordibacter > Candidatus Njordibacter sp. Uisw_002. The sequence goes on from NZ_CP159832.1 coordinate 2,383,441, forward strand.
ACTTTGAAGCAGCCACTTGGCGTTGGTAATTTTGCACAGCAGCCACTGCTTGCTCAGGGCTTACTAGCATTTTTTGGCCAAGGTAAGCCGCATTAAACCCTTCTACAAAAGCTTCTAAATTAAGGTTGTCAAAATCGCTCGCAAGCTGACCAGCAACCAAAGTGCCTAAGCTATAGCTTACATTTTGCTCCACGTTATTTAGGTCGATCTCTGCAGCAGCCGGTGTTGCTGCAAGGCCAATAGCGCTGGTAACGGCCAAGCGACTCATTAAAGTTTTCATAGTATTCCTCTGTCATAGTGCTAAACGTTATTATTCAGCGTGCTGCATAGGATATATAAGGTTCAAACACGAAGCAAAAGTATTTCCAATTGTTTACATTTGATTGCATTTTGTTGGCTATATTTATGAGTGTTTAGGCTTATGGCTAGCTAAGCATGTGGTATCATCCGCGTCCATGATTAAATTTGACGATATCACTCTACAACGCGGTGGCCAACCTCTTATTGAGGGGGCTCACTTGACCCTAAATTCAGGCCAAAGGTATGGCTTAATTGGACGCAATGGCGCCGGTAAAACGACTTTATTTAAGCTGTTGCTTGGGCAATTACAGCTTGATGCTGGACACCTCACCTGGCCACCTGCTATGCGTATGGCACACATGGCCCAGGAGATAGGCGACGTAAATCGCTCTACCTTAGATCATGTGTTAGACGGCGACGTAGCTTTAAGGGCAGCACAAGAGGCCATTACGGCAGCCGAAGCCACTCATGATGAAGCCGCTTTAAGTCACGTTTATGCAGATTATGACCACGTGGGTGGTTACAGTGCGGTAAACCGTGCGCAGCAACTACTACAAGGCTTAGGTTTTCCAGAACAAGATTGGAGCCAACCTGTGGGTAGTTTTTCTGGGGGCTGGCGTGTGCGTTTAAACTTAGCTCAAGCGCTCATGTGTCCATCAGATTTGTTGCTTTTAGATGAGCCGACTAACCACTTAGACCTTGATGCCACCATGTGGCTTGAGTCATGGTTACAAAAATATCCTGGCACCTTATTTTTAGTATCTCATGACCGTGACTTTTTAGATCAGGTAGTGCAAGTGGTTGTGCATTTGGATCGCAAAAAACTCACCTCTTATCGTGGTAACTATGCGGCTTTTGAGCGTCAAAAAGCTGAGCGCATGGCTCAACAACAAGTAATGTATGCCAAGCAGCAAACCGAAATAGCCCACATCGAAAGCTTTATTCAGCGCTTTAAAGCAAAGGCCAGTAAGGCCAAGCAAGCCCAAGGTCGTATGAAGGCACTAGAGCGCATGGAAAAAATTGCACCCGCCTATGCCGACTCTCCTTTTACCTTTCGATTCCCAGAGTTTGAAAAAACCAGCTCTACGTTAATCGATCTAGATCAAGTGAGTATTGGTTATGACAAGCCTATTGTAAGCGCCAACATCACCTTATTACATGATTCACGTTATGCTTTACTAGGCCCCAATGGCGCTGGCAAATCAAGCTTGATCAAAACATTAGTAGGTGACCTTGCTCCTTTATCTGGCCAAGTAGTTCCTGGCGAACACCTAAAAATTGGTTACTTTGCTCAGCACCAGCTAGAAGCTCTGGACATGGAAGCCAACGGGCTGCTGCATCTGCAAAGGCTTAAGCCCGGCGCCAGTGAGCAAGAATTACGTAACTTTTTAGGTGGCTTTGGCTGGCAAGGCGAGCGCATTTTTGAGCCTGTAAAGCACTTTTCAGGTGGTGAAAAAGTACGCTTGGCCTTAGCTATGATCGCTATTCAAAAACCTAACCTACTATTGTTAGACGAGCCTACTAACCACTTAGACTTAGAAGCTCGCCATGCCCTCACCATGGCCCTACAAGCCTATCAAGGTGCTATCGTAGTCATCTCTCACGATCGTCATCTGTTACGTCAAGTGGTGGACAACTATTGGTTAGTAGCTGATGGTAAAGTGAAAGAATTTGAAGGTGACTTGCAAGACTACCAAGTGCAAGTGCAAGCGCTAGCCCAAGCCCAAGCACAAGCAAAGATGAAAGACAGACAAGAAGCTCTGCGTTTGGATCCAAGCATTGCCAAAGGTGCTGAGTCTGAATCCTTAACGCCTGCAGAGCGTAAGGAACAAAAGCGCCTGCAAGCAGAAAATCGTAAACTACTTAGTCCTTTAAAAAAGGCCATCGCCAAACATGAAAAAGACATTGATATATGGCAAGCTAAGCTAGACGAACTAGAAGCTCAACTGGCACAACCTAGCTTGTATGAAGCGGTAAATAAAGCGAAACTAAAAGACTTATTGGCTCAACAAAGCCATGCCAGTGAGCAACATGAACACAATGAAGAGCTTTGGCTTGAAAAGAACGACGAGCTTGAGTCTATGTTATTGCAGCAATAGCACTAAAAATTAACACTAAGGGCCCATTATGAGCTTTCAACCCAGCCAACGACAGTTTCCTAATAGCCGTATGCGACGCATGCGATATAACGAGTTTTCTCGACGTTTAATGCGTGAAAACAGACTCACTACAGATGATTTAATTTATCCAATGTTTGTGATTGAAGGCCAAAATCAACGCCAAACAATCCCCTCCATGCCTGGTGTAGAGCGTTTGAGTATAGATTTGTTAGTAAAAGAAGCAAAACAGCTTTTAGCGCTTGGCATCCCTGCTATTGCATTGTTTCCAGTGACGCCTTTATCGGCAAAATCTTTGATGGCAGAAGAAGCCTATAACCCTGATGGGTTAGCCCAGCGTGCGGTCAAAGCAGTCAAAGACGCTTGTCCTGAGCTTGGCGTTATTACTGATGTAGCCCTAGACCCATTTACCACCCACGGCCAAGACGGCATTATTAATGAAGACGGCTATGTGCTTAACGACATTACTGTAGATATTCTCATTAAGCAGGCTTTATCTCATGCTCAAGCCGGTGCAGACGTGGTGGCGCCATCTGATATGATGGATGGCCGCATAGGCTCTATACGCGATGCTTTAGAAGCAGATAATCACCAAACCACGCGTATCATGGCGTATGCCGCAAAGTATGCTTCAGCTTATTATGGCCCGTTTCGTGATGCCGTGGGTTCTGCAGGTAATTTAGGCAAGGGCAACAAATTTGGTTATCAAATGGACCCTGCCAATAGCGATGAAGCCTTACACGAAGTTGCTATGGACATTGCTGAAGGCGCTGATATGGTCATGGTAAAACCTGGCATGCCATACTTAGATATAGTGTCTCGCGTGAAAAGAGAGCTACAGGTGCCTACATTTGCCTATCAAGTCAGTGGCGAATATGCCATGCACATGGCTGCCTTCCAAAATGGCTGGCTAGATAAAGACAGCGTAATGATGGAGTCTTTGTTAGGTATAAAACGTGCTGGGGCAGATGGTATTCTCACCTACTTTGCTAAAGATGCCGCTATACTTTTACAATCCGATTAATAACGATTAATTCGAGACAAAAACATGGCCAAAGCCAAAACAGCCTATGTATGTAATGAGTGCGGCTCTGACTACAGTAAATGGCAGGGCCAGTGCACAGATTGTGGGGCGTGGAACAGCCTTTCAGAATTTCGTATAGCTCCAGCTGGTGGCCATGTTAGTGCAAGTACTCGGGTCAATGCAGCTAATGCCACTAACGCGGCAAAGGGCTACGCAGGGGTTACGTCCCAACTACAAGATTTAAGCGATGTGGATGTTGCTAGCATGCCTCGTTTGACAACTGGTATCGGCGAGCTAGACCGTGTGCTTGGTGGTGGCTTAGTACCTGGATCAGCCATTCTTATAGGCGGGCATCCTGGCGCTGGCAAAAGCACTTTGTTATTGCAACTCATGTGCAGCTTGGCTCAGCAAATGCCTGCGTTATACATCACTGGCGAAGAGTCATTACAGCAAGTGGCCTTGAGGGCAAAGCGCCTAGAATTACCTACTAACAATTTAAAAATGCTCACTGAGACAGACGTGGAATCCATTTTGGCCACCTGTGCTGCGCTACAACCTAAGCTGATTGTGGTGGATTCAATACAAGTGATGCAATTAGCCGACATTACCTCAGCACCTGGCAGCGTGTCTCAGGTAAGAGAGTGCGCAGCAGCGCTCACACGCTACGCAAAACAATCTGATGCCATTCTATTATTGGTCGGCCATGTCACCAAAGATGGCAGCTTAGCGGGGCCTAAGGTGTTAGAGCACATGATAGATTGCTCCTTACAGCTAGAAGGCGACAACGACAGCCGTTATCGCACCCTTCGTAGCCATAAAAACCGTTTTGGCGCCGTAAATGAGCTAGGTGTTTTTGCCATGATGGAAAACGGCCTCAAAGAAGTTAAAAACCCCAGCTCTATCTTTCTTTCTCGCAATGATACCAGTGCTGCAGGCAGCTTAGTCATGGTGATATGGGAAGGTACCCGTCCACTATTAGTAGAGTTACAAGCTTTAGTGGATGACAGCAGCATGAACAACCCTCGCAGAGTGGCTATAGGTTTAGATCAAAATCGACTTACTATGTTGCTTGCTGTGTTACACCGACATGGTGGCCTACATACCGGTGATCAAGATGTATTTGTTAACGTGGTTGGTGGCGTAAGAGTGTCTGAAACGGGTGCTGATTTAGCGATGTTATTAGCCATTGTTTCTAGCTTAAGAGATAGGGCGCTGGATCAAAATTTAGTGGTATTTGGTGAAGTGGGACTGTCTGGTGAAATACGTCCAGTGCCCAGTGGCCAAGAGCGTATACGTGAAGCTGCAAAACATGGCTTTAAGCGCGCTATAGTGCCTATTGCCAACGTGCCTAAGTCCTCTGGGGCTAACTCAAAAAATGACCTAGGCGGCATGGAAATTATTGGTGTTAAAACACTGCAGGAGGCTCTAGCTGCCTTATAATCCCCCCAAACCCAACATCATCACAAAAAATGGGCATATCCGCCTTATTAATACAGCTGATAGTGCTGAGTTGGCGGATTATTACTGGCGTAATCGCTCTCACCTTAGCCTATGGGAGCCTATGCGTAATGAAGATTTTTATGAGCAAGAAGCCACTTTTAACCGTATTTTAGTGGCCGAGGGCGATTTTTATGCCGACAAACACGTAAAATTAGGTGTTTTTTGCCCTCACAGCCAACGCATGCTGGCTAGCATCGATTTCTCAGATATTATGCGTGGCCCACTCCAAGCCTGTTTTGCCGGCTACTCCATTGATGCCCAACGCCAAGGCCAAGGCTTAATGCAAGAATTTATGCCACCTTGTATTGCCTATATGTTTAGCCAATTTAACATCCACCGCATTATGGCCACCTATACCAATGAAAACCAACGCAGTGCAGCTCTGCTAGATCGCTTGGGATTTGAGAAAGAGGGTTATGCCAAGTCGTATCTAAATATTGCAGGCGTATGGGAAGGCCATGTACTTAGCGCTATGGTCAACCCACACCACTAGTGCTGGGCTGCAAATGTAACAGACATAAAAAAGCCGGCGTCTATTACTAGAGGCCGGCTTTTTACACCAAAATCAATTACTTGATCTTAGCTTCTTTATACATAACATGCTTACGGACTCGTGGATCGTACTTCATCATTTCCATTTTGTCAGGCATGGTACGCTTGTTCTTAGTAGTGGTGTAGAAGTGACCAGTACCGGCGCTGGAAACCAGCTTAATCTTATCGCGCATTAGTCTTCTCCTTAAACCTTGGTGCCGTTGGCACGAACATCAACTAGAACGGAATCAATACCTTTCTTGTCAACAATACGCATACCTTTAGAAGATACACGAAGGCGAACGAATTTGTTTTCGCTTTCTACCCAAAAACGATGCCAATGCAGGTTTGGTAAAAAACGACGACGTGTTTTGTTTTTAGCGTGAGACACATTGTTACCAGCGACAGGGCGCTTTCCGGTAATCATACATACTCTGGACATTTTAACTTCCTCAAATTTAATTATTGAACCAAGCCTCATGCTTAGCTCTCAGGCGGAGCAGCCCTCCAGCGGGCCAATATCCGTACCAGCCACATAACCACCAAAACTCTGGGGGTGGAAATATGGAGGCGGGACTTTAGCAGATTTTTGCAACAATGACAAGGAAACAAGGCCTTACATCAGTCCTCTGTCCGCAAAAGACACCCATTCACTTTTGCCAACAACAAAATGATCCAAAGTACGAATGTCTACCAGATTAAGAGCTTTTACCAAAGCCTGGGTAATGAGCTTATCACTGGGGCTTGGCTCAGCTACGCCTGAGGGGTGGTTGTGCGCCAGGATCACCGCTGCAGCATTTTTGGTTAATGCTAGCTTAACCACTTCACGAGGATAAACATTAGCGCTGTCTATTGTGCCTTGAAACAGCTCAACACATTCTAGCAGCCTGTGCTGAGTGTCTAGCAGCAAAACACAAAACACTTCACGCTCATAGTGACCTATCTCACACTGCAGATAGTTACCCACTTTTGAACTACTATCTAGCTGCATAGGCTGCTTGAACTGGGCTTTTTGCAGCCTCACCCCAAGCTCTCTAACTGCTTGTAATTGAACGTATTTAGTGGGGCCTGCACCTTGTTGCAAACAAAACTCTTCTACGCTTGCAGCTAGTAGCTCGTGTAGGCCACCAAAGCGAGACAGCATTTGGCGTGCCATATCCACAGCCGACAAGCCCACACAACCAGTGCGTAAAAAAATAGCCACTAATTCTGCGTCTGTTAATTGTTTGGCACCCAACTTAAGTAGCCGCTCCCTTGGCTGTTCTGTAGCGGGCCATTGTGAAATCGCCATTGCATCCATGCTCCTAATCCATTAGGTTGTTACTAAAGCATAGCAGCCTATAATAAATTCGCCATAATGACTCAACTGACCGACACCCACGACAACGCTGATGATGGCTTGCAAACCTTATTTAAGAATTTGCCAGGCATGGCCTACCGCTGCCTTAATCTGCCCCATTGGCCCATGAGCTTTGTGAGCGAAGGCTGTGAAGCCTTGTGTGGATATAGTAGCCAAGAGCTGGAAACACAATCTATTTTGTGGGGGGATTTTACTCATCGACATGATGTTGCAGAAGTGGATAGGCAGGTGCGTGAAGCTGCTACTTGTGATCAGCCATTTGAAGTGGAGTATCGTATTGTGCCTCGCCTGGGGCCCAATAAATGGGTATGGGAAAGAGGCCGAGTGGTGGGAAGAAGTGCAGATGGCACGGCAATCATTGAAGGCTTTATCACCGATATCACAAGCCTACGCAACGCAGAGCTTATGGTGAATGAGCAACGGGCGCAGCTTGCACATGTAGAGCGCTTAAATACGCTTGGGGAAATGACGGCAGCGATTGCACATGAGCTCAACCAACCTCTCACAGCTATTGCCATGTACAGTAAGTCTGCAAATTTGTTAGCGCAACAAGGCCAATACAACAAGCTGCTAGAAGTGATGGAAAAAGTAACGCAACAATCACACCGTGCGGGTGCTGTTATTGAGCGCATGCAGGCCATGAGCTACCAAACTAGCCACCAGAAAGATCAGGTTAATCCAACACAATTATTGCGCGAAATTAAAGATTTGGCGCAGATTGAAGCCCAAGTGCGCCACTTCACCATAGACTTAAAATTGCCTGCACATTTACCTCTTATTTCTTGTGACCCTATTCAAATTCAGCAAGTTATTCTCAATTTATTACGCAATGGCATGCAAGCCATGCAAACCAACCAGTGCGTACCTGGCAGCGCTATAGAGCTCAGCGCTATTGTTGAGCAGCAACAACTTTGGATTACAGTGGCAGATCAGGGTACTGGCATTGAAGACAGCATGAAAGAGACGTTATTTTTAGCTTTTTCTTCCAACAAACACACAGGAAAAGCTGCAGGTATGGGCTTAGGCCTCACTATAGGTAAAGCCATTATTGAGGCCCATGGGGGAAGGCTAAACTATCGCAACTTAGCATCTGTGGGCACAAGTGGCGCTGAATTTTTCTTTAACTTATCCCTAGATGCACAGGAGACAATATGAGCCAAACTGTCTTCATAGTGGATGATGACCCATCCGTGCGAGATGCAATAAGCTTATGGTTGGAATGCAATGGTTATAACACTGTATGTTTTGAAGACGCTGTACATTTTATACAACAGGTAAGTCATACATTACATGGCTGTATTATTGCTGACATCCGTATGCCTAGCATGGACGGACTAGAGCTGCAGGCTCAGCTTAACCAGATGGGCTGCAAACTCCCACTCATTTTTATTACTGGCCATGGCACCGTGCCTATGGCGGTAGAAGCCATGCGTAATGGGGCACTGGATTATTTTCGTAAACCTGTACATGAACAACAGCTATTACTTAAAGTAAAAGAAGCCTTCGCCATAGACCAAGCTAATACTCAAAAATATTTGCTCAAGCTTAAGCTCCAAGCCCAGCTTAATAGCCTCACAAACAGAGAGCTCCAAGTTTGCGCTTTGGTAGTAGACGGCCTTGCCAACAAAGTCATTGCCTGCCAACTTGGCATTAGCCAAAGGACTGTTGAGGTACATCGTGCTAGCTTAATGCGTAAACTTGAAGTGGACTCTCTACCACAGCTTGTTAAACGCTATATAAGGCTCAGTAATAGCTAGTCTGCCTTGGCGATTGCCTATTATCTACGGGTTTTCCACAGTGTTAATAATGGTTTTTTTAGTCTAGGCTATTTTTATTGAATAGAATAAAAATAATGAGGTATGTCATGAGTAAAAAACGTGTTGCTATTATTGGTGCTGGACCAAGCGGCCTAGCCCAATTACGAGCTTTTCAATCAGCCCAAGAAAAGGGGGCAGATATTCCAGAAATAGTGTGCTTTGAAAAGCAAGACAACTGGGGTGGTTTGTGGAATTACACTTGGCGAACAGGGGTAGATCAATATGGTGAACCTGTTCACGGCAGCATGTACCGCTACCTTTGGTCGAACGGCCCCAAAGAAGGCTTGGAGTTTGCAGACTACTCTTTTGATGAGCACTTTGGGCGTGAAATAGCCTCATTTCCTCCACGCGCTGTTTTGTTTGATTATATTGAAGGTAGAGTTAAAAAAGCTGATGTGCGCAAATACATTCGATTTTCTAACGTCATTCGTAATGTGTCTTTCAATGATGCTAGCGACACCTTCACAGTCACAGCGCAAGACTTACCCAACAACAAAGAGTATCAAGAAGAGTTTGATTATGTGATTGTGTCTAGTGGGCATTTTTCCACCCCTAACGTGCCTGAATACCCAGGTTTCAATCATTTTGGTGGCCGCATTATGCATGCCCATGACTTTCGTGATGCGCTAGAATTTAAAGACAAAGATGTGCTCATTTTAGGCACCTCTTACTCAGCTGAAGACATTGGGTCTCAGTGTTGGAAATATGGCGCAAAGACTATTACTGTTGCGCATCGCACGGCTCCTATGGGCTACGACTGGCCAGACAATTGGCAGGAAGTCCCAGCATTGGAGCGTGTGGATGAAAACACAGCCTATTTTATTGACGGTACACACAAGCAAATCGATGCCATTATTTTATGCACGGGCTATATTCATCATTTTCCATTTATGGAAGAATCACTCAAGCTCAAAACCAACAACCGTCTTTACCCGGTAGACCTCTACAACGGTGTTGTATGGCAGCATAACCCCAAGCTGCTTTACCTTGGCATGCAGGATCAGTGGTACACCTTTAACATGTTTGATGCCCAAGCTTGGTATGCAAGAGATGTGATTATGGGGCGTGTGGCATTGCCCACACAGCCAGAAATGCAAATAGACATTGATAATTGGCGAGCACAAGAGGACGCTATTGCTGATGACTACGAAGCCATTGCTTACCAAGGGCGCTATACCATGGAGCTAATGGCAAAAACTGACTACCCTGCTATCGATTTAGAAGACTGTAACCAAGCCTTTTATCAATGGAAAAAGCATAAAAAGCTTGGCATTATGACCTTTCGTAATCACGGCTATAAGTCTGCACTTACAGGCAAGATCGCCCCTGCACACCACACCCCTTGGCATGAAGCGCTGGATGATTCATTAGAATGTTACCTAAATGAAAGCAAGGGTAAAGGCGAAGGTAAATAATAGTTTTATCCTATGCTAAAGCCATCTGATTGATAAGAGGGAGTGTGCCATCAATGGCCACTTCTATCTTGTCACCAGGTGCTAATAAACGCATGGGATCAAAGCCCATGCCTACCCCTGCAGGGGTGCCTGTGGCAATCACGTCACCCACCTGTAAGGTAATGCCCTTTGATAGTGTTTCAATGATAGTGGGGATATCAAATATCATCTGAGCTAATGCCGCATCTTGCCTTGGCTGGCCATTCACATGGCAAGTCACACGTGTATTGCCACTTATAGGCTTACCATAGGTGGGCGTAATCGCAGGCCCCATGGGTCCAAAACCATCTAAAGACTTACCAAGATGCCATTGACTATGGCGCTTTTGCAAATCTCTAGCTGACACATCGTTATAACAACTAAAGCCAAATATGTGACTCCACGCATCTGCCTTGGTAATGTTTACCCCCGCTTTACCTACCACCAAGGCCAGCTCTGCCTCATAGTCTATTTTTCGGGTGATTCCAGCGTGCAAAGGGATGGTGTCTAGTGGGCCAATAAGCGTGTTGGTGGCTTTAGTAAAAACGATGGGGTATTTTGGCAGGTCTGCACTAATGCCCATTTTGCCTGCAATTTCTGCTGCATGGTCGGCGTAATTTTTACCAATGCAAAATACATTTCGGCGCAAGTACGGCAGAGGCGAACCTACAAGCTGTGAGGCATAGTTAACACAGGCAATGTGTTGCTCATACGCCTGCATGGCTATGGCTTCAATATCGCTGCGCAGTTGAGGCGAGCCGTCTAGCAACCCCCACATATTTGCACATGGGAGTCTTATGTCTAGAGCGATACTTGCAGCTTCAAGCTCTACTAATTGATTCTCAACAACCGCACCTAAACTACCGTTTTTAAGTGTAACAAAATGCATTTAAATATCCCCTGAATAATCTGTATAAGCTAAATAGGCCTTTGTCGCATACATAAGTGGTGCAATGTTAGGTATAATATCGCTTCATTTATGGCCTAAGGCGCAGCAATGCGACATGTGGGTCTATATTAATACCTTTTGCCTGTAACTACACAGTCTATCAAAAGGTCCATGCTTTGGAGTATTTAATGAAGAGCCCAGTTAACGTTGTTATCACCGGTGCCGCCGGCCAGATTTCTTATTCCCTTATCTTTCGTATCGCTAAAGGCGAAATGCTAGGTAGCGATCAGCCAATCAACCTAAAGTTATTGGAAATCACCCCAGCTCTTGGCGCTTTAAACGGCGTAGTGATGGAAATTGAAGATTGTGCATTCCCGCTAGTTAACTCTATCACTCCTACAGACGATGCTGCAGTGGCCTTTGATGATGCTCACTATTGCTTACTTGTTGGAGCTCGTCCACGTGGACCAGGCATGGAGCGTAAAGATTTGCTAGAAGCCAATGCCAATATCTTCACTGCCCAAGGTAAGGCGATCAATGACAACGCTAATCGTGACGTTAAAGTACTTGTGGTAGGCAACCCTGCCAACACCAATGCTTATATCGCTATGAAAAGTGCTCCAGATCTAAACCCATTGCAGTTTACAGCCATGACTCGTTTAGACCATAACCGTGCATTGACGCAACTTGCCAACCAAACTGATGCTGGCGTAAGTGACGTGAAAAACCTATGTATTTGGGGCAACCACTCAGCGACTATGTATGCCGATGTAACCAATGCTACAGTGAAGGGCCAAGCAGCAACGGACCTAGTAGACCAAAATTGGATCGACACAGCCTTTATCCCTGTGATCGCACAACGTGGCGCATCTATCATTAAAGCCCGTGGCGCCTCTTCTGCGGCCTCTGCGGCCAACGCTGCCATTGATCACATGCGTATATGGGCTGCTGGCACACCAGACGGCGACTGGACTAGCATGGGCATTCCAAGTGATGGGAGCTATGGCATCCCTAAGGATTTGATGTTCTCTTTTCCTGTGACTTGTCAAAATGGTCAGTACAGCATTGTTCAAGGCCTATCTATTGATGCAGCTAGCCAAGCTTACATTGATAAGACACGCCAAGAGCTAGAAGAAGAACGCGATGCTATTGCGCATTTAGTTTAGCCTTTAGCTAAAACAAAAAAACCGCCCAAGGGCGGTTTTTTAGGTCTAAATTTCAAACCTATATGATGAGCATTACTTACTGATGATCAATTTCAGCTTTTTCTTCTGCCTTGTAAGACACTGCTAGTGGCACGATAAGCATCGCTGTCATGATCCAAAAGCACACTGCCATACCTAAAGGGCTGTCAGCATAAGTGAAGATGGCTTCTGCGCCTTCCCAACTAGTGATTGGTGATGAATTAAACATATATAAATCCTCTTATTCTTAATGGGCACAGGCTAAACCTAGATAGGCTTAGCCTGTGCATTCAAGTTAGCGTGAGCGAATTTCTTCTGGATAAGCAATGCCTTCAAGCTCGTTATCCATACCGTCACGTTGCACGCCGTCACCAGCGCGCAAGATGCCCAACTTGTTGAAAATCCAAGACAACACATAACCAGGAATGAAACCAGTAGCAATCATTACTGCTGCGCCTACAACCTGACCTGTCATGTTAATTGGTGGAACTTCAAAGCCATCCCAAGAGCTAAATCCGGGGTAGCCACCTAGGAAGATACCCACAGCTAACAAGCCCCAAACGCCACACACACCGTGCACAGCTACAGCACCAACCGCATCATCGATGCCCATTTTTTCGATTTGCTTAGCAGCCCAAGGGCCTAAGAAACCACCAGCGAAGGCGATTGCAAATGCCAAAGGTGGATACCACAAATCAAGGCCGGCAGCGGCTGAAATCACACCACACAAAGCGCCAGACATCATCCAAAATGGATCACGAGTACAGGCGTAACAACCAATAATACCGCCAGCAACAGCCATAAGGGTGTTAAACAGGTATGCAGAAAGTGTTGTTGGGCCACCGTATATGTTGGTCCAACCACCATTAGTACCATAGTTATATAGTACACATGCGCCGATGAAACCGAAGAAACCTACAACAATGAGCATCAAACCTGTGATGGTCATTGGTAAGCTATGTCCACGGATTACGTTAGCACTGCCGTCGGTATTGAACTTACCAATACGTGGGCCAAGGTTTATCAACACACCTAAAGCAAAGAAGCCTGAGATAGTATGCACCACACCAGAAGCTACAGCATCGTGATAACCAAACTCAGTGACCAACCAACCCGCTGGGTGCCAGCCCCAAGATGCTGCTAAGTTCCATACAACAGAGCCTAGAATCACCGCTAGCACAACAAAAGATGCCATACGAATACGCTCTATAACTGCGCCAGACAAAATGGATGCTGTAGTACAAGCAAACAAAGTGAACGCACCCCAAAATACACCTGTGGCTTGGTCTGCCATATTAGGTCCCATAATGGCTGACATAGGTAACCCAAATTCACCCCATACTGGGTCGTAGGTAAAGCCTTGCCACATGGATAAGTAGATTAACCAACCGAACATATAAAAAGTGGGAATCATAAACGCGAATGCGAGAATGTTTTTGGTACCCGAAGCCAAGGAATGCTTAACACGTGAGGCGCCCATCTCATACATGAGAAAGCCTGCGTGAATTAGAATCATAATGGCGGTACACCAATAATAAAATATTTCAAGGTTAGTGTTGCTCAAACCTTGCAACGCCTCTATTGCTGCCTGCATTTCTTCAGGAGTCATTGTCTCCCTCCATTTTTTGTTGTTATTTTTAGGCCCACAGCCTTTTAGCTGTAGCATGGGAGATATAAATATATGCATACAAGAGATATAATTATTTCTCACATCAATCATAGTACCCATGAAGCTGCACTATCTTCACGCACAAAACCGCCATAGTTTTTTTGTTAATAAGTAGCAAAAATAGATGTAGTGGCTTAATTTTATTAGATTAATAAGTGATTTATCATGATAGACAAAAACGACATCATTTATAGAAAACCGAGCTGGTTGCAAAAAAATGTAAAGTTTATGTACATAGCCGCACTAATGTTGTCAGTGCCATGTTGGTTGTGGGTTAGCTGGATAACCCTAAATGAACAGGCCCATAAAGACCTGTATCAAAAGGTGTATGGTGATTTGTCACTGTTTGCTGAAAGCCTCAATAGTGAACTGGAAAAGTATCGCTTTATTCCAAAAGTGCTCATGCTGGAGTCTAGCTTTATAGCACAAGTATCAAACGATGATTTGACTACTACGCCCAAGCTACCTAGCCAACACCTGCAACATATACGCCAAGTAACAAATGCTGATGAAGTGTTTGTGATGAACGCCCAAGGCACCACAGTTGTCTCCACTAAATTAGAAAATATTGGTACTGAATATAAAAATAGCCCATTTTTTAACTCAGCTAAAGCGGGTGGGTCTGGTGGATTCTTTACGCTGGGTTTATATGCTGGAATAAGAGGGTACTATTTTAGTGAACCTTTATTTAATCCTGCTTCAGGTGAGGTGGTGGGTGTCATCGTAGTAAAAGTGAATATGGCCCGCCTAGAGCGCAACTGGCTCAATAACGCCACACCTATGTTAATTACAGACGAGTACGGCGTAGTCATTGCCTCTAGCATTCCTAGCTGGCTGTTTACGACACGCTCGCCTCTAAGCGAAGTGCAAAAACAAGATATTCGTAACAGTAGCAAGTACCCGATGGTCTCTTTTCCACTATTACAGACAAAGGTGCATAAGAACACCCCTTATGGCCAAATTGTAAGCTTACCTAAGGCAGGCTTTAAACGTGTATTAGAAGTGACCAAGGTTATGCCAGAATTAAATTGGACGATCTATGGTGAAGGAGACCTCACTGTGGCAAAAAAAGATGTTTACCAAGGCGTTGCCATTTCAACACTGCTGTGGATACTACTGCTAAGCTTAGCCTATGTTATTACTCAAAGGCGCCTTCAACTTATGGAAACTCTGCACCGTAGAGAAATTAATCAAAATCGCCTACAGCAAGCCAAAGGGCAATTAGAAACCCGTGTGGCAGAGCGAACTCAAGAATTAGAGTCCAGTAATGAGGAGCTCAAACAAGCTCAGCAAGAATTAATACATGCAGCCAAACTTGCCACGTTAGGTCAGCTTGCCACAAGCGTCACTCATGAAATCAATCAACCTTTGACAGCTATTTTGGCATCCGCTGAAAATGCAGAGCAGTGGCTGACTCGACAGCAAGCTGATAAGGCCTTAGGTAACATTTTAAAGATTAAATCTTTAGCTCATAAAATGGGCCTTATCACCTCACACCTAAAAACTTTTGGTCGTAAAACAGATGATAAAACAGAGTGGGTTTGCCCCCAAATCGCACTAGACAATGCCTTATCTTTACTGCAGCCACGCATCACTGAACAGGGGGTTAAAACCAAAATTGAGGACATGTCTAGCATCCAAGTGATGGCTAATGATGTTAGATTAGAACAAGTGTTTATCAATCTATTAACCAATGCGTTGGATGCAATGAACCAAAGCCCTGATAAGCAGCTAAGTATATATTTTAACCATGACCTACCAGGCAACCAAAAACAGGTGACCATATACGTTACTGACACCGGGTCTGGAATTGATAGTGAGCACTTACATCACCTTTTTGATCCTTTTTTTAGTACTAAAGATGTAGGCGTGGGACTAGGTTTGGGACTCACCATTTCATACAGTATTATAAAAACGATGGGGGGTGAGTTGCGCGCAAAAAACTCCAATGATGGCGCCGAATTTGCCATCCAGTTACGCGCAAAAACACGTTAATCATGCACAACCATAAGAGAGAACACATGCCCTCACCCACTATTTGTGTGATAGATGACCACCAAGACATTCGCAGTGCTCTAGTTGAGATGCTGCAGCTGGCAGACTATCGTGTGACTGCCTTTTCTAGCGCTAAAGACGCTTTAGAAACGCTGGATAGAAACTTTACAGGCATTGTCATCAGTGATATTCGCATGCCCAATATGGATGGTTTTGAGCTACTGTCTAGATTACAAAAACTAGACTCAGACTTACCTGTATTACTCATCACTGGACACGGTGACGTACAAATGGCTATTAGTGCCATTCGCAGTGGCGCTTATGACTTTATAGAAAAGCCCTTTCGCCGAGAGCACTTGTTAGAAGTGATCAAACGAGCACTGGATAAACGCCAGCTAGTGTGTGAAAACAGACGCTTAAAAGACGCTATAGCGTCTCAAAACAAAGAAAGTATTATTGGTCAATCATCGGCCATTAACTCCCTTAAAGAAAAAATTACTCGCCTGGCTAAAGCTGATGTTAACACGCTCATCCGAGGCGAAACTGGCACAGGTAAAGAACTGACCGCCAGGCGGTTGCATGAACAAAGTGATCGTCATAAAGGCCCTTTTGTTGCAATCAATTGTGCAGCATTACCAGAGTCTATGATGGAAGTAGAATTATTTGGCCACGAGGCAGGCGCCTTTACTGATGCAAAAAAAACCCGTATAGGCAAGTTTGAATACGCGCACCAGGGCACTATTTTTTTAGATGAAGTCGAAAGTATCCCATTAGCATTAGCTATTAAAATCTTGCGTGTATTACAAGAGCGTCAAGTAGAGCGGTTAGGTTCTAATCAATCTATTAATATAGACATCCGTGTTATTGCAGCCACCAAAGTGGACCTAAAAAAGCTATCAGAACAAGGTGCCTTTAGGGAAGACCTATATTACCGGCTAAATGTGGTCGAGCTGTACTTACCACCATTGCGTGAGAGAGACCAAGATGTAGCCATGCTATTTAGGTACTTTGTAAGCCAAGCCAGTGGCCGCTTTAATGTTCCTGCACCTGAGCTATCTGTTCATATCATAGACACATTAATGCAGCATGACTGGCCTGGTAACGTGCGTGAGCTGATTAACGTTGCTGAGCGATTTGTGTTAACAGATACCCTTATTGACCAGCACACTTTAGCGAGTTGGCAATCTGACACTGATCAACAAAGCCTACCTAAACGTTTGGAGCGTTACGAAAAACGCCTTATCGAAGAAGCCCTTTTACAATCTCAAGGTTCAATTAAACTCACTTATCAAGCTCTGGGCATTGCCCGTAAGACCTTATATGACAAATTAACCAAGTATGGACTGGACCGTCATCGCTTTATCGATGATCAATAGGTGTATAGATACCCACACACCAGTCAGTTTTAGCGTGTGGATTATATTACAATTATTTTATTTTCAAAAAAAATAACCAATATTATCAATTACTTAATATGTGGCACAAAGATTGCAATCTTAGAATAGTAGTACCACTAGAGAATCACTAATAATTGTAATAACGAGGTTCAATATGAAATTGTTTCTAAAAACGGCACTCGCCAGCACTATGGCTATGGCACTTGTATCCGCTCCAGCCCAAGCTAGCGATGTTTGCCAAGATGGCGAAATCGTCATTAAGTTTAGCCATGTAACCAACACCGACAAGCACCCAAAAGGGATCGCCGCAACGGCTTTAGCTGAGCGCGTCAACAGTGAAATGGATGGCAAGGTGTGCATGGAAGTGTATCCAAACTCAACCCTATACGGCGATGGAAAAGTGCTAGAAGCTATGCTGCTAGGCGATGTTCAAATGGCTGCGCCATCTTTGTCTAAATTTGAAAAATATACCAAACAATACCGTTTATTTGACCTACCTTTCATGTTTAAAAACATGGATGCCATTGATGCATTCCAGTCTTCTGAAACTGGTCAAAACATGAAATCTGCTATGGTTAAACGTGGCATTTTGGGATTAGAGTTTTGGCATAACGGTTTGAAGCAATTATCGGCTACAAAACCTCTACTATCTCCTTCAGATGCAGCTGGCATGAAGTTTCGTGTAATGGCATCAGATGTTCTTGTAGCACAGTTTAAGGCGCTTGATGCTGTGCCTCAAAAGATGGCCTTTAGTGAAGTATATCAAGGCTTACAGTCGGGTACGATCCAAGGTCAAGAAAACACCTACTCAAACATCTACGGTAAGAAATTCTTTGAAGTACAAGACAGTGTTACAGAATCAAACCATGGCATTCTAGATTACATGGTGGTCACGTCAACAGAATTTTGGGATGGCTTGCCTAATGATATCCGTAATCAGTTAGAAACTATTTTACGTGAAGTCACTGTGTCTCGTAACGCGCAATCCTTTGCTGTAAATGAAGCCAACAAAGAAGCGATATTAGCTGCTGGAAAAACTATCCATACGCTAACAAAAGAGCAGCGTGCTCAATGGAAGGCCGCTATGCTGCCTGTGTGGGATGAGTTTAAAGATGACGTAGGTCAAGAAAATATTGATGCGGCGCAAGCCATTAACGATCAATATTAACCCCCTACACATACTTTAACCACAGGGCTCTAATTCTTAGGGCCCTACTTTTTTAACCTTATTTTGATAACCTTTAGGTGGTGTTATGACTACTGAGCCGTTACTAAAACTCCCATTAGGTGATCGCATTGAACGAAACTTTATTGCTCTAATGTTAGGGCTAATGACGATGATTACTTTCACCAATGTGGTGATTCGTAAGTTACAAGAGATGGCTTTTTGGCGCAGTGATTGGTTTGAGCCTTGGGCCGAACCTTTGTCCACCTTTGGGCTTCAATCTCTAGAAACTACCGTATTTCTTTTTGCTTGGTTGGGCATTGTGGGCACCGCCTATATGGTACGCATTAATGCTCAATTAGGTGTCGATGTGGCGCTTAACTATATGTCACCTAGCTGGCGCAAGGCTGCCACTTTACTGGCTGTTTGTGCCTGTATCCTTTATACACTGCTATTACTTAAAGGCAGTTGGGATTACTGGGCTCCATTTGCCAATTTACCCCCTACTGACGGCCGCATCATCCCCGAAGGTTTTAAGACGCGTTATTTAACCCAGGGTTATTATGAAGTGAACGATATTGTCATGCCGGACTGGGGACAATTTTTAGCTACTTGGTTTAATGATGGAGAGGCCTATGAAAAAATTCCTCGCTTCATACCCTATTTCGCACTGCCACTGGGCATAACCATGCTTTTATGGCGTTATCTGCGTGTTGCTGTAGATGTGATGCAAGACAGAGCCAACATGATCATAGCCAGCCACGAAGCCGAAGATCTCGTTGATCAGGCCTCCGCAGAAGCAGACAAGGATTAACCATGGAAGCCTTATATTTATTTATACTGGTCATTTTATTGCTCTTAATAGGCGTGCCTATTGCCGTATCATTAGGCTTGAGCTCAATCTTATTTTTACTAGTGTATTCTGACAGCTCTTTAGCTTCTGTAGCACAAACCTTATTTTCTGCCTTTGAAGGGCACTACACGTTACTAGCTATCCCGTTTTTTATTTTAGCATCTAGTTTTATGTCCACAGGTGGCGTAGCCAAACGGATCATTCGTTTTTCTATAGCGTGTGTTGGCCACTTCCACGGCGGCTTGGCTATCGCTGGAGTGTTTGCATGCATGATGTTTGCAGCCCTTTCTGGCTCTTCGCCTGCCACTGTAGTGGCTATTGGTTCTATTGTCATCGCAGCCATGACAAAAGTGGGGTATAGCAAAGACTTTGCAGCAGGGGTCATATGTAATGCGGGCACCTTAGGTATCTTAATTCCACCATCCATTGTGATGGTAGTTTATGCGGCAGCTACAGATGTATCCGTAGGACGGATGTTCCTAGCCGGAGTAATCCCAGGATTGTTAGCTGGCACTATGCTCATGGTTACTATCTATTTTTATGCTCGTTATAAAGGCATGCCAAAAGGTGAATGGGCGGGTTGGACTGAGGTATTTAGTGCAGCACGAGCTGCCAGCTGGGGTTTATTTTTAGTAGTGATTATCTTAGGTGGTATTTATGGGGGCTATTTTACCCCAACCGAAGCTGCTGCCGTGGCGTCTGTATATGCCTTTTTGGTATCGATGTTTATTTATCGTGACATGGGGCCACTTAAAACAGTAGATGGACAAACACCACTGACCTTAAGAGCGAATCCTCGCGCTTTGTTTACGGCATGGTTTCACCCCGATACTCGCCAGACTCTTTACGACGCGGGTCGACTATCCATCACTTTACTGTTTATTATCGCCAACGCTCTAATTCTAAAGCATGTATTAACAGACGAACAAATTCCACAGACGATCGCTACTGCAATGTTAGCGGCAGGTTTGGGGCCCATTATGTTTTTAGTGATGGTTAATTTAATCTTACTCATTGGCGGCCAATTTATGGAGCCGTCTGGCTTGATTGTTGTGGTAGCTCCGTTAGTATTCCCTATTGCCATAGAACTAGGTATAGACCCCATACATTTGGGTATTATCATGGTGGTTAATATGGAAATTGGCATGATCACACCTCCTGTTGGTCTTAACCTTTTTGTCACTTCAGGAGTAGCAGGAATGTCTGTAATGCGCGTAGTAAAAGCGGCCACTCCTTGGCTTGGGATCTTGTTTGTGTTCTTAATTATGGTAACTTACATCCCTGCCTTATCAACGTTTTTACCAAACTATTTTATGGGGCCAGAACTTATAATCCGCTAACACTAAGCATATTAGGACTGTAAATGGCTCAATATTTATCCACAAAAAAAGCTCGCCTTGCCACCCGGCTCTCATTTTTTACTGCTGGGTTTGTAATGGCGTGTTGTGCGCCATTTTTTCCCTTTATTAAACTAAGTGTGGGTGCCGATGAGCGGCAGTTTGGTTTGCTTTTACTTTGCTTTGGGCTAGGCTCCATCATAACAATGCCTGCAGTTGGAGTGGTTTGTGCAAGGTATGGTGCTAGGTCGATGGTACTTTTGGGTGGCTTTGGGCTTGTCGTTTTTTTGCCAGCGCTAGTTGTTGCTCAAACTTCGTTTATGTTGGGTAGCATGTTATTTCTTTTTGGTGCGTCACTTGGCACTATAGATGTGGCTATGAATGTTCATGGTGTAGAAGTAGAGTCCTTGGAAAAGCGCTCGTTAATGTCCAGCTTTCATGCTCAATTTAGCATTGGTGCATTGTGTGGCGCAGGGCTAATGACCTTATCTATATCTCTAAATATTTCAATTATTACCGCTGCGCTGGTAGGCGCTTGCGTGGCCCTAGTGGCCATGGTGGTAGCGAGTAGGGGCCTGTTAGATTCTAGGGCGCAGGAGCCCCCCGCTCTAGCACTGCCTCATGGCATAGTTTTATTATTGGGGCTATTGGCTGCTATTGCATTTTTAGTAGAGGGAGCAGTGCTAGATTGGGGAGCTATCTTAATCATTGACCAACAATTAACAGCGCCTAAAAATGCAGGCGTGGGGTATATTTTATTTTCAGTGGCCATGGTGATTGGCCGTTTAACTGGCAGCAAAGTTGTAGGGTTATGGGGCGAGTTTTGGGTGCTTATTACTAGTGGCATGATCACTATTTTTGGTATTGCTACAGTTCTGCTTGCCACATTAGAATTTTTTGCTTTAATGGGATTTGCACTGATTGGCTTGGGTGCGGCCAACATAGTACCTATTCTCTTTAGCGCAGCTGGAAGGCAAACTGTTATGCCTGCCAGTTTGGCCATCGCCGCTGTTACTACTACAGGCTATGCTGGTGTGCTAGTAGGCCCTGCAATGGTGGGCTTTGCAGCTGATTTAACCAGCTTATCCACTGCGTTTTGGTTACTGGCTGGACTTATTACACTAGTGCCGGCCACAGCTTACTTAGTCGTTAATAAGACCTAGATGAAACATCATGGCTAGGCCAAAGCTTTGCTTTGCCCAAACACACTATTTAATGCGTACATGCTGGCTGCAACCGATGGGCCAATACCCAATGCAAAGAGCACTGTGCCAAGGCCAACAGTGCCTCCCAAAGCCCATCCAGCAGCAATCACAGCCACTTCTAAGCCACTTCTAACCCAAGCTATGGGTAAGTCTGTCACCCTTTGCAGCCCAGTCATTAGGCCGTCTCTTGGCCCCGGGCCTAAGTTTGCAATGAGATACAAGCCTCCACCAAAGCCTGTAACCACTACGCCAAGCACTGCTTCCCCTAGCTTTAGCATGACATGGTCAAAGGTTGGCAAAAATGGCAGCAAAAATTCTAGCACTAAAGAGATAATCACAGCATTAAGAATGGTGCCTATGCCTGGCATTTGCCTAAGGGGGATCCAGCAAAACAACACCACAAAACTGGTCACAAAGGTCGCCAACCCCAAACTCCACCCTGTGATCTGGGTAATGCCCTGAGCGAGCACCGTCCAAGGGCTCACGCCTACACCAGCAGCTACCAATAAGGCTTCGCCTAATCCAAAAAGAGTGAGCCCTACGATAAGAAATAAAACAGAGGCTAAAGGGGGTTTAATCGTTAAAGCTTTTGGCGAGCTCCAAAACAATGTGGGCACCGCTTTAACAGATAAAAGTTTGGGGGTTAGTTTCATGTTGTAACAATATCTCAGATAACCTAGTTGTGGTTTAGATTTAGTGGCCTTACGAGTCGCCCGTGGGCAGATTAACCGATTGCGTTTCTACTCGTCTGGCTAACCACCACGCAGTCAGCACACCTGTTGTTGCCAGCAATACAATGATCGTTGCCAAAGCATTGATCTTGGGGCTTAACCCTAAGCGCACGCTAGAGTATACCACCATCGGCAAGGTGGTAGAGCCTGGGCCTGACACAAAGCTTGCGATGACTAGGTCATCCAAAGATAGGGTAAAGGCTAACAACCAGCCAGAAACCAAGGCTGGCGCTATAATGGGTAAAGTGACTAAGAAAAACACCTTCCAAGGAGGGGCGCCTAAGTCTCTTGCGGCTTCCTCAAGGGAAACATCCATCTCTCGCAGACGCGAGCTAACCACCACAGCTACGAACGCCGTACAAAAAGTGACATGAGCAATTAAAATGGTCAACATGCCGCGGCCCGCTGGCCAGCCGATAGTTTGCGCCATAGCAACAAACAACAGTAATAGAGACAAGCCCGTAATGACTTCTGGCATGACCAAAGGCGCTGTAATCATGCTAGCAAAGGCTGCCTTGCCCTTAAACTTACCCATTCGCACCATTACAATAGAAGCCATAGTGCCCAAGACTACCGCTGAAGATGCTGCAAGAAAGGCAATTTTAAAGCTCATCCATGCTGCGCCCAGCATCTGCTTATCCTTTAGTAACTCGCCATACCATTTGGTGGAAAATCCACCCCACACAGTCACCAGCTTAGATTCATTAAATGAAAAAATAATAAGGATGAGGATGGGTAAATAAAGAAATATAAACCCTAAGGTTAAATAGGTTTTGCCCAAACTTGAAACTTTTTTACCCATAAATCGGCTCCTTAATTCTCTAATTCACGAGCTTGATAGCGGTGAAATAAAGTGATGGGTAAAAGCAGCAAGAGCAGCATCACAATAGCTACAGCTGAGGCCACAGGCCAATCTCTATTATTAAAGAATTCTTGCCATAGCACCTTACCAATCATTAAGGTTTCAGCACCGCCAAGCATATCCGGAATAATAAATTCGCCAACTGAGGGGATGAAAACTAACATAGACCCCGCAATCATACCTGCCTTTGATAAAGGCAGTGTGACGGTCAAAAATACTTTCCAAGGAGGTGCGCCTAGGTCTGAAGCAGCTTCCAAAAGGGAGTTATCCAGCTTCATTAGGTTAGTATAAAGTGGCAAAACCATAAAGGGTAAGTAGGCATAAACAATACCTACATACACTGCAAATTCAGTATTTAACATGGCAATAGGCTGGTCTATTATTCCAAGCCACATTAAAAAATTATTAATCAGTCCATTGTTTTTCAAGATACCTACCCAGGCGTAAATCCTTATCAAAAAGGAGGTCCAAGAGGGTAAAATAACCAACATGAGTAATGCATTACGTGTAGCAGATGGTGCACGCGCGATGACATAAGCGATGGGATAAGCCACAAACAAACAGATGATCGTAGCAATCGCAGCGATACGAATAGAGCTTAAGTAGGCACGGATATATAGATCGTCTGTGAACAGGTAGGCATAGTTGCCTAAGTTGAGCGTAAGTGTTAATTGTTCATCAGCCCAAGTGAACAAATCGGTATAGGGAGGAATGGCATAATCCATCTCCGAAAAACTAATTTTAAATACAATGACAAAGGGCACTAAAAAGAACAATGTTAGCCATAAATAAGGCACACTGATCACACTTTTTCGCCCCCAACTCATCGGTATAGCACCACAGCACTAGTGATAGACCAATATAAATACACAGTGTCTTCCCAAGTTACTTTTTGCTCATGGCGATCGTTATTGGTGCCTATGGTCATCACCCTCTTACCACTTGCTAGCTTTACATAATAAACTGAGTGTCCACCAAGGTACGCTATATCTTCTACCATGCCGGTAAGCCAATTATCTGTTAGCTCAGGCTTTTCTTGGCTCATCGTTATTTTTTCAGGCCTTACTGCAATTCCCAACGAGGAGCCCAAAGGGGCGTTAACTCCTGCCTCCACTTGTATCGGCACGTGCAAATCTGCACAGCTTAAGCGGGTATAATCTGCCTCCAACTGCGTCACTGTGGCATCAAATATATTCACTGATCCAATAAACTCAGCTGTGTGTCTACTATTGGGGAACTCATAAATTTCACTAGGAGTACCCACCTGCATAATTTCGCCATCATGCATCACACTAATACGGTTGGCCATGGTCATGGCTTCTTCTTGATCGTGGGTTACCATCACGCAAGTGACACCTACGGATTCAATAATATCCACTACTTCTAATTGCATTTGGCTACGCAGTTTTTTATCCAGCGCACCCATAGGCTCATCAAGTAAGAGCACTTTAGGTTTTTTGGCTAAGCTTCGAGCCAAGGCAACGCGTTGCCTTTGACCACCAGATAGTTGATCAGGTTTGCGTTGCGCAAAGTCCTGCATACGCACCAAAGTCAGTAGCTCTAATACTTTTTTAGCTATTTCAGGCTTAGAGAGTTTGTTTTTTTCTTGTTTTAAGCCAAAGGCAACGTTTTGTGCCACGCTCATATGAGGGAAGAGGGCATAAGACTGAAACATCATATTAACCGGCCGTTTATGGGGCGGTATTTGAGAGATGTCTTCACCATCTATGAATATGGCGCCTGCAGACGGAATTTCAAACCCCGCAAGCATGCGCAAAAGTGTGGTTTTGCCACAACCAGAGCCACCCAGCAGGGCGAAAATCTCGCCCTTATTAATGCTTAAATTCACCTCTTTAACGGCGGTAAGGCCACCAAAATTTTTACTTACTTGGCGAATTTCCAACATCGGCTGACTGTCTTGGGTCATGACAACGTCCTTAGTTTGAGCTACGAATATCAGTCCAAACTCGGTTCATGGTGCGTGTTACCTTGGGTGGCATCACATCAAAAGTAAACAAATTAGCCTTAGCTTCATCTGATGGATAAATACCAGGATGAGCTAAAATGTCTTCATCAATTATTGAGGATGCTGAGGTGTTTGCGTTGGCATACCAAACATAGTCGGTAATTTCTGCAATCACTTCTGGGCGTAATATATAATTTAAGAACTTATGAGCATTTTCTACGTTTGCAGCGTCGGCTGGTATTGCCAACATATCAAACCACATAGGCGCTCCTTCTTTAGGAATCACATATTCAACCACCACACCGTTGTCAGCTTCGGCAGCACGGTCTCCAGCCATCAAAATGTCACCAGACCAACCCACAGCAAAGCAAATGTCTGCGTTTGCTAACTCATTAATGTAGTTAGAAGAGTGAAACTTAGTCACATTAGGTCTTACAGCCTTCATTAGGTCAGCTACCGGGCCTTTATAATCTGCATGATTAAGGCTGTTAGGGTCTAAGCCTAAATAATTAAGTACTACTGGTAAAATTTCGTCTGCCGAATCTAGTATGCTGACACCACATGAGGCGAGCTTGGAAATATTTTCTTCTTTAAATAGCATATCCCATGAGTCTAATGGTGCATCATCACCTAAAACTGCAGCAACCATTGCTGGGTTATAACCTATGCCTGTGGTACCCCAAAGGTATGGAATGGAATGAGCATTATCTGGATCTACACTGGACAAACGCCCCATTAAAGCTGCATCTAGGTTAGAGTAATTGGAAAGCTTAGACTTATCTAAGGGTTGAAATACGCCCGCCTTAATCTGGCGGCCTAAAAAAGATGAGCTAGGCACTACTAGATCATAACCTGAGTTGCCTGATAGCAACTTAGCCTCAAGTACGTCATTACTATCAAACACGTCATAGACTACTTTAATGCCTGTTTCAGCTTCAAAGTTTGCTATGGTGTCTTCGGCAATGTAGTCTGACCAGTTGTAGAGGTTAAGCACTTCTTCAGCATAGACAGAGCCTGATAAAAGGCTTGTCGCCAACGCCAAAGACGTGAGTGAGGTAGTTAGTTTTTTAGTTAGCATGATAAAGACTCCAATTATTGTTTTAGTTTAGTCGCTACTTACTTTCTATTATTTGCGATTTGCTTACTTCGCTGGCACACAAATGAGCCTAGCTTGCACTAGGTCCACTTTAATTTTATCCCTACCCCTCTACTTGGAGTAAAGTCTGATCAAGAGACTTTTTAGTAATCTCAATCAATTCATCAATTTCTAGCTTACTGATAATCAGTGGTGGGCACATGATCATACTCTGCCCAACAGCACGCATAACCAAGCCATTAGATAACGCGTAATCTCGACAAATACTACCAATACCCACTTCACTAGGATAGTTGGTATGGCTTTTTTTATCTTTTACCAGCTCTATGGCGCCCATCAAACCAATCCCTCGTATTTGTCCTACTAAGGGATGGTCGAGCAACTCAGCTAAACGTTTTTGCAAGTAGGGTCCCGTGACATTTCGTACCTGCTCCACCAAACCTTCGTTCTCAATAATTTTCACATTAGCAGAAGCTACTGCGGCTGCCACTGGATGTCCAGAATAAGTATATCCATGAGCAAACTCTCCTCCCTCAATGACGACCTTAGCTACGCGCTCGCTTATCAGCACACCGCCAATAGGCATATAGCCTGAAGATAGCCCTTTAGCGATGGTCATAAGGTCTGCCTCAATACCCAGTGTTTCAGAAGCAAACCAGTTTCCTGTGCGGCCAAACCCGGTAATCACTTCGTCAGCAATCAATAATATATCGTATTTTTTACATAGACGCTGAATTTCTGGCCAGTAGGTTGATGGCGGCACAATAACAGCTCCAGCACCTTGTACCGGCTCACCAATAAAAGCGGCCACATTTTGTGCACCACACTCAATGATTCTGGTTTCTAACGCTTGGGCTGCACGTAGGCCAAAGTCAGCTTCAGTTTCACCAGGTAAAGCTTCGTGGTACCAATGTGGCTGCATGATGTGCTCTATGCCGTCTATAACACCACCTTGGGAATGCATTCCTTTCATGCCCCCTAAGCTCATAGATGCCATAGTGCTTCCATGGTAGGCATTGTCACGGGAGATAATGATACGTTTACTGGGCTGGCCCTTAGCTTGCCAATAATGACGTACCATACGTACGTTAGTATCGTTAGATTCAGACCCGGAGCCTGTGAAAAACACGTGACTAATATGGTCAGGTGCTAGCTCTTTTAGCTGTGCGGCTAACTTAATAACGGGGGGGTGTGCAGTTCCAAAAAAACAATTGTAATAGGGTAGCTCTCGCATTTGCTGGGCGGCTACGTCGGCTAATTCATGACGTCCATAGCCCACATTTACACACCAAAGACCCGCCATACCATCCAGCACTTTACCGCCATCAGAGTCGTATATATAACAGCCATCAGCGCTAGTAATAATGCGCGTGCCTTTTTCATGCATAGCTTTGGAATCAGTAAACGGATGCATATAATGCTGCTTGTCTAATTCTTGTAGGGCTTTCGTGTCATGTTGTTTTGCGTTCATTTTATTAGTTTCCTATTACACACTTAATAGCAGGTATTCACGTTCCCAAGAACTAATGACCTGCATAAAATTATCATTTTCTTTTTCTTTCACGGTCAAATAAGCTTTGACGAATCGGTCGCCAAATATTTCCCGCAAAGGTTCACAGCGATCAAGCTGAATCAAGGCTTCGGTTAGACTGCGTGGCAATTCCCGTGTGCCTTTATCATAGGCGCTGCCCTCTACAGGTGCGCTTGGTTCTAATTTTTCTTTCATGCCTAAGTAACCACATGCAAGTGTGGCAGCCATAGCTAGATAAGGGTTTGCATCAGCCCCTCCTACTCTATTTTCTACGCGTAGGTTGGGCCCTGTTTTTTCTGGTACCCGCAAGCCTACAGTGCGGTTATCAAAACCCCAGTGCATATTAACAGGGGCTGATTCGTCTTTTAAAAAGCGACGGTATGAATTCACATTTGGCGCAAACAAAGCAGTGGCAGCTTTGGTGTATTTTTGTAGGCCTCCAATATAGTGTTTGAGTGCTTCACTAACCCCGCCATCTTCACCGACAAAAATATTGTCCCCTTTTGCGTTTAAAACACTTTGATGAATATGCATAGAGCTACCCGCTTGGTTTTGCAGCGGCTTGGCCATAAAGGTGGCAGATAAATCATGCTTCAAAGCTGCTTCTCGTAAGGTCCTTTTAAATAAGAATACTTGGTCAGCTAAAGATAGCGCTTCACCGTGGCGAAAGTTAATCTCCATTTGGCCTAACCCTTCTTCATGAATCAAGGTTTCAACATCAAGATTTTGAGCTTCACAATAGTCGTACACGTCTTCAAAAAGAGGGTCAAATTCATTAACAGCATCGATTGAGTAGGACTGACGTCCTGTTTCTGCGCGGCCTGTTCTGCCCACAGGTGGCTGCAAAGGAGAGTCTGGGTTCAGGCTTCTTTGAGTCAGATAAAACTCAGCTTCTGGAGCGACAATAGGAGTGAGCCCCATGTCTGAATATAGTTTAAGCACTTTTCGCAATATGGTGCGCGGCGCCAAATCAACAAGCTCCCCATTAATATCATAACAATCGTGGATGATTTGCGCAGTAGGCTCACTTGCCCACGGCAATAAGTGCGCAGCATTAAGGTCTGGCTTTAGATAAACGTCAATTTCGGCAGGGTCAATCATACTGTAGTCATCTAAATAGTCCCCTGTTACCGTGGACACTAATACCCCTTCTGGCAAACGAATTCCAGCATCATCACAAAACTTAGAAGCGGGCATGATTTTGCCACGGGCTATGCCGGTAAGGTCGCTGACCACACATTCTACTTCTGTTATTTTGTGCTCTTTAAGCCAAGCTTTAAGGCCATTAAAATTAGTCATAGATTACCCACTGCTTTAGTTTGCATATGGCTGTTACAAGCTACAGCAAAGGCAGAAAAAATAGATTGATAGAAGTCATCTTTAGTGACTTGATATTCTGGATGCCATTGCACCGCCAAATTAAAACTTTTTCCATTAGGGTCTGTAAGAGCCTCAACTAAACCATCATCAGAGATCGCCTCAACCCTAAGGCCATCGCCTAACTTAAGAATGCCTTGGCCATGAAGTGAATTGACTCTAGCCTCTGATTTGCCATATAACTGTTGCAGCAACCCCTTATTTGTTAGGGTTATCCCATGACTATGACCATATTGGACTTCTATGGCATCGGCTTTATTTTCACGATGGTCATGATAACCCTCTACCTCTTGCACATGCTGGTGTAAGCTTCCACCATAGGCGACGTTCATTTCTTGAAAGCCTCTACAGATGGCAAGTAAGGGCACGCCACATGTTATTGCTTTTGGGATTAACGCCAATGTTAGAGCATCTCTAGCCTTATCGTGAAAAGTGCCTGTGCGACTTGGTTGCCCATAATGATGCGGCTCTACGTTACTGTGGCCCCCAGGTAAGAGAACACCATCAAGGTGGCTCAAAAGAGCATCTATATCCATGTCCAGCTGGTTATCCTTATTGGTTAGGGCTGGAATCAATACAGGCACAGCACCCATTGCATCTACCACAGCGCGAGCATATTTTTCACTCACCCTATGGTAGGGATGTAGGCCATCCTGATTCACTTCACACACAAGGCCAATTAGTGGCTTAGACATTATTATATATAACCATAGAGGTAAATTTTGGAGGTTAAATAACCATTTGTTTGCTGACCTGACAATAGCATAAAGATGTTTTAATCATCAAGCGTCCCGTCTATTATTATGAACACCTAGTTAAATACAATAGTGTCTCTTGTTATTTTTATCAAGTTATTGTTTTTTATATAAAAATTTTTACTATTTTTAAGTATATTAGCTATATTTGTGTTTTTTAATAAAAAAATAATCACATTATTCCAAACATGTGGCGTTGGAAGCTTGTCTATCCCCACCTTTCTGCTACCATCTTGGATAAACTCAATAAAGAGACTTGAACTTATGCCTCATAATATCGCCGCAAGCATTGAAGCCGAAGCCTTTCTTGCTGCTCACCCAGACCTTGTGGGTGTAGATTTATTACTGCCCGATCAACATGGCGTTTTACGAGGCAAGCGCATACCAGCACACGAGTTACTCAAAGTGTACGAGCAAGGTATTTATTTACCAGGCTCAGTATTTGCCCTTGATATTAATGGTAATACCGTAGAAAGCACGGGTATTGGCTTTGATACTGGCGATTGTGATCAGCCCTGCAGAGTAGTTCCTCATTCTTTAGCTATGGTGCCATGGCAAAACAAACCCATGGCCCAATGTTTGTTAACGATGGAGCAAAGACCAGGGGAGGCCTATTTTGCTAACCCACGTCACGTTTTAGATCAAATTTGCGATCAGTTTCAAAACCAAGGTCTCACACCCATGGTGGCAGTTGAATTGGAGTTTTACCTCACCGATGTTAACCGTCTTGAGTCTGGACTATTACAGCCACCCATTGCTCCAATAACTGGCCTTCGAGAGGCTGACACCCAAGTTTATGCTGTGGATAACTTAGATGACTATAGTGCGCTTTTGGATGACATTATGTTGGCCGCTCATGCACAAAAGATTCCAGCATCCACAGCCGTAGCTGAATATGCTCCTGGTCAGTTTGAAATAAACTTACAGCATATTGCGGACCCTGTACTGGCTTGTGACCAAGCAATTCTGCTAAAGCGCATTATCAAAAGCGTCAGTCAAAAGCATGGTTTTGGGGCCACTTTTATGGCCAAGCCCTATGCCGACCAAGCCGGAAGTGGCATGCATATCCACATGAGCTTACTGGATGCCAATGGCGTCAATGTTTTTGCTTGTAATGAGCAGAATCAACCGAACACTTTGTTAAGTAGAGCTCTAGCTGGACTACAAGCAACTATGGCTGAAACAATGGCTTTGTTGTGCCCTAAGGTGAATTCCTATCGCCGTTTTCAACCTGACTTCTTTGTCGCTATGGCGCCAACATGGGGAGTCGATAACCGCACAGTAGCTTTACGCATCCCTAACGGCTGCAGCACTGCCACACGGATTGAACACCGAGTTTCTGGCGCTGATGCTAACCCTTATTTAGCCATGTCTGCATTACTTTCTGGCGCCCTTCACGGGATTAATAACTTGCTGATATTGGGCCCTCAAACTACCGGCAATGGGGCAGAAAAAGTAGCCCCTAGCTTACCTTTGAACTGGGTGGATGCTTATGCAATGTTGAGCAATAGCAAGTTTGCTAAAGATGCCTTTGGCGCAGAATTTTTGCACGTCTATATCCAAGTGCAGCAACAAGAATATAATGAATTTAACCGCCACGTAAGTCGCTTAGAAATAGACTGGTACCAACGCACTCTTTAAAGGGCAGGTTTTCTATGAAACAAACACATACTCACTCATACTATGCAGCAAGTGCTAATCGACAGATTGAGTGCCCTATACTAGAAGGCAGTCACTGTGCTGATGTGTGTGTTGTAGGGGCTGGCATCACTGGCCTGAGTGCGGCCCTAAACTTGGCAGAACGAGGCTACAAAGTCACTGTTATTGAAGCCAATGTGGTGGGTTGGGGTGCCTCAGGAAGAAGCGGAGGCCAAATGCTTTTTGGTTTTGGTTGTGACATGTCCGTCATCGAGAAGTCTGCTGGAAAGATAGCTGCCAAAGCCATGTGGGACATGTCTGTAGAAGCGATTGATATATTGCGACAAAGGGTAGAGCAGCATCAAATTCAGTGTGATCTACAACAAGGCCACCTGCACGCGGCAATAAAACCAAGGCAAATGCATGAACTAGAACAATGGCAAGGCTCTTTAGAACAGGACTATGCTTATGGCAGCTTAAGCCTCTGGGACAAGCAGAAAGTACAATCCAATATGGCTAGTGAGCGTTATATTGGTGGGCTTTATGATACTAATTCTGGTCACATCCATCCTCTCAATTACACCTTAGGTTTGGCCAAGGCAGCTTTGGAGGCTGGTGTAACCATATACACAGGTTCTGCAGTGACCAAAGTGACTAGAAAATCTAAGGCTAATATTTGTCATACTGAACATGGCAACGTTAAAGCTAACCAAGTACTGTTTTGTGGCAATGCTTACTTAGGTAAACTAGTACCTGAAATTAGTAATAAGATTATGCCTGTAGGCACTTATATTGGTGCGACCCAACCCCTTGGTAAAGAAAGGGCTAAAGCTTTAATTAGTAATAATATGGCGGTTGCTGACATCAATTTTGTGCTAGATTATTTTCGTATGTCAGCAGACTACCGCATGCTCTTTGGTGGTCGAGTGAGTTACTCTACTTTAGCACCACCCAATCTTACCCAAGCTATGCGCCAGCGTATGCTTAATGTCTTTCCGCAATTAGCTGACGTAAAAATGGACTATGCTTGGGGCGGTAATGTGGCTATTACTATGAATCGTGGGCCGCACTTTGGACAATTGGGCCAAGATGTGTATTTTGCGCAAGGGTTTTCTGGCCATGGTATTGCTGCTACAGGTTTGGCTGGCAAACTATTAGCAGAAGCTGTGGCAGGACAAACTGAGAGGTTTGATCTATTTAATCAGATTAACCACTTACCTTTCCCTGGGGGCACATTATTTAAAACGCCTGCACTTGTATTAGCTATGGCTTGGTATCGTTTACGAGATATGCTGTAGCTGTTTACCTAAAAGGCTGATTTGAAGGGCCTCTTAATGTGTTTGACTGCCAGTGTTGGCACTGACAACTTTAGCAGTGACGTCGCCTAAGTTACGAAAGCGATGTGGTAGGTGGGTTTGGAAAAAATACCCATCTCCTGTAACTAACTGATAAATTTTCTGATCCACTGTCAGCTCAATTTCACCTTGCACCACTATGCCTGCTTCCTCGCCATCATATTTAATCATGTCTTCACCTGTGTCTGCTCCAGGTGGGTAGGTTTCACTGAGCATAGATATATTACGCTGCACTATGCTATGACCTATTAGCTTTATAGCAACACCTTGAGCGCTCATATCAGCTTGCTCAGCAGCCTTAAAAACCACTTGGTCGCTCTTCACAAGGTCTGTAGTGAAAAACTCTTCCACGCCCATAGGAAAGCCTTTAAGCACTTTAAGTAAAGAACTAAAAGAGGGGCTGACTGTGTTTTTTTCAATCATAGAAATGGTGCTATTGGTCACGCCTGCTCGTTTGGCCAGCTCCCTTTGAGAAAGGCCTAGGCGCTTGCGAATGGTTTTTAATCTAACACCTAAATCCAAAACAATTTCTCCATATACTTGGGTGGCTTAGCCAAACTGCATCGCTTGTGCTGGAGCCTATATTTGAGTTTGAGGTATAGGGATACGCACAAGCACCTTCACACCCTCATCAATTTGGGTATTAATATCAACCATACCACCTAAAGACCGCGCTCGCTCATCCACTCCAGACAAGCCAAAGCCTACTTTATTTTTAAGTGGATCAAAGCCAATACCATCGTCTTCTACACAAATAACAATATCATTACTGTCAATAAATAAAGACACCTTCAGCTTAGCTAGCTTAGCGTATTTGAGCGCATTATTAACTAGCTCTTGGACTATTCGGTAGCTTGCAATACTAATTATTTCTTCAACGGCATTTACCTTGTCATCAATATAGAGCTCTAGCTCAATGCCTTGCTCGTTTAAATGAAAGGCACTAATGCACTGCTCTATAGAAGCCTTTAAACCAAACATATCAAGTGCTTCAGGCCTTAAGCGTTGAATCATATCATGCATGGTGTCATACAATGTATTGGCTTGCGCAGTTATATCTTGAGCATAAGAATACACATCTTTTATCTTTTTGGTGTTTTCTAAGATGTGGGCATTGATCTTAATGGCGGTAAGGGTCTGGCCAAAACCATCATGTAATTCTCTTGCAATGTGATGAATTTGATCTTCTTGAACGCGTATTAGCTGCTGTACTAAACTAATATTTTCATCACTTTTTCGCTGTAGCGCCTTAGTTCGACTTGCAACCATGATTTCCAATGAATCATGTTGTTGGTTAATTTTTAATAAAGCGCTATCTCGCTGTAGCTGCAGCCTATACTTGGCAATCAAACTACGATAATAAGCGCCATATATAAAACACATAAGCAAAATCAGCATTGCCATGGCTTGAATATGCGGAGCAAACAATCCTGATGATTGCTTTATAGATAGAATAAATGACTGCCCTAAATCTTCTAATTTGTACTCTTCTACCAAGGTGTCTATTTCAATAATGGGGGTAGAGAGTGTCTGGGGAAATATTTCTTGTGTAGCTAGTTTGCGGCCTTTACCATAAAGTAGTTGAATGTTAGCTTCAGGTACGATGTTTCTCAAAGGAGCCAGCATTGTGTCTATTTTGATGACTATTAATACAGCCAACCCACCTTTCCCATGTTCTGCCATTACCCCCTGAGCACTATCATCCATGCCCAGCGCTTTAATCAATGTATAACCACGTCCGCCTTCTTTTAAGCTCCATGGTGCCGACGCCACTGGCTTGCCAGACTCTATTGATTCTAACAAAGTGACTCGCATATTACGTGCGGACATCATATCAAAGCCCATGAGGCCTTTAACTGAATCTAAATAAGGATCGATATAAAAAATAGGGAAGTACATAGGGGCCCCATTAACCATGTCAATGGTCTTACCTAAAGGGTTTTTCTTAGACACGTAACGAGTGATTTCATAGCCTGGGTAACCCAGCTTCTGCATTTTTTCTTGGTGTTGCGCTTTATTTTCTGGGTCAACACTAGTGAGCCCTTCAAACATATAAATGTGTGGGTACGCAGTACGCATACGTTTGGTGAAATTACGTGCTTTCTGAATATTATTGGTGCCAATACTTGTAAGCAAGCTACCAAACCCTGCTAATGCGGCGTCATTGATAACAAGCTGTTCATTCACATGAAAAAATGCGTCATTGGATTCTTTATAGAATTTTGTGCGTTGTTCATTGGTCACCCAACTGACAAAGACGAATAGCACGACAAATATGCTGGATATCCAAAAAAAAAGCCTTATCAGAGTTGATGGCAATAAGAAGAAATCTAATTGGCTGCTTTTTTCCATGATGATGTCATCCTTTTATGGGCCGTACTTGCCAATACTGCAGCAAGCTAGCATAGCGACCAGGTGAACTGTGTTGTTACTCCACAGTGACAGACTTTGCTAAGTTACGAGGTTGATCCACATCTGTGCCTTTAATAATCGCTACGTGGTAGGACAACAATTGCATGGGAATAGCGTATACGATGGGCGCTAATACTTCATGTACTTCGGGTACTACAATAATGTGAGTTGCGTGATCTTCTGCCATTTTCGCATGAGCATCGGCAAACACAAATAGCTCGCCACCACGAGCACGCACTTCTTGCATGTTGGCTTTAAGCTTATCCAGCATATCATCCTTTGGTGCCACCACAACCACAGGCATAAAGGCGTCTACTAATGCCAGTGGGCCATGCTTCAGCTCTCCAGCTGGGTATGCCTCAGCATGTATGTAAGAAATCTCTTTAAGCTTTAGAGCTCCTTCTGACGCAATTGGGTACATGCTGCCTCTGCCAAGAAATAGTGTGTGATGCTTGTCGGCAAACTTTTGAGCCACAGTTTGAATCTTAGTGTCCATCAATAAGCACTGCTGTAATACACCAGGCAAAGTTTGCATGGCATTAATAATGGGCTGGATATCTATATGTGAACGTTGCTTTGCTAGTAGTAACGTGAGGTGAAGTAACGTAATTAGCTGTGTGGTAAAGGCTTTGGTAGAGGCTACACTAATTTCTGGGCCTGCTTGTGTTAGCAACACTATATCTGATTCACGCACAAGACTGCTTGATGCCACATTACAAATAGCTAAGCTTGCGGCAAGTTTGGATTTATCAATGTGTCGTAAAGCTGCCAAACTATCCGCCGTTTCGCCAGACTGCGACAAAGTGATAAGTAAGGTATCCTCTGGTACTACAGCTTGGCGATAGCGATATTCACTAGCCACCTCTATTTGACAAGCAAGGCCTGCCAAACTCTCAATCCAATACTTTGCTACCATACCTGCTAAATAGCTTGTGCCACAGGCAATGATTTGTACATTTTTAGCCTTAGACAAAGCCTCAATAGCACTATCGTTTAAAATATTTTGTATTTTCCCGCCCACGACTTGCTGAGAAATAAGGTTGGACACAACCTTTGGCTGCTCATAAATTTCTTTGAGCATATAGTGTTTATAGTTGCCTTTGTCACTACTTTCTTCACTGTGTTCATAACGGTGACTTGGACGCACAACCACAGCGCCTGTATGATCTGTAACCGTAACGGCAGTTCGGCTTATTTCAGCAATATCACCATCTTCTAAAAACATAAATTGGTCAGTCACTTGCAACAGTGCCAGTTGGTCTGATGCAATATAATTTTCATCACTGCCCAAGCCAATCACTAGCGGGCTGCCTTTTCGTGCCGCTAACAATAAGTCCGGCTGAGTTTCATCCACTACACCTAACGCGTAAGCACCTTCACAGCGGCCCGCTGCCTCACGTACAGCTTGTGTTAGAGACATCCCTTGTTGGCGATTGCGGTGAATTAGGTGAGCAATAACCTCTGTGTCTGTATCGCTGTCAAAACCATAGCCTGTGGCGATAAGGTCTGCTTTAATAAGCTCAAAATTATCTATAATGCCATTATGCACTACGGCCAAACTACTATGAGACCAATGTGGGTGAGCATTCACTTCATTGGGAACACCATGTGTAGCCCAGCGTGTGTGGGCAATACCTACGTTACCTTGTAATGGCGATTGCATTAAGGCGGCATCTAAACTGGCTACTTTGCCTACCCTGCGGGTGCGCTGCAAGCCTTGGTCACTTAAGATTGCTACGCCTGAGGAGTCATATCCTCTATATTCTAGGCGCTTTAGGCCTTCTACAAGTATGCTACTGATATTGCGCAAGGCAATGGCTCCGACTATTCCGCACATGAGATGTCTTCCTTGATTAACATTTTTTGGGCTTAGCCCAAGTAGCTAAATTTCGTTGTTTACCACGAGCGATCGCTAGGTTGTTATTTTCTACGTTTTTGGTGATGGTAGAGCCTGCACCAATCGTTGCTCCAGCACCAATAGTAACTGGTGCAACAATTGAGCTGTTTGAGCCAATAAAAGCGCCATCACCAATATGGGTTTGAAACTTGTTCACCCCGTCGTAGTTGCAGGTGATTGTGCCTGCGCCAATATTCACTTGCTCACCGACGTTGGTGTCGCCTAAGTATGTAAAGTGATTAGCTTTTGAATCTTTGCCTAGGGTGGTTTTTTTAGTTTCGACAAAATTGCCCACTTTTGCATTATCATGCATTACAGTGCCTGGACGTAAGCGGGCAAAAGGGCCGATGGTACAATTTTTGGCCACTTGAGCCTTATCAATAATGCTGTTGGCTAAAACCTGTGTGCCTGCGCCAATGTGGCTATCTTTGATGTGACAATTAGGGCCAATATGCACGCCATCACCAATAGATACTTGTCCTTCTATAATGGTGTTAATGTCTATATAAGTGTCTTTGCCTGCGGTTAATTCACCACGTAGGTCAAAGCGTGTTGGGTCTGCAAGTTGCACACCATCGCGAAGTAATTGCATCGCTTGTTGTTGCTGGTACCAGCGTTCAAGTTCTGCCAGTTGCACTCGATCATTTACACCTTGTGTTTGTTGTGGGTAGTCTGGCTGCAGGTTAGTGATAGCTATTCCATCAGCAACTGCCATAGCCACAATATCGGTTAAATAGATTTCACCTTGAGCATTATTGCTGCCAATGCGAGGTAGCCAGTTATTCAACAAGCTCGCTTTGGCTGCCAATATACCCGTATTAATTTCATTAATTTTCAACTGTTCATCATTAGCATCTTTATGCTCAACAATCGCTTGGATATGCCCTTGATCATTACGCACGATACGTCCATAACCTGAAGCATCATCGAGTGTTACCGTAAGCACCGCTAAATCACCGTGCATGGCTTTGTCTACGAGCTGTTGCATTAAAACCCCAGGCACAAGGGGCACGTCGCCATACAATACTAAGACGACTGCCAAATTATCAACCATAGGCATCGCTTGAGCCACAGCGTGCCCTGTACCCAACTGCTGATTTTGTGTAACACATTGAGCACCCATAGGCTCAACCACGCTAGCTACTTTTTGGGCCTCATGACCCACTATAATATGCGTTTGAGAAGGCTTAAGTGTTTGCGCCTGCTCAATAGCATGCACAAGCATTGGCTTACCTGCCAATGGATGTAAAACTTTAGGCAAATCTGAATACATTCTTGTGCCTTTGCCTGCTGCAAGAATAATCACTTCTAACGACATTAACGTTCCTTGTGGTGCGGTATTAAATCACGGGTATCAATTAGACGCTTTATACCTATTAAGTTCAGGTGAATTTCATCTATGTATGAGCCTAAATGCGCCATTTTATATGCAACTATAATGATACCAATCTACAGTAGCATATTTTCCCAGGTGCTTGATGGCTTAGTGATTGTTTAACTTGGTGTTGTGTAATATTAGCTAATTTCTAGGTACAAAAAAAGCAGCCGAGGCTGCTTTTTTATATACTTCACTGGGAACTACTTATTTGCCTAGTTTCTGACGAATCTGACGCAAGGTTCGCAGTTGAGCCGCAGCTTCGGCCAATTGGCCAGTTGCACGCGAGTATTCAAACTCAGACGTTTTGTCTGCCATAGCCTGTTCGGCATGGCGACTGGCTTCTTCTGCAGCAGCTTCGTCTAAATCTGCTGCACGCAGTGCTGTATCAGCCAACAAGATAACCTTGTGCGGCTGAACTTCTAAGAACCCACCTGACACGTAAAATATGTCTTCTTCACCTGATTCCATGAGCATTTTCACAGGACCTGGCTTAACTTCACTTAACAAAGGCGTGTGGCCTGGATAAATACCCAGTTCACCAAAAGAACCTGTAAGTGAAATAAACTGTACTTTACCTGAAAAGACGGATTCTTCAGCACTAACGATGTCACAATCTACACTATTAGCCATATGATTATCCTCTTAAGCTGGGCTTAATTTATTAGCTTTGGCCAATAATATTAAGCCCAAACAA
This sequence comes from Candidatus Njordibacter sp. Uisw_002, assembly GCF_047730155.1. Lineage (NCBI taxonomy): Bacteria > Pseudomonadati > Pseudomonadota > Gammaproteobacteria > Pseudomonadales > Candidatus Njordibacteraceae > Candidatus Njordibacter > Candidatus Njordibacter sp. Uisw_002. The sequence continues at coordinate 2,422,909 of NZ_CP159832.1, forward strand.
TTACATGCTCTTAGCTTTCTCGACTACTTCTTCAATGCCGCCAACCATGTAGAAGGCTTGCTCTGGAAGATCGTCGTATTCACCAGCCAAAATGCCCTTAAAGGCAGCAATAGTGTCTTTAAGAGATACATATTTACCAGAAGCTCCAGTAAATACTTCAGCAACGAAAAATGGCTGAGACAAGAAACGCTGAATCTTACGAGCGCGCGTTACCGCTTGCTTGTCTTCATCAGAAAGTTCGTCCATACCCAAAATCGCAATGATGTCTTTAAGCTCTTTGTAACGCTGAAGAATACCTTGAACGCCACGAGCAATGTCGTAATGTTCTTGGCCAATCACTAGCGGATCTAGCTGACGTGAGCTTGAATCCAGCGGATCGATTGCTGGGTAAATGCCCAATTCTGCGATCTGACGAGACAATACCACAGTGGCATCCAAGTGAGAGAAAGTGGTTGCTGGAGACGGGTCAGTCAAGTCATCCGCAGGCACATATACCGCTTGGATAGAAGTGATCGATCCAGTCTTAGTGGAGGTTATACGCTCCTGCAACACACCCATTTCAGAGGCTAGTGTTGGCTGGTAACCTACTGCAGAAGGCATACGGCCAAGCAATGCAGATACTTCGGTTCCAGCTAAGGTGTAACGGTAAATGTTGTCAACAAACAACAATACGTCACGACCTTCGTCACGGAACTGCTCCGCCATAGTAAGGCCAGTCAGTGCAACACGTAAACGGTTTCCTGGGGGCTCATTCATTTGGCCATATACTAGAGATACTTTGTCCAATACATTGGACTCTTTCATCTCGTAGTAGAAATCGTTACCTTCACGAGTACGCTCACCCACACCTGCAAACACAGAATAACCACTGTGCTCGATAGCGATGTTACGAATAAGCTCCATCATGTTTACGGTTTTACCTACACCGGCACCACCAAATAGTCCAACCTTACCGCCTTTAGCGAAAGGACAAACTAAGTCGATAACTTTGATGCCAGTCTCTAGCAATTCATTACTAGCTGACTGCTCAGCGTAAGAAGGTGCCTTACGGTGAATGGGCATACGAATTTCTTCACCAATAGGTCCACACTGGTCGATTGGGTTACCCAATACGTCCATGATGCGGCCCAAAGTGGCTGTTCCAACTGGCACTTTAATAGCACCACCGGTGTTAGATACGTCTAGACCACGGCTTAGACCTTCGGTCTGGCCCATGGCGATAGTGCGTACTACGCCGTCACCCAACTGTTGTTGAACTTCTAGGGTTGTACCCTTAGCGTCTACAGTTAGTGCGTCATATACTTTTGGCACAGAATCACGTGGAAATTCCACGTCGATTACTGCGCCGATAATCTGTACGATACGTCCGCTACTCATAATTTTATCCTCTATCGAAAACTACTGCTTATAGCTCAGGTTAAACGGCTGCTGCGCCACTCACGATCTCAGAAATTTCCTGAGTAATCGCAGATTGGCGAGCCTTGTTGTAAATCATCTGAAGGTCATCAATCAGATCACCCGCGTTATCGGTGGCGCTTTTCATAGCGATCATCCGCGCGGCCTGCTCACAAGCGTTATTCTCTACCACAGCTTGATACACTAAAGATTCTACATAACGGGTCAAAAGGCCTGTGAGTAATTCACGGGCATCTGGCTCATATAAGTAGTCCCAATGTTGGCTCATGCCGTCATCATTCGGGTCTGCCTGCAATGGCAAAACTTGTACTACGTTGGGTTGTTGGGTCATGGTATTTACAAAATTATTGTATACCACGTACACAGCGTCCAACCGTCCTTCATCATAACTATCAAGCATGATTTTCACAGCACCGATGAGTTCAGCAATTTCTGCCTTTTCACCCAGCTGGGACTTGCTTGATACGACGTTGCCGCCATAATTGTTAAAGAAGGTTGCTGATTTTGAACCAATAGCACAGATATCGATCTGAATGCCATTTTTATCATGTTCAGCCATGCTCTGTACGGTTTTCTTAAACACATTGATGTTTAAACCACCACACAGACCACGATCGGAAGAAACTACAATGTAACCCACCCGCTTTAGCTCTCGCTGCTGCAGATACAGATGCTTGTATTCAGGGTTAGACCGTGCAAGGTGAGCGATGACTTCACGCATTTTATCTGCGTAAGGACGGCTCTGGTTCATACGATCTTGTGCTTTACGCATTTTACTCGCCGCTACCATTTCCATGGCGCTAGTGATTTTTTGCGTACCCTTGATACTTGCAATCTGGGTCTTTATTTCTTTTCCGACTGCCATATGCTTACCTATCTATTAAGTAACTAACTAGGTCATAGCGCCGCCCCAAGAAAACTTGAGGCCGCTAGCTACTACCAGGTTTGAGTTGCCTTAAACTGCTCTAATGCAGACTTAAAGTTAGCAGCGATGTCGCCGTTAAAGTCACCAGATTCATTCACCTGGTTCATCACGTCACTATGTTCGCTGTTCATATAAGAAATTAGAGCGGCTTCGAAGTTGCCAACCTTAGGAAGGGCTACGTCATTAAGGAAGCCTTCGTTAGCTGCAAATAGACTGATTGCCATATCAGCAACGCTCATAGGTGAATACTGGTGCTGTTTCATCAGCTCGGTCACACTTTGACCATGCTCTAACTGGGCGCGTGTTGCGTCATCCAAGTCAGAAGCAAACTGAGAAAATGCTGCCAATTCACGATACTGAGCCAATGCCAAACGAATACCACCACCTAACTTCTTGATGATCTTAGTTTGTGCTGCACCACCTACACGCGATACAGACAAACCAGCGTTAATGGCTGGGCGCACACCGGCGTTGAACAAGTCAGTTTCTAAGAAAATCTGTCCATCGGTAATAGAAATTACGTTAGTCGGTACAAAAGCCGATACGTCACCACCTTGGGTTTCGATAATAGGTAACGCAGTTAAAGAACCGGTCTTACCTTTTACTTCACCGTTGGTAAATGCTTCTACATATTCTGCGTTTACACGAGATGCACGCTCAAGTAGGCGAGAGTGCAAATAGAATACATCACCTGGATAAGCTTCACGACCTGGAGGACGACGAAGTAACAAAGAGATTTGACGATAAGCCCAAGCTTGCTTAGTCAGGTCATCAAATACGATCAGTGCGTCTTCACCACGGTCACGGAAGTATTCACCCATAGTACAACCAGCGTATGGCGATAAGAACTGCAACGCTGCTGAGTCAGCTGCGCCTGCGTTTACAACAATGGTATGAGCCATTGCGCCGTGTTCTTCTAGCTTACGTACTACGTTAGCAATAGTAGACTGTTTTTGACCAATAGCCACATAGACGCATTTAACGCCAGTGTCTTTTTGGTTGATGATGGCATCGATAGCGATAGCAGACTTACCAGTCTGACGGTCACCGATGATTAGTTCGCGTTGGCCACGGCCTACAGGAACCATGGCGTCAATCGCCTTAAGTCCTGTTTGAACGGGCTGGTCTACAGATTTACGTTCAATTACACCTGGGGCTACTTTTTCAACAGCATCGGTTAGATCACAATCGATCGGGCCTTTACCATCGATAGGGTTACCTAGAGCGTCTACTACACGTCCCAATAATGCAGGACCTACAGGAACTTCTAGGATACGACCAGTACAACGAGCAGTTTGGCCTTCGACCAACTCTTCGTAATCACCAAGAACTACAGCGCCAACAGAGTCGCGCTCCAAGTTCATGGCCATGCCGTAAATACCACCAGGGAATTCAATCATTTCCCCGTACATTGCGTCAGCTAAGCCGTGGATCAATACGATACCATCAGCTACACTAACAATTGTGCCCTCATTCTGGGCTTCAGATGATACATCAAGTTGCTCAATGCGCTTCTTAATGATCTCACTGATCTCTGAAGGATTCAGTTGTTGCATGCTTTATTCCTCACACTCAGGCATTCATGGCCTCAGCCAATTTGCTTAGTTTGCCCTTAACGGAACCATCAATAACTAGGTCGCCAGCGTAGACGATCACACCACCAAGCAAAGATGCATCGGTAGTACTAGTAATGTTAATTTCGCGTGACAACATCGCGTTCAATGCTTGAGTCAGTTTGTCTTGTTGCTCATTGCCCAAATCAAAGGCACTTACGATAGACACGTCTATCGACTGCTCTTGATTTGCCTTTAAAGTTTCATATAAATTAGAAACTTCAGGTAGCAATGACAAACGCTTGTTTTCGGCCAACAGGTTCAGAAAGTTCTGAGCCTGTTGAGATACAGGGTGATTGCCGTTTACAACGTCAGTCACTAGCTGGGCTTTTTTTGTTGCCGTCAGTGCTGGATTATCCAGAACTTGGGCCAAACTTGGGTCTGCAACAACTGCTGCAGCCATGTTCAAAAATTCCGACCAGCTACCCAAGTCGCCCTGGGCCAATGCCGTTTCGAAAGCGGCCTTGGTGTAAGGACGGGCAACAGTAATGGATTCAGCCATCGTTAACCTCTCTTTTCTTACAGTTCGGCTGCCAACTTATCGACAAGCTCTTTATGGTTGTTTACATCGATAGATGCACCCAGGATTTTTTCCGCACCGGCCACAACAAGTGTTGCAACTTGAGCACGTAGCGCTTCTTTAGCACTATTCATTTCCTGTTCAACATCAGCAGTCGCTGCCACTTTAATACGGGTGGCTTCGGCTTGAGCGGTCTCTTTGGCTTCATCAACGATCTGGCTAGCGCGTTTATTAGCTTGCTCTATAATAGTAGCTGCTTGCGCTTTGCTTTGTTGCAGTGCTGTTTCTACAGACTGCTGGGCATCAGCAAGTTCACGTGCGGCCTTATCGGCTGCATCTAAACCTTCTGCGATCATCTTTTGACGCTCGGCCAAGGCCGCTGTAAGCGGTGGCCAAACAAACTTCATGCACAAGTACACGAAGATGGCAAAAGAAATAATCTGGCCCAAAATTGTCATGTTCATATTCATGGCAAGACCTCCATCTGAATGGGTTGGTTAAAGATGACCTTTAGGCAACCGCAAACATGATGTAAAGGCTGATACCCACGCCGATCATAGGCACGGCGTCAGTTAGACCCATAATGATGAAGAACTGTGTACGAAGTAGTGGGATCAATTCTGGCTGACGCGCAGCGCCTTCCAAGAACTTTCCGCCCAATACGCCAATACCAACAGCAGCCGCAAGAGCAGACATACCTAAGATGAATGCGCCAGCAAAATACAGTGATGCGCTAGCAGCAATCTGTGCAATTTCCAATTCCATTGTGTTTCTCCAGTTTAAGTGAGATTAGTAGTTAAAAGTAAAAAGGTAATGATTAATGATGGTCGTGAGCCATCGCCAAATACACAATGGTCAGCACCATAAAGATGAATGCCTGCAATGTGATGATTAGGATGTGGAACAAAGCCCACGGCACCGATAACACCCACTGGGCCCAGAAGGGTAGTAGTGCAATCAGAATAAAGATCATTTCGCCTGCGTACATGTTACCGAACAAACGCAGCGCTAATGAAATAGGTTTTGCAATTAAACCAACCAGCTCTAATAGTAGGTTGAAAGGTAGAGCCCACTTGCCTAGCGGCTGCAAGCTTAGCTCGGCCATAAAGCCGCCGATACCTTTTGCTTTAATTGAGTAGAAAACAATAAGAAAGAACACTGAGAATGAAATTCCCATTGTTACGTTAAGGTCTGTAGATGGCACGATCTTCATAAAATGAATGCCCATCATGCCGGCAAGATGAGGAATCCAGTCCACAGGGACCAAATCCATTAAGTTCATCAAAAACACCCAGACAAATATCGTCAAAGCCATCGGCGCTATAACAGCACTTTTGTGGTGGAACATGCTCTTTACATTGTCATCGACAAACTCAATGATCATTTCAATAAAGTTTTGAACACCTGAAGGTACGCCGGTCGTGGCTGTTCTGCCCACGCGGCTAAATAACCAGATGAAAAATGCACCAAGACCAACAGACCAAACCATGGAGTCAACATTAATAGACATAAAGCCCATTTCTGCGACTTGTTGGCCACTTTCTGCAAAGCTCCAGCCATTCACAGGATGCTTGCCATAGGTTAAGTTAGTCAGATGGTGAGCTATATACTCAGAGGACGTCATGCCACTTGCCATGCTTTATCTCACTTTTTATTTCGTAGAAGTTTGTTTATCTATAAATACTGGTAGCAATGCTACTAATACATGGGAGCCTGTAAAAGCTAAAAGTAAGGCTAATGGGTTTAGTGGTTCAACTAAACGAAAGGCCAAACTAAACAAGACTACCGTCAAGGTTATTTTGAGCACTTCATTGCCATACATTTGCGCCAAAGTTAGCTTTGCATCTGCTATTTGGGAGTTAGAATTAAGTTTATTACCACGTGCAAACTCTCGCCTAAGTGCCCAATATGCAGGCAGGCTGTAAATAGCACCACCAATAATTACGGACATTCCCGTAATGCCATTATTTATAGATAAACCCACTCCAATCAACGCCACTATAAGGCACTGATAGGTTAATGTTTTTTGTAGCCAAAGGGGGGCTTTATTGAGCGCCATATTGCTTACAAAACTCGTTAGTTGTTGGTCTAAATTACGTTACTTGCTGCAACTAAGATTACAGCGAGCGTGATTATAGTGAGTTTGTGCGTAAACCTCAAGAAATTATCGCTTTAAAGTTGTGCGCGTATTTTAGCGCATTAACCTTATAAGCCCATATTATCTGTGCTCAAGCCTAGCAATGATACCGTCTAGTTGGTCTAAAGTATCATACGCAATGGTGAGTTTACCCTTACCTTTAGCTGATTGGAGTACACTAACTTCAGCCCCTAAAGACTCAGATAAGCGGTTTTGTAGGCTTTTAGTATCAGGATTAACCTGCTTTTTATCTATAATATGTGGTGTTTGTTGTGCTTTACGAACCAACTCTTCGGTTTGACGAACGGATAGGCCTTTAGCCACCACTTCACGAGCTAATTGCAGTTGTAGCTCGCCTTCTAAGGTCAACAATGAGCGTGCGTGGCCCATTTCCAAATCTCCACGTTCAAGCATTAATCGCACGGGCTCACTTAACTGCAGTAGGCGTAATAGATTGGCAATTGCGCTGCGTGATTTACCCACTGCATGTGCAACTTCTTGCTGGGTTAATTCAAACTCACTTTGTAACCGTTGTAAGGCAAATGCCTCTTCAATTGCATTTAGGTCTTCACGCTGGATATTTTCTATTAGTGCCATTGCAATGGCGGCTTCATCAGGCACTTCCTTAATAAGTGCTGGCACACTATCAAGCTGCGCTAACTGTGCAGCACGCCAGCGACGCTCGCCAGCAATGATTTCATATCGATCAATACCCACACTTCGGACAACAATGGGCTGCATTATGCCATGTACACGTATAGAAGCAGCCAGCTCTTCAAGAGCATCAGGGTCAATATCACGTCTTGGTTGATAAGCACCGCGCTGCATCCACTCTATAGGAATATCTTGTAAGCCATCTTTGCTATCAGTTTGTGTTTGGGTCAAGTCTACATCAAGGCTTCCTGCTCCTTGAAGTAAGGCCTGCAAACCACGATTGAGACCACGTTTTTTAACCATAATTCAACTCTATTTTTTTTCTTGTTGACGAATGAATTCACTAGCTAGTGCTAAATAAGCGACGGCACCTCTGGAGTGCTTATCGTACATTAGAGCTGGCAAACCATGACTTGGTGCTTCTGCTAGTCGCACATTGCGAGGGATTACAGTGCGATAAACCAAGTCACCAAAGTGATTGATTAGCTGATGAGATACATCATTAGTTAGGCTATTACGCGGGTCGTACATGGTACGTAATATACCTTCAATAACTAAATTTGGATTAAGGCTGTTTTTAATTAACTTTACCGTATTAAGTAACGCACTTATGCCCTCTAATGCATAATACTCGCACTGCATTGGCACTAAAACACTATCGGCACAAGCCAATGCGTTAACTGTTAACATACTCAAAGATGGTGGACAATCGATGAGTATGAAGTCATAGGGTTGTTCTAATTTACTCAGTGCTATGCGCAGTCGTGCTTCTTTTTGTTGCACTTGAATCAATTCAACTTCTGCGGCGGTTAGATCGCCATTTGCTGGCAGCAAGTCATAACCTGCGGGGGTGTTTTGGTGCACAACTTTTTTGATGTCTACTTTTTGGGTCAATACATCTAGCACAGAATAAGTTAAGGAGTTTTTTTCAATACCACTACCCATAGTGGTATTGCCTTGGGGATCTAGGTCTATAACTAACACACGTCGCTTAGTGGCAACTAAAGAAGCAGCTAGATTAACGCAGGTTGTTGTTTTTCCTACTCCGCCTTTTTGATTGGTTATGGCAATGACTCTGCTCACAGGTGACCTATGTTAATTGTTTTCTTGATCGTTAACAGGTGGCGCTGAGCTTTAACCCCTGGCACCTGCAAGATTTCACAGTTTAGCAGGCTATAGTTTGCTGGCATAGCATCTAATTCTTGTTGTGGATAAGTGCCTTTCATAGCGACAAATAGCCCATCATCCCCTACTAGATGTCGGCAACCATTTAACATATCTGTAATTGATGCAAAGGCCCGTGACAAAACAACATCATAAGTTTGATTGGGTATATATGCTTCACAACGTTGGTTTAATACTTCAACGTTTCTAAGTTGATGAAGATGCTTAAACTGGGTTAAGAAACGTGTTTTTTTGCCATTTGTATCAAGCAAATGAATGACTTTTTGTGGCCAAATAATGGCTAAAATCATGCCTGGAAGTCCAGCACCTGTGCCAACGTCGATAAAACGTTGCCCATTTAACGTAGATAAGTGCCTGATGATAGCTAAACTATCTAATACATGAAGCTTAATCATATCCAATGGATCGCGAATAGCAGTTAAGTTATAGGCTTTATTCCACTTAACAAGCTGCTCAATATAACTTACAAGGATATCAAGTTGTAATGGTGTCAAATCTATCAAAAGATTTTTGCTACCCTTGCTAATCAGGCTTCGCCACTGCTCATGTGTTGCATTAGGTTCAACTATAGTATGGTTTAAGTTCATGATTATACTGCCAAATCTACTTTAGATTTGATCTTGTGTTTTTTGAGGTATATCAACAGTAGTGAAAGCGATGCAGGCGTAACGCCCTGAATTCTGCTAGCCATGCCTAGGTTGTTGGGGCGTATCTGTTCTAGCTTTGCCGTTGCTTCGTTAGATAGACCAGGGATACCTTGGTAGTTAAAATTATTTGGTATTTGTATTGACTCACTTCTTTTGAGACGTTCTACATCTTCTTTTTGTCTATCAATATAACCGGCATATTTAACATCAATTTCTATTTGTTCACCAACATTAGGATCTACAGCAGGAAGTTGAGCTAGATCATGTAGTTTTTCATAAGTTAACTCTGGACGTTTAAGAATATCTAAAAGGTTAGTATCCTTACTTAGAGATTTATCTAATAAAGACTCTAACTGCTTACCTAAATCATTATGAAGTGTAACCTTAGTTTCTCTCATTAGCTTCTTACGTTGGTCAATGGATTCACACTTCTCATTGAAAGCGCGCCAACGTTCTTCGCCAACCAGCCCTAGGTTATAACCTATCTGTGTTAGGCGTTGGTCAGCATTATCTTCTCGAAGTAATAAGCGATATTCTGCACGACTGGTAAACATTCTATAAGGTTCTTGAGTGCCATTAGTAACCAAATCATCCACCATCACACCTAAATATGCCTCATCACGGCCAGTGGTAAACTCATCTTTTTCTAATGCCTTTAGTGCCGCATTTGCACCGGCTAACAAACCTTGTGCCCCAGCTTCTTCATAGCCTGTTGTGCCGTTAATTTGCCCCGCAAAATACAGGCCATTTATCAATTTGGTTTCAAGAGTAGGCTTAAGATCTTGTGGGTTAAAGTAGTCATACTCTATGGCATAACCTGGCCTTATGATGTGCGCATTTTCAAAACCGACTATAGATCTTACAAAATTTAACTGAACGTCAAACGGAAGACTGGTTGAAATGCCATTTGGATAAAGCTCTATGCTATTTAGACCTTCTGGCTCAACAAAGATCTGATGACTATCTTTGTCTGCAAAACGCATTATTTTATCTTCAATCGATGGACAATAACGTGGACCTACGCCTTCAATCACGCCTGCATACAAGGGTGACCTGTGAAGACTATCACGGATCATGTCGTGGGTTTTTTTATTAGTATGGGTGATATGGCAAGGCACTTGTTCTGGATGGTCAGATAACTTACCTAACATCGACATTACAGGTCGTGGTGTATCACCTGGTTGTGTTTGCATTACATTGAAATTTACAGTGCGTTTGTCGATTCTAGGGGGCGTTCCCGTTTTTAACCGTTCAATACGAAATGGCCTTTCTCTAAGCCTTTGTGCCAACGCGTTCGCAGGAGGATCTCCAGCTCTACCGCCTTGGCTTTGTTGCATACCGATATGAATAATACCACCTAGAAAAGTGCCCGTGGTCATTACAACTTGTTGAGCAAAAAAACTTAGCCCCATATTGGTTTTTGTGCCAATCACTTGGTCTTGCTCGATGATTAAATCATCAACAGACTGTTGAAAAATATATAGATTTTTTTGCTGTTCAAGAGTCTGGCGAATGGCACTGCGATACAAGCTTCTGTCAGCCTGAGCTCTTGTAGCTCTCACTGCTGGACCCTTGCGTGAGTTTAATACACGAAACTGAATACCGGCAGAGTCTGTTGCTTTAGCCATGGCTCCATCAAGAGCGTCTATCTCACGGACTAAATGGCTTTTACCAATACCACCGATAGCCGGATTGCATGACATTTGACCCAAGGTGTCCATGTTGTGTGTTAAAAGCAAAGTCTGGGCACCCAAACGTGCGCTAGCTAATGCTGCTTCAGTACCAGCATGGCCACCACCAATTACAATGACATCAAAACGTGAGGGGTAATTCACAAAATTTCCTTAACAAATTTAGTATTACTCTCGGCGAGTATTAGTGATCTAGTATATCTTTTTTAATGGGTTTAATAAATCGCTAGAAATTGGCTTTTATTTAAGTAGTATTTAATTATTTTTTATTTAAAAGTATATATATATTATATTGTTATTGTTGTTATTATTAAGCAGGCATCTTTTTATGTATAAGTTTAAAAAAAACATTAAAAACAATACCTTAGAGCAATGATAAAGCTGTTATTTTAGCGTGATTAGAGGTAATAAATGCTGATAATGAGCTGTGGGTAACTTGCCCACTTATGCACAGCCAACAGTTATACACAGATTACTTGGGTTTAGAATTGCAGCTTACACACAGGGTTTAGGGTGGAAAATATAATTATTATCCTTATTTCCTATTTTTTTTAAAATATTGTTAATATCTTTGTGGATAGTGTGGATAACTTCATGAAAACCGTAATTTATTGGGGTGTCAGGCAACCTATTTGAGTTATTAAATTGATTCAAGAAAGTATAACTTTGGTTTAAGCTGTGTATAACTATTTTAATTTTTTTTTAGAAAAAACACCTTTCGAGTGATTTTATGATGTTTTAAGAGGTTTTTAGCCACCAAGTGTGGTCATTCAGAGCGTACTAAATAAGCTTATAGTAGGTACTTAAGGTGAATATGGAAACAGCAGACACAAAAAAGCCCACGGTATTTTAAGCACCGTGGGCTTTTAATTATAACTTGTATTCATTAAAGCCTAAGAGAAAACCGCTTTGAATATGTAAAAGAATATAATCGACAATATCGCTCCGGCAGGCAAAGTGATTACCCACGAGGTGAAAATAGTAGCCACTATACGCAAGTTAATTGCAGCTAAACCACGCGCTAAACCCACACCCAATACAGCACCAACCAACGTATGTGTGGTAGAAATAGGCAAACCAATACCAGATGCAAGCACAACTGTTGCGGAGGCTCCCAGGGTAGCTGCAAAGCCTCTGCTAGGTGTTAGTTCAGTGATCTTTGTCCCTATGGTTGCCATTACTTTATAGCCGTAAGTAACAAGACCAACGACGATGCCTAAACCGCCCACCAAAAGGATCCAAGCAGGCATAGTGGATTTAGCTGCAACAGCACCAGATTTGATGGTTGCTATTGCAGCGGCCATCGGACCTACAGCGTTAGCTACATCGTTAGATCCGTGTGCAAAGGCCATAGCGCAAGCAGTAAATACCATCAGTACAGCAAATACTTTTTCTACATTAGCAAAGCGGTCTTCTTCTTCAATAGCATCTACACGCTTTACACGGGTGAGCATAACGCCACCAATAATGGCAACTATTATGCCAGCAACAGCCGCTATCAAAGACATTTCAAAATAGTTTAAAGTAAAACCAATGTCTTTGAATACATGCTTTAAACCTTTTATTAACGTCACCATGGTGATCATAAAGCCAACCATAAACATGTACACAGGCACATAACGTTTGGCATTTTCAAAAGGTTTTTCAGTATCAAGTATTAAGCGTTGAACACTTTTAAACAACATATAGGATACAACTCCGGCCAGCACGGGCGAAACAACCCAACTAGCTGCAATAGTACCTACTTTGCCCCAATTAACCGCATCAACTGAAATAGCAACCGCTGCAAAACCTACAATAGCACCCACAATTGAATGGGTTGTTGATACAGGCCAACCCAAAATAGAAGCAAACAATAACCAGGTACCAGCAGCCAGCAGGGCAGACAGCATGCCATACACTAGGTATTCTGGTGTACCCTGTAAAGTAAGGGGATCGATGATGCCTTTACGAATGGTGGCAGTGACTTCACCACCTGCTAAGTAAGCCCCTGCAAATTCAAAAATCATTGCAATAATAATTGCTTGCTTTAATGTGATAGCACCTGAGCCTACAGAAGTACCCATGGCGTTAGCCACATCATTGGCACCTACACCCCAGGCCATAAATAAACCAAAGATAATGGCTAAAATAAGTAAAATCTGACCGTATTCGCTTAAAACGTCCATAGTATTTTTTGAACCTATGTTTTGTGTGGTATTGGTTTGTGTGTTTTTTGTTGGTAACTATCGCGCAACGATAACTTGAATCTGTTCGCCAGCACTTTGTGCTCGGTCAGCCAGATGTCCAATTGCTTCGATGGTTTTATACATAAACATGGCATCAACAGGGGGTAAATCTGTTTCGATTTCATGCAATTTAGCGCGAAGGGATATTTGACGCTTGTCGTTTTTATCTTCTGCTTTTTCAAGTTTTGTAATGCAGCGGTTAATGCGATCTATTTCTCGTCCACCAAAGCCAGAACCAATTAGCTCATCCAACTCATCTATAACCACCTTAGCTTCAACAGCAACAGCAACAGCAGACTTTACATAGGCAGTCATGTCTGTGGCTATTTTCTTTGGAACTACTTGTTTACGCCCTAGCATAATGCCGGCGATGTCTTTTGCCGTGTTACAAATCTTATCTTGCTTACTTAATAGCTGGATAAGGTCTGAGCGGTTGATCGGCATAAACAAGCTTTTTGGCAGATGCAAACGTATATCTTGTTTTTGATTGTCGGCTTTGCCTTCAAAATCTGCAATCAGGTTGTAAGTTGATTCAACTTTTTCCCAGTCTTCTTTAGCGATAGCTTGGAAGAAAGGAACAAGTAATTCAACACACTGCAAAACAGTCTGCATGTGGTTTTGTAATGGTTTTATGGGTGAATGGCCAAACAAACTAAGTATGGAATTTGCCATCTAAACTGCCTCTACAAGTAATAAATATGACTATTGCGATATGGCATTATAGTTATATATTGTTAAGGTTATATAAAGATTGTGGTTTAATTTAAAATTACTTAACTTGTTTGTAAAGAGGCAAGGTGACTGTGAAAGTGGATCCTTTTGTTATTATACTGTCCAGTCTTAAGTGGCCCTTATGGCTTTGGACGATATGTTTCACTATAGCAAGGCCAAGACCGGTGCCGCCAAGTGATTTTGAACGTGCCTTATCAACTCTATAAAAACGCTCAAATATGCGCTCTTGATCTGCTTTATCAATTCCTAAGCCGTCATCTACTACACAAAGGATAGCCTCACCTTGATGAATATCAATTGTCACCTTAACGGTGCCATCTTTTGCAGTGTACTTGATGGCGTTATCAATGAGGTTGGTGGCCATTTGCCCTAACGCTTTGTCGTCACCTAACAATACCATCGAATCATTGTTTGATTTAAATTGTAAATCCACTTGTTGAGACTGAGCCACGGCTTGTAAATTGGCACATACTCTTTGCACTACTTGTTGAAAGTCTACCTGAGTGTTAAATGCCTGATCATTGTTTTCCAATCTTGAAAGAGCTAACAAGTCTGACACTAAGTCAGATAAGCGGATCGATTGGCCATGAATTTTGCGAATGAAACGCTGCCTCATAGAGTGATCTATGGCCTCATCTTCTATTAATGTTTCCGCAAACCCTCGAATGGCTGTAATAGGTGTCTTTAATTCATGGGATGCATTAGCTACAAAATCGGCACGCATGTTATCAATGCGTTTAACGTCAGTAATGTCTTGTAATACCAAAATGGCGTCCGCTTGGTTGGACTCTTTTAATAAAGTAGCATGTAAGCGGTAGTGGCGTGCAAAGGTATAACCATCAAGTTGAATGACACGCTGCACACTTGTTTGCTTTTGTTGGCACTGGATAAAGGTTTCATGCAGGTTTTTAGAAGTGTCAACCTTTTTTAGAGCTTGGCCTAAACAGCGCTCACCACTGGTACGTAACATACGACACGCAGCAGCATTAACATGGGTGATAAGGCCTTCACTAGTAACGGTAATAACCCCTTCATTCATGCTTTTAAGTATGGTGGATAGCTGGTCTCGCTCAGTTTTTATAATATCAAATCGTTGGGCAGATATATCGGCCATTTGATTAAGCGAGCGAGCTAAATCGCCTATCTCATCTGATCTATGACTAGGAATACGTAGCTGATAACGCCCGTGGGCATAGTTATTGGCAATTACAGTCATCTGCCTTAACGGCCTAGCAAAGCTCATGGCCAACCAATAACCTATAAATAAAGCAATGATGCCAGTAAGGCTTGCTGCTGTAATGATGACTCGTCGTAGGTAGTTAATTTCTTCATCTATGCGTTGGGTAGACAGGGCTGTGCGTATGAAACCAACATTTGAATTATTGGCCATCGCTGGTATTGCTACATATAACATGGGCTTTTTTAAGGTTTTACTATAGCGCTTAGAATAACCCACTTCAGATTCAGTTGCGGCAATAATTTCTGGCCGAGACCGATGGTTATCCATATCTTTAGGATTGAATTCTGAATCTGCGATTACTACGCCATCTGTTGCTAGTAATGTGATCCTTGTATCAATGCGATGACCAATTTCTTCAATCGTATGTTGTATTTGCTGCTGGCTTTGGCGGCCAATGTTGGCGAAGGATTGTTGCAGTATAAAGCCTTGGCTTGATAGGTTGTTACGGATGTCTCTTAAGCTTGCTTGTTCTATTTGGCGCTGAACCATTAATCCAACAATCAAAATACTAAACAATATGACTATTGCAAAACCAGCGTAAAGTCTTATGAATATAGGTGAATGGCGCATGTTATTCTACTTCGCTAGTTAGCGTTTCAGCGTAGTCTGGGTTACAACGATAGCCCACTCCACGAACTGTTTCTATTGCACAAGCCGCTTTACCAAGTTGTTTGCGCACACCACGTATATGCACGTCAACATTACGATCTACCACTTCAGACTGATCACCTAAGGCAGATAAGATGAGTTGTTCTCGCGAAAAGGCTCGCCCAGGTTTTGCCATCAGTGTGTTTAATAGCTTAAATTCTGTCGTTGTAAGTTTTAGTTTTTCGCCATGGAGTGTGCAGTGGTGGGCGTTAAGATCTAGAGATAAAGATCCTATTGAAAGTATGTTTGTGCTGGTTTTTCGGCGCAACGCGACTTTAATTCTGGCTAATAACTCAGCTTGGCTAAATGGTTTGGTCATGTAATCATCAGCACCTAGGCTTAGGCCACCAATAATGTCGCTTTCTTCACTTTTAGCTGACAACATAATAATGGGGATAGATTGGGTCTTTGAGTCTGCCTTAAGCCTTTTACAAACTTGTAGGCCAGTTAGGTTGGGTAGCATTACATCAAGTAATATTAAGTCGGGAAGCTTAGCTTTTGCTAGCTCCAAGCCCTTGAGACCATCCTCTGCTACAGAGACAGAGTAGCCTGCCTTTTGAAGGTTATAAGCAATAATCTCTTGGATATCAACCTCATCCTCGATACATAAAATGTGGTGTTCGTTGGACATAATGGGTTATTTCCCGATACAAAATGATCCGAAAATTCGGCCTAATAAATCATCGCTGGTAAAGGTGCCAGTGATTTCATTCAAACACTCTTGAGCTAAGCGTAGGTCTTCTGCCAAAAGCTCACCAGCTTGGGTATAGGCTAGTTGTGCCGCTCCATCTTGAAGCAGTGCTTCACACCGCTTTAGTGCATCTAAGTGACGTCTACGTGCGCTAAACCCACCCTCTAAGGTGGCTTGATAGCCAACAGCGTGTTTGAGTTGATTTTTGAGTAAGTCTAAACCTTGTCCATGTTTTGCGCTTATATAAATACAGTCTACGCCATCTATGTTCGTGAACTGGGGTTGAGTGCTTGAGAGGTCTATTTTGTTACGTACTAAGGTGAGGTGGCTTGGCATGGGTTGGGAGCCCATTAAGTCTTGCCAATGCTTTAGTGCAGATGTATTGTCCTTGGCATCTTGCAGTAACAACACTTGATCGGCTTGAACAATGGCCTCAACCGCGCGCTCAATGCCTATTCTCTCTACGGTATCTGGGCTTTCCCGCAAACCAGCAGTATCTATAATATGCAGTGGTAAACCATCTATATTAATAGACTCTTTCAACACATCCCGTGTTGTACCTGCAATATCTGTAACAATGGCGCGATCTTGTCCGGCTAAGGCATTAAGTAAGCTAGATTTACCAGCATTAGGTGCCCCTGCAATAACTACTTGCATTCCTTCTTGTAATAGGCTGCCTTGATGTGCCTGTTGTAGTAAATGATTTAGGGCTAAGCGCGCATCATCTAATAGGCCGCCAACCTTACCGTCGGCTAAAAAATCAATCTCTTCTTCTGGAAAGTCGATCGCCGCTTCTACGTATAGTCGCAAATATATGAGGCTTTCAACCAACTCTTTTATGCGATTTGAAAACACCCCCTGTAAAGAGCGTAACGCGTTTCTTGCGGCTTGTTCTGAGCTGGCGTCAATCAAGTCTGCAATAGACTCTGCTTGAGCTAGATCCATTTTATCATTTAGGAAGGCGCGCTCAGAGAATTCGCCAGGTTTAGCTATACGAGCCCCTAGCGTAGTTAGCTCTCGTTGGAGTACATCCATCACTACTTGGCCACCATGGCCTTGAAATTCAAAGACATCTTCACCAGTAAAAGAGTCAGGGCCTTTAAAGCACAAGCTTATTCCCGCATCAATCTGCTCACCTTGTACATCCAAAAATGGGCCATAGTGGGCATGCCTAAGGAGGCCCTTATTGCGGCTAAGCTTTTGCCCATAAGCGAGGGCTTTAGGGCCAGATAGACGGATAATGCCTACACCACCACGACCGGGTGGGGTGGTTTGAGCGCAAATGGTATCTAGATCTGTTTGCACGGTATTTTAAGGCTCCTATGGCACAAAATAAGACGTAATTAATACAAAAAAGGCCTCACTGGGAGGCCTTTGTAACATGTTTAGGGCGTAAGGTTAACTTTTTCGCTCTGCCATGGTCTTTTCAATACGTTTGGTAATCACATACTGTTGAGTGATTGACAAGATGTTGTTAGTTACCCAGTACAACACAAGAGCAGCAGGGAACCAAAGGAAGAAGACGGTAAATACAATAGGCAACATCTTCATTATCTTGGCTTGCATTGGGTCTGGAGGTGTTGGGTTCAGCGTCTGTTGGACGAACATAGTCGCACCCATCAGGAGTGGCAACACAAAATACGGATCTTGGACTGATAAGTCATGAATCCAAAGCATAAATGGTGCATGTCGCAGCTCAACTGTCTCCATTAACATCCAGTATAAACCTATAAACACGGGCATTTGGATGATAATAGGGAAACAACCACTTAAAGGGTTGGCTTTTTCACGCTTATACAGCTCCATCATTCCTTGAGACATCTTGGCACGATCATCGCCAAATTTTTCTTTCAACTTGGCAATTTCGGGAGCTAGAGCTCTCATTTTTGCCATTGAGCGATAAGAAATAGCAGATGGATAGAAGAAGAATGCTTTAACACATAAGGTGGTTAGCATAATGGCTACACCCCAGTTGCCCACAAAGCCATACATGGTATTTAACAACCAGAATAAAGGTTGTGAAATCCACCATAACCAGCCGTAATCAACAACTAGGTCAAGGTTTTCAGAAATTGCTTCAAGGTCTGCTTGGATTTTAGGCCCAGCGTAGAAGTCTGCTGATGTTGTACCTGACTCGCCAGCCCTTAACTCTAGTGCTGGGCTAACAAAGCCAGCAATATAGTTGTTATTGTTAACACGGGTGCTATAACTATTTCTAAGCTGAGGGTTAGGAACCCATGCAGTAACAAAGTAGTGTTGTAGCATGCCCACCCAACCACCTAGTTCAGTACGCTTTAAGTTTTCATCATCCATGTCGTCAAAATCATAACGATAATACTTCTCGTCTGGAAAAGAAAAAGCGGCTCCTAAATAAGCTGACATGCCCATGCCGCCTGCAGCGGTGGGGTCAGCAGAACGATCGCGTTTAAGCTGGCCAAACAAATTAGCGGACCAAGGTTGTGTGCCACGGTTATCCACAGCATAAGTTAGGTTTACTAAGTGACTACCACGAGAAAAGGTGTAGATTTTATTGATCAAAGCACCAGTATCATCGGTCAAACTAAGTATCACTTCTAAACTTTGCTGACCTTCTTGCAACTGATAGGTAGGTTGTGTGGCGTTAAATATTGGACGGGATCTAAGATCTGTGCCGTTAACACCAATTAGGCCGCTTTGTGCAACATAGGTGCGCTGCTGGTTTTGCTCTAGCAACGTAAATGGTACATCTGAATGCTCCATTTCTGCTAGATAGTCAACCAATGAAGCTTGAATAATGTCACCACCTTGAGTGTCAATAACCACCTTAAGGGTATCTGTTGAGACTTCAATAAGTGATCCTGCAGCAGCGTTTTCAGCTTGAGCTACTACAATGTCTGAGTTGTTGCCGGGTTGCGTTGCTACAGCAAAGTCAGTAATTATGGTATCCACATCATAGGCGGAAACACTAGTGACTTGCTGCGGGGCAATAGCTTGGGTACCGTAATCTTGGTTCCACTGCAGTACCATCAAGTAAGAAATGATGGCGACACCCGCAATTAAAATAATGCGTTGAAAATCCATAGAAGCAAATCGTCGTTAGTTGTATTGTAAGGGGGTTAGATTATAGAGCCTGTGCATCTGTTGGCAATGGGCAGGTAGGATAAGTGTGCTAAATTTAACCAGTTTGAGCAGTTTTTTTACGTAATCTTGCCCATTGCTTGCTGATCAAGCGATGCACAGTGTCATTATCTAGCTCTCCCAAACCCTTTCTTGATAAAATAACTATATCTAAGGGCAGGGGAAACTCGTTTTTTTGTGTGCACAAAGTTCTAAAACTATCTCGCACTACGCGCTTAATGCGATTGCGGTGAACAGCGAGTTTTATACCTTTTTTTGCAATAACTAATCCCAGGCGGGACTGGTCGTGTAAACTAGTGCGGGCTAAAATCAGTAGGTGCTGGTCCGAAACTTTAAAGTCAGCTTGATCAAAGACCCTTCGATAATCCCCGGCATTCAACAGGCGTCGTTGCCGGGAAAAGTCGAATTGTGTCATACGCTATACGTGCAACAGGTGCTTACGCGCTTAGGACCTTACGGCCTTTAGCACGACGAGCATTGATTACGGCACGGCCGCCAGGAGTTGACATGCGTGCACGGAAACCGTGAGTGCGCTTGCGCTTTAGGACGCTAGGTTGAAACGTTCTTTTCATGATCGGTCTCGCAAAATTAGTTAATGGCCAAAAGTTTGGCTTTGAAAATCTAGGGGCGAAATTATATGGGAGGGTGAATCTAATAGCAAGCCAGAATCACACTATAAGTCATTAAATTACGAAAAAAGGTTAATTATTATTAATTAGACTTAAACTTATACCTTAATGTCATCTTATCGAGTCCCGCCTGTGGATAACTTTAGGTACTTGGTGATAAAATGCTAATTATAGTTATATCAATTAAAGTCATGTGTGCGGCTTTAGCAATGTTAGTTTAATTTGGCGCTAGTTAAAAATGTCTCA